>NZ_JBQFZL010000001.1:0-1353781 GCF_056542225.1 Ruegeria sp. AE3 | reverse complement strand
CTCGATCTCGTCGCGCTGACGACCCAGCTCAGACCGGATCGAGCCAAAAAGCTCAGGATCGCGGTCCGACAAGGACTGGGTGAAAAATCCGGTGTCACGAAGATTGGCGTTCATTGGCGCTCCACATGGCTGGGTAAAATCTTGCGGATTTCCTATCGGAAACGCCACTTTCGCAAAAGGCTTAAAGCGACGATTTGGCCTGCTGCGGCGTCAAGACTGGCCTATTGGGGAAAGGTATGTTTGTTTCGGAACCAAATGTGCAACACCGGAAACCACAAAACATGAAAAAGAGAATCGCCTTTCTCGCCAGTGAGGTCAAAGTGGCGCAAACGGCGCGCGACATCCTGGTGGCCAAACATGGTAACGTGGCACCTCGGGACGCAGATATTGTGGTTGCATTAGGTGGGGACGGCTTCATGTTGCACACCCTGCACAACATGCAGCATCTTGATACTCCGGTCTACGGGATGAATCGCGGCACGATCGGCTTTCTGATGAATGAGTATCACGAAGACGACCTGATGGCGCGGCTGGAGGATGCCGAGGAAGAGGTTATCAACCCGTTGGCCATGCAGGCGATGGATCAATCTGGAAAACTGCACGAGGCGCTGGCGATCAACGAAGTGTCATTGCTGCGTGCCGGTCCTCAGGCAGCAAGGCTCAAGATCAGCGTAGACGGCCGGGTGCGCATGGCCGAACTGGTCTGTGACGGGGCGTTGCTTGCCACGCCTGCGGGATCGACCGCCTACAACTATTCCGCGCATGGGCCGATTGTTCCGATTGGCGCTGACGTTCTGGCCCTGACACCCATCGCGGCGTTTCGCCCACGGCGGTGGCGCGGTGCCTTATTGCCGAAAATGGCGAAAGTCAGGTTCGATGTGGTCGAAGCTGACAAGCGCCCGGTCATCGTGGCCGCCGATTCCGTTTCTTTCCCGGATATAGACTGGGTCGAGATCAGGTCGGAACCAGCCATTGCGCACCGTATCCTTTTCGATCCCGGCCATGGGTTGGAAGAACGCCTAATATCCGAACAATTCACATAAAATTAGGATTCCCCAAATTTTTCTCACGCCTGTGTGAAGCAGTTCACAGGAATTCCCTTAACGATTGGCTAATGTGAACTTGCCCGGAGAACGCGCCAAGGTGGGAGTGAGTGGCCACCTGAACGGTGTTTTCGAATGGTTGCGCAGATTTTGCGCTGGCGAGGGTGGGTGGTGCTACGCTCGTCATCAGAAATCCGGGCTTATTTTAGCAGCTGGACCCCGGGCACAATGACCCGGGGTCTATTTTTGCTACATATGATCCCAAAGCGGCAAACACATCTGTCCCACGCGGGCTTCTATCGCGGCGGCGGCATCCACGGCCAGATCCTCGCGCCAGCGCTGTGCCGCGATCTGTACGTTGATAGGTTGAGGCCCTTTGGGAAGATTGGCCAGCCGCGACGGAACGCAAGCTGCTGGCAGTCCTAGAAAGTTCATCGCATAGGAATAGACAGCGCATCCCAAAACATCATGCACGCCTTCCGCGCCTTCGGTGTCCCGGTCAGGTTTGAAAAATGGCTGTGGCAGGAAAGGAGACAAAACCAGCGGGTAGTCCTGCATAAACAGGGACCATTCGCGTGCATAATGGCTGCGCTTGGCCAGCATCCGAACCAATTCTGTTTCAACGATGGGCGGGAACTCCTGAAAGTAGACGTCAAAGATGTCGCGGATGGTTCTGGAACCAGCGGCTTCAATGTCAGATTTCATCAGGGTCAGCACTTCGCCCATCAAGGTCCGATACCCGATCCGGCCACATTCAAAGACATCGGGCGGATCGACCTCTTCAACGACGTACCCTGCATCGACCAGCGCATCGCGCGCAGTGTCGAGGGCTTTTTCGACCTCGGGGTGCAGGGCATAGCCGAAGGTGTTCTTGGTGAATGCCACCTTGATCGGCTGGTCAAAACTCTCGCCGTGCCAGGGCATTGGAACGTGGAATGGGTCCCGCGCATCGGTGGCGATCAGGCTGGGCATGGACAGGTGCAGATCCGCAGCCGACCGGGTGATCAGGCCCTGAACCGACATTGACTGCGCCAGCAATCCGCGTTCGGCCTTCTGACTTGGGTTCCACGCGGGAACGCGTCCCAACCCCGGTTTGACCGTCACGGCACCGATGGCGGCAGCCGGAAAGCGCAGGCTGCCGCCAATATCGTTGCCATGGGCCAGAGCACCGACACCCGCCATCACGGCGGCAGCAGCGCCACCGGATGATCCCCCGGGTGAAATGTGCCGTCCCCACGGGTTGAACGTGCGCCCATGCAGGGGGTTGTCGGTGTCGGCCCTGAAGGAAAACTCGGGCGTATTCGTTCGCCCGATCACAATGGCCCCCGCTTTTTGCAAGTTGCTGACCACCGGCGCGTCATCCGGTGCAATCACATCCTTCAGCGCAATGACACCGTTGGTGGTCGCGTGGCCTTTTTGATCGACATTCACCTTGATTGTTACCGGAACTCCATGCAGCGGGCCGGTCGGCTGACCACGCTCCCGTGCAGCATCTAGCGACTGCGCGCGTTCCAGGGCCTCGGTGCGCAAATCTTCGACGACTGCGTTCAGCGCGGGGTTCACCGCGTCCATGCGATCAATCGAGGCCTGAACCGCCTCGGTTGCACTCAGATCGCCGCGTCGGGTCAGGGTGGTCAGCTCTGTGGCGCTGAGACGCCAGATATTGGTATGTGTCATGGGCCCTCACTGTCTTACAGCGACAGTAGGGGCCCAGATTCAGGTTGCAAGGGCGGACATGGTATGGGCGGCCGATGCCGCCCGATGGTTACTTTGCGTAACCAATTGTCTGCAACGCCACCTTGATCTCATCAAGGATGGCAGGATCGTCAATTGTTGCAGGCATTTTGTAATCCTGACCGTCTGCAATCGACACCATCGTGCCGCGCAGGATCTTACCGGAACGGGTCTTGGGTAACCTGTCGACAACAACAGCCAGTTTGAAGGCGGCCACCGGCCCGATCTTTTCCCGAACCATTTTGACGACTTCCTGAACCACATCGCCATGATCCCGTGTGACACCAGCATTCAGGCACAGGAAGCCGACCGGCATCTGCCCCTTCAGTTGGTCCGAAACACCGATTACCGCGCATTCTGCCACATCGGGGTGGGCGGCCAACACTTCTTCCATCCCACCCGTCGACAGGCGATGGCCCGCTACGTTGATGACGTCATCGGTGCGCGCCATTATGTAGAGGTACCCGTCTTCGTCAATCATCCCGGCATCGCCGGTTTCGTAATATCCGGGGAAGTGTTCAAGATAAGATTTCTTGAACCGTGCTTCGGCATTCCACAGTGTTGGCAAGGTGCCTGGGGGCAGGGGCAGTTTAACCGCGATGGCACCCAGTTCACCGGCCTTCATCGGGTGACCGCCTTCATCCAGAATTTGCACGTCATAACCCGGCATCGGTTTTGCGGGCGAGCCCAGCTTGACCGGAAGCTCTTCGATACCCAGCGGGTTTCCGGCAATGGCCCAGCCGGTTTCGGTTTGCCACCAATGGTCGATCACCGGAACCTTCAGCGCGTTTTGTGCCCAGATAATTGTGTCAGGGTCAGCCCGTTCGCCTGCCAGATAGAGGGCCTGTAGATGAGACAGATCGTATTTGGCGATCAATTCGCCTTTTGGGTCTTCTCGTTTGACGGCGCGGATGGCTGTAGGTGCGGTGAAGAAGCTTTTGACCTTATGTTCCGAGATCACGCGCCAGAAGGTGCCCGCGTCCGGGGTGCCGACTGGCTTGCCCTCGAACACAATTGTGGTGTTTCCATGGATCAGGGGCGCGTAGCAGATATAGGAGTGTCCCACGACCCAGCCCACGTCGGAGGCTGCCCAGAATACGTCACCCGGATCGACGTTATAGATATTCTTCATCGTCCAGTTCAGTGCCACAAGGTGTCCGGCAGTGGGGCGCACGACCCCTTTGGGTGCACCCGTAGTGCCAGAGGTGTACAGGATATAAGCCGGGTCATTGCCATCGACCGGTACGCATTCAGCCGGTTCGACACCGTATTGGAAGCCATGCCAGTTGAAGTCGCGCCCTTCAATCAACTGAGCGACTTCTTGTTCCCGCTGGAAGATCACACAAAAATCAGGCTTGTGGTTAGCCAGGTCGATCGCGCCGTCAAGCAGGGGCTTATAATGAACCACGCGGCCCGGCTCCATCCCGCAGGACGCGGCGATGATTGCTTTGGGTTTGGCGTCGTCGATGCGCACAGCCAGTTCGTTGCTGGCAAACCCGCCGAACACAACTGAATGCACGGCGCCGAGGCGGGCACAGGCCAGCATTGCCTCAAGCGCTTCGGGGATCATCGGCATGTAGATAATGACACGGTCACCTTTCTCGACACCCTTTGCGCGAAGCGCGCCGGCCAGAGTGGCCACGCGGTTGCGAAGCTCAACATAGGATATCTCGCGCTTGGTGTGGGTGATGGGGCTGTCATAGATGATGGCGGTTTGTTCACCGCGCCCGTTTTCCACATGACGGTCTACGGCATTCCAACAGGTATTGACCCGCGCGTCGCTGAACCATTCGTACAAGGGCGCATTGTCGTCGAACAGTGCCTTGCTGGGGGCCTTGACCCAATCGATCCCTTTTGCGGCGTTCATCCAGAACGCTTCGGGGTCAGTCTTCCAGCTGTCATAAACGTCCTGATACGCCATCTCGTCCTCCTCACAACGGCCTGGACATTGTGTTAGGTTGCAGAAAACATCCGGGCAAGCGCGACGCATGACGACGCGTCAGTTTATCGCAAAAAATTTGCAGATCAGCGGAATATGACTTGCAAATTTTTGCAAAATCGCAGGTGTAGCAGAGTTTTCATCGCCGCAGTGCGAAGATTTGCAAAGTTGCAAACTTTTACATGCAAATCTTGGGCTCCTCCGGGAATCATCTCAACCAGCCGTTTTGGCGTAACGTGGCAGCTTGTCCTGAAGGTTCAGCCAGGGCAGGTGATCGGCGTGGAACACGTGAAACTGTGGTGGCAGGGTTTCCGGTTCGTCCAGCGTTGCGGTGTAAAGATGTATGTTCACCCTATCGCGCGCTGTGCGATAGGCCATCTGGGTTCCGCAATTGCCACAAAAAAGACGTTCGACCCCTTCAGATGAACGATAGATCTTTGGTGCCTGACCCAGCCATCTGACTGCTTCATGCGGCAGTCCGAAAAAAGCCGTGACCGGCGCGGCGCAGTTTCGCCTGCAATCTGAACAGTGGCAATAACAGCTCCATGCGGCTTGGGCATCGCTTTCCCAATGCACGGCGTTGCAGTGGCAATGTCCTTTCATGCGCTTCCCCCCTGTTGACAGGGGCGCCAGCCAGGCCGCCCCAGGTTAACCGTAATGCGCCACGGGTGTTCCTGCAATCGCCGCCATGTTCAGCAGACCGCGCGCGGTGATGGATGGAGTAACAATATGGGCCTTGTTGCCCATTCCCATCAGGATCGGGCCAACTTCAATCCCGTCCGCCTTCATCTTCAGAATATTGCGCACGCCGCTGGCCGCATCTGCGTGGGCGAATATCAGAACGTTGGCCGCTCCCTCCAATCGCGACGCCGGGAAGATGCGCGCCCGCAGGTCTGCATCCAAAGCCGCATCTACGTTCATTTCGCCTTCGTAGACAAAATCGCGCGGCTGCCGATCAAGGATTTCCAGCGCCGCCCGCAGCCGTTTGCCTGATCCTTCAGCCTGATTGCCAAATTGCGATTGCGAACAGAAGGCGATCTTGGGCTCGATCCCGAACCGGCGAACATGTCGCGCAGCACCAATGGTGGTTTCTGCCAGTTCTTCCGGCGACGGCAATTGCCGGACATGCGTGTCGGCGATGAACAGGGGGCCATCTTCCAGGATCATCAGGGACAAGGCACCATGCGGGCGCAGGTTGCCCTCGTCAAGCACCTGCTCAACATAGTTCAGATGCCAGCGATATTCGCCGAACGTGCCGCAGATCATGCTGTCCGCTTCGCCACGATGCACCATGATCGCACCGATGGCTGTTGTGTTGGTGCGCATAATCGCCTTGGCCAGATCCGGCGTCACCCCACGGCGCTGCATAATCTGGTGGTAGGAAGTCCAATAATCGTAATAGCGCGGGTCGTTCTCCGGGTTAACGATCTGACAGTCCTTGCCCGGACGAATGGTCAGCCCCAGCTTTTCACACCGGGTTTCGATCACATCGGGTCGCCCGATCAGAATTGGCGTTTCCGTCGTCTCTTCGAGAATGGCCTGCGCGGCTCTTAGAACCCTTTCATCTTCACCTTCGGCAAAAACGATGCGACGGGATGCGACGGCCGCAGCCTCGAACACAGGACGCATCAGAAGGGCAGATTTGAAGACAGTCTGGTTGAGCTTTTCCTTATAGGCGTCAAAGTCGTCGATAGGGCGTTTTGCAACACCGCTTTCCATGGCGGCTTTGGCGACCGCCGATGACACCACGCCCACAAGACGCGGGTCAAATGGTTTTGGGATCAGGTAATCCGGGCCAAAGGTCAGTTGCTCGCCCTTATAGGCAGCCGCGGCTTCGGCGCTTGTGGTTGCGCGCGCCATCTCAGCGATACCATCCACGCAGGCAATCTGCATCGCGTCGTTGATCTCGGTCGCGCCGACGTCCAATGCACCCCTGAAGATAAACGGAAAACACAACACGTTGTTGACTTGATTGGGAAAATCGCTGCGACCCGTGGCGATGATTGCGTCTGGTGCCACTGCGCGCGCGTCCTCTGGCAGGATTTCCGGCGTCGGGTTGGCCAGGGCGAAGATGATCGGGCGGCTTGCCATTTTCCGGACCATGTCAGGCTTCAGAACATTTGGTCCGCTGAGACCTAAAAACAGATCAGCCCCACTGATCACATCGTCCAGCGTCCGCAAGTCCGACTTCTGCTCGAACTGTGACTTGTGCGGGTTCATGTCCTCGGCCCGTCCTTCGTAGACAAGCCCGTGAATGTCGCACAGCCAAATGTTTTCACGTTTCACGCCCAGCTTGACGAGCATGGTCAGGCACGCGATCCCGGCGGCCCCGCCACCGGTTGACACGACCTTGATGTCCTCAAAAGACTTTCCGGCCACATGCAGCGCATTCTTGGCCGCAGCCCCGACCACAATGGCAGTTCCGTGCTGGTCATCATGGAAAACCGGGATGTTCATACGTTCACGGCAGAGCTTTTCGACGATAAAGCAATCGGGGGCCTTGATGTCTTCAAGGTTAATGGCGCCAAATGTCGGTTCAAGGGCACAGACGATATCCGCCAGCTTTTCGGGATCGGGCTGATCGACCTCGATATCAAAACAATCAATGCCTGCGAATTTCTTGAACAGAACGGCCTTGCCTTCCATAACCGGCTTCGACGCGAGTGCCCCGATATTCCCCAGGCCGAGCACGGCGGTGCCGTTTGACACCACAGCAACAAGGTTACCGCGCGCGGTGTACCGCTCGGCATTGGCTGCATCGGCCTTGATTTCAAGGCTGGCCTCCGCCACGCCGGGCGAATAGGCGCGGGCCAGATCGCGACCGTTGGCCATCGGTTTGGTGGCCTTGATCTCAAGCTTTCCGGGTTTGGGGAATTCATGATATTCGAGCGCAGCTTGTCGCAGGCTGGGGGTGTCAGACATCGGCGATTCAGCTCCCATTGAGAATTTGATTTAGCCTTAAACTATTTATTTGAACTTGGCTACGCTACGTAACTCTGCCGTGATGTCGCAACCAGAATCCGGATTGGTATTGTCTGAGTTCTTTTGCATCTTTTCACATTGCGACGTCCAAGATCACTCTGGCAAGGCCGTCGTGACATTCAGGACTGATGACGTGGCTGGTAACCAACGAGGGATCAGTAGGTTGGATGTTGGTTGCAGCGATGCTGGGCAGTTGTTGTCGCCCAGATTTTGGTCGAGTTCACCGCGCTGAACGGCGGCGCTTTATCCGTGATCATTGAAATGCGGTTCTTCGCTGTGGAAGAAATGCCAGGGATGTTCTTTTCGGTTGGCATTTTGGCGTCTGTTCTGATCGGATGGCCAAAGTTGCAATTCGAAGAGAATACTGATGACCAAGACATCCGATCTGGCGAAAACGCACGCTGAGATTCGCCTGCCCACGCGGGAAATTCGCGACGACATCCCCTTTTACACGAAAAAACTGGGGATGAAGATGGACATGATCTATCCCGCTGACGATCCGCGCGTCGCGGTGTTTTCGGGGCATGGCGTGCGGTTGCGCATTGAAAAAGACGCACCGGAAAGCCCTGGTACCTTGCGTATTCTGACGGATAATCCGTCTGATTACGCGGGTGGTGAACGCGTTCTGGTGGCCCCAAATGGCACCCGGATCGAAATTGAAGAACGAAATCCGCCACTGGTGATGCCAGAGACCGTGCATTCCTTTGTCGTGCGCAGGCTCAAGGATCAGGCCCCTTGGATCATCGGTCGGGCCGGGATGCACTATCGCGATCTGGTGCCGGATCGGCTGGGCGGGTCGATCATCGCCAGTCATATCCGCATTCCCGATGGCGGACCGGTCCCGGACATGGTGCATTTTCACAAGGTCGGGTTTCAGCTGATCTTTTGCATCCATGGCTGGGTGGATGTGGTCTATGAGGATCAGGGCGAGAAAATGCGCCTGACAGCGGGGGACTGCTTTATTCAACCACCGGAAATCCGGCACCGTGTTCTCGAAGCCTCTGATAATGTTCAGGTCATCGAGATTGGAGTGCCGGCTGAGCATGTCACGGAAATCGACCATGACATGATACTTCCCACTCCGCACATCCGCCCGGACCGCGAATGGCAGGGGCAACGTTTTGTCTATAATCAGGCCAAGGGTGCCGAGTGGATGCCCTTCCGTCTTCCGGGTTACATCTGCCGCGACACCACGATTGCCGAGAACACCAAGGGCGTCGCTGGGGTGCAGGTTGTGCGCAAAGGATCGGGTGATCCGGAATGGGCCACCCATGACACCGACATTCACTTTATCTTTGTAATGGACGGAGAGGTCACCCTGGAAGGAGAGGGGCGCGATCCCTACCGGCTGGAGCAAGGGGATGCGTTCGTCATCCCACCTGGGATGCGCACACGGCTGTCCGACCCAACAGACAATATCGAATTGTTGGAAGTCACCTTACCCGGTACCTTCAACACAACGCTGGGCTAAGCAAAAAACACGGGTCGGGGGCTTCAATTTCCCCGCCTTAATACGTTAGCGTACAAATTTCTGACCAGATGATCAAAAATAGGGAATCGCCATGTCGCTGAAAGACGCTGCCTTGTCTGTCCGGGAAAACGCCTACGCGCCATATTCGAACTTCAAAGTTGGCGCAGCGCTCCGGTCTTCTTCGGGCCAAGTCTTTTCCGGGTGCAACGTCGAAAATGTGGCCTATCCCGAGGGCACCTGCGCGGAAGCAGGTGCAATTGCCGCAATGGTGGCCTCGGGTGAGCAGGAACTGACCGAAGTCTACGTGGTTGCCTCCAGCCCTCAGCCTGTGCCGCCTTGCGGTGGATGCCGTCAGAAGCTGGCCGAGTTTGGCAAGCGCGATGTAAAAGTTACTCTGGCAACCGTCGATGGTGCGGAGTTTGAGACAACCATCGGAGATTTGCTGCCGGGTGCGTTTGACGCGTCGCACATGGAGGATGTCTGAACGCATGGACGCCCGTTCAATCATAGCCAAACTGCGCAGGCATGACGTACCGGGCCGCGACGAGCTGATCTGGTTCGCGCAGGGATTGGCGGACGGCAGCGTCAGCGATGCGCAGGCCGGGGCGTTTGCCATGGCCGTCTGTATGGGCGGGCTGGGTCCTCAGGGGCGTGCGGACTTGACGATTGCGATGCGCGATAGCGGCGATGTTCTCAGTTGGGATGTGGACGGACCGGTGATTGACAAGCACTCGACCGGCGGGGTCGGGGACTGTGTCAGCCTTGTGCTTGCTCCGGCGCTGGCGGAATGCGGTGCGTTTGTTCCGATGATCTCGGGCCGGGGTTTGGGGCACACGGGTGGAACGCTTGACAAGCTCGAGGCGATTCCGGGGGTCAGCACTCAGATCAGTCAGGACCGACTTGCGCAGATATTGCGCGAAACGGGCGCGGCTATCGTCGGCGCGACGGGCCAGATTGCACCGGCGGACAAGCGGCTTTATGCGGTTCGGGACGTGACGGCGACGGTTGAAAGTCTGGATCTGATCACAGCATCAATCCTGTCCAAAAAGCTGGCGGCCAGCCCGGATGCGTTGGTTCTTGACGTCAAGGTCGGCAGCGGTGCCTTTATGAAAACAATTGAGGATGCTCGTAAGCTGGCCACAGCATTGACCGAGACTGCAAACGCGGCCGGGTGCCGGACTTCGGCGGTGATCACCGACATGAACCAGCCTTTGGCACCGGCGCTGGGCAATGCACTGGAGGTCGCGGAAGTGATGAAGGTTCTGACCGGTCCGGATGCTTCGCCTCTGGTGGACATATCTTCCGAGTTGGGCGGCGTCCTGTTGGCCGATGCAGGCATGTGCAAATCGGTCGAGGAGGGGTGCGAGCAGATCGCCGAGATCATCCGTGACGGTCGCGCCGCCGAACGGTTTGGTCGCATGTTGGCTGCGGTTGGTGGTCCTGTGAAATTTGTCGATACCTGGACCCGTTTCCTTCCTGAGGCGAGCGTTATTCAGGAGGTTCCTGCTCCCGAAGACGGTTACATCTCCTCCATCGACGGTGAGGCGCTGGGCCTTGCGGTCGTCGCGCTGGGTGGCGGCCGTCAGGTCGAAAGCGATGAGATCGATCCGGCAGTAGGAATATCTAACATCCTCAGGCTGGGGGATCGTGTGTCCAAAGGTTCACCGATTGCCGTGGTCCACACTGCGCGGGAAGGCGCCGCTCGGCGCGCGGCGGAAACTGTGCTGAGCGCGATGACGATCAGCGATACAGCTCCCAAGCGTCCCGATCTGATCCACGAAAGGATCAGCGTATGAGCCGTGCATTCCTTGTGGTTATGGATTCCGTCGGAATAGGCGGGGCACCCGACGCAGATCAGTTTTTCAACGGTGATGTCCCGGATACCGGGGCAAACACGCTGGCCCATATCGCCCAAGCCTGCGCGGAAGGCCGTGCAGAAGAGGGGCGCACCGGCCCTTTGCACCTGCCCAATCTGGACGCGCTGGGTTTGGGCGCGGCTGTGCGGCTGGCGTCTGGAGAGGCCACTCCGGGCCTCGATGCCGAACCCGCTGGACTATGGGGCTGCGCGCGTGAGCATTCGCCCGGTAAGGACACGCCCTCAGGCCACTGGGAACTGGCGGGCCTGCCGGTGCCCTGGGATTGGCATTACTTTCCGAACACGGTTCCGGCTTTTCCAACGGAACTGAGCCGCGCGGCAGCCGAAGCCGTCGGGACCGAAGGCATTCTTGGCGACTGCCACGCGTCCGGAACAGCGATCATTGCCGAGCTGGGCGCCGAGCATATGCGCACCGGCTGGCCGATCTGCTACACATCCGCTGACAGTGTATTTCAGATCGCGGCTCATGAGGAAAGCTTTGGGCTGGAACGGTTGCTGGACATGTGCCGCGCGCTTGCTCCGCGTTTGCATCAGATGAAAGTCGGGCGTGTCATTGCGCGCCCCTTTGTCGGAACGCCTGAGACGGGGTTTGATCGGACGACCAATCGCAAGGATTTCGCCATTCTGCCCCCGGCACCGGTGCTGACCAATTGGGTGCAGGATGCAGGGCGGCGGGTTCATGCTGTAGGTAAGATCGGCGACATCTTCTCGATGCAAGGGATCAACACGCTGCGCAAAGGGTCGGATGCCCAGCTAATGCAGCACCTGTCTGACCTTGTGGACGAGGCGGAAGAGGGCAGTCTGGCCTTCGCCAACTTTGTCGAGTTCGACAGCCTGTACGGACATCGCCGGGACATCAGCGGATATGCGCGTGCGTTGGAATGGTTCGACCGCGAGATGGGAGAAGTCCTTAAGAAGCTTCACCCGGGCGACCTGTTGCTGTTGACTGCTGATCATGGCAATGACCCAAGCTGGACCGGAACAGATCACACCCGTGAACAGGTTCCGGTTCTGATTGCGGGGCAGGGTGCGGGACAGATCGGGCAAGTGGATTTTGCCGATATCGCGGCCAGCATTGCCCATCATCTGAATATTCCGGCGCAAGGGCCGGGAAGGAACTTTTTATGAGCGTTGCAGACCTGCCCAAAATTGAACTGCATCTTCACCACGAAGGTGCAGCGCCTCCGGCCTTCATCCGCCAGCTTGCGCATGAAAAACGGGTGGATCTGAGCGGTATCTTCAAGGCGGACGGGTTGTATGATTTTCGTGATTTCGCGCATTTTCTGAGCGTGTACGAAGCCGCTTGCGAAGTTCTGAAAACGCCCGAAGACTTCCGGCGGCTGACATTGGCCATTCTTGAGGAAAGCGCTGAAAATGGCGTGGTTTATTCCGAGACATTCCTCAGCCCTGATTTTTGCGGCGGTGGCGACCTGCATGCGTGGCGGGATTATCTGAACGCCATTCAGGATGCGGCAGACGAAGCCGAGCGTAAATTCGGTATCACCTTGCGCGGTGTCGTTACCTGTGTCCGCCATTTTGGCGCCGAACAAGCCAGGCGAAGTGCCCATTGTGCGGCCGAGACCGCCGGAAACTGGATCACCGGTTTCGGCATGGGCGGCAACGAATCCATCGGCACGCAGGGCGACTTCAAATGGTCTTTCGATTGTGCCCGCGAAGCCGGGCTGCGCCTGACCACGCATGCAGGTGAGTTTGGCGGTCCGGACAGTGTGCGCGACGCTGTGCGCGATCTGGGGGTTGAGCGTATCGGGCACGGCGTCCGCGCCATCGAAGACCTTGATCTTGTTCGTGAACTGGTTGACCGGGATATCACGCTTGAAGTGTGTCCGGGTTCGAATGTGGTTCTGGGCCTTTTCCCGGATTTTGCTGCCCACCCCATCGCGAAACTGCGCGATGCGGGCGTAAAGGTTACGGTTTCCACCGACGATCCTCCGTTTTTTCACACGACCATGCGGCGGGAATATGAGATGTTGAACGCGGCTTTCGGTTGGGAGACTGGGGATTTTGCGGCAATGAATGAGATGGCCCTGAATGCGGCCTTCTGCGATGAAGACACCCGCGCGCGGGTCAAGAAAAGACTGGAGAACACATGAGCGAACATCTGACCGTCGTCGATCACCCGCTGGTGCAACACAAGCTGACGCTCATGCGGGACAAGGGCACCTCGACCGCCGGGTTCCGGCAGTTGTTGCGCGAAATCACATTGCTGCTGGCCTACGAGGTCACGCGCGACATTCCCTTGACCACGCGCAATATCGAAACGCCGATGGAAGAGATGGACGCCCCCATTCTGGCAGGTAAGAAAATGGCGCTGGTGTCAATCCTGCGCGCCGGAAACGGGATGCTGGATGGGGTGCTTGAACTTGTGCCTTCAGCACGCGTCGGTTTCGTGGGGCTGTATCGCGACGAAGAAACGCTGAAACCCGTACAGTATTATTTCAAGGCCCCCGAAAGCCTGAAGGACCGTTTGGTCATTGCGGTGGATCCAATGCTGGCCACCGGCAACAGCTCGGCCGCGGCCATTGACCTACTGAAAGAGGCCGGGGCGACGGATATTCGCTTTCTGTGCCTGTTGGCGGCACCCGAAGGTGTCGCGCGGATGAAAGAAGCGCACCCAGACGTGCGTATCGTCACAGCAGCGCTGGACCGCGAGTTGAACTCGAAAGGCTACATCATGCCCGGTCTGGGGGATGCCGGTGACCGGATGTTCGGAACCAAGTAACCCGGTTTATTCGCCGCAAATATTCTGTAGCCGGACCCAGTCGCGGTCCGGCAGCACCTGTTCCAGCGCCCTTCCCGCCATTGGATCCGCTTCGATCAGGCCAAGAACGGTTTCGCCGGTCACATCACGGGCATAGGCGTAGGGGGTTGAGGGAAGCGCGCTTTGCGAGAACATCGCCAGCAAATCGTCATCAGAAATGGCCGGGCGGGGCTGTGACAGGACCTGCTCGGTATATTTGTCGATAATCTCGGACGTCAGTCCGCCGGTTGTCAGCAGTCTAAAGGCAGAGGTTGCACCGGTTCTGTCCAGCAAGTCATCCAGCGGGTCTTTGTGCGCGGTCCGCGCCCGTTCAGCAATCACATAGCCCGCTGCGACCGCAGGGTCTTCGTAATCCTCTACCAAAGCACGGCTTAGCAGGACTGTGCCGCCAGGCAGGCTGAGGCTGTCCTGAACGCCTGCGGGCAGAATGATGATCTGCCGTACGCCGGTGCGCCGGGCCAATTGTTCCAGTGAATCCCGAGCATCCCGCGACGTACAGGCCCGGCCCGAGACGCGCTCGATCCGATGCAAGATCATATCGCCGATTTCTTGCCGTTTAACTTGGGGCACGACCGAGACAACATGGTTTTGCAGCGCACCGGGCAGCCAGAACAGCAACAGCGCCAGCACAGCGGCCACGACGCCTCCGACACTCAGCCAGCGCAAACGCCCCGGGTGGGGGCGGGACCGATCTATAGCGCGCTGCAATCGGTCGATCGCTTCAAGCATCGTGGTTTCGGATTCGGCCAGCTCAAGCGTTTCATCCGGATCACCGTCCGGGTTGAATATGGCCGGAAAGGAACCGGGGTTCTGGCGTTCAAGTGCTGCCAGCGACCAGTGGGTCAGTGCCCTGTCATTGAAATCGGAAATGGTCAGGGTGGCTTCGCCGATAGACACCACAACCTCGCGCCGCTGTTCATCGGGCGAGGGGCGCCACAGACCGGTGGCTTCGATCCGCTGGTACTGTTTCAGGGCCGTCATCTGGGTGGGTCTGCTCGAATTTGTTTTGCCGCAGCTTAGCATGGTGAAATCGCAGGGCGCAAACCTGTTGCGCAGTCATTGCGAATTGTGCTGGATACCCGAAAGGATCGAGACTGTCGGCCCACGATCACAATCAGGACACGACTTCATGCAGGCGCATTCCTCATCTTCTGCTGTGCTGGCTTCGGCCCTGATGGTCAGTGCCATGGCAATTATCGGCGTCATCGACAATGTTGTGATCCTTTTGGCCGAAACCGTCGGGCTGTGGCAGTTCCATCTGACCCGTGCACTGTTGATGCTGCCGCTGATAGTTGGCCTGTCGTTTCTGGGGCTGGGCGGGTTGAGGCCCGTGCGGTGGGGTCCCGTCATTTTGCGCAGCGTTCTGATTACCACGGCAATGCTGTTCTATTTTGCATCCCTTGCCATGATGCCTATTGCACAGGCGTTGGCAGGGTTGTTCACCTCACCGATTTTTGTGCTGTTGATCTCCGCTCTGGTGCTCAGGCAACCAATAGGGCCGTGGCGCATACTGGCAGTACTGATTGGATTTACTGGCATCCTTCTGGTGCTTCAGCCAAACCCCGGCGATTTTGACCTGCGCACGTTGGTGCCCGTGGCGGCCGGGTTTTTCTATGCCCTCAGTTCGATCCTCACACGTACACATTGTTCTCAGGAAAGCACTGTGGCCATGCTGGCCGTCATGGTCATTACGCTGGGTTTGGCCGGTGCGATGGGGCTCACGTTTCTGACAATCTCGCCGGTCGTTACGGCAGACGGTGCCGAGGGGTTTGTTACGCGTGGATGGGTCTGGGATATGGGGCCTGCCATACCGTGGCTGGTTACTCAGGCTATCGGTTCTACAATCGCGGTTTTCATGCTGATCAAGGCGTATCAGGTGGGCGAGCCGTCTTATGTGGCGGTGTTCGAGTATTCTGTCATGATTTTCGGCCCGCTTTTCGCTTTTGTGGCCTTTGGACAAACCATTGGCGTCTTTCAGATTTCGGGCATCCTTATGATTGCGTCAGCGGGTCTGTTGCTGGGGTGGCGCGCCAGCCGATCATCTGACCAGCAAAAAGTTGCCTGACGCGATTGGGTCGTATGTACGCCTAAGCCAGACCGTTTTGTTATTTCCGTATCCAGTGAAACGCCGTGGATTCGGAGGATCGACAAATGGCATTCGTTTCAGAAATGGCAAAAATGCTCGGTGAGCTTTCTGGAGTGTTCACGAAAACCCTCGGTAATTACGCGGAATTGGTCAAAAATGGGCGCAAATATGTCTGAAATGTGACGGGCAGAATTTTTGGTGTTAGCTCATTGGCATAACCGTTTTGTGCCAAAAGGGGGTAAGGCACGTGTCCGAAGTAACAAGTATTTCTGTTTATCTGGATCAGCTGCCAGAAGTTGATCGAACCAACAAAAAACAGGCGGTAAATGCGCGCCGTGGCGGGTTTTTGCACGGCACCAAGATCGCCACGACTGCAGGGTGGAAGCCGGTCGAACGGATCGCGGTAGGTGATCTGGTTCGAACCCTCGATCATGGGTTCAAAGAGGTTCGGCGCATCTCAATAAGCGTTGTGGTCATTCCGGCCGATGAGCGCCGGGTCGAGTTCCTGCCGATCCTCGTGCCTGCCCACGCCGCATATAACGGGCGAGCTGTCTGGTTGATGCCCGAACAGGGCATGGCGCTGAACCTGTCCCGGATCAACGCCAAGGCCGATGGACCTTCGGTGTTGCCCGCGCGTTTGCTGAACGGAGCCGGTCGCCTGACGTCACAGGCACCGGGGTCGTCTTTTGAAGTGTTTTCCTTGTTCTTTGATGATGATCAGGTGATCTTTGTCGAAGGCGGATTGCAGGCCTATTGCCCGTCCGGTCGCTTCAACATGCGCGGCGCAACTACGGGAACACGGTATGAAGTCGCGACCGAAGAGGTTGCCTCCGACCTGATCCATTCGCTTATAAGCAGAGGCGATATGTCGGCTCTTGCTAACCCATTGGGTGCGCTGCCTGCACCCATTCCCCAGGAACCGATATTTCCGATCCGCCCGCCATTTGGGGTCAGGCGACCGGGTCGACCGGGACGCCCAAGCGCGCCGGTTCTGTTCCTGCGGCCCGAATGGCAGATCTAACCAAACACTGACAAGAACGATGCGGGCGCATGATGACATGCGCCCGCGTCATTGGATTAAGCGGCTTTTGCTTCGGGGTTGAAGCGACCGTAGAAGCTCTGACCTTTTTCTGCCATCTCGCGCAGCAGCGGCGGGCAGGCAAAGCGTTCGCCGTATGTCTCAGCCAATTGATCACAACGCTCGGCCGCATAGGGCGTGCCGATGATGTCCAGCCAGCTGAACGGACCACCCGACCACGGGGCAAACCCCCAGCCCAGAATTGCACCGACATCGCCCTCGCGGATGTCTTCCAGAACACCTTCTTCCAGTGCGCGGACCGCTTCCAGAACCTGAGCAAACATCAGACGTTCCTGCACTTCGATCAGGTCAGGCTGGTCATCGGCAAGCGGATACTTCTCTTGCAGGCCCTTCCAGTATTCGACGCGCTTGCCCTTTTCGTCATAGTCGAAGAAACCCGCGTTCGCCTTGCGACCCAGACGGCCCTGTTCCTCCATCCAGAAGATCAAATCGTCCGAGGGGCTTTCCGGATAGGCATCGCCCATCGCCGCCTTTGTCGCGCGGGCGATCTTGGCACCCAGATCAATCGAGGTTTCGTCGGTCAACTGGATCGGACCGACCGGGAAACCCAACTGCCGCGCGGCGTTGTCGATCAAAATGGGGCTGACGCCTTCAGTGACCATGCGCGCGCCTTCGTTGATATATGGAATGATGCAGCGGTTTGCGTAGAAGAAACGCGCATCGTTGACCACGATAGGGGTCTTGCGGATCTGACGCACATAGTCCAGCGCCTTGGCCACGGCACGATCCCCGGTTTCCTTGCCCTTGATAAGCTCGACCAGGAACATCTTCTCGACCGGTGAGAAGAAGTGGATGCCGATGAACTGGTCTGCCCGCACCGAGGCTTTGGCCAGATCGCTGATCGGCAGGGTCGAGGTGTTCGATGCAAAGATGCAGTCCTCGGGGATAATCGCCTCGACCTTCTTGGTCATCTCAGCCTTGACGCCCATGTCTTCAAAGACGGCTTCGATAATCAGGTCACACCCTTTCAGGTTGTCCAGATCCGGCGTCGCGGTGATGCGACCCAGCATGGCCTCTTTTTTCTCAGCCGTGACCTTGCCGCGCTTCATGCCTTTGTCGAGATAGGTATCGGTATAGGCTTTGCCTTTGTCCGCAGCCTCCTGGTCGCGGTCGATCAGAACCACTTCCATACCGGCCTGCGCCGAAACCAGGGCGATACCAGCCCCCATCATGCCCGCGCCCAGAACACCGATCTTCTTGACCGACTGATCCGGGACACCGGCGGGGCGCACGGCGCCTTTTTCCAGCGCTTCCTTGTTCAGGAACAGCGACCGGATCATCGCACCTGACGAAGGGTTCATCAGCACGGACGTGAACCAGCGCGCTTCGATTTTCAGCGCGGTGTCGAAATCCACCAGAGCGCCTTCGTAAACCGCGCTCAGCAGAGCCTTGGCTGCCGGGAAAGCCCCTTGGGTCTTGCCGTTCACCATCGCCGACGCGCCAACGAAGTTCATGAAGCCTGCAGGATGATAGGGGGCGCCACCGGGCATCTTATAACCCTTCGCGTCCCATGGCTTGACCAGATCGGTGTCCTTGGCGTTCAGCACCCATTCCTTGGCTGCTGCCATTGGATCGGCTGCAATCTCGTCGATATAGCCTGCGCCCTTGGCTTTCTTGACGTCCAGCATCTTGCCTTCCAGCAACAGCGGAGCCGCGGCAATGGCGCCAACTTTGCGGACCATGCGGGTGGTGCCGCCCGCACCGGGGAAGATGCCGACCATGATCTCGGGCAGGCCGTACTTCGCCTTTGGGTTTTCAGCCGCAAAGATACGATGGGTGGACAGCGGCAGTTCCATACCGATGCCCGCAGCGGTCCCCGGCAGAACTGTAGCAATCGGCTTGCCACCTTTCTTGTTCTTGGGGTCCATGCCAGCCAGTTCGATCTTGCGCAACAGGGCGTGCATTTTCATCGTTCCCTCGAACAGACCCTTGGCCGGATTGTCGCCCGCCTGTTCTTTCATCACCGCCAGCAGGTTCAGATCCATGCCGCCCGCAAATGACCCTTCCTTGCCCGAAGTAACGATGATGCCTTTCACCTCATCGTCGGCCAGCGCCTGATCGATGCAATCGCTCAATTCTGCTAGCCCATCAAAGGACATCACGTTCATGGTCTTCCCGGGCACGTCCCAGGTGATCGTGGCGACGCCGTCTGCGTCTTTGTTCAGAGTGAAATCAGTCATTGTCATCTCCAATCTGGTCAGCCGTCAGCGGGCTGCCATCTTTGCGTGTGAAGGAGAATCCGTTCTCATCAACCTTCACCATCATGTCCATGTCGCTGTAATAGCCGGTCTCGGTCGGGGTCCGTGTGCCCACCACCAGAAAGGTCATGGGCGCATCGGTCTTGTTCACAAGATGATGGCCGTTGGCCTCACCTGCGGGCCAGGCAGCGCAATCGCCGGGCTGCATCTCGTGCTCGCCATCATCATCGACCAGCGTGCACGAGCCGGTGAGGATGATGGCAAACTCGTCCTGCTTCATGTGGTAATGGCGCAGCGAGGACAGGCCCTGCGGTTCCAGCCGCACGATGTTGACCCCGTATTGGGTCAGCCCGCCCGCATCGCCCACCCGCTGCGCGAAGCGACCTGCGGTCGCTTCGGCCAGCTTGCCGGGATAGGCCGAGCCGCCCTGAAACGGGATCTGAGAAAGATCCAGCTTGGGCATCAGACGCGCTCGATAATGGTTGCCGCACCCATGCCGGATGCAATGCAAAGCGTGGCCAGACCGGTTTCCTTGTCCTGACGCTCAAGCTCATCCAGCAGCGTACCGATGATCATCGCACCCGTGGCACCCAGCGGGTGACCCATCGCGATCGAGCCACCGTTGACGTTGACCAGTGCAGGATCGACATCAAATGCCTGCTGGAAACGCAGCACGACCGAGGCGAAGGCTTCGTTCACTTCAAACAGGTCCAGATCGCTGATCTTCATGCCATTGTCGGCCAAAATCTTCTCGGTCACCGGTACCGGGCCGGTCAGCATAATGGTTGGATCGGTGCCAATCTTGGCGGTGGCCTTGATGCGAGCACGCGGCTTGAGGCCGTATTTCTCGCCAAATTCCTTGTTGCCGATCAGAACAGCAGCGGCTCCGTCCACGATGCCCGAGCTGTTGCCTGCATGGTGGATGTGGTTTACGCGTTCAAGATGGGGGTATTTCAGCATCGCAACCTTGTCGAAGCCAGGCATCTGTTCGCCCATCATTGCGAATGACGGGTTCAAAGCGCCGAGGCTCTGCATATCGGTGCCCGGACGCATGTATTCGTCGCGGTCCAGAATGGTCAGACCGTTTTGATCCTTGACGGTGATCACGGATTTTTCAAACCGGTTGTCGGCCCATGCTTCCGCAGCACGCCTTTGCGATTCAACCGCCAGCGCATCCGCGTCATCACGGGTAAACCCATATTCGGTCGCGATGATGTCGGCCGAGATGCCCTGAGGTACGAAATAGGTCTCCATCGCCAGCGAGGGGTCAACAGCGATTGCTGCACCGTCGCTGCCCATGGCCACGCGACCCATCATCTCGACACCGCCTGCAATATAGGCATCGCCCGCGCCACCTTTCACCTGGTTTGCGGCCAAGTTCACGGCTTCCATGCCCGAGGCGCAGAAACGGTTGATCGCCAGACCTGGGATCGACTGGTCGAGGTCGGACGCCAGAACGGCCGAGCGCGCCAGACAGCCGCCTTGCTCCATCACTTGCGTGACGTTTCCCCAGATCACGTCTTCGACAGCGTGACCTTCCAGGTTGTTGCGCTCTTTCACCGCGTTCAGGGTCAGGGCGGACAGGCGCACCGAGGTTACCTCGTGCAGGCTGCCATCCTTGCGGCCCTTGCCGCGCGGCGTGCGCAGGGCGTCATAGATATAGGCTTCGGTCATGGGTCTTCTCCTCAAGCTCGATCCGACGGGTTGCCGGGCATCAGGTCATAGGGGTGTTTCCAGCCGGGCTGTTCGGACAAGCGGGTCAGCCAGGCGTCGATATGGGGCCAGTCGGCACGGTCAAAACCGAATGGTTCAGGGTAATACAGATAGCCGCAGCAGCTAAGGTCGGCGTTGGTCACGCCGTCGCCGACGATCCAGTCGCGGCCGTCCAGGTGGTTGTTCAGGATCTCATAAGCCGCCTTCAAACGTCCTTTGTTGAATGCAATGACATCGGGGTTGCGGTGCTGCTCGGGTAGGAAATTGATCAGGAACCGCGTCAAACCAGCCATGGAGCTGAGTTTGTGATTGTCCCACAAAACCCAACGCAGAATATCGTAGTTTTCTTCCCGGTCCTTGCCACCGAACTTGCCGGATTTCTCTGTGACATAGGCCTGAATCGCACCGGATTGGCTGGTGCGAAAATCTCCATCGACAAGAACAGGTGCCTCACCCAACTCGTTTACATCAGCACGATATTCCGGCGTGCGGGTTACACCTTTGAAGAAATCGACAAAGACCGGTTCCCACTCCAATCCGGACATTTCCAGAGCCAAAGCAGCTTTGTAGCTGTTTCCACTTTCTCCGAAGCAATGAAGTTTGATGGTCATGTGCTCGCCCCTCCCAAGGCGCATTTGGCTAGGCCGGATTTGAGTATTTTTGAAAAGATGAAGGGCAGTAGGTAACCTTTCATCAACCATCTTCGTATTCAGTGGTCGTGCAGTACAGGCTGGAGAGCCGATGACCGCAAAAGGTGAAGTCGTTCCTGTCCTGATGGCGAGTGCGCCCGGTGGCAGGGACGCATCGCCGCTTCATCTTTTCACAAATACTCCCGCCGGAGGCGTCCGGCATTCAAATTAAAGGCGCCGTTGAGTTTTCTCCGCAGCAGTTCACCTCTTCCGTGCCTCAAGTTCGGAATTGAAGATGCGTAGGCGGTGGGTCAGGTTCTCCTCATCAATCACGCTGTTGAAATTCTCGAACAAGAAAGACAGCGCCTCGCCTTCATCCAGACCAGCATCCCGCGCGAACGCTTTGAGTTTGCGATACCCATCTTCAGTCATCGCAACCGGAAAGCGGCGGGTCAGGCGAAAACGTTTTGGCATTTGGTCTCCTCCGGTAAGCTGGGTCCGGGCGGTGTTGCCCGGACCCAGACTGAGTTCAGAAGTTCGCCGCGTCTAGTGCCATTACCGTGTCCGCACCGGTCTGAATGCGCGCAAGATGCATCGCTGTCGCTGGCAGGCGGCGCGCCATGTAGAAGCGACCGGTGTTGATCTTGGTCTCGTAGAACTCTTTGTCCGACGCATTACTGTCCAGAGCGTTCTGCGCGGCCTTGGCCATTTGCGCCCACATCAGACCCAGGCAAACATGGCCGAACATGTGCATGAAGTCATAGGACCCGGACAGTGCGTTATTCGGGTTCTTCATGCCTTCCTGCATGAAATACATGCCTGCGGCCTGAAGATCCTTGGACGCGGCCTTCAGCGGTTCGATGAAGGCTTTATCGTAAGCTTCGTCCTTGCCGCCGTTTTCTTTGCAGAAGCTTTTGACCATCTCGAAGAAGGCCATGACGTGTTTGCCGCCATCCTGCGCCAGTTTGCGACCCACAAGGTCAAGCGCCTGAACGCCATTTGCGCCTTCGTAGATCATCGCGATGCGGGCGTCGCGGGTGTATTGTGACATACCCCATTCTTCGATGTAGCCATGGCCACCATAGACCTGCTGCGCCTGAACGGTCATGTCGTAACCTTCGTCGGTCAGGAAGCCTTTGATGACCGGAGTCAGCAACGAGATCAGCCCGTCTGCATCCTTGTCTCCCGCGCGGTGCGCCTTGTCGATCATTGTCGCGCCCCAAAGGATGAACGCGCGTGCGCCTTCGGTAAAGCTTTTCTGATCCATCAGGTTGCGACGGATGTCAGGATGCACGATCAGAGGATCGGCCGGACCATCCGGATTTTTGACACCGGTCACATCGCGACCCTGCAAACGGTCTTTGGCGTATTCCAGAGCGTTCTGATAGGCCGCTTCGGCTTGCGACAGGCCCTGCATGCCCACACCCAGACGCGCTTCGTTCATCATGGTGAACATGGCGCGCATGCCCTTGTGCTCTTCGCCCAGCAGCCAGCCGGTGGCTTCGTCATAGTTCATGACGCAGGTCGAGTTGCCGTGGATGCCCATTTTCTCTTCGATCTTTCCGACCGATACGCCGTTGCGTTCGCCCAGGCTGCCGTCTTCGTTCACAATGAATTTGGGCACAATAAACAGCGACACGCCTTTGATGCCCTCGGGGCCACCTGGGATCTTGGCCAGCACCAGGTGGATGATGTTGTTTGCCATGTCGTGGTCGCCGGCCGAGATAAAGATCTTCTGGCCGGAAATCTTATAGCTGCCATCACCCTGCGGTTCTGCCTTGGTACGCATCAGGCCCAGATCGGTGCCACAATGCGGTTCGGTCAGGTTCATGGTGCCGGTCCATTCACAGCTGACCATGTTGGGCAGGTATTTGTTCTTCTGCTCGTCTGTCCCGTGCGCCAGAATGGCCGAGGCTGCGCCATGGGTCAGGCCCTGATACATGGTGAAAGCCTGGTTGGAGCCCGAGAACATCTCTCCTACGGCTGTGCCGATCACGTAGGGCATGTTCTGGCCACCATACTCTTCCGGCATGTCGAGGCCAGTCCAGCCACCTTCCTTCATCTGCTCGAACGCGTCTTTGAACCCGGTAGGTGTGTACACAATGCCGTTTTCCAACCGGCACCCTTCGGTGTCACCAACAACGTTCAAAGGATGCAGGACGTTGGCGGCAACCTTGCCTGCTTCTTCCAGAACTGCGCCGGTGAATTCGGCCTCCAGTTCATCATAGCCGGGGATGTCCGACTGCGAGACTTTCAGAACATCGTGCAGAATGAACTGCATGTCTTTGGTTGGCGCGTTGTAAACGGGCATGTGAAGCTCCCTTAATTCATATGTCCGGAAAGCAGGGCGAGGTTACTCGGCCGCCTTCTTTTCCTGTTTCATTGAGGCGATGACTTTCTCGCCCCAGCGCAACTGCTCTTTCAGATCGTCGATGGCCTGCGTCAGCTCTTCGCGGCGCGATTCCATGTCAGCCAGACGTTCGCACGCGATTTCATAAGTGCGATTCATCTGGGTGACCTGTTGATCGCCCACATGGTAGAGATCCAGCAGCTGTCGAATTTCCTCGAGGCTGAACCCAAATCTTTTTCCGCGCAGGATCAGCTTCAGCCGCGCCCGGTCACGTTTGGTGAACAGACGTTTTTGGCCTTCGCGGATCGGGAACAGTAGTTCCTTTGCCTCATAGAACCGCAAGGTGCGTGGTGTGACATCATAGGTCTCGCACATCTCGCGAATGGTCATCACATCTTCGGTCATTCGTCATACTCTCGTCACTGGCGTCATGAGACATGAGTTGCGCAGTTGGTGGGTGCTTTACAACATGTGAGTGACGTTTACGTAATCCAGACGCTGCGTCACTTTTTAGTTGACGTAACATCCGTGCACGTAAGCGGTTTCCGACGTAATTTTGTTACCGTCGCGTCAACTAATTTCCGGCATGAATAAACGGGTGCCTTGAAGGGGATGCGCACCGGTTTTGACAGGTTCTGCCACCTGCAATGTTTGGTTGTGAAATATCGGAAAAGGTTATTCCAGCGACTTGGCCGTTTGGTCGCGCAGGCTTTTGAGTTCGTCCATTGCCTCATCCAGCTGCTGTCGCTGCTGCTGAAGCTCACTCATCTGGCGGTCCGCCATTTCGACAAAGGTGGCCATCTGGGCCTCGTTTCCCTGATCTTCATAGATCAGTAGCCATTGGCGAATCTCTTCTAGAGGAAAACCAAACTTTCGGCCGCGCATGATCAGTTTCATCCGCGCGCATTCCCGGGCCCCATAAAAGCGCGAACGCCCTTCGCGGTCCGGTTGCAAAAGCTCGATATATTCGTAGTAGCGCAGGGTGCGCGGCGTCACGTCAAACTCGGCGCACATTTCTTTGAATGACAAACGGTTGTTGGACATTCCCGGTCTCCTCGTCAGCAACCTAGGCGGTCCCGATCCCAAGCGCAACAGGCAGGCTTGCTCTTTACCGGAACACCGGCTCATAAAGGCGGTGCAGAGAACAGGACGCATACCCATGGTCGATAAGACAGTTTTAGCCCGCCAGTTTATCGAGGCGATCCCCCATGCGCGGGCATTGAACCTTACGCTCACGCAGATCGGCGAAGGTGAGGCTGAGATAACCTTGCCCTACAACGAAGACCTGATCGGGGATCCGCGCACAGGGGTGATACATGGGGGGGCGATATCCACGATTCTGGACACCTGTTGTGGTGCTGCGGTGATGAGCCACCCGTCGGGCCCCGGAGGAACCGCAACAATCGATCTGCGGATAGACTATATGCGCGCGGCGACGCCAGGTCAGACGATTACTGCGCACGCCGTCTGTCACCATATCACGCGAAACGTTGCCTTCGTGCGGGCCACCGCAATGGACAACGACACGGATCTGCCTGTGGCGACTGCCTCGGGCTCTTTTACGGTTGAAGGGAAGTAATATGCCAAGACCTCGTCCCGAGCCGATGCAGGTGGTCAAGCAGCGCCGCGATGCAGCCCTACGCGCGCTTGTCGACGGCGTACCGTATATCCGTTTTCTGAACATCAGTTTTGACAGGCGAGGGGATGAGCTGACCGGCGTTTTGAATTTCGATAACAAGCTGATCGGCAATCCGTTTCTGCCTGCAATTCATGGCGGCGTAACCGCTGCCTTTTTGGAGGTGACAGCCGTTATCACGCTGAGCTGGGAACACATATTCCCAAGTATAGAAAACGGTGAGATCGATGCAGATGCCATCGTGTCAGACGAAAGCATCCGGTTTCCGAAGACGATCGACTTTACCGTCGACTATCTGCGTTCCGGCTTGCCGCGAGACGCCTATGCGAGGGCGTTTATCAGCCGGTCCGGGCGGCGTTACGCCTCGGTACGGGTTGAAGCCTGGCAGGACAATCATGCGAAACTGTTTGCGCAGGCCTCCGGGCATTTCTTGATGCCGCAACCTGCCAGAGACAAGAGCTGACCATGCAGGACGCCTCGGCGCCCATCACGCATGGACGGGTGCTGAAGATCGCGGTGCCGATTGTCCTGTCGAACGCCACGGTCCCGATTCTGGGGGCAGTGGATACCGGCGTTGTCGGTCAGTTGGGGCAGGCTGCGCCTATCGGGGCGGTCGGGATCGGCGCAGTTATCCTGTCAACGATCTACTGGATCTTCGGCTTCTTGCGGATGGGAACCACCGGGATGGCGGCGCAGGCACGCGGGGCAGGCGACGCTGTTGAAACCCGGGCATTGCTGATGCGCGGTCTGATGCTTGGCGGCGCGGCCGGGTTGTTCTTTATCCTCACCCAAGTGGCTGTGTTCGCGGGTGCGTTCGCCCTTTCTCCGGCAAGTCCCGAGGTCGAAACGCTTGCCCGCGCCTATCTTGAGATTCGAATTTGGGGGGCGCCAGCAACCATCGCACTTTATGCGGTTACCGGATGGCTGATTGCGGTTGAACGCACGCGTGGGGTTTTTGTTCTTCAGGTCTGGATGAACGGATTGAACATCGTTCTGGACCTGTGGTTCGTGCTTGGTCTCGGCTGGGGGGTCGAAGGGGTTGCCATAGCCACTTTGATTGCGGAATGGACGGGTCTGGCGCTGGGCCTTTGGCTGTGTCGGGACGGGTTCGAAGACGGAAACTGGCGTGACTGGGCCCGCGTATTTGATGCTGCCCGACTGCGCCGGATGTTGCAGGTCAACGGCGATATTATGATCCGGTCGGTTTTGCTAACCGGATCCTTCACGACCTTTCTTTTCGTCGGTTCCGATCTGGGTGATGTCAATCTGGCGGCCAATCAGGTCTTGCTTCAGTTTCTAGAAATCACAGCTTTTGCGCTGGACGGGTTTGCCTTTTCCGCCGAGGCGCTGGTCGGAAGCGCGGTGGGTGCCAGAGACAGGTATCAGGTGCGCCGCGCGTCTGTCATGACATCGCAATGGGGTGTTGGGGGCGCCCTGTTACTGGGTGTGGTTTTCTTTGTTGCCGGACCAGCGTTGATCGACCTTATGTCAACATCGCCGCAGGTGCGCGAGGCCGGGCGCGAGTTTCTTATCTGGGCCGCGTTGGCACCCGTTATCGGCGTGGCAAGCTGGATGTTTGACGGCATCTACATAGGTGCTACATGGACCCGCGCCATGCGTAGCGCGATGTTCCAATCGGTCGCTATCTATCTGGTTGCGCTGTTCATTCTGGTGCCAAGTTTCGGAAACCACGGCCTGTGGGCCGCGTTGATGGTGCTTAATATAGCACGTGGCGTGACTTTGGGATGGCGCTATCCCAAGCTCGAGGCGCAGGTGGCCTAGAGCAGCGTAAGAAGGTTTTCCGGTGGACGCCCGATAGCGGCCTTATCCCCCGCAATGGCAAGCGGACGCTCAATCAGGATCGGGTTTTCGGCCATGGCCCGGATCAGGGCCTCGTCTGGCGAAGCCTTTGTCAGCCCCAGTTCCTTGAACCGAGATTCTCCGGTACGAATCATCTCAACGGGCGAAAGCCCCAAGGCGGATTGTGCCGCTCGCAGCTCATTGATTGATGGTGCATCCTCAAGATATTTGCGCACCGTGACCCGCGCGCCATTTTCTTCCAGCAATGCAAGACCGGCGCGGGATTTTGAACAGCGCGGGTTGTGCCAATATTCGATCATAGCCAGTCTTCTCGTTTGCTGCCGACGGCCTGAGCTACATTTTCAAAGCCGTCGCGGGCCAGCAGTTCATCCAGCCCTTTCGCAATGTCCGCCGCCAGAGAAATGCCGCCATACACCATCGCCGTATAAAACTGCACAGCAGATGCCCCGGCGCCAATCTTTGCATAGGCCTGTTCCGCATTGCTGATGCCACCGACGCCGATCAGGGGAATGTCACCCCCGGTCAACTGGCTGAGCCGCGCCAGAACACGTGTTGATTTCTCGAACAGCGGTGCGCCGGACAGCCCGCCGGTTTCACCTTTGTGCGAACTGCGCAGCCCGTCGCGTGACAGGGTGGTGTTGGTGGCGATCACGGCATCCACACGGGTCTCGCGCGCAACCTCGGCAATGTCCTGCAACTCGGCATCGGTCAGGTCCGGCGCGATTTTCAGGAAGATGGGCAGCGGGCGAGGCAGCGCATCACGGGTTTCAATCACACCGTTCAAAAGCGCGCTTAGCGCCGCCTTGCCCTGCAAATCCCGCAGCTTTTCCGTATTCGGGGATGACACGTTGACCGTGGCAAAATCCAGATGCGCGGCACAATGCGCCAGCACCTTGACGAAATCACCCGCGCGATCCTCGCTGTCCTTGTTGGCACCCAGATTCAGGCCGATCACCGCATTCTTGGGGCGATCAGCAAGCCGTTTTGCCATCACCTCCATGCCTTCGTTGTTGAAGCCAAAACGGTTGATCGCCGCTTTGTCCTCGGTCAGGCGAAACAGGCGGGGTTTGGGGTTTCCCGGTTGGGGGCGCGGTGTGACGGCGCCGACTTCGATGAAGCCGAATCCTGCGCGTGACAGCGGCGTCAGAACCTCACCGTTCTTGTCGAAGCCCGCGGCCAATCCTACCGGGTTAGGCAGGTCCAAACCTGCAAGGCTGGTTTTCAGGCGCGGCGTTGCCACCGGCCCCGGCGCAGGCGCAAGCCCCGCCTTCAAAGCCCTGATCGACATCCTGTGGGCGGTCTCAGGGTCTATGCAGTGCAGGGCCGCAAGCCCGAATTTCTCGGTCAGTTTCATCCAAACGCTTTCCCGCTTTTGCTTGATCCGCACCGGATCAGGCGCGAGGTTTCTACCGCAGCCTGCCGATGGACCACCGCTGCCCGGTACACCGGGTCAGTCACCATTTCCAGAAACGCATGTGCAGTCGGATAGCGTGCGATAAAGACGGCATCCCATACCTCATCAGCCGGTCCGATCAGAGTCGTTTCAAATACACCCCGCCACAGGATGCTTGCCCCGATACGGCCAATGATTGCGGCGGTTTCAGTCCCGTATTTCTGATAGGCCTGCGCCCCGGTCAGCCCTGCGCCGGCCAATTCATGCGAACTGGGATACTGCGCCTCGGCGCGGAACTTCACTAGATTGAGCATCTCGATCGGCTGGTCGCGGTCCAGGGCCTTGAACGCCTCGAACTGGGCGCGATCCGGATCGACATAGGATGTCATGCCATGTCCTCGGGGAACCGATGTGCCGTACCGACAAAAGGCAGCGGACGCGCCCAGACAACATCGCTTAACCTGATCTGACGATACAGATGCGGAAACAGGGCGTTTCCTCGCGACACTTCCCATTTCAGGTCATCGCCCATGGCGTCGGCATCACATGCCAACAGTGTAAGCCCTTCAACGCCGGCAAAATGCTTGGCGGCGGTTTCAGCCGCTTGTTCAGCGGTGGAAAAGTGAACAAACCCGTCTGACACGTCAATGGGTGCTCCGTCTGTGGCGCCCAGACTTTGCAGTTCAGTCCATTCGTCGGTTCGGAAAATCTTGTAGATCAGCATGATGACCTGATGCCCCGCACGGCGCTTGGAATCAAGCTGGATTTCTCCTTTGACTCTCAGTCGACATAAGCGCACGATCCCCGGCAATAATAATAGGGAGTTCCAAGATGTTGACCCGATTTTTAACTTCGGTTGCGGTGGTGGGCCTGACTGCGGGCGTCGCGGCAGCCGACTATAAGCTGACAATTCTGCACACCAACGATTTCCATTCGCGCTTTGAGCCGATCAACAAATACGACAGCGGATGCGGTGCGGAAGACAATGCGGAAGGTAAGTGCTTTGGCGGCTCGGCGCGCCTTGTTACGGCAGTTGCCGATGCGCGCGAGCGCGCAGAAAACTCGATTCTGGTGGATGGAGGTGACCAGTTCCAGGGGTCCCTTTTCTATACCTACTACAAGGGCAAGGTCGCGGCCGAGTTCATGAACAAGCTGGGCTATAACGCCATGACCGTTGGCAACCACGAGTTTGATGACGGCCCCGAAGTGTTGCGGGGGTTCATCGACTCGGTCGACTTCCCGGTCCTGATGTCCAACGCTGATATTCGCGACGAAGAGCTTTTGACGGACAGGATCAAGAAATCGACTGTTATCGAGGTGGGCGGCGAAAAGATCGGCCTGATCGGTCTGACCCCAATCGACACGGATGAGCTTGCCTCGCCCGGCCCCAACGTCACGTTCTCGGACCCGGTGCCAGCCGTGCAGGCCGAAGTCGATAAACTGACGGGTGAGGGCGTTAACAAGATCATCGTTCTCAGCCACTCCGGCTATGGCGTCGATCAGCGCGTCGCGCAAGAAACGACCGGCGTTGATGTGATCGTCGGCGGACATTCAAATACGTATCTTTCGAATGTGTCGGATAAGGCGGCAGGTCCGTACCCAACGGTGGTAAACGGCGTACAGATCGTTCAGGCCTATGCCTATGGCAAGTTTCTGGGCGAGTTGAACGTCACTTTCGATGACGACGGCAAAGTGGTCGAGGCAGTTGGCGAGCCTTTGATCATGGACAACGCAGTAACCGAGGATCAGGCCGCGCTGGACAGGATTGCGGAACTGGCGGTGCCTTTGGATGAAATCCGTAACAAGGTCGTTGCAAGCGCTGCGGAAGCTGTTGAAGGGGATCGCTCTATTTGCCGTGTGCAGGAATGCCAGATGGGCAACCTGGTCGCCGATGCGATGCTGGCGCGCGTGGCGGATCAGGGCGTTCAGATCGCCATTGCCAACTCGGGTGGGTTGCGGGCGTCCATCGACCCTGGCGATGTAACCATGGGCGAAGTTCTGGCTGTACTACCTTTCCAGAACACATTGTCGACCTTCGAAATCAGCGGACAGGGTGTCATTGACGCGCTGGAGAATGGCGTTAGTCAGGTGGAAGAAGTGAAAGGTCGTTTCCCGCAGGTCGCTGGTCTTAGCTTTACCTGGGACCCAAGCGTTGCACCGAACGAAGGACGCGTCAGCGAGGTGATGGTTGCCGACGGTGACGGTTTTATACCGATCGACCCGAACAAGACTTACCTTGTCGTCACCAACAACTTTGTTCGCAACGGCGGTGACGGGTACAAGATGTTCGAAGGCGACGACAAGAACGCCTATGACTTCGGCCCGGACCTTGCGGATGTAACCGCAGAATACCTGGCGGAAAATGCGCCCTATCAGCCCTATGTCGACGGGCGTATCAAGCAGAAATAACTGGGTTTACGACAAAGAAAAAAGCCGCATCCTCGTGATGCGGCTTTTTGGGGAACCGATCAGCTGAAATCGTATTCCGGCCAGAGTTCGGGGTCGATCCCGTCGAGCATCGGCTTGATATGCTCGACAACCCCGCGCCAACCTCCGATAGACTTGGTCGAGATCTTGCTGCGCACCTGATCAATGCTGGCCGTGCGCACCTGTTTCGTGTTCTTTTCAGGGTGCATCATCGTTTCGTTCCACTCCAAATCGCAGAACGCGGCGACCTGCTGGCTGTAAGTTTTCGGGTCTGCCACCAGTTCTTCGTAAGGCACCGTCAGAATACGATTGCCGAACACGGCATCCCAATGTGCCATGTAGCGACGATACATATTTGCCGAATGGGCGATGGCCTGCATATTCGAGGCATAGCGCATTCCACCGGCAGGAAAACACCTGATCCATTTGGACAATCCAACATCACGCGGATCGCGCAGCATATTAATAATCTTTGCCTTTGGGAAGGCAGACAGCAGGAAGCCGATACGTTGATAATTGTGCGGCATCTTGTCGACAAAGGCGACAGAGTCGCCTGGAATTGGCGGCATCAATTCGAGGAATTCCCGCGCGAGTTCAGACGCTTTGGCAACGTCGTACTTCATGCCTTTTTTCTCATATTCACGCGACAGGTCGGCCCCCAAAGTCAGTTCACCGCAACCGGATATTCCGGGGGCTGAACTCAACATCATTTCCATCAATGTCGTGCCCGAGCGGGGCTGACCCAGTACAAAGATTGGTGTTGGCCCCTCGGCAAAGCCGGACTCTGGTGCATCTGAATCGACGGGGAACAAGCTGGTGATCCGGAACAGTTTTTCCTCTTCATCGGCCGAGACATAAGGGTTGCCTTGGTGCTGAATATCATTGGCCCGCGCGTAATACGGCATGGCGGCATTCAAACCGTCTAACTTTGAAATCAAATGCGCCTTGGCGAACTGGAGTTCCAGCTTATCATCTCCCTTTTCGGAGATGGCTTTATTTACGGCTTCCAGCAGCTCCGGAGCTTCATCTGTAGTTGCCATTGCCGATAATTGCAGCAAAGCCGACACATGCTCGGGTTCGTTTTGAAGAATGCGCCTCAGTATTGCTTTGGACTCGTTCTTTTCGCCGGTTTGGTGAAGGTCTACAGATTTTATAAGGGCAATTTTTGAGTTCTCGGGGTCCAGCTCGTAGGCGCGGGCGACATCCCGCGAGTTTTCATCGTCAAAGCCGATATTGGCGTAAGCTCTGGCACGTTTAGCAAGAAGGTCCACATTGTCTGGATCGCTCTCCAGCTTCCTGCTCGCATGTTCGATCATCATGCGCCAGTTGGTGCCTTTGAGGTGAATTTCATCCAGCACGCGGTTCAATTCCTGGTTGTTGGGGAATTGCTCCAGCTTTTGTTCGGTATATTCCAGGGCCTTGGGAATTTGCCCGGTCTGCATCAATGCATTCGCCAGGTTTTCGACAAACTGCAGGTCGTCCGGTTTCATCCGCGAGGCTTCAACAAAATGCGGAATTGATTTCTTGTATTGCTTCATCTCGGTCAAGACAAAGCCGGCGATGGCATGATAATCTGAGTCTTTTGGGAATTTCTTGACACCCAACTGGGCCTTTTTCAAAGCTTGCGGCAGCTTGCCTGCTTCCAGAAGGGCCAGTGCTTTGCTCTTAAGGGATTGCGTTGTCTGGTTTTCCATGTGACCCCGTGAAATCCTGTGCCTGTATCAAGAATGTATCGGTGGTTCATTACCCATGTGCGGACGGTTTGCAATAACTCTTCCCAACGACGCAATGGCGCAGCTGTTTTCGGCTCGCCCGGCAAACGCTCTGCCTGCGGTGCCGAATTTCAATGTTTGTCCGACAAATCAGGTACATGTCGTGCGTAGTGGCGAAACAGGGCGCCATCTGGACGCGCTGCGGTGGGGATTCCTGCCGCATTGGTACAAGACCGAAACAGCGGGGCCGTTGCTGATCAACGCCCGGGCCGAGACCCTGGCGGACAAGCCCGCCTTTCGCGATGCTTGCCGGACACGCCGCTGTCTGATCTTAGCGACCGGGTTCTATGAATGGACAAAAACGAAACAGGGAACGCGCCTGCCCTGGTATATCCACCGTCAGGACAAAGCTCCGATTGCTTTTGCCGGGGTCTGGCAGGACTGGGGTCCTGAAGGTGAACGGCAGGGCACCTGTGCAATCGTGACGACGGCCGCCAACAAAAGGCTTGAGGTCATTCATCAGCGAATGCCCTTGATCGTAGAACCCGAAGACTGGCCATTGTGGTTGGGTGAAGCCGGAAAAGGGGCCGCGCGGCTGATGCAGCCGGGGCACGAGGATGTGCTGACCTTCCACCGGGTCAGTCCTGTGGTGAACTCGAACCGGGCCAGCGGGCCAGAGCTGATCGAACCTTATGACGCGTGACCTTTTCTTTAGAAACGCAGCAAGCTAAACCTTCGGCATGGCTCTGAAATTTCCTGACCTGACCCAACTTTACGCGCACGGGTATGATACCGTGATCGACGTTCGCAGCCCTGCCGAGTTTGCCGAAGATCATCTACCGGGTGCAATAAACCTGCCTGTGCTGAACAACGAGGAACGCGCCCGGGTCGGAACCATTTATGTACAGGACAGCCCCTTTCTGGCGCGCAAGCTGGGCGCTGCTTTGGTGTTCCGCAATGCAGCTAATCACATCGAACACCACCTCAGCCATCATGACGGAGCGTGGCGCCCCTTGGTCTATTGCTGGCGCGGTGGACAGCGTTCCGGATCATTCACATGGATGTTGCAGCAAATCGGTTGGCGCGCGGAAGTTGTTGAGGGCGGCTATCGTACCTACCGTCGATTGGTGAACGCTTATTTGTACGATGATCCCTTGCCACATCGGCTGATCGCGCTGGATGGCTACACGGGCACCGCAAAAACCGATCTTTTGGCTCTGTTGCACGCACGAGGTGTACAGGTTCTGGACCTTGAAGCGCTGGCCAACCATCGCGGGTCCTTGCTGGGCGAAAGGCCTGGGGGGCAGCCCAGCCAAAAGGGGTTTGAATCTGCTCTGTCCGCTGCGCTGTGCGCAATGAACCCGGCGCGTCCAGTCGTGGTCGAAGCGGAATCCTCCAAAATTGGCAGCTTGATTCTGCCACCCAGCCTTTGGAACGCGTTGTGTGAGGCTCCGCGCGTGAGCATTACGGCTTCGATTGAAGCACGTTCGGCCTATCTGGTGCGGGCTTATGACGACATTCTGTCTGACAGTGACCGATTGCGGGACCGGTTATCACCGCTGCGGTTCCATCGCGGGCATGAGGTCGTGGACGGGTGGCTGCGCTTGATTGATGCGGATGAAAAACAGGCGCTGACACAGGCGTTGATGGAACAGCATTATGATCCCGCATACACCAAGTCCCGGCAATCCCGCCCGGTACAGGTGTTGGCCAATCTCAATATCGCAACTTTGGACAATGCGGGGCTGAGCAACGCGGCCGCGCAAATTGAAAGCCTGCTGGATCAGCTGTGAATGCGCAAGCCGGGTGTGCTGGTCAGTTGGCCAATGATCATTGCCGGATATCCCGCGTCCAGAAGATCTTGCAGAAGAGTATCGGCGTCCTTCGCATTCACGGCGGCCAGCAGGCCCCCGGCTGATTGCGGATCAAAAAGCAGCGCCGCCTTGCCCCCGGACGGAAGATTGGGCGCAATCGCGCTGTTGTCAGCAAAAATCGTTGACCGGACCCCCTGATCCGTCAGCGCAAGAGCACCGTCCATCACCTTTACAGCGTTCAGATCAAGCATGGCGCCGCAATGCGATGCGTCGCAGATGCCTTGCAGATGCCCGGCCAGACCAAACCCGGTCACGTCGGTCATCGCATGGGCGTTGGCCAAAATGCGGGCTGCATCGCCCTGGGGCTGTGTCATATGTTTGTAGGCTGCCGCGACCCAGGCCCCTTCGGCAAGACCGGCCATTTCCGCTGCCATCAGAACTCCGCTTCCCAAGGGTTTGGTCAGGATCAGGCGATCTCCCGGCTGCCCGCCCGCCAATGTAATCGGGGTAGCCTCACACAGGCCAGTCAGCGTGAAACCAACAGTCATCTCATCGCCCATTGAACTGTGCCCGCCCACGATTTCTGCACCCGCAGCGCGCATGACGTCACTCGCGACTGACATGACTTCGGACATTGTGCGGCTTTGCAGGGGGGCGGACATGCGCGGCAGGATGATCGTTGCCGTGGCCGCCTGAGGCGCGGCCCCCATGGCCCAGATATCCCCTAGGGCGTGAACCGCGGCAACACGCGTCATCAGTGCGGGATCGTTGGTGAAAGCCCGCAGATGGTCGGACGTCATGACTTGCTGCGCCCCGCCTGTTTGCAATAGCGCGGCATCGTCGCCGGGCAAGATAGTGACGTCGGTACGAGTAGGGGCGGGGAGGGATTTCAGGGCGATTTGCAATGCGTCGTGCCCGACCTTTGCTCCACATCCTCCGCACATGGGCTTTTCACCCAAAACCCCATCAAGCCCAGCGGCCCGGTCGCGTGGCAGGGCGGGCGGTGTCATTCGCGGCAGGTCGCGAAACTTTTTCATGAAACTCTGGTCGATATGGTTCTTCCAGGCCCACATCAACGGGCCGCTGAACGATGTTCCCAAACGCTCGGCCAGTGCAGACTTGCCACCTAGTGAGATCAGTTTGAGATAGTCTTTTTGCGGTGTGTATTTTCGCATCCGTCCCGCGCCGAGCGCTGCGCGCAGATTATCGAACAAAACCGGCGCTTCGCGCACCGCATAGACGCCAGCCTTCGGTCTGGGGTTTTCCGAAAGATGGGCGCAATCCCCGGCGGCAAACACAGCCGGATCACTGGATTGCAGGTAGCTGTTCACGCGGATGTATCCGTCCTGAAGGTCAAGCCCTGTATTTGCGATCCAGTCATAGGCGCGGGCTCCGGCGGCACCGGTCACGAAATCAACCGGAATTGTGCGCCCGTCCTGTAGTTCCACGTGATCCTGCCCGATCCGGGTGATCACCGTGTTTTCGATCACCTCCACGCCAAGATCATGCATTGCAATCCGGATTGTTGCCGCCGCCTTGGGTTTGGTTGCAGTCAGGGCCGAGGCACTATCGATCAGGGTAATCTGTGCCGCCCGCCCCCTGGCCTTTAACGCGTGCGCCATCGCCATGACCAGTTCGACGCCGGCGACGCCGCCGCCAATCACAGCGACCGAGGCCGGCCCTTGACCCTTTAGATACTCGGCCCATTTCGCAGCAAAAGGTCCCAACGGCTTGGCTGGCACTGCATGTTCCGCAAAGCCCGGCAGGGCGGGCATGTCCGACGTGATCCCTACATTGACCGAAGCCACATCGAAGCCTACCGGAGGATGCCCGGGGACGTGCACTTCATGTGTTTCGGTGTCGATGCCACTGACCGCACCCAAGATCACACGTGCACCTGCGAAACGGGCCAATCTGACAAGATCGATATCCAACTCCCACCGGTCGTAATGACCGGCGACATATCCGGGCAACATTCCTGAGTAGGGGGCAGTGGGGCCGGGGTTGATCACGGTTACCCGCGCGCCGGGCAAAGGGTTCATTCCCCATTTGCGCAGCAGCAGGGCATGGGTGTGGCCGCCGCCAATTAAAACCAGATCACGGGTCAGGGGCAGCGGAGATGTGTGCATTTGTGTTAATTCGCGCTGTGGTCTGGAACATCCTCGACCTGCTCGACCGCGTGGGTGGCCCAGAGCTCATCCTCGCCAGCATCGGGCAGGTCGCTGGGCAGTTCATGACGGTGAATGTGCCATTTTGCAATGAACAGGGCCGTGATCGGAGCCGTCAGGAATAGAAACAGCGTTATCAGAAGCTCGTGTAGCGACAGTTTGCCTTCCAGCAGAACGGAATGGGTGATCGAAGCCAGCAACACCCCGCCCACACCCAAAGTTGTCGCTTTGGTCGGCGCGTGAAGGCGCGACATAGGGTCATTCAACTTGATCATGCCGAAGGACCCGACAAACCCGAAGATACCCGAGACTATCAAGAAAACGGCGATCAGCAGTTCTGCAAGGAATGTCATATCGCCCTCATTCGATGATGTTGCCGCGCAGCATGAATCGTGCATAAGCCACGGTTGAGACGAAGCCCAGCATCGCGATGATCATGGCCGCTTCAAAGAAAATTTCGGTTCCTTTCGACAGGCCATAAAGGATCATCAGGGCAATCGTATTGATGACCATCGTATCCAGAGCCAGAACCCGTGTCCCAACGCCGTCCGCGGTAATGATCCGCCACAGACACATCATGATCGCCGCGCCGAAACAGGCAAATGCAAAGTAGATTGCGTATTCGATCATTCGAAAATCTCCTTCAGGCGACGTTCATAGCGTTGCTTGATTTCGTCGCGCACCTGATCCGGGTTCGGCGCGTCCAGGCAATGAACCAGCAGATTGTGCCCCTGTGCCGACAGGTCGCAACTGACGGTGCCGGGCGTCATCGTGATGGTTCCGGCCAGCACGGTTATGGCCTCGGGTGTCCGAAGCTCCAGCGGAATGCTAACCCAGTTGGGCCGCCGGTCTTCATTGCGTTTGAAGAGTACGATCCGGGCCACCGTCATATTTGCAACGACAATATCCCACAGCACCACGATCATGTATTCGGCGACCATGGGCCAGTTGCGTAGCTTGGGCCTGTCGGGCCAGTAAGGTTGTGTGACGAAGGGAATGATGATTCCAAGGATCAGGCCAAAGACCAGAGAATTCAGTGACGGGCTGTTGGCCAGCAGAATCCAGACGATCGTCAACAAAATGGTCAGGTGCGGGTGCGGAAAAATCCGGTGTAGCAGTTTCATCACTCGGCCCCTCCCAATACGGCAGAGATGTAGTTTTCAGGCATAAACAGCTGCCCTGCGGTTTGGCTTGTATATTCCAGCGCAGGACCCGCGAACAATGTCAGCAGGATCAGGCCGGCTACGGCGCCAAACACGGCAGTAAAGGCCAGACCGGGTTGCGGTTCAGGTGCGACCGGTGCAGGGGCAGCTTCATTTTCCGCTGGCTCAGCTATCGGAACAGCCTGAGTGTCGTAACTTTTCCAGAAAATCAAAGTTCCGGCTCGGGCCAACCCGATTATTGTGACGAACGAGCCGATCAGAATCACGGCCCAGACCGTCGTGGCATCCGAAGCATCGCGCGAGGCGTCCAGCACAAGCAGCTTGCCAATAAAGCCGGACAAGGGCGGCATCCCCGCCATCGCAATCGCCCCCACGAAGAACAGCGCGGACACCAGCCCGCTTTGCGGCATGGGTGGCGTTGGTGCGATGGCCCCGCCGCGCCGCGCCATCACCAGATCGGCAACCAGGAATAGCAGGGCTGTCGCCAGTGTCGAATGGAACACATAGTACAGTGCCGCGGCTGTTGCATCAGGCGTGAATTGCGAGATTGCGATCAACAGGGTGCCCATGGATGCAATCGCGCAGAACGCCACCATGCGGGCGATGTGTTTTGACCCCAGAATGCCGATAGCCCCGACAGCCAAAGTGACAAGTGCAGCAGGTTGCAACCACGCACCCACCAGTCCCTGTGTTGCGGCGACATCGGGGCCAAAGGCCAGTGTGAACATCCGCAGAATCGAATAAGCCCCGACCTTGGTCATGATTGCAAACAGGGCCGCGACGGGCATTGGCGCATTGGCGTAGCTGGCAGGTAGCCAGAAATGCAGGGGCAGAACGGCGGCCTTGATGCAAAAGACCAGCAGCAAAAGAACCGCGCCAACCCGCAGCAATGACGTATCCTCGGCCGGGATTTCTGCTACCCGTAAGGCGATATCTGCCATGTTCAGTGTCCCAGTCACGCCATAGATCGTGCCCAAAGCAAACAGGAACAAAGTCGATCCCAACAGGTTGTAAGCGACATATTGCACACCCGCCTTCAACCGCACCGCACCGCCACCATGGGTCATCAGGCCATAAGAGGCGATCAGCAGAACTTCGAAAAACACGAAAAGGTTAAAGGCATCTCCGGTCAGGAAAGCGCCGCAGACACCCATAAGCTGAAAATGGAACAGGGCGTGGAAATGCTTGCCCCGGTTGTCCCAGCCTGTTGCAATGGCGTAAAGCACAATCGGCAGGGCAAGCAGAGCTGTCAGCAAAACCATCATGGCTGACATTCGATCCAGCACCATGACAATGCCAAACGGGGCAGGCCAGTTGCCAAGCTCGTATACCTGAATATCTCCGCCCGAGGCCTGTGCCGTGATCGTCAAGGCGATACCCAACAGGGCTACAACACCGGCAACCGAAAAGATGCGCTGCAAATCCAGATGGTATCGCAGGACCATGATGTTAAACGGAGCCAGGATCGCGGGCAGGACGATCGGCGCAACGATCCAGTGGTTCATGCGTCTTCTCCTGCTGCATCTACGCTGTCCTGCGCTGTCATGTCGATATGGTCATCCTTGGAGGACAGGTACGCGCTGAGCGAGATCATCACGATCACCGCGGTCATCCCAAAGGAAATCACAATTGCGGTCAGCACCAGCGCCTGTGGCAGAGGATCGGTATAAGCGACGTCCTTGTATTTGTTCAGAACCGGGGGGGCGTTCAGCGCAAGGCGCCCGGTCGCGAACAGGAACACGTTGACCGCGTAAGTAATCAGCGACAGGCCCAGAATGACAGGGAACGTCCGGCGGCGCAGGATCAGGAATATTCCGGCAGCGGTCAAGATACCGACGGCAGAGGCTACGAGCGCTTCCATCAGGCCTGCTCCTTCTCTTGTTCTTGTTCCGGTGGAGAGTCCCGCAGAGGGTTGATATCCATCGGAAATTCCTGTGCCATTCCGGGTTGCCATGCAAAGCGGGACAGGCTGTCGAGCGCCAGCATTACCGCGCCCAGAACCGCAAGGAACACGCCCGTGTCAAACAGCATGGCGGTGGCCCATTCGAATTCCTCAAGTGGCGGCCAGTGGAGATAGCCGAAATCACTGGTCAAGAAGGGGCGTTCATTAAACCAGGCCCCCAGACCCGTGGCTGCGGCGATCAGGACGCCCCAGCCAATGGTGCCATGGTAATAAAACCGCTGCCGCTCAATCGCCCAGGTATAGCCGCTGGCCATGTATTGCATCAGATAGGCGATGGCGACGATCAGCCCGGCGATAAAACCGCCGCCTGGCTGGTTGTGCCCACGGAAGAAAATATAAGCCCCGACCATCAGCGCAATTGGCATCATCACGCGGGTCGCCACAACCATCATCAGCGGATGTGAATCACCGGATTGAGGCCAATGCGGTTTGCGATTCAGCAGGTAACTGCGGACATTGGTGCTTAGCACGGATTCCGTCAGCGCAAAGATAATCAGCGCGGCAATGCCCAGCACGATGATCTCGCCAAACGTATCAAAACCCCGGAAGTCGACCAGGATCACGTTGACAACATTGGTGCCGCCACCACCCTTGTAGGAATTGGCCAGATGGAATTCTGAAATCGTTGGAAATACAAAATCGCGCATCATCATCGCGTAGACCAGCGCGCCGGTGCCAAGACCGGCAACGACGGAAATCGCGGCATCCCGCCATCGCCGCGCCGCGCTGCTGTCCCACGGCGTCTCGGTCGGCAGGAAGTTCAGCGACAGCAGCAACAAGATCATCGTTACCACCTCGACCGAGATTTGCGTCAAGGCAAGGTCAGGAGCTGAAAGATAGTTGAACGCGATGGAAACGATCAGGCCCACGACACCGATCAAAACCAGCGACAACAGGCGGTTCCGGTGGAACCACATGATACCAAGCGTCGCGCCCACCAGACAGATCCAGCCGATGATCGGAATGATCTGCGCTGGCAGCGGAACGCGGGTTTCCACACCGATGGTGCCTGTCGAATAGGCGTAATAACCAAGGCCTACAGTGAAGGCGACGAAGATGACCGCATAGCGGCTGAGAACACCGTTATGCATTTCATCGGTTATCCAGCGGCTTAACCTGGTCAGCGCGTCGATGATTGCCTCAAAGATCACCTTGGCCTCGGGTCGGGGCAGGGCATTCCAGACCTGCTCGCCGCGTTTGTGCATTGCCAGCAGGAACAGGCCGCCCAACGTCGCAACAACCGACATGTAAAGTGCAGGCGTGAAGCCATGCCACAGTTTGAGCGAGTAATACGGCAGCTTCTCTCCGCCAATTACCGCGCTGGAAACCACGGCGATCAGGGGGCCAACGATTACTGCGGAATTCAGACCGATCAGGACGACCAGCACCACCAGCAATGCGGGTGCCAGCCACAGCCCGACAGGCGGGTCATGCGGATGGGCGGGATAATCGTCTCGCTGGGGTCCAAGGAAAACATGGCTGACGAATCGGAAAGAATAAGCGGCCGAAAACAGCGCTGCCAAAAGTGCCAGTCCCGGAACCAGATAATGTGAATGCAACCAGGTGGTATGGACGGTCTCTTCCAGCATCATCTCTTTCGACAAAAAGCCGTTCAGCGGCGGCAGACCCGCCATGGACAGGGCCGCGATGGTGCCGATGGTAAAGGTGATCGGCATCAGGTGGCGCAGACCGCCCAACCGTTTCAGGTTCCGCGTACCGGTTTCGTGATCCACGATCCCGGCGGTCATGAACAGGGCAGCCTTGAAGGTCGCATGGTTGATGATGTGGAAAATGGCGGCCACGGCGGCAATTTTGGTGCCAAAGCCCAGCAGCATGGTGATCAGGCCCAGATGGGATACGGTCGAAAAGGCCAGCAGCGCCTTTAGATCATCCTTGAACAGCGCGATGACCGCACCCAGCAGCATGGTGATCAGACCAGTCGTGGCCACGATGTAGAACCAGGCATCTGTTCCTGCCAGAACCGGCCACATCCGCGCCATCAGGAACAGACCGGCTTTCACCATGGTGGCCGAGTGCAAATAGGCGGAAACCGGTGTCGGTGCGGCCATCGCATGCGGCAGCCAGAAGTGAAACGGGAACTGTGCCGACTTGGTGAAAGCGCCCAACAGGATCAGGATCAACGCCGGCAGGTAGTAGGGGGACGCCTGAATCAGTTCCTTGCTCTGCAAAATGACACTCAGGTCATAGGACCCAACGATATTGCCGAGGATCAGCATCCCGGCGATCATCGCCAACCCACCCGAGCCGGTGACGGCCAAAGCCATGCGCGCGCCCTGTCGGCCATCGGGCAGATGTTTCCAATAGCCGATTAGCAGGAATGAGCTGAGCGATGTAAGTTCCCAGAAAACAATCAAAAGTAGGATATTGTCGGACAGGACAATACCAACCATCGCCCCCTGAAATAGCAGCAGGTAGGTATAGAACTGCCCCATCGGGTCTTCGCGCGACAGGTAAAACCGTGCGTAGAGAATGATGAGCAATCCAATGCCGAGGATCAGCAAGGCGAAAAGAAATCCCAGCCCGTCCAGCATGAAATTCGCGTTCAGGCCCAACCTCGGTATCCAGTCAAACCGGGCAGTCACGACGTCTCCGCGCATGACCGAAGGGATGTGGATCAGCAGCCCCATCAGGGCCAGAAATGTGGTCAACCCGGCTGCGGATGCGGCAGCGTTTCGGCCCGCGCGGATCAGCAGTGCGGGAAATACAGCACCAAGGAAGGGAAGGGCCGCGATAAGGAATAGGGACAAGTGCGATACTCCGGTCTGGGCGGTCAGGGTGAGGTCAATTTTGTAAGGATATTTTGCCGACTGTCCAGAGATGGCAACTTTTTAACGAGCTGAAATGGATCACCAAGGTATTGGCGGCGCAGCGCATTAATGACGCGATCTTGATCTGCGAGCTGTCTTTCACCGCGCAACCTGCTGTTTGGTTGTGATAGAAACAGCACCAGCGAACAGGAGGCTGAGGTGTGGCCGAAAAAATGAACCGATCCCGACGGTGGGTAGTGATTGGCGTCGGTGCCGCGATTGCTGTCGGGTTTGCGATTAGGCAATACAGGCTGATCCCCGAAGATCACAGCGGTGGCCGGATCAGTGTGGCCGACGCTCATGAGCAGGCAGTGGACGGGCGCGTTCTGCTGGTTGATATCCGCACACCGCGCGAGTGGCGCGCCTCGGGAATTGGCGAGGGCGCGGTACCGCTGGACTTGCGCCGCGAGGATTTCGTCGACGTTCTGACACAAATGACCGGCGGTGATCAGGCTGCGCCCGTGGCGCTGATTTGCGCCCGAGGGGTGCGGTCCGCGCGCCTCAGCAATCGTTTGATTGAAGCCGGATTCACAAATATCATCGACGTACCCGAGGGTATGTTGGGCTCGGCGGCCGGGCCGGGATGGGTAAGGGCCGGTTTACCGGTCCGTAAATACAGTGAGGATGCAGGATGATCAGGGAAATCAGCCTGGCAGCAGTATTTGCCTTCACCGCGCAGTTGGCCCTGGCGGGTTGCGCTGATCAGGGGGAAATTTGCGAAACCTCCTTGGGCGCGTACCATATCGAACTGCCCGATGCGGAAAACCCGCCATTGGTGGTGTTTCTGCACGGATATGGCGGCAGTGGATCGGGAACGATGCGAAATCGCGGGATGGTCGAACCTCTGTTGGCGCGCGGTTATGCAGTGATGGCGCCTGAAGGTTCGGAAAGGCCCAACCGGGGCGGCAGAAAAAGCTGGAATTTTATCCCTGGATTTGGCGAACGGGATGAAACCGCCTTTCTGTCCGAAGTGGTTCAGGACGCGGAAAACCGGTTCGGAATCAATGCGGACCGGGTCATGCTGGGCGGGTTTTCGGCTGGTGGCTTTATGGTCAACTATCTCGCCTGCAAGTCACCCTGGACATTTTCGGCATATGTTCCGGTGTCCGGAGGATTCTGGCGGCCACACCCAGAAACCTGCAAGGGTCCGATCCGGATGTTACATACCCATGGCTGGACGGACAACGTAGTTCCGCTTGAGGGGCGCGTACTGGGCGGGGGCAGGTTTCAGCAGGGCGATATCTATGCCGGGCTCGAAATCTGGCGCGAGGCAAATGGCTGCGTCGATCACAAACCGGCCGGCTTTAGCACAACGGGGAATTTCATGCGTCGCCGCTGGACCACCTGTGCCAAAGGCAGCGCGCTGGAGTTCGCCTTGTTCCCGGGGGGTCATACAGTTCCAGCCGGTTGGGCCGATATGGTCGTGGATTGGTACGAAGGGCTTCCCGGCAGTTGATCATTCTGCCGGCGCCATCTTGATCTTGCCTTCAACCAGTTGCTTCAGCTCGGCCCGGTAACGGCGGGCCGACCGGGTGATGGCAGGTTCGCGGAAATCCTCGCGCATCCCGACCATCCGGCGTGCGGCACCGGCCGAAACACCGCTGAGTGCCGATAGCGGGATGGCCAGGGCGAGACTGATGGCAATCGGAGCCAACCAGATCGAGACCAGCCCGGACAGGATACCAACACTCAAGGCGATGCCACTGACTGTTTCCAATGCATGACACAGAAGCAGTGTGCGTAATCCGTAACTGCCACCGTCGCGTGCTTGCGGCGACCAGCCCCGCTGAATGCCAAGCGCCGTCCGGAAAACGGCGATCATCTGTTGCACCATCAGGATCGGCGCATACAGGATCGACAGAATGACCTCGGCCAGAAACGAGGTCAGGAACTTGAGGCCGCCTCCGAATTCGGAATAGCGTACACCGCTTAGCGGCAAAGCCAGAACTCCCAGCACCTTGGGTGCCAGCAGCATTGCATACATCACAAGAATGATCAGAACGTGCCGGGTTTCCGACATTTCCGGCCATTGCGGGAACAGCGGATTATCGGGGCTGAAGTAATGCAGGACAGAAGCGTCTTTGCCCTGACCGATCAGTGCCCACATCAAAAGCAGCGCAAACCACAAAGGTGACATCAAATAGCCAACGGCACCGTGGAACATGTGAAAACGCGAGACGGCCCGGAATCCAGTTGAGCCCAACAGTTTCAGGTGTTGCAGATTGCCCTGGCACCAACGCCGATCCCGCAACGCATGATCGATCAGTGTGGGGGGCGTTTCCTCGTAAGATCCCCGAATGCGCGGCAGGAACCGCACCGCCCATCCGGCACGGCGCAGCAATCCAGCCTCGACGAAATCGTGGCTCATGATCAGCTTATCCTGACCGTTGAGCGCACGCATCTTGGGCAGTCCGGCACTGGTAGCGAAAGCCTTGGTGCGGATAATTGCGTTGTGGCCCCAATAATTACCCTCTTGCCCGCACCAACGCGCCAACCCTTCGGCAAAGGCGATGCCATAGACTCCATTGGCAAATTGTTGCATTCGGGCAAAAACCGATTGCGCGCCGATCAGTTGCGGATAGCTCTGAATCAGCCCGGCACCGGGATCACGCGCCAGCGCATCGGTCAGCCGGTGTATAGCGCGGCCGGTCATCAGGCTGTCCGCATCCAGAACCAGCATCGCGTCCCAGTCTGCGCCCCAGCGACTGACCCAGTCGGCGATGTTTCCCACCTTGCGGTCGGTGTTTTGCTCGCGACGGCGGTAATACAACTCCAGTCCTGGGGCGAGCGTGGTGCGCAGGGCTTCGACGCTGGCCTGTTCCTGTGCCGCGATTTCAGGATCGCGCGTGTCGGACAGGATGAACATGGCATAGTGATGCTGCCCACCGCGTGCCTGCAAATCTTCGAGCATGGTGCGGGCGTTGCCCAGCACGTTCCATGGCACTTCGTTGTATACCGGTGTCAAAAGGGCAACGCGCAGGGGCTGTGCTGTGCGTTTGCGCTGCGGACGATCCTGTCTCGACAGCGAAACCATACCCAGCAGAACGGTGCAGACCGTGAACGAAATCCAGAAGAAGTTGAACGAGATAAGCGCCAACAGGATGCCCTCGATCAGATTGATCCCCTGGGCGCTGAACCAGTCGCTCATGATCCACAGCAGGCCCAATGTCGCTACCATCGCCGGTGAAAACGCAAGCGCGCGCCAAAATCCAGTCGCGCCCATGTCTGTGCCCGACGGGGCATCGGCATCGTGGAACCCAACGCTGAAATTCTGCGTGGGCATCGCCAGAGGTGCCTCGGGCGGCATGATATGCAAATCGCGGTTCATATGGTCCATCGGTAAAGCCACACCTCAGAGGCAGGCTGTTTGTCTTTCAGCAGTTGCGCGCGCAACTCGACATGATCGCGCCCATCTGGCTGGAATGAAAACGCAAGACGCAATCCACCCGTATCCGGGTTGCGTTGCAGTACACCGTCCGAGGTTTCTGCATGAGGGGAATCCACGAAGACACTGATCGCCTCGATATCATCGAACAAATCGCTGCCTTCGAAATCGATGACAGCCAAACGCCCTTCACCGAAGGTGTTCTCGCCCATGGCAGTGTTGGTCACCCGTGGCATCGGAGTGCGCTGAGGCTCCTCACCCCATATCAGACGATAGGACAGGTCAACCCGACTGCCTGCTGCATAGGGTTCTGCCGGGCGCCAATAGGCAACGATGTTGTCGTAGATTTCCTGATCTGCCGGTATTTCGACCAAACTAACGGTGCCTTTGCCCCAGTCATTCTGAGGCTCGACCCACAGGCCCGGGCGTTTGTGATAATTCGCCTCAAGGTCGGCATAGTCCGAAAACTCGCGCTTGCGCTGCATCAGCCCGAAGCCGCGCGGGTTCTCGTCAACGAAGGAAGATATTTGCAGGCGGGTCGGGTTGGCCAGCGGACGCCACAACACCTCGCCCGCGCCATTGCGGATCAACAGCCCGTCGCTGTCATGGACGGCAGGGCGGAAATCGTCAAACCGGCTGTGGTTGGTCTGGTCGAACAGGAACATCGAGGTGCCCGGCGCGATACCCACATGAGGCAGGTCTTCGCGGGGAAAAAGCGTGGCCTCGACATCGATAACGCAATCTGCCCCCGCCGTGACATTGAAGCGATAGGCGCCAGTCACGCTCGGACTGTCCATCAACGCATGGACGACCATATTGCGATGGCCGGGTTTGGGGCGTTCCAGCCAGAAACGGATGAATTCAGGAAATTCCTCACCATCCGGTTCACCTGTTTTCAGGGCCAGACCGCGTGCTGACAAACCGTAGACCTCGTCCAGACCGATAGCGCGGAAATAGCTGGCACCCTGCCAGACGCAGAATTCATCCGTCTTGCCGGGGCGGTGCATCTCGGTCCGAAGGCGCAGGCCTGAAAAGCCCAGAGTCTCGTCGATGGGCAATTGTGGCACATCTTCAGATTTCTCGAACATCCCCAGATCGAAAACGACCGGTGTGGTCATGCCATTTTCGACCGTTTCCACCTTGACGGTCCGGGGGAAATACAGGCCCGGTGTGAAGAAATCGACGTTGAATGGTGTTTCGGTCTCGTACCACAAAGCCCGGTCCAGTCGGAATCGGATCGAGCGATACTGTTCGTAAGTCAGATCCTGCCATTCCTGAGGAACCATTTCACGTTCCGCATAAGGGCGGCTGGCCAGGTCGCGGGCCAATTCGACCACGTAGTCGCGGTCAAAGGGGACTGCGCCCCCGGATGCATAGGCCGATGGGGCAAAGGCCAAGGCTGTCGTCGAGACGAGGAATGCGCGACGGGTTAAATTCATCTCTTCAATTTCCAGGGTTGAGACTTGAACCAAGATGCCAGATAAGCCACGCCAATGATCATGGCAAAGCCAATCATATTGGCGACAAAGACGGTGGCAACATCCCGCCCAGTCTGATCAAGGGCAACGCCGATAAGTCGTGCTGCCGCCATGGAAAATACAAAGACTGCAAGGGATTGCTGACCGACTTTGGTGATGACTGTCAACAGGAACTGCCAGACGCGCGCGCCCATGCTGTGACCCGTCGCAATCAGGCGGTGACCATGTTCGCCTGCCGCGGCCCAACCCAGATAGGCCAATGACAGAAAATGGACATATCGCAGCGCGCCAAACTCGGTTTTGTCGCGCAATTCGTCAGTCAGTGGCCAGATCTTTCGGATCGCAGCGCCCAACTCAGGCGCAGCGGTATTGACCCAGAGGAAGACCTTCCAAGATCCAAACGGAGCTGACAGGATCAGGAACAAGGCAGCCGCCCAGACCAGAGATTTCGATACCGGTGGAGCGGGAATCCAGCCGCGCATCAAGGCAAATCCGGTGAAGAACAGCAATTGCCAGCCAAACGGGTTGAAAAACCATTGTCGATCCGACCACGGCTCGGCCGGAAGGGCCAGCGCGCCGGTCTGGGTGACACACCAGATTGCCACAGATGCAGCAGCCATCAGCCAGAAACTGATACGGTATAGCGCGATGTAGAGCGGCATCAGCGCCAGTACCACCAGATACATCGGCAAGATGTCAAAGTAGTTCGGTACATAAGTCAGCGTGAAGAGCCCCACCATCTGCGGGGCGGGATCATCGAAGAAATGCTGAAGGTTCAGCGACGAGACATAGGTTTTCTCGAACGCACCGGTCAGGTCCAGCGCTGCCATTGTCATGGCAACAAAGAAGAACAGGGCAATATGGGCCCAATAAACCTGCCAGATGCGATAGGCCACACGGGCTGTGCCCATCCACCAGCCCTTGTACAGGAACGCCCCGCCAAAGGCGATGGCCGAGGCCATGCCCGAACAGAACACGAAGATCTCGGTTGCATCTGAGTACCCAAAGCGCGCCGGGATCCAATTCGCCCAGGGATCATTGGGAATGTGGGCAATCAGGATGATGAACATCGCGATGCCGCGATAGAAATCCAGTCGCGGGTCACGCGTGCGGGCGGGGGTCGCAGCCGAGGCCGCGACGGGTGCAAAATCAGCAGCGGGCGATATGGTCGCCATACGGTCTCTGTCCTTCTTGGTCGTCTTGTTACTCGGCGGGGACGCTTTGCATGTCTCCGCCGTCGCGCGCCGCATCAATCAGGGCGCGGCGCGCAATGGCATAATTGTCTTCACCGCCGGCGCGTTTAGCACGGCGGTCATCCAGAATACGTTCGACGGCATCCAGACGCCCGGCACGCAGACCCGAGTCGATGGTAATGCGTTCAAATACATCACGTTGTGCGTGGCTTCCACCGGCCAGTTGCATTGAACCGCGCGCCGCCAACAAGTGATCAAATGCCGTGCCATAATGGCCGTCACCAAAGGCTTCAAGGCCCATGGCGGCCGCGACACCGGGATCGGCCATACGGCGGGTGGTGTCGTCATTGGCACGCGCTGCATCCTTGTTCATGCGGGTCAGCATCTTGGCGGTGGCGTCGGCGCGGTTGTCACCGGTCAGCGCCAGTAGATAGTGCAGATCGGCGAAGATCAGGCAGCCATCTTCGGTGCGCGCAGCACTCAGGTCAGCCAGTTCTTCCCAGCGATTCCCAACATTTACGCCTTCAAGTTCAAGCCGCATCAGCAGCGAAGTTCCGTTCGAGATGTCGCGGTAATCGTCGGTTTTGTCCTTGCGGACGTGGTTGTCATACAGATCCATCACCTGATCAATCTGACCCAGATCCAGATGCATCAGAGCCTTATGCCACCAGACGTGATAGCGGAAGTTGTTGCAATGGGCCCAGGCCGCCTCGCGCCCGGCCAGCCAGTCAAGGCCCAGCTGCGCGTTGCCAGTCATTTCATGGACATGGGCCACCGCGTGCAGACCCCAGGCATCGTCGGACACCATCCAAAGCGCCTGACGTCCTGCAATTTCGGCCTTTTCGTAGGCTCCGGTTTCTTCCAGCGCGAAGGAATGGCAGCCCAGCAGATAGCCGCGACCGGGGTGATCGGGTTCATATGCTGGCATTACCCGTTCGATCGAACGGCGCATTCCATCCGGATCCCCCAGAACGAAACGGGTCGCATGGCTGAGTTTCATCGCCAACGTATCCTGTGGGTGATCGCGCAGAACCGCTTCGAACTTTTGCACCGCCTGTGTCAGGTGTCCCGCCAGATACAGCCCCAATGCATCGACAAACAGCCGCTCGCGCGCCGAGACGGGCTGCCGGCTCATCGCAGCATTGGCAGCCGCCAAAGCCTCGACTGCAACCGCCATCATCTCACGCCGACCGAGAAGGGCCATGAACAGGCCTTTCACGGCATGACCCAAAGCAAAATCGGGCTCAAGCTCCAACACTTTGCCCAGATGTTGGGGTGTAGCCGCGGCATGCGCCATAAACCCAAGCAGAACACCATTCCAGGCTTCGACAGCTTCCGGCTGCGCCAAGGTGTTCATCTGTCCAAAAACGTCTTGTTTCATACTTGGGTCCAATCTGATTGCGGTATTTGACACTGTTTGATGTAACAGAGTGTGCGAGAGCGGCGTATCAGTATCGACCCCGCTCTCGAATTGGTGAAATGTCGTGTGTAAGAAAGTCGAAAAAATCCGCCGATTCAAAGGCATGTTTCAGCAACTTGCCGCCTAGTTGTGCAAGTGTTTCAATCGTCGAACGGGTTTTCAGCGCTTAACACCCAGTCAGTATCGGCCCCGCAGGTGGGTGGCGCGCTGCGATATGTTACAGGCGTGCGTGACAAGTTCAGGGGATTCCCGATCAGGTTCACGATACCGGGCTGGGCCTGCATCGAAATCTGCATTTTTCGTGCTGCCACCTGTTCCGTATCAAAAACCTGATCCAGCGTCTGGACCGGTCCTACGGGCACTTTCACGGCTTCAAGACCGGAAATTACTGATCGTGTATCCAGACCTTGGACAGCGGGCCGTAGAATGGCGTTTAGCGCATCACGGTGTTCCAGTCGCGCCGGGTTGGTCACGAATCTGGGGTTGTCGGCAAGTTCGGGTTGTCCCAGGAAACCGCACAGCTTTCTGAACTGGCCATCATTTCCAACCGCCAGAATGACATGCCCATCGGATGTCTCGTAAACGTCATAAGGCACGATGTTGGGGTGCCCGTTTCCACGGCGCTGCGGAACGTTGCCAGAAGTCAGGTAATTGACGCCCTCGTTGATCAGCCATGCGATCTGAGAATCAACAAGTGCCAGATCGACCTGCTGACCTTCACCGGTCAGGTCGCGGTGGCGCAGCGCGGCCAGAATGCCAACGCTTGCATACATTCCGCACATCACATCAGCGATGCCGACCCCCACTTTCATCGGCGCGCCTTCCGGGTCGCCGGTCAGGGACATGATCCCGCCATAGCCCTGTGCCATCAGGTCATAGCCGGGTTTGCTGGCATTTGGCCCGGTTTGGCCGTAGCCCGAGATCGAGCAGTAAACGAGGCTAGGGAATTCCTGCGACAGGGTGGCATAGTCCAGCCCGTATTTCGCGAGACCGCCGGGTTTGAAATTCTCAATCAGAATATCCGCGTGTGAGGCCAGCCGCCGTACTTCCGCCTGACCTTTCTCGGTTGCGATATCCAGGGCCACAGATTTCTTGTTTCGGTTCGCTGACATGAAATAGGCGCTCAGGTCCGAACGGTTGCCATCGGCATCGGTGACATAGGGCGGACCCCATTGCCGCGTGTCGTCGCCCCCGGTGGCAGGGTTCTCGATCTTGATGACACTTGCGCCCAGATCACCCAGCAACTGCGTGCAGGTTGGCCCGGCCAGAATACGGCTGAGGTCCAGAACTTTGACGCCCTTCAGCGGGCCCTCAGATGCGGCCATCGTATCCTCCACGGTCGATTTCAGCGGCGACTACGGTAAATGTCTCGGCCTTTACAGCAGCTTCAAGTGCTGCACGCAACTCTGCCCGGTTGCGGACAGTGTGGCCGTTCCCACCAAATGCACGGGCCATGGCGGCGAAGTCATGGTGGTCGAAATCCACACCATTATTGACCATCTGCCGCTGCCGTTGTTTCAACTCGATAAGGGCAAGGCTGGCATCTACGAAGACAAGAAAGATCGGATTGCCGCCCATTTGAGCCGCCGTAGACAATTCCCCGGCGACCATCAGAAACCCGGCATCACCCGAAAAGCTGATCACCGGGCGGTCGGGCTCGGCCAGTTTCAGACCAATGGCCATTGGGACAGCACAGCCCATGGTGCAGAGCGCCGAGGATTGGATCAGCCCACGTTCTTCGCTGCATTCCCACATCTGGCTCAGCAGAATGCGATGCGCGCCGCTGTCAGCGGTTGCGAGTGTTTCGGGGGGCAGGGTCGTGCGCGTTTCGGCGATGACAGCGGCGGGTCCCCAGTCCTCATCGGTGGGAAAGGCCAATGCCAGTGCGGTTTTGACCTGCGCGGGCTCACCACCCGGCCATGTCGTGCGGGCGGGGTTTCCCTTGGCAATGGCCTCAAGCGTCTCGCCCGTGTCGGCCACCAGATTAAGACCCGCCTGATGCATGTAGTGGTCATTGATCACCGCTGATATGTCGATGACGCGCTTTTCTTCGGGGTCCCAGATTTCGCGCCAGCCGGGGCGCATTTCGATCGGGTCATACCCCAGACACAGCACCAGATCGGCTTGTTCGACCAATGGGACAAGGTGCTTGTCTGCCAAAGGCGACAGGCCAGCGCCGCCCAAACACAATGGGTGATCTTCGGGAACAACACCCTTGGCCTTGTAGGTGGTCACAAATGGAATTCCGAAATGTTCCAAAAACGCCTGCACCACACTGCGCGAGTCGTCATAGAGGACATCGAGACCAATAATGGCGATTGGGCGCTCGGCCTCAGCCACCCAGCGCCGGGCTTTTTCAAGGCATTCACCATTGGGACTGACAGGCGCGACCTTGGCCAGACGGCGGCGTTTCACACCCGTCACTGGCGTATCGGCGACCGAGATCGGAACATCGATATGGACCGGGCCCGGTCGCGGCTGTGTGGCAAGCGACACAGCCTTGTCTGCGACGATATCCGCGCCCTTGGCCGTCAGTGTGAACGTGCCCTTGGTGATGGAACGGTAAACCTGGCTGTGATCCATGACCTGATGAGTATAGGTCAGCGCCTCGTCCGCATCGACGCAACCGGTCAGAACGATCATCGGAACACGGTCCTGCAACGCATTGGCCACCACATTGATGCCGTTCATCGCGCCCGGACCCAAAGTGGCGACCAGAATCGCAGGCGCGCCGTCGCGGTGATGCACGGCCTCGGCCATGAATCCGGCCGAGTTTTCATGTTTTGTCAGATGAAAGGTGATGCCCGCCTTTTCAAGCGCATCCACCAGTGTCAGGACCTCACCCCCCGGCATTCCAAAGGCGTGGCGGCACCCCGCTTCATACAGGCGTTGGGCCAGAAGATCGGCGGCGCGCGGCGTGGGGTCCTGCATCAGTCATGCTCCGAGATAACCGTTTCGAAGCAGATTGCGGAGGACGCCACCAGACGCAAGGCGGATCACGTCAGTGTGACTATTTGACTGCGTCTTCAGCGACAGATTGAAAGGTTTTATCAAGTTCTGCAGCAATGTCCTGCAAGGCTTGTCCGCCTTCCGCCATGTAAGGGTCAAACACGAAACTGGGGGTCTTGTAAGACAGGGTTGCGGTTCCGTCCTCGTTCTCGGTGACATAGAAACGGATCGGTGCTTCGATCATCGCATTGGTAGAGGTTTCCAGCACCCTTACCGCGTAATCGTTGTTGAACGCGCCAATAACCAGATTGCCCGGAATGGTGATTCCGCGCGCCGCAGCAGCCTTGGTGGGTCCAGCCTGCGTCACCACAATCAGCCCGTTGTCCTTGATCGCAGCCTTGGTTGCATCGACCAGTTCCGAGTAGGTCTTGTCCGCAGGAAACACGGCCCAACCGGTTGGGGCGTCTTGTGCCCAAACGGGTAAAGTGATCAGGCAGAGCAAGGGAATGAGGGCTTTCATTGTCACGTCTCCTGTATTGAGGTGCAACCTGTGTGCCAGACCTTACCGTCCCGCGACATCACAAACCCGTGTTCATGTGCCCGTGCGGTTTTTCCGGCGCGTCTTTAACAGGTAGATATCCATGATCCAGCCATGTTCGGCGCGGGCCTTCGCCCTGGTCTCAAGGATGTTCTGCGCGACTTCATCCAGCGGGCCACTGATCAGAACCTCTTCTTTCATACCCACATAGGCGCCCCACCAGATGTCATAATCTGCCAAATCAAGGGTTTGGAACGAGCATTCGCCATCCAGCATCACCGCGACGTTCGAGTCCGCATCGGGCCAGCCTTCGTCCCGGATACGACGACCGGTTGTGACAACGTAGGGCGCGCCCAGATCATTGATGGGAATCACATGGGCAGCGGTCAGCGCCTGCAACGCGGTGATGCCGGGGATAACCTTGGTATCGGGTTGCGGGTTCAACCGGGCAGCGATACGCAATGAGCTGTCATAGAGGGACGGATCCCCCCAGATCAGCAACGCGACATGCTGCGCCTCTGGATGAGCGGCAATGGCCGCTTGCCAGCGCAGGGCGATGGCGTCGTGCCATTCATCGACACCGCGCAGGTAGCCATCGTCGGCCCGGCGCTGGGGAATATCGAAATAGGCGATCTGTGGCGGCGTTTCGGCGACACGCTCAATGATCGCTTCACGTAGCCCGGCCAGATCAGCCTTGTTTTCCCCTTTGCGTGGAATCAGGATCAAATCCGCCGCCCGGATCGCCTGCGCACCCTGAAACGTGACATGATCCGGATTGCCGGTGCCGATGCCGATCAGGCTCAAATCAATCATCGTCGAACTCCGCCAACGGGCCGTAAAGGATCAGCGCCGGTGCTTTGCTGATCTCGGTTTTCAGCTGTTCCGCCAGCGCGCCAATCGTGGCGCGTTGCAGTTTTTGGTCGGGGGTTGAGACGGATTCGGCCATAAGCGCCGGAGTATCCAAAGGCAAACCTTGAGTGTGCAGGGCTTCGACGAGCAAGGGGAAGGTGCGTTTGCCCATGAAAACGACGGTGGTGGCCTGCGGATCGGCCAGCGCCTTGAGGTTCAGGTCGTCGGGCAACTCACCACTGACGTCATGGCCGGTCACGAACTGAACCCGCCGGGCCGTAAGCCGACGCGTCAATGGAATGCCTGCGGCCGCTGCCGCTGCCACTGCTGAGGGGACGCCGGGAATGATCTCATAGGCGATACCGGCTGCGCGCAGGGCGACAAGCTCTTCCTCAAGCCGTCCGAACATACCGCCGTCGCCGGATTTCAGGCGCACCACATGCTGACCGGACTGCGCGTAATCCACCAGCAACCGGCTGACATGGTCCTGCTTGGGTGACGGACGACCGGCCCGCTTTCCGACACCAACCAGATCCGCATCGTCGCGCGCATGGCTCAGGATCGGGCCGCTGCTGAGATCGTCGAACAAGATCGCGTCGGCCTTTTGCATCCGGTCCACCGCCTTGAGCGTCAGCAGTTCCGGATCGCCGGGGCCAGAGCCGATGAAAGAGACAAAGCCGCTCATGCCGACGCCTCCGCAATCAGGTGAAAGAACGTGCCAGTGACATTGCCACGCAGTGATCCGGTTTGCGGGCCTTCTTCCCCTTCGGCGTCAAACACGCGTGCCAATGGGGCGTCCGGTTGGTCCACGATCGAGGAATAATGGAACTCGTGTCCGCGCAAGGCCGAGCCTTTGGCAAAGCCGGGCATAGGGGCCAGAAGGGCCGCCTTTCTGTAACCAAGGTTGAACTTGCGCTTCTGATAAGATGTGACAAGGCCCAGCAAACCAGCCATTTCATGGTGCACGCCGTCCTTGTCGATCAGCGCCTGACCAAGCGCCATGTAGCCGCCGCATTCTCCGTGCACCGGTTTTGTTTCCGCGTGTTTACGCAAACCACTCAGAAAGGTGGTGGCCGCTGCCAATGTTCCGGCGTGCAATTCGGGATACCCGCCGGGCAACCAGACCAGATCGGCATCCGCCGCCGGAGGTTCGTCTGCCAAGGGTGAAAAAGGCAAGATCTCGGCACCCGCATCGTGCCACCCTTGCAAAAGGTGGGGATAGGTAAAGGAAAAGGCGGCATCACGGGCCAGCGCGATCCGCTGGGCCGGGGGCCGCGGCAGTGCGGCTGACGAAGGTCCGCTGGGGCCTGAGGAAGCTGCCCGCTTGATTGCGTCAAGGTCCACATGTTCTCGTAAAAACGCAGCATAGCCTACAATGGCGCTTTCCAGATCGGGGTGTTCGACCGCCTGAATAAGTCCCAGATGCCGCTCTGGCAGGGTCAAATCACCACGGCGGGGCAGCACGCCCAGAACAGGCAGGCCCGCGCGCTCCATTCCCAGACGGGTCAGGCGTTCGTGGCGGGGGCTGGCGCATCGGTTCAGGATCACTCCGGCAAAGGGCAGATCGGGATTGTACATCCTGAACCCCAGCGCCGTTGCCGCCGCTGATTGTGCCTGCCCGCCCACATCCAGCACAAGCACAACGGGCCAGCCCATGCGCAGGGCGGTCTCGGCGCTCGATCCTTGCCCGACTTCGCCAGACTTTGCGACACCGTCGAACAAACCCATCGAGCCCTCGGCCACCACAATGTCAGCGCCTTCGGCCTGAGCAGAAATTGCACTGAGCAGGGGATCTGCCATCGCCCAGCTGTCCAGATTGAACGAAGCCCGCCCGGCAGCTGCCCGGTGAAAGGCGGGATCGATATAATCCGGCCCGCTTTTAAAGGGTTGCACGGTCAGGCCATCTTCGGCCAGCGCGCGCAAAAGGCCCAGCATGACCGTCGTCTTGCCAGTACCCGAAGAGGGTGCTGAAATCAGAATACCCGGAGGGTTAGTCATCACCATGTCTCCAGCTTGACCAAGGGCTGTCGGCGCTTTGCGGGCGATAGCGGCGGTCGTAATCTCTGGAATAAAGACAGCTTTCGTCAAAACCCTCACCGGCCAACGCAGGGCCAACCATGATCAAAGCCGTGCGCGAGATGCTTTCATCCAGCGACCCTTTCAGGGTTTCCAGCGTTGCGCGGATGATCTGTTCATCCGGCCAGCTTGCGCGATATACAACGGCCACCGGGCAATCGGCACCATAAGCCGGGGTCAGGTCTGCGATAACCTTGTCCAGATTGCCGATTGACAGATGAATGGCCAGTGTCGCGCCGGTACGGGCAAAATTAACCAGGGTTTCACCTTCGGGCATGGATGACGCGCGCCCCGGCGTTCTGGTCAGAACCACCGACTGCGCCAGTCCCGGCAGGGTTAGTTCGGTGCCCAGGGCCGCTGCGGCGGCGGCAAAGGATGGCACGCCAGGGGTGACGCTGACCGGAATGCCCACTTCTTTCAGGCGCCGGATTTGTTCGCCCATCGCTGACCAGACTGACAAATCGCCCGAATGCAGCCGTGCCACGTCCTGACCCGCTTTATGCGCGACTTCGATCTCGGCCATGATCTGGTCCAGATCCATGGGCGCAGTGTTGATGATTTTTGCGTCTTTGGGGCAGTGGCTCAGAATTTCCGCTGGCACCAGCGATCCGGCATAAAGGCACACGGGGCACGAGGCTATGATGTCGCGCCCACGCAATGTCAACAGGTCTGCAGCGCCCGGTCCGGCGCCGATGAAATGAACGGTCATGTTTGTCCTCCGATGGCGATGGCGCAGGTGGCCAGCCGGTCGTCCGAAATATGTCTGGGTGAAAGCAGTCGCGCGCCGGACCCGGCGGCGGCAAGGGCCGATGCTTCGGCAACGCTGCCGGTGCCATAAGCGGCACGGCTGCGGTTCGAGCATGTCAGGGTTCGTTGTCCGGCCAAATCGGCAGCCGCCACGAAATGCAGCGGAAGAGCAAGGCTTTCCGCAAAGGCCACCAGCGCAGAGTGGCCGTTTTTGTCAGCGACCGTCGCCAGAGCTTGGACATCATGGCTGGCCGCTGCCGCGTCATAGGCGGCGCGCAAACTGTCTGCCGTCGCGTCTGATGAGAAGCCCAAGCCTGCCACGATCATAACGTCACGCTCCACTGGACAACCGGATAGGCAGATTTCCAGCCGCGCCGCGGTCCGAGGGGTGCAGAATGAGCCAGTTCGATCCGCAACAGGTCTCCGCCCAGATCTTGGTGCCAACGCGCCAACAAGGCTTCGCTCTCCAGCGTTACCGCGTTGGCGACCATCCGTGTGCCAGCGGGCAGGGCGTCGCGAAGCCACGCCAGCAGGCTGGCGCTTAGCCCACCGCCGATGAAAACCACATCCGGCAGGGGCAAACCGGCCAGCGCTTCGGGTGCAGTGCCGCGGACAACCTGTAACCGATCCTGCCCCAGCGCGTCGGCATTGCGGCGAATGCGTTCGGCCCTGTCGGCGCGGGGTTCGATACTGGTGGCGGTCAGGGTCGGGTCGCACATCAGCCATTCAATACTGATCGAGCCGGTGCCACCGCCAATGTCCCACAGATGTTCGCCCCGCTGCGGTGCCAGTGCGGACAGGGTCAGTGCCCGGATCGGGCGTTTGGTGATCTGGCCGTCGGTTTCAAAAAGATCATCCGGCTTACCCGAGGCCTTGGAAAGTCCCCGCCCAGTGCCGGTCACTTCCAGCCCGACGCAGACAGGATGATCGAAGGTTCCCAGCAGAGCTTCGGTCAGGCTCACTGTCTGGATGCTTTCCCGCGGGCCGCCGAGGGCCTGCATCACATGCAACGCGCTGTCGGCAAAACCGGTTTCGCTCAGATATGTCGCCAGTTCAGCAACCGCCTTGCCGTCACGCAAAAGCACAATGGCATGAAGAGCCGGGGCCAGATGCGGCCGCAATCGGGTCAAAGGCGCAGCGTGCAGGCCGAACGTCGGCGTGCTTTCCAAAGGCCAGCCCAGCCGCGCGGCGGCCAGCGAAAACGTGGACTGGCCGGGCAGGGCGGTCCACTCGTTGGCATCGAAGTTACGCGCGATGACGGACCCCGCGCCAAACCAGAACGGATCACCTGACGCCAGAACCACCGTCTGCCGTCCGCGCAGGCCTTTCAGGATCGGCAATCCGTCCGAGAACGGCACCGGCCATTCGACTCGCTCAGCCTCGTTTTCCGGCAGCAGCGACAGGTGACGAGGCGGCCCCATGATCACTTCGGCCCGGTCCAGCACTTGACGGCTTGCAGGCGACAGGCCATCAAGCCCATCTTCGCCCAATCCCAAAACGGTCAGCCACGGAGACTCAGACATGCCCAACCTCCTGATTCTTGGCGGCACGACCGAGGCCAACGCTTTGGCCAAAGCTGTTGCGGAACAAGGGATTACGGCTGTGTATTCTTATGCGGGACGGGTGGAAACCCCGCGTCCGCAGCCGTTGCCGGTGCGAGTTGGCGGGTTTGGCGGCCCGGAAGGTCTGGCCCACTACATCCGTGAAAACGCGATCACCCATGTCGTGGATGCGACCCATCCATTTGCGGCGCAGATGAGCCGGAACGCGATTGAGGCGTGTCACACAACTCAGGTTCCACTGGCCGCCTTGACCCGCGCGGCGTGGAAGCCGCAACCCGGCGATGTCTGGCACCGCGTGCCCGATATCCCTGCCGCCGTCGATGCGCTTGCAGGTGATCCTCAGCGTGTGTTCCTGGCTGTCGGACGTATGCATCTTGAAGACTTTGCTGCCCAGCCCCAGCACCACTACCTGCTGCGTCTGGTGGACGAACCCGACAGCGTGCCCTTGCCTCTGGCGCAGATTGTCGTGGCCCGGGGTCCTTTTGCAGAAGCCGATGACCGCGCACTGATGCAGCAACATAGGACGCAACTTGTGGTGTCCAAGAATGCGGGCGGCTCGGGCGCGCGCGCCAAGCTGGACGCAGCGCGGGCGCTGGGCCTGCCAGTGCTTATGATCGACCGCCCGGTGCTTCCCAAGCGGACCGAGCTTTCGACTGTCGCACAGGTTCTGGACTGGCTGTCTCATCCCTGATCCTCGACCGGGGTGAAGCGTGGCGTATAGACGATCGGCGTGCCATTGCGTTCGATGACACGAGTGCGCGACGAGCCGACAATTACCACGGTCTGCATATCCGCCATCTCGGGCGTGGCCTCGGCCAGTGTGGAAATCCGGATCGCCTCATCCGCTCGTGACACGGCGCGCGCAAACAGGATCACCCGCTTGGGCTCGCATTCTTCGCGCAGGATTTCCAATGTCTTTACAAAACCTTCCGGGCGAGACTTCGAGCGCGGGTTGTAGAATGCCATCGAGAAATCGGCCTGCACAGCCAAGCGCAGGCGTTTTTCGATCAGCGACCAAGGCTTTAGGTTGTCGCTAAGGTTGATGGCGCAGAAATCATGCCCCATCGGAGCGCCTGCGCGGGCAGATGCGGCCAGCATCGCGGTGATCCCCGGCAGCACATCTATCTGAATGTCACGCCATTCTGTTGGGCCATTCTCCAACGCTTCGAACACAGCTGCAGCCATAGCAAACACACCGGGATCGCCCGAGGACACAACAACCACCCGCCTGCCGTCGGCGGCCATTTGCAGCGCGTGTTGCGAGCGGTCGATTTCAACCCGGTTGTCACTGGCGTGCAGGTTCAGGCCGGGGCGGTCGGCCACGCGGGCCACATAAGGGATATAGCCCACCACATCAGTGGCGTCGGCCAAAGCCGCTGTAACTTCGGGGGTGACCAGCGCTTCGTCTCCCGGACCAAGGCCTGCGATCTTGACCCAGCCGCTCATGGTCGGCGCCCCTGACCATGAACAACGATGATCGAGAAATACGGGGTGATCTTCTCGCAGGCCTCAGACAGTTTTGTCACCGTCTGGTTCGGCATTTGCGCGTATTCGACAATCCATGCGCGGTCGTACAGCCCGGAGGTTTTCAGTGCGCGTTTCACCTTGTCGATGTTCCGCCCGATCTTCATCACGACCAAAGCATCTGTCTTCGCCATGCGTTCAGCCAGAACCTCCTCGGGCAGGGTGCCGACCAGAACGGTCAGCACATCATCCCCCCAGGTGATCGGATCGCCGGTGGCCGTCCATGCACCGGACATACCGGTGATGGCTGGTACAACCTCGACCGGAGCTTCGTCACGCAACCGATTGTAAAGATGCATGAACGAGCCGTAGAAAAACGGATCGCCCTCACACAGTACCACCACATCCTCACCCTGTTCCGACAGCGTCTTCAGGTGTGCTGTGCACTCTTCATAGAACGCGGCCAGCAACTCGTTATAACGCGGATCAGTGACCGGGATTTCGGTGGTCACCGGGTATTCCATCGGGAATTCAATCGCGCCTTCGGGGATCATCCCGTTGACGATTTTGCGGGCCTGACCGCTGCGACCCGGTTTGCGAAAGAATGCCACGTGTTTGGCGTTGCGTAGAAGGCGATCGGCCCGGACACTCATCAGATCAGGGTCACCGGGGCCAAGGCCCACGCCGTATATGGTACCCATTTTCATTCCGCCCGGCTTGCGATGGCGTTGATGGCTGCAACGGTGATGGCGCTGCCACCCAGACGGCCTTTGACAATGCAGGAGGGGACGGGTTGCGCCTGCCACAACGCGTCTTTGGATTCCACCGCTCCGACAAATCCGACCGGGCAGCCGATGATCGCAGCAGGGCGCGGGCAATCCGGGTCTTCCAGCATGTTCAGCAAGTGAAACAGCGCGGTGGGCGCGTTTCCAATGGCGACCAGAGCACCTTCCAGATGCGGACGCCAGAATTCCAGCGCAGCGGCAGAACGGGTGTTGCTCATCTTGGTGGCCAGAGGGCGCACGCGTTCGTCATGGAGGGTGCAGATCACCTGGTTGTCGGCAGGCAGACGGAAGCGGGTCACACCTTCGCTGACCATGCGCGCGTCACACAGGATCGCCGCGCCGTTTTCCAGCGCCGTGCGTGCGGCCTGCACAAATCCGGGTGAGAAATGTACAAACTCCTCCAGCCCGACCATGCCGGCGGCGTGGATCATCCGAACGGCGACCTGCTCTTCATCGGCATCAAAGCGGGTCAGATCAGCCTCGGACCGGATGGTGGCAAAGCTTTCCTTGTAGATCGCCGCGCCATCAGTTTCGTAAGTGTAGGGCATCAGGTGAAGTCCATGGTCATGAGTGTTTCGGAGTCGAGGCCGCGTTGGCAGGGCTCATCCCCTGCGCGGCCCTGTTTGACAAGATCAAATCGCCCGTTGTTGCCGACCACTGTGATCTCGGCCGGGCCCATATGGGCGCACCCCTTGGCGCAGCCCGAGACATGCAGACGACCGTGAATGCGCCGAGCCAATGCACGGGCGATGTCGCGGGTTTCCACCTGCGCTTGCGGGCAGAACGGCGCGCCGGGGCAGGCGTCGGTTGTCATCATCGGATCGGCTCCGTCCATGACGAAATCCGGGGAGGGTATCGCCGCCCCGCCTTCCAGCAGGATCAGCCGCCACGGGGTGACACGCAGGGCAGAAGCGCCGCTGGCTTCAACCAGTTCACAAAGCTTGCGCGCAGGCAGCGAGCCGAATGCCGCGCCGTAGAGAGAACCCAGTTCACAGGGGCCGGGTTGCAGTTTTTCACCGATAGGACCGGGGGCAAATCCCTGCCAATCCTGTGGCAGCGCGTGGGCGACCCGCGCCATGCGGCGTGTCTCGGCCGTATAGGTCTGGGCAAACCAACGGGCCAGCGCGATCACGTGGTCGATGGCGTCGCCTTCGGCCACACACCGCCCGGTTTTGCAGCCGTCGGCGCGCAGGATCAGACCGTCAGCACCCAGTTCCAGACGAATATCTGCGGAATCCGAGGCCAACAGGCGCGTCGGGCCTGTATCTATGGCAAAACCGAACTTAGCGGGCAGAGCAGGCAGTTCCGCCAGTCGATCGATCAATTCCTGCGTCAGCCGCGCGGTCAAATCGCCCGCCTGATAGAGCGGAGTGACCAGAATATTGCGGCGTACTTCGATGCCGGGTTCCGCATCAAGCAAGTCCAGCGCCGCAAGCTCCACAAGCAACGGCTGGTGGTCGCGCTCATCCACACCGCGCAGCTGCAGGTTGGCACGATTGGTCAGGTCAATGGTGCCGTTGCCGAACTGTTCAGCCAGCTCGCACAAGCCAATAGCCTGCCTGGCATTCAGTCGCGCCAGACGCGGACGGACCCGCACGACCAGCCCGTCGCCTGACATCATCGGGCGATGCGCGCCGGGACACCAGCCTTGAACGATAGGTGCACTCATCTCAAACCCTCCAAATCGGCCCGGATCGAATTCCGGCGCGTGTTCCAAAGCCCCGCTTCCAGCAATGCACGGAACCTGTCTTGCATGGCCTGATGGGCCTTCGGGTTGGTCTCTTGCAGAAAGGTATCAACGGCCTCATTACCCAATGTGGCTTCGTGATAGAGATCAAACAGATGCGGAGCGACAGTGCCGGACAGATGCGCGAAAGAGGCCATGTGATCCAGCGTCGCAGCAATCTCGGCGGCGCCGCGAAAACCATGGCGCTGCATCCCCGCAATCCAGCCGGGGTTGGCAGCGCGGGCATGAACGACGCGGCTGATTTCTTCCGGCAGAGTCCGGGCGCGCGGATTATCTGGGTTGGTGTTGTCCAAATGGTAAAGCTGAGCGGTGCCCCCAGCGACCTTTTTGGCGGCGGCAAAACCGGCTTCATGCGTGGCATAGTCGTTGGCCAGCAGCAGGTCAGTTTCCGTCAGATCCTGGAGGTGAACAAAACTGTCGGCATTGGCGACACGATTCGTGATCCCCGCTTTGTCCTGCGCGATGTGTTCACCTTCCAGCGCGTACGAGCTGGCCTCAAGCCATGCCTCCCCGGCTTGGGCGCGCGCCTCGTCCGTATAGGTCTCGGACAGATGGGTCATGTTCAGGCCGTAACTGCCGGGTGCCGGGCCAAACACCCGCGCAGCCGGGGCCTGACCGGCATAGGGGTTCCAGTCGGTCGCTTCATCACGCTCTGACAAAGCCCGAACCGCCTGACCATAAAGGGCTGACAACGTGGGGAACACATCGCGAAACAAGCCCGAAACCCTCAGGGTGACGTCCAGGCGCGGGCGGCTCAGGTCGGTGATGGGCAGCACTTCGATACCCGAAACCCGCTCGGATCCCTTGTCCCAAACCGGCTTTACACCCAGCAGGTGCAGGGCCATGGCGAATTCTTCGCCCGCAGTGCGCATGGTGGCCGATCCCCACAGATCGACAATCAGCCCTTTCGGGTAATCACCTTCCTCCTGCAAGTGCCGCCGTACCAGTTCCTCGGCCAGTTTCACGCCTTGCGTGTAAGCTGCGCGGGTGGGCACAGATCGCGGATCGGTGGTGTAAAGGTTTCGCCCGGTCGGCAGCACGTCAAAGCGGCCCCGATAGGGCGAGCCGGACGGGCCAGCCTCGATCCTCTTGCCGGCCAGCGCATTGATCAGGGCCTTGCGTTCGGCATGGGCGGATGGGGCTGGGTCGAAACTGCCGGTCACGTCCGGTACACGCCCATAGACGTGCAGCCCGTCGCCGAACTGACTTTCTTTGATATCGCAGACAAAGCGGTCAATGCGCGTGATTGCTTCGGCGGTGCTGGTGGCCTGATCCAGACCCAGATCGTTCTCCAGTCCAATGGCCTGTGCTTCTTCCCGGATATCTTCCTGCAGCCGGTCGCGGCGTCTGGGGTCAAGACCGTCCGCGTTTGAAAATTCGTCCAGCAGGGCTTCCAGCCGCACCATCCGGTCAGGCGTTCCGCTTTCTTTCATGGGAGGCGGGATGTGGCCCAGGGTCACCGCGCCGATCCGGCGTTTGGCCTGCGCGGCCTCGCCCGGGTCGTTGACGATGAACGGGTAGATCACCGGCAGGTCACGGATCAGTGCCTCGGGCCAACAGTTTGCCGATAGGGCGACTGATTTGCCGGGCAGCCATTCCAGCGTGCCATGCGCACCGATATGGATCAGCGCATCCGCTCCAAGACCTTTGCGCAGCCACAAATAGAAGGCGACATAGCTATGGCGCGGGGTGCGCGAAAGGTCGTGATAGTCGTCATCGCGCAGCTCGGGTGTTCCGCGTTCTGGTTGCAGTGCGACCAGTGCCTTGCCGCGTCGCAAAGCCGTGAAGTGAAACGCGTCATGAGCGAAAATTGGGTCTTGCTCGGGATCGCCCCATACGGTGTGCAGATCGGTGCGCAGGGTCTCGGGCAATTCAGCGAGTGCACTCAGATAATCCTCAAGCGGCCACGATACCCGGGCGTCCAAGAGTGTGTCGGCAATCGGTTCGGCAGCCGTGATGTCGTAGCCTTCACCGTGAAGATCAGACAGCATCGCTTCGGCTGAGGCCAACGCGTCGAGACCGACCGCATGGGCCATCTGCCAGTCTTTGCCTGGATATGTGGATAGTACCAACGCGGGGATCTGGTCTGCCTTGGGTTTGTCATTCAGGGCGAGCCAGCCCGATACCCGGTCGATGATCGCCTCGATCCGGTCCGGCTCGGCCCGATGCGCAAAACGCGAGTATTCCAGATGCGGATCGCGCTTGCCCGGCTCTTTGAAGGAGGCAATGCCTGCTGATATTCGCCCGTCCACTTCGGGTAATACCACATGCATGGCGAGGTCGGCAGGCGACAGGCCGCGTTCGGCCTCGGCCCAAGCCTTGCGTCGCGAGGTGGCGAGGGCGACCTGAAACACCGGCACATCCGCCGCGTCCAAAGGCGACGTGCCAGACGCGCCCTTTCCCGAGAATGAAGTGGCGTTGATGATGGCCGATGGTCTCAGGGCAACGACCTGTTCCCTGAGCCAGTTGGCAGCGGCCGGGGCCTTGAGCGACGGGGCGAACAAACCCACCGCCTGGAGCCCGCGGGCGCGCAAGCTGCGGATCAGGGCCGCGACCGGGGCTGTGTCTGCTGATGTCAGATAAGCGCGGTAGAAGGTTACGAGAATGCGTTTAGCATCGTTCTCGAACGCGGAATCCACCGGGATGACACCTTGTTCCGGGCACCACGCACCGCATTCGGGCACGGTTTTCGCGCCCATCACCGGGCCGGCATAAAGCCCTGCTGCTAACGCCATCTGGGCCAATGCGGCCTGCGCGGCGACTTCTCCGCCGGTATCACAAAGATGTGCCAGCCGCCGCAGGGTCGAGAGGGGCAGGGTCGAATACTCATCCAACCGAGTGTCTTCGCGCCCATCCGCCGGTAAAACGGCCAGCGCGACGCCTTTGGCCTGTGCCAGTGCCAGAACCTGTTGCAACCCGTAAGACCAATAGGGCACGCCACCGATCAGACGGATCAGGATGCCCTTTGCGCCTTCAAGTGTCTGTTCAACATAGGTGTCGACGGACAGGGGGTGTTTCAATGCAGCAAGATTGGCCAGCCGCATCGTGGGCATCCGCCCCTCAGGTCCGCCGCCGCGATGCCAGCCCTCCGCGAAAGCGCCCAGGTCACTGTCGGAAAAGGACAGTACAACCAGATCGGCCGGGCTTTGGCCCAGATCGGTTGGGGTCTCGGTTTCCTCGAGCCCGTGGCTTTCGCGAAAGACGACGTGCATGACTTACTCGGCAACCTCGGTCACACCCACTAGGATATCACGGATCTCAGCCTCTTTGATGTCGTCATGTTCGGCAATGACGACCAGGCGCGAGCGGCGCACCTCACCGGGTTCCCACGGGCGGTCGTATTGGTGACGAACCCGTGCGCCGACAGCCTGAACCAGCAGGCGCATCGGTTTGCCTGTGACGGCGGCATAGCCTTTGACGCGCAGGATATTCAGCTCAGTTGCCAGACGTTCAATCCTGGCAACCAGTTCCGCCGGGTCGGTCTGTTCCGGCAACTCGACGATGATGCTTTCGAAATCGTCATGCTCATGATCGTGATGGCCATCGTGATGTGACGGGCGCGCGTCCATGTCATCTTCGGCGGCAGCCTCAAGGCCAAGCACGACGCGTACGTCGACGACACCCTCGGCAACCTCGACGACGGGAAGCGGGCGCGGCGCCTCAGCGGCGATGATCTGTTTAGCTTTCGCGACACCTTCGGGACCTGCCAGATCGGGCTTGGTCAGCAGGATGATATCCGCGCACGAGATCTGATCCTCGAACACCTCGGACAAGGGTGTTTCGTGGTCGATCGAGTCATCAGCCAGCCGTTGGGCATCCACCGCTTCAACGTTCGGAGCAAAGCGACCGGCGGCCACGGCCTCGGCATCGGCCAGCGCAATAACGCCATCAACGGTAATTTTCGAACGGATATCAGGCCAATCAAACGCTTTCAGCAGCGGTTTGGGCAGTGCAAGGCCGGATGTTTCGATCAAAATGTGATCCGGGCGCGGTTCCAGCGCCATCAGCGCCTCGATGGTCGGGATGAAATCGTCGGCCACGGTGCAGCAGATGCAGCCGTTTGCCAGTTCCATGATGTTTTCCGCAGGGCATTCCGGAATCGCGCAGGACTTCAGGATGTCGCCATCAACACCCACATCGCCAAACTCGTTAACAACAATCGCAAGGCGCTTGCCCTGCGGGTTCTGCATCAGATGGCGCACCAGCGTGGTTTTGCCCGAGCCCAGAAAGCCGGTGATCACAGTGACGGGGAGTTTTTCAAGGTTCGACATGATCTCAGGCTCCAATCGGGGGAATGCGCGAGGCGCAGTTTTTGCGGAAATGTTCAGGACGGTCGCGCCATTTCACCAGACCATCGCCTGTGGCCAGATACTTAGTCGCGCCATCGATGATGACATCGACGTGATCGATTTCGTTCAGATTCTCGTAAACAAAGGTCCAGCGATCCGGCCCGCCCCGAAGCACGATGGAACAGCCCTGATCGCAGTTCGAAAGGCATTCGACCGGTTTCAGAATGATGCCATCCGGCAGGACAGCCTGTTCCAGGGCCTTGTGCAACAATGTGCCGGGTCGCTCAGCGTCATCCTCGACGGGCAGACCCCGGCGGCAAGTCGTGCAGACCAGTAGCTCTACCGGTGCGTTCTCGCTCATGTCTCTCATCCCCCCAAATCCTCTTCGCGGGGGACGGGGTTTCATGCGGGCACCACGTCTGCACATGGACCCGACACCGGAACACCCCGCCCGGTTTCAACTTCGGGTGTTGGCAGGTCTCCCGGCTTGCGGATGCCAGAGCGGTCGCTCTGTCGGATGTCCCGCCTTCCCGGCACAGGCCAGTGGCATTGGGCATCCTCTCCGGTCACGGTCGCGGGGGCGGCTGCGTTTGGCGGATGAACCGTTGACGCATTCCCTTTTCATCGGCTGTCGCCGACACCAACGACAGGGACATGCGGCACCGCTGACCCGCTTGTCAAGCGGTTCGCGCGCAACAAATAAGCCAAGGAGAAAAAAGCGACCTGTAGGCGTCGTTCGGCGGCATGAAGAATGTGTTCGGTATGTGGTCGCATGACGGGAAAACGACGAACTTGGAGATGCGTCATATGAAAGTGGGATTTATCGGTCTGGGTAACGTAGGCGGCAAGCTTTCGGGATCCCTTTTGCGCAACGGCATTGATCTGACTGTGCATGACCTGAACGCGGATCTGGTGGCCGAGTTTGTCGCCAAAGGTGCAAAGGCGGCTGAGGGGCCCGCCCAGTTGATGCGCGATTGCGATGCGGTGATCACCTGTCTGCCGTCTCCGGCAGCATCGGATGCAGTCATGCAGGAGATGTTGCCCGAAGTGGGCCCCGGCAAGATCTGGATGGAGATGTCGACCACGGACGAGGCCGAAGTCAAACGCCTGGGAGCCGAAGTCATATCGCGCGGCGGTGCGGCCGTCGATTGCCCGGTTTCTGGCGGGTGCCACCGTGCCGCGACGGGCAATATCTCGATCTTTGCGGGCTGTGACCGGGAAACGTTTGAACGAATTCTGCCGTTCCTGACGACAATGGGTCGTCGGGTTTTGCACACCGGCGAACTGGGCTCGGCCTCGGTGCTGAAAGTGATGACCAATTATCTTGCCACCGCCAACCTGATCACCTGCGCCGAAGCACTGGTTACGGCAAAGGCTGCGGGGATGGATCTGAACACGACCTATGAGGCGATCAAAATCTCGTCCGGCACGTCCTTCGTGCACGAAACCGAAAGTCAGGTCATCTTGAACGGGTCGCGCGATATTTCCTTCACCATGGATCTGGTGAAGAAGGATATCGGTCTGTTTCAGGAGGTCGCCGACCGCGCCGGGGTGCCACTGGAAATAAACCCGGTGATGATCAACATCTTTAACGATGGTATCGCACGCTATGGCGAACGCGAGCTTTCACCAAATATTATCAAGCGGCTGGAAGAGGCAACCGGCCTGGATATCACCGCCCCGGGCTTCCCTGCCGAAATGACGGATGATGAGCCGGAGGAGCCGGGATACGAGGTTGTGCCACAAGGGCGCGCCTGAACGTAAAGCACATACCAGACAAAATCGCGCCCCGTGAACGAGCAGGGGTAGGCAGGTGTTCCGAAAAACACGCCATATCTGGCCCGCAATTCGACAGAATCGCGGGCCTTGAACGTCTTGAAATACCAAGCGTCGCACGCGTGCACTGCGGGGTTAAGTCAGCGATTTGGATGTGATTGGAGGCGAGTACCGGAATCGAACCGGTGTACACGGATTTGCAATCCGCTGCGTCACCACTCCGCCAACTCGCCTTTTCAAGTAAAATCAAATACTTGCTGTGGTGTAACTGGGTTTTTAACAGCTTTCCTCGGGGGCGTCCAGTGGATTGCGTGCGAATTTGCCGGCAAGACTGAAATTTGCCGAAGTCCATGCCCAAGAAGGTGATCACGATTCAGGTTGCGGCAACAGGGGCGTTGCTGGAAGGTTCAGGATATGGCACAAGCCCGACATCTTTGGGAATGAGACGAGATATCCAATGACTGACTTCGCAGCCCGGCGCCGCACAATGGTTGATACACAGATCCGCCCCTCTGACGTCACCAAGTTCCCGATCATTGAGGCTATGCTGAGTGTTCCGCGGGAAAGCTTCGTACCCGATTCTCAACGCGAGGCGGCCTATGTGGACGGCCTGATTGATCTGGGTGGAGGGCGCAGCATGCTGGAGCCGCGGACCCTGGCTAAAATGCTGGACGTGCTGAACATATCCAAGGATGAGATGGTCCTCGATATCGCTCCGGCAATGGGATATTCCACGGCTGTCACCGCACGGATGGCTGAGTTGGTTGTGGGTGTTGAATGCGACGAAACCCTTGCAGCCGAGGCGCAAAACCTCTTGGCCGAGGCTGACGTGCACAACGCCATCATCCACGTCGGCGCGTTGGAACAGGGTGTGGCGGAACACGGCCCCTATGATGCGATCATGGTGCAGGGCGGTGTCGAGCAGGTGCCCGATGCCCTGTTGGATCAGCTCAAGGACCACGGTCGGATCGTGTGTCTGTTTGTCAACGGCAACCTGGGTACCGTGCGGATCGGTCGAAAAACCGGTGGTCGCGTCAGTTGGCGTGATGTGTTCAATGCCCATGCGCCGGTTCTGGAAGGTTTTTCGGCAGAGTGTGCATTTTCGCTATAGTCCGCCGATAGATTTTTCTATCGCCTTGATTAGTTGAAAAGAAGGCCGCAAACTGCCTGTAGGGCAGTGTAATTTCGTTTGAGAGGATTTTGGTATGCGTGGTTCGGCGACAGGTAAGCTGGTCAGGGCGTTTGCTGTGACCGCAGGACTTGCCATGAGCGTGATGCCAGGGCGTGCAGCGTGGGCAGACAACATAACGGATGCGTTCATCGGCGCGTATAACACCAGTGGTTTGCTTGAGCAGAACCGGGCGTTGCTGCGCGCGGCGGATGAAGATGTGGCCATTGCGCTTTCTGCGTTGCGGCCAATCATCAACTGGACCGTGCAGGTCAGCCAGGATTACACCCGTTCGCGGGTCAATAACGTCGTGACGACAAACGAGCCGTCGCGGTTCTTTTCGGGCCTGACGTTGAGCCAGCTTTTGTATGATGGCGGCGCGTCGGTGCTGGGCAAGCAGTCGGCGCAGGAAACGGTGCTATCGACCCGGCAAACCCTGATCGATATCGAACAACAGGTTCTTATCCGCGCAGCAAATGCCTATCTGGGCGTCCTGTTGCAGGAAGAGACCGTGGCGATCCGCCAGAACAACGTGGATGTGTCGGCAGAGGAACTTAGGGCGTCGAATGACCGCTTCGAAGTGGGCGAAGTAACCCGGACGGACGTCGCATTGTCCGAAGCGCAGCTGGCAAGCTCTCAGGCGGATCTGGCTGTGGCACGCGGTGAATTGAGCATTGCCCAGGCCGAATACGTGAACGCGGTCGGAAAGGCACCGGGGCGAACGGCTGGCCAGCCGAGCCTCCCCAATCTGCCGCGTTCCGAAGCTGAAGCTGTGAACCTGGCGCAACGCAACCACCCGGCCATTCTGTCGGCACAGCATCAGGTCAGGGCGTTCGATCTGGTCGTGCAGCAACAGCGGGCCAACCTTGGGCCGAATGTCAGCCTGAATGCCGATGCTGGCGTGTCCGAGCGCTATGACAATAATGACTATGTGAACGACGCGACCGTGTCGCTGAACTTCAGTCAACCCATCTACGCAGGTGGCCGGTTGGCGGCAAATGTGCGCCGCGCGATGGCCAGCCGCGATGCCTCGCGTGCGAATCTTCTGAACGTTCAAAAGAACATCACGCAGGGTGTGACCGACCGGTATGCGGCGTTTCAGGCGGCCAGCGCCAGTTTGAGGGCGTCAACCGAGCGCGTTAACGCCTCGCAGGTGGCATTTGATGGCATCCGGGAAGAGGCGACTCTGGGCGCGCGAACAACTCTGGATGTATTGAATGCACAGCAGGATTTGCTGGATGCACAGCTGGCGGAAGTTGCTTCGCGCACCGAACGGTCGCGGGCTGCCTATCAGTTATTGCAGGCGCAGGGCCTTCTGACAGCCGAGCGTCTTGGGCTGGCGGTGCAAATCTATGATCCGACTTTGTATTACAACCTGGTCAAGAATGCACCTGCACAGGTCAGCAAGCAAAGCAAGGATCTGGATCGTGTTCTCAAAGCGTTGCGCCGGGACTGATCGCCAATACTATTTGTTGTGAGGCACGGATTGTTTGGCTACACTTGATCCAAGGATAGAGCGGTAGAGAACAATGTCTGATAATGTCGTGAAAGCAGGGATCGAAGACGTTCTGTCTTCGGTCAAACGTCTGGTCAGTGAAGACAGTCGTGATAAATCCGTCTCGGATCAAACGACTAAGGCACGCAAGCCGGGGCGGCTGGTGCTTACCGATGCTTTGCGGATCAGCACACCAGATCAGTTAGGAGTGATTCCCGCTAAAGCTGTATCCAAAGCCGAAGTTACAGATGCCGCCAAGCCGATGTTGCTGCGAACCTGTGACATCGTTCAGACGGGTCAACCCGCGAACGCCGACGAGGACAAGCCAGAAGCAGCCGAGACGAAACACGCCCCGTCGGATGATGCTGCAATCAGCCTGAGTGCAAAGATCGAAGCGTTGGAAGCGGCCATTGCACAAACAGAAGACCAGTGGGAACCGGACGGTGACAGCCAGGATGCATATTCGGGCACACCGTCTCATGCGCTGCCATGGGATGTCGAAGAAGAATTTGCCGCTGCGATGTCGATTGATGCTTCTGGAGGCGACGAACCAGAGGCGGCTCAGCAGGACGAAGGTGCACCTTATCAGGCGGAATTCATCCGGTCGTCTCAGGCTGTTGTGTCTGATGTCAATGCCGAAGAACCTGATTCCGACGAAAACGTCAGGACGATCGACATGGACGAGGACGCTCTGCGTACCCTGATCGCAGAGGTTGTCCGCACCGAACTGCAAGGAACGATGGGCGAGCGAATTACAAGAAATGTGCGCAAGATGGTCAGACGAGAGATCGCCCGCGCCCTTGCGGCTCAGGATCTGGAGTAACGATCAGCTGCGGTGCGGGGGCTGCGCGAGGCTGAGCAGCAGATCAAGGTCCATGTGGCGCTCCAGATGATCGGCCAGATCGTCCAGCGCCTGCTCGACGCCATCTTCATAGGACAGGTCCGAGGTCACGCCTAACGCTGACAAATACCGCGCCCGGAATGCGTCGGACGAAAAGATACCGTGCAGATAGCTTCCCTTGATCCGTCCGTTTGCGCTGGCCGCGCCCTCGGGGCGGCCTTCGACCTCAAGCCATGCATTGGCGCAATCCGGCCCGTCTGTATGGCCCATGTGGATTTCGTATCCGGTGACCGGCTCGCGGTCCGGCAAGGCATGGGCCTTACGCAGGACAACTTGCTTTTGTCCTCCCATGACCGTGTCTACATCCAGAAACCCCAACCCTTCGACCTTACCCGGTCGACCGTCCACGCCATCGGGGTCGGAGATGGTCTTGCCCAGCATTTGAAAGCCGCCACAGAGACCCAGAACATGCCCGCCGCGCCGGACATGGCCAAACAGGTCGATGTCCCAGCCTTGTGCGCGGAAATAGGCCAGATCTCCGATGGTGGACTTGCTGCCCGGTAGCAAAACCAGATCGGCATCGCCCGGCAATGGGCGTCCGGCCGGAATGATCTCGACGCTCACTCCGGGTTCGGCAGACAAGGGGTCAAGGTCGTCGAAATTCGCCATCCGTTCAAGCTGTGGCACAACAACCTTGCATGTGCCGCCTGTGTGAGAGCGGATGTCCATCATATCTTCGGCCGGAAGCTTCCAGGCGTCGTGAAACCATGGCACAACCCCCAAACAGGGCCACCCGGTAAGAGAGGCGATGTCATCGCGCCCTTCGTCAAAAAGGGACACATCACCCTTGAACCGATTGACGGCGAAGCCCCGAATTCGCGCAAGATCACCCTCATCCAGAACCGCCTGAGTGCCAACGATCTGTGCGATCACACCGCCGCGGTGAATGTCGCCGACAAGTATAACAGGTATATTCGCAGCGCAGGCAAAGCCCATATTGGCGATGTCACCCTTGCGCAGGTTGGTTTCGGCCGGGCTGCCCGCACCTTCGATCAGAACCAGATCCGCATCGCTGCACAGTCGGTCAAAGCTTTCCAGTGCGGCGCTTAACAGCCTGGATTTATCCTTGCGATAATCACCGGCCTTCATGGTGCCCGCGCGCTGCCCCTGAACGATGATCTGCGCGCCGGTATCTGTTTCAGGTTTCAGCAATACAGGGTTCATATCCGTATGCGTCGCCCGCCTTGCCGCCCGTGCCTGAAGGGCCTGTGCGCGACCGATTTCCCCACCGTTTTCCGTAACAGCAGCATTGTTCGACATGTTCTGCGGCTTGAAGGGCGCAACCCGAAGACCTCTCCGTGTAAAAGCTCGCGCAAGCCCCGCCACCAGAACGGATTTTCCGACATTGCTGCCGGTGCCTTGAATCATGATGGCGCGAACCATGGATTGTCTCCTACCTGTCAAAGCGCAGATGACCTGATTTGGGCGGGCAGGGGAAGCCCCGAACTCACCTTGACGCCCGGGATCGGGATTGTGGCGGTATACGCATAGAAAAACGCGCTCTGATGGCAGAGCGCGTTTTTTCTGAGTTGAAACAGCCTTGGATCAGGCAGCTTCAGCCTGCTGAGCGGCGTTGCGACGCTCGCTTTCTTCACGCGACAGCGCGACCGAGGTCCGCACGCCACGGCCAACGAACTCCATCAGTCCGCTGACAACCCGTTCGTTCGGGTCGATTCCCGCGCAAGACAGCACTTCGCGTCCATCGCGCGAGCGCGCCCAACGGGCGATTTGTTCCGGACCATTGCCATATTTCTTGTCATCGGCAATGGCGTCATCGAGTGCGGCCAACACAACGGCCGCGAAAAGTTTGCGAGCACGATTGCCTTGTTCGTTGTTAAAGGCAGTGCCGTCAACGAAATCTCTCATCTCGTCTTCCTTGTTTTTCTTGCTCTTGCAATTTTCGGCGTGACGGTCCTTATGACCGATAAAGTGCGATTCGGATACAGCTAATATGCATAGTTGCGTTGCGTCACTTGCATATCTCGCTGCACCTGCAGCACTAGGTTTGGTTGTCTTGTCAGGTATGTTCCCGCCAGATATAGGAGGCGCAACTGACGCATCAACCGTTTGTGAAGGATTTATGTAATGCCCAAGATAAATGGGAACGAAATTCGCCCCGGCAATGTGCTTGAGCATAACGACGGCCTTTGGGCCGCGGTCAAGGTTGACCATGTGAAGCCCGGCAAGGGCGGCGCTTTCGCGCAGGTCGAACTGCGCAACCTGCGCAATGGTTCAAAACTGAACGAACGGTTCCGCTCAGCTGACAAGGTTGAGCGTGTGCGCCTTGAGCAGAAGGATCAGCAGTTCCTGTATGAAACCGATGGCATGCTGGTCTTCATGGATGCCGAAACATACGAACAGATTGAATTGCCAGCGGATTTGCTGGGCGAGCGTCGTCCGTTCCTTCAAGATGGCATGACGATTGTTGTCGAATTCTACGAAAGTGAAGCGCTGAACGCGACACTGCCGCAGAAAGTGACCTGCAAGATCGTCGAAACTGAGCCGGTCGTAAAAGGTCAGACCGCCGCGAACTCGTTCAAGCCTGCAATTCTGGACAATGGCGTGAAAGTCATGGTGCCGCCGTTCATCGGTCAGGATGAAATGATCATCGTGAACACCGAAACCATGGAATATTCCGAACGCGCGTGACGTTTCGTCGCTTTTAATATCAGACCGCGCAGACAGCCGCTGCGCGGTCTTTTTTATGCACTGTTGCGGTACCGGTAATGCGCGGGGTCCGGGCCGAATAGTTCCAACATAAGTTCGTATTTGATGCGGTTGGCACTGACTTGTCTGTAAAAGGCGATCAGGAACGCGGTCGGGCCCTGTATCCGACCAAGCCCGCTGGTCGCGGCCACCACTGTGCCGACATCGGTTTTGCCGTGCAGCACCAGATAACCGCCCAACATCAGAATACCGACGGTTCCGGCGCCATTGATCACGCTCAACAGGAACTTGGCCGAAAGCTTCCAAAGAAACATGCGCCGTCGTGTGTCATAGATGTCGTCGAACAGGGCATTGATATCCCGCTCGACGGCATCGATATCCTCGGTGGTCAGCCTATCAGTGGCGCTGCGCAAAAGGCGGACGCGTTCGGCGACGAACGTGTTCACTTTGCGTTGCGACACCAGAACGATAATGATCTGCGGAACAATCATGGAAAACGCGATAAGGCCAAGGCCTGGCTGCGTTGAGGATATGTACCCGATCACGCTGATCAGCGTTCCGACCTGAACCACCGGGTCCGAGAATGCGCCCCCGGCAAACTTGCCCAACTCCTCGGCTTCGGCCGAGATGGCGGTCGTCATGGTGCCCTTGCGCAGGTTTTCACCCGTTTCTTTCAGGTCAGTAGCGCGCCAGAGCAAGCGTTGCCGGATCAGCCGGATCATGTCTTCGCCCAATATCCCTGCGCGAAAACCCAGAACCCATTTCAGGGCGAGGCTCAGCAGGATGACAATCATCATGCCGATGCCCAGCAGAACCAGCTTTTCGACGTGAAGATCATTGGACGTAAGGTGGTTGACGATATCGCGCTGAAATTCAAGCGGAACAGCGGCAAGCGCCGCAATGGCAATGGATAACAGGATGAGGATAATCTGCCGCCCGGCGCTGGCGCGCCAAATCGCGGAATAAAGCTGAAACATGCGGGTATCCGTGTTGCCCCTGTGACGACACATTGGCAGGGCTGGGTAACGGGTTCAAACTTTATGAAACATACGGCGGATAAGGCCGTGCCGATTTGGCAACAAGTTACGCTTGGTCCGTCAGGCGAACCACGACGTCTCCGGCCATCATGTCTGCATTCGCACGGTCAAAGCGCAGATACGCGATTCCTTGGCCGCCTGATTGCGTGAACAGGGTGCCGACGGGTTTGCCGTTTGCGGTAATCTCAGTCCCCGCCGGAACCGATCCTTCGACAAAGACCCGCCGCAAGCCTTTGCGCAACTCGGTCTTGTGTTTCATGCGCGCAGTCACTTCCTGACCGACATAGCAACCCTTTTTGAAATCCACACCATTCAGCGCCTCGAACCCGGATTCGAGGATATAGCTGTCTGGCGTAAGTTCGACCCCAGCCTCGGGGATGCAGTGTCGAACGCGCAGCGCGTCCCAGTCGGTTCCGTCATCGCCATCTGGGGCTGTCGAATAGTCACGCCAACCCATATCCGCGTGACGGGGGTCGGGCAGGGCGGTGTCCGGTGCTGGACCTGTGCCGCGCTGCAGATGCAGATCCGTGCCTTCGATCACCACATCCGCACGGAGTTTGTACATGTTCAGGCGCTTGATCAGGTCATCTGCAAGTGGCTCGGCCACGTCCAGCAGCACCCCAACGTCATCGCGTTTCAGAAAGAAATCTGCCAGATACTTGCCCTGTGGTGTAAGCAGTGCGGCATAGACCAACCCATTGCCCAATCCCTGAACGTCATTGGTTACAAGATCCTGCAAAAAGTTTTCGGTGTCCGAGCCAGTCAGGCGCAGGATGCGGCGGGTGGGCATGGCTTGGTCCTCGTCATTGCCTTTGGCCTCGTGATATAGGAAGTCTCGCAGCCAAGACCAGAGGTTATCGGACGTGCCCGCACCCGTCACTGTAGTGATTCCAACCTTGAATGCCGCCGATTCCTTGCCTGCGTGCCTTGAAGCCCTGATGGAAGGGGTGCATTCCGGGCTGATCCGGGACCTGATCGTCAGCGATGCAGGCTCAACTGACCAGACGTTGAGAATAGCAGAAGATGTTGGCGCGCATGTCATTAGAGGTGAGCCATCGCGCGGCGGTCAATTGCGCCGGGGGTGCGCGCATGCTGATGGAGACTGGCTTCTGATCCTTCATGCAGATACCGTGTTGCAAGAGGGATGGGCCAAGAGCGTAAGCGCCCATCTGCCATCCAACGCACCAGCGGCGTTTCGGTTGGCTTTTCGCGCGCGTGGGCTTGCGCCAGCCTGGGTGGCCGGATGGGCCAATTTGCGCAGCAGGCTGTTCGGTTTACCGTACGGAGATCAGGGGTTGCTGGTTCAGCGTAATGTCTATCTGGCGGCTGGCGGGTATCCGGACCAACCCTTGATGGAAGATGTGGCGCTGGTGCGCGCATTGCCACGGATCAAGATACTCGGGTCGCATGCCTTTACGAGCGCGGAGCGCTATGAACAGGCAGGTTGGTTTCGGCGGGGCACGCGGAACTTGTGGACACTTCTGCGCTATTTTCTGGGGGTTGATCCTCAGGTGTTGGCGCGGGGCTATCGGCGTTAAGCTTCGTGCGCAATTCGACCAAAGATTTTCCCAATCGAAAGGGGGCCGCAAAGCTAACAAGACAAAGCGCCACGATTTGCAGCACCAGAATATGGGCGTTGGCCTGCAGGTATTCCCATTCGTTCTTCAACTTGCCGACTTGCTCGATCAGGTCGTCATAGCTTTGTGCTAGGATCTGATAATCTCCGGCAATCGCGGGCACCTTACGGCGCATGTTGTCGATGGCTACCTGAGTTTTGTCGTCCAGGGACGTGAATACGAGAAACTGGTCGATATCGAAAGCATCGGCTTTGGCCGTCATATCCCGTAGCTCGTCCATTTCATCCTTGGCCTGACTTCCGAACAGGAAGTGCAGGCCCTGCAGGGGGGCTACTTCGTTGGTAACGGCGATGAACAGGGGCAATTCCGAGTTGCTGGCAGTTGAAGCCGACAGAAATTCAACCTTGTCGCACAGCACTGCCGTGTCAGGATCGTAAGCAGGGTCGCAGAAACGCAGACGAAACCGTGCGGCATCCCTGTCGAATGCCAATGTTGCCGCGTAGGCCACATCAATCTGACGATCCAGTCGCGAACTGTCCGACGTATAAAGCCCTGCCAGAACAGCCACCAATGCGCCGATACCACCCAGCACGACCCAGACCAGATCGGCCAGTTTCCACGCCCGGTGCCCCGCTGGTTTGCGGAACAAAAAGGCGGTGCCGATCGATCCTGACAGAAAAAACAGGATAAGCAGGGGCAATTGGTTGTCTGTCACAAAACTCATGTGCCCGATCTTAGAACCTGATGCGCGTCCTGCAACCGGGATCACGTGCAGTTGTAACTTCTTGCCGGGCACAAAGGCGCAGGACGAGACCGGAAACGGCTTGCGGACACATTCCCAACGGTGGCGGTATTTTGACCACTGGAATCCTGCTTGACAAAAATCCCGGTTTTGGCAGACACCACGCCCAAGTGAATAGGGCCCAAGACCCTTGTTGCGCGTATTCTGCGGGAAAGGTCGGGCATGACCCTGTTCGTCACTCTGATTATTCTGTCGGCGGCGTTGCTGCATGCCGTATGGAACGCCATCGTGAAAACGGCGACGGACCGCACCACGATGCTGGGTCTGGTCGCGTTGGGTCAGGTCTTGCCAGCGGCGGTAATGGTGATGGTCCTGCCCCTGCCGAACACGCAGAGCTTTGTCTATATCCTGCTCTCGACCGTCGTGCATTTCGGCTATTACTTCATGCTGAGCAAGGCCTACCAGCATGGCGACCTGAGTGTGGTTTACCCGATTGCACGCGGGATTGTTCCGGCACTGGTCTCGCTTTGGGCGATGGTGCTGGTGGGCGAAGTTCTGCCCTGGCAGGCCTGGGGCGGGATCGCCCTGATCGCGGTTGGCATTCAGCTGAGCAGCTGGGCCGCGCTGCGTTCGGGCGTCGGGCGCAGCGCGCTGGGATTTGCGCTGGGCACCGGGTTCTGCATTTCGATCTATTCGGTTGTTGACGGGGTCGGGGTGCGGCTGTCCGGCAATACGCTCAGCTATTGGGCGTGGGGGGCCTTTCTGCACCTGTTCATTGCAGGGTTTATCGGGGTCAGGAAACGCGCCACCCTGAAAGACCTGCCCGTCAGAATATGGATGACGGGCCTTTTGGGCGGGCTGGTTTCGATGACGGCGTATGGTCTGGTGCTTTACGCCAAGAACTTTGCGCCGCTGGGGGCGGTTTCGGCTCTGCGGGAAACCTCGGTCATCTTTGCGGCGCTTATCGGGTTCATTTTCCTGAAGGAAGGCAACTGGATGCGACGCCTGGGTGCCGCTGTCCTCATGGCCATTGGCGTCGCGCTGATCGGCACGGCGGTTTGATCCGGTCCCCGAGCCATAGCGAGACGCGTTATCCGGCTGCGCCTTCGGACTGAAGCGTCCGGAAATACCGGATCGTTGCGTCCAACCCTTCCTTCAGCTGCACCGTAGGCTCCCAGTTCAGCAGGGTCCGCGCCAGCGTGATATCGGGCTGACGTTGTTTCGGGTCGTCCTCAGGTAACTCTCTGAAACTTATAGGGGTTTCCGCGCCAACAAGCGCCTGCACTTCGCGGGCCAGCTCGTTCATCGAGAATTCGTTGGGATTGCCCAGATTGACCGGGCCGGTGACCTCCTTGCCGGTATCCATCAGGCGGATGAAGCCTTCGATCAGATCATCCACGTAACAGAATGACCGGGTCTGCGTGCCGTCGCCAAAGATCGTGATCGCTTCGCCGGTCAGGGCCTGCATGATGAAATTCGACACGACGCGCCCGTCGGCGGGGTGCATTCGGGGCCCGTAAGTGTTGAAGATGCGGGCGACCTTGATCTCAAGCCCCATCTGACGGTGGTAATCAAAGAACAACGTCTCGGCACACCGCTTGCCCTCGTCGTAACAGGAGCGCGGGCCAACCGGGTTGACGTTGCCCCAATAGTCTTCGGTCTGCGGATGGATCGTCGGGTCGCCGTAAACCTCAGACGTCGAGGCCTGAAAAATCTTGCATTTCAGACGTTTCGCCAGACCCAGCATGTTGATCGCGCCATGCACGCTGGTCTTGGTCGTCTGCACCGGGTCGTGTTGATAATGCACGGGTGAGGCGGGGCAGGCGAGGTTATAGATCTCGTCAACCTCCACAAAAAGCGGGAAGGTCACATCATGGCGCATGAACTCGAACCGCGGGTTGTTGTGCAGATGGTCAATGTTGCGCTTGGTGCCGGTGAACAGGTTGTCGACGCACAAAACCTCATGCCCCTGATCCAGAAGCCGGTCGCACAGATGCGAGCCCAGAAACCCGGCCCCACCGGTTACGAGAACACGTTTTCGACTGTCATAAAGGCGGGCCATTGCAAATCCTTAATCGTTAAATCCAAGCCAGCTTGTCACAGGGAAGCCGGATCTTTGTTTGATTAGTAAACCGAAGGAATTTGAATTGCAGTAGATTTTGGTTTTTTGAGGGCGCGTGTGGTGTGGGTGTGTCTCGTATTCACCGAATGCTTGATGTTAGGCATCAAGCACGCGCCCGACCCGCCGCCCAATGGGCGGCGCAGGAGTTGTGTCGGGGTAAGATGGGTGTAAACCCTCATCTTGCACTAGTTATTTTTTGTGGGTTTTTTCCGATTCAAGCCAGGTTTTTATCTGGGGGTGTTGTCCAACGGGATAAAGCCTCGAAAGGAAACCCCAACGGATAGCAAATGAGTTGCGAGCCATTGGAAGCGGAACGTTGAAAAGAAACAAAAACGCAATGGTGACAAACAGAGTAAATAATCCAAAAGCCGACGCAGCCCGGCTTAGTGTGCCGACTGGTTCCGAAACTAGAATGTGGAACTGTAGATCAGCTAAGTAATACCACATTCCAAAGAACGGAAATGCCACTGAGAAAAAACAGATAAAGAAAGGAATGATAAAACTGTTGGCACCCCGAAGCGCGGTTTAAAAAAATTATTTAGAACAACTGGTGTAACAAGAGCCATCTCATCTTGATCGTGGTAAAAACCGTACGAATTCATACTGAAACCGGGTAGCTTTACTCGTAGTCCCTCCCTAACTCTGATCTGCATTACCATCCAAAAAGATTGAAAATGCTGCGCGATCAAGAAAAGAAAGAGACTTGCGGTTACAGTTACATATCCTGTGGGTACGGATGCGGTAACACCGTAAAACGTCACAACTACTTTATCAGTATCTGCAAAAGAAATTAGAATTAGGTAGAATACCAAAACAGTCGTCAGTAATTTCACCACCTTTTTAGTAACGTCACTCTGTAGCTGCCCCAATCGGACATAGACGTTGTGCCAGCTTTCTCCAGTTTCTCTTATGTACTTCAGAGTGGTTTGGAACTCATGCTCTTTGAGCCTTCGTATAGAAATCCACTTTGTTCTCATCTATTTAAACATCCAACTCCTCCACAAACCGCGCGTTCTCCTGAATGTACTGGAACCGCAGTTCGGGTTTTTTGCCCATCAGACGCTCGACAAGGTCGCCGGTCTCGCCGGGTTCATCCTCGTCGATGGTGACCCGGATCAATTTTCGGGATTTGGGGTCCATCGTGGTCTCTTTCAGGTCCTTGGCGTCCATCTCGCCCAGACCCTTAAAGCGGGACACGTCGATCTTGCCCTTGCCGCCTAGACCTTTCTTCAGCCATTCGTCGCGCTCGGCCTCGTCCAGACAATAGACGCGTTTGGCGCCCTGCGTCAGGCGGTACAAAGGCGGGCAGGCCAGATACAGGTGGCCCGCGTCAATCATAGGGCGCATCTGGGTAAAGAAGAACGTCATCAGCAGCGCGGCGATATGCGCCCCGTCCACATCCGCGTCGGTCATGATGATGACCTTGTCATAGCGCAGGTCGTCGACGTTGAACTTGGTGCCAAGTCCGACACCCAGCGCCTGTGTCAGATCGCTGATCTCGGCATTGGTGCCCAGTTTGGAACTGGCCGCGCCCAGCACGTTCAGGATCTTGCCGCGCAGGGGCAACAGGGCTTGCGTTTTGCGGTCGCGGCCCATCTTGGCCGAGCCGCCCGCAGAATCGCCCTCGACGATGAATAATTCCGTGCCGTCGCGTGTTGAACTGGAACAGTCCACCAACTTGCCGGGAAGACGAAGTTTCTTAGTGGCGGACTTGCGTTGTGTTTCCTTCTCGGCCCGACGGCGCAGGCGTTCCTCAGACCGCAGGATGAGGAAATCGAGGATCGCACCGGCGGATTTCGTTCCAGCCGCCAGCCAATTGTCGAAATGGTCGCGGACCGCGTTTTCGACCAGCCGCTGCGCCTCGACCGTAGCCAGACGGTCTTTGGTCTGGCCCACGAATTCCGGCTCAGAGATAAAGCACGACACCAGCGCGCAGCCACCGGTCAACAGGTCGTCGCGGGTGATCTGCGCGGCTTTCTTGTTGTTGATCAACTCGCCATAGGCCTTGATCCCCTTAAGGATCGCAGCCCAGAAACCGGCCACATGGGTTCCACCTTCGGGGGTGGGAACGGTGTTACAATAGGACTGGATGAACCCGTCACGCGACGGTGTCCAGTTGATGGCCCATTCGACCTTGCCGGGGGTACCGAATTTCTCGTTGAAATCGACGGTGCCCGCAAAGGGTTGCTCGGCATAGGTGGACGAGCCGTTCATTGTCTCTTTCAGGTAATCCGACAGGCCGCCGGGAAAGTGAAACGAGGCCTCAAGCGGGGTTTCACCGTCATCGATGGCGGTTTTCCAGCGGATTTCGACGCCCGAGAACAGATAGGCCTTGGAGCGGATGGATTTGAACAGTCGCGCGGGTTTGAACTTGTGATGGCCAAAGATGTCGGGGTCGGCGTGGAAGGTCACCGTTGTGCCGCGCCGGTTCGGGGCCGCGCCAACCTTTTCGACCGGGCTAAGCGGGATACCGCGCGAGAAACGTTGTTCATAGAGAGTTTTGTCCCGCGCCACCTGCACGACCATCGAATCAGACAGCGCGTTCACCACCGACGCACCGACCCCGTGCAAGCCGCCCGAGGTCTGATAGGCCTTGCCCGAGAACTTGCCACCCGCGTGCAAGGTACACAGGATCACCTCCAACGCGGACTTGCCCGGAAATTTCGGATGCGGGTCGATCGGGATACCGCGCCCGTTGTCACGGACGGTCAGGGCGTAGTCGGAATGCAGCTCTACCTCGATCCGGTTGGCAAAGCCTGCCACAGCCTCGTCCATCGAGTTGTCGAGGATCTCGGCCAACATATGGTGCAGCGCACGCTCATCCGTGCCGCCAATATACATGCCGGGGCGTTTGCGAACCGGTTCCAGCCCTTCGAGCACCTCGATCGAGGAGGCGTCATAGGTAGAAGTGGCGCTGGGCGTCAACAGATCTTCGGGCATGGGTGCTGCTCTTGTTTTTGGGTTTCCGTCATTATGGCAGGTGATGTGGTCCGGGGGAAGAGGGACGCGAGGTGTTGTGGATTTTCTGTCAAGCCGCTTGCAATCCGTGCAGATAACCCGTCCTTTGATCCCGGTAAAGCGGAGGTGAATAAATGAGCTGGATCAGAACCGTTCCGTTCGAAGAAGCGACTGGAAAGTTGAAGAAACTCTACGAGCGCGTGACCGGGCCGAACAATAACGTAGACAACATCATGATGGCACACAGCCTTCGCCCGCATTCAATGGAAGGCCATATGGCCATGTACAAGGCGGTGCTGCATCATTCGGGCAACAAGATACCGAAATGGTTTCTGGAAGTGCTGGGGGTTTGGGTCAGCTCGCTGAACCGGTGCAGCTATTGCGTCGAGCATCACTTTGCGGGTCTTCAGCGCTTGCTGGGTGACGCGGCGCGCGGCAACGCGATCAGGGCAGCGATTGAGGCGCGCGATCCCTTGGCTGCACCGCTGGATGCGGCGCAAATGGCTGCGATGGATTATGCCCGCAAGCTGACCGAAGCGCCGGGCGATCTGGTCGAGGCGGATGTCAGCGCCCTGCGCGACGCAGGTTGGGATGATGGAGAAATCCTCGAGATCAATCAGGTCTGCTCCTATTTTTCATATGCAAACCGGACGGTTCTGGGGCTTGGGTGCTCAACCGATGGTGATGAGTTGGGCTTGTCGCCGAACAACTCTGACAACCCTGACGACTGGGGGCACCGGTAAGGTGCTAAAGATGTCGTTGGCGCTGCGACAAAGGCTGCTTGGCTTGCCGTTGCGCGCGGGCGGGGCCTGATTACGTCAGGCCAGTCCATTCCAGAATGGCCTGCGCCACGGCCCTCGGGTTTTGATGATGCAACCAATGATCGGTCCCGGGGATCGTGACACGGGTGAGGTGGGTGGCAAACGCCTCCAGCCCCTCAGTGGCTTCTGGTAAAAGGGCTTTGTCATCCGGCCCCCAAATCAACAAGTGCGGACACCTGACATGCAACCGGTCGAGCGGCAGGTCGGGCAGACCTGTCGCGGGGACACCGGGTTTGGCGACAATCAACGGAGAGGCTCTGTACCAATTCAGCATCGCCTGCAGCCGACCGGGACGGGCCCATTCAGTGCGGTAGTCGGCCATGCGAGCTTCGGTCAACCAGTCCAGCCCCATACCATGGCGAAAGAACTGTTCCAGCATCGCAAAGTTGTTTTCGGACAGTTTTTGCGCGGCATCAGGTGCTCGCAGCAGATTGATATATTGAGAGGCTGTGGATTGTGCGCCACCCGAGGCCATGGCGCGTTGAAACGGCACCGGGTGCACGCCGTTTGCAATGATTAGCCGATCTACGAGTTCCGGTCGGAACATGGCGACGCCGTAAGCTACCGATGCGCCCCAGTCGTGACCCAGCAGCGCAACAGGCGCACCGCAGGATTCTATCAGCGCCGCTATGTCCGTGACCAGTTGCGACAGGGTATAGTTCTGCACCCCTTCGGGACACCAGCTTTGGCCATAACCGCGCTGGTCCGGAGCAATACAATAAAAGCGTTCGGCCAGATGAGGCGCAAGATCGGCCCAGGCGCCGCTGTATTCGGGGAAACCATGCAGCATCACTAACGGTGGCGCGGCTTTGTCGCCCAATGTCCTGACGTGGAAAGAATGGCCGTTCAGCTTGAAAAAAGACGTTTGCATTGGAATTTGCATTGGAACAAGTGATCCGCGCTGGAAACTATGGGTTTTTGAGGCATCTATTTGATACCAATCAAAGCGCATTTCCGAGCTTTCTGCTAGCCACCGTTCGGGACAGTAGAAAAGGACAGGATGTATGGACGCCATTGCCACGACCAACGCAGAACCCACCCAGATCAAGACCACGCTCGCCAAAGACACCGACCCCTCAGCGCCCAGCCCCGAGAAAATCCGGCAGGCATTTGAAAGTGGGAAATACCCCTATGGCCGCAAAATGGCCCGGTCGGTGTATGAGACGCAAAAAGCCAATCTGCAGGCCGAGCTTTTGAAGGTTCAACTGTGGGCGCAGGAAACGGGGCAGCGGTTTGTGTTGTTGTTCGAAGGGCGCGATGCCGCAGGCAAAGGGGGTACGATCAAGCGGTTCATGGAGCACCTGAACCCGCGTCAGGCCCGTGTCGTTGCATTGAACAAACCCACCTGGGAAGAGAAAGGCCAGTGGTACTACCAGCGCTACATTCAGGAGATGCCGACCGTAGGCGAAATGGTGTTCTATGACCGGTCCTGGTACAACCGCGCGGGTGTGGAGCGGGTCATGGGGTTCTGCACGCCCAACGAATATCTTGAGTTCATGCGGCAAACGCCCGAGTTGGAACGGATGCTGGTGCGCTCGGGCATTCAGCTATACAAATACTGGTTCTCGGTTACACAGCAAGAGCAGCAGCGCCGTTTCAAAAGCCGCGAAACCGACCCCCTGAAGCAATGGAAACTGTCACCGATCGACAAGGCGAGCCTCAGCAAGTGGGATGACTATACCGAGGCGAAAGAGGCCATGTTCTTTTACACGGATACGGCTGATGCACCCTGGACGATTATCAAGTCGAATGACAAGAAACGCGCGCGCCTGAACTGTATGCGTCACTTCCTGTCCTCGCTGGATTACCCTGGCAAGGATCACGATATCGTGTGCGAGCCTGATCCGCTGATCGTAGGGCAGGCGCATCACGTTATTCACCGATCCGAGCATATTCTGGGCACCGCGTTGCATCCCGACGCCCGCTGAGCATCAAAATGCCCGGCCACAGGGAAAGGACGGGCACCAAAGTCTCAATCTGAAATTTTGCCGATCCGCTCTTGTCCCGCGCCAAAGCCGCGCATATGGCTGGAGCGATGACAAAGGTGATGACATACCCGGCCCATTTTCGGGCTATTGCCGTTCTTGGCCTGCCACTGGTTGGCGGTCATCTGGCGCAATACGCGATCGGTTTGACCGACACCATCATGCTGGGTTGGTACGGGGTCGAGGCGCTGGCGGCCGTTACCTTGGCCAACAGTTATTACTTCGTGTTGTTTTTGTTTGGCGCGGGATTTGGCTGGGCAGTCATGCCCATGGTGGCCACAGCAGCGGCGGAAGGGGACGAAACCAGCATTCGCCGCTCGACCCGGATGGGTCTGTGGTTGTCGTTGCTGTATGCCGTGGTTGTCATGCCCTTGCTGTGGTGGTCCTATCCGATCCTGATCGCCATGAAGCAGGAACCGCAAGTCGCTGCAACCGCAGCCGAATACCTGAGAGTCGCCGGTTGGGGATTGTTTCCGGCCCTCATTGTGATGGTGTTGAAAAGCTATCTTGCGGCATTGGAGCGAACGCAGATCGTTTTATGGATCACAATTGCGGCGGCGGCTGTGAACGGGCTGACCAATTATGCGTTGATCTTTGGCAACTGGGGCGCCCCCGAACTGGGCGTGACAGGGGCGGCAATCGCCTCGATTACGACACAAGTTGTTTCGCTGATTGCGGTCGTTATCTACGTGGTCCGGACGTTGCCGGAGCACAGCCTCTTCCAACGGTTCTGGCGACCGGATTGGGAAATGTTTGCCAGCGTATGGAAGCTGGGTGTGCCCATCGGCTTGACCACATTGGCCGAAGTTTCACTGTTCGCGACTTCTGCGGTGATGATGGGCTGGCTGGGTCAGGTCCCGCTGGCTGCGCATGGGATCGCCTTGAACCTGGCTTCGGCCACCTTCATGGTTCACCTGGGCTTATCAAATGCAGCGACCATCCGGGCTGGCAATGCGCTGGGTCGTCGGGATAGGGCGCATTTGGAAAAGGGCGCAATCTCCGTGACTGGTATGTCGCTGGTCATGTCGGTGGCAACCATCATCCTGTTCCTGACTTGTGCCGAGCCTTTGATTTCCCTGTTCATGGAAGCAGATGATCCGCAGCGGGGACAAATCCTGACCATCGGTACCGGTTTGCTTGCCATGGCGGCTTTGTTCCAGCTGGTCGACGGCGCGCAGGTGATTGCGCTGGGCCTGCTGCGCGGGTTGCAGGATGCCAAGATCCCAATGGTCATGGCGGCGCTCAGCTATTGGGTCGTGGGAATTCCGGCGTCGTATTATTTCGGCTTTGTTCGTCATATGGACGGCATCGGCGTCTGGCTGGGCCTGGTGCTTGGTCTCGCCTTCGCGGCCGTGCTTCTCATGACCCGGTTTTGGATGTATTCGGTACAGCAGATACAGATATCAGCCGAGCCCGCTTAGTCTTTGTCCAGACGATCTGCCTTTTTCCGGACCAATACCGTACGCAGGTCGTGCATGGCCATCAATAACCTGTCGGTCACATCCTCCAGCTGCGTGTCGCTGGCCTTGGACTGAGCCCATTGCGTGGTCAGATTCAGATAGTCGACCGCGCGATGAATGTCGTCGATGTCGCGCTGGGCCAGCAGGGCCCGGCGCTCTTCCATCCATTGGGCAATCTCGGCCTGATCCCGGTCTGACAGCGTCCGCTGCCCGTGCGGCTTGACCTCGCCATTGCGGATATTGATGACGGCAATCTGATCCATTTCGATCCGACGCTGACGGTTTTCAGTATCGATCCGAAACACCGCAGCACCGTTTTCACGTATGCGAAAGTAATACTCAGGCAGTTCGGCGGACATGGTCACCTCAGAGAAGCACAAAAACGCTGGATGCGACTGCAAGCTTCGGTCAGTGCCGCGTCGGACGTAGCATAGCTGACGCGGAAATTCGGAGACAGGCCAAAGGCGGCACCAAACACAACGGCCACGTCGGCTTCTTCCAGCAGGGCGGTTGCAAAGGCTTCATCGTCTACAAGGACCGTCCCTGCCGGCGTCGTTTTCCCGATCAATCCGGCGATAGACGGATAGACATAGAAGGCCCCTTCAGGCGTTGGGCAGGTGACGCCGTCGATCTCGTTCAGCATCCGAACCACCAGATCGCGTCGGCGCCTGAATGTCTCGTTATTCGGGGCCAGAAAATCCTGGGTTCCGTTCAGGGCCTCAACAGCAGCCCATTGGCTGACCGAACAGGGGTTCGACGTTGATTGCGACTGGATCTTGCGCATGGCCGCGATGATCTCGACCGGGCCGGCGGCATAACCGATGCGCCAACCTGTCATGGCATAGGCTTTTGAAACCCCGTTGCAGGTGAGGGTCCGGTCAAATAGACCGGGTTCAACTTCGGCCGGGGTGCAGAACTCGAACCCGTCATAGGCCAGATGTTCGTACATGTCGTCCGACATGATCCAGACATGCGGATGACGCATCAGTACATCGGTCAGCGCCTTCAGTTCATCCCGACTATACCCTGCACCCGTTGGGTTCGAGGGCGAGTTAAAGATGAACCACTTTGTTTTGGGCGTGATGGCGGCTTCCAGTTGTTCTGCGGTCAGTTTGAAGCTGTTTTCCAGCGTCGTTTCGACCATAACAGGGGTGCCCCCCGCCAAAAGCACCATATCGGGGTAGCTGACCCAGTACGGCGCAGGGATGATTACCTCGTCACCGTCATTCATCGTCGCCATCAGGGCATTGTACAGCGTTTGCTTGCCACCGGTCCCGACCGAGATCTGGGCCGGCGAATAGTCCAGCCCATGATCGCGTTTCATCTTGGCACATGCCGCTTGTTTCAGTTCGGGGATGCCGTCCGGCGCGGTGTATTTGGTTTTGCCTGCTGCGATGGCCGCAACAGCGGCGTCTTTGATGTTCTGGGGCGTGTCAAAATCCGGCTCACCGGCGCTCAGGCCGATGACATCACGCCCGGCGGCCTTCAGCTCGGCTGCCTTGGCTGTCATAGCGATGGTGGGTGAAGGTTTGACGCGTGACAGTGTCGCAGACAGAAAACTCATGCTCGGCCTCGGTTTGTATGTTCAGCCCGACTGTCATAGGGTGCGTCAGAGTGACGATCAAGCCGTATAGATAAAGTGAATTGGAGACCCGAATGAATGATGAAAACGACTGGTATGGTCCGGATTCTGCGACATTCGGAGACCGTCTGGCCGGTGCACGCGAAGCCGCGGGAATGACACAGGCGCAACTGGCACGGCGTCTTGGGGTCAAGAAGGCGACAATTTCAGATTGGGAAAACGATCTGTCCGAACCCCGGGCCAACAGGCTGTCGATGATGGCGGGCATGGTCAATGTCTCGATCATGTGGTTGTTGACCGGCGAGGGCGACGGCATGGATGCACCTGTGGGTGAGGGCGAAGGTGGAACGGAATTGTCCTCGGCCGTGGCCGAACTGCGCGCCATCCGCGCTGAGATGCGCGCATGTTCCGAACGCGCAGCACGTCTGGAAAAGAAAATGCGTCAGATGCTGGAGCAGAAGAATTGAGCGAGCCCCGGGATGTGCGCATCAAGCGCATGCAAATGCGGTCGATGCGACGCGGCATCAAAGAGATGGACATTATTTTGTCAGCCTATGCTGGGCGCAATCTGGCCGACATGGATGCCGACGGTCTGGATATCTATGATGCGCTGTTGCACGAAAACGATCAGGACCTTTATCAATGGGTTACAGGGCAGGTGCAGCCTCCGACGCGATTTGCCAGCCTGATTGCAGACATAGCGCAAACCTTTCAGAAATAAGGCAAAGTTCCGCTTAACCGATTTTTCGGATTTTCGGTTCATCGTGTGTCAAACAGCGCGACTGAATTGGAGGGTCGGATGAGTATGGAAATGCAGGTCTCCACACCAGAGACTAAGGGCTTCATAACCAGCTATCTTGAGGCGCTGGCCCTGGTGGAGCGTCTGCACCGGTTGTTGCTGGATGTCATCAAGGACGAGTTTGAGCGCGTCGGCGTATTGGAAATCAATGCGGTTCAGGCGTTATTGCTGTTCAATATCGGTGATCACGAAGTTACGGCAGGCGAACTGAAAAGCCGTGGGTACTACCAGGGCAGCAATGTCAGCTATAACCTCAAGAAACTGGTTGAGATGGGCTATATGCACCACCAAAGATGCGAGATTGATCGCCGTTCAGTTCGCGTACGCCTGACGCCGCAGGGCAGAGAAATCCGCAATATCGTGTCCAAGCTGTTTGCACGTCACGCCGAAGGCCTGCAAGGCAGGGGGGTGCTTGGGCTTGACGGTATTGAGGATATCACCAGTTCGCTGCGTCGCGTTGAACGGTACTGGACGGATCAGATACGGTATATCTATTGATCAGTGGCGGGCGTCAGACAGAACAAGGCTGTCCAGCTCACGAAGAAGTTTGCGGGTCATGGCCTCTTCATATGCCTCAAAGCCCAGCGCCACTTCTACGAACGCGTTTGGCCCCAAAATGACCCAGGCTGAATAATAGGCTGATAGTTCACCGACCTGAACATATCTCCGATCACCTTCTTTCGGATCGTCGGCACCGATCACCAGCCCGTTAATTGTGATCCCGTCATGTCGTAAACTAGCTTTCACATCACGTGGATGCGGTCCGAGGTTATGTTTGCCATCACCGGACAAATCCAGCGTACGGCGCCAGCACCCACTTTGCTGATCAAGCAGGGAAGAGCCAAATAACATGGCCGACCCTAACGCCGTTCCCTGCGGCGCTGCGCTGCGCGAGGTGCGGATCAAACGATCACTGATTGCGATCAGGTCGGCGGGGGACCGTACTTCTGTCCACTCCAGCAGCATCCGTTCATGTCCCCGCTCGCTCCATTCGAAGATCGCCAGACGCAAGGCGGTTGCGCCGTCCGACAACATAAGTTGGCCAACTTCGGGGCGGCTCAGGGCCGCCGCCAGCCCGTCCAGTTGCAGCCTGTATTCCCGGCTGTCGACCGAACCCGACACATCCAGCCCCAGCGCAAGGGCCTGACGGCATTCGCCAAAGGCAGGTCCTGATATCAGGCAAGCCAGTAAGACGATCACGCGACGTATCATGGGCCTTCAATCCGCAATGCACCGATCTGCAAGCCGCTCAGTTCCCGTTTCAGTTTCTTTCGCATGGCGCGCTCGAAATCTTCAAACCCGGTGGCAATTTCCAAAAAGGCGCCGGGCCCGTGCAGGACGTTATTTTCGAAGAAAGGGATCAGGAACAGCTCTCCCTCGAAATCGGCTGCGTTGATCACAAGCCCATTCACGACAGTGTTTTGAAAGGGAAAGTGCCGATAGGCGATCTGCGGCCCATAGCCATCGTTGTTCGTGCCATCGCCGGACAGGTCAATGGTTTGAAACAAGCATTGCGGCGCTTGCTCCATAAGGGTTGCACCGTATGCCAACGCATAGCCCATAGCTGTTGCTGATCCGCTGTCAGATCGGGCGGATTGGCTGACCTGGCTGGATGCGAACAGCAGATCACCAACATCATCGATCATTGTCCAGTTCAGGACGACATTTTGGGTTGAGCGGCCACTCCACTCATATACCGCCAGGGCAACCGGCATAGGTGAAGAAAAGAAGGCCTCTTGCACTTCGGGCGCAATCAATGCGGCGGCTAACCCCTGCCGCTGTAACACATCTTCGGCCTCATCGACTGAAACGGAAATATCCATCGCCAAGGCCAGCGCCAAGCGGCATTGCTCGGCCTTGACAGGGCTGGCCTGAACGACCAGCCCAAACGCTATCAGCCAACGGATCACCAGTGACCACTGCTCTCCATGCTGGCCCAGGGTTCGGCTGGTTCCAGTGCTTCGCCATTCTGCAAAAGCTCAACCGAGATATTGTCGGGCGATCGAACAAAAGCCATGCGACCATCCCTTGGCGGGCGATTGATCGTAACACCGTTGTTCTGAAGATGTTGGCAAACCTCGTAGATATTGTCGACACCGTAGGCCAGATGGCCGAAGTGACGGCTGTCGGCGGGCAACTCGTCATCACCGTCCCAATTGTACGTCAGCTCGATCGGGGCGTCTTCCTGTCCCGGAGGGGCCATGAAGATCAGAGAAAATCGCCCGGCTTCACTGTCATACCGACGTGTTTCTTTCAGACCCAGAAGCTCGTAAAATGCCATGGATTTTTCAAGATCCTTCACGCGGACCATGGTGTGAAGATATTTCAACGCCATTTCGGCCATCCTTTTTCGACTCACATTGCCAAGAGCTTAGCGCTCCTCCTCGACGTGTCGATAGAGCCCTCGGCAGCAATTTGTTTTTTGCGTCCGCTGCGGCATATATCGCGGTTCCTGTGCCGGGATCGGCGATATATAGTGGCAGGCGACTCATTGCCAGAAAGGAAGATTCGATGCCGCTGTCCCCTGATCAACAGGCCGAGATCGACGCGCAACGCGCGCAATCGCATCCCACGCGTCGAGTTGTCTCGGCGGGAATGGAAGATCACCTGTACACAGCGCATCAGGTTCTGGATCATGGCTTTGTCCGCGTGATCGACTATATGGGGGACGATGCCGCCATCTGTCAGGCTGCGCGCGTTTCATACGGCAAAGGCACCAAATCTGTTCAGAATGATGAAGGGTTGATCCGGTATCTGATGCGGCACTGGCATTCGACGCCTTTCGAAATGTGCGAAGTCAAATTGCATGTGAAATTGCCGGTGTTTGTGGCGCGGCAGTGGATCCGGCACCGGACCGCCAACGTGAATGAATACTCGGCACGGTATTCAATTCTGGATCGCGAGTTCTATATCCCTGCCCCTGAACATGTGGCGGCACAGTCCGAAGTAAACAATCAGGGCCGCGGGGCAACGTTGGAAGGTGAAGAGGCCGCGCGCGTATTGGAAACCCTCAAGGCGGACAGCACGCGGTGCTATGACAACTACGAGTCCATGATCAGCCAGGACGGGCAACAGGGGCTTGCCCGTGAACTGGCCCGCATGAACCTACCCGCAAACGTTTATACGCAGTGGTATTGGAAGGTGGACCTGCATAATCTGTTCCACTTCCTGCGCCTGCGTGCCGACCCACATGCTCAGTATGAAATCCGCGTTTATGCCGAGGCGATGTGCAAGATCGTCGCTGATTGGGTGCCGTTTGCGTATAAGGCGTTCGAGGATTATCGGCTGGGTGCGGTAAACCTGTCTGCCCAGATGGTCGAAAGCCTGCAACGAATGCTGGCAGGAGAGGCGGTCACGCAGGAAAACTCGGGGATGACGGCGCGCGAATGGCGTGAGTTCGAGGCGATCATTCGCAGATAGAACCGACAAGCTGCATAGCTTTTGTCTATATGTGTCGTCATGGAATTGTTACATTGGTTCCATGGCCCGCTTTTTGAACCTTGCTCTGTTATGTCTGGTTTTTGGTTTTGCCCTACCTGTGCGAGCCAAATCCCCATAGCTGAGGTTCTGTGCGAACTGACGCCCCGGCTGAACCAGAAACTGGAAAGTCAGTTCGGCGCGTGGCATCGGGTGTTCGCGGGCCGGAACAGGTTATGGAAGTCTGGGCAAGTCAGCGCGGGGACTGGACAATGGTTGTCACCTACGCGACAGGCACATCTTGCATCGTGGCTACGGGCGAAAACTGGAATAACCACGCCGACGCCAAGCCCGCGCGAGGGTAATGGAACGAAACCGGTGGGGGATGGATAACGGCCGGAAATTGGCCGTCATCCTTAATGATCTACCGCGTGTTTAGCGGGAAGTCGTTACAGTGGTTTCAAATCAGCTGCCATTTGGCGGCCGTCGCGTCCGTCCTGCAACTCGTACGAAACTTTTTGGTTGTCTGCGAGTCCGGTGAGGCCGGACCGTTCTACGGCCGAGATATGTACAAACACATCTTTGCCCCCTTCGTCAGGGGCAATAAATCCATAGCCTTTGGTGGTATTGAACCATTTCACGGTGCCGGTTGGCATGTCCCGTGTCTCCTTCTACTTACGCATTGTCCCACAAATTGGTGGGGGCTGTGGTCAGCGTCACCACACAAAAAAACTGCGTAGCGCATGCTGAACAGTCCAATTCGTGCGTTTCGCCTTTTTCAACATTGCACGGTGAAGTAAAAAATCAAGAATAACCGCAAGAAACGGGCAAGATTGCCTAAAAAGGAAGCAAGGGCAGGAGCGTCAAAGACATGCAGCTTTATGGATTGAAAAACTGTGACACCTGTCGCAAGGCATTGAAATCACTTCCAGACGCCAAGTTTTTTGACGTACGCAGCGACGGTGTGCCGGATTCGGTGCTGTCACGGGCCTTTGCTGAGTTCGGCAATGACTTGCTTAATACCAGATCGACGACATGGCGCGGATTGGACGAAACCCAGCGTGCTAAGGCCCCTTTGGAGCTTTTGAGAGAGCATCCGGCCCTGATGAAACGCCCACTGATCGAAGCGGATGGCAGGCTGTTGTTGGGCTGGACGGCTGAAACCCGTGCTCAGCTTGGCATTTCTTGAACGAGTGCCTATCTGCCTGAAAGCAACAATGAGGATTTTCAATGCGTAATGCCGCAATGTTATTGGGTGTAATCGCCGGGTTGATCGGCATGATCGTCGGGTTCTTCGGCTATGCGAAGGTGGTCGTGGTTGACCATGTCGGTGAAATTGAAGGCATGCTAAGCCAGGTCGACAATCCTGATCTGGTGCAAGCCATTTCGATTATCGCGCCCCTCTTGGCAATCGCGGGCGGGGCCATGGCGCCAGCGCGCGCGTTGATTGCCGGGGTCTTGTTGCTGGTGTCGGCGGCCGCGATGTACTACGCGTTCGGCTTTGGTGTTTTCACCATGTTCCCGATCACATTTGCTGCTGTCGCCGGGGTACTTGGGCTGGCCGCAGGAAAACCGGACCAGCCCAAGGCGCATTTCTAAGTTACTTAAGGCGCAGGATCCGGTCGAGTGAGATCGGACCTGCGCCGTTGACGACGATCACCAGCATCAGGAAGGTCCACATCGTGCGCTGATCCATCAGGGACGGGGCCGCGTCGAACAGGCTGCCCAGTTTCACGCCATGTCCGGTGACGTCGACAAGGGTCTGCACCCAGATAAAACCGATCATGCCCAAAGCCGCCAGACGCGAGAATAGTCCAACCAGAAGTAGCGTCGGAAGCACAAATTCGGCAACCGTTCCCATGAAGATGACGATGCGTTGGAAGAACGTCATTTGGGACACGTCATACAGAACAGCTTCTGCCGCTTTGGGGAAAATCTGACCAAAGGCACCTGCCGAAGGCGAAAAGATCGATCCGTCGATCTTCAGCATGGCCGAGTTCCAGTAATAGACCAGAAGAACCGCAACAAAGACCAGCCGTGCCAGCGTAGGGGTCAACCAGCCAGACGCAAAGTCCAGTTTTCCCATGGTGTTATTGTAGGTTGAGATCAGAGCAGTCATGTCTTGGGCCTTTCGATAGTCACAGAGGTTATTGCACCACCCTTCAGAAGCAGTGCCAGAGTGGTTCCAAGATCAAATTCAGGCAGTTCAGCAGTCGTTTTTTCAAATGCCCCGCCGATTGTGTCGCCGTTCTGCATATAGGCGATCCAGTCTGCACCACCCGCTGGAAGCGGATTGGGTGTCGGGTCGAACTCGGCGCGCGTGATCAACACATCCTCGGCCCGTGCATCTGGTTTCGGGGCATCGGCTTCCATGTTGAAGCGCCAGATAGCGTGAATGGGCCAGTCCGAGCGGATCACCTGCATGGCCGGTGCAAACTGCAACCGGGCCTGCATGACCTGCTCGGGCTCGACCGCTAAAACGTCTGCCGGCGCAGGTTCGCTGTCGGCGGCGTGGTAGGACTTGCGCAAGGCAATCTCTAACCGGGCCACGTCGGGCAGGTATCCGAGATGGGCAAGTTGGGGCATTCCGGCCAGAAAATCAGGAAACGCCTCGCCATAAAACATCATCAGAGGAGAGGAGGGCGGGTGTTGACGCAGGAAAATCCCGGCCAGCCCATCCATGTTCTGCGCCCCTAGCAATTTGGCAATCACGGGAAACGCCTGATGCATCGCCTCGGTCAGCGACACCGCAACATTGTTGCGGTACACGCTGAACCGGCGACCGGCGGGGCGCGCGCCACCGTCCAGCAATCCGCCGGGAACGGGCGCTGACGCATCCATCATGGCCGCGCGGAATTCAGATTGCGAAACACTCATACCGGTATCCGGTCCAGTGCGGATTGCGCGCGAACGGCCTCATCTCGCAGAACGGGCCAATCCGGCACATCAGTGTCCCATTCGATCAGAATGGGTTTTGGCCCCGAACGCTCCAGCACATAATCCAGCAGGGTCCACACCGGGTCGACCACTTCTCGTCCGTGACTGTCGATCAGCAGCGGATGACCGTGATCGTCTTCATCCTCATCATGGCCGCCAAGGTGGATTTCCGACACTTTTTCAAGCGGATAGGCGTCAATATAACTTTGCGGCGAGAATTCCAGATTGGTGGCCGAGACAAAGACATTGTTTACGTCCAGCAACAAGCCGCAACCGGTGCGCCTGGCAATCTCCCTCAGGAAATCAGGTTCGGACCAGGTGCTTTCCTCGAAGGCCAGATAGCTGGACGGGTTTTCCAGCAGCATCTGGCGCCCGACCGTGTGCTGGACCTGGTCGATATGTTCACAAACCCGCGCAAGAGTTTCGTCGGTATAGGGAAGGGGCAGCAGGTCGTTGTAAAAATGGCTGTCATGGGTGGACCAGGCCAAATGTTCGGAAAAGCTTGCAGGGTTCAGCCAGCCTACCAGGTGTTTTAGCCGGGCCAGATGATCAGGGTCCAGCGCGCCTTCACCGCCTATGGAAAGGCCAACGCCATGGACCGAGATTGGGAACTTTTCGGAAAGGTGGCGCAGCTGCGCTAAGGGCCGCCCGCCGTCGCCCATATAGTTCTCGGCATGGATTTCCAGCCATGCAACGGGCTGTGCGTGTTCAAGTATCTGAGCAAAATGTTGCGGTTTGTAACCTACGCCCGACGCTGCAGGCAGGCGGTTTGACCGGTGGGTGTCATCCAACATGGGCCAGTTCCTCGATCACGAAAGGGAAAGGGCGGGCGATGGAGCCCGCCCCTTGAAATCGTCAGGCCAATCTTATGCCGGCAGGTCGCGTTCCAGCGCTTCCAGCGAACCTTTGCGCGGTGTGCCGTTTGCTTCTGCTGGCAGTTCGATGTCGGCGCAAGTGCCTGCGTCAACCAGGGTCCATGCGTTGCCCTGATAATCAACGGTCGAGGTGCCCGCGCATGTGGTTCCGGGGCCTGCGGCGCAGTCGTTCTGGCCGGCCAGCGATACACCGTAGCACTTTTCTTTTGCCTGTGCGCTTGCTGTGGTTGCGGCACCAGACACGGCGGCTGCGACTGCGGTTGCGATAACCAGGGATTTAGCTGTTTTCGACATCTCGGTAATCCTCTTGATGACTGGGTATGTCTGCTTGTGACAATGACAAAGGTAGTGGCTTGATGGGCAGAGTTGAATTCACGAGCCCGTGTCTCACAAGCGCGTCATGGGGCGGCCTGCCCCCTTGCAGCGTAATACACTGTTTTTGATGAAGAAAGGGTGAAATGTTACAATCCGACCCCATAGGAGGGGTCGGATTTTTTTGGATATGGTGCTGTTTGTTACAGCAGATCTGGCGGGGTGGCGGCGCGTGCCAGCTCTTTTGTTACAACATCAAGCGGTTGTACCTGAGTCTGTTTTTCACCCAGTCGCCGCACGCTTACGGTGCGCTCGTCAACTTCGCGGTGACCGACGGCCAGAATTACAGGTACTTTGCCGACCGAATGCTCACGGACCTTGTAGTTGATCTTTTCATTGCGGATGTCAGCCTCGGCCCGCACACCTGCCGCGCGCAGGGTTTCGACCACTTTGGCGACATAGTCGTCCGCGTCGGACGTGATGGACGCGACGACGACCTGACGCGGGGCCAGCCAGAACGGCAATTTGCCTGCGTGTTCCTCGATCAGGATACCGATAAAGCGTTCGAAGGATCCCAGCGTGGCGCGATGCAACATGACGGGGCGGTGTTTGGCCCCGTCGGCGCCGATATAGGTGGCGTCCAGCCGTTCGGGCAGAACGAAATCGACCTGGAAGGTGCCGCATTGCCAGTCACGCCCGATGGCGTCCGTCAGAACGAATTCCAGTTTCGGACCATAGAATGCACCTTCGCCCGGGTTCAGTTCCGGTTCGATCCCGGCGGCACGGGTGGCGGACAAAAGTGCCGCTTCTGCCTTGTCCCATACCTCGTCCGATCCGGCGCGGGTTTCGGGGCGGTCAGAGAATTTCACCGAAAAATCCTCGAATCCCAGATCCTTGTAGATCACGCTGAGGAAACGGATGAATTCGGCGGTCTCCGCCTCGATCTGTTCTTCGGTTGAAAAGATATGGGCGTCGTCCTGCGTGAACCCGCGCACCCGCATGATGCCATGCAATGCACCAGAGGGTTCGTAACGGTTACACGATCCGAACTCGGCCATGCGCAGCGGCAGGTCGCGATAGGATTTCAGGCCTTGCTTGAAAATCTCGACATGGCAGGGGCAGTTCATCGGTTTGAGCGCGTTGACGGCCTTTTCGCGGGCATGTTCCTCGTCGACTTCGACGATGAACATGTTTTCCTGATATTTGTCCCAGTGGCCTGATCGTTCCCACAGTTTGCGGTCAACGACCTGCGGCGTGTTCACCTCGACATACCCACCCTTGCGCTGCTGACGGCGCATGTAGTCCTGCAACTGGGTGTAGATGGTCCAGCCATTGGGGTGCCAGAAAATCTGACCGGGGGCTTCTTCCTGCATGTGAAACAGGTCCATCTCGCGGCCTAGTTTGCGGTGGTCGCGCTTTGCGGCCTCTTCCAGCATATGAAGGTGGTCTTTCAGTTTTTCCTTGCCGGTGAAGGCCACGCCGTAGATGCGTTGCAGCATCGCGCGGTTGCTGTCGCCGCGCCAATAGGCACCGGCGATGGACATCAGCTTGAACGCATCACCGGGAACCTGACCGGTATGTTGCAGATGCGGACCGCGGCACAAATCCTGCCAGTGGCCGTGCCAGTACATGCGCAACGGCTCATCCCCAGGAATGGCTTCGATCAGCTCAACCTTGTAGGGCTCGTTATTGGCCTTGTAGAACTCGATGGCCCGCTCGCGGTCCCAAACCTCGGTGGTGACAGGATCGCGCTTGTTGATGATCTCTTTCATCTTTTTCTCGATGAGGCCAAGATCTTCGGGCGTGAACGGTTCTTCCCGGTCGAAGTCATAATACCAGCCGTTTTCGATAACGGGGCCGATGGTGACCTTGGTCGCAGGCCAAATTTCCTGCACGGCGCGGGCCATGATGTGGGCCAGATCGTGGCGGATCAGTTCGTTGGCCTGCGCGTCATCCTTCATGGTGTGGATGGCAATCTGTGCATCGGCTTCGATCGGCCATTGCAGGTCCCAGTGTTTGCCATCAACGGTGGCCGAGATGGCCTTTTTGGCCAGCGAACTTGAAATATCGGCAGCCACCTGCGCGGGCGTAACCCCTGCGTCATAGGAACGTGCATTGCCATCTGGGAAAGTGAGAGAGACGGATTTTGAATCCAGGGCCATGTTGGCTCTCCTCGTCGGTTTGGCGCCCACTGAACGCCCGGTTGCGGGTTATTTGCGTCTGGCTGATGTGGCAGGTGCAGCAATTCCTGTCAAGGGTCGCAGGGTACGGTCACTGACGCCACGACACCCCGAATTCGGGAATTGCGACCAACGGGCTGCCGTGCATGATGTTCCCCAAAGCGTAAGAGGGTTTTATGGCGGCGACGGATTTTCTGGAAACAGCACAAGGGCGAAAACTGGCCTATCACAAGACCGAAGGGGCAGGGCCGACCCTGGTTTTTCTGGGTGGGCTCATGTCGGATATGGAAGGCACCAAGGCAGTCCATCTGGAAGTTTGGGCGCAGGCGCGGGGGCGGGCCTTTTTGCGGTTTGATTATTCCGGTCACGGCGAAAGCTCTGGCGCGTTCACGGATGGCTGCATTGGGGATTGGCATGAGGACACTGTCGCTGCGGTCGATGCCTTGACCAAAGGGCCGCTGATCGTTGTCGGCTCGTCCATGGGGGGGTGGCAGGCGCTTTTGCTGGCCAAGGCCCTGCCGGACCGGATCGCAGGTATGGTCACGATCGCCGCCGCGCCGGATTTCACGGAAGATGGCTATTGGGCTTCATTCACCGATGACCAGAAAGCCGACCTGGAAACGGTCGGGCATGTCGAGTTGCCGTCCGATTACATGGAACCTTACATCGTCACCAAAAGGATGATCGAAGATGGGCGGCAGCGCCTTGTACTGCGCGACACGTTGAACCTGCCGTTCAAGGTTCGTTTCCTACAGGGAACAGCGGATACGGCCGTTTCGACTGAAACGGCCGTTCGGTTGCTGGACCACGCAACAGGGCCGGACATGCAGCTTCTTTTGGTCAAGGATGCAGATCACAGGTTCTCGGATGATGCATGTCTTGGCTTGATCGAGGCGGCGGTTCTGGATGTGTTGGGAGACGCGTGATGCGGCGTTTGGGATGGCTTCTGGGGCGCTTGTTCCTTGCGTTGATTGCCGTCGGCGGCCTTATCTACTGGTTTGGCCCGCGCGAAGAGGTGAACCTGAGCCCAAGCTTTGATCCGCGCAAGTTCGGTGAGGGCGTACAGGTTTATTTCGAAAGCACCGAAGCCGCGTTTGACGATATCGTTCCGGGTGTCGAAAAACGAGTGATCTGGCAGGATGGCTTTAACGAACGGCGCACCCCGTATTCCGTTCTTTACATCCATGGCTTTTCAGCAAGTTCCGAGGAAATCCGGCCAGTGCCGGACCTTGTGGCAGACGCGCTGGGGGCCAATCTGGTTTACACACGCCTGCAAGGTCATGGGCGAACCGGATCAGCCATGGCGGAAGGCACTGCCTCGGGCTGGATGCAGGACACCGCCGAGGGATTGGCGGCCGCTCGTGCTGTTGGGGACAAGTTGATCGTGATTTCAACGTCGACCGGTGCGACGCTTGCAGCCGCCGCCGCTTTGGATGCCAGCCTCAGCGAAGATGTTGTCGGCATGGTCTTTGTCTCTCCGAATTTCGGGGTCAACACGGCCGCGGCATGGATTCCCACTTTGCCATGGGCGAGGGATTGGTTACCGGTCCTGATGGGGGACGAACGCGATGTGTCGGGGCCAGACCAGGAAAAGAACAAATATTGGTCTACGGTCTATCCGTGGGAATCGGTCGTGCCGATGTCCGTTCTGGTCGAAAAAGTCTATGCGCTGGATTTCTCGAACGCCCTGGTGCCCGTGCTGTTCTGGTTCTCGGACAACGATCAGGTGGTGCGCCCTGACCGCACACACGAGGTCGCCGAAGCGTGGGGTGCGCCAGCATCCGTCAAACTGGTGACAATGGGTCCCGAGGATGATCCGTCATCTCATGTTATTGCCGGTCGCCTGATGTCGCCAGGGCAGACCGACGCGGCTGTGGCCGGTATCCTGGATTGGTTAAAAGGGCTGGGGGTGGAATGATGGCGGCCTCGGGTCGCGGTAAGATGCGTAAGCCGGGCAGTATGTGGAGCCTTGAGACCTTAGGGCGCGTTCGTCTGTCCCGGTATTTCTTCATGCGCGATTTCCTCTATTCCGAGATCGGGAACTTTCACCAAAAACAGAACATTCCAGACAATCCGGATCTGGCTATCGAGACAGGACGTGCGTTCTGTGAAACTCTGCTGGACCCGCTGGAAGAGACCTTTGGCAGGATCGCTGTGCGCTCGGGCTATCGCTCACCGTCGCTAAACAGGTTTGGCAATGAAAACAGACTGAACTGTGCCCGAAATGATCACCCGTTGGAATGCCACATCTGGGATCGTGGGGACGGGGATGCGCGGATTGCCGGGGCGTCTATTGTAATCCCCTGGTTTGCGGATCAGTTTGCGCAGGGCCGGGATTGGCGGGATCTGGCATGGTGGATGCATGATCACCTGGATTATTCCGAAATCTGGTTTTTTCCGAAACTCTGCGCTTTCAATCTGGTGTGGCGCCCTAAACCGCAGCGGCGGATTGACAGCTACATTGCGCCACGCGGATGCCTTCTGAAACCGGGCGCTGAGCCCGAGGAAAGTGCGGCTTCACGACGGTCCCGCTATGCTGACTTTCCGGCTTTTCGGGCAATCGCCTATCCGTGACGTTCCGCTTGTTTGAATGTGATAAATTCTCAACCTGACTACAAACCCAAGGGCTCGGAATACCGAGCATATGGAGCCCCTGCGTGATCGAGCCGCTGGTACTGCTACCTGGACTGATGTGCGATGCCCGACTGTATCGCCCTCAGATCGAGGTGTTTTCGCAGACGCGACCCGTAACCGTTGCGCCGCTCTCAGCAGGTGAGCGTATCGAAGAGATCGCCTCGGGTCTGCTGGACCAGCTTCCACATCGGTTTGCACTGGCTGGATTAAGCATGGGTGGTGTGGTGGCGTTAGAGCTGATCCGCCGAGCACCGGAACGTGTGTCGCGCCTGTGCCTGATGGCAACTGATGCGCAGGCGGACACGCCTCAAATGGCGGCCAGTCGCGAAGACCTGATCATTGGCGCGCAAGGTGGCCGGTTGGAGGAGGTCATGCGGAAACTTGTAGGGTCCGACGCGCTGGCACCGGGCCCGCAGCGTATTCCCATCCTGAACGGCTTGCTGGCAATGGCACAGGATTTGGGTGCTGAAACTTTCGTGCGTCAGATGCGTTCCCTGCAACGCCGCCCTGATCAACAGGTCGCATTGCGTCGCATCAAGGTGCCCACGTTGGTTCTGTGCGGTGCGCACGACACTCTGACACCTGTCAAACGGCATTCTTTCATGGCAGAACTCATTCCCGGAGCGGAACTGCTGGTTATTGAAAAGGCCGGTCACTTGCCGACACTGGAGACGCCCGACATCGTCAATGAGGCGCTGCAAACCTGGTTGGACGCCCAGCAACGGTTTGATTATTGGTAAAGCGTCGCGCGTTCAGTCTTTGAAATGACAGTTGGCATAACCACGGGCTCACCGGTATTCCGGTCGAAAAACGGTGTGTACTTCCACCGCCCGGACAGGCGCGATCCGGCGGCCCTGCGCAACAGGCCAAAAATGGCGGCGCCGGGATTTTCGTGCTTTTGCTTTCCGTTTGGTTGGGGAACAAACCCGCGTGTCGTGACGGGTCCTAGCGCCGAAGCACCACCCGCAACCCGGCCGACGATAACGCCAGCAAACGGGAGTTTCGCGGTTTTGGGCGTTGCCGCCAAAGGTGCGTTACAGCAACTGGCGTACCAACGCAGCATGCCCTTGGGGCTGAGTTGCATCGCCGCAAGATACTGACTTCCTGTGCTGATTTCGATCTCATCCGGTGCGATCTGAAAAATCCCGACAGGTCCGGGTGCGGGGTCCGGTTGCTTGAAATACAGTTGAGCGGCTCGGCAATCATTGCAGAAACACTCAACATGTGTACCTTGCTGAACACCGCGGGTTGAAATACGTCCCTGCAAGTTGCCGCATAGACAGGAATAGGCGAGGCCATTTTGCGCTGACCCGCTCATGTCGGTTAGGCTACCTTGTTGGAGTTGGCCGCGCGACGGTTTGGTTTTCGCGCGTTTTCGTTCATGAAATCAATCACAAGAGGGCGAATGTTGTCGCGCCAGCTGCGGCCTGCGAAGATACCATAATGACCGGCACCGGGTTCGACGTGGCTTGCCTTTTTGCTGTCCGGCAGGCCGGTGCACAAATCCAGCGCGGCAATACACTGGCCGGGTGCGGAGATGTCATCATTTGCACCTTCGACAGTCTTCACCGCAACATCGGTAATCTTACTGATGTCCACCTTGTGACCCGCGACCACGAACTCGTTTCTCGCAATCTCTCGATTTTTAAAGACCCGCTCGACCGTCGAAAGATAGAACTCGGCTGTCATGTCCATCACGGCCAGGTATTCGTCATAGAAACGGTTATGGGCATCCTGGTCCGAGGCCTCGTCCCGCATGACGCGCTGGATCTGGTCGGAAAACGCTTTGGAGTGACGATCTGCGTTCATGGACATGAACGAGGCCAATTGCAGCAGACCCGGATAGACCATACGTCCAACGCCCTTGTACTTGAAGCCAACACGCTGGATCATTGTTTCTTCCAACTGGCCCATGGTGACGCGACGACCGAAGTCTGTCACATCGGTCGGCGTTGCGTCCGGGTCGACGGGGCCACCTATTAGCGTCAGGGTGCTTGGTTGAGCTTTGGGTTCAATCTCGGCCAGGTATGCCGTTGCGGCCAGGGTCAGAGGCGCAGGCTGGCAAACGGCAACAACATGGGTCTCCGGCCCAAGCTCTTTCATAAAATCTACAAGGTAGAGCGTGTAGTCTTCGACATCGAATTTACCTGCAGACACAGGGATATCGCGCGCATTATGCCAATCGGTGATGTAGACTTCGCAATTGACCAGAAGGCTTTTGACTGTCGACCGCAGCAACGTTGCATAGTGACCGGACATCGGGGCAACCAACAGCACTTTGCGCGGTTGTTCTTTTCGGCCATTGATGCGGAAATGTACCAGATCACCAAAAGGGCGTTCCAGAACGGTCGTGATTTCAACCAGATGATCCTTGCCATCTTCGCAGGTGAACGTGCGAATACCCCAATCGGGCTTTGCAACCATCCGCTGGAACGTACGCTCGGTCACTTCACCCCAGGCGGCCATCCAGTTGAATGCGGGGTTCGGCACCATGGAAAACATCGGATAAGACGCCATCGCGCTGGCGGTTGCACCAAGCCACTGGTTGGTGTTTCGCGCAGTTTCCATCAGGTCGTAGGTCATCATGTAGCGCATAAATGGGGCCTCCTGAGTGTCAGCCTGAGAGTTCGGACCATTCGTCGCTTTGCCCCCCAGCACCCACGACGTTATTCTGCATAGCAGCGAGGTTAGGGGGGAATTGTTAAAATGACAACTAGTGAAGACCACATGCCAGACGTATCCGAAGAACATATTGAACGCCTTAAAGAAAATATGGAAAAGGTCGAGAAGCTGTCCAAGCGCCTGATTGAGGTCATGGCTGTAAAACGGCCGCACACACCCGCGCTGGACGGCCCGAATCAAGAGCTTTTCGCACGAGCAGCAAGTGCCTACTGGGCGGAGGCTTGGCAAAATCCCGCCAAACTACTGGAACAGCAGATAGAATTCTGGGGCAAGTCAGTGCTGAACTTTGCCGAGGCGCAGAAAGCGCTGACTGCGTCTGACGCGGAAGGCGAAGCCCCCAAAACAGAAGACAAGCGATTTTCGAACCCCCTTTGGGAGACCAATCCCTATTTCCGACTGATCCGCCAGCAATACCAGACCAATGCGCAAGCGATCGCGCAGGCTGTTGCGTCCGTGGACGATCTGGATGCCAAGGACAAAAGGCGGCTGCAATATTTCTCGCAGCAAATCGTCGATATGATGGCGCCGACAAACTTCCTGGCGACCAATCCGGACGCATTACAAAAAGCGGTCGAAACCGAGGGCCAGTCACTGATCAAGGGGTTGGAAAACCTTGTGTCAGATCTTGAGGCCAACAATGGCGAGCTGGTCGTCAAACTGGCAGATGAGAGTGCCTTTGAGGTCGGTGGTAACCTGGCGACGACGCCGGGGGAGGTGGTTTATCGCAACCGGATGATGGAACTGATCCAGTACAAGCCGGCGACCGAAACTGTATATGAGACACCGATTATCCTGTTCCCGCCCTGGATCAACAAGTTCTATATTCTGGACCTGAAAGCCCAGAACAGCATGATCAAATGGATCACCGAGCAGGGATATACCCTGTTTGTAGTGAGCTGGGTCAATCCGGACGAAAGCTATGCCGAAACCGGCATGGAAGACTACATTCAGGACGGTTTCCTGACCGCGATCGAGACGGCCAAGAAGATTTGCAAGGTCAAACAGGTCAACGCGGTGGGGTATTGCATTGCAGGTACCACCCTGAGCCTGACGCTGTCTCTGCTGAAACAGCGAGGAGACAAGTCGGTCAAATCGGCGACCCTGTTCACCGCATTGACGGATTTTTCCGATCAGGGAGAGTTCACGCCTTTCCTTCAAAACGATTTTATCGACGGAATCGAAGAAGAAGTGAAAAAGGAAGGTGTTCTGCGGTCGTGGATCATGGCGCGCACAATGTCATTCTTGAGATCACGTGACCTTATCTATGGCCCGGCCATTCGCAGTTACATGATGGGGGAAGTGCCCCCGGCCTTTGATTTGCTGTACTGGAACGGTGACGGAGCCAACCTGCCTGCGAAAATGGCGGTGGAGTACTTGCGTGGGCTATGCCAGCGCAATGAATTCGCGACCGATGGCTTTGAGGTACTGGGGCATAAGCTGAAGCTCGGTGACGTTGATGTGCCCCTGATAGCCATCACATGCGAAACCGATCATATCGCGGCGTGGAAAGACTGCTATCGCGGTGTGCAAAAGATGGGCTCGAGATCAAAAACTTTCGTGGTTTCCGAGTCGGGTCATATTGCGGGCATTGTGAACCCGCCCAGCAAGAAAAAGTATGGGCATTACACCAACCCGGATTTGAAAACAGACGCCGCCACCTGGTTAAAGGAAGCCGATTTTCATGAAGGGTCTTGGTGGCCCATGTGGGATGCCTGGCTTAAGAAACGGTCGGGCAAGCAGGTACCGGCCCGTGAATCTGGCGATTCGAAGCACCCGAGCCTGGGTGCTGCACCCGGAACGTATGTAGTGGCAAAACCAAACGCCTGATTTCATTCTGAAACTTGATTTTTTCTGCAGCGCAGCAAGAAAAAACTTGCAATGCTGCGCTGCAGCAATCATATTGTCCTCAAGCTGATGAAACCCGGGGTGGGCCCGGACTGGCTAAAAGGATTATGACAATGGCTAAGACCCAAGACTTTACCGCGATCATGAAAGACATGATGGGTGCATTCCCCGTGGACACAACCGCAATGGAAGGCGCATTCAAATCGACCGCTTCGCTGAATGAAAAGCTGTCGGGCGTTGCTCTGGAAGCAGCAGAGAAATCGGCAGAAATCTCGAGCAAATGGACCAAAGACACGCTGGCCAAACTGACCGAGATGTCGAAAGCCAAGGCAGAGCCTGCCGACTACGCAAAAGCAGCAACCGATTTCGCAAGCGCGTCTGCTGAAGTTGCAGCCGAGAACATGGCCGCTTTCGCAGAAATCGCGAAAAAAGTTCAGACCGAAACCGTCGAACTGCTGATGGCTGCTGGTAAAGAAGCTGCGGAAGAAGCATCCGCCGCTGTTAAAAAAGCAACCAACGACGTGACCACAGCCGCTAAAAAAGCTGCTGCTGCGAAGTAAGAAAAGTCAGCGAAACGCACCCGACCCTCCCTATAGGTGCAATCGCGTTGGGCAGGTCCATTGACCTGCCCTTTCTTTTTGTGCTGCACTCGCATAACCTGTGCTGCAACGCATCATCCTTGGGGAGGGTACCCGGTGTCGGACCAAGAAAAACCGCTGCTGATCAAGCGCTATGCCAGCCGTCGGCTGTATAACACCGAGACCAGCGATTACGTGACGCTCGAAGATATCGCGGGATTCATCCGTGACGGGCGCGAAGTACAAATCATCGACCTGAAATCCGGCGACGACCTGACGCGGCAGTATCTGCTGCAGATCATTGCTGAACATGAAAGCCGCGGCGAGAATGTGCTGCCTGTCAATGTTCTGAACGATCTTGTGCGCAGTTACATGCTGCCTGGCGGGGGCATGATGCCGCAATTCCTGCAAAGCTCGTTCGATATGCTGCGCGAAAGCCAAAGCAAGATGATGGAAAACATGAACGCCATGAACCCGATGTCCCAGATGCCGGGTTTTGAAGCGTTGAAAGCACAGCAGCAGGCCTTTCTGAAGGCTATGACTGGTGGGTTGTCTGGCAGATGGTCCTCGCCAGAGAAGGAAAGCGAAAAGTCAGAGCCGAAAGAGGATCTTGACGATATCAAGAAACAGTTGGCCGAACTTCAACAGAAGCTTTCAAAACTGAATTAAGGTGAGCCTGAGGAAAAGGCCCACCATTTAAGTGGGTCAGTTCTAGTCTCAGGTGCCGTAGACCGGCATTGGGCCGGTCACTTCGCCGACCGCGGCCAGCAGAATATCGGCGATCACGTCCAGCTCTGCGCGTGTCAGGCGTACGGGCAGTCGGACGTCACACGCTTTCATCAGCATGTCACGTGTTTGCGGCAGCTCGAACGTTTCCGGCAGAAATTGCCAGTTCCAGAAGGCGCGTGCATTGTCCTGGCTCAGGCCAAAGACCTGAACTTTGACACCGCGTGCCTCGGATGCGGCGGCAAATGCGCGAATCTCGTGTTCCTGCAACCCAACCAGATTGAATTGAATAGAATCCGGCGCGCGCTGCTCGGGGGGCAAGGGCGCGGGCACATTGATATGGGGTGAGGTATTCAAGCGCCCGGCAACGTAGTCGTGATTCGCAAGACCATCGCGGACACGACGGGCCAGTTCCGGGATCTGCGGGCGGATCACAGCGGCGCTCAGGTTGTTCAAGCGCAGGTTATACAGTGGCAACTTGTTCTGCCAGCGGGCGAAGGCCTCTTCCAATTCGGGCGAGTTGTCGCCGTACGGTCCTTTATGTTTCTTCCAGTTATGTTCGTACGCGCCCGACATGATGACGGCACGGGCCACCAGATCAGCATCGTTTGAGATCAGAATACCGCCTTCGCCCGCATTGATCATCTTGTAGGACTGAAACGAGAAACAGCCGACCTTGCCGATGGTGCCTATATTTTTGCCATGCCAGGTCGTGCCCAGCGAATGCGCAGCGTCTTCGATCACCGGGATGTCACGCGCGTCGCACAGCGCCATGATCGCGTCCATATCAGATGTGTGGCCGCGCATGTGGCTAATGATCACCGCCTGAACGCTGTCCAACTTGGCCTCGAAATCGGCCATGTCGATGCGATAATTCTCACCCACTTCGCACAGAACCGGGATGCAGTCCGCGTGAATGACTGACGAGGGAACCGCGGCAAATGTGAAGCCGGGGATCAGGACGCGTGCATCGCGCGGCAGACTCAGTGCCTTGAGCGACAGAAACAGCGCAGCAGAACAGGATGAAACAGCGAGAGCGTATTTTGTGCCCAGAAGCTCGGCAAACTCGGCCTCCAGCAAAGACACCGGGGCATCTTGCGGGGCGGTATAGCGAAACAAGTCGCCCGACTGCATCAGGGCGTCGATGGCTTCTTTTGCTGCTTCTGGGATGGGTTCGGCGTCATGAACGTTTGGTGGAAGCGTCATATTTGGAATTCCCGAATTCTATCTTTGGTAAAGATAAAGCTATTCAGGCGGCAATCCAAGCCCTCAATCGCCGCGCCAGCGGAAATTCACCAATATGTCACAAGTAACGTGGCTCAGATCCCAAGCCGGTCCCGCATGGCGAACCATGTCATTGCCAGCACAAGCAGCGGGTTGCGCAGGGCAGACCCGCCGGGGAAGGGCAGGGTTGGCACGCGGGCCATTGTATCGAACCCTTCCGATTGGCCCTGAATGGCCAGTGCCATCAATTGCCCTGCATGGGTCGCGGTGCCTACACCATGACCGGAATAGCCGGAAGCAGACAGAATATTGGGTGCGATACGCACCAGATAAGGCATCCGCCGCATGGTAATGGCCAGCGTCCCACCCCATGCGTAGTCGATTTTGACATCGCGCAGATGTGGGAAGATTTCGGTCATCGGCTTGCGGACCTTCGCCGCGACATCCGCAGGAAAACGATAGCCATAACTTTCGCCGCCACCGAACAGAAGCCGGCCATCGGCGCTGAGGCGGAAATAGTTCACCACGAACTTGGTATCCGCGACCGCGACATCCTGAGTCAGGACCCGCGCGGCCTCGCTGCCAAGGGGTTCAGTCGCTGCGATGAAGTTGTTGATGGGCATGACACGGGCCGCGACGGTCCGGTTGAGATTGCCAAGGTAGCCATTGCAGGCCAGCACAACATGGTCGGCCCTAACGTTCCCCCTGGCGGTCCGGATCAGTGCAGGCCGGGTTTCGTCAATATCGATGACTTCGGTGCCCTCAAAAATGCGAACACCCGCTTTGGCCGCCGCCTGTGCCAACCCCAGCGCAAAGTTCAATGGGTGCAAATGAGCAGCCCCCATGTCCAGATACCCACCCTTATAAGCGGGTGAGGGGCACAGTTTGTGGCCTTCGTCTTCATCCAGCAGCTTGATCTGGTCATAGTGATAACGGTCGGACAGATGGCCTGCATGGGTGTGCAGCTCTTTTCGTTCCGAAGCTGACAGACCCAGAACCGCGACGCCGGGTTGCAGGTCGCACGCGATCTGATGCTTGGAGATCAGTGATTTGACCAGATCCTTGGCGTCTTCGGCCAGGTCCCACAGCTTTGCAGCATCCGCGTCACCAACAAGACGCTCGAGGTCTTCCTGATCCATCCGCTGCGCGCTGCCCAGCTGGCCACCATTGCGCCCCGAGGCACCAAATCCGACACGGTGGGCTTCAAGCAGAACGACATCGAACCCCGCCTCGGCCAGATGCAATGCTGCGGACAGGCCTGTGTAGCCACCGCCCACAACGCAGACATCCGCCGTAATATCTTCGGCCAAAACAGGAAAGCGTTCCGTTGGGTTCGCCGTCGCGGCATACCAGCTAGCAGGGTATTCGCCCTTGCGGTCATTGGAATAGAGCAGATTCACGAAAAGTCTCAGACGTTGATCAGCAGATGTTCCCGTTCCCACGGAGAGATGACCTGCAGAAATTCTTCATATTCGGCCCGCTTCACGATGCCATAGACACGGGCAAACTCGGGGCCAAGGATTTCGTGCAGGGCTGTGGCTTCGTCAAACATATCCAACGCATCGCCCATGACCTGGGGGATATCCCCTTCGCCTTCATAGGCGTCACCATAGAATTGACGACGCGGGCGTTCTTGTTCAACCAGACCCAGATAGCCGCACGCCAGCGACAGGGCGATGCCCAGATACGGGTTGCAATCCATACCGGCGATGCGGTTTTCGACACGGCGCGATTCAGGTCCGGACAGAGGAACGCGAATGCCTGTAGTGCGGTTGTCGCGGGCCCATTCCAGATTGATCGGTGCGGCGTGGTCTTTCACGTAGCGACGATACGAGTTTACATAAGGTGCCATCACGGCCAGACCGGAGGGCAGATGGTTCTGCAACCCGGCAATGAAGTGATAGAACGCGTCCGTTTCGCCGCCCTGCGGGCCCGAAAAGATATTCTGGCCGGTCTCCATGTCGATAATCGAATGATGGATATGCATGGCCGAGCCCGGCTCTTCCTCGATCGGTTTGGCCATGAAGGTTGCAAAACAATTGTGCCGTAACGCCGCCTCGCGGATCAGGCGCTTGAAGTAGAAAACCTCATCAGCAAGTTTGACTGGGTTGCCGTGGCGAAGGTTGATCTCCAACTGGCCCGCACCGCCTTCCTGGGTGATGCCATCGATTTCGAACCCCTGATGTTCGGCGAAGTCATAGATATCGTCGATGACCGGGCCAAACTCGTCCACCGCGGTCATCGAATACGCCTGCCGCGCCGCAGCCGGGCGGCCAGAACGCCCCATCATCGGCTTGATTTCCTGTGCGGGATCGACGTTGGGGGCGACCAGAAAGAACTCCATTTCTGGCGCAACAACCGGTTTCCAGCCTCGGTTGTGATACAGCTGGACCACGCGTTTCAACACGTTGCGTGGGCTGTAAGGGATCGGATCACCATCCCGGTCATAGGCGTCGTGGATCACTTGCAGCGTCCAGTCCCCTGTCCAGGGTGCGGCTGAAGCCGTCGAATAGTCGGGCTTCAGGATCATGTCCTTTTCGATGAACCCGTCGTCACCTGCGGCTTCACCCCAGTCCCCCGTGATGGTCTGGAAGAATATGCTGTCAGGCAGGTGAAAATAGGATTGCTTGGCGAATTTCGTGGCAGGCACGGCCTTGCCACGTGCAATTCCGGGAAGGTCCGAGATGATACATTCAACCTCGTCCAGCCGCTGTCCGTGGAAATAGGCTTTGGCGGCTTCCGGCAGTTTATCAGTCCAATCAGCCATCAGGCTCTCTCTTTCTTTAAAAACTCGGCCATATGGCGCGCGATTGTGGCGTTGTCATCCGGGGCGGTTTCGCGATTTGCGGCCTCGCGCATCAGGTCTTCGGGGACGACGCCTTTTCCCCGTGTGCGCATCAGGCCCGCGACAAAACCATTGGTGAATTCAGGGTGGGCCTGAACCGTCCAGATCGTGTCTCCATAAGCCAGCATCGCGTTTTCGCAAAATGCGTTCTGACCAAGAACGCGCGCGCCTTCGGGCAACTCGACAACCTGATCCTGATGCCAGGCATTCAGCCAGACTGTGTTGCCGTCAAACTCGTATTCAGTGCGTCCGACGGCCCATCCGCCCTTGAACTTCTCGACCTTGCCGCCCAGTGCCTGCGCGATGATCTGATGCCCAAAGCATACGCCGATCAGTGGCTTTCCGCTTTGCTGTATCTCTCTGACCAAGTCTTCCAGCGGGGCGATCCACGGCAGGTCTTCGTACGCGCCGTGGCGCGAACCGGTTATGACCCAGCCATCTGCGTCATCCGCGCCGCTTGGGAATATGCCGTCGACCACGGCGAAGGTCTGGAACTCAAATCCGTTGCCACCGAGAAGTGCAGGAAACAGCTCATCATAGTCGCCGAATTCGCCATGCAACGCATCTGGTGTGTGGCCGGTTTGTAATATGCCGATTTTCATGTGTCACCAAATTTGATCAAATTAACTCTAGCTGAGTCCGAATGAGGCGGCAAGGGGGGTCAAACCGCTTCGAGATAGCTCAGCCAGTGATCTTCAGGAGCGATACGCTCAAATCGTTCAATTTCCTGTCGCTTGGTCATGATCAGGTACTGGATCAGATCCGCCGGGAAAAGCCGGGCGACCAGGGGGTCGGTCTCAAATCTGTCAATTGCGGCCGCCCAGTCTGGCATCAGTTGAGGCAGGTCTTCGATATCGTAGGCATTGCCTGTGATCGGGGCAGGGGGCCGCAGACCGTCTTCGATCCCGGCAAGGGCTGCACCCAAAACCGCGGTCAGCATCAGGTAGGGGTTGATGTCGCCACCTGCGACGCGGTGTTCGATGCGCCGCGCTGCTGTTGCCCCGCCCGGGATGCGAATTGCGGCAGTTCTGTTCTCATAGGCCCAGCAGGCCCCGGTCGGGGCATGCGCACCCGGTACAAGCCGGGTGTAAGAGTTGCCGTGGGGCGCAAAAATCAACGTGCTGCCTGGCATGGCCGCCACACAACCCGCGACGGCGGAATGCAGAATGCCGGTCCCTTCAGGCCCGCCATTGTCAAACACATTGCGCCCCCGATGGTCCAGCACCGAGAAATGCACATGCATCCCATTGCCTGCATCATCTGCATAGGGTTTCGACATGAATGTTGCGGCAAACCCGTGTTTGCGCGCCAGGCCACGTGTCAACGCCTTGAAAAGCCACGTATCGTCGGCACAGCGCATGGCATCCTGATGATTCAGGTTGATCTCGAATTGGCCAACGCCACTTTCCGAGATGGCGGTTTGCGCGGGGATATCCATGGCGGCGCAGCCATCGTAGAGATCTGTGAAGAAATCCTCAAACGCATCCATTTCAGCGACCGACAGAACGGATTCATGCAGCAGGCGGCGCCCGGTGATCGGGTTCAACGGAGGTTGCGGTTGCGCACCCGAAGCATCGATTAGTGTGAATTCCAACTCAGTCGCCGCAACGACCGACCAGCCGCGTTTGGCATAACGGTCAAGAATGGCAGACAGAGCGTGGCGCGGATCACCCGCAAACGGGGTACCTGCATCGTCATACAAGCTCATCGGAACCAGCGCCGTTTCTTTCGGAAGCCAGGGCACAGGCACCGGGCCCCGGTCGGTTGGGCGCAGCACGCCATCCGCATCGCCGGTTTCAAACACCAGCGGGCTGCCGTGAATGTCCGCGCCCCAGAGATCGACATTGAGTGCCGAGAACGGCATGCGCACGGCGCCTTTCTCCAGCTTGCCCGCATACTCAGGGGGCACGCGTTTGCCCCGCATCTGACCGTTCAGGTCACATGCAGTCACGCGAAAACTGTGCAAGGCGCTCAGGTCCATTGGGGGCTCCGTCAATTCTGTTTCCCCGTGATGTACTTCAATGGATCAGATTTGTCACCAAATTTGATCAAATTTTGATATTTGGGACAGATGTGACTGCTCGGCATAGTTTTTGGGCGAGTACGAAATTGGTCTTGCTGTCAAAGCTCGCGCCTTGCGTTTCCTTCAGTGAAAACATCACGGAAACATCTGTTAAGCCATTGATCATATTCTCCAATGGCGTTGTCTGCGGCAAGTCAGAGAGCGGCTGGATTTTCCCAGTGTTGAAAGCGCGGCGATCGGATTTGATACGACGTCCGAACCCGCAAATCAGCTTCGTTTGCCAAGTCCTCAAGAATTGGCTTATTTTGGCGATTTTTCTATGATAGCTGCGGGTTTCGTATTCTTGAGGATGGTTGAGTTGACTGCACGTGGAAGAGATAACATTCAACACCATGCTACTCTGAGCATTGCCCCCATGATGGACTGGACCGACCGCCACTGTCGGTATTTTCATCGGCTGCTTAGCACGGAAACCTTGCTGTATACCGAGATGGTAACGGCACCGGCGCTTGTCCGAGGAGGGGCGCTGCATCTGTTGGATCATTCACCGCAGGAACATCCCGTGGCTTTGCAGCTGGGTGGGTCCGATCCGGAGGAGCTGGCGCAAGCGGCGCGTTTGGGTGCTGATGCAGGATATGATGAGATCAATCTGAACTGTGGATGCCCGTCGGACAGGGTGCAGTCTGGTACTTTCGGGGCGGTTCTGATGAAAGATCCGGCACGGGTTGCAGAATGCGTCGCAGCAATGCGCGAAGCGGCGAATGTAGATGTCACGGTCAAATGCCGCATCGGTGTGGATGACCAAGAGCCCGAAGAAGTTCTGCCTGCGTTTCTTGAGCAGATCAGTGCGGCGGGCTGTCAAAGAGTAACGATCCATGCGCGCAAGGCGTGGTTGCAGGGGCTGAGCCCTAAGGAAAACCGCGATGTTCCACCGCTTGATTATGACCTTGTGCATCGGATGAAAGCCGCGTTTGCGGATCTGCATATATCGATCAATGGTGGTATCGCCAGCTTGGATGAAGCAGCAGCACATCTGGACGCGGGTCTTGACGGTGTCATGATTGGTCGGGCGGCCTATCATCAGCCCGGTGATATCCTGGCAGATGCCGACCGGCGCATCTTTGGCGTTGGAACCGTTCGCGATCCGCTGACGGTTGTTCAAGAAATGGTGCCCTATATTGAAAGGCACCTTGCCAATGGCGGGCGTTTGCACCAGATCACGCGGCATATGCTGGGTCTCTTCGCGGGGCGCCCCGGTGCGCGGGCATGGCGGCGCGCCTTGTCCGAAGGGGCCGTGCATGAAGGGGCCGGGCCAGAAGTCATGCTACAGGCCCTGGACCATATTGCGCCGATGGTCGAGGTTTAAACGGCAAGGGGGGGACGATGCCCGAGACAGTGTTGCTGGCCCAGATGATGGGCCTTTTGCTTGTGATCGGCGCGCTGGCCGGTGTGCTTGCCGGGCTGTTGGGAGTGGGCGGCGGTATCGTTTTGGTCCCCGCGTTCTTCTATGCGTTTCAGACGCTTGGCTATGGCGGCCCGCAACTGATGCAGCTTTGTCTGGCGACGTCGCTGGCCACGATCATTGTAACGTCGATGCGGTCTGTTCTAGCCCACAACAAGAAGGGTGCCGTGGATTGGGATATCCTGCGCGGTTGGGGTCCGGGTATTGTCGTCGGCGCAATTGTCGGAGTGCTGGTCGCATCGGCGCTGCGGACCGAGGCCTTGCAGGCACTGTTCGGAATTCTGGGCATGGTGATCGGTGCCTATCTTGGGTTGGGTCGCGCAGAATGGCGGTTGGGCGACGCAATGCCCGGCGGAATCAAGCGAGCCGTCCTGTCCCCTCTGGTCGGGTTTCTTTCCGTTCTGATGGGCATCGGTGGAGGCAGTTTCGGTGTGCCGCTGATGAGCCTCTATAACACCCCTATCCACCGCGCGGTCGCGACCGCGGCCGGGTTTGGCGTGATCATCGCCGTACCCTCGGTCATTGGGTTCTTGTTTGTAGATATCGCGCCCGAGCATCGCCCCCCGTTGACCATTGGCGCGGTTAATCTTGTGGCCTTCGGGATCGTTGTTGCAATGACAATGATCACCGCGCCCTGGGGGGTAAAGCTGGCCCATTCGATGGACCCAAAACCGTTGAAACGTGTCTTCGCCGTGTTCCTGACACTGGTTGCGCTGAACATGCTGCGCAAGGCCGTGGGCTTATGAGCGATTTTTCTGCCCGGGGCTGGGTGAAATTCCCGTATGATCCGGTTTTGGCCGAATGGGTGAACCACGCTTTGCCTGCCGCACGGGCGTCGACAACGGACCCGGCCCACGCGGAATGGTTGGATTGCGAAGGTACGTGGTTCATCGGTGTCGACGCACTATCCAATGACACGAAGGGCAGGGTCGGGCAGTCCGGGCCTCTGACCGGAAAGGCCATGGCGTTCATCGACAAGCACTTTGGAGATTTACCGCTGCACAAGGGGCAGGTTTCGGTTGTTTATCCGGGTTATCCGCGCCCGCGCCGGGGCGAGAATGAAGCGGCCACCCGGTACCGTCGAAACAGGGATGCGGCCCATGTGGACGGTTTGCGCCCGACAGGGCAGGATCGCCGCCGCCGGGTTGATGAACCTCATGCCTGGATTCTGGGCATTCCACTGACTGAGGCCAGCTCAGACGCGTCTCCGATGGTGGTGTGGGACGGCAGTCATGACATTCTGCGGACCGCGTTCAGGCAGGCGCTTGAAGGGATGCCACCTGAGGTCCTGCACGAAGTAGACATAACCGACATCTACCAATCCGCCCGTCGCGAGGTGTTTGCGACCTGCCCAAGGATCGAGTTGCCTGCAAAGCCGGGAGAGGCCTATTTGCTTCACCGCCATTGCCTGCACGGCGTTGCTCCTTGGGCCGAAGGGGCGACGGCGGGGCAGGATGGTCGAATGATCGCCTATTTCCGCCCCGAATGCGCCGGTGGAGTAGCCGAATGGATCGAATCCGCCTAACGTCCTGTCATTATTTGGCTTTGGAGGTTTTGACCGATGATGACGGTTCATACGAATTCTGACGGTGCACTCATAGAAGTCGAATTGTCGGGGCAAGTGACCAGCGCCGATTACACCAATACTCTGGTTCCCGCCATCGAGTCTGCGCTAACGGAACACGACACGGTTCGGCTACTGGCGATAATACAACCTGAATTCCAGGGGTATGATCTGGGCGCAGCCTGGTCCGACACCAAGCTGGGGTTAAGCCATTGGCGCGGTTTCGACCGGATCGCAGTTGTTGCTGATCAGGGTTGGGTGCAGACAAGCGTTCGTCTGGCGGCCCCCATCCTGCCCTGTCCGGTTCAGGTGTTTGATCTGGCCGAGCTTGAGGCGGCCCGACGCTGGATGCGCGAGTCCCTTGGGTCGATCCACGTGACTGACCTGAGCGGTCCATGTGTTCAGATCAGCCTATTGGGCAAGCTGGACCCTGAATGGTACAAACAGGCAGAACGTGATCTGGATGCAGTGTTACAGGACCGGCTAAGGTTTCGCCTGCTGATAGACCTCAGGGAGTTTGACGGCTGGCAAGGGCTGTCAGCGCTTGCGGCGCATTTTCGGTTGGCCAGCCGACATATCGGACAACTGGACCGAGCTGCCATCGTTGGGGACAAAAGCTGGCAGCGCATGGCGCAGAAGGTCGCCAGCCATGTGTTAGGGACCCGGACACAGTTTTTCCCGTCCGAAGAGTACGAGAACGCCAGGGCTTGGCTTGCCGCCGGATAAAACCTTCGACTGTGGAACGCCTGAGCAGGCAACACCCAATCGGTCAAGGTCGTGATGCAGCCTCAAATCCGGTCGTGCGATGTCAGGCATGATTCGACTGCTGACGGCGGGTTTCCCGCAGCTTCGGCCCCAGCTTTCCCAGTCCCGGCAAAGTCGGGTCGAATAGTGACGTTAGGAAATTATGTGCTTTTGAGAGTTTTTCTTGATTGAGGCGTCAAAAACGATCAAAGGCCGCGTGTTTTCCCCTACTTGTGACGGGAAATACCTTTAGCCACACCCTGTCGCTGCGGGTTACCACTCACGTTGAACCTCTATGTTCAAGAGCTAGACCCCCTCGGAGCTCGAACTCGACCCGCAGTGGCACGGTTACTGGAAACGGGACGTCCGCAATGCCACTTAAGACTTTGATCGGAAGACTCACTAATACAAGAAAGACCAAACGTGCAGCTGACGTGCTGCAATCGGAATGCGCGCGCAATGATGATCGGTGGCCCAAAACCAGCCAATCCGAGATTGCGCTTCTGTTTCAGAAAGAACTGCGTGGCACCGCGCCGAACACACCTATCCCGAGACGGGTCACACAGCCGCCAGAAATGTCATCAAAACGTATTCACTGATCGATCAGGAGCCATTCATACGAGCGGCACGCCCGCCGCGCCGCTTGCTGAGTCGCGGTTTACGAGACGGCAGGTCGTTCATGATTTCAGCGCGTTCGCTGCTGTCCATCCTGGACCAGCGAGAAATCTCGTCAATCGTGCGGTAACATCCGGTGCAGATGCGCTCGGCCGGATGGACAACACAAATCTGGACACAAGGGCTTTCGACCTCACTGCGCTTCCAAACCATATTCGTCATCGATCGGTCTCCGACCTGTTACAAAAAGCGCAGTCTGTCCAGTGCTCCCTGCAAGATATAACCTGCTGCAACGTGATCAATAACCTGTCCGCGACGTTTTCGTGACGTATCCGCCTCAAGCAGTGCTTTTTCTGCCGCAACCGTACTCAGCCGTTCATCCCAGAATCCGATTGGTAAATCCGTCAGACGGGACAGGTTTCGCGCAAATGCCCGCGTAGACTGGCAGCGCGGACCCTCTGTGCCGTCCATGTTTTTGGGAAGACCCAACAGAATGCCGCCAATATCGCGATCCGTAGCAATTTCGATCAACCGGGCGGAATCGAGTGTGAATTTCTTGCGCCTTACGGTCTCCAACGGGCTGGCCACGCCCCGCATTCGGTCGGAAACCGCGACGCCGATGGTCTTTTCACCCAGATCCAGCCCTATCAGCGCTTGCATCGGGGGAAGCGCATTGGCGAAGTCTTCGAAAACGTCGTGGATCATTGCGCAATCCCGGCCTGGAGGGCTGCGGCATCAATGATCTGCAACGCCTCGGTGTTTCCGGCAAACACCTCCAGCGCCTCATTGTGGATATCCATGGCCCGTTGGCCCTGGCTCAGAACACCCAGAGCGGAGATCAGACGAGCCCATTCTTCGGGCGCGCCGCCTTCCGTCGCCAGGCGGTCGGACAACTGATTCACCATTCCCTGAATCATCTGTTGCCGTTCCTCGGGGCTCATTTCCGCTGCTGCAGCCATGTCTTCGCGACTTGGACCAGACGGCGCGCTCAAGTCCGGTGGATTGAAAACCCCTGCCCGAAAGGCCAACTCATCAATCTGATCCCGGATCGCCCCCGCCCACGGCGCGCCTGCCGGGGCTTCCCTCAGCGTTTCGACCCAAATGCGGTAGGCAAGGTCCGGTCGACCTGTCTGAACCAGCATTTGCCCCCAATAATATCGGGCCGGGCCGTGATGGGGATCGCGATTCAAAGCTTCGGCAAGGGCCTTTTCAGCTTCGGGCGACACATATCCGCCCGCAGCCAGGATCATCATCTCGGCAAAATCCGCGTAGTGCTCGGCTGTGGCTGCGTCGCCTGACAGTTCGATCACCCTTTGTTGCGCGGTATATCCATCCTTGAAGTTCCCCGAATTGGTCTCATGCTGCGCCAAAAGCATCTGCCCTTGCAAATCATCCGGGCGGGCCGCAACGGTCTCTCGCAACTGCTTGAGAAGAGACGCGTAATTTTCGTCAAGCTGCGCCGTTTGAGGTGGGGTCGCCAGCTCTTCTGCGGCGCTCTGGGACGGACGATTGGCGCGCACCTCCTCGGCCAGTTCCAGCCGCGTGGTCAGGGGCATGTCGGGCAACCCGACGGCACCAATACGATGATACATCGCCATCGCGCCCCCAATGATGATCAGCATGACAACCGGGATCGTCACAATCGAGACGGTCCGCGATGGCCCAGCACCCGAGCCACCCTTTTTCATCTGTTCATCAGCGGCAAGAATTCGTCGAGAGATTTCGGTGCGGACCCGTTCCGCATCGGCCTCACCAATCACCCCGCGCGCCAGATCCCGGTCCACACCGGAGAGCTGTTCGCGATACACACGCAGATCGTAAGCCGCCGCAGGTTCATCCCCACGGCGTTTGCGCAGCAGTGTGAAACTCAAAAACACCGCGATCAACAGCGCGACAAGAAAAATCAGAACCCAGAACGTCATGGTCCCTCCGAAGATGCTGTCCTGACTTAGACCTGTGCGACGTCCAACAAAAGGGACAAATGGCCGCGAATGAACGACATGTCGCAATAGTGCGATATTGCGGCGTTGCGCGGCGCGGTTAAACTGTCGCCGCGCGGCATATCTGCGCGCAATCACCGAACCGGATGGATTCGCTTATGAAACACTACTCAGCCTTTGCTGTCGCGCGGGAGGCCCTGCGCTATCACACCGGATGGGAACGCGCTTGGCGTTCGCCCGAGCCCAAGAAACGTTATGACGTCATCATCATCGGTGCTGGCGGGCATGGTCTTGCGACCGCGTATTACCTTGGCAAGAACTACGGCATTCAGAATGTCGCGGTGATCGAAAAAGGCTGGCTGGGTGGTGGCAACACAGGTCGAAACACAACGATCATCCGATCGAATTACCTGCAGGACCCTTCGGCGGCGATCTATGAAAAGGCGCGTGGCCTATACGAGGATCTGAGCCAGGATCTGAACTACAACATCATGTTCAGCCCGCGTGGCGTGATGATGCTGGCGCAGACCCAGCACGAGATTCGCGGTTACCAGCGAACCGCACACGCTAACGCCCTGCAGGGTGTAAAGACCGAATGGATCACCCCCGAACGTGTCAAGGAACTGGTGCCAATCATCAACCTGGACGGCCCCCGCTATCCGGTTCTAGGGGCGCTGTGGCAGGAACGCGGCGGTACTGCCCGTCACGATGCCGTCGCGTGGGGCTATGCGCGCGCCTGTTCAGCCATGGGTATGGACATCATCCAGCAATGCGAAGTCACGGGTGTCCGATCTCAGGATGGCCGTGTCGTCGGCGTAGACACCACCAAGGGTGCCATCGATTGTGACAAGCTGGGTATCGTCGTTGCGGGCCACTCCGGTCAACTGGCCGAGATGGCGGGCTTCCGCCTCCCGCTGGAAGCCATTGCATTGCAGGCGCTGGTATCCGAGCCGATCAAACCCTGCATGGATGTGGTTGTCATGGCCAATACCGTGCACGGCTACATGTCGCAGTCCGACAAGGGCGAGATGGTGATCGGGGGGGGGACCGACGGGTTCAACAACTTCACCCAGCGCGGCAGTTTCCATCATATCGAGGAAACCGTCCGCGCCTTGGTCGAAACCTTCCCGATGATTTCACGCCTCAAGATGCTGCGCCAGTGGGGCGGTATCGTCGACATGACCGGTGACCGCTCACCTATCCTGTCGAAAACTCCGCTGGGCGGGTGCTTTATCAACTGCGGCTGGGGCACCGGCGGTTTCAAGGCGATTCCCGGGTCCGGCTGGGGCATGGCACAGCTGATGGCCACAGGTCATTCGCCGTTGACCGAGGCCTTCTCGCTGGACCGCTTCAAGGAAGGCCGCTTCATCGACGAAAGCGTGGCCGCCGGGGTGGCACACTGAAGGTGGTTCCGAGGTTGCCAAATAACAGAATTCCGGTTGGCCGCTGCGCCAACCAACCGCCAAAAGGATGACAACATGCTGATCCTGAATTGCCCTTACTGCGGCGTTGATGCCGAAGAAACCGAACTGGCCGCCGGTGGCGAGGCGCATCTGAAGCGTTTTGGTCCCGGCTCGTCGGATGACGAGTTCCACGACTACCTGTTCATGCGCGAAAACCCCAAGGGCGTGCACTTTGAACGCTGGCGCCATGCCAATGGCTGCGGCAAGTGGTTTCATGCGGCACGCTGCACAAGCACGCTGGAAGTGTTCGGCACTTACACGGCTCAGACCTCTGAGCCGCCGCAGGACATCAAAGAGGCCATCGCCGCAAAGCGCCCTGGATGGACCTGGAGAGAGTTCTCCTGATGCTTCATCTTTTCAAAAATACTCCCGCCGGAGGCTCCGACGCCTCCACCCGCGAAAGGTCCGCACAATGAGCACCCGTCTCGCAAAACAAGGCCGGCTGATTGATCGGTCGAAAAAGGTCACGTTTACCTTCAATGGAACTTCGATGCAGGGCTATGAGGGCGACACGCTTGCCTCGGCACTGCTGGCCAACGATCAGATGATGATGGGCCGGTCGTTCAAGTACCACCGCCCCCGCGGTGTCGTTGCAAGCGGCGCCGAAGAGCCGAACGCCCTGGTCGGGCTGGGGCAGGGCAACCGGTTTGAACCGAACCAGCGCGCCACCACGACCGAGTTGTTCAACGGTCTGACTGCGATTTCGCAAAACCATTGGCCTAACTTGGACTTTGATATTGGGGCAGTGAATACAGCCTTTGCCCGGTTCCTGCCGGCTGGCTTCTACTACAAGATGTTCATCCACCCCAAACCGTTCTGGAAGCATGTCTACGAGCCGTTCATCCGTCAGTCTGCCGGTCTGGGCAAAGCGCCCGACAAGGACAGCCGCGATGCCGATACCTATGAGCACTTCTATGCCTTCACCGATGTTCTGGTCATCGGTGGCGGCGTGGCTGGCCTACAGGCGGCAAAGGCGGCAGCAGCTTCGGGTGCCAAGGTTCTGCTGATTGAGCAGAGCGCACATTGGGGCGGTCGCGCTCCGGTTGACGGCGGCACGGTCAATGATGAGCCTGTGGATAAGTTCGTGGAGCAATTGGTTTCCGAACTCGAAACAATGGACAACGTCACCATGCGCTCCCGCTGCATGGGTGCGGGCGTATATGACCATGGTTACGTGCTGGGCTATGAACGCCTGACAGACCACACGCCGGGCGTGCAAGGCCCGCGCCACCGCCTCTGGCGTATCCGTGCCAAGCAAATTGTGACTGCAACCGGCGCAATTGAACGCCCGTTGTCCTTTGCTGGTAACGATGTTCCGGGTGTGATGCTGGCTTCTGCTATGCGCGATTATGCCGTGAACTGGGGTGTCACCCCGGGCGAGCGTGTCATCGTCGCCACCAACAATGACGACGCCTATCGCACCGCGATTACGCTGAAGCAAGCGGGTGTGGATGTTTTGCGTATTGTTGACGCACGGGCAACGGCTGGACCTTTGGCAGAGGAAGCCCGCCAGTTGGGGATCCGCGTTGATCCGGGCAAGGCCATTGCCAAGGTCAAGGGCGGCAAGCGCGTCAAAAAAGTCGCCATCTGCAACCAGGAAGGTGTTGGCGGCGCACGTGAAGAGGTTGAAGCAGATGCAGTGGCCATGTCGGGCGGCTGGTCGCCGGTCGTTCATATGTGGTCTCATTGCGGTGGCAAGCTGACCTGGGATGACGCGAATGCCTTTTTCCGCCCCGATCCCTCGCGCCCGCCGCTGGGCGCAAACGGTGAGGGCTTTGTTCTGGCCGCCGGGGCATCGAATGGTGCGTTGGCGCTGGGCGATGTTCTGACCGACGCCCACACGGCGGGAAAAGCCGCAGCCAAGGCCGCAGGTTTCAAGCCGAAAAACATCAAGGCTCCTGTTGGCGAAACCACTGCAGAAGCTCCTATGGAGGCTGTCTGGCTGATGCCAGCAAACGCAGAAATCCAGCTGCGCATGAAATCCTGGCTCGACTTCCAGAATGACGTCAAAGTCTCGGACGTCCAACTGGCTGCGCGCGAGGGCTATGAGAGCGTTGAGCACACCAAGCGTTACACCACACTTGGTATGGCGACGGATCAGGGTAAGTTGAGCAACATCAATGGCTTGGCAATTCTTGCTGATGCGTTGGAGTCCGAAATCCCGAAGGTCGGCACCACGACCTTCCGCCCGCCTTATACACCCATCTCGATGGGCGCAATCGGCGGTGAAGCGCGGGGTGAAGTGTTCCAGCCGATCCGACAGACACCAATGCACAACTGGCACGACAAGAACGGCGCCGATTGGGAGCCGGTCGGCCACTGGCGCCGGACCTACGCCTATGTCCGTCCCGGTGAATCCGTGCATGACGCCGTGAACCGTGAGGTGAAGAACACCCGCGAAAACCTTGGCCTGCTGGACGCCTCGACGTTGGGCAAGCTGATCGTCAAAGGCCCTGACGCAGGCAAGTTTCTGGACATGTTGTACACCAACATGATGTCCACGCTGAAGGTCGGAAAATGCCGCTATGGCCTGATGTGCTCGGAAAACGGCTTTCTGATCGACGACGGCGTGGTCGCACGCATCGATGAGGACACATGGCTGTGCCACACCACCACCGGCGGTGCCGAGCGTATCCATGGTCACATGGAAGAATGGCTACAAACCGAATGGTGGGACTGGAAAGTCTATGTCGCCAACGTGACCGAGCAATATGCTCAGGTCGCTGTAGTCGGCCCGAACGCCCGCAAGGTTCTAGAAAAGTTGGGCGGCATGGACGTAAGCCGCGAGACGCTGCCCTTTATGGAATGGCGAGATGGCAAGATCGGCGTGTTCGACTGCCGCGCCTATCGCATCTCGTTCTCGGGCGAGTTGTCCTACGAGATCGCCGTTCCCGCCTCGCAGGGTCAGGCGTTCTGGGATGCCCTGATGGAAGCAGGCAAGGAATTCGGTGTGATGCCTTACGGCACCGAATGTCTGCACATTCTTCGGGCCGAGAAGGGCTTTATCATGATCGGCGACGAAACCGACGGCACCGTGATCCCGCAGGATCTGGGGCTCCACTGGGCACTGTCGAAAAAGAAAGAAGACTACCTTGGCAAACGCGCCCATTCGCGCAGCCATATGGCCGACCCAGAGCGTTGGAAACTGGTCGGGCTTGAGACTGTGGATGGTTCTGTTCTGCCTGATGGCGCATATGCAGTGGGCGAGGGTGTAAATGCCAATGGTCAGCGCAACATGATCGGGCGTGTCACTTCGACCTATTTCTCAGCGAACCTTGGCAAAGGGATCGCTATGGGCCTGATCAAGCACGGCCCGGACCGGATGGGTGAAATCGTCGAGTTCCCGGGCACCGACGGCAAAACGTACAAAGCCAAGATCGTGGACCCGATCTTCTTCGACAAGGACGGGGAGAAGCAGAATGTCTGAACCCATCAGCGCATTGAACCACGCCAGCTATGATGGCATCGCTAATGTCAGGGAATGTGGCCTGCAAGGCATGATCACCCTGCGCGGCGACTTGTCCGACAAAAGCCTCGCCAAGGCCGTCAAGGACGCGACTGGGCAGAATGTGCCCGGTCAGCGCGCGGCGCTGGTCAGCGGCGATACCGGCGTATGCTGGATGTCACCAGACGAGCTGCTGGTGCTGGTCCCTTATGCCGAGGTCGAGGCCAAACTGGCCGCAATGATCAAAGCTTTGGGAAAAACTCACGCACTGGCCGTCAACGTCTCGGATGCCCGCGCGGTCTTCACGATATCAGGCGCCAGCGCACGAGAAGTGTTGGGCAAAGTCGCTCCGGTTGATCTGTCGACCGAGGCCTTCCAACCCGGCCAAATCCGCCGCTCGCGCCTGGCGCAAGTGGCAGGTGCGTTCTGGATGGACGATGCCGAAACCTTCCGCGTGGTCTGCTTCCGTTCGGCTGCGGATTACGTTTTCAAACTGCTGAAGGTTGCGGCGCAACCGGGCAGTGAGGTTGGCGTTTACTGACCAAAACTATTGCGCGTTAGAATTGAACCGTTCGCGATATGCGGGCGGTTTTTTCACGCTTACAGCCTACCATACAAAATCTGTAAGTTAGTGCTTTCCGTTGGTTCAGTGTTGAATTTGTGAGCGTCACACTCATAATCAGAGAAAGTTAACTAAAACTCGCGTATTGCATGTGGACAGCCTGAACTCTAAGTGTTTTTAAGCTAATCAAAAAAGTATACAGGAGTTTGACGTTTAATGAATTTTATCAAGGCAGTCGCATTTTGCGCCTCGATCGTTATTGCATTCCCCGCAGTTGCTATTTCCGAAACGTACAAAGAAAGCTTTGAATGTAATTTTGGCAAAGGTATTGCTAATCGCCCGACCCCTGAGCGCGTGGTCTTCTCAATAGATAGGCTTGGCCGTTCAGCGTTGTTGCAGGAAGTAGACATCCCCAAGATTGACACCAAGTTCAGCACTGGTGAAGTGAAACGCGACTCCCCAAAAGTGCTTTTGATTGGATGGGGCGCACAGAATTATGTTTATACAGCCAGTGGGCGAACATACGCGACGAATGAATCGCGATACGATGCGATTGACCTGCTAAATTTAACATTTACGCTGAATCTGAATCGGAACACAATGAAAGCCATTGTTAAGTCTACCTCCACTTCCAGCTACCTGCCACGTGACGGCTTTGCGAAAGGCAAATGCAAAGTAATCGTGGTACCGGCCTCTTGAAACGTGGGATTGGTATGATGAAGCTTTCTGTTTTTGTTCTGATCGCGGGGATGTTTGCGGCGACTGCGCAGGCTGATGTCAAGAACTACGCATGTGATCTCCATAGCATTGAAGGAAGGGGATGGATTCCTCCCAAGGTTTATCTGAGTGTGGATAGCGAAAACAAACGCGCCCGAGCTTTCGATGGTGCAATACGCGCTTCGAATGAACTAGCAGGCATTTCCCCAGAAACCCCGGCTAACACGAAATTCAAAGTAACGCGAAATGGTGAATATCATTTGTCTTGGCACTTGACCCTACAGGCTAAAGTGTCGGGTAGCTACAGGGTTGCTTACACGGCAACATTCGATCCCAATACCAGCAACTTAAAGCTCCGCGCCAGTTTCCCGCAAGCGAACGCGTCAAACCGACCAAGCGGCAGCGGGGCGTGTAAGCCCGTCTCGTCGCCGAGTTTGTACTGAGAGGCAGATCGGTTGAATCTCTGTTCGAGGGTTTCAACCGGTTAGCAAAAAAGTTTTGAACCCGGAGAGTGCGGAGGCGTCGGTAAAGCACTGTGATCCGGTTCCGGTCGCTTCACTGGTTCGGCAGGTTGGGTAAAATGTAAGAAGCTCTGCCAATTCCTCCATACGATCCAACCGCGTCTTCGAATCCAACAGTCCCGCATGTGTTGAAAGATAAAGGGCTGGGCGCTGTTCCTTCAGCCATGGCACCAGCGTCGGCAGCACGGAAAATTCGGCACCTTCGATATCCATCTTCACCAAAGACACGGCGGACAGATCGTTCACTGCGGCGAACTGATCCCAGGCAATCGTCAGGGTATCGGTTCCGTGCGCGCCGTCGTGCAGAAGGGAGCTGGTAGAATCTCCGGGCTCTCCACGAACCGAGGCCATGCGGGCGACACCGAACTTATCCGACAGTGCGACACCCAAAGCGGAAACGTTATGAATGTCATTCAGGTCGAGGTTCCAAGCCAGGTGACGGAACGCTGTGGGGTCGGGCTCAAAGCACCAGACATGGCGTGCCTTACGCGCACCATAAAGAACTGTGGGCCCGATCCATGCGCCGATATCCAAGTAATCGTTTTCAGGCGAGAGATACTGGTCCATCACGGCAAAGGTTTCAGGCTCCCACTGGCCAGTGGAGGCTTTACGCCAGAACTTTGAATGATAAGGGTCCAGACGAAATGGCTCGCCGTTCAGGTTGCCCGCATAGTAACCGCGGGCGCGGTAGAACATCTTGCGCGCCTGTGTCAGCATCGCCTGCCTCCGGGTTTTCTTGTCTCGGCCCTTGACCTGCGGCGGCTGCCAAAGCATTTAACCTTGGGAACCGCAACTCAAATTTAAACAGGGGGCCGACATGGCTTTTGAACTTCCTGATCTTCCTTATGCACATGACGCGCTGGCAGCCAAGGGTATGTCCGCGGAAACACTGGAATATCACCACGATCTGCACCACAAAGCCTATGTCGACAATGGCAACAAGCTGATCGCCGGCACCGAATGGGACGGCAAGTCGCTGGAAGAGATCATCGTTGGCACCTACGACGCAAATGCCGTCGCGCAGAACGGTATCTTTAACAACATCAGCCAGCTGTGGAACCACAACCAGTTCTGGGAAATGATGGGCCCCGGCGACAACGCCATGCCCGGTGAGCTTGAGAAAGCTCTGACCGAAAGCTTTGGTTCGGTTGACGAATTCAAATCGCAGTTCAGTGCGGCAGGTGCCGGTCAGTTCGGCTCGGGCTGGGCGTGGCTGGTCAAGAACGCCGACGGCTCGTTGGCTGTGACCAAGACCGAGAATGGTGTGAATCCGCTGTGCTTTGGCCAAACCGCTCTGCTGGGTTGTGACGTTTGGGAACACTCATACTACATCGACTTCCGCAACAAGCGTCCGGCTTACCTGTCAAACTTCCTCGACAATCTGGTGAACTGGGAAAACGTCGCGTCGCGGATGTAATGAATTGAACCGACGCCGGTTCATAAAGGGCCTGCTGGCGGTGACGCTGGCAGGCCTAATCACATCAGTCTACGGGTTTTTTATCGAACCCGCCCTACGGCTGCGCGTGCGAAAATGGCGCGTCCGCCGAGAGGATTGGACTGCGCCACCGCTCAGGATTGCCGTACTGGCAGATTTGCATCTGGGCGAACCTTTGGTCGGGCTGGACCGAATAAAACAGGTGATACGGCGTACGAATGCGCTTGCGCCGGATATGATCCTGCTTCTGGGTGATTTCTTCGCAAGCCACAAAGGCGTTTTACGTCCTGTCGAAATGAACGATCTGGCACCGGTTCTTGCTAAGCTTGAGGCCAAGAACGGTGTCTTTGCGGTACTTGGCAATCACGACTGGTGGGATGACCGGCAGGCGCAGCGCCGTGGTGCTGGCCCCAACCGATATGTCGTTGCGCTGGAACAGAGCGGAATTACGGTTTTGTCGAATGCCGCCATCAAGCTAGAAGCTCTTGGTATCTGGTTGGCGGGTCTGGAAGATCAGCTTGCGATCTGGCGCAACGGTAAACCGCAGGGGCTGGATGATCTGTCGGGGACACTGGCGCAAATCACCGACGACGCCCCGGTTGTGATGATGGCGCATGAACCCGACATCTTCCCTCAAGTGCCCGACAGGGTGGCCTTGACGCTGTCCGGTCATACGCATGGCGGTCAGATCCGCCTGTTTGGCTGGTCGCCGATCGTGCCCTCTAAATACGGCAACAGATATGCCTATGGGCATGTGCGCGAAGGTGGGCGGGACCTGGTTGTTTCCGGCGGTATCGGATGTTCCATCCTTCCGGTTCGCTTTGGTGTGACCCCCGAGATCACGGTCATCGAACTGTCTGCCTAAAGGCTTGAGGCTTCGCCAAATCGACCAGCCCCATTTCTTACCCGCATATGTGCGGCAACGATGCACCGCAGCGTTCGGTCAAACACCTACGCGACCTGCCGGGTTTACCTCAGCTTGTCGCGCAGGGCTGTCATCGCTGTCTCCGCATCCTCAGCCCAGATAACAAAGTCGCCCAGTGACCGATCTGCAAATCCTTGGCCGATCACCTGGTGCAACAGGGTTTTCAACGCGTCCCAATAGCCGTTCACATTGACGATCACGATGGGTTTGGCGTGCAAGCCCAGCTGCCGCCAGGTCAGCGCTTCAAACAGCTCGTCCAGTGATCCTGGCCCACCGGGCAGGACCACGACGGCGTCAGAATTCATGATCATGACCTTTTTCCGCTCGTGCATGGTTTCGGTGATCACGAAATGGGTCAGGTCGGTCTTGCCGACCTCTCGTTTGACCAGGTGTACCGGAATGACGCCAAAGGTCTCGCCACCGGCCTGTTGCGCGGCACGGGCAACTTCGCCCATCAGCCCGACATCCCCAGCGCCATAAACAAGTCGCCAGCCTTCCTGTGCAAGCAGGCTTCCAAACTGTCGTGCGGTTTCAGAATAAGCCTTCTCGGCCCCATTGCGTGACCCGCAATACACACAGACGGATTTCTGAGACATGAAAGAGAGGCTCCGGGGTTGTGTCAGAGGTTTTGACCCGTGATAGCGGGATTGATAGATTGGCTCAACTGTCCGCTGGAAGGCTTTTGAAGACAAAGCTTTTGTACGGTGGGGTGAAAGGAAAACAATGGACGCCAAATCGGGAAACGGAAGCTCGGGCAATTTTGTCTGGGGTGTGATTGCGGGTCTGGTCGCCGTGCTGGGCGTTGGGGGTGTGTATCTGTCCGGCGCTTTCACCAAAGCGCCAGAGCCTGAGGCGGGCGCACCGCAGGAACCCGCATCTGTTACGGCCACACAGCCGCAGGAACAAGCGGCCGAAGCGCCCGCGGAAACCACCACAACAGAACCAGCTGAGCAGGCCGCCGTAACACCGGATGCGGCACCAACCGTTGAACCCGCTGAAGATACGGCTGCAGCGACAGATTTGGTTCCAGACACAGAACCTGCAGCGGCCCCGACGGAAGAGAATGCACCGGCACCCGTGGCCCCCTCGGTTTTGGATCAGATTTTTGTTGAAGCAGACGGAACGGCGCTTTTGTCAGGTGACGCCGAGCCGGGCAGCCAGATTGAGGTTCTGCTGAACGGTGAAACCGTGCACACATTCACGGTGGACAGCAGCGGGCAATTCGCCGAGTTTGTCTCGATCCCCTTCAGCGATTCCGCGCAGGGACTAGTCCTGCACAGCAAAAGCAGCGGGCAAACAACCCGGTCTGATGACTATCTGATCGCCGCCCTGCCCAAGCCGGTGGAAGAAGAGCCGGTTGCGCAGCAAACTGATGATGCCGATCAGGGCGAAACAGCCGAGAGTGATGAACAAATAGCCGCTGCAGTGGTCGACCCAGAGACCGAAACTCCTGCTGAGACCGAAACATCAGACCCTGTAGCGACCGCGCCGGATACCGGCGAAACGCAGGTTGCCGACGAAGCAGTAGAGACAACTGAAACTGGTCAGCAGATCGCGGTACTGCGGTCGGGCGAAGAAGGCGTTGAGCTCGTGCAGCCGCCCGTGGTTCGGGATACCCCGCCGGAACAGGTCGCGCTGGATACCATCGGGTATTCTGAAACCGGTGATGTCCAGTTGACCGGGCGAGTACAGGACGGCGCGGCCATCAGGGTGTATCTGGACAATCGTCTGGTTGCCGACCTCGCTCCGGAACAGGATGGATCCTGGCGGAGTGATCTGGACGGCATCGACCCCGGTGTTTACACGTTGCGTGTTGACGCGGTGAACACGGACGGGAAGGTCCTCAGCCGGGTCGAAACCCCCTTCAAGCGCGAGCCTGTTGAAGTTTTGGAAGCAGCATCAGGTGGCGGTGACGGAACGGCGGCGCAGGACACCCCGGCAATCCGGTCGGTCACTGTGCAGCGGGGCGACACGCTGTGGGCGATCTCGCGTGACCGCTTTGGCGATGGCATCCTGTATGTGCGCCTGTTCGAAGCCAACCGCGACTTGATCCGCGACCCGGATCTGATCTATCCGGGGCAAATCTTTACGATACCGGAATAATCAACGCGCTGGCCCGTCGCGGGCCAGAGCCTTTCTCTGACCGCAGACAAGGTACGTGATGAGACGAACATCTCCGATGGCCTCGAATGACGGGGTGCAGAGCGGCGGGCGCAGTTCAGGCTGGCGCACAATCCGCAAGGTTGCGCCCTACCTCTGGCCGCAGGACGAGGTTTGGGTAAAGCGCCGCGTGGTTATTGCCATGGCGATGCTGGTTCTGGCCAAACTGATCGCGGTTTATACACCGATCCTTTACAAAGGCGCCGTTGACTCATTGGCAGGTGAAGGCGTGCCGCCGCTAGCGCTGGGCGCAGTGGGTGTGACGGTTGCCTACGGCGTGGCGCGCATGATGACGGTTGGGTTCCAGCAATTGCGGGACGCCGCCTTTGCCCCTGTTGGACAGCGGGCCTTGCGGGCGCTGGCGCTGGAGACGTTCCGACATATCCATAACCTGTCCATGCGCTATCACGTCTCGCGCCGCACCGGCGGGCTGAGCCGTATCATCGAGAGGGGCGTCAAAGGCGTGGAATTCCTGCTGCGCTTCCTGCTGTTCTCAATCGGGCCGCTGATCCTTGAGCTGTTGCTGGTTGCGATCATACTGATGTGGTTGTTCGACGTCTGGTATCTGGTGGTCGTCGCCGTCACCATAGGCCTATATATCTGGTTCACTTTTGCCGTGACCGAATGGCGGGTAAAGCTGCGGCGTGAGATGAACGATCAGGACACCGAAGCCAATCAGCGCGCCATTGACAGTTTGCTGAACTTCGAAACCGTCAAGTATTTCAACGCGGAATCCCGCGAAACTGCACGTTACGACGTGTCGATGAAAGCCTATGCCGGGGCGGCGCTGAAAACCGCCTATTCGCTGGCGTTCTTGAATTTTGGCCAATCCTTCCTGATCACCTGCGGCCTGATCGGAGTCATGGTTCTGGCCGCAATTGGCGTTCAGAATGGAAACCTGACCGTGGGCGATTTTGTCATGGTCAACGCGTATATGATCCAGATTACCGTTCCATTGAACTTCCTGGGGACGGTCTATCGCGAGATCAGGCAATCGCTGGTTGATATGGGGCAGATGTTTGATCTGCTCGAACAACCCGCCGAAGTCATAGATCACCCCGATGCACCCGACCTTGCGGTCAATGGTGGCGAGGTCACACTTGAAGATGTGCATTTTGGTTATGACCCTGAAAGGGAAATCCTCAAGGGTGTTTCCTTGACGGTTCCAGCCGGACAGACGGTCGCGATCGTAGGGGCGACGGGGTCTGGAAAATCGACCATCGGGCGGCTGTTGTTCCGGTTTTATGACGTGACCAAAGGCGCGCTGAAGATCGACGGGCAGGATGTTCGGGATGTGACCCAAACCAGCCTGCATGCCGCGATCGGCGTTGTGCCACAGGATACGGTGCTGTTTAACGACACCATTCGCTACAACATTGCGTATGGGCGCGACGATGCCACCCCGGAGGATGTCGAGGCCGCAGCCCGTGCCGCCCAGATTCATGACTTCATCACTTCGCTGCCTGACGGATACGACACCATGGTGGGTGAGCGCGGCTTGAAACTGTCCGGCGGCGAAAAGCAACGGGTTGGCATCGCGCGGACATTGCTGAAGAACCCCCCGATCCTGTTGCTGGACGAGGCGACCTCGGCCCTGGATACCGACACGGAACAGGATATCAAGGATGCGCTGGCGCGCGCTGGGGAAGGGCGGACCGTGATCACGATTGCCCATCGCCTCAGCACCATTGCCGAGGCTGATCGGATCGTGGTTCTGGAAGCTGGCGAGATCATCGAACAGGGCACCCATGACGAGCTGTTGGCGCGGTCCGGGCGATATGCTCAACTGTGGAACCGCCAGCAATCCGACAGTGAGGCCGCGTGAGGGGCTCATCTTGCCCTGCGGAATGTGCTAGGATGCGCCATGCATGAGGGTGGATGCCATGATCAATGGATTAGCAAGACGTTTAGTATCTGTAGCCGTTGTGGTTCTTCTCCCGGCTATGGTCGCAGCTGACCCGATTGAGGGCGTGTGGAAGACCGAACCTGATCGAAAGAACCTGATCTCGCATATCCAGATATCCGCCTGCGCGGACAAGTTCTGCGGCACGATACTTTCGGCTTTTGATTCTTCCGGCAAAGAAGTTCAAACGCCGAATATCGGGAAAAAGCTGTTCTGGGACGTGTCGAGCGAAGGCGGCGGAAAATACGGCGGGGGTGAGTTCTGGGTTCCCCTGATCGACGTTGATGCTGTTCCGCAGATGACGTTGCAGGGTGACAAGCTCATGGTCAAAGGCTGTGAACATTCGATTTGCGCGCACCAGACCTGGTCCCGACTGTGACGACAGAAAACGAAAAGGACCGGAAATCCCGGTCCTTTCATTCTTATTCTGCGGCTTTTAGCGGCGATCCAGGAATTTGATCCGTGGGCTCGTCTTGCAAACCGGTCTCGGATTGGTGCGGCTCATCCCACACAATCTCGGTCGCCTGTAGTTTGCGGGCCGAGCGACCAATAGCCATGTCCTGCGCGATCTTACTGGACCGCCCCGCGGTCATACGGGCAAGCCCGCGGCTGAGCCAGACAGCGTAAGTCGTTACCCATACACGCAGCGCCAGAAGCGACGGCGTCACGATCAGGGTGAGAACAGTGGCGATGCCAAGACCAAAGACAACCGCTGTGGCCAGCTGTTTCCACCACAGAGCGGTGGGACTGTCGATGGAATAGCCGCCATTGATAAAGTCCAGCGAAAGCCCAAACATCATTGGGGTCAGACCTGCCATCGTGGTCAACGTAGTCAGCAGAACCGGGCGGATACGCGATTCCGCGGTACGGACGATTGCCTCGATCCTTGGCATATAGGCGCTGTATTCCTGATAGGTATCGATCAGAACAATGTTGTTGTTCACCACAATTCCTGCCAGAGCAACGATACCGGTGCCGGTCATGATGATCGAGAAGGGTTGCTCCATCACGATCATGCCGATCAGAACCCCGGTGGTCGAAAGAACAACCGCCAACAGCACCAACACCGAATTGTAGAACGAGTTGAACTGGGCGAGCAGGATCACGAACATCAGCCCCAAAGCACCCATGAAGGCATTCACCAGAAATGCGCCGGATTCTTCCTGTTCTTCCTGATCACCGGTCCATTGCCAGCTGATCGAGTTGGCGAAGGGGCTGGTTTCCAGCCATTCGGTCAGTACTGCGATCCGCTCATTCGGGTTGATCAGGGCGAACTGCGCGTCTCCCGCGTCAATCACGCTACGTAGCTTGTCTATATTCTCTGCACCGGTCAGTTGAACCAGTTCGTAGGACTTTCCTACGTCGCCGTCCAACACGGTGCCGGTTGGAGTGTAGCCGTCGGTCACTTCGCGCATTATAGCCAGACGTTCTTCTTTCCCGTCCGGCCCTTTGGTCACAACCTTGCTCAGCCCCGGTTCAACATCCGCTTTGACGTCATAGTAACGTTGCTGGTCGACACGGTTGATCTGGGCCAGTTTGGCCACGGGTTCCCGGGTTACGAAGTTCGACAGCGGAACCAACCCGTCCGGAGTGCGGACCTTGAGCGTATCCAAAGTCGACAGCACGCGATCCTCTTCCGGCAATCGGACACGGATCTCGATCTCTTCATCCGTATTGTCTGGGCGCATCTCACCCAACAGGATGCCGCGTGTCACAAGCTGCACCATGGCACCAACAGTGGCTACATCAGCGCCGAACCGACCAGCTTTGGCCACGTCGACATCGATCTGCCAATCGATACCAGGCAGGGGCAGGGTATCTTCGGTTTTGATCAGCCCCGGCGTTTCGTCAAAGACCTGGCGCGCGGCGACGGTGGCCGATCTCAATTCGTCCCAACCGTCCCCCTTGATACGCAGGTGAACCGGTTTGGCCGAGGCCGGGCCCTGTTCCAATGCCAGGATTTCAACAACGATACCGGGTATTGTCGCCAGTTTGGCGTTAAGATCGCCGATTACATAATCGCCATCATATTCGGGTGCTACAAAGTGGCGCTCAAACAATCCCCACAAAGCGGATTCCGAAACGTTCGGACGATCTTCCCATGGGATAATTTCAAACTGGACCCGCCCCACCGTGTCCGCCGGTGCCTGCGCGCCGCCGGTATTCTGGTCAAGACCGCCTTCGCCGGCAAAGGAAAAGACGTTGATTACCGCCGGATGAGATCCAATGATCTGTTCGGCCTGCAGGACCATCTTGTCTTTTTCAGCCAGTGACAGGTTGCCACGGGCACGGACGTAAGCTGTTGCCTGTTCCGGTTCGCTTTCAACGAAAAATTCGACACCTCTTGATTCCTGTGGGAACCAGACGAAGGTCACAAAATACACGGCAGAGAAAACTGCCGCCAGCGACACGATCGGCATGATCGGGTTGCCGACAAGGAACCGGATCACATGCCCGAAAGGTGTGTGTTCGTCAGCGGTGTGGACGTGGTTTTCTTCCGCCCGTTCGAACTTGGCCGCGCTCAGTGTTACAGACCCAGCAAAGGCCCCGAACAGGAACAGCAGGGCACCAGCGACCACTCCTCCGGGCAGTAGATAGTCAGGGTTCAGAACCTGCATCGCACCCAAGAAGATCATATAAAGCGACGGGGGCACCATCACTGCCCGAACCCACCACCGGGTACGCGCACGGAGCCAGTTCGAAGACCGGTCGAAAACGCGGCTCAGACGCCCCGAAACACCGCCCATGACCGGCAGGTAGATCAGCGCCACAATCAGCGACGCCGACAGAACAAAGATCAGCGTGACGGGCAACATCCCCATGAATTCGCCCGGAACACCGGGCCAGAAGAGCATGGGCAGGAAGGCACATAGCGTCGTCGCGGTCGAGGATACGATGGGCCAGAACATGCGTTGGGCCGCCTCAACATAGGCATGCATCGGGCCGACGCCTTCCTTTATTCTCTTGTCAGCATATTCCACGACCACGATGGCACCGTCGACCAACATCCCTACGGCCAGAATGAGGCCGAACATCACAATGTTCGAGATACTGATGCCCATGACCGCCAGAAATGCGAAACACAGCAGGAATGAGGTCGGAATTGCAAAGCCCACCAAAAGCGCGGCCCGCGTACCCAAAGAGGCCAGAACCACGATCATCACCAGAGCGATTGCGGTCAGAACCGAGCCTTCAAGCTGGCTGACCATCGAACCGACAATGCGGCTCTGGTCGTTCGACGTTCCAAGCTCGACCGCGGCCTGAAGCTCGGGCGGCCATTTGGTCTTGGCCTGGGCTATGGTTTCTTTCACCTGCGTAACGGTGTCGATCAGGTTATAGCCCTTGCGTTTGACAACTTGCAGCGCGACGGTCGCCTCGCCGTTGAAGCGGGCGGTACCTTCGCGATCTTCAAATGTGTAGTTGATCTGCGCAAGCTCACCCAGCGTTACAACCCGGTCGCCATTGACCTTGATCGGCAAGCCATAAACATCCTGCGCCGTTTTGAACGACGATGGAATCTTGACCGAGAATGTACCCTGCGCAGTTTCGACCTCGCCTGCCGCGATCAGCTGGTTATTGTTTCGCACGACATTGATCAGCTCGTCTGCGGTCACGTTGTATGCTTCAAGCCGCAATGGGTCGATAACGACCTCAAGCAACTCGTCACGATTGCCCGCGATACCCGCTTCGAGAACGGAATCCAGCGCCTCAAGCTCGTCCTGCAAATCCTTGGCGACACGGGCCATTGTGCGTTCCGGAACGGCACCGGTCAGATTGACGATGACGATCGGGAACTCGGAAAAGTTGATTTCCGTCAGCGAGTATTGTTCCGCACCTTCGGGAAAATCAGCCTGGGCCGTGTTCATGGCATCGCGCACGTCCGCCATGATCGAGGTCTTGTCCCAGCCAAATTCAAACTCCAGCGCGACCCCGGCATAACCTTCGGCCGCAGTCGACGTCATTTCCTTGAGCCCGTCGAGATCCGCCAGTTCGGTCTCCATCGGCTTGACCAAAAGGTTTTCTGAGTCTTCCGCTGAAATCCCGGGAAACTGCACCGAAACGAAAAGGGCAGGGATTTCGATATCCGGCTCACCCTCTTTCGGAAGCGAGACATAGGCAAAGCCGCCTACGACCAGCGAAATGGCGATGAACGCCATTACCATTCGGGCCCTGCCTGCGGCCCATGCGACGATACCCGTCATTGCGAGGCTTCCCGATAAGTTGGTGCAACGGTAACACCGCGGATCACGAATTCCTGCCCGACCACAATGATATCAACCGTTTCCGGCAAGCCATCGATCCAGACACCTTCGGCTGTGTCGCGCAAAATGCGGACCGGCATGAAATCAACCACATTGCCTGCACCAACTGTGCGCACACCCAATTGACCTTCGTTGCTGAGTGTCAGCGCCGATTGCGGCAGCAGGTGGGCTTTCGTACCTTCAGCCGCGATGAGGATGGTGGCTGTCTGACCGTCGCGAATGGTCAAGTCGGGGTTCGGAACGGTGATTTCCACCTCGAATGTACGTGTTGTCTCGTCCGCTGACCGGCTGAGGAACGTGACCCGACCGCCCAATTGCCGACCGGTCACAAGCGTTGCCGAAGCCTCGGACCCGACAAGCACCCGGTTGACCTCGGTCTCGGGAACGAAGCCGACCAGCTTGATCGGGTCCAGTTGAATGACAGTCGCGCAAAGCGATCCGGGTTGCATTAGGCTGCCCAGTTCCGCGGTGTCGCTTTCCAGCAAACCTTTGAAGGGGGCTTTGATGGTCAGGCGGCCAATCTCTCGCTGTGCGGCCTCGACTGCTGCTGCGGCGGCTTCGATGCCCGCGCGCGTGGCCTCCAGCCCGGCTTCGGCGGATTTCACACCTGCTTTTGCAGAGCTCATCACAGCTTCGCTGGAAATCCGGCGGGTTTCCGACGCATATCCGGTTTCAGCCAGCTTGCGTGAGGCTGTCAGATTGATCTCGGCCTCGGCCACAAGCGCATGTGCCTCTATCAGGCGTGCTTCGGCTTCGGGAATGCGGCTTTGGGCTTCCAGCTTGCCCGCCATGGCCTCGGCCAGTTGTGCCGGGCGCGTGCCGGGGTCAAGTTCGCATAATATATCGCCCGCCTCAACAAACGCACCTTTGCGTTTGGGCTCAGAGACAACGGTGGACGTGGTTTCCGAAAGCACTTCGACCTGCCGGTTCGCCTTCGTCTGCCCGCGCAGCAGCACGGCGCTGTCAATTTCGCGCGCTTGCGAGCGCACGGCGACAACGCCCACTGCAGAGATATCGGAGTTTTCGGTTTCCGTGGCTTCGACTTGTGTTGCTTCCACGGCATCACCGCGTCCGGCAAAGGCGAACAAGGTGTCACGTTCAAACACCAGAAAATACAGTGCAACAATCACGAGAAGGGCGTTGATGAATGAAATCAAACGCATAAAGTGTTTCTCCTAAGAATCTGCGCCATTAATACTTGGGCTGTCACGCCATGAAATGGGGTCTGTTCGGCATCTTTTCCATACTGAACTGAATAGTTCGGTTTGCATTTTTTCGCAAGAGGGAAGCAAAGCGGTGAAAATGCGCATATTCGGACCCTTGGCTTGGCGTTGGTGCCGGGGTATGACATGGCGCACTAATACAAGATAGACAGCCCGGGGGCTTGGATGAGCGATATAGACAGTTTCATTGATGAGGTCACCGAAGAGGTGCGCCGTGACCGGATCTATCTGTTGCTGCGTCGCTGGGGCTGGGTGGGTGTCGTCGCCGTCGTGTTGATCGTCGGCGGTGCCGCTTTCAATGAATACCGCAAGGCGCGGGACACGGCGCAAGCTCAGCTATTGGGTGACACGATTCTTGCTGCATTGTCCGAAAATGACCCGGCGGCAAGGGCTGCTGGTCTTGCACAGACAGAGGCGATGTCACCGGGCGGGAAAGCCGTGCTGGACATGTTGTTGTCTGCGTCACAGGTCGAATCCGGATCCCGAGAAGACGCGGTCACCAGCCTGAACGCGGTTGCCGTTCAGGGCGACCTGCCCGAGATTTACCGCGCGATTGCAAGCTTCAAGTCGCTGCTGTTGCAAGGCGATACCTTGCCTGCCGCCGACCGGCGGCAACAGTTCGAGGCGTTGGCGGCCCCCGGAGCGCCGCTGCGGCTGCTGGCGGAAGAGCAGTTGGCCCTGATTGACGTGGCCGAGGGGAATGTCGATGCTGCGCTGGATCGATTTCAGGCGCTGCGGCAGGATGCAGAGGTTGGGATCGATCTGCAACAGCGCGCGGCGCAAATGATCATTGCTTTGGGTGGGGAACCTGAACCATTGGTGGCGCAGCAAGGCTGACCAGGCGGGACAAAAGACTTAACGACAGGCGAGTTCGGAATATCATGGTAACAAGATTTTTTTCCCGTACGGGATTGCCTTTTGCGGCTCTGGCCTTGACAGCACTGGCGGCCTGTGAGCCGCCCGAAGCCATTCTGCCCGGTGAACGCGAGGATATTCGCCCTGTTTCAGATCTGGAAACGGTCGAAAAGCGCGGCTCGCAACCGATCAGCCTGCCGGCGCAACAGGTCAACGCCAACTGGTCACAAAGTCCGGGAACGTCCGCATACCGAACCACGCATGCTGCTTTGCGCGCAACACCACAACGGATCTGGTCTGTTTCGATCGGGCAGGGCGACTCGCGCAAGCAACGCATAACTGCCGAGCCGGTGGTTGCGGGCGGATTGATCTTTACACTGGATTCAGGGGCGACGGTTTCAGCGGTCACCCAGCAGGGGCAGTTGGCATGGGAAACCGATCTGATCCCGCCAAGTGATGGCGACTCGGATGCAACAGGGGGTGGTTTGGCTTATGCCGACGGCGTCCTTTATGTGTCGTCAGGGTTCGGTCGGCTGACCGCGCTGGACGCCAAATCGGGTGCCGTGCGCTGGCAAAAACGCCTGGAAGCGACCGGCAGCGGCGCCCCGCTGGTGAATGATGGCCTGTTATACGTGGTGGCCGGAGACGAAACCGGCTGGGCTGTAAACACCAAGGACGGACGCATAGCCTGGCAATTCGAAGGCACACCCAGCGTCGGGAACGTTCTGGGTGCGCCTGCGCCTGCAATCGCATCTGATCTGGCGGTATTTGCCTTTGGCTCGGGTGACGTGGCGGCCACTTTCCGCCGCGGTGGTATCCGCCGCTGGAACGCGTCTGTTGCAGGGGGGCGTCGCGGGCGCGCCGCGGCGCAAATCGTCGATGTGACTGGCGGTCCGATGGTTGTCGGCAACAGTATCTACATCGGCAATCACTCGGGCCGGACCGTCGCATTTGATGCCGCTTCCGGTGAGCGCCGGTGGACAGCAGACGAAGGTGCGGTCGATACGGTCTGGCCTGCGGGCAACAGCATCTTCCTGATCAGTGATCGCAGCCAGCTGGTGCGTCTGAACGCGGCGGACGGGTCTGTCATCTGGGCGCAGGATCTGCCGGGCTTCGTCAAGGACAAGCGTGGCCGCCGGGGACCGATCTTTGCGCATTACGGCCCAATTCTGGCCGGGGGTCGTATTGTGGTTGCGTCCAACGACGGGTTTCTGCGGTTCTTCAATCCAGTTGACGGAACACTGGTTCATCAGGCTGAGGTTCCCGGAGGCGCGACAGCATCCCCTGTCGTGGCCGGGCAGACGCTGTATGTTGTTTCGACCAAAGGTGATCTACACGCTTTCCGTTGACGGCAAGATGCGTTAAAGGGCGCAACTTGAGTCTTGAAAGTAGAGTATCATGTCGCTGACCCTCGCCATCGTGGGGCGCCCGAACGTGGGCAAATCCACATTGTTCAACCGCCTCGTAGGCAAACGTCTGGCGCTGGTCGACGACCAGCCTGGTGTGACGCGTGACTTGCGCGAGGGCGAAGGGCGTCTGGGCGATCTGCGCTTTACTGTGATCGATACGGCCGGACTTGAAGACGCGACAGATGACAGTTTGCAGGGCCGGATGCGCCGTCTGACCGAACGCGCGGTAGACATGGCCGATGTCTGCCTGTTCATGATCGATGCGCGGGTCGGGCTGACGCCCACGGATGAGATGTTTGCAGAAATCCTGCGCAAACGGTCCAAGCATGTAATCCTTGCGGCCAACAAGGCCGAAGGCAGCGCAGCGGATGCCGGGGTGCTCGAGGCATACAATCTGGGTCTGGGTGAACCTGTGCGTCTTTCTGGTGAACATGGCGAAGGGATGACAGATCTTTATGCTCGGCTTATGCCTTTGGCCGATGCAGCCGAGGAAAAGCAGGTCGAAGAAGCCCCAAAAACTGATATTGAGCTGGATGAAGACGGTGAGGGCGAAATGCCCCTGATCACCTCTGCCAAGCCGTTGCAGGTGGCCGTGGTTGGCCGTCCGAATGCGGGCAAATCCACGCTGATCAACAAGATCATCGGCGAAGACCGCCTGTTGACCGGGCCTGAGGCCGGGATCACCCGTGACGCTATCAGCTTGCGGATCGATTGGGCCGACCCGGACGGAGAAAGCATTCCGATGCGGATCTTTGACACAGCAGGAATGCGCAAGAAAGCAAAAGTACAGGAAAAGCTGGAAAAGCTTTCGGTGTCAGACGGTCTGCGCGCGGTGAAGTTTGCCGAGGTTGTCGTCGTACTTCTGGACGCGGCCATTCCGTTTGAACAACAGGACCTGAGAATTGCCGATTTGGCCGAACGCGAAGGCCGGGCTGTTGTTGTTGCCGTAAACAAGTGGGACGTCGAGGAAAACAAGCAGGAAAAGCTGCGGGAACTGAAAGATGCCTTTGATCGCTTGCTGCCGCAGCTGCGCGGGGCCCCTCTGGTTACCGTCTCGGCGAAAACGGGTCGCGGGCTTGAGAGATTGCGCGCCGCCATCCTGCGCGCCCATGACGTCTGGAACCGCCGTGTGCCAACCGCGGCGTTGAATCGGTGGCTGACTGCCATGCTGGAACAACACCCGCCGCCAGCCCCACAGGGCCGCCGCATCAAGCTGCGCTATATGACCCAGGCGAAAACGCGGCCGCCGGGTTTTGTTGTGATGTGTTCTCATCCCGATAAGATGCCCGAAAGCTATACCCGCTATCTGGTCAACGGGTTGCGTCAGGACTTTGACATGCCTGGCACCCCAATCCGCCTGACGCTGCGCGGGCAGGGCGACAAGAACCCATATAAGGGTCGGCGCAAGAAAAATGCGGGCGCGCTGGCCAAGCATCTCAAGGGCCGCGCGTAACTGCGCCAATTTTCAGCATCTTACCTCACGGGGGCGTGACAGTTTCTGTTCTCCGCGCTAGCATTCATGCGTGTGCATTTGTTTGGGCACGCACTGCTTGCATGCGGACTAGCCGCACCTAGATTTGAACAGAAAACTGAACGGCCATCGTAAGGAGACGGCTGGATGGATTTGAGGGAATATACAAGACATTACGCGGTGCAGGACAACAGATTGGCCGCGGCAAGTTATTTTGGCACATTTGCGGTGTATTTTGCGTCGCTGACCCTTGCGATCACCTTTGTTGATCGCTGGTACATCATGATACCCGCCGGGATCGTGTTCGCCTTTGCCGCAGTACGGCTTTATGTGCTGCAACATGATTGCGGGCATCACTCTCTGTTTGAAACACGGATTCAAAACGAATGGGCAGGGCATGGCCTGTCTCCCTTCACTTTCGCCCCGTTCGAGGTGATGAAGCAGAACCACAATCTGCACCATGCGGGCATCGGAAATCTTGAACATCGCGAGACAGGTGAAATTCATACGATGACTCTGCGAGAGTGGAATGCGGCTGATTGGAAAACGCGTTTGTTTTACAGGCTGTATCGCAATCCGTTCATCCTGGTTCCGGTCGGCGCGTTGTTCACCTACTTCATCCGATACCGTTGGCCCAAGAACACGGTGCGTTTTGGCGCTAAAGGTGTGGTGTTGCACAACCTGTCGATCATCGTGTTTCTAGGATTGTTGTATCTGATTGCGGGTATGACCGGCATTTGGGTCTGGTTGGTGTTTTCCTTTTTGGGTGGAATGCTGGGCGTCTTCCTTGTTTATCTTCAGCACAACTTCGAAGATACCTATTGGGATCGCCGCCCCGATCTGAACCCTCAGACAGCAGCGCTTGAGGGATCATCCGCACTGGATTTCGGATGGTGGTTCGATATGGCTGTGGCCTGCATCACGTTGCACGACATCCACCATTTCAACGCGCGTATCCCATCATATCGCCTGCGTGCCTGCCATTATAACCTGCCGCCGGAATACACCCCGCGCCGGATTAAGTTTCCCGAGGCCGTGGCCGCATTGAACCTGAAGCTATGGGACGAAGATGCCAAGCGCCTTGTACCCTTTCCGAGAGACAACCGAGCCGCTAGTCTTGCCCATAACTAAGCTGGCAGAACAGGGGTTATCACTACGCTGCTTGCTGCTTCGTATATCCGGTGCATATACGAAGTTATAGAACGACACAGAAAGGACCCATAATGACCGCAGTGACCGAAATAAAAGGTGTAGGGGAGGCGCTTGGCCAGGCCCTTGTTGCCAATGGCTTCAAGACCGCCGAGGCAATAGCCAAGGCCGCTCCTGCTGATTTGGTCAAGGTCCCTCGGATCGGTGAGGCGCGCGCGTTGGTTTTGATTGCATCTGCCAAAGAAGCCGTTGCTGCAAATCCGGTTGCTGCGAAGCCAACAACACGCCGAACTGCGGCCCGGACTCCGGCGGTACGCAGGCCTTCCGCACGCAAAGCCGCGTCCCGCAAAACAATCGCCGCAGCCGCAGCCGAGAAACGGGTCGAGGAAGCCGCACGCAAGGCGGCAGAAGAAAAAGCAGCGGCCGAAAAAGCCGAAGCTGCGGAAAAGAAAAAGGCCAAAGCCAAGGCCAAGGCTGAAAAAGCCGCGAAGAAGCGTAAAGAGATGGAAGCCGCCTTTTCAAAGGCGAAGGACAAAGTGAAAGCCAAATCCAGCAAGGACAAAAAGTCCAAGAAGGACGGGAAAAAGAAGGACGGCAAGAAAGGCGGAAAGAAGAAGGACAAGAAAAAAGCGAAGAAGTAAACTTCTTCGCCTTCTGCTGATGTCCTTACCGGTGCCCGACGGCGCCGGTTATGTTTGTCAGGCCAAAGAACCGTCCGATTGCAGGGTCAGCTTGCCGCCCAGATAGGGGCCAAGTACCTCGGGCAGCGAAACAGTTCCGTCTTCATTCTGCCCATTCTCCAGAACAGCGATCAGGCAACGCCCAACAGCCAGACCGGAACCGTTCAGAGTATGAACAAATTCAGGTTTGCCACCACTTTCAGGACGAAAACGGGCGTTCATCCGGCGTGCCTGAAACGCGCCTGTGGTCGAGACCGAACTGATCTCGCGATAGGTGTCCTGTCCGGGCAGCCACGCTTCGATGTCATAGGTGCGGCGCGCGCCAAAGCCCATATCACCGGTGCACAGAACTACGGTTCGATAGGGAATACCCAACTGTTCCAGCAAATCCTCGGCGCAGCGCAACATGCGCTTTTGCTCGTCATCTGACGCGTCGGGATGGGTGATCGAGACCATCTCGACCTTTTCGAACTGGTGCTGGCGCAGCATCCCTGCGGTGTCCTTGCCCGCACTTCCGGCCTCGGACCTGAAACAGACGGTATGGGCGGTCATACGGATGGGCAGGGCAGCCTCTTCAAGAATGTCACCAGCCACTGAATAGGTCAGCGTAACCTCGGAGGTCGGGATCAGCCACCAGCCATTGGTCGTCTGATAACTGTCGTCGCCGAATTTAGGCAATTTATCAGTGCCATACATCGCCTCATCCCGGACCAGAACCGGTGTCTGCATTTCTGTCAGACCGTTCTTGTCGATATGTGTGTCCAACATGAACTGGGCCAGCGCGCGGTGGATGCGGGCAACCCCCTTGGACAGGTTCACAAATCGGCTGCCGCTGGTTTTGGCGGCGGTTTCGAAATCCATTGCGGCTGCGACGGCGGGAATGTCGTAATGCTCTTTCGGTGCATAGCTGAAATCGCGCGGGGTGCCCCAGCGGTTGACTTCGACATTGTCGTTTTCGTCCGCGCCTTGCGGCACGTCATCGGCGGGCAGGTTGGCGATGCGGGCCAGTTGATCGGTCAGCAAGGCATCCAGATCCTTGGCCTCGGTCTGCATCCGGGCGACTTCGGCCTTTTTCTCGGCGACAAGCGCGCGCAGGCGTTCGAATTCAGCCTCGTCGCCGCGTCCCTTAGCAGCGCCGACTTCCTTGCTGGCCTTGTTTTGTTCGGCCTGCGCGGTTTCGGCGGCCAGAATCTTGGCACGCCGGCTTTCGTCCAGCCTCAGCAGATCTGACGACACCGGCGCGTCCCCACGGCGCGCTAGGGCGGCGTCAAAGGCGGCAGGGTTTTCGCGAATGGCGCGGATGTCGTGCATGTCTCAGATCCTTGAATGCGTGAATCACTGAACCCGCTTATGCACCATCTGCAGGGCAGGGTGTAGCACCGGTTACGACTTATCAGCGTCTTCGTGGGTTTCATGCGTCAGGTGGCCATCCCATGCCCCGGCCGGTATTTTTGGCTCGGGCGGGTCAGCCACATAAGAAGGCGTCATGATCTGCACATTGTTCTCGTTAAATACAGCGACAATGTTTCGATGCAGGTCCGAGCGGATTTTGGGGATGATGCTGCCACGGGTGGTGTAGCCGTTGATCTGATAATTGATCGCGTAATCGGCCAACGCGGTCCACAACACAAAAGGTTCGGGATTGACCTTGATACCTTTGGTGCGGTTGGCGGCCTCGATCAGCATCGCCTCTACCTTCTCAGGGGGTTCTTCGTAGCCGATGCCGACTGTCGTGTGCAGTAATAGTCCGTCACCATTGGTTTTCTTTGAAAAGTTAACGACATCTGAGTTCATCAATTGTGCATTGGGGATCGAGATCAGCTCGTTCTTGATCGACTTCAGGTGGGTCTCCATCAGTTTAATCTGAACCACATCGCCGATGTGGTCCCCGATCTGGATACGGTCACCGATCGAGGTAGACCTGCGGTAAATCACAAACAGCCCGGCCAGCATGTTGGACACGACTGAATTCGCGCCTAAAGACAGCATGGCGCCAACCAGAATGGTCAACCCCTGGAACGCGGCAGAATCTGAGCCCGGAATATAGGGAACCGCAAACACCAGCGCGATCAAAATAACGACGACACGGGCGATGTTGAACGTCGGGTTGACCCAGTGTTTCTCGAAATCACCCATTTCGAACGAACCGGCTTCGACCGCATCAAAGAACACGCGCAGCCCTTTGATGATGTACAACGTCACCCATGTGATCAGGCCCAGCATGATCAGATTGGGGATATAGCTGAGGATGCCCCGGAAGATAAGCAGCACGGGCTCTGTCAGATAGGTCAGCAGAAGCTGTGCGAAATATCTGGTTTCCGCAAAAGCCAAAAGAACAAAGGACAGGTAATAGTAGAAACCGAGAAAGAAGATGATCAGCAGCACGAAGTTCAGACCATAGCGGATAAGGGCCGCGATTGCTTCGGCCTGAACACTTTTGGCTGTCGCCGTTTCGACATCCTTTAAATAGCGCTTTACCAGCTTCAATGTGCGACGCCTGATCCGACGGTGCAGCCACAGGATAGTGACAACAAACAGGGCAAATCCCAACGTCCAGGCAGCCGCTTCGATAGCACCGGAAACGCGCGCCTGATCGGTTCGGTTGGCTCGGTACGCCTCAATGGATTGTTTGATCGCATTGCCATGCAAAACGCTCAGAACACTTAGTTCCATCTGATCCAGTTCAGCGTCAGCTTTGGTAACGATCGAGATTCTTTGACCATCGGCCAGAATCCAGGTGCCAAACTCGGTCTCTTCATAGGTGATCTCGACCAAAGGTGCTTCCGACGCTTCCGCAACCGCAATGATCTTGTCCTGTACGCCCTCGGCGCGCTCCGGAGCAGGCAGGGCGCTTGATCCGCGCACCTGAAACAGAATGTCCCCGTCTACTATGACCGGGGCCATGAACGTGTCCGATCCCGCAGTCTCGGACAGGGGGGATTCCGCGGGTGCTTCCTGCGACAAGGCCGCACTGGACAGCCACACGCTCACCGACAGGGCAGTCAGTAAATAAAGCAACGAAAGGAAAGGTTTGAGTGGCCGTGTCATGTGTCCCCCTTCGGATAAACTATACCCGGTATTGGTTATGTTCCTAGGGCATATCTGCAACGGTTTGCCCGTCGTTGCCGGGACATGCCCGTTTTCAGGTGGGTTACATGACCGCCTTTGCTTGCAAACCGACATTTCAAAGCATAGGTTCCGCCCAAATTTGCGGAACTGTGCCGCAAGACTAGAACAAAGGAATGTCCCATGGATGGTGGCGCAATCGCCCAGTTTCTCCCGCTGATCCTAATCTTTGCGATCATGTATTTCCTGCTGATCCGTCCGCAGCAAAAGAAGATGAAGGAACATCAGGCCATGGTTGATGCCGTGCGTCGCGGTGATCAGGTGATCACTCAGGGGGGCGTGATCGGCAAGGTATCGAAGGTCAAGGAAGGCGATAACGAGATCGAGGTCGAAATCGCCGAGGGCGTCAAGATTCGCGTGGTCAAATCGACCATCGCCCAGGTTCTGAACAAGACTGAGCCGGCGAAGTAACTTCGCGCGACAATTCCTTGAAAAGGCAGGTTAATGCTGCAATTTGATACCTGGAAGCGGGTTCTGATCTGGCTGGTCTGCGTGACCGGCCTGCTCATGGCCCTGCCAAACGCATTTTACACGCGGGTCGAACAATCCAACGACGCCAAGGCCGCGATCGAGTTGGGCAACGACACACCCCAGATGCAGGCTGAAGCCGCGCAATGGCCGAGTTGGTTGCCGTCATCCCTGGTCAATCTTGGCCTCGACCTGCGCGGCGGCGCGCATTTGCTGGCCGAAGTACAAGTACAAGACGTCTACGGCTCCCGGATGGAGGCGATGTGGCCGGAAATCCGCGACGCCCTGCGCGATGAACGTGCCACGGTGGGAACCATCCGCCGTCAGGACTCGGCTGCGGATGAGATTCGCGTGCGCATTAGCCAGCCCGAAGGAATGCCACAGGCATTGGAGGTTGTCCGCGGTCTGGCCCGGCAAGTGCAGACCCTGACAGGTGTAGGAGCCACAGATATCGAAGCCCGCGCGGATGGTGACACAATTGTTGTTCAACTGTCCGAAGCAGAAAAACTGGCCTCGGATGACCGCACGGTGCGTCAGGCGTTGGAAATCATCCGCCGCCGGATCGACGAAGTCGGTACACGTGAGCCCACAATTCAGCGTCAGGGGACGGATCGTATCTTAATTCAGGTGCCGGGTATCGGCAGTGCGGGTGAACTGAAGGAAATTATCGGAACAACAGCACAGTTGACCTTCAACCCGGTTGTCGGGCGCGGAACCGATCCGGATGCCGTTGCAGGCGTCGGCGAAAAAATCGTGCCGTCGATTGACGAAAACGGCGTTTATTACACCATCGAATCCGCTCCGGTCGTGACAGGAGAGGAACTGGTCGACGCGCAGCCATCCTTCGATCAGAACGGCCGCCCTGCGGTCAGCTTCCGATTCAACACATCCGGGGCACGCAAGTTCGGGGATTATACCCGTGACAATATCGGCGCACCCTTTGCAATCGTTCTGGATGACGAAGTGATCTCGGCCCCCGTGATCCAAAGCCATATCCCAGGCGGATCGGGTATCATCACCGGTAATTTCACCGTTGAGGAAAGCACCAATCTGGCCGTCCTGTTGCGTGCAGGTGCTTTGCCTGCAGGGCTGGAATTCCTGGAAGAACGCACCATCGGGCCCGAACTGGGGCAAGATAGTATCGACGCAGGCAAAGTTGCCACAATCGTGGCCTTTGTCGCCGTGCTGGTATTCATGGCGCTCAGCTATGGCCTGTTCGGTGTCTTCGCCAACATCGCGCTGATCATAAACGTGGGCCTGTTGTTCGGTTTGCTGTCCCTGATCGGCGCAACCCTGACTCTGCCGGGGATTGCAGGGATCGTTCTGACGGTCGGTATGGCGGTGGATGCCAACGTACTGATCTTTGAACGCATCCGCGAAGAACTGAAATCCGCCAGAGGTCCAGCCCGCGCCATCGATCTGGGTTATGAAAAGGCGCTGTCGGCTATTCTGGATGCCAACATAACCACCTTCATTACCGCCGTTATCCTGTTTGCCATGGGCAGCGGCCCTGTGCGCGGGTTCGCGATCACTCTGGGCCTGGGTATCCTGACATCGGTCTTCACCGCGATCTTCGTGACGCGCCTGATGGTTGTCATGTGGTTCGAACGCCGCCGACCAAAAACGATCGAGGTTTGACATGAGACTGAAACTCGTACCCCAAAGCACCTCGTTCGACTTTTTCAATCGCTGGAAAATCTGGCTTGGAATCTCCGGCCTGATGATGGTGATTGCGTTCTCCTCATTTCTGCTGCAGGGGCTGAACTTCGGCATCGATTTCCGCGGTGGAACCACGATTCGGACCCAAAGCGCACAAGAAATCGACGTGGGTGTTTACCGCGATGCTTTGTCTCCGCTGCAACTGGGTGACGTCACCATCACCGAGATTTTTGATCCAAGCTTCGGTCCCGATGAAAATGTCGCAATGATCCGTATTCAGGCTCAGGAAGACGCCGAAGCGGTCACAGCAGACGTGATCACCCAGGTCGGCGAAGCGCTGGCTGCCGCAGACCCCGGACTCAAACTGCCGTTTGAAAGTGTCGAATCCGTTGGTCCAAAAGTGTCGGGTGAGCTGATTCAGACGGCCGTTATCGCGGTTGTCTTGGCCATCGGTGCCGTTCTTGTCTACATCTGGCTGCGTTTTGAATGGCAGTTTGCACTTGGGGCGGTTGCCGCATTGGTGCACGACGTGATCCTGACCATTGGCATCTTCTCGGAACTGCAAATCCGCTTTGATCTGGCGATCATCGCGGCGTTGTTGACCATCGTCGGCTATTCGCTGAACGACACCGTGGTCGTCTTCGACCGGGTGCGCGAGAACCTGCGGAAATATAAACAGAAAGATCTGAAAGAGGTTCTGAACTTATCGATCAACGAAACCCTGAGCCGGACGGTGATGACCTCGGTCACAACTTTGCTGGCGCTGATCTCGCTTTATCTGCTGGGCGGGGACGTCATCCGCGGATTCGTCTTCGCGATGATCTGGGGTGTCGTCGTCGGGACCTATTCGTCGGTCTTCGTGGCTTCGACCATCCTGCTTTGGCTGGGGGTCAAGCGCGACTGGTCCAAACCGTCGAACACGGCGGGCAACCAGTTTGCCAATATTGATGCCTGAGGCCCTGCAACAGGCCCTGGCCCTGCCGGGCCTCACTTGGCTGATCCTGACTATCGGAGCCGCGGGACTTGTCCGCGGCTTCACAGGTTTTGGCACCGCGATGATCTTTGTGCCGGTGGCGACCCAGTTCCTGCCTATTGCAGATGTGGTCTTTCTGATGGCCGCCACCGGAATCGCATCAACATTTGCCTTGGCGCCTCAGGCGTGGCGGGATTGCGACAAGGTCGAAATCAGCACTCTGGGCTTTGCTGCAACCGTAACCGTGCCGCTGGGGCTGTGGATCATGGTGCAGGTGGACTCGGTTGCGTTGCGCTGGGTTGTCTGTGGCATCACCGGTCTGACCCTGCTGGCCGTGGTTACCGGCTGGCGATGGGAGGGGAAACTGGGACTACCCGGACGTCTCGCCATCGGCGGCAGCGCAGGCATTATCGGCGGCATGACCGGGCTGACCGGTCCGGTTGTCATCGTGTTCTATCTGGCCAGTTCCACCGACGTGCGCAAGATTCGCGCCAACACCATCATATTTCTGGCATTGCTGGACGTTGTCATCGTTTTCAACATCCTCATCAGCGGTGCCGCAGATTTGTCGATCCTATGGATTGTCCTGCTGCTGTGCGTGCCTTATCTGATCACTACGCTTATCGGCAAAGCACTGTTCGACCCGAGACTCGAACGGATCTACCGCCTTGCGGCCTATTCGGTCATCCTGATCGCCGTCATTTCCGGGCTGCCGCTTCTGGATTGAAGAAGGGACATCATGCGTCTGAATCAGATTACTTTTACAGATGCCAAACCCGTAGACGGTTATGGCCCCGGTTTTTTCCGAATTGGCGGTGATGTCTTCCACGGCGCTATCCTGACAGGCCCGGCAGGCCCTGCAGAGTGGGGCGGTTTTGACGACCGACACCCCCTTCTGGAATTGGTGGGCAGGATCGACGTCCTGCTCATCGGTACGGGCGCGGACATGGCCCACATCCCTCAATCCCTGAGGGTTGAGCTGGAGAATGCCGGACTTGGTGTCGAAATCATGAACTCCCCTGCCGCCTGTCGCACCTACAACGTGCTGCTCGCTGAAGGCCGTCGTATTGCACTCGCGCTGATCCCTGTCTGACGGGATCCTCTTCATCTGGCCGAAAATATCCCGGGGAGTGTGAGGGGCTGGCCCCTCACTCCGACATGAGGCAGCGGTGGTGCGCTGGCATCCTGCGGCAAATCTCGCCTTTTGCCCCTGCTGACAATCCGTTAAGCGGGTCTCATGACTTTGACTGTAACAGATCTGTCGATCACCCGTGGCGGTGTTCCCGTCCTTGAGGGCCTCAGCTTTCAGCTGCCGCCGGGCAAAGCTCTGATCCTGCGCGGCCCGAATGGTATTGGCAAAACGACCCTACTGCGTACGTTGGCTGGCTTGCAGCCTCCGCTGGAAGGCAAGATCGAAGGGGCCGATGACCAGATCGCCTACGCGTCCCATTCAGACGGGCTCAAACCGACGCTGTCAGTGACGGAAAACCTGACATTCTGGGCCTCGGTCTTTGGCACATATGACATCCAGCCGGCGCTGGACGCATTTGACCTGAACGAACTCGCCGACCGTCACGCCGGCAACCTGTCGGCAGGTCAGAAACGGCGTCTGGGGCTGGCGCGGATGCTGGTCACAGGGCGGCCGATCTGGATGCTGGACGAGCCGACCGTCTCGCTGGACAGAAACGCTGTGCAAATGTTTGCCGACGCTGTGCGGGCACATCTGGGGCAGGGTGGGTCAGCCCTGATCGCCACCCATATCGACCTTGGCCTAGATGGCGAGGTTCTGGACGTCGGTCCGAACAAGGCCAAACCCAAACCCATCGACGATTTCGACGGAGGTTTCCTGTGATCGCCCTGTTGCTGCGCGACCTGAAACTGGCTTTCCGCGCGGGCGGCGGGTTTGGGCTGGGTCTGGCCTTTTTCCTGATCGTGACTGTGATGGTGCCATTTGCGGTGGGGCCGCAATCCTCGCTTCTGTCCACGATTGCGCCCGGTGTGCTCTGGCTGGGGGCCTTGCTGGCTTGCCTTCTGTCGCTTGACCGCCTGCTGGCACTGGACTGGGAAGACGGCTCGCTCGATCTGCTGGCCACGGCACCGCTGCCGCTTGAATCGGTTGTCACAGTCAAGGCGCTGGCCCATTGGCTGACCACTGGTTTGCCGCTGGTTCTGGCCGCGCCGTTTCTGGGCGTACTTCTGAACCTGCCGGTGCCGGGGTTCTTCTGGCTGGTCATCTCGCTGTTGATAGGTACCCCGGCCATGAGCGTCATCGGGACATTTGGTGCTGCGCTGACCGTTGGTCTGAAACGTGGCGGGCTATTGCTGTCGCTTCTTGTGTTGCCGCTTTACGTCCCCACCCTGATATTCGGGGCCGAAGTTGCCCGACGCGGTGCAACAGGGATGGAGGTGCAGACACCACTGCTGATGCTGGCCGGGATCACGGCGGCGACCATTGCATTGTTGCCCTTTGCCAGCGCTGCCGTGCTACGTATCAATCTGCGGTGAACCGCGACAAGTTTGATGGATGTCAATTGAGAACCACCCCAACTCGGACTAGATAGGGCCCATGTCAATCGCAGCCAAAGCCAACGCCCTCTGGGAATATGCCAACCCTCGCAAGTTTCTTGAAACCAGCGAACGGGTCCTGCCGTTTTTCTGGATTGTCTCGACCATCTGCATCGTTGTCGGTCTGACATGGGGCTTTTTCTTTACACCGGACGACTACAAGCAGGGGTCGACCGTCAAGATCATCTATCTGCATGTTCCGGCGGCCCTGATGGCGATCAATTGCTGGCTGATGATGCTTGCCACCTCATTGGTTTGGCTGGTGCGTCGCCACCATGTCAGCGCGCTTGCGGCACGCGCTGCTGCACCGATCGGGATCGTAATGACCCTGATAGCGCTGCTGACGGGGGCCATCTGGGGACAGCCCATGTGGGGCACATGGTGGGCCTGGGATCCGCGCCTGACATCGTTCCTGATCCTGTTTCTGTTCTACCTTGGCTATGTCGCCTTGTGGGAAGCTATCGAAGATCCGGATACCGCAGCCGACCTGACCTCGGTTCTGTGTCTGGTGGGGTCGGTCTTTGCGATCCTCAGCCGGTATGCGGTGAATTTCTGGAATCAGGGCCTGCATCAGGGCGCATCGGTCATGCGGGCGGGGGCCGTTACCGGGGCGGATACGGAAGAGAAGGTCAGCAATGTCTTTTTCTACCCCCTGCTGGCCTGCATCATCGGATTTGTTCTGCTGTTCATCGCCTTGGTGTTGTACCGCACCGGAACGGAAATTCGCGCCCGTCGTATCAAGGCGCTACAGGCACGGGAAAGGGTAGGCGGATGATCCCCGATCTTGGAAAATATGCTGACGCCGTTTTGTCGTCTTATGCCGTTTCCATTGCCCTTATCGTGGCACTGGTTGCGTTCAGCGTGATGCGCGGGCGCAAGGTGCGTGCGGAAATGGAGAAGGTCGAACAGAGGATGTCGCGCAATGGCTAAAATCTCGCCCCTGATGATTGCGCCGCCTCTGATTTTTGGCGCATTCGCGGTTCTCGCAGGCATCGGCATGTTTCGCGAAGATCCCAACGCCTTGCCCTCGGCCCGCGAAGGGCAACCGGCGCCGCCCGTGGTTCTCACCGAGTTTCCGGGAAAGACCCTTTTCGACGATGAAACGCTGCGCAACGGAGAGGTCAAGCTGGTCAACTATTGGGCCAGTTGGTGCGCGCCATGCCGCGCCGAGCACCCCAACCTCGAGGCTCTGGCGGCTGAAGGCATCCCGGTTTACGGCATCAACTACAAAGACAAGCTGAGCAATGCCGAGGCTTTCCTGGATGACCTTGGTGATCCGTACACCGCCATGGGCCGCGACGAACAGGGCCGAATGGCGATTGACTGGGGTCTGTACGGCGTTCCCGAGACCTACGTGATCGACGGTGACGGAACGATCATTCTGCGCTTTGCTGGCCCGATTACGCAGCGTGTCATTGCAAGCACCATCCGGCCTGCGCTTGAGAAAGCTGCGGGCGGTTCATAAACGATAGCCTCCCGTTACGGACAAAACTTCACCTGTGATGAACGAGGCCGCGTCCGACGCCAGAAACCTGATCACTTTGGCTATATCCTCGGGCCGTCCGGCCCGGCCCAACGCAGTATCCTTCACGAAAAGTTCTGTCAGTTCTTCCGAACGAGGCGCTTCAGGAATGTTGATCGCACCGGGGGCCACAGCATTGACGCGTATCCCGTTTGGCCCCAACTCTTTGGCCATGGCACGGGTCCACAGGTTCAGAGCCGCCTTGCTGGCACCATAAGTGACAGCATCACGGGGCGGCAACACTGCATTCATCGACGAGATACTGACAATGGCGGCGCCCCGTTCCAAATGTGGCAAAGCTGCAGCCAGCAAAGCAGCGGGGGCTAGCAGATTCATATCCAGAATGGCGCGATGCTCCTCCGCTTGGAACTCCTCTTTTGGCGTCGATCGAACCAACCCAGCATTGTTCACGATCACATCAAGTCGTCCAAACCGCTCCATCACTTGCGCAATCACCGCCGCAGGTTGATCAGGAGCCGTCAGATCCGAACGGATCGCCAAAGCTTCCCCCCGCAATAGCCTCGCCGGAGGGTTGGTGGACAACCAAGTGAACGCCACCCTATGGTCGCGGCTCAACTCCTCTACGATGGCGTGTCCAATACCCCGCGCCCCGCCTGTTACCAACGCCACCTTTTCCATAACCACCTCCTGTTTTCAGAGTGCCGCGTATATCCAACTTCTTCTGCTGAATAAAACTTCGGAGCGCGAGGCAGAGCCTTGCAAAAGAAAGGACGCCCGAAGGCGCCCTCAAAACTTTCTTATCCGCTGCGTTCGTCAGCCAGCCTTCGCCAGATTTCTCAGCACGTAATGCAGCACGCCGCCGTTTTCGATGTATTCGATCTCAGGCGCGGTATCGATCCGGCATTTCAACTGGATGGTCGTCTCAGCCCCATCTGCATAGGTGATGGTGCAGGGCACGATCTGCAACGGCTCGACCGTATCCAGACCGTGGATCGAGACGGTTTCGTTCCCCTTCAGACCCAGGGTTATGCGGGTATCTCCACCGGTGAATTCGAACGGGATAACGCCCATGCCAACCAGATTAGACCGGTGGATCCGCTCAAAGCTTTCCGCAATCACGGCTTTGACACCCAGCAGTGCGGTGCCCTTGGCCGCCCAGTCACGGCTTGAGCCCGCGCCGTATTGTTCGCCACCAAACACGACCAGCGGGGTGCCATTGGCCTGATAGGCCATCGAGGCGTCGTAGATCGATGTCTGTTCGCCATCCGGACCTTTGGTATAGCCTCCCTCAACTCCGTCCAACATCTCGTTCTTGATGCGGATATTGGCAAAGGTGCCACGCATCATGACTTCGTGGTTGCCCCGTCGCGAGCCGTAAGAGTTGAATTCGCGCGGTTGAACCTGACGGTCGGTCAGGTATTTGCCCGCCGGCGTCGTTGCCGCGAATGACCCCGCGGGTGAGATATGGTCGGTGGTCACCATGTCGCCCAGAATGGCCAGAACTTTGGCGCCTTCGATATTCGAGATCGTGCCCGGTTCCGCCCCCATACCCTGGAAATAGGGCGGGTTCTGGATGTAGGTCGACGTTGGCGGCCAGTCATAGGTTTCCTGTTGCGGAACCTCTACGCTTTGCCATTTCTCATCCCCCTTGAAGACGTCCGCATATTTCGACTGGAACGCTTCGCGGGTTACGGTCGCTTCAACCAGTTCCGCGATTTCGCTTTGGGTCGGCCAAATGTCCTTCATGAAGACGTTGTTGCCGTTCTTGTCCTGACCGATAGGTTCGGACGTCAGATCGATGTCGAGCGTACCTGCCAGCGCATAGACAACAACCAACGGCGGCGAAGCCAGATAGTTGGCGCGGACATCCGGTGAGATACGGCCTTCGAAATTACGGTTGCCGGACAGAACCGACGTGGCGACCAGATCGCCCTCGGAAATGGCTTCAGAGATTTCTTTCTGGATCGGGCCCGAGTTGCCGATGCAGGTGGTGCAGCCGTACCCAACAAGGTTGAAACCGACCTTGTCCAGATCTTCTTGCAGTCCAGCGGCCTCAAGATAGGCCGATACAACCTGCGAACCGGGCGCCAGCGAGGTTTTGACCCAAGGCTTGCGGTTCAGACCCAGCGCTGCGGCTTTGCGGGCCACAAGGCCTGCACCGATCATCACGTAAGGGTTCGACGTGTTGGTGCAGGAGGTGATCGAAGCAATTACAACCTTGCCCGACTCCATGGTGTAGTCTTCGCCCTTGACCGCGACTTCCTTGCCCATCGGGCGCTTGAAGGTCTCTTTCATTTCCTTGGTGAAAGCGGCCTTGGCGTTGGTCAGCGCGACGTAGTCCTGCGGGCGTTTCGGGCCTGAAATTGCTGGAACGATTGTGCCCATGTCCAGCGACAGAGTGTCGGTGTAGATCGGTGCATAATCCGGGCCTCTCCAGAACCCGTTTTCCTTGGCGTAGGCTTCGACCAGCGTGATGCGGTCTTCGTCGCGGCCGGTGTTGCGCATGTAGCGAAGGGTTTCGCCGTCGATCGGGAAGAAGCCGCATGTTGCGCCGTATTCCGGCGCCATGTTGGCAATGGTTGCACGGTCAGCCAGCGGCAGGCGGTCCAGCCCCTCGCCATAGAACTCGACGAACTTGCCCACCACGCCCTTGGCGCGCAACAATTCGACAACCTTCAGAACAAGGTCCGTACCGGTGGTGCCTTCGACCATCGAGCCGGTCAACTCAAAACCGATCACCTCAGGGATCAGCATCGAGATCGGCTGACCCAGCATTGCAGCCTCCGCCTCGATTCCGCCAACGCCCCACCCCAAAACGGCCATGCCGTTGACCATGGTGGTGTGGCTGTCGGTGCCAACCAGCGTGTCGGGATAGGCAACTTCTTCGCCGTTCTGATCGGTGTCCGTCCAGACTGTCTGCGCCAGATATTCCAGGTTCACCTGATGGCAGATACCGGTGCCGGGAGGCACTACGCGGAAATTGTTGAACGCGTTCTGACCCCATTTCAGGAACTGATAGCGCTCCATGTTGCGCTCGTATTCGCGGTCGACGTTCATCTGGAACGCACGCGGGTTCCCGAACTCGTCGATCATGACCGAGTGGTCGATAACCAGATCGACCGGGTTCAGCGGGTTGATCTTCTGTGCGTCACCGCCCAGGCCTTTGATCCCGTCGCGCATGGCGGCAAGATCGACCACCGCGGGAACACCGGTGAAGTCCTGCATCAGCACGCGGGCAGGGCGGTATGCAATCTCGCGCGGGTTCTTGCCGCCATTGGCACCCCATTCGGCAAATGCCTTAATGTCATCGACCGAGACCGAAAAGCCGCTGTCTTCAAATCGGAGCATGTTTTCCAGCACGACTTTCAACGCGGCAGGAAGGTTGGAGAAATCACCCAAACCGGCCTGCTGCGCGGCGGGGATCGAATAGTAGGAAATGGATCTGCCATTCACGTTCAGGCTGCGGCGTGTCTTGGCGGTATCCTGTCCGACTTTAATGGGCATCTGGTGGCCTCCCTTCTCAAATGGCTTGGATTTCGGGCATCGCTGAGTGTTATCTGCATCACCCAAGCCGTTGGTTCAAGGTTCAATAGCACTGGATTTGCAATTTTGTATACCATTGCACACATTTAGGCGGCGAATTGCAGAAGCCGCCCTCAAGAAACGTTGATTGGCGGTTGAGCGGCAAAACGGCTATCCCAGAGAACACCCGTTCAATCCGAGAGTTTTTATGTTCAAATCCGCTGCTTTGACCGCCCTCGTATCCTGCCTGTTCGCCACCCAATCCATGTCCGGTGAGGATCCTGTGGTGGTTGAGCTGTTCACCTCACAGGGGTGTTCATCTTGCCCGCCGGCGGACCGGATCATGCATGAGCTGGCGAAACGCGACGATGTCATCGGGCTGGCACTGCATGTCGACTATTGGGATTACATCGGCTGGAAGGACGAATATGCCGATCCTGATCACACGTTCCGGCAACGGGCTTATGCCCGCGAAAACGGAAAATCCATGATCTATACGCCCCAGATGATCATAAATGGTCAGCACGATATCGTCGGCGCTCAGGCTCAGGAGCTCGACCGTCTGATTGATGCGCATCTAACGGCCGCCCCCGAGGCAGCGGTGACCGCGACCCGAGACGCAGACGAAGTGACCGTGAGTGTGACACCTGTGGAATTGCCCGAAGGTGAGACCTATGACGTGCGTATCGTTCAGTATTCGCCCCTGCGCCATGCCTCGATCCGTCGTGGAGAGTTAGCCGGGCGGGAGTTGGATTATGCCAATGTTGTCGAAACCTGGCAGATTGCGGGCCAGTGGGATGGGCAAACACCGCAGACTTACTCGGCGCAGCTGGAACTAGACTTGCCAGCCGTCGTGCTTGTGCAAAGGGCCGGTCACGGGCCGATTGTTGCCGCGACATGGGCCAAGTGATCAGGGCAGGTTGTCCGGTTGGACGCCAAGCCCGTTCCAGCTTTTCCAGCGCCGATGGATCCAGAACCACTGTCCCATATGCTGCCGCACGATCTGTTCCAGATCGTCATTGGTGAACTGAGTCATCGTCTTTGGGTCCGTGTGCGGAACGGGATCATGCAGGATGATTTCAAAGTCGATGCCATTAGGCTGGCGCACGGCATAGCACGGTATAAGTACGGCCTTGTACTTGATGGCCAGTTCTGCGTTCAACACGGATGTCACGGCAGGCTTGCCGAAGAATGTCAGCTCTTCGCCCCCCAACGCATGCAGGTCGGATACGATAGCGATAATTCCACCGTTCTTGAGTGACCGGACCATTTCGACCATACCGCGCCGCCCCTGTTCGAACATCGGCGCGCCGGTTTTGTAAAAAGCTTCGACATAGGCGTCGTTGAAATAAGGATTGGCCATCCGCCGGTAAAGGCATCCTATCGGTTTGCCGCTGTGTTTCTGCAGGGCGACGCGTGCGGCCAGATAGTGACCGAAATGCGCCGTGATCATCATCACCGGGCGCCCTTCGGCGATCGCGGCGTCAAATGCAGCAATACCGGGCCCGGATATCTTGGCGTTCACCTGACGTTCGATAAAACCTTCGGGTGAGAAATGCTCCATTATTGCCCGACCGGCATTATCCGACACGTCACGATAGATCTTTGTGATCTCGACGTCAGACAATTCAGGGCAGGTGAGCTTTAGATTCCGGCGGACGCGGGTGCGAAATCCAACGACGGGTGCAAGGGTTTTCATGATTGCACCCATGGTCTCTATGCGCCTTTCATAAGGAAGCAGGCGCATAGCGCTGATGATTCCCTGCAGGAACAGATTGGCGACATAGTATTTTCCAAGCTCAAACCGGCTGAGCTCCGACTTTTCGACGGGCATGGAGGTGTCTCACCGCGTGTTGCGAAATGTTGCCTAAGACATACAACCCGGTACCCGTAACCTCAAGCACCCAAGCGAAATGGCCGCCCCAACGATTTTGTGGGAGCGCCTGTTCCTGCCTCAACCCGTGCTTTCGTCTTCTTCCTTTTCAATCAGCGTAATTGTTCCGGCGTCAGACAGGGCACGAACCGCCCCAACAATCTGGGTCATGGCATCTTCGGCCTCAGATTGCTTGACCCGCCCGCGTTCCGCGATTTCCTCGCGCAGGTTTTCTGCCATACGAGAGGAGATATTCGACAGCAGAAACTCGACAGATGCCTTGTCATCATCCGCGGCGGCACCAGCCAGGGCCGCGACCAGAACAGGCTGATCGACTTCCCGCAATATCGCTGGAACATCACGGGGCGAAATCCGGCTGGAGATATGGGCGAAGGTAAAGATCGACTGGCGCACCAGATCGGCAAAATCAGCGTCGTCCTCATCCAGCGCGTTCAGCAGGTCGTCGCGCGTGGCGGACGCAGACTGGTTCAGGATTGCACCCACCCGCGCGCCCGGACCGTCATTGAAGGCCTGAACAGGCCGCTGATCCAGCTGAGCAGCCAGTGACCAGCCAATACGCTCAACCGCTTCGGGTGTGACATTTGCTGTTTTCGAGATTGCGTAGGTGATCCGCCTCGCCACCGGACCCGGCATGTGGCCCAACATCTGCGCCGCCTGTGCCGTATCCATTTTCGATAGCATCACAGCGGCCACTTCGGTGCTTTCCGCCTGTGCCATGGCCGCAAGGTCATGGGCTGGAATGTCGCGCAACCTTTGCCAGGGATCACCGATCTGACGAACTCCGGCAATTTTGCGCAAACGTGCCGCTGTTGCGGGTGTGATTTTTCCACTGACGGCATCCAAGGCCCCGGCAAGCCCATGTGGAAAGGCCAGACCGACATTGTTCAGGGCTTCGCTGAACTCCTGTGCCACGGCACCCAGGGTCACGCGATCCACAAGACCCATTTCCCCCAATTGATGTGTCAGTTTTTCTTGCAGGTCGTCGGGAAGCTCCTCCAACGGAAGATCGGCGCCTTCGTTCAACAACAGGCGCACGACGACGGCCGCCTTCTGACGGCTGGTTAAAGTCCGGGGAACAAGGCGCGGGCTGTCGCCACCCCCTGCGGGAAACGGAGCCGAAGCCCCTTGAACCGTTTGAATTAATGCGTTGGTGTTTTGCATCTGCCTGTGGAGCCAAAGTTTTCGAACCACAGGCAGATTAGAGAGAGTCGGGTTAAATAACCCTGAACCTTAATAACTGTATGTCAGACCCGTTCGGATCGCTTCACGCAGCGACGCCTCGGCCCAGGTGCCTTCTCCGCCACGGGCCTTTATTTCGCGCCATTGCTCGATCGCCAGATCGGTTCGGCCTTCGGACACAAACCCCTGCGCCATGTAGCTGCGCGCCATAAGATTGTCTGGGTTGGCATTGATCGCGTTTTGATAAAAGACATTTGCCAGTCCAAGCTCGCCCATCTTGCGATAGGTGAAACCCCAATAGGTCAGGACACGATCGTCGTCCTGATCCATGATGCGCAGAATGTCCTGAGCGTGCCCGTATTGCCCGTCATAGGCCAGTTCGCGGACCGCATTATACAGCTGATCATCTGTCAGGTTTGACTTGTCAGGTTTGACGCATTTTCCACGGGTTTCGTCATATACACGGCCGAACAGGCATTTCTTGGTTGTATTCGTCGGTTTCGGCGGGCTGCTGCTGTCACCACCTGCAGCATGGACAGCAGGCGCGAAGGCAAAGGCTTGCAAGGCAAGGGCAGAAGCTAACAAAAGGCGCATTTCTTTACTCCGTTCTCGGGGCTCTTATTGAAATCATAGTGCGATCTACAAAAAAGCTAACAGGGGAACGGACGCTTTTATTCACGAACTGGACAAAAATTGTCAGCTGTTGACAGATTTCGCGCAGCTTTTTGTTTCAGTATCCCACGCCGTACCGGGAGCGCAGGATTGGGTCTGTTTGGAATGCTGCTCGCAGGCAAGCCCGGCCGAGGCCACAAGAACCAGTGCCAATGCGCTTAGGATTGTTCGGATCATGATGTTTCCCTCGTATGGAAAAAGCACATGCAGGATACCGCATTTCCGTTGATCTGGCAAAAAGCAAGGGGGTGCTCTGCACGCGGCAGAGCACCCCCGGCTAACAGACTGAAAAGATGTCCGTTATTCTCCAAACACGCGCGCAAAGATCGTATCGACATGCTTGGTGTGATACCCGAGGTCGAATTTCTCTTCGATCTCCGCAGGGCTGAGTGCGGCAGTTACATCAGCATCCGCCAACAGTTCCTCCTTGAAGTCGGTGCGGTGTTCCCAAACCTTCAACGCGTTGCGCTGTACCATGGCATAGGCGTCCTCACGGCTTACGCCCGCTTGTGTCAGTGCCAACAGAACCCGCTGACTCATGACAAGGCCGGGAAACTTGTTCATGTTCTCGATCATGTTCTCGGGGAAGATCAGCATCTTGTCGACCACGCCTGTTAGCCGTGCCAGCGCAAAATCCAGCGTGATCGTGGCATCCGGACCGATCATGCGCTCGACCGAAGAATGCGAGATATCGCGTTCGTGCCAGAGCGCAACATTCTCCATCGCCGGTATTACGGCCGCGCGGACCATGCGCGCCAGACCGGTCAGGTTTTCGGTTAGCACCGGATTTTTCTTGTGCGGCATCGCCGAGGAGCCTTTCTGGCCCATCGAGAAGAACTCAGCCCCCTCCAGCACCTCGGTCCGCTGCATGTGGCGGATTTCGATGGCAATGTTTTCGATGCTGCTGGCGATAACGCCCAGCGTGGCAAAGAAGGCCGCGTGGCGGTCGCGCGGAATGACCTGCGTGCTGATCGGCTCAGGCACCAGCCCCAGCTTGTCACAGACATGTTCCTCGACCGCGGGATCGATATTGGCAAAGGTACCAACCGCACCGCTGATCGCTCCGGTGGCGATTTCCGCACGCGCATCGCGCATCCGGGACAGGTTGCGGTCCATCTCGGCGTAGAAGCGGGCAAAGGTCAGACCCATGGTTGTCGGTTCGGCGTGGATGCCGTGGCTGCGTCCGATACGAACCGTGTTCTTATGTTCCATCGCGCGGCGCTTGAGCGCGGCCAGAAGCCCTTCCAGATCGGCAATCAGGATGTCGGCGGCGCGGGTCAGCTGTACGTTGAAACAGGTGTCCAGCACGTCCGAGCTGGTCATACCCTGATGCACAAAACGCGCCTCTTCACTGCCGACATGCTCTGCAAGATGGGTCAGGAAGGCGATAACGTCATGCTTGGTGACGGCCTCGATCTCGTCGATGCGGGCGACATCGAATTCCACATCCTTGGCTTTCCAGACAGCGTCCGCATTTTCGCGCGGGATCACGCCCAGATCCGCCATGGCGTCGCACGCGTGCGCCTCGATCTCGTACCAGATGCGGAACTTGGTCTCAGGCGACCAGATGGCGACCATGTCGGGGCGGGAATAACGGGGAATCATAGGCGACGGCACCTTTTTGCAGATTGGATGAGGCGTTGGCGCGGGGTTTAGCCGCGTGCGAGGTAGGGAACAAGATGCGAGAGCGCATATGAGACGGTTTGCCCTGATTCTTGCCGTCTGTTCGGGCTTTTCAGCAGCAGACGGGTTCGGGAAACTGTATTGCAAAGGACTTGGTGTGGCAGTGACGGGCAGGGTGCCGCTACAAGGCAGGTTTTGTACCCGCATTAGTTCTCACCGGATCATGCCGCCAGTTGGGGTTGATGCCCGTCTTGACCTTGCTGCCAAGCGATGCTGGACAAACAGCACATTGACTGTTCAATCTGAAAGGAAGGAAATAATCAGGTTATTGAGATATGCGTTTGTTTTCACGTTCGATACTTGCCCTCTGTGGTGCTTTTTGCGTCGGCGCAGCTGCACCAGCACTGGCTGACACACCCGTGACCTACACCGAGGAAGGCCGAGCGCTTTTTCGGTTTGACGTACCCGACTTCTGGATCCTTCGCACCGGCGGCCCGCGCGAGATTGAGGATACCGAACTGGGCGATGCCCGCGCGGTCGCGCGGGTTATGGGGCTCCGGCCGGTGACAGACGACGCAGTGTGGATGGGTTTCGTATCACCTTCGGGGGTTGGAACAATTCAGGGCGGCGTCCGGTACTTGCAGGATATCGACAAGTTTCTGGTCAAAGACCCGACGACGACCAGCACCAGCGATACCCGTATTGGCGGGTTGCCAGCCCGCGTGTTTCGGGGCACCGGGCACCGGGACGGCAAGGGAGTAAGCTTTTCCGCCACCGTCATTGACCTTCCGCAAGGCCGGGTTGCCATCGCAGTTGCCATTCTGCGGGACGGGGCGGACCCGAGTTATGCAGATGATCTTAACGCCGTTTTCGCGTCGTTCCGGGCACTTCAGTGAGGGAGGGAGCGATGAGTGTTAGACTGATCAAACGGATGTCCCTTGCGCTGGGGTTTGGGATCGCGACTTTGACGCTGTCGGCCTGTGACGGTGTGACGGTCGGGGTCGGGTACGGGTATGACCCGTTTTACGACTCGATGCTGTGGAACGACTATTACCATGACGTTAATGTGGATATTGACGTTGATCGTCCCAACCGGCCTGATCGACCAGTGCGCCCCGAGCGTCCGAAACCGCCTGTGGCCAAACCTCCCGCGCGCCCGCGCCCACCTGTGGCGCGCCCACCGGTTGCCCGCCCGCCCATTCATCGACCGGGCCCGCGACGCTAAGGAACAAAAGGCCGCCTGTCAGGCGGCCTTTCTTATGAAAGAAGCTCGGTCGTTATGTGGGCCGAGCCTTCGAGCGTCCGGTGAACCGGGCACTTGTCCGCAATCTCAAGCAAACGTTGCCTTTGCTCCTGATCCAGCGGGCCGCTCAGGCGGATTTTCCGGCGAAACTGGTCCACCTTGCCGTCATTCACCAATCCGGCATCCTGCGCATGAACTTTGTCATGACACACATCGACGCTGACATTTGTCAGGGGCCAGCCTTTGCGCCTGGCGTACATGCGTATTGTCATCGATGTGCAGGCCCCCAAACCGGCCGAGACAAAGCCATAAGGCGACATGCCCTTGTCCGTACCGCCATAGGATGCGGGCTCATCCGCGACCAGATGGTGGTTTGGACCGGCCTGAATATCCTGCATGAACCCGCCCGGATCTGCTTCTGTTATGCGCACAACGCCCTCTGGCGCACCCGGTGGCGGAGCGGGCGGGCACAGTTTCACATAGCGCGAAACCCAAGCGGCGATGACATCTGCTGCATATTCGGCGTCAGAGGCGCGCGTGATCAGATGATCGGCATCGTCGAGAGTTACAAAGCTTTTGGGGTGTTTCGCGGCCATAAAGATCGCGCTCGCATTGTCGATGCTGACCGTTTCGTCGCGTGGAGCATGAAGGATCAACAGGGCAGCTTTGAGGTCGGCGATTGCAGATGACAGGGCTGATTTGGCAATATCGTCCACAAAAGCCTTACCAATTCGGAAGGGGCGACCACCCAGAGAGACCTCGGCACTGCCGTCCTCTTCGATCTGAGGCAGCGCCGCCTCAAAGTGATGCGATACATGGGCGGGGTCCGCCGGAGCACCCAATGTCACGACGGCTTTTACAGTCGGAATACCAGCCCGCGCCCGCAGCACCGCCGCGCCACCAAGCGAGTGGCCGATCAGCAGTGCAGGTGCCATGTTTCGACCGGCCAGATATTGCGCGGCTGAAATCAGGTCCTCGACATTCGAAGTGAAGGTCGTGTTGGCGAATTCGCCTTCTGAATGGCCCAGCCCGGTGAAATCGAACCGAAGCACCGCGATACCCATGGCAGCCAGACGGGCAGAAATGCGCCGGGCGGCCGGGATATCCTTGGAACAGGTAAAGCAATGGGCGAACAGGGCCGTTGCCAGCACTGGTCCGTCCGGCAAATCCAGTCGCGCCGCCAATTGGCTGCCGTCATGTCCGGCAAAAGTGATGCGTTCCGTGGGCATGTCGGCTCCTTAAGTGGTACGGGGGAACACGCCCAATACTGTGTATTTGACCCTTCGGTCACAACCCTTAAGTCACACGCGTAACGGGAAGGTGAGAACGAATGGGTGTTTCACAGACTGCACAAGATCCCCGCCGTTTTCGTGTTGCACGGCGGCGGAACTCTCACTTTCTTTTAATATCAAGAACGATGATGGCAATCAGAACAAACATTCGTTTCACTTATGTCTCTGCACATCCCATCTGTAGTTCATGAAAGCTGAAACAGGAGACACAGATGTCACATGCAGATATTGCGCCCCAGATACCCGACCTGCGTTCACGTATGATCCTGGCCATTATTCTGGCCGGCGTTGCCGGGTTCGCGGTCGGCCAATCCTGGCCCGCACCCCAAGGTGGTTCACAGGTTCAGATCAGCCCTGCCACGGAAGACTGGCATGGAAACGTCCGCCGGTCCCATTGGTCGGAGTGAAGGCCCGGCCTTATTCGATCCCCATCAATTGGGGGTCAAAGGGATATCTGGACAGGTTCTCATACCCGGTTTCGGTAATGAGAACCTGATCCTCAAGCTTGATGCTGAAATCGCCACCGACTTCGCCGACACAGGCTTCGACGCACAACACCATGCCTGGCTCCAGCGGATAGTCATAGGCGCCTTCGACGGCTTTGTCCGGATACGCGACCAGCGGCCATTCATCACACAATCCCACTCCGTGCATCAGGCAGCCGTATTTCTGCGCCTGAAACTTGTCGTCAAGCCTGTGCGACATGGCCGTAAGTTCCGGGATCATCACACCGGGCTTCAGCATTTGCATGTTGGTCATGATGTGTTCATGCGCGTGCTGCATGGCATAGATCATGTCAGGGCGGGGCTTTTGGTCACCAATCCACCATGTACGCGAGATATCGATGCAAATCCCGTAAGACCCGATCAGGTCGGTGTCGAAGGCGATGATTTCGTTTTGCTGCGTGATGCGCGGGCCGCATTCCTGGAACCAGGGGTTCGTGCGTTGGCCTGACGCCAACAGGCGGGTCTCGATCCACTCGCCACCGCGCCGGATGTTTTCCGCGTGCAGAACAGCCCAGATATCATCCTCGGTTGTCCTGCCATTGCCGACATTGGCGCGCGCAAAGCTCTCCATTTCCGCTACAGCGGTTTCACAGGCGTGATTGGCACAGCGCATGGCCAGAATCTCATCTGGCCCCTTCACGGAACGGGTCTTTTCGGTCAGCTCTTCGCCTTCCATGACTTCAAAGCCCTGCGCCTCAAGCGCGCGCAGACCGTGCAACATGATCTTGTCGACAGCCAAACGTTTATTGCCGCCGCCATGCACATCGATCAGCACGCGCACCTCGTTCGAGAAGACATCTGCCGCTATATTCACCTTGTCGCCACGGTCGAAGTAAAACAGATCCGCGCCTGAACGCTGCTCGCGCACCAGCGGATTGAACGTGCTGAGGAAAGGCGAGTTCTTGTAGTCCCAGATCACCATATAGCCATCGGCACATAATAGCACCGCGCGAAACGGGTTATGCGTATTCCACAACTGCATGTTCGTGCTGTCGGTCGCATAGCGGATGTTCAGCGGGTCAAAAACCAGCAAACCACCATATCCGCGATCAACGATGGCCTGCGTTAGTCGCTTCCAGCGGTGTTCCCGCATCCGTGCAAGATTGGGCAATTCCAGACCTGCCGCAGCCCATTCGTCAAAAGCCAGCTGTGTCGGCCCGATCTCGATCCGGTCATTCTCATTTGGCGTGCCATCGCCCAGCGTAGCGCCTCGGCTGGGGTCAATCTTGCGCGTGTCTCGGTAATGCTTGTTCATGACGGACCTCGTTGCTTGTTCGGTCAAACCTAAGGTGCCCATGTGGATCGTCTTGGAAAAATGCGACGGCGAACCTGTCGTTTTCGACCGACAAAAATTTCGACCTATGCTAAGTCGCTGGTATGAATAAAGTTCTGCAGGAAAAAATACCATATGATGTCGGCAACCCGCGTGCTTTACCGGGTATACAGCCTGCAACGATGGAAAACTGGTTGCATCGGGACGAGGCTTTTGCCGGTCAGATGCAACGCCGGGAGAAGCTGCTGACAGAACGCCGCGATGACGTTCTGGCGCTTGATCCGCAGGCTGAATCCGCTGCTCGGGAACTGCTCGACCTTGTGGTGTCGCAGGTCTATCCCAATGCGGGTAAGGAGGTCGTCAGACCCGATGGTGTAACGGTCGCAGTCGACCGGGCGCAGCCGCTTGATACATTGTGCAGGCTGGTTCAGGAGGATTTTTGCATCCTTCAAAAGCGCGGAACTGAACATGTATTGACTGGCGCAATCCTGTGTTTCCCGGCCAGCTGGCTTTTGTCCGAGAAATTCATGCGACCACTGATCGACATCCATGTGCCTGTTGCAAGTTACGACGACAATATCGCCAAGCGGGTGCAGCGCCTGTTCGACGGGATACAGCCCGGTCGTCCGCTCTGGCGCTTTAACGCGCTTTGGTATGAAGACCCCGAACTGTTTCAACCCCGAAGCGCCAGTGACAGGCGGGGCGTCACAGATCGACGTAAAACGTCTTACCTGAGAAGTGAGCGGCAAACCCTGCTGCGCTTGCCGAAAACGGATGCGGTCGTCTTTTCAATCCACACTTATGTTCTGGCGGCGAACGCGGTTCCCATAATGGAAAACCCCGCCTGAAGGCGGGGCATCCAAGGAGGGTCTTCTGTAATTCTCTTATTGGCCCAAGGCGGCCGCAACATCGGCAAACGCGTTTGTTGCGTTCAGGGCAACTATCGCGAAGGTAAAGACAAGCACCTGGGTGTTGAGGCGAAAATCTTCACCCCGGATCAGATTCACTGCAGCCATTGACAGGGCAATCGGGGTCGAAACGCCTGCCAGTACACCCGTCATGCACCAACTGCTGAGACGCAGAACGTCGCTTGGCTTTACGACACCATCGTCGTCATCGAACGTTTCCTGACCTGGCATGTTTGTATCTTCACTGCGAAACGCGATGCTGAGCAATTGTTCATCTGTCAGCTGGATCGGGCGGGACGTCGAAGTATGAAGTACACTTAAGGTGTCACCGTTCTCTGGCACATTCACTGCCGAGAATTGCCCAGTCAGCGACTGAAAAATTTGTTTTCTGTCGCGTGATCGGCTGGGGGCCAGAGTGTCAAAGGCGCTCATAAACTGCTCGACCGTCAGAACCGTGTGTGGCGACAGCCATTCAACGCGCCGGGTCGAACAAATGTCGACCATGCGATACAGAATGACGACCATCATCAGTTCCGAAATCTCGGAGTCATCCAGCAGGGGTGAGACCGGCGTGATTGAAAGAACCAATCTGTTTTGCGGATTTGCGGCGCGGGGTTTTGTTATCGTTTTTAGCCCCGCGGCGCGATCCATACGCTCGTACCGGTCTTCCTGCTCGGGGGTGCCTGTATCCAAGGTCAGTCGCACAAGATACTGACTTGAAACAATGCTGGCTTCAGAATTGCTCAGCAACGCCTTGCGTTCGACCAGATGGCCGTAATCTTCCAGCGTCGTGGCAACGATTGTGCCAAAACGCTCGATCGCGCCATTCGCGTCGCCATTAAATTGCAGGCCGCCATGGTAGCTGTGCTTCCGAGCCACTGCACTGTCCTTTTTGCGTACTGTTCAGCAAACACTGTAACAACCATTCGTGTGGAGAATTTGGCGGAAAATGCAAAAAAGGTGATTTTACTCCGGTATTGGTTACGCGTTGGAAACCAAGAAACTAAAGGCTTTTGTTTGTCACTGTGGCGGAAATGTGGCGAAAGCGGGTGCGGAGTGTGTTTTTGGTGCGACCGCCTATTGGTCGATTCGGGCGGCCATGATTGCTATGGATTGCTGATAAACAGAGGCCGCGTTCCACTGTTGCAGCACTTGAAAATTCGGCTCCCCTGGCTGATAGCCACGCCCCGGCTTCCACCCTTTCTTGCGAAGATAATTGGCGGTCGAGGCAAGCGCGTCGGTCATGTCATAGAAGTCCACCCGACGGTCGCCGGTGGCATCGACGCCATAGGTCAGGGCGTTGCCCGGCAGGAACTGAGTGTGGCCCAACTCGCCATGTTTTGCCCCTTTTGTCGCCACGGTAATGCTTCCTGCATCGACCAGTTTAAGTGCCCCGATTGCGTGCGGAACAAAGAACTCGGACCGGCGACAATCATAGGCCAGTGTTGTGATTGCGGAAACAACCTGACTGTCTCCCATAAAATTGCCAAAGCCGGTTTCCATGCCGTGAATGGCTATCAGAATGCCCGGCGGAACACCGTATTGCCGTTCAAGCGCAGCATAGAAATCGGGATTTGCAGCCTTGCGTTTGCGCCCCTGCGCGACGATTGCATCAGCGCCTCTGACACGCATGAACTTGTCCAGTGTGTATTTGAAGCTTTTCTGATTGCGGTCTGCCGCAATTGTGCCCGTGGCGTATTGAGCTTGGGCAAGCGCCTGAAGGCCCTTTTTTTTCACACCAGCCTTGCGGGCCTGCTGGGCGAAATCGGCCTTCCAGGCCTCGAACCCCGCGCTGGTATTCCCACAAGGCGCGGCCAGAAGGGGCGAGGACACAAGCAGGGCGAATAATACGTAAAGGCGAAACATGCAGGTAATCCGGTTGTGTTAAAATCTGAGGCCAGCCTACCTTGAGCTTTGAATTGGGCAAAGCAGTTCGTTGGAGTAGCACCAACCGCTCCTGCAAAAGCTTGTTGACTGGTCTGCAGAGCGCCTTTGAAGGGTTTCAGATCCTCAGCATCGGGCAGATAGCAAGGGCGAAGGTAAAAAGTGTGTATTCTGCGTCATGGCGCTCGAAAAGGCTGAACAGCTACAGACCGGCGCAAATGAAACAGGGGCGCCCGTTTGGGCGCCCCTGTAAATCCATGCCGTGTTGCTTAGCAGCTGTAATACATGCCGTACTCAACCGGGTGTGGTGTGTGCTCGTAGGTTTCGACCTCTTCCATCTTCAGGGCGATGTAGCCGTCGATCTGGTCTTTGGTGAACACGTCACCTTGCAGCAGGAAGTCGTGATCGGAAGCCAGCGCTTCCAGAGCTTCACGTAAGCTGCCGCAGACAGTCGGGATACCGGCCAGTTCCTCGGCAGGTAGATCGTACAGGTTCTTGTCCATGGCTTCGCCCGGATCGATCTTGTTTTTGATGCCGTCCAGGCCAGCCATCAACAGAGCGGCAAACGCCAGGTAGGGGTTAGCTGCCGGATCGGGGAATCGAGCCTCGACACGTTTTGCTTTAGGGCTCTCGGTCCACGGAATACGGACACAACCTGATCGGTTGCGGGCCGAGTAGGCGCGCAGAACTGGGGCTTCGAAACCGGGGATCAGGCGCTTGTAGCTGTTGGTTGCCGGGTTGGTGAAGGCGTTCAGTGTCTTGGCGTGCTTCAGGATACCACCGATGAAGTACAGCGCTTCGTCCGAAAGATCAGCGTATTTGTCACCCGCGAACAGTGGCTTGCCGTCTTTCCAGATCGACATGTTCACGTGCATGCCGGTGCCGTTGTCACCTGCGATAGGCTTCGGCATGAAGGTTGCCGATTTGCCGTACGCATGAGCCACGTTGTGGATGACGTATTTGTACTTTTGCAGTTCATCCGCCTGCTTGGTCAGGCTGTCGAAGATCAGGCCCAGTTCGTGCTGGCATGAAGCAACTTCGTGATGGTGCTTGTCGACCTTCATGCCCAGACGCTTCATGGTGGACAGCATTTCCGACCGCAGGTCCTGCGCTTCGTCGATCGGGTTCACCGGGAAGTAGCCACCCTTGACGCCCGGACGGTGGCCCGTATTGCCCATTTCGTATTCGGTGTCGGTGTTCCATGATGCGTCAGTTGCATCAACTTCGTAGGATACCTTGTTGATCGTGTTCGAATACCGGACATCGTCAAACAGGAAAAACTCGGCTTCGGGGCCCATGTATGCAACATCGCCGATCCCCGATGCCTTCAGGTAGGCTTCGGCTTTCTGCGCTGTGCCGCGCGGGTCACGCTCATAGGCTTCGCCTGTATCGGGCTCGACGACCGTGCAGTGTACGCAAATGGTTTTCTCAGCGTAGAACGGATCAACATATGCGCTTTCGGTGTCGATCATCAGCTTCATGTCCGATGCTTCGATCGACTTCCAGCCTGCGATGGACGAGCCATCGAACATGAAGCCTTCGTCCAGGAAGTCTTCGTCGACCTGATCGGCCATCAGGGTCACGTGCTGCAGCTTGCCGCGGGGGTCGGTGAAACGGACGTCGACATATTCGGCGCCCTCTTCCTTGATCAGCTGAAGAACTGCGTCCTTGCTCATTCTCTTGATTCCTCTGACTTGAAGATTGGTATGTTAGAGCGCGTCCGAGCCGGTCTCGCCGGTACGGATGCGAATGGCTTGTTCAACCGGAGAGACAAAGATCTTACCGTCGCCGATCTTGTCGGTCTTGGCTGCCGACACGATGGCCTCGATGGCCGCATCGACCTGGTCATCGTCCAATACGACCTCGACCTTTACCTTGGGCAAAAAGTCGACAACGTATTCTGCGCCACGATACAGCTCGGTATGGCCTTTCTGACGGCCGAAACCTTTGACTTCGACGACGCTGAGACCCTGAACACCTACGTCCTGCAACGCCTCTTTCACTTCGTCCAGTTTGAACGGCTTGATGATCGCTTCGATCTTTTTCATTCCGGCTCACCTTGAATGGTTGTCTCAGGCGCAGTGATCACGTCTAAGATCGGGCAGCAACGTGATTGCGGTATCGGTCGGGTCGGTATCCGTTGAAATCAGGCTCTGTGCTAATTTTTGGGCGGTTTGCACAAAAAGTAATCGAAACTGAATCGCGCGAGGGTGTGACATGTCCGAATTGCTGACAGCGGCGCAGATGAGAGCCATCGAGCACGCGGCCATTGAGTCCGGTGAGGTCACGGGCCTGGAGCTGATGGAGCGGGCAGGGCAAGGCGTTGTCGAGGCGATCTTCGAGGAATGGCCAGATCTGGACAGGCGAGGGGCCAACCCCTCGCGCTCCCCGGAGTATTTGGAAAAAGATGAAGATAATCCGTTGCGCGCGGTCGTGCTGTGCGGGCCCGGAAACAACGGCGGTGACGGGTTTGTCGTGGCGCGTCTTTTGCGGGAACTGGGCTGGAAGGTTGAGGTATTCCTGTATGGCGATCCTGACAGGCTGCCGCCGGACGCGCGGGTGAATTATCAGCGATGGGGTGAGTTGGGTGTTATCAACGCGCTTTCAAAAGAAGGCTTGAAGAATGACCGCCTGGCCAATTTTGGAATACCTAACGTTTTGGTGGACGCGATTTTCGGCACGGGGTTGACACGTCCGATTGATCCTGTGCTTGGGCAATTGTTGGAGTATTTTTGCAGCTTGTCATCACGCGTTCGCTTTGTGGCAGTCGATTCTCCTTCGGGGCTGTGCATGGACAGCGGAAAGGTGCTTGGTGCCCGAGCAGAAATATTGACCGATGCCAGACCCCTTTCTGCGGATCTGACAGTAACCTTCGAACGAAGAAAACTTGGGCATGTGTTGAGCGACGGTCCGGCCTATTGCCGGAAAGTGAGCGTCGTCGAAATTGGTCTGAATGAAACGTCGGAGCGGCACTGGGGGCAGGTTATTTTGCAAGGAGAAAGAGCAGGCCGGGGTCCAGTCCGCAGCGTCACTCTGGACGACCAAAAGCTCGATAGCGGGCGGCGTGCAAGAACGCTTTTGACAAAGCAAAGCGATTTACCTTCAGTCGTTGCGCACAAATACACCCATGGCCATGCCCTGATCCTTTCGGGTGGCCCCGGCAAATCCGGTGCGGCGCGTCTGGCCGCGCGGGGGGCCTTGCGGATTGGGGCAGGGTTGGTGACGCTGGGGGTGCCATCCTTGGCGTTGGCAGAGGTGGCGAGCCGGATCACTGCCCTCATGCTACAGTGCGTTGATGGTTCTCTAATGCTGTCAGACGTGTTGCAGGACGTGCGGATGAACGCCCTTTGTCTGGGCCCCGGTTTGGGGTTGGAGCGCGCGCGGGACCTGGTGCCGGTCGCCCTGATTGCGAAACGTGCGACGGTTCTGGATGCGGATGCGCTGACAGCTTTTGCTGGTGATCCCGGAAACCTGTTCGAAATGCTGCATGACCGCTGCGTTCTGACCCCACATGGCGGAGAGTTTGCGCGGCTGTTCCCCGATCTGGCGGAAAAGCTGAGCGAAACGCCGGTCAGAGGCCCCGCCTATTCCAAGGTGGACGCAACGCGAGAGGCAGCGGCACGTGCGGGATGTGTCGTGTTGTTCAAAGGGCCGGATACTGTCATTGCGGCCCCGGACGGGCGATGTTCGATCAATGCCGCGTGCTATGATCGCGCCGCCCCTTGGCTTGCAACCGCCGGGTCAGGCGATGCGTTGGCCGGTTACATCGCCGGGCTATTGGCGCGGGGGGTCGATCCGATGACGGCGGCTGAGACAGCAGCGTGGCTGCACGTGGAATGCGCACGGCGTTTCGGGCCGGGATTGATCGCCGAGGATCTGCCTGAGCAATTGCCCGGTGTTTTCAAACAGCTGAATGTCTAGTTGTTTTGGGCAGAAAGCAGTTCAGGCTCTGTCTGAATCGCATGTTTTCGCTGTCAAGATGTGCGCGGATGCATACCGCATATTTGTCAGGTGCATAGGTAGGCATCACTATTCATTTGCAAACTGCCAGTGGGGGCTGGAGTCGTATCTTGTAAGCTGATGAAAAATAATGTAAAATGGTAGAATTCTTTGTGTGTTCTGTTGCTAAAATACAATTCTTGCGTAAGACAAGGGGCAGACCACTGGAACGCTCGGATTCAGTAAACAAATGGGCAGTATCTGAACCCCGAACCAATTATGGTGAGTGAAATGACCCCAAATATCAAAAAGATATCGGTTGCTGCCTTTCTGACTGCCACGGTCGCTGTTCCGGCAGCCGCAGAGCTGAAATACGAAAATAACAGTGGCGGCTATGTGCTATTGTACGGGCAGTTTAACCCAGCCTTGATTTCTGTTGATGACGGGCAAGATACCGAGACCCGGGTCCTCGACAACGATCTGTCGAACAGCCGGGTTGGCCTGCGCCTGATGCAGCCATTTGGCCAGAACGAGTTTACCTTTCGCTTGGAAACGGCGTTGGGCTTGCCGAACTCGACTGAATGGAACCAGAACGGTACAAATTTCAGCGGCTGGACTCGCGACGATATCCGATTTGTGGATTTTGCCTTGAAGGGCAGCTACGGCAAATTCTCGGCTGGTCAGGGCAGCATGGTGGCAGATGGTGCTGCCGAGGTGGACCTGTCCTATGTCGGCACCGCGCTGTATTCGTTCACAAACGATGAAAACTCGGGCTTTTTCTATCGTGGCACAAACGGTGTGTTGAGCGGTATTACGGTTGGTGACAGTTCCAGCAACTTTGACGGCTCACGTCGCGGGCGTGTGCGGTATGACACACCAACGGTTAACGGGTTCTCGGCCGCATTTGCATATGGTCAGAACATCCTGTCCAGCAGTGACGATGATGACTACTATGACGTCGGTGTGTTCTATGAAAACACCTTTGCAGGCGGAGTAGAGTTTGCGGCAGCTGTCGCGTATTCGGTGCGGGACCGGGATGACAATTCAGGGGATCGCAAAGATACCATCAGTTCGGCCTCGGTGTTGTTGCCCAGCGGTCTGGGTTTCACGATTGCCGGCGGCACGCGTGACGATGACCGGGCTGGCCAGACGGACCCGAATTACTGGTACGGCAAGGTCTCGTACGAAGGGAACTGGGTTTCCTGGGGTAAGACAGGTGTCGGCATCGACTATTATGACGGCGCGGATTTCGAGACCAACGGGTCCGACACCAAGGCATGGGGTATCGCTGTCGTGCAGAAGGTCGAAGCGATCAATACCGATGTATACCTGAAGTATCGCAACCACGACTTCGATGATGGTTCATCCTTTGACAACAACGAAGCATGGGTTCTGGGCGCGCGCTGGAAGTTTTAATTGCCTTCCAGCGACCCAACACGAACGCCCCGAAAACCGGGGCGTTCTTTTTTGCCAAAACCAGGTTGATTCAGCCTTTGCCCCTTGCACGTTGGCGGCAGGGCAAATAGAAGGCGTCAAATTTGCCCGGCGCGCCCGTTTTGCGCGCCCCGAATCCTATGGGGACTACCAAAATGCAGGTTACCGAGACGCTGAACGAAGGTCTGAAACGCGGCTACAACATCGTTGTGACCGCAGCCGAACTGGACGACAAGGTCAATGAAAAGCTGACCGAAGCACAGCCGGAAATCGAAATGAAAGGCTTCCGCAAAGGCAAGGTGCCGATGGCGCTGCTGAAAAAGCAGTTTGGCCAGCGCCTGCTGGGCGAGGCGATGCAGGAATCCATCGACGGTGCGATGAACAAGCATTTTGAGGACAGCGGCGACCGCCCCGCGCTGCAGCCCGAAGTCAAGATGACCAACGAGGACTGGAAAGAAGGCGATGATATCGAGGTCGCGATGTCCTACGAAGCGCTGCCCGCGATCCCTGAGGTCGATCTGAAATCGGTCGCGCTGGACAAGCTGATCGTCAAGGCGGATGACGCCGCCGTCGAGGAAGCGCTGAACAACCTGGCTGAAACCGCTCAGGACTTCAAAGCCCGCCGCAAGGGTTCGAAAGCCAAGGAAGGCGACCAGATCGTGTTCGATTTCGTCGGCAAGGTTGATGGTGAAGAATTCGAAGGTGGATCGGCGGAAGATTACCCGCTGGTTCTGGGCTCGAACAGCTTCATCCCCGGTTTTGAAGACCAGCTGGTCGGTGTGAAGGCCGAGGAAGAAAAAGACGTCAACGTGACTTTCCCGGAAGAATATGGTGCCGAACACCTGGCCGGAAAAGACGCGGTCTTCACCTGCACGATCAAGGAAGTGAAAGAGCCGGTTGCAGCGGAGATCAACGATGAGTTGGCGATGAAGTTTGGCGCCGAGGATCTGGCCGCCCTGAAAACTCAGATTTCGGAACGTCTGGAAGCAGAATACGCAGGTGCATCGCGCGCTGTCATGAAGCGGGCCCTGCTGGACGCGCTGGATGAGAAAGTGTCGTTCGACCTGCCGCCGTCGCTGGTTGAAGCCGAAGCCAAGCAGATTGCACATCAGCTGTGGCACGAGGAAAACCCCGAGGTAACCGGCCATGACCACGGTGAGATCGAACCCACCGATGAGCACAACAAGCTGGCCGAACGCCGCGTGCGTCTGGGTCTGTTGCTGGCTGAACTGGGCCAAAAGGCAGAGGTGGAAGTCACCGACGCCGAGATGACCCAGGCGATCATGAATCAGGCCCGTCAGTACCCGGGCCAGGAACGCCAGTTCTTCGAGTTCGTACAGCAGAACGCTCAGATGCAGCAGCAACTGCGCGCGCCGATCTTCGAAGACAAGGTTGTCGACTATGTGTTCGAGCTGGCCCAGGTCAGCGACAAGGAAGTCAGCAAGGACGACCTGCAAAAAGCCATTGAGGCATTGGAAGAGGAATAATCCTCTTCCTTCCCTCTTTGTTCAGAGAGGGGAAAAAACGGAGCCGCCTGTAAACAGACGGCTCCGCATGGGTGGCTTTTGTATCTATGAGGTGAGGGGGTCAGGCCTCATGAGCAAAAGCACGGGGGGTTTCTAACAAAGCGATCTTCTGCTCTGGTGTGAACGTATCCGAGAGCGCTTCGATCAGCTTCAGAACGTCCTGACGTTCAGCTTCGTTCCTCGCGGCGCTCATCTGTTCCACAAAATACTTCTCAAGATCAGTCAGTGGCTTGTGATCCTGATTGGCCGGGTTCTGGGTTGCGGCCTTCTTGGCTGCAAACAGTGCCAGTGCCTCTTCGTCGTCCATAAAGACGTTCTCATGGATGCCTGCAAATTCGCGCAGGCCCGAGATGCGTTCATCGGTACAATCCAACAGGGCGGCCAGTGCCGAGACTTTCCCCATGGGAACCGTTTCGCCGACATAGTCATATGGCGCGCAGTTCGACCGTTTCAGAACCCGGTCCATGACCGGATCGATTACGGTGATGATATCCTGAATGCCTGAGTTCTTGGCATATTCCAGAGAACCAATCATCAGCTCGCAGGTAGCATAAGAGACAGAATTCTTTTCCTTGCCACGCGTTAGGCGCTGCGTGTCCACGCAGAAGCGTGTCGATTCCCACATTGTTGCGCTGCGAAGTGGTGCTTCCCCGCAAAGGATTGCCGAAAACACATCCGACAACATATGAGGTCCTGTGGTCTGTAGGGCACGCACGGCTGCGACGACATTCCCCCCGTCGTCGAGTCCGATTACATATGCCGGGTCCAGATGATCGAATTCATCAATTTCCTTGCCGTCTTCGATCTTTACGTCCCATCCAAGACGTCCGCCAAAAACACGTGCTCTCAACTCGAACATTTCGTCAAGAACTTCGCTGAACATATGTCTGTTCAGGCCATCTACCACGATGATCATTTCTTCCCCCTTCGAGTGGTTGTTCGGTAATACTGACGTTACCGCTCTCGAAAGATTTTTCTATTGGGGGATTCCCGTATTTTGACGAAATTTGGGGATTTTTTTGTTTATCCCGGGGTAATAAGCCCGATCGCTATCGCCCGCCCTACAGCCTGAGGGGTGGTCAGCGCACTAAGCTTTTCCCGGCTCGAACGCAAGTGTACTTCTACGGTTCGGTGCGAAATAGACAAAATATCGCCGATATCCTGCTGCGACTTACCTGCGGCGACCCATTGCAGGATTTCCGCTTCGCGAGAGGACAATGTCGGATGATATAGTGCGTTGGTCAGCTGATCCGACGACACGACATTGTCGTGGATGTGTACGGCCATGGCCTGCAAATCGCCGATAAAGTTTGTATAGAGCTTACGCCACTCTTCCTTGCTGCAATTTCGGGTTGCGCTCAGCAGGCCAATATCGCCGTAAGGGCCACGTACCGGGATCGTAACTCCCTGACTGGGCAGGCCAAAATCATGAGCATCCCGGAACACACGCTGAAAATCCGGACTCCGTTCAAGACGGCTCCAATCCACCGGCGCAATACTGCGGCGGGCCATGTGGATGGTCGGGTCGATCATGATCAGACCCTGTTTCTGGTAGTGCTCGGTCCAGGCGTCGTCATAGGTGACAAAGCCAGCCACTGTTCCTGCCGCGGGATTCATACCAGCGTAGGCCGCATGATCCATGTCATGCTTCTCACAGATTTGCCTTAGAAACTCGGTATATCGAACTTCAGAATCCGGCAGAGTGCTCAGATCGACAATTTCCATGTGGCGCCTACCAGCTGTGGCCCATCTTGCCGCCCGATGGTGTCGTCGAGCATGCGTATTACACAGAGTGGAACCCGTTTACCTCACCACGTCAGAACATCATACTTTTCTAAACATGACAAGGAGAGGTCTTAATTGTCTGTGCAATACCGCATATTGCGACAACCAATAGAACATTTTTGTCACTATTCAGTTTCAAGTGCCAAATCCGGCCAATTTCTGACGCCAATGGACGTCAGGGCGCCGGTCTCAACCCGGTTTCGACCAGCATCCCCTTGGCTTTTGCCTCTGGATAGTAACCTTTGGCGTACAGGAAAATCGCCCTGCGTTGATCCCCGTCGGACAGCAGCCAGGCACCTCGCAGGTACTTTCCCGCAAACTCAAGGTTGGTGTCTGCGTCCAGCAAACCTTCGGCTTTACCGGTGTAACCCATCGAGCGCGCAGTGGCGGGTAGAACCTGTAGAAGGCCGTAATAGGGCTGGTTGACGGCCCATGGTCGGTGCGTGCTTTCACGTATGGCCAGCTTGTGAACCAGCTCTCGCGGAACCTGATAATGATCCGCCCATCTGTTGATCGAAGCTCTCAGCTCGGGCGTTTCATTTGGGTGAAGCGGCGGGTCAAAACGTGGCGTACCCGCCTTGGAGACCTGGTCTGCCCCGCAGGCAACCAACGACACAAATAGAAACAGTGCCAGGAAACTTTGGCGCAGATAAACAAGCATTTTTCGGTCCTCTGGATTTCGGCGGCAATGATACGGATCGACAATAAGCCTTCAAGCTCACCCAGGAAAATGGGCTGAAACTTGCCGGTACGACTTGTGAACACATAGGGAAAAAAGAAAAGGCCGCGCTTTGGCGCGGCCTTTGGAATGCTCACAAGCAGCCGGATCAGGCTTTGGCTTCGTCTTCTTCAACCGGTGCTGCGTCGGCAACCATGTCGTCGTCCGAAGCGGCCGAGCCGATGTCGTCGAACAGTTCGGCGATCTCGAATTCAGCAGCGGCTTCTTCTTCAGCAGCCAGTTCCTGAATCGATTTGCCCGAAGCCTGCAGTTCGGCTTCTTCTGCCGAACGGGCCACGTTCATTTTGATTTCGACTTCAACCTCGGGGTGCAGTTTGACTGCGACAGTGTGCAGACCCAGTTCCTTGATCGGGGCGATCAGGACAATCTGTTTCTTGTCGACGGTGAAACCTGCGTCGGTTGCGGCGTCAGCGGCGTCACGCGGGGTGACCGAACCGTACAGAGCGCCGGCATCCGATGCCGAGCGAATCACGATGAACTGCTGACCGTCCAGCTTTTCAGCCAGTGCTTCAGCTTCTTTCTTGGTTTCCAGGTTGCGGGCCTCAAGCTGCGCTTTCTGGGCTTCGAACGACGCGATGTTGGCGTCGGACGCGCTCAGGGCTTTGCCTTGGGGCAGCAGGAAGTTGCGGGCGTAGCCGGGCTTGACGTCAACGACGTCGCCCATCTGACCCAGTTTCGCAACGCGTTCCAGCAGGATAACTTGCATGTCAGTCTCTCCTTACTTCACAGCGTAGGGCAGCAGGGCGAGGAAGCGGGCGCGCTTGATAGCACGGGCCAGTTCACGCTGCTTCTTCGCCGAAACGGCGGTGATGCGCGAAGGAACGATCTTGCCACGCTCAGAGATGTAGCGCTGCAGCAGACGGGTGTCTTTGTAGTCGATCTTCGGCGCGTTCTCACCCGAGAACGGGCAGACCTTGCGGCGGCGGAAAAATGGTTTTGCGGCCATGGTTTAGAGTCCTTTTCTCAGGCGTTGATCAACGGCGCTCGCGGCGTTCGCCACGTTCGTCACGCTTCTGCATCTGAACCGACGGACCATCTTCGTGGCCGTCGACCTTGATGGTCAGAACGCGCATGACATCTTCATGCAGACGCATCAGGCGTTCCATTTCCTGCACCGCGCCCGAGGGGGCATCGGTTTTCAGAAAGGCATAGTGGCCCTTGCGGTTTTTGTTGATCTTGTAGGCCATCGTCTTGACGCCCCAGTACTCGCTATCAACCAGCTTGCCGCCGTTGTCAGCCAGAACGGTGCCGAAATGTTCGACGAGGCTTTCCGCCTGCGCGTTGGACAGATCCTGACGCGCGATCATTACATGCTCATACAGTGGCATGTGCACTCCTGTTTATATCAAGGCGCATTTCATAGGCGGGGCCAAACGTTCCTTCGCGACCCTGCCACGAGAGGCTGCGCGATTCATACGACTGCGAAGGATGGCCCCGTATACACGTCTGAGCCGCAAGGGCAAGCCCTGCCACATATGCCTCTGAGACGCCGCCCAAATTCCTTTAGGCCGCCCAATTGCTGACGCTTTTCGGCTCAAAGTTGTTTTGCATACCGGACATCAACCGGATCAACAGAATTTCGAAAGTAACCTTAAAAGGGTGACGTGTTATGACCGCTACTAACACAAACGCATATCAGGAAAGCGTTGCCGGCTCGCGATTTGAAAATTCAGTGCCGGTAATGATCACGTTTGCACCGAACTGGAAGGCCCGCCTGATCCTGGCGCGGATGGTCGGGGCGTTCCTGATCGTTTCTGCGTTCTCCATGTGGTTGATGCCCGGATCGGTCGTTGGCGCAGATGTTTGGCCGATCAAGATGGCGGCGTCCATGCTGTTTCTGGTCGTTGGCGTCGCCCTGCTGACGATCGAGGTTCTTGACCCGCGTCCTGACGCCTATTTCGACCCGATCCGTCGCGAAGTCCGGGTGTTGCAGAAGAACGAAGACGGGCGCCCTCAGACTGTTCTGCGCCGCAGCTATGACTCGCTGGGTGGGGCGCGTTTCGAAGAAAACGAAGTTCATCTGTTTGACGTGGACGGCAGCCTTTTGATGAAGCTGCCACTTGAATCTGCGGATGTCAGCCGGGCGCTGAAAGGTCAACTAAGCAAGAGCGTAACAATTTTCGGCTGAGTTTTATTCTGTTCAAAAACGAACAGAAGTTGTGAACCAAAAATGGTTGTGTGCTGCCCCTGGGCAGCACATTTTGCGTTCAAGCAATCCTGACGGATTGCAATCACAAAAACCGCGGAGATTGATATGAAATCCACCTTTCTTGCTGCTGCATTGGCCGTGTCAGCGACTACGGCATTCGCCAGCGCCGAGAAATACGTGTTGGACCCCAGCCACAGCCAGGTCATTTTCAGCTATGACCATCTTGGGTTCTCAACCACGACTGGCATGTTTTCCGGCTTTGAAGGCGAGATCATGTTTGATCAGGAAAACCCTGCCGCTTCGAGCGTGAGCGTGTCGATGCCCGTATTGGAGATGTTTACCGGCTGGAAACCCCGTGAAGATCACTTCATGACCGAGGATTTCTTTGGCGCGGCCGAAGGGGATCTGATCACCTTTACATCGACAGGAATCGAAGTGACCGGTGACAACACCGCGAACATCACTGGCGATCTGACGATGAACGGTGTGACCAAATCAGTTGTTCTGGACGCAAAGCTCAACAAGGCTGACACCCACCCGATGGCGAACCAGCCCTGGGCTGGTTTCAATGCCACGACAACGCTGGTCCGCAGTGAATTCGACCTGGGTCAGTTTGCACCGTTTGTCAGCGACGAAGTGCAAATCCAGATTTCGGTCGAGGCACAAAAAGCCGAGTAATCGCAGAATCACGAACAGAAAAACGCCGGTGATTAAATCACCGGCGTTTTTTTTGCCTTACTGACCGCGTATCGCAGTGAGTTCTACGGATACTGCGACGGTAAAGCCCAGCGAGTCTTCGGTAGGCTGCGATGTGCCTACATCAAACTCCAACCGGTTAAGCTCGATTGTGCCCGCCATGGTGGCCGTGTCGCCCTGCAGGTCCAGCGAGAAGGGCAAAACGACATCGATCGACTTGTCGCGAATAGTAAGCGGGCCGCGCGCCTCAAAACCACTTTCGGTTTTATAAAGATCGGCCTTGAACTGAGCAGTGGGGAACCGGGCGTTGTCGAAGAAATCCGGCCCCATGGCCTGATCGGATACGGTTCCAAGACGAAGCGAGCCAATGGCTATCGTGACATCGACAGATCCCGCCGGGCCCGGGTCTGTGGGCTCGTCAAAGGTAATTGCGGCAGTCCAGTCAGAAAACGAACCTGTCACGGGGCTGTTCAATTGCGAAATTGTAATCGACAGCGTGCCGCTCTGGACTTGCCATTCCGATTGAACCTCAGCCAATTGGACATCCGGGGCTTCCCCTATGTTAGGGGCCAGCTTCCCGGTTGCCCAGCCTCCGGTGACGACGACACCCCAGACCGCCAGTGCGGCAACGGCTGGAATCAGTGAATGGGTTTGATGTGGTGGTTCCGGCGCATCTGACAGACCCGGTAACATCCGACGCAATGTGCCGTCCTTGTCGATGACGTGATGTTTCAGCGCACCTGCAATGTGCAGGACAAGGGAAACAACCAGAACCCACATGAAGAGCCAGTGCAGAACTCCTGTAACCTCGGCCACGGCGGTGGATTTCGGTACAAAAGGCAGGTTTTGGCCGAAGGGCCAAAGGATTGGGGCAAAGCCCTCGGTCGCGGCGTGGTGAATCCAACCGGTCAGGGGCACAAGGACCAGCGAACCGTAAAGCAGCCAGTGGACGGTTTCAGCGGCGAAGGCTTCGGGTTTGTTGTCAGCATTCAGAAGGCCGGGCTTGGTTTGCGTGAACGCCCAAAGAATGCGGGCCAATGCCACGAAGAACACGGTAACCCCCACGGTTTTATGCAATGAGAACACGCGCGCTGCACGGGCAATTTCCAACTCGGTCGGGGCCGTTGCCGAGTGCAGTACCGCATGTGCCAGATTGTCCGCGACCCAGCCGAGGGGCAAAGCCGTGAAGATCAGCAACGCGGTTAGCCAATGAAACGTCTTTGCGATGCTGCCGTAGCTTGAAAAGGAATTGGTCGATTGCATGTGTCGGACGCTCCGGGATTCTGGGTTGTGCCCAAGGTAAAGCCGGATGAAACAGACACAAGTGAGCGCGGGTGCACACAAAAGGTGCCAGAATGTAGAAAGCAGGCAATGCTTGTGCCAGACGATCAGTCAGTTTACACCCCGCCGCAACCTGACACCATCCATGAGGTTGCAATGACACTCGCGTTCGTTTTTCCGGGACAAGGCGCCCAGACCATAGGTATGGGCAAAGCTCTGGCAGAGTCCTATCCGGCGGCTCAGGCCATTTTCGATGAGGTGGACGACGCGTTGGGCGAGAAGTTGAGCAGTCTGATTTGGGACGGTGATATTGCTGACCTGACACTGACCCAGAATGCTCAACCCGCGTTGATGGCGACATCGATGGCAGCCATGCGTGCTTTGGAAGCCGAGGGCGTATCCGTCAGCATGGCGGCTTTTGTGGCGGGGCATTCACTGGGTGAATACTCGGCTCTGGCCGCGGCGGGGGCCTTGTCTGTTGCAGATACAGCGCGTTTGCTGCGCACCCGTGGTCAGGCTATGCAAAGCGCGGTACCCGTGGGCGAGGGGGCCATGGCCGCCATTCTGGGGCTGGATCTGGAGGCCGTACGCGCCGTGGCGGAAGAAGCCGCACAGGGCGAGGTCTGTCAGGCCGCAAATGACAACGATCCCACGCAGGTCGTCGTGTCGGGTTCAAAAGCCGCTGTCGAGCGCGCAGCCGAGATAGCCAAGGAAAAAGGTGCAAAACGTGCCGTTATGTTGCCGGTAAGTGCTCCATTTCACTGTTCGCTGATGAAACCTGCTGCAGATGTAATGGCAGAAGCGCTTGCTGCCGTCGAAATTAAGGCACCAGCCGTACCTTTGGTGGCCAATGTTCGCGCCGAGGCTGTCAGCGATCCGGATCTGATCCGTCAATTGCTGGTCGAGCAGGTGACCGGTTCGGTTCGCTGGCGGGAAAGCGTGCAATATATGGCGGCTCGAGGCGTGACTGAAACATGGGAAATCGGCGCTGGCAAGGCGCTGTCCGGTATGATCCGCAAGATCGATCGCGAAATCGCGGGCAAGGCCGTGGGCACACCGGAAGACGTTCAGAAGACCATTCAGGTCGAATCGTAAGCTCAATCCGCGTTGTAAGCGACGCAGCAAGAGGGAAACCGAATGTTTGATTTAACAGGTAAGAATGCGCTGATCACCGGTGCTTCGGGCGGTATCGGAGGTGACATCGCACGTGCGTTGCATGGCGCAGGTGCAACGGTTGGTTTGTCCGGTACACGCGTTGAACCGCTTCAGGCTCTGGCCGACGAACTGGGCGAACGCGCGCATGTTCTGCCCTGCAACTTAAGTGACCCGGAAGCCGTTGAAGCGTTGCCTAAGCAAGCGGCCGAGGCGATGGGATCGGTGGACATTCTTGTAAACAACGCCGGAATCACGCGCGACAACCTGTTCATGCGCATGTCCGACGAAGAATGGCAAAGCGTCATTGACGTGAACATGACCTCGACCATGAAACTGTGCAAAGGGGTGATCCGGGGCATGATGAAGGCGCGCTGGGGCCGTATCGTCAATATCTCGTCCGTGGTGGCCGCAATCGGCAATCCGGGGCAGGCGAACTATGCCGCGTCCAAGGCCGGTATGATCGGGTTTTCCAAGGCTTTGGCCCACGAAGTTGCGACACGCGGAATTACTGTGAATTCCGTGGCACCTGGATTTATCACAACTGCAATGACCGAGAAACTGACCGAGGAACAGAAAAAGGGTCTGTTGCTCAAGGTTCCGGCCGGTCGCATGGGCGATCCCGAGGAAATTGCAGCTGCCGTTCTGTATCTTTCCAGCCCCGAAGCGGGCTATGTTACCGGAAGCACCTTGCATGTGAACGGTGGTATGGCCATGTTGTGAGCGCGACAGGGGCGAGTGCGAAAGCGTTTGCCTCTTGCGTCGACTATGCTATAGGCGGCGCATCTATGCGGGGCCGGTCGTTCAGGTCGGCCTTCTATTTCCCGGTTCGCCGGGACCGAAACCGCCCAAAACGGGCAAACCAAAGCCAACCCGTGCGGGCAAGGGCAGAATCGGGCGGACCGCCCTGTAAAGGAATGAGGAATTGACATGAGCGACGTCGCAGATCGCGTTAAGAAGATCGTTGTTGAGCACCTGGGTGTTGAAGAAGATAAAGTCGTGGAAAACGCGTCCTTCATCGACGATCTGGGCGCAGATAGCCTGGACACTGTTGAGCTGGTCATGGCCTTCGAAGAAGAGTTCGGCATCGAGATCCCCGATGACGCAGCCGAGACCATCCAGACCTTTGGCGACGCCGTCAAGTTCATCAGCGAAGCGTCCTAAGCGTTTCTTTCTGATCAAAATCGGCGCTTCCGGGCAACGGGGGCGCCGTTTTTTTATGCCTGCCCGAATTTCGGACTTGCGTGGCTATTGTGGCCTGCGCACTGTTTCCACTGAGGCAAAACTCAAAGTGGACAGGGCATGATAAGATCCACTCCGATGATAAATACCGCGCGTTTGACGCTGTGCGCCATGCGCCCGGAAGACTTTGACCGGTTTGCGGAAATTTGGCGTGACCCTTGTGTCGTCCGGCATATCGGCGGCTCTCCCCGGTCGCGTGGCGAAGCGTGGGATTCGTTCCTGCGTAATGCCGGGCATTGGCAGATGGCCGGTTTTGGCCAGTGGGGCGTGATGCAACAATCGAATCGCAAGCTGATCGGGCAGGCCGGATTCTTCTATAGCAACCGATGCATGGGCGACGATTTCGACGGCTTCCCCGAGGCGGGGTGGGTGCTGGTCCCCGAAGCACAGGGGCAGGGATTGGGATACGAGGCAGCCAAGGCTGCGCATGACTGGTTTGATCGGGTGATTCCCGGACCGTTGGTCGCGATGATAAACGCGACGAACATGTCTTCGCAGAAACTCGCCAAGAAGCTAGGCTATGTTCTGATGCGGGAAGGGGTGTATAATGAAACCCCGGTGCATTTGTTACGACGCAACGGACCGCCAGCTCGCGCATAGATTCGCCACTTAAACAGTATGCCGCAAAATGGCCAAGCTGTGCCGATCCCGGTGATTTCGGGCGGGCGTTCTGGATGTATGCTGCCGGGGATTTTCAGAGCGATTGAGCGGAGGACCAAGCTCATGAGGATTTACCCCACGATGGAACTGCAGAACGGCCGGTGTGTCTCGCTGGACAAGGGTCGTCTGGAAGAAGCGATGATCTGGCACGTGAATCCGGTAGAAACCGCACGGAGCTGGGCAGAGGCGGGTGCCGAATGGATGCACCTGACGGATTTCGACGCGATCGAGGGTAAGGATACCAACGCGCAGCTGGTCGAGGATATCCTTCGCAAGGCCGAGATTCCGGTGCAGTTGGCGGGTGGCATGCGCTCGCGCGAGCAGATTGAGCGCTGGATCGACAAGGGCGCGGGCCGCATCGTGGTTGGCACGCTTGCTGCGCGTGAACCAAACCTGGTCAAGGATCTGGCCAAGCTGCACCCTGACCAGATCGTGCTGTCAGTGGATGTCTGGCAAGGCCTTGTTATGACTGACGGCTGGCGCAGCCAAAGTGCGTTCACGCCCGAAGCCTTTATCGACGCATTCGGCGATACGCCCTTTGCCGCCATCGTGGTAACCGATATCGACAGCGACATCGAAGATGTCGAGGCAAAGCTTGGTCTGATCTCGCGGCTGGCAAACCATTCGCGTACCCCGGTGATTGCCAGCGGTGTCGTGCGCACAGCAGACGATATCTCTCGGCTGGCATACATCCCCAACATCTCGGGCGCGATTGTCGGGCGTGCGTTGTTCCGCAAGACACTGGACTTGGCCAAAGCGCTTGAAACTGCCAAATCGGCCCACGAGCCGGTCGCGCAGTTTCAGTAAGCAACTCCGCCCTTTCGGCTGAACGCGCGAAAGGGCGGTTTTGACAAGTGCCGAATTTCTGGTTTCCTTGGGCATTCGGCGACAGGACGCCGGGACGGAAAGAACCGTTGCTCTTGCCCCCGCACCCCGGGCCGGGGTATGAGCGGTTCTCATAAGAGGAAGCAGGCAAGAGGCACTTCATGCGCAGAGTCGTTGTAACCGGTCTTGGATTGGTCACTCCTTTGGCCAGCGGGGTCGAGGAAACCTGGTCGCGGTTGCTGGACGGAGAGTCCGGTGCAGGCCCAATCACGCATTTCGATGCAGAGGCAAGCGGGGTCGCAACGACCTACGCCTGCGAGGTGCCGCGCGGCGACGGAACCAACGGGACCTTCAATCCCGATGACTGGATGCCGCTGAAAGAGCAGCGCAAGATCGAAGACTTTATCCTGTATTCCATCGCGGCCGCCGAAATGGCCTGTAAGGATGCAGGCTGGCTGCCGGAAGACGAAGAATCGCGCCTGCGTACGGGTGTTCTGATCGGCTCGGGCATTGGTGGTCTGGGATCGATTGCCAATACCGCGAACCTGATCCGCGACAAGGGTCCGCGTCGGGTATCTCCGTTCTTTATTCCGGGCGCACTGATCAACCTGGCCTCGGGTCAGGTATCAATTCGCCATGGGTTCAAAGGGCCGAACCACTCGGTCGTGACCGCATGTTCAACCGGTGCGCACGCAATCGGCGACGCCAGCCGCATCATCCGGGCGGGTGACGCGGATGTCATGGTGGCAGGTGGCGGCGAGGGCTGCATCTGCGAGATCGGTATTGCCGGGTTCAACGCATGTAAGGCGCTGTCGACCAAATACGCAGATAATCCAAAGGCTGCCAGCCGACCCTATGACGTGGACCGTGACGGTTTCGTGATGGGCGAGGGCGCCGGCATCGTGGTTCTGGAAGATTACGAACACGCCAAAGCGCGCGGAGCCAAGATCTACGCCGAGGTTCTGGGCTATGGTATGTCGGGCGACGCCTATCACATCACCGCCCCGTCCGAGGATGGCGACGGGGCCGAACGTTCTATGAGAGCGGCGTTGCGCAGCGCCGGGCTGGAGCCGAAGGACCTGGATTACATCAACGCGCATGGCACCTCGACCATGGCGGACACGATCGAACTGGGTGCTGTCGAGCGCCTGTTGGGCGAGCATGCCGGGAATGCGACGATGAGTTCGACCAAGTCGGCAACCGGTCACTTGCTGGGTGCTGCGGGTGCGATTGAGGCAATATTCTCAATCCTGGCAATCCGCGATCAGGTCGCACCGCCAACAATCAACCTGGATAACCCGGCTGTTGAAACTCCGATTGATCTTGCCCCCAACGCCAAGCGCGAGCGTGAAATCAATGTGGCGCTGTCGAACTCGTTCGGGTTTGGTGGAACCAATGCCAGCGTGATCTTCGGAAAGGTCAATTAAATGTGGCGGGCCATCGCTTCGAATGCGCTGACCATCCTGGTGGTCGGCCTGTTTCTTGTGGGCGGTCTGATCCTGTGGGGACAGTCGCAGTACAAGGCCGAAGGCCCGCTTGAGACCGCGATTTGCCTTCAGGTCAAAAGCGGTTCGAACATGACACGTGTCAGTCGCGATCTGGAAGATCAGGGTGCCATTCGCAGTTCAATTCTGTTTCGAATGGCCGCTGACTATACCGATCAGGCGCAGCGGTTGAAAGCGGGCAGCTTTCTGGTGCGCGAAGGTGCGTCGATGGCGCAGATCATCGAAGAAATCACCAGTAGCGGCGCCAGCACTTGCGGGTCGGAAATCGAATACCGTATCGGTGTGACACGCACCCAAACCCGCGTGCGTGAACTGGATCCGGCAACACTGGATTTTGTCGAGATTGCTTCATTTGATGCGGCAGAGGAACAAACGCCTGAAGCCTATACCGAGAAACGCAACGAGGCTGATACGCGATATCGCGTGTCGCTTGCCGAAGGTGTGACCTCATGGCAGGTGGTTGAAGCTCTGAAATCATTCGAAGCGCTGTCGGGTGAGGTGACCGAGATCCCGGCTGAGGGCATGTTGGCCCCGGACAGTTACGATGTTGTGGCCGGACAGGATCGCAATGCGATTTTGCAAGCCATGCAGGACAAGCAACAACTGCGGATCAACGCGGTTTGGGAAAGCCGTCAAGGCGGGTTGCCGCTGGACACTCCTGAAGAGATGCTGATCCTTGCGTCTATCATCGAAAAGGAAACCGGTGTTCCGGAGGAACGCGGCCAGGTTGCCAGTGTGTTCGTGAACCGCCTGAAACAGGGGATGCGGTTGCAAACCGATCCGACTGTCATCTATGGCGTGACAAAGGGGCAGGGCACATTGGGTCGCGGGTTGCGGCGCAGCGAATTGAACCGTCCAACACCGTGGAACACCTATCAGATCGACGGGCTGCCTCCGACGCCGATTGCAAATCCAGGTCTGGCGAGCCTGGAAGCAGCGGTTGCGCCGGATGACACCAACTATGTGTTCTTCGTCGCTGACGGCTCGGGCGGGCATGCGTTTGCAGAAACCCTGCAGGAGCACAATCGCAACGTTGCCAAATGGCGCGAAATTGAAGAACAGCAGAGCTCGGGGAATTAAGCCGGGCGGATTGCTGGTTTTGTAAACAAAATACGCCGACGCCGGTATAAAAACTGGCGTCGGCGTTTTCTTTGGCAGCCTCTTCAGTCCTTAGGCGGCTGAGCGTCTTTTGTTGGGACGGCGCCGTCTGGAGCTGGAAGGTTTCCCATCGCCGTTGGCCGGCTTGGGCTTGAACCCGCGACGGCGGTTGTTTTGACGACGTGCAGGTTGCTGAACCTCGACCCCTTCCGGCATGGTGCCGCTTGTGACGGGGATTTCAATTTTCATCAGCTTCTGGATCTGACGCAACAGGTCGACTTCTTCCGGTGCACAGAACGCGATCGCTTCCCCTTCGCGCCCGGCACGGGCGGTGCGCCCGATACGGTGGACGTAATTGTCGGGCACGTCGGGTAGGTCGAAGTTGATGACATAGGCGACGCCGGGGATGTCGATGCCACGCGCGGCAACGTCGGTGGCCACCAGTATGTTCACCTCACCAGCGCGGAAGGCATTGATGGCCCGGTCACGCTGGCCCTGGCTTTTGTTCCCGTGAATGGACGCCGCGTTAAAGCCGTCGTCCACCAGCCCTTTCATCAGCCGTTCAGCGCCGTGTTTTGTGCGGGTGAAGACCAGTGTCAGCGCATCCGCGTCCTGCGACAGGATTTCGCGCAACTTAGACGGTTTTCCGGGTTTCGAAACAAAGTGAAGGGACTGGGTGATCTTGTCAGCGGCCTTGCCCGGGGGCGAAACCTGCACCCGCTGCGGATTGTTCAGATAGGCACGGCTGAGCTCCTCCATCTGTTTCGGCATTGTGGCCGAGAACAGCATGGTCTGGCGGGGCGTGCCCAGTGCAGGCGCGATGCGACGCAGAGCGTGAATGAAGCCCAGGTCAAGCATCTGATCTGCTTCGTCCAATACCAGATGGCGCACCGAACCAAGGTCAACAGCGCCCCGTTCCATCAGGTCAATCAGGCGGCCCGGGGTGGCGACCAGAATATCGGTGCCGCGTGCGAGGAACATCACTTGTTTGTTGATCGACTGGCCACCAACAACTGTAGCGACCCGCAGCTTTGTTCCTTTGGTGAGGGTGCGCAAACTGTCGGCGATCTGGTTCACCAGCTCGCGGGTGGGGGCGAGGATCAGTGATTTGGCTGTTTTGGGATCGGGCTTGCCGGGCTGCGCCAGCAGGTGGTCGATCAGGGGCAGGCCAAAGGCCAGTGTTTTGCCAGTGCCGGTTTGGGCCAGCCCGAGGATGTCATGCCCGTTCAGGGCCAGCGGAATGGCCTGGTTCTGAATCGGGGTGGGTTGAGTGAAATTGGCGCGTTTCAACGCGTCGTTCAGTGTCGGCGCGAGGCCGAGCATATCGAAGTCGAACAAAAAATTATCCTTTACGGCCCGCAGGTTAAACCCCACGAGCAGGTGGTGACTGGCCACGTTCATGTGACCGGCAGGGTTGTGCGAGACCTCGGGATGCGCGAGCGAATCCAGCGCCATCCGGCCATCGCGTAAAGAACCCTGCGTGAAGGGGAACCGGGAGTAATGTGCTGGCGCTGTGGGGCCTGAAGCCCGACGATGCTCACGCGGTGGCGCCGTGATTAAGGGCACATGAGGGTTTCGGGAGGGAATGTCAAGGACTGGTTTTGCCGCGGGCAGGTTGCGCGCAGGACCTTGACGCGTCGAAATCGGGTGATGCGGGCGATTTTGAGCGCGATTTCGGAAAATGTCAGGTTTGTACACGCGTCAAGGTGGGGAGTGTGCAATTTGTACACGCTGAAAGCGGCACGGGGGTAACCCTGTGTTAATCCCTCTGGTCGGTGAGGCGGTCAGAGCTTGGAAGGCTAAAGGGCGGGGCGGCGTTTTGGCCGAGGGTTACCATGGCCGGAAATTCACTGTCCGTTAACCCGCACCGTACGATCCCTGTTGCGCGCCTGTTGCGTAAATCCTTGACTTTACGCGCTTTATCCCGTATTGGTTGTGTCATGCTAGAAGAAGTGGGCGAACGGCCTCGGGGCGACCCGGTGGCCGTTTTTTCGTTTCTCTCGTGCGGAGAACACTCACGCATGAGGTCACAGGCAAACATGACTTTGATTACCCCGGAAGAGCGGATTTCCCAGACGGCTGAACTGTTGCAGTCCATGGAAAGGTCCATTCGCGATCTGCGGCAAGCGGCAGAAGACCTGCGCAAACAGATCGGTGCCGGGGAGGATGCAGATCTTGCTGGTTCAGCCAAGCATCTCGGTCAGCTGGAGGGGCTGATCCGAAGTTGCCAGAAAGTGGAGACAAGCTTTGTCGAACAACATTACAGACAAGCCGGAATTGCCCAAGGGGGCTATGCGCTCGACCTTGAGCGGGCCCGATTTGAGATCGGGTGCAGGCTGGCTCGCCTCCGCCGATGCTGCGGTGCGGGAGAGATTTCTGAGTGAGATCGGGGAGGGGGGGCTGTGTGCCCTCCCTTTCCTGTTTGAGTTTTGGGCGCTGCCGCATCAATTGCCGCCCGAGGGCGACTGGCGGTCCTGGGTGATCATGGGCGGGCGCGGGGCGGGCAAAACGCGGGCAGGGGCCGAATGGGTCAGATCGATGGTCGAGGGGCCGAAGCCGCTGGACAAGGGCGAGGCGTGCCGCGTGGCGCTGGTGGGTGAAACATTCGATCAGGTGCGCGATGTCATGATCTTTGGCGACAGCGGGATATTGCAATGCTCGCCCCCGGATCGTCGGCCCACGTGGAAGGGATCGGAACGCAAGCTGATCTGGCCCAACGGGGCCGAGGCACAGGCGTTTTCAGCACATGATCCCGAAGGGTTGCGCGGGCCGCAATTTGATGCGGCCTGGGTGGATGAGCTGGCCAAGTGGAAGAAGGCGGGTGAGACCTGGGACATGCTGCAATTTGCGCTGCGCTTGGGCGAGCGGCCTCGGGTTTGCGTGACCACAACGCCGCGCAATGTGAAGGTTTTGAAGGAGTTGCTGGCGTCGCCATCCACCGTGCAGACCCATGCGCCGACCGAAGCGAACCGGGCCAATCTGGCGGCGTCGTTTCTGGAAGAAGTGCGCGCGCGCTATGCGGGTACGCGGCTGGGGCGGCAGGAGCTGGACGGGGTGCTGCTGTCAGACGCGGAAGGAGCGCTGTGGACGGGTTCGATGCTGGAGGCGGCGCGCTGTGCGCAGGTGCCCGAATTGGATCGCATCGTGGTGGCGCTGGACCCGGCGGTGACATCCGGGTCAGGCGCGGATGCCTGCGGGATCGTGGTGGTTGGGGCGCAAGTGCAAGGCCCGCCTGAGGCGTGGCGGGCGTTCGTGCTGGCTGACCGGACGGCGCAGGGCGTTGGCCCGGCGGGCTGGGCGCAGGCGGCGATTGACGCGATGGATGAGTTCGGGGCCGAACGGCTGGTGGCCGAGGTCAATCAGGGCGGGCAACTGGTGGAAGAGGTCGTGCGGCAGGTAGACCCTCTGGTCCCATATCGCGCGGTGCGGGCGTCACGCGGCAAGGTCGCGCGGGCCGAGCCTGTGGCGGCGCTGTACGAACAGGGGCGGGTGCGCCATGTGGCCGGGTTGGACGCGTTGGAGGAGCAGATGTGCCAGATGACCGCGCGCGGGTTTGAAGGGCAGGGCTCGCCCGACCGCGTCGATGCGCTGGTCTGGGCGCTGCATGAGTTGGTTGTGGGGCCTGCGGGGGTGTATCGGCGACCTAGGGTGCGGAGTTTGTGAGCCTTACGATGGCGAAGGAATGACGACAACAAAGCTTTAACCAAGCTTTGCTATCAACTGTTTGCGGCTGGTTTCTGGAGATTTGGCAGTGTATAGGCCAAGCTATGCAAAAGGTCACAGTAACCAATACTAACAGATTTGATTTAAAAGATATTCTTGACCCCGACGAAAAGTTACTTTGGTCAGGTGGACCGGGTTACGGAACCAAGTACTTTCAAGTTGTAGGTGACGAGCGTAAGCTCCATTTCTTTAACTTAATTGCTTGTGTTGTCATGTGGGCGACGCTGCCTTTCATCAATGCCGACGCCCAGTTTGGTCCCGGTGATGCGCTTTGGATTTATGGGGCCACGACAATCGCCTTTTTCTTGTTTTCAACAGGCATGGCGAGCCAACGTCAGTATGTGCTGAACAACCTAGCCTACTTTGTCACAGATAGGCGCGTGATTGTTTGTAGGCGCGGTAGAAATTGGAGACTTGGTGTACGGCTCTATGTCATATCGTGTGAGCATTCAGAAACGTTTCCGTACACTGTTGTCGATACGTGCCCTTACCCGTCACTTGAGGTTGGTATTCTTCTTTCCAAACAGCAAGTACAGCCATTCGGACTCGGGCTTTCTCACCCAGGTCATCCAATTCTCTTTGGCAGGACGCATTATCCCATTTTGCTAGACTATATTCCGGATGCCGAGCATCTAGTTGCGACTATTCGGTCGTGTTGCCTTGACAGGTAGGACCATGGACTTCATCGGAAAAGTACTGAAGTTCCCATCTGCAGCTGAGTTGCCTGTTCTGAAGCAAGGGTTATTTGTCAGACTGATCTTCGTTGCAATCTTGCTGTTTGCGTCGATTTCAGAACAACGATCGTTCCTCTACTACGTACTAGCCCTCCCTTGGATATACTTGATACTGATGTTCAGCGTGATCGAAAGCAGGTTTGCGAACCGAAACGATCCGCGTGATTGACCCGTTGCCCACCCCCCGTTGCCCACCCCCCGTACGCCCCATTCCCAAGCCCTAAACTTCTCTGCGTCATAACTCCTTTCAACAAGCCGGGCAGAGCGGCGGCAGAAAGGAGCACAGATGGTATTCGATTTCTTGCGTCGTGGATCGGCTGGGAGCGCGCCCGAGGCGAAGGCGAGCGCGACCGGGCCTGTGGTGGCGTGGCAGACCGGCGGGCGCGTGGCGTGGAGCCCGCGGGACACGGTGTCGCTGACGCGGACGGGGTTTTCGGGCAATCCGGTGGGGTTTCGGTCGGTCAAGCTGATTGCTGAATCGGCGGCGGCTCTGCCCTTGATTTTGCAGGGTCAGGGGCAGCGTTTCGATGCGCATCCGATCCTGGCCCTGTTGCGGCGCCCGAATGCGGCGCAGGGGCGGGCAGAGATGCTGGAGGCCCTGTTCGGGCAGCTGCTGCTGTCGGGCAATGCTTATGTCGAGGCGGTGCAGGCCGAGGACGGGCTGCCGGTTGAGCTTCATGTTCTGCGCTCGGACCGGATGAGCGTTATGCCGGGGGCGGATGGGTGGCCCAAGGCCTATGATTACAGCGTCGGCGGCAAGACGCACCGGTTCTCGGCCGAGGCCATCTGCCATATCAAGACGTTCCACCCGCAGGATGATCATTACGGGTTCTCGCCGATGCAGGCGGCGGCGACGGCGATTGATGTGCATAACAGCGCCTCGCGGTGGTCGAAATCGCTGCTGGACAATGCCGCGCGGCCCTCGGGGGCGCTGGTGTGGAAGGGCGGTGATGGTCACGGAATGATGGCCGAGGAGCAGTTCCGCCGCCTGTCCGACGAGATCGAGCAGAACTATCGCGGGGCGCGCAATGCCGGCCGTCCGATGGTTCTGGAGGGGGGGCTGGATTGGAAGCCGATGGGCTTTTCCCCCTCGGATATGGAGTTTCAGAAGACCAAGGAAGCCGCCGCCCGCGAGATCGCGCTGGCCTTTGGGGTCCCGCCGATGCTGCTGGGGATACAGGGCGACGCGACCTATTCGAACTATCAGGAGGCCAACCGGGCGTTTTACCGCCTGACCGTGCTGCCTCTGGTGACGCGGGTGGCGGCAGCGGTGTCGGAGTGGCTGACGGGCTTTACCGGCGAGGATCTGATGCTGAAGCCCGATCTGGATCAAGTAACGGCCCTGTCCGCAGAGCGGGATGCGCAATGGGCGCGGGTCAATCGGGCGGAATTCCTGAGCGATGTGGAAAAACGCAGGTTGCTGGGGCTGCCGGAGCGTGCCGATGGCTGAGGGGTATCCGCCGTTCGAATGCGCGCCGGGGTTGCGTCTGGCCGCGCATGAGCGGGTGGCCGAGATCCAGCACGCGCATCTGTGCAGGCGGCTGGATCAGATCGAAGAGATGATGGAGCGGCTGGAGAAACGGCTGTGGCTGACGGTCTATGGTGTGGCCGCAGTGATCCTGGCGCAGGCGTTTCAGTCATTCCTGGTGGTAACGCCATAAGTTCAGTGGGTTACATGGAGAAGTTCATGGATTTGGAGCATAAGTTCGCAGGGTTCGGTGACATCCTGTCGGTGACCGAGGATGCGATGATCGAAGGCTATGCCAGCCTGTTCGGGCAAGTCGATCATGGCAGTGACATGGTGCAGCGCGGGGCCTATCGCGCCTCGCTTGAGGGGCTCGCCAAGGCGGGTCAGCGGGTCAAGATGCTGTGGCAGCACGACCCGGCGCAACCCATAGGCGTCTGGGACGAGGTACGCGAGGACGACAAGGGCCTGTGGGTCAAGGGACGTCTGCTGGAAAGCACCCAGAAAGGCCGCGAAGCGGCCGAGCTGATCCGCGCGGGTGCGATGGATGGCCTGTCGATCGGCTATCGCACCAAACGGGCCGTGAAGAATGACAAGGGCCAGCGGGTCCTGACGGAACTGGAGCTTTGGGAGGTGTCGCTGGTGACCTTCCCGATGCTGCCCAGTGCGCGGGTGGCGGCAAAGGGGAGCGACCCCGATGCCGAGAATACCTGGCGCAGTATTGCCGAGGTGTTCAACGACGCCCGGCAGGAGCTGGCGCGGACCTAGCGCGCCTCAAACCCACCCAAAAACAGGACATGCTGATGAGCAAGACCGAGATCCCGGCCTTGACCGGAGAGGGTGCGCCCCTGGTTCAGGAGGTGAAGCAGGCGATGGCTGGCTTCGTGAATGAATTCAAGGGCCTGAAGGCTGAAGTTAAAACAAAACTGCAACAGACAGAAGAGCGACTGACCATGCTGGATCGTAAATCAACCATCGCGGCGCGCCCGCATCTTGCGGCCTCGACCCTGGACGGTGCACCGCACCAGAAGGCGTTCGACGCCTATGTACGCTCGGGCGAGGATGACGGGCTGCGCGGGCTGGAGATGGAGAGCAAATCGCTGTCCACCGCCGTCAACAGCGATGGCGGGTATCTGGTCGATCCGCAGACCGCCGAGACGATCAAGTCGGTTCTGAACGCAACCGCGTCGATCCGCTCGATTGCGTCGGTGGTGAATGTCGAGGCGAATTCGTTCGATGTGCTGATCGACCATACCGATGTCGGTGCCGGCTGGGCCGATGAGAATTCGTCCACTTCCGAAACCGGAACCCCGTCGATCGACCGCATCTCGATCCCACTGCACGAGTTGAGCGCGCTGCCCAAAGCCTCGCAACGTTTGCTGGATGACAGCGCGTTCGATGTCGAGGGCTGGCTGGCCGGTCGGATTGCCGACAAGTTCGCCCGTGCCGAGGCGGCGGCCTTTATCGCGGGTGACGGTGTGGACAAACCCAAAGGTCTGATGATCCACCGCGCGGTATCCGACGACACCTGGTCCTGGGGCAGCCTGGGGTATGTTGCCACCGGCATCGATGGCGGTGTCGACGCGGATGCGATTGTCGATGTGGTTTATGCGCTGGGCGCGCAATACCGGGTCAATGGCACATTCGTCATGAACTCGAAAACGGCGGGTGTGATCCGCAAGCTGAAGGACAGCGATGGCCGTTTCCTGTGGTCGGACGGTCTGGCCGCTGGTGAGCCCGCGCGCCTGATGGGCTATCCGGTACTGATTGCCGAGGACATGCCGGATGCGGCCTCGGACAGCTTCTCGATCGCGTTTGGCGACTTCAAATCCGGTTACACCATCGCCGAACGCCCCGATCTGCGCGTGCTGCGCGATCCGTTCAGCGCCAAGCCGCATGTCCTGTTCTACGCGACCAAGCGCGTGGGCGGTGATGTGAGCGACTTTGCAGCCATCAAGCTGGTGAAATTCGGCATCGCCTAGGCGGTGGCGAATCCGGGGGGCCATCAGCCCCTCGGGCGGCGGGCACGGGCCGGGGTGAGATCCCCCGCGTTGTCTAGCTGCTCCCCTCCGTCCGAGCAACGTGGGGCGGCGCGTGCCCGTCATTTTCCTGACTGAGGCCCCCGGTGGGGTCCGAGATTGCGGAGTGAATGGATGATGTTGATCGAAGAAACCGCCATCGCGGATGCGGCGCTGCCGGTGGATCAGTTCAAGGCGCATCTGCGGCTGGGCAGGGGCTTTGCCGAGGATGACGTTCAGAACGAGGTGCTGAAGGGGTTCCTGCGGGCGGCCATGGCCGCGATTGAGGCGCGCACCGGCAAGGTTCTGATCGAGCGCGACTTTTCATGGAGCCTGAGCGGTTGGCGCGATCCGTCGGGCGAGGTTTTGCCGGTTGCTCCGGTGACATCGGTGCTGGCCGTGACGCTGACCGATGCGGCAGGTTCTGAAACCGTTGCGGATGCGGCGGTGTATCGGCTGGAACGCCATGGCCAGCGCCCGCGGTTGCGTCCGGTCGGGTCGGTCCTGCCTGCGATTGCAACGGGCGGTGCGGTGAAGATCGCCTTCACGGCCGGGATGGCCACGGATTGGGCCGGTTTGCCTGCCGATCTGGGCCAGGCGGTTCTGCTGCTGGCGGCGCATTATTACGAATACCGAGACGAGACCGCGCTGGGTGCGGGGTGTATGCCGTTTGGCGTCACCAGCCTGATCCAGCGCTATCGGATGGTGCGCTTTGGTGCGGGGTTGGTGCAATGAACACGCCGCGTCTGAACCGCAAGCTGGTGCTTGAGGCCCCGATGCGCAGCGCTGACGGGTCCGGGGGATATACCGAGGCTTGGGCCGCGCTGGGAACGCTGTGGGCCGAGGTCACGGCGCGCAGTGGTGCGGAACGGCAGATCGCTGGCGTTTCCGTCTCGCGCGTGGGGTATCGCATCGTGGTGCGGGGCGCCCCCGAAGGGTCGACCATGCGCCCGGCGCCGGATCAGCGGTTTCGCGAGGGCAATCGCCGTTTCGTCATCCGCGCCGTGGCAGAGCGTGACGCGCGCGGCCAGTACCTGACCTGTTTCGCGGATGAAGAGGTGGCGGCATGAGCTATGGCGTATCAGCCGCCCTGCAGGCGGCGGTGTTTCAGCACCTGACCGCGGATGCGGATGTCAGCGGCCAGTCCGGCGGCGCGATCTATGACGCGGTGCCCGCGGGAACGGTTCCGCAGACCTATGTGACATTGGGCCCGGAAGAGGTCCGCGACGCCTCGGACCGGTCGGGCGCGGGTGCGATCCACCGCTTTACGGTTTCGGTGGTGTCCGAAGCCGCCGGGTTTGGCGCGGCAAAGACGCTGGCCGGGGCGGTGTGTGACGCGCTGGACAATGCGCCGCTGGTTCTGAGTCGCGGGCATCTGGTCGGGCTGTGGTTCGAGCGCGCCTCGGCCCTGCGAACCGGGACAGGCGGCAGCATCCGCCAGATCGACCTGAGATTCCGCGCCCGCGTGGAAGACGACTAAGCAATCAACGGAGAGAGCACATGGCTGCCCAGAACGGAAAAGACCTTTTGGTCAAAGTGGATATGAACGGCACGGGCCTGTTCCAGACCATTGCGGGCCTGCGGGCCACGCGGATCAGTTTCAACGCCGAAAGCGTGGACGTCACCAGTCTGGAAAGTCAGGGGGGTTGGCGCGAGCTGTTGTCGGGGGCGGGGGTCAAATCGGCCTCGATCTCGGGTTCGGGCGTGTTCAAGGATGCTGGTACGGACGAACGTGCGCGGCAGCTGTTTTTTGACGGCGAGACCCCGGCGTTTCAGGTTGTCATCCCAGATTTCGGCATTGTCGAGGGGGCGTTTCAGGTGACGGGCATCGAGTATGCGGGCTCACACAACGGTGAGGCGACCTATGAGATGAGCATGGCAAGCGCCGGTGCGCTGAGCTTTACGGCGCTGTAATCGCATGGCCAATCCGTGGACGGGCGAGGTGGCACTGACCATCGATGGAGAGCGGCGGGTGCTCAAGCTGACGCTGGGCGCTTTGGCGGAACTGGAGCAGGAGCTGAACACCGGATCCATGGTTGAGCTGGTGCAGCGGTTTGAGGGTGGCGCGTATTCCAGCGGTGACGTGCTGGCGCTGATCGTTGCCGGATTGCGGGGCGGAGGCCGGAATGCCACCCGCGCCGACCTGTTTCATGCCGAGATCGAGGGCGGCCCGATGGCTGCGGCCAAAGCGGCGGCCGAACTGCTGGCCCGTGCCTTCATGGTGCCGGAAACGACATGAGCGGGTTCGACTGGCCCGCCCTGATGCGGGCCGGGTTTCTGGGGCTGCGGCTGACGCCGGAGCAGTTCTGGCGTCTGACCCCGGCGGAACTGCGGCTGATGCTGGGGCAGGGCGCCGGGATGCCCGCGATGAACCGGGCAGGCCTTGACGCGCTGCTGGCCGCCTTCCCGGACAAGCAACAAGGAGAGCGTGATGACGGATCGTGACGGGTTTGACGACTTGCAGGAACGGGGCGCAGCGCTGGGCGATGCCCTGGGTGATGCTGCGACGATGGCCGCGGCGTTTGACAGCCAGATGAAGCGGATCAGCGCCGCGTTCGAGGAAACCGGCAAGGATGTCGCCACGCTGGAGCGGGGCATGTCCAGCGGTTTGCGCAAGGCCTTTGATGGTGTGGTTCTGGACGGGATGAGCCTGTCAGGCGCGCTGGATGTGCTGAAGAACTCGTTGATCCAAACGGCTTATGCAGCAGCGATCAAGCCGGTGACGGATCATTTTGGCGGATTGCTGGCAAACTCGGTCGGCGGGTTGGTGCAGGGTCTTCTGCCCTTTGCCGATGGCGGCAGTTTCAGCCAGGGCCGGGTGATGCCGTTTGCCAATGGCGGCGTGGTCAGCAGCCCGACGATGTTTCCAATGCGGGGCGGCACCGGGCTGATGGGCGAGGCCGGCCCCGAGGCGATCATGCCGCTGGCGCGCGGCGCGGACGGCAAGCTGGGCGTGCGCACGCAGGGCGGCGGGCGTTCGGTGAATGTGGTGATGAACATCACGACCCCGGATGTGCAGGGGTTCCGCCGCTCGCAGGGGCAGATTGCAGCACAGATGAGCCGTGCGTTGGGGCGCGGCAATCGCAACAGGTAAATCAAGGAGCAGGTGATGACTTTCCACGAGGTGAGATTTCCCGCCAGCCTGAGCTTTGGCTCGGTCGGGGGGCCCGAGCGACGCACGGATATCGTGACGCTGGCCAACGGGTTCGAAGAACGCAACACGCCCTGGGCCCATTCCCGGCGCAGGTATGATGCGGGGCTGGGGATGCGCTCGCTGGACGATATCGAGACGCTGATTTCGTTCTTCGAGGCGCGGCAGGGCCAGATGTATGGGTTTCGCTGGAAGGACTGGTCGGATTTCAAATCCGGCAAGGCCACGCTGGATGTCGATGTCGGAGATCAGGTTATCGCACGCGGCGACGGTGTGCGGACTGAGTTTCAGCTGATCAAGACCTATAGCTCGGGCGGGGTCAGCTATGCCCGCCCCATCGTCAAGCCGGTGCTGGGGACGGTGCGTCTGGGGCTGGATCAGGATGAGATCCGGGAGGGTGTGGAATTCGAGGTCGATCTGGCAACCGGCCGGATCACCTTTGCCGACCCGCCACCGGAAGAGGTGGATATCACCGCCGGGTTCGAATTCGATGTACCAGTACGGTTTGACACCGACAAGATCCATACCAGCGTCGCCAGTTTTCAGGCCGGAGAGGCGCCGAACGTTCCCGTGGTCGAGGTGCGTGTCTGATGGCTGTGGATGAACAGGGCCTGCACGCGCATCTGCAAAGCGGAATGACCACTGTGTGCCGGTGTTGGGCGATCAGACGCCGGGATGGTCAGGAATACGGGTTCACCGATCATGATCTGGAACTTGGCTTTGACGGATTGACGTTCAGGGCCAGCACCGGATTGACGGCGGCGGCCATCGAACAGGCCACCGGCCTGTCCATTGACAACACCGAAGCCATGGGCGCGCTGTCGGATGCGGCCATTCGCGAAGAGGATATCGAGGCGGGGCGGTTCGACGGGGCCGAGGTGCGCGCGTGGCTGGTCAACTGGGCCGACCCGGATCAGCGTATCCTTCAGTTCCGGGGTTCGATCGGGGAATTACGGCGCGCAGGCGGCGCATTCCACGCCGAGCTGCGTGGCCTGACCGATTTGCTGAACCGCCCGTTGGGGCGCGTGTATCAGAAGCCTTGTACTGCCGTATTGGGGGATCGGACTTGTCGGTTCGACATGGATACGCCCGGCTATTGGATCGAGGGCGCCGTCACCGGTTTCGATGGCGGAACCGTTCTGCTTGTGGCAGGCGGGGGAACCATCGATGACGGGTGGTTCGAGCGCGGCAGGGTCGACGTAGTGTCGGGAGCGGCGAAGGGGCTTTGGTCTTCAATCAAGCATGACGGGCAGGTAGCGGAAGGGCGGCAAATCACGCTCTGGTCCGGTTTCGGGGAAAGCCTGGTGCCGGGTGACATGGTCAGGCTGCGGGCGGGGTGCGACAAACGCATGGAGACCTGCCGCCTGAAGTTCAACAACCTGCTGAACTTTCAGGGCTTTCCAGATCTTCCGGGCGAAGACTGGGTGATGGCCGTTCCCAAACAGAGCAAAGCCAACAGCGGAGGGAGCCTGAGGTGACGATACACAGGCAGGATATTGTCGCAGAAGCGCGCAGCTGGTTGGGGACGCCTTATGTGCATCAGGCCTCGACCAAGGGGGCGGGTACGGATTGTCTGGGCCTGCTGCGCGGCGTCTGGCGCGCCGTGATCGGGCAGGAGCCCGAGGCGGTTCCGGTTTACAGTCTGGACTGGTCCGAGCCGCAGGGCGAGGAACGCATGTGGGCGGCGGCGCGGCGGCATCTGGTCGAAAAACCGGCCGCCGATTTCGCGGTCGCAGATGTGCTGCTGTTCCGGATGCGCGATGGCAGCGTGGCCAAACATCTTGGCATCGTCAGCGTCGCAGGCTCTGAGCCGAGGTTCATTCACGCCTATTCCGGTCATGGCGTCGTCGAGAACGCGCTGAGCGGCCCATGGCATCGCAGGGTCGTTTCCTGTTTCGAATTCCCGTTGGAGGTGCTCTGATGGCTACTATTCTTCTTTCCGCAGCCGGGGCCGCGCTGGGCGGGTCAATTGGTGGCACCGTCGCGGGCCTGTCCACCGCGATCATCGGCCGGGCCATTGGCGCGACGGTCGGGCGGGTTATCGATCAGAGGTTCTTCAGCCAGTCCGTTATGGGCAGTGGCAGCGAAGTCGTCGAAACAGGCCGCATGGACCGGTTCAGGCTGACGGAAACCGGCGAGGGCGCGCCGGTGACCACTGTCTTTGGGCGTATGCGCGTTGGCGGTCAGGTCATCTGGGCGTCGGACTTTCTTGAGACCGAGACCCGGGAAACGCAGGGCGGCGGAGGCGGGGGCAAAGGCAAACCCAAGGCCCCCGAAGTGACCACCGTCAGCTACAGCTATTCGATTTCGCTGGCCATTGCCGTTGGTGCGGGTGAAATCGCCGATGTCGGGCGCATCTGGGCAGACGGGGAAGAACAGGACCGATCCGGGCTGAACATGCGCATCTATCACGGCACGCAGGATCAGTTGCCCGATCCCCTGATCGAAGCAATCGAAGGGGCGGGCACGGTGCCGGCCTATCGCGGTACAGCCTATGTGGTGATCGAGGATTTCCAGCTTGCGAGTTTTGGCAACCGGGTGCCGCAGTTCTCGTTCGAGGTGGTGCGCCCCGCGCAGCGCGACTTGCCTGATTACCCAAGCGCCCTGCCGCAAATCGTGCGCGGGGTGGCGATGATACCGGGCACGGGCGAGTATGCGCTGGCCCGTTCGCAGGTGAATTATACGCAATCCGGGACAAGCTGGGCGGCCAATGCGCATTCTGCGTCCGGTGTATCGGATCTTGTGAGCTCGACCCGTGCGCTGGAGACCGAGCTGCCAAATTGCGATGCGGCCTCGTTGGTGGTTTCGTGGTTCGGTGACGATCTGAGATGCGGCACATGCACGATCCGGCCCAAGGTCGAACAGAGTGGCACGGACAGCCGCAACATGCCATGGATCGTGTCGGATCAGGTTCGAAGCACGGCGGGTCAGGTCACCCGGCAGGACGGCCGCCCGGTCTATGGCGGAACACCCGCAGACCCGGCGGTGGTCGAGGCGATCCGACACCTCAACCAGTCGGGAAAGCGGGTCATGTTCTATCCGTTCATCCTGATGGAGCAATTGCAGGGAAACGGGCTGCCCGATCCCTGGTCGGAGGCCACAAGTCAGCCCCACCTGCCTTGGCGGGGACGGATCACGCTGGATGTGGCGCCGGGGCGCGCAGGGTCTGCTGATCAGACCGCGGCGGCGGACGCGCAGGTGGCCGCGTTCTTTGGGACGGCAAGTGCTGCGGATTTTACGATCAACGAAGGATTTGACGCCCCGGTGGACACGGGCGGCGGCAGCGGCACCAGCGGCTCGGGCCCGGTGCTTGGCGGGCGGCCGGATGATCGCGGGCCTGGCGATTTGCAATGGGTAAACGGTGGCGGCACGTTTGGCGGCTTGCTTGGTAATGGTCCCGTTCCGGCCACGAAAATCGTCAAATACTCCGGCCCGCAGGAATGGGGCCTGCGCCGGTTCATTCTGCACTATGCCATGTTGTGCAAGGCGGCTGGTGGGGTGTCGTCCTTCTGTATCTCGTCCGAGATGCGTGGCCTGACCCAGATCCGCGGGGCCTCGGGGTTTCCCGCCGTTGCGCAACTGCGTGCGCTGGCGGCAGAGGTGCGCCAGATTCTGGGCCCGGACACCAAGATCGGCTATGCGGCGGATTGGAGCGAGTATTTCGGATACCAGCCGGATGGAAGCGGTGACAGGTATTTTCACCTCGACCCGTTATGGGCGGATGACAATATCGATTTCATTGGCATCGACAACTACATGCCTTTGTCCGACTGGCGTGATGGAGAAAACCACGTGGACGCCGAGGGTGGTGCGCCGTCGGTCTACGACCTTGGGTATCTGCGCGACAATATCGAGGGGGGCGAGGGGTATGACTGGTATTATGCCGCGCCGGAAGAGGCCGATGCACAGATCAGAACGCCCATCGAAGATCAGGAGCATGATGAGCCATGGGTCTGGCGCTACAAGGACCTGCGCGGCTGGTGGTCAAATCTGCATCACGAGCGGATCGGTGGCGTTCGTCAGCCCAATCCGACCGACTGGGTGCCCGGATCAAAGCCGATCTGGTTTACCGAGTTGGGATGTGCGGCAATCGACAAGGGCACGAACCAGCCGAACAAGTTTCTGGATCCGAAATCGTCTGAATCGCTGTTGCCTGCATATTCAAACGGACTGCGTGACGATTTCATTCAGGTCCAGTACCTTGCGGCGACCCTTGGATATTGGAGCGACCCGAACGTCAACCCGGTGTCGCAAGTCTATGGCGGACCAATGCTGGACCTGGCGAATGCCTATGTCTGGGCGTGGGATACCCGCCCGTTTCCGACCTTTCCAAATCTGCGAAGCCAGTGGGATGATGGGGCAAACTATGACCGGGGGCATTGGCTGAACGGCCGGTCCGGCTCGCGCACGCTGGCCTCGGTCGTGACTGAGATATGCCACGCGGCAGGGGTGACGGATATCGATGTTACCGGGCTTTATGGCGTGGTTCGGGGATATGTCATCGAAGATGTGACAAATGCGCGGTCGGCTTTGCAGCCGCTGATGCTGCGCTATGGGTTCGACGCGATCGAACGGAACGGCATCTTGCGCTTTCAGATGCGGGATGGCTATGGCGCGATTGGCGTGAATCCCGATCATCTGGCGATCAGCGGTGATCTGGATGGCACGGTTGAACACCGGCGTGAAGCCGAGGCCGAGATGACGGGCCGCGTGCGCCTGCGCTTTGTCCAGTCGGATGCGGATCACGATCTGGTTGCGGAAGAGGCGGTTCTGCCCGAGGACAGCACGCATTCGGTCTCGGTCAACGAGATGCCGTTATCCATGACACGCACCGAAGGCCGGCAAACGGCTGAGCGCTGGTTGAGCGAGGCCCGTGTTTCCCGCGATACGGTGCGGTTTGCCTTGCCGCCATCGCTGCTGCATCTGGGCGCAGGTGATCTGGTGCGGTTGTCAGAAACCGAAAACAGCCCGCTTTACCGGATTGACCGACTGGAATCGGCCGATCTGCAACTGGTCGAGGCGGTTCGGGTTGAACAGGGCGTGTATAAGGCATCGCAATTGCGCGACGACCCGGCGGTTGTCAGACCCTATGCCGCGCCCGTTCCCGTGTTGCCGGTGTTTCTGGACCTGCCGCTGATCACCGGGGCAGAGGTCCCGCATGCACCTTATCTTGCGGTGACCGCTGATCCCTGGCCGGGGGCCGCGACGGTTTATTCCTCCTCAACCGATGAGGGGTACAGCCTGAGTGATGTGATCCCCGGTCAGGCCATTGTGGGCGTGACCGAAACACCGCTGAGGCGCGCCAGTATCGGCGTCTGGGACGAAGGCGCGGCCGTGAAGGTGCGGCTGTTGGCCGGTCAGTTGGAATCGCGTCCGCGTGGCGCGGTTCTGAACGGTGTCAATCTGGCGGCCATCGGCGACGGAACACCCGGCAACTGGGAGGTGTTCCAGTTCTCGGATGCCACGCTTGAGTCCCCCGGCGTTTACGCGTTGTGCGGGCGGTTGAGAGGCCAGTTGGGGTCGGATGCCCTGATACCGGATGTCTGGCCAGACGGGTCCATATTCGTGTTGCTGAACGATCAGGTGCAGCAGATCAACCTGTTGCGCAACGAGCGGGGTTTGGCCAAACACTATCGCATCGGCCCGGCGACCCGTGGTTACGATGATCCGGCTTACCAGCATCTGATCGCCTCATTCGACGGCAATGGTTTGCGCCCGTTTTCCCCGGTTCACCTCCGGGTGCGATCCGACGCAACCGGCGATCACCTGACCTGGGTGCGGCGCACCCGGTTGGATGGGGATGACTGGTCAGGGCTGGAGGTTCCACTGGGCGAGGAAAGCGAATCCTATCTTGTGCGTGTCTTTGCTGGGGGAACCCTTGTTCGTGAAGAGATGACATCCCTGCCAGGGTGGTCCTATTCGGCGGCATTGAAGGCGGCAGATGGTCTGACCGGGTCATATGAGGTCGGGATTGCGCAGGTGTCGGCCATTTACGGCCCCGGTGCGATGGCGCGACTGGTTGTCGGGTAAGCGGCCCGATGCGACCGCTATTGCACGGTGATGTAAGTGCCGCGGCGCGCGCCTTGTTGGCGGCGCCGCCGCCAGAGCGGACCCGCTTATGCGTCCGGATGATCCATGAAGCGGAACTGGCCGACATACACCGGGCGCGCACGGGTCAGCTGCATCCGGTTTACGGCAACGGATCGCTGATGGCGGTTGCGCGCAACAGGGTGCTGGCCGATGAGCCGGGGTTTGACGATTTGCAATATTGTCAGTGTTTCTCGCTGGTTTTGCACCATCTTGCCGAGTTTCTGATCACCCGGTCGCACAGCTGACGCATTTGCTGGCGGTCAGATCCAGAGACAATCGCCCATCGGGAATACGGTCGCCGCAATCTTCGCAATATCCGTATTCCCCCTCGTCCAGACGCTTTAACGCGGCCTGAAGGCGGCGGGTTTCGACATTGCGATTCACCTGTTGCGCCTTTGCCATCGCCTGGTTTTGCAACGCATCCATGCGGCTGAGCCGACCAACCGCCTGCTGATCCAGTTCAACAACGGCCTGAGCCTGTTGGCCTGATGCGGACAATTGATTCAGTTCGGCCAGACGCTCGCGAATTCGTGTTTCAAAATATGTGCGCTCGGACTCATTCATTTTCGTTGTATCGCGGATCACGGGTTTGCGTTTGGCCTTTTTGCCACTAAATGGCATTCTAGGCGCAGCAAAGGATCAAAAGCTATGTTTGAAAAACGCAGCCCTGTGACACCGGTCGATCCGGTCTGGAACCGTATCACATCCGAGGCCCAAGCAGCCGTCGAGACGGAGCCGCTTATGGGCGGGCTTGTACACGCCTGTATCCTGCATCACCGCAGCCTTGAGCGTGCACTGTCCTATCGGATCGCGGCCAAGCTGTGTTCGAACGAAATGTCGATGATGGTTCTGCGTGAGATCGTGGACGAGGCCTATGCAAACGATCCTGGATTGCTGGAAGCCGCCCGCGCCGATCTGATGGCGGTTTATGAGCGTGATCCGGCCTGCCATCGGTTGTTGCAGCCGATCCTGTATTTCAAGGGCTATCAGGCCATGCAGGCCTATCGCGTGGCGCACTGGCTGTGGCGCAAAGGACGTTTTGATCTGGCCTATTTCTTCCAGATGCGATCGTCGGAGATATTCGGCATCGATATTCACCCGGCCGCGAGGATCGGCAAAGGGATCATGATCGACCACGCCCATTCCATCGTCATCGGTGAAACCGCCGTGGTCGGAGACAACGTTTCGATGCTGCATTCAGTGACGCTGGGCGGAACCGGCAAGGAGGAGGAAGACCGCCATCCCAAAATCGGAGATGGTGTTCTGATCGGGGCCGGGGCAAAGGTTCTGGGTAACATCAAGGTCGGCCATTGCAGCCGTATCGCCGCCGGTTCGGTGGTGTTGCAGGACGTTCCGCCGTGCAAGACCGTTGCCGGTATCCCGGCCAAGATTGTGGGCGAGGCCGGATGCGATCAGCCGTCGATCTCGATGGATCACATGCTGGGCAAAGATCAGTAGGTCGAATTGAACTAACAAAAAAGGCCGCCTCGATATTCGAGGCGGCCTTTTTTTCGCGAGGTCGGTATGGCTTACGCCAGCATGACCATCGGGTTTTCCAGATTGTCGACGATGGCTTGCAGTAGCTGCGCGCCAAGCGCGCCGTCGATGACCCGGTGGTCAACCGACATGGTGACAGACATCACGGTTGCCACGGTCAGCTCGCCATCATCCCCGACAACCGGTTTCTTGACGCCGGTGCCGACGGCCAGAATACCGGCATGGGGCGGGTTCACGATGGCGTCGAAATTGTCGATGCCGAACATGCCCAGGTTCGAGATGGCAAAGGTGCCGCCCTGATATTCATGCGGAGCCAGCTTGCGTTCGCGTGCGCGGGCGGCAAGGTCTTTCATCTCGGTCGAAAGGGCTGACAGGGATTTCATGTCAGCGTCTTGCAGGACCGGCGTGAACAACCCGCCTTCGATTGCGACAGCAACAGCCACATCTGACGGTTTCAGTTGCAGCACCCGGTCACCTGCCCAGACGGCATTACAAGCCGGAACCTGCTGCAACGCGTTGGCGACAGCCTTGATGATGAAGTCATTGACGCTAAGCTTGACGCCGCGGCCTTCCAACTGCTTGTTCAACTGACCACGGAATTTCAGCAGCGCATCGAGCTTGATATCGCGGCGCAGGTAGAAATGCGGGATGGTCTGTTTGGCCTCGCCCAGACGTGCGGCGATGGTTTTGCGCATACCGTCGAGCTTGATTTCCTCGTAAGGGCGGCCTTCGTACATCCGCGCGACCATATCCGCCGATGGACCAGACGGAGCTACTGGGGCAGCTGCGGGCGCGGCGGCGGTGGGAGCAGTGGCAGGAGCTGCTGCCGGAGCGGTGGCAGTTGCGCCTTCAACATCAACCTTGACGATGCGACCATACGGGCCGGAACCGGCAATCTGCGTCAGGTCGAGACCTTTTTGCGCAGCAATCCGGCGGGCCAGAGGCGAGGCAAAAATCCGACCACCATCAGCCTTGGCCGGAGCGGCCGGGGCAGGGGCGGCCGCCTCGGGTGCCGCTGGCGCGGCAGCCTCGTTGCCCGCGACGGCTGCGGGGGCAGCCGCCGTGGCTGCAGCCGGGGCTGTGCCAATGTCATCGGCGCTTTCGCCATCTTCCAGCAGAACCGCGATGGCGGTGTTGACCTTGACCCCTTCGGTCCCCTCGGGGATCAGGATCTTGCCGATGGTGCCTTCGTCAACGGCCTCGAACTCCATCGTGGCCTTGTCGGTTTCGATCTCGGCCAGCAGGTCACCGGAGGAGACGGTGTCGCCTTCCTTGACCAGCCATTTGGCGAGCGTGCCTTCCTCCATCGTCGGGGACAGGGCGGGCATCAGAATTTCTGTAGGCATCTGTCTGTCGCTCCTTACCGGTAGGTCACTTGTTTGACGGCGGCGATCACCTCATCGGTGGTGATCAGGGCCAACTTTTCGAGATTGGCGGCATAGGGCATCGGAACGTCCTTGCCGGTGCAGTTGATGACCGGTGCGTCGAGGTAATCAAACGCCTCCTGCATCACGACCGAGCTGATGTAGCTGCCGACGGACCCCTGCGGCCAGCCTTCTTCCACTGTCACCAGACGGTTGGTCTTCATCACCGAGTTGACGATGGCGCCAGTGTCCATCGGGCGGACGGTGCGCAGGTCGATCACTTCGGCGCTGATACCATCTTCGGCTAGCTTGTCGGCGGCTTCCAGCGCGTATTGCATGCCGATGCCAAAGCTGACGATGGTCACGTCCGAGCCCTCGCGCCAGATGCGGGCCTTGCCCAGCGGAATGGTCAGGTCATCCACCTGCGGCACCTCGAAAGAGCGACCGTAGAGGATTTCGTTTTCCAGGAACACAACCGGGTTGGGGTCGCGGATGGCCGATTTCAGCAGACCTTTGGCATCAGCAGCCGAATAGGGCATGACGACCTTCAGACCGGGGATCTGCATGTACCATGCGGCGTAGTCCTGGCTGTGCTGTGCGGCCACGCGGGCGGCGGCTCCGTTGGGGCCCCGGAACACGATGGGGCAACCCATCTGACCACCGGACATATAGAGCGTTTTGGCCGCAGAGTTGATGATCTGGTCAATCGCCTGCATGGCGAAGTTGAAGGTCATGAATTCGACAATCGGTTTCAGACCGCCGAAGGCCGAACCCACCGCGATACCGGCAAACCCGTGTTCGGTGATCGGGGTGTCGATCACGCGTTTGGAGCCAAATTCATCCAGCAGGCCCTGCGAGATTTTATAGGCCCCCTGATATTCGGCGACTTCCTCGCCCATCAGATAGACGTTTTCATCGCCGCGCATTTCCTCGGCCATTGCATCGCGCAAGGCTTCGCGCACGGTTTCGGACTTCATCTCAGCATCCGCGGGCCAGTCGGGTGACAGGTCCACCGCCGGAGCAGCGGGGGCTGCTGCGGCAGGAGCCGGGGCCGCGGTTGCTGTGGGGGTGGCCTCGGGCGCCGCTGCGGCTGCGGGGGCTGCTGCGGGCAGGGCTGAGGCGTCTTCGCCTTCTTCGACCAGCACCGCGATGGGGGTGTTCACCTTGACCCCTTCGGTGCCCTCAGTGATCAGGATCTTGCCAACGATGCCTTCATCGACGGCCTCGAATTCCATTGTTGCCTTGTCGGTTTCAATCTCGGCCAGGATATCGCCCGAGGATACGGTGTCGCCTTCCTTGACCAGCCATTTGGCCAGCGTGCCCTCTTCCATCGTGGGGGAAAGGGCGGGCATGAGAATTTCGGTTGGCATGTCTTATTCGTCCTCTCAGGCGTAAATATCAGTCCAGAGCTCTTCGACCGAAGGCTCGGGGCTTTCTTTCGAGAATTCGGCGGCCTGATTGACGATCTCCTTGATTTCCTTGTCGATCGCTTTCAGGTCATCCTCGGTCGCGTGCTTGCCGGTCAGCAGCAACTCGCGCACATGTTCGATCGGGTCGCTTTGTTCGCGGACCTTCTGAACCTCTTCGCGGGTCCGGTACTTGGCCGGGTCGGACATCGAGTGGCCGCGATAGCGGTAGGTCTTGATTTCCAGGATATAGGGGCCTTTGCCCGCGCGGCAGTGCGCGACAGCCTTTTCGCCTGCTTCCTTGACCGCCAGCACATCCATGCCGTTGACGATCTCGCCCGGAATGCCGAACGCTTCGCCGCGATGGAAGATGTCCTTGGTCGAGGTCGAACGGGACTGAGCGGTGCCCATGGCGTATTGGTTGTTCTCGATCACGAAAATCACCGGCAAGCCCCAGATGGCCGCCATGTTGAAGGTCTCATACACCTGACCTTGGTTCGCGGCACCGTCCCCGAAATAGGTGAAGGTAACGCGGCCGTTTTCCTTGTACTTGTCAGCAAAAGCCAGCCCCGCGCCCAGCGGAACCTGCGCGCCGACGATACCATGCCCGCCGTAGAAATGCTTTTCTTTCGAGAACATGTGCATCGAGCCGCCCTTGCCCTTGGACAGGCCACCGATGCGCCCGGTCAGTTCGGCCATCACGCCGCCCGGATCCATGCCACAGGCCAGCATGTGACCGTGGTCGCGATACGAGGTGATGCGCTTGTCGCCTTCCTCTGCAGCGGCCTCAAGCCCGACAACAACGGCCTCTTGTCCGATATAAAGGTGGCAGAACCCGCCGATCAGGCCCATGCCATAAAGCTGACCGGCCTTTTCCTCGAATCGGCGGATCAGCAGCATCTCGCGGTAGTATGTCTGGAGTTCTTCCGCAGAAACATTTGGTTTCTTTGTGGTTTTTCGCGCAGCCATCGTGGCGATCTCCCCCTTTCGGACAGATAGTTTAGCGTTAAACTATCTCATAAAGCATTTGGGGCTTTCTGGCGAGGGGAAATGTGACGCAGCGTTCGGCACGGCGCATCCTGGCCGAAACGCCGGGCCTGAGTTGCCTTTTCTGAAAAGGGTCGTTGATCAGCGGATCACAATTTCGTCCGACCGGATCATGCCCAGAACCGAGCGCGCCTGCTGATCCAGCAGGTCCAGATCCAGATAGGTGTCGGACAGACGCCGTGTCAGGTTTTCCATCTCGGCGATTTCGACATTCAGTTTTTCCAGACTGCGTGACAGAGCGTCCCGTTCCGCCGCAATTTCGACCCGCCGGAACAGGCCGTAATCTCCCTGAACGGCGGCGAAGGTGAAATACACACCCAGCATGAAAGCCACCGAGAAGAAGAGAACTGCACCCAAACCGGGCCGATGGGAACGGGACACTCTGTTTACCGCCGTATGAAAACTTGCCTCAATAATGGGCTCTTTCCGAGCCTCTGATCGCACTATGTCACAGGCGATTCGGGTTGTGAATCCCCTGATTCGGTTTTTTCATCAGTATTTCGTGTGCGTCCCGGTTAAAGCTCAGCGCCAGGACTGAAGCTGCTGATTTCTTGCAAGCGTCTGCTCTTTCATACAGGTCCAGTAGAACATGGGCGCAGCGCTGCCGCCGCCGGACAGTTCCTTGTCGCAAGTGGCGTCCCGTGTCTTTAGCCACGCACGTTGTTCCGTCAGAAGGGCATCGCCGTTGCCACGTGCATCAGCGACCGGCTTAATTTGTTTCCACAACCGGTTGAGGTCGCGGTCAACGGCTTCCCATTGTTCTTTCGCACAGAAATTTGCGTCAAGCTGTGTCTGGCCACCGCAGCTGGATTGTGCCGTTGCAGGCCACGGCATCGCGAGAAGGACGAGCAGGTATAATGACCTCATGGTATTATCCCCCATTCAAATAGGGGATAATACCATGAACCGTGACAAGCGGCCAAATGCGGTGAGTGTCGCTTAGTGTTCCAGCGCAGCGACACCCGGCAGGGTTTTGCCTTCCATCCATTCAAGGAACGCACCACCTGCGGTCGAGATATAGGTGAAATCCTTGGCCGCACCCGACGCGTTCAGCGCCGCAACCGTGTCACCGCCACCCGCGACCGAAATCAGCTGACCCGAACGGCTGAGGGCTGCGGCTTTCAGGGCCGCGGCATTGGTGGCCGCGTCGAACGGCTCCAGCTCGAACGCGCCCAGCGGGCCGTTCCAGATCAGGGTTTGGCTTTTGTCGAAAATCGCGGTAATCGCGGCGATGCTTTCAGGGCCCGCGTCCAGGATCATGCCATCCGCAGGGCATTGATCGGCGGGCAGAACTTTGTGGGGTGCGTTGGCCTCGAATTTTTCAGCCACCACAACATCAAGCGGCAGGACGATCTGGCAGCCCGAGCTTTCGGCCTTGGCCAGAATTTCGGCGGCGGTGTCCTTCATTGCGGTTTCAGCCAGAGATTTGCCAACGCTGATGCCTTGGGCGACAAGGAATGTGTTCGCCATACCACCACCGATCACCAGATAATCGACCTTGTCGATCAGATTGCCCAGCAGTTCCAACTTGGTCGAGACCTTGGCGCCGCCGACAACCGCCGTTACCGGGCGCTTGGGTGCACCCAGCGCGCTTTCCAGCGCCTGCAACTCGGCCTGCATCAGACGGCCCGCACAGGCCGGCAGCAGACGTGCGATGGCCTCGGTCGAGCTGTGGGCGCGGTGCGCGGCTGAAAACGCATCGTTGCAATAGACATCGCCCAGCTTGGCCATCCCAGCGGCCAGATCGGCGTCATTCTTGGTTTCGGCTGCGTGAAAGCGCGTGTTTTCGAGCAACAGGACCTGGCCGGGTTGCAAGGCACTGGCGGCCAGTTCCGCCTCGGCCCCGACGCAATCGGCAGCAAACAGAACCTTTGCGCCAAAAGCGCTTTCCAAAGTCGGGACCAGTTGTTTCAGTGACAGGCTTTCACGCCGTTCGCCACCGGGACGGCCAAAATGGGCCAGAAGGATCGGTTTGCCGCCAGCGGCCAGAATATCGCGCACCGAAGGGACGATCCTTTGGATACGGGTGGCGTCGGTCACAACACCGTCAACCACGGGCACGTTGATATCCACACGCACCAGCACGCGTTTGCCGTTCAGGTCCATATCGTCCAGTGTTTTCCAGCCCATTGTGCGATCCTTGTCATTGGCAACCGATTTAGGCGGTTCTTTTCCTGCATTTTGCCCTCAGGTCAATGCGTCACTTGGCATTCGCACGCGTGCGTCATAGGTATTTGCGCAAGATAAACGACAGGAGGGCCTCATGGCCGAGATCAAAGACCCCGAAAACACAATCATCATCGAGCTGAAAGGCGGCAATGTCGTCATCGAGCTGCTGCCGGATGTAGCGCCTCTGCACAGTGCGCGGATGAAGGAACTGGCCCGTGGCGGTGAATATGACAACGTGGCGTTTCACCGTGTGATCGACGGTTTCATGGCGCAAACCGGCGACGTGCAGCATGGCGATATGGAAGACGGGTTCAACCTGCGCATGGCGGGCACCGGCGGTTCGTCGCTGCCGAATGTTCCGGCAGAGTTTTCCAAGCTTCCCCATGATCGCGGCACGCTGGGTGCGGCGCGCTCTCAGAACCCGGATTCGGCCAACTCGCAGTTCTTCATCAACTTCAAGGACAATCACTTCCTGAATGGTCAGTACACGGTCTATGGCAGGGTCATCGACGGGATGGAGCATGTGGACGCCATCGTACGCGGCGAGCCGCCTGCGAGCCCGGACCGCATGATCAGCGTCAAGGTGGCCGCAGATGCATAAACTGGCTGCGGCTTTTGCCTTGCTGGCAAGCCCGGCGCTGGCCAGCGGTTTGCAGATCGAGGTCGAAGGGGAAGGGGCCAATGGCACAATCTCGATCGACCTGTTCGAAGATGTCGCGCCCCAGCATGTGGAACAGATCACCGCTCTGGCTGCTGAAGGTCAGTACGATGGCGTCGTGTTTCACCGCGTGATCGATGGCTTCATGGCGCAGACCGGCGACGTGCAATACGGCAACTCGGGCGCGGACGGCTTCGACATGCGTTATGCCGGGCGCGGCGGGTCTGATCGCGCGGACCTGCCGGCCGAGTTCTCGGACGTGAGTTTTGACAGGGGTGTGGTCGGCATGGCCCGGTCCAGCGATCCGGATTCGGCCAACTCGCAGTTCTTCATCATGTTCGCCCCCGGCCCGTTTCTGGACGGCCAGTATACCGTGGTTGGTCAGGTGACCGACGGTATGGATGTAGTCGACGCGATCAAGCGGGGCGAAGGTCAGAATGGTGCGATCATCGGTGCACCGGATATGATGAAAAAAGTCACCGTTACCGAATAAGATGATTTAGCCCGGCTCAAGCGCCGGGCTTTTTCTTTGGCCTATTGGTCGATGAAATCACGGATGGCACGGGTATAGTCAACTGGATCCTGAAAAGATGCGAAGTGACTGACATCTTCCAGAACAAGCAATTTGGCTTCGGGGATCGCGTCAGCAATTGCTTGTGAATGCGCCATCAGAATGGCCTCGTCATGTGCGCTTTGAACCACGAGTGTCGGGACGGTGATCGATGACAGCGCCCCGAGCCCACCGGGTTTTTCGGTGCCCCACATGGCGGCAACCCCACCAAGAAATGCCTCGAACCCGTCAGGAGTGGGGGACATGGCCGCATAATCTTGGGCCATCATGCCCACGTAAGTGCCAAACACCTCGTTGGTTTCCACCGAAGGATCGATCCCGTCCAGCGTGACATTGCCTGCATGGGCAAAGTGACTGGCCAGCCGATCCGGGTTGGTGGTCGAGATTGAATACCCGATATTTGCCCCATCGGACCAGCCGACCAGATGCACCTGATCGACCCCCAGATGATCCAGAAGCGCCAGATAATCCTGCGACAACAACGCGTAAGAATAAGGGCTGCCATCGTTTGTGGATCGTCCATGCCCGCGCGTATCCGCCACAATCACCCTGTGGTCCTGCGACAGGTCGGCAACCTGCGCAGCCCAGACATCGGCATGGGCAAGCCCGCCGTGGATCATCAGAACCGGGGTGCCACCCGCATCGCCATACGTGGCGTAATACATGTCGATGCCGTTGATCTCTGCCATGCCCGCTTCGGTGGCGGCGGGCATCTGGGGGGCTTGCGGAATGCTCAGCCATTTGTCTTCGGCCCAGCCTGCCGTTGCGGCGCAGCTTAGGAAAAGTGCTGTGGCAAATGTCTTCATGGTATCCTCCCGTTGAATTAAAGGCTGTGACCAAGCCAGGTTGGGCGGAAGGATACCGTGTTTTTCAGAAAACGGGATAACTACCTTTCCCGCGCGGATCAGTCATCCGAGGACATTGCTTTCCATATCAAAGCGCCGATTGCGCCGCCAATCAGGGGGGCCACCCAGAACAGCCAGAGCTGAGCCAGAGCCGGGCCGTCGGCAAACAGGGCAACGCCGGTTGAGCGCGCCGGGTTGACGGAGGTATTCGTCACCGGGATTGAGATCAGGTGGATCAGGGTCAGCGCCAGACCGATGGCAATCGGAGCGAACCCGGCGGGTGCCTTTTCAGACGTCGCGCCCAGAATGATCAGAATGAAGAAAGCGGTCATCACGATTTCGATGATCAAAGCCGACATCAACGAATATCCCTGCGGCGAGGCCTCACCATACCCGTTTGACGCGAACCCTCCGACACCTGCGAAATCGGGTGCCCCGCTGACAATCAGATACAGAACCACTGCGGCAGCGATTGCGCCAACGACCTGTGCGACCCAGTAGGGCAGAAGGTCTTTGGCCGGAAACCGTCCGCCAATCATCAGCCCCAAACTGACGGCCGGGTTGAAATGCCCGCCCGAGATTGGGCCAACTGTGTAAGCCATCGTCAAAACGGTAAGGCCAAAGGCAAAGGAAACACCAAGCCAACCGATGCCCACATCAGCTACGCCTGCCGCCAGAACGGCACTGCCGCAGCCCCCCAGAACCAACCAGAACGTGCCGAAGAACTCGGCAAGTAGTTTCGATGACATAGAAAATCCTCCGCCCAATAATGAGGTTAACCGTAATTCAAGAATTAGCTTATGTTAAATTGTTGCGAACGGGGAATTTTTTTCGAAGCTTCCTCAATCGGGTCAGAACGGACCGCTGTGCCATTGAGCGGGATCAAGATGAAAAAGCTTTGACAGCTGTTCATAGATTGCCGGGTCAGAGGATCTCAGCGCATGTGGTCGTTCAAAGAACACCTCGACCGAAACGGCAAAGAATTCTTCGTGCCCTTCCGCGCCGTAGGGATCGATCACTGTGGGTTTCCCGGTTTCCACGGCGTGAACATGTGTCTTGTAACCGTTCAGAAAGGCGGTTTCCCACTCGCCAAAGCTTTGGTCATTGCTGAGCACGGGAACACCATTGGTTGCGCCCGAGAGGTCATCAAGCTGGTGCGCGAACTCGTGAAAGACGACGTTCCGACCATCGTGATCATTCAGGGCACCGCGCTGGCTATGGGCCCAGGACAGGATCACGGGGCCGCGGTTCCAGCTTTCCCCGCTGCGGATGATTTCCTGTTCGGTGACGACATAGCCACTGTGGCGGCGCTGTTTTGATTTGAAGGCACCGGGGTAGACCAGAATGGTCGTCAGGTTGTCATACCACTGGTCTGTATTCACCACGAGCAGACAGGCTTGCGCGGCAATCGACACCTGCATATCTTCGGTGACGTCCAGCCCGTCGCAGCCGACGAAATCGACCTGATCAAGAAACAGGTTGATCTTTCCTTCCAGCGCCCCGCGCAAGTCTTTGGGCAGCTTCTGGATAATCGGCACCTGAGCGTTCACAATATCGCGCTGGTGCTGGGACAGCGACTTGGCCAGCAAGGTCAGGCGGGTTTGTCGTTTCGACCAGAAGTGAAAGGCCGCAGCGCCAGCGATCAGCGCGACAACCGTCAGAAAAAGCAACATGGATCGACTGTAGCGCGATCAGAAAGGGACGAAAACGGGAATCCCGGATCATCCGGACACTCAAAAGAAATGACGCCACGGGTTTCCCCACGGCGCCCTGACATGAAGTGCAGTCTGCTTACTGTTTGACTTCTGCCGCCGGGTTCGATCCGGCTTTGGCGCTGCGGCCGGGGTTCAGGGGATCGTCCTGACGCTGAACCGAGCCTTCGAAATGCGCGCCGCTTTCAATGGCGATGGTCTTGTGGATGATGTCGCCTTCGACACGGGCGGTCGAGGTCAGGCGAACCTTGAGGCCACGTACGCGGCCAACGATGCGACCGTTGATCACAACGTCATCTGCGGTGACTTCGCCCTTGATCGTTGCCGATTCACCAATGGTCAGCAAATGGGCGCGGATGTCGCCTTCGACAGTGCCTTCCACCTGAATGTCACCGCTGGTCTTGATGTTGCCGGTGATGTGCAGATCCGAGGACAGAACCGAGGCCGGCGGCTTGGGTTTGGGTGCCATTGCAGGTTTCGCGTCAGCCGGAGCAGGAGCCGCTGGGGTCGCCGGAGCGGCAGGTTTGGCCGCCTCAGGTGCTTTGGGTGCGGGCTCGTTGATTTTGCTTTTAGAAAACATTTTTCGCAGCCTTGATGTAAGTCATTGGGTTTACGGGATTTCCGTTCACGCGCACCTCGTAGTGCAGATGCGTGCCGGTGGACCGTCCGGTGTTACCCATATCAGCAATATGATCCCCGCGCGAGACCCTTTGGCCGACCTTTACGTTGATCTTGGTGTTATGAGCATAAAGTGTCTCAATTCCGAACGCGTGCTTGATTTTCACAAGGCGTCCGAAGCCTGATTGCCAACCGGCATGCGTGACCACGCCATCAGCGGTCGCAAAGATATCGGTGCCCGTTGCTGCGGCAAAATCCGTGCCGTTGTGCATCCGGCTACCGCCGGTTTTTGGGTCGCGGCGGCGACCATATCCGCTGGTAAAGCGAAACGCGCTTTTGACCGGGCTGGCGAAGGGGGCCTTTTCCGCTGCAATTCGGTACAGGTTCAGCTGATCCATCTGGCGCAGCAACGTGTTCGCGCGCACTTCTTCGGGCGAAAGCTCTTCTTCTTCGCCGCGTGTGCTAAGGGATAAAGGGGTCAGCGGACCGCCCATACCGCTATATCCGCGCCGGACCTCTTCGATGATGCGATCTGTCGGCATTCCGGCCTCTCGGAACATCTTGTCCAGAGGTTCGACCGAAATGACCATCGCCTCTTCCAGCTGGCGGAAAATCTCGTCGCTGCGTTCCTGCATCAGACGGATTTCCAGTTCCAGATCGTCCCGCTGTTCCAGCGCGTCCAGGGCGTTGGTGGCGATCAGGTCGCGCTCTTTGGCGGTCCGCGCCAAAGCGTCGGTCATAAAGGCCATCTGTACCGGGGCGCTGGAAACCGCGGCATACATATCGGAGCCGCTGGTGTCCTGTTTCAATTGGGCCAGCTCTGAGCGCGCCTCTTCGCGCTGTTTCATCGTGGTGCGCAATGTCGTCTGAATGACATCGATACCTGTCTCAAGCTCGCGGCGACGGTTTTCCGAGGCCAGCAGTTCCGACTGCATCGCGGAAATCTGGTCCAGCGCGGCATTGAACCGGTCCTGAGCTGCCAGCGCCTCATGCGCACGGGCATCGCGTTCTGCCGACAAAGTGTTCAGGCGTTCCTGATAGATGGCCTGATCGCGCTTTGCCTGTTCCCGGAAATTCCCGGCCCCGATGCTGTCCATCAGCAGTATGGCTGTCGCAACCGCTGTCCACCCGACCATGACGGCAACGCCGGCCACTGCGACGACCTGAGTTTCCGAACTGAGCCGGATAAATTTTGTGTCTGTGTCGGATTTCAGAAAGACCCGGCGTTCCGGGAAATGTCTCTCAAGCAGTGAGTGCAGTTTTATTGCCAGACGTGTTCGCACGCGTCCCACCTTTCATCCCCAAGATCGGAACCGGTCGTGAGTGCCTGCCGTCCCTTGGGCCGATTGCATAAAGCGGCAGCGGCGTTCGGGCAAGTTTGTTGACCAATCAGGTGCAAATGGCGCTGAAATCCCGCAAAGATCGGCGAGATTTTGCCGAAAATAACGCAAAAGTGTCAGTTCGAGAGGTCTCCGGGCGCAGGCAGGTCTTCGGTCAGGGGCCAGTAGAAATCGGGGGGCAACCCGGCCTCGGCCCGTTTTTCTTCGTTGAAGGGGGGCTTGAGAACACCGTGGAAGTACCGCCGGACCAGCGCGTGAAACACATCCTTGGGGTCGGCGTTTTCCCGGCCACACAGGAAGTGGAACCATTTTGAGCCGTAAGCGACGTGGCCGACCTCTTCGGCATAGATCACTTCGAGCGCGGCGATGGCCTGTTCGGCCTTGGCCTTGCGGAATATCTCGATCATGCCGGGCGTCACGTCCAGCCCGCGCGCCTCAAGCACCATGGGTACAACGGCCAGCCGCCCCATCAGATCTTCGGCAGTATCCTCGGCAGCGCGCCACATGCCAGCATGGGCGGGCAGGGCGCCGTAGTGGCTGCCCATCTGTTCCAGACAATCGCAAACCATCTCGAAATGGCGCGATTCCTCTTCGGCGCATTTCACCCAGTCATCGTAGAACCCGATGGGCATGGGTACATGGCCAAAACGCGCGATGATGTCCCAGTGCAGATCGACGGCGTTCAGCTCGATATGGGCAACCGCGTGCAGCAGGGCAATGCGCCCGGCTTCGGTACCCGGTTTCCGTTTGGGTACCTCACGCGGGGACAACAGCTCGGGCTTGTCCGGGCGCGCGGGGGATAGGGGCGGTGATGCGGTGCCGATCTCGATCGGCTCACCCTCGGCCGTGCGGGAGGTAAACCACGCGGCGGCATGGGCTTTGGACAGGGCGGTTTTGGCCCGCCCGTCCGCTGTTGTCAGAACCTCTGTCGCCATCTGTGTCAGTGTTTTGGGCACCGGGTTGCTCCGCCTTTGGCATGTCAGCGCGGGTGATAGACCGGATGGCGCGGCAGGTCGAGGGGGGCTTAGAGCGCCTTCACCGCTTCCAGCACCTCATCCACATGGTCGGGCACCTTGACCTTGCGCCAGACCTTGGCAATGCGTCCCTCGCTATCAATGACAAAGGTCGATCGCTCGATCCCCATCGATTTCCGGCCATACATGTTCTTTTCAACCCATACGCCATAGTCCTCGCAGACGGTCGAGCCTTCGTCCGACAAGAGCGGAGTGGTCAGCCCGTGTTTGGCGACAAACTTGTCATGCTTGGCGACGCTGTCCCGCGAAATGCCGAAAACGTGAGCCCCTGCCTCGGTAAACGCCTGAAGCTGCTCTGAGAAACCGATGGATTCCTTGGTGCAGCCCGGCGTATCATCACGGGGATAGAAGAACAAAACCACGGTGCCACCGCGCAACGCCGAAAGCGTCACCTCGCCACCGCCGTCGCGCGGCAAAGTGAAGTCGGGGGCGATGTCTGAAACGTCGGGCATTGGAAACTCCGCTAAAGGTTTTTAAAGGCTGCCCGTCATCATAGGGCAACGCGTGCGGGTTGGAAGGCGTGGATAGCAAATTGAAGCAGCACGAAGACGACGAAGCAAAGCCGGGCAAGCCTGTGCGCCGTCGGTCGCGCCGCCGCACCGCTGGTCTGTGGGCCATGCGTGGGGCCATCGTGCTGGTGCTTCTGGCGATGTTTACCGGTTTCATGGTCGTGGGACAGAGAATGCACGCGCCGGTCTGGCTGCGCGATCGGGTCGAAGCCCGGCTGGAACGGGCGCTGGGCGGGCTGCAAATCCGGTTTGGAGACGTCAGTTTCATCATCCACGAAGGCTGGCGCCCCCGTTTGCGGCTGACCGATGTTGCCATCAGTGACGCGGCAGGCCAGCAGATTGCGCAGGTTTCCGACATGCGCGCCAGCCTAGCCATGCGCCCCTTGCTGCGCGGTCGGGTCCGGCCCAAGCGCATCATTCTGAGTGGCGCGCAGATCACCATGACCCGCGATCAGGACGGGGCGCTGACCCTGACCGTGGGATCGGGCAGCGCGCCGGTTCAGGAAGCGCCGGACCTTGCACAGCTGATCGAGACCTCGGACGAGGTATTTCAATCTCCGATCCTGTCGGCGCTGACCTCGGTCGAACTTGATGCGATTACGCTGGATTACCGCGACCTGCGGCAGGGGCGGTCGTGGGTTCTGGACGGTGGGCATATTCAGGCGAACCGCAGTGATAACGAAGTGCGGCTTGCAACCGGGTTTTCGGTTCTGTCGGGGCGTGACTATGTCAGCAGTATCGAGGCCAACTATACCAGCGTACTGGGCACGCCTGCCGCCAGCTTTGGCATCTCGGTCACCGATCTTCCGGCCGAGGATATAGCAGGCCAAAGCCCGGCCCTTGCCTGGTTGCAGGTTCTGCGCGCACCGATTTCAGGGGCTTTGCGGGGCAGTGTCGATGAAAACGGGGCAACAGGAACCGTGTTCGCAACCCTTAATCTAGGGGTCGGGGCGGTGCAGCCCAACCCGGAAACACGCCCTGTCCCGTTTGAATCTGCCCGCACATATTTCACCTATGACCCGAAAGCCCAGATGCTGGACTTCAATGAGGTGTCGGTGGTGTCGGCCTGGGGCACAGTTCAGGCCGATGGAAAGGCGTTTCTGCAAGGGGCTGAGGATGGTGTGCTGGACAGTCTGGAGACACAGTTGCGCTTGTCCGGGATCAATGTGAACCCGGCGAACCTGTTCCCGGAGCCGATTCAGCTGTCGCGCGCCAGCCTGGATTTCAAGATGGCCTTCAACCCGTTCCAGTTGCGCCTTGGCCAGATGACCATCGAGGATCCGGGCCACACCGTGCGCGCCTTCGGTGTTTTGCACGGACGTCCAGATGGCTGGGCTGTGGTGCTGGATGCCCATCTGGATCAGATGAGCTCGGACAATGTTCTGAGCTACTGGCCGGAGCGTCTGGCACCCAAGCCACGGGAATGGGTGACGGAAAACCTCTATCAGGGGGTTCTGTCGGACATGGATTTTGCCCTGCGTCTGGAGCCCGGTTCCAAACCGGACCTGTATCTTGATTTTGGGTTCGAACAGGCCAAGGTCCGCTTTGCCAAGACGCTGCCGCCGATCGAAGATGCACAGGGTCAGGCCAGTCTGATCGACAGCCGGTTTACGGTCACCGCGCAGCAGGGGCTGGTGTTCGCCGATGACGGGGGGAGTGTGGATGCCGCGGGGACGTCCTTCATCATACCTGACACGGATATCAAGAAATCCGCACCCGGCATCGCCCGTATTCAGGCAAAGGGCAGCGTGACTTCTGCGTTGTCGCTGCTGGACCGGCCGCCGCTGGAATTGCTGAGCAAGGCGGGGTTGCCCGTTGACGTTGCCAAAGGCACGGTTGCATTGACCGGAACGCTGTCCTTGCCGTTGATAAAAGAGCTGAAGTTTCAGGATACCGAATTTCACTTCAACGGAACGCTGGCCAATCTTTCCAGTGACCGTCTGGTGCCGGGATTTTCCATAAGTGCCCCGATGCTGGATATTTCCGGCAATCAGTCGGGTGTTCAGATTCAGGGACTGGGTCAGTTCGGCGATGTTCCGCTTGAGGCGCTTTGGCAGCAGCCCATTGACGGTGAAACCGAACAGCGCAGCACCTTCACCGGCCAGATCGAACTGTCCCCGCGTCTGATGGATGAGATCAAGGCTGGCCTGCCGCCGGGGATGCTGACGGGCAAAGGGGTTGCTGATATTACGCTGGGTCTGGGCGCTGGGGCGCCTCCGAAACTGTCTGTTGTTTCGGACCTTCAGGGCGTGGCGCTTTCCATCCCTGAACTCGGCTGGCGCAAAGAGGCAAACACCACAGGATCACTGACTGCGGACGCGACGTTGGGCGCGCAGCTGAAAGTGGACGACCTGCGGATCAATGCAGCGGGACTGCGCACAACCGCATCCATTTCCTTTCACGAAAACGGTGAATATGACCGTGTCCAGTTCAGCTCGTTCGATCTGGGGGACTGGCTTGCGGTTCCGGCGGAACTGATCGGGCGGGGGTCTGCTGTCCCGGATATCCGCGTCCTTGGCGGTGTGCTGAACATGGGGTCTGCAAACTTCGGCGAAAACGGCGGATCGGGCGGCGGCGGTGCCCCGGGGCCGAAACTGGACGTGGCACTGGACCGTCTTCAGGTTACCGAAACTGTTGCACTGACAGGTTTCCGGGGGGCGTTCCAGACAACCGGCGGCGTAAATGGCACCTTCACAGCGCGGGTGAACGGCGGTGCGGCTGTTGCCGGTCAAGTGACCCCACGGGGAAATCGAAGTGCCGTTGACCTGACGTCGAAAGACGCGGGGGCCGTTTTGCGATCGGCCGGGGTTCTGACACAGGCGCGTGGCGGTGATCTGGACCTCAAGCTTGAACCGGTGGCTGAGCCCGGCAGTTACGACGTCATCCTGAAAATCGTCAATACCCGGATCACCGATGCCCCGGCCATGGCCGCGATCCTGAACGCGATCAGCCTTGTTGGCCTGCTGGACGAGATGGCCGGGCAGGGGATCTTCTTTTCGGCGATTGACAGCCGCATGAGGATATCGCCCACCGACATCAAAGTGCTGAGTGGCAGCGCTGTTGGCCCGTCAATGGGGCTTTCGTTTGATGGAACAATCGACACCGTGAACAGCCTGCTGAACCTGCGGGGGGCGATTTCACCGATTTACCTTCTCAATGCCGTTGGCAGCGTGTTTACCCGCAAGGGCGAAGGTGTCATCGGATTCAATTACACGCTGACCGGGCCGATATCCTCGCCCAAAGTCGCGGTGAACCCTCTGTCCGGTCTGGCGCCCTTGTTTTTGCGTGATCTGTTGCGTCAGCCTGCGCCAAAGGTCTCGGACGGCCCCAATGCTGCGCCGGTGGAACCTGACGAGCCGAAACCGACATTTGGTTCTCCTCCCAGTGACCGCTGACGGGATATGGCCGAATCTTTTGTGGGGTTGTAAGGCGCGGTCATGAAGCTCAGCGATTTTGATTTCGACCTGCCCGACGACCTGATTGCCACGCGGCCTGCCAGCCCGCGATCCTCTGCGCGCCTTCTTGTGGCGCGGGGGGGTGCCACAGTGGACAGCCACGTGTTCGACCTGCCCGATTTCCTGCGGCCGGGCGACCGGCTGGTGCTGAACGACACGCGCGTTATCCCGGCGCGCCTGAACGGGCGGCGCCACAGAGACAGCGCGCAAGGCCCGGTTTCCGTCGGGGTCGAGGCCACTCTGCTGGACCCGCAGGCCGATGGCACCTGGTCTGCGCTGATCAAGCCATTGAAGAAAGTGAAGCCGGGGGAAGAGATCGTGTTTTCGGCCGATCTGAGCGCGACGCTGGATCGGGTGGAAGACGGGCAGGCCTACTTGCGCTTCAATCTCAGTGGTCAGGATTTCGACAAGGCGCTGGATCAGGCCGGTGCGATGCCGCTGCCGCCCTATATCGCCGCCAAACGTCCGGCGGACGAGCAGGACAAGACGGATTATCAGACCATCTGGGCCCGCAGGTCCGGTGCGGTGGCAGCCCCGACCGCCTCGTTGCATTTTGACGATGCCCTGATGCAGGCTTTGTCGAAACGGGGTGTCGCCGTCACACATGTGACCCTGCATGTTGGCGCCGGAACCTTCCTGCCGGTCAAGGTCGAGGATGTGACAACCCACAAGATGCACGCCGAATGGGGGCAGGTTGGCGCCGAGGCTGTTGCCGAGATACAGGCGACAAAAGCTGCGGGCGGGCGTGTCATCCCGGTGGGCACCACCGCCTTGCGCCTGATCGAAAGTGCTGCGCGTTCGGGCACGATCGAACCGTGGGAAGGTGACACCGATATCTTCATCTATCCCGGTTTCCGGTTTCACGTGACCGATGCGCTGATGACAAATTTTCATCTGCCGAAATCCACGTTGTTGATGCTGGTTTCGGCGTTGATGGGTCAGGACCGGATGCGCGAGGTTTACGCCCATGCCATCGCGCAGAAATACCGGTTCTTTTCTTATGGCGATGCGTCGCTTTTGATCCCCGGATAGGCGCGCATACGGCATCACCGACAGGGAATGTCGTAGACAAGCGCGATGGAAGCGGTCTTTGATCGCAGAACAAAACTCAAACCAGCTTGGCACCTATCGGAGGCCCAAATGATTCAGGTTCTGTCCAGCGCATGGGCATTGTTGCTCGGCATGGGGTTGCTGATGGTCGGAAACGGCCTTCAGGGCACGATCCTGGGTGTTCGCGGACAACTCGAGGGGTTTTCGACCCTTGAGATGTCTTTTGTAATGTCAGCATATTTTGTTGGTTTTCTGGGTGGTTCACGGCTTGCGCCCGAGATGATCCGGCGTGTTGGTCATGTGCGGGTCTTCGCGGCGCTGGCGTCTTTCATTTCTGCCGTGATGATCATGTATCCGATGCTGGCAGACCCGATTGCCTGGGTTCTGGGACGCGTAGTGATCGGGTTCTGTTTTTCGGGCGTTTACGTCACTGCGGAAAGCTGGCTCAACAACGCAGCCAATAATGAAAACCGCGGTCAGGCCCTGTCGCTTTACATGATCGTTCAGATGTTGGGTATCATCGGCGCGCAGGGCCTTTTCCTGTTGGGCGACCCTGCCGGATACGAAACATTCGTGATCGCCTCGATCCTTGTTTCGGTATCTTTCGCACCGATTTTGCTGTCAATTTCGCCAACGCCGGCATTCGATACTACCAAGCCGATGACGTTGCGGGAATTGATGAAAAGCTCTCCGCTGGGGTGTGTCGGCATGTTCCTGCTAGGCGGCGTGTTCTCGGCGCAATTCGGGATGTCTGCGGTTTACGGGGCCCAGGCCGGTCTGTCCTTGGTTGAGATCTCGGCATTTGTGGCGGCGTTCTATGTTGGGGCAATTGTCCTGCAATACCCGCTGGGCTGGTTTTCCGACCGGATGGACAGGCGTTTCTTGATCCTGTTGGTCGCGGCAACCGGAGCAGTTGGCGCCGTCAGTGGTATGCTTTATGGCTTTTCCTTCGAAATCCTCCTGGCGTCTGCTTTTGTGATCGGCGGAATGACCAACCCTTTGTATTCATTGCTGATTGCGCACACCAACGATTTTCTGGAATACGAGGATATGGCCGCGGCATCCGGTGGTCTGATCTTCATCAACGGCCTTGGGGCAATTACCGGACCCGTTATCACAGGCTGGCTGATGGGTGACGCAGTCTTTGGCCCGCCGGGCTTTTTCCTGATCATTGCCGTGTTGCTTGTCGCATTGGCCGCCTATTCGGTCTACCGGATGACCCAGCGTGCAGCAGTTCCTGTTGATGAAACCGGCACCATGTCGACGCTTTATCCCACTGCATCGCCCGTTGCATTCGAGGTTGCACAGGAAGTTGCCATAGAGGCGGCAGAAGCAGAGTTCGAAGAAGGTGCGCGCGAAACCGCTTGAGACACGAAATTATGTCGGTTGTGTTGCAATATGTTACTGTAACAGTTCTGTAAAAGGGACTTAAATGACGTTACGTCTGGGGCGCGGGCAATTGACGGAGTTTGAGGCAATGGTAACGCCTGAAGAAGTATTGAGTTTTTGGTTAGATGAAGTTGGCCCTAAGGGCTGGTATATTGAAAATGAGGCGCTGGACGCAGACATTCGGGCGCGGTTTCAGTCAACTTGGGAAGCAGCGGCAGCGGGTCGGTTTTCGCTCTGGCTGACTTATCCCAGCGGGGCGCTGGCTTATATCATCCTGACAGATCAGTTCCCGCGTAACATGTTCCGAGGTGAGGCGCGTGCCTTCTCGACCGATCGTGCGGCATTGGCGGCGGCGAAATGCGCAGTCGACAAAGGCTGGGACAAGAAGATCGACGAACCAGCCAGACAGTTCTTTTACCTGCCGATGATGCACTCGGAAAACCTGTGCGATCAGGAACGCTGTGTGCGTCTGATCTGCCAAAACATGAGCAGCGACGCAAGCAACCTGCTGCACGCCAGAGCGCATCGCGAGGTGATCCGCAAGTTCGGTCGTTTCCCGTATCGGAACGCGGCGCTGTCCCGCAGCTCGACTCCGCATGAAACTGCCTATGTCGATATGGGCGGGTACGGCACGACCGTGCGCGAACTACAAGCTACGGGCTGAACGCGAAGCCGCAACCGCTCTTTGGTCACGGCTGCGCTTTATGACTCAGGTGTGCATCCCCGCAATGCCAAAACGCGTTCCGCTGCGATATCGGCGCCGGTTTGGATCGCCTGCGCAATCAGCATTTCTGGCGTGTCAGCCAGTTCCGAAATCCGCTCCTGAACCGTTTGCAGCTTCTGTTCTGCTGCATTCAGGCGCCCCAGCGTTGCCCGGAGGTTTTGCGCGGCTTGGCTGTCTGCAAACGTGTCTTGCTGTGAAAGCGCCGCCAAATCAGTCCGCAACGCCGCAAGCTCGTCCCGAATGCCCTTCGCCTCATCCCGGATGGGGGCCAAGGCCTGAACCGTTTGCGAGACTTCAGCAGTGATGTTTTCGGCTTTGGACGCCAGTTTCCAGCCCAGAAACAGGCACAGCGCAACAAGTATCAATGTGGCATTGAGCAGGGCAAGCAGCAGATCTTTCAGAGTTTTGGCCATGGTCAGCCCCTTGAATGGGTTGAGAAAAGAATAGGTCCGACCGGTGTCGGCGTTTCTTTTCTAGCCATTGCATGGCCCGGGGTATAGGCTGAAATCCGCAAGTTCAGGCATCGCTTGCCCTGCGTCCTATTTGTCGCGGGAACGGTGTGTTGATGCGTTCCGAATAATAGTTTAATGGTAAACTAAATTTTCAACTCCTGCGCCGAGAGGAACACATGGCTGCACAATCCTATGATCTGATCGTAATCGGGGCTGGCCCCGGCGGCTATGTCGCTGCAATCCGCGCAGCCCAGCTGGGCCTGAAAACCGCAGTGGTCGAGCGCGAGCATTTGGGGGGGATCTGCCTGAACTGGGGCTGTATTCCGACCAAGGCGCTGTTGCGGTCGTCCGAAGTGTTCCATCTGATGGAGCGCGCCAAGGATTTCGGTCTGAAAGCCGAAAAGATCGGATATGATCTGGACGCGGTGGTCAAACGATCCCGTGGCGTGGCCGCGCAGCTGTCAGGAGGCATTGGCCATCTGCTGAAGAAGAACAAGGTTGCCGTTGTAATGGGGCAGGCCACGATCCCTGCAAAGGGCAAGGTCAGCGTCAAGACCGACAAAGGCACCGAGGAACTGACCGCCAAGAACATCATTCTCGCAACCGGGGCACGGGCGCGGGAACTGCCGGGCCTTGAAGCTGACGGCGATCTGGTCTGGACGTACAAGCACGCACTGCAACCGCCGCGGATGCCGAAAAAACTGCTCGTCATCGGGTCTGGTGCGATCGGCATCGAGTTTGCCAGCTTCTACAATACGCTGGGCGCAGACACCACAGTTGTCGAGGTGATGGACCGGGTGTTGCCGGTCGAAGACGCCGAAATCAGCGCATTGGCCAAGAAGGCGTTCACCAAACAGGGCATGACCATCATGGAAAAAGCCATGGTCAAGCAGCTGGACCGTGGCAAGGGGAAAGTGACCGCGCATATCGAGGTAAAGGGCAAGGTCGAGAAACAAGAGTTCGACACAGTGATCTCGGCTGTCGGGATCGTTGGCAATATCGAAAACCTTGGTCTGGAAGCTCTGGGCGTCAAGATCGACCGGACACATGTGGTTACGGACGAGTATTGCCGCACCGGCGTTGAGGGCCTTTATGCGATCGGTGACATCGCAGGCGCGCCCTGGCTTGCACATAAAGCAAGCCACGAGGGTGTCATGGTCGCGGACCTCATCGCGGGTCAACATGCGCACCCGGTCAAACCCGAAAGCATCGCGGGATGCACCTATTGCCAGCCTCAGGTTGCCTCGGTTGGATATACCGAAGCAAAGGCCAAAGAGCTGGGTTACGACATCAAAGTCGGCCGCTTTCCCTTTATCGGCAATGGCAAGGCCATAGCCTTGGGTGAGCCGGACGGGCTGATCAAAACCGTGTTTGATGCGAAAACAGGCGAGTTGCTGGGCGCCCACATGATCGGTGCCGAAGTTACCGAACTGATTCAGGGTTACGTGGTCGGTCGCCAGCTGGAGACAACGGAAGAAGACCTGATGAACACCGTCTTCCCGCACCCGACACTGTCAGAGATGATGCACGAAAGTGTGCTGGATGCCTATGGTCGCGTGATCCATATGTAAGATCGGCGAAGTTCCCCGTCAGGGTTGGGGACTCTGCCCCCGCCGCGCGTGCCGCGCGCCTCCCCCGGGATATTTTAGGCCAGATGAAGCAGGGATCCTTTATTCATCTGGCTGCAAATACCCCGGAGCGCGAGGCAGAGCCTCGCAAAAGACCTATTTGTTCAAAGCATCCAGAATGCGCGCCCATGACCGGATGCCCTTGTGGAAGCTTTTCACGTCATATTTCTCGTTCGGCGAATGGATGGCATCATCTTCGTTTGCATAGCCAACCAGCATCGAGTCGAGCCCCAGAACGGTGTTGAAATAGCCGACAACAGGGATTGATCCCCCCATTCCAGTGAACACTGCCTCGCGGTCCCATTCATCCGACAATGCGCCGCGCGCGGCTTCGAATTCGGGGCGGGTGATATTCATGACCGAAGCGGGAGACCCTTCCATATCGTTATCCCAGACCACTTTGGCGTCCGGGGATAGCTGATCCTCGACATGTTTGCGGATTTTGGCGCGCAGCGCGTCCGGGTCCATGTCACCAACAAGACGGCAGGTGATTTTGCAATGGGCCTTGGACGGAATAACGGTTTTGGAGCCCGTACCGTTATAACCACCCCACAGCCCGTTCACTTCGAGCGTTGGTCGTGCCCATTGTTGCTCCAAGGTGGAGTAACCCTTTTCGCCATGCGGCTGGGTGTAGCCGACCGAATTCAGATAATCCGCTTCGTCGAAGCCGCAATTCTGCCATTGGCGCAACTGGTCTTCGGGTACTTCATGCACGCCTTCGTAGAACCCGTCGACAGCGATCCGCCCGGTTTCGTCGTCATAAAAAGAGGTCACGATTTTCGACAGTTCGCGCAGCGGATTCAGGCCCGGGCCGCCATAGTGACCGGAATGCAGGTCGATGCGCGGCCCCACAATGGTAAACTCGTCCTTCAGCATGCCCCTCAACTGCGCCGCAATCGACGGAACGCCGCGTGATACCATGGATGTATCGCAGACCAGCGCCAGATCCGCTTTGAGTTCGGCGGCATTTTCCTTGAGGAAAGGAACCAGTGAGGGCGAGCCTGATTCTTCTTCGCCCTCGAAAAAGAAAGTGATGCGGCAGGGCAAGGATCCGTGTACGGCCTTCCAGGCGCGGCAGGCTTCGACAAAAGTCATTAGCTGGCCTTTGTCGTCTGACGCTCCGCGTCCGCGGATGACCGGTCCGGTTTCGGTGTCCTCAATGGCGGGATCGAATGGATCCCGGTTCCACAGGTTCAACGGATCGACCGGCTGCACATCGTAGTGGCCATAAAACAGGAAATGCGGCGCAGTCGCGTCCTCACCCACGTGGCCAACAACCATCGGGTGGCCCGGTGTTTCCCGTTTCTCTGCCGCAATCCCGATGCTGTTCAGATCGGCGACCAGCCAGTCCGCGGCGCGGCTGACCTCGGCCTTGTATGCGGGGTCGGTCGAGATCGACGGGATGCGCAGCAGTTCCATCAGGCGGTCGATCGAGGTTTGCAGATCTTCGTCAATCCGGTTCAACACGGCGTCTAGCGACATGGGGGGCTCCTGCCTGTTTTTTGTTCCCGCGAACCCTAGCAGCGTTGTCGGCGCCGTCCAGAGTTGTTGACACGAATTGCGGCCCGGCAGCGTAAGCTTTGGGTAGGGAGGCGAGACCTGCGTCGTTTCCACGCGTTCGATGGCCGTAACTTTACTTGTCTGATGGGGTGCAAACTTATATTTGATGCAAATCAAAGTTGGGTTCACCTTTTCGGCTGTAACCAGCTGAATAAGGGAACACAAAGCCACCGAAACAGGGTAAGCTGTGGGAGGTGGCGAAAATATCGCCCAATGGGAAACCGGATACGGGCGTTCAAGGAGGGTCCTTTGGACTATACTGCTCAGCTCGATTCAGCGATTGCCAGGCTGCATGATGAAGGTCGTTACCGGACCTTCATCGATATCGAACGTCGCAATGGGCATTTTCCCCATGCGGTGCGCACACGTCCGGAAGGGTCACAGCAGAACATCACCGTATGGTGCGGCAACGATTATCTGGGCATGGGGCAAAACCCGGTCGTTCTGAATGCAATGCACGAAGCTGTTGATGCAGCCGGTGCAGGTTCAGGCGGTACGCGCAATATCTCGGGCACCACGGTTTATCATAAAAGGCTTGAGGCTGAACTGGCCGATCTTCACGGCAAGGAAGCTGCGCTGCTTTTTACCAGCGCCTATATCGCTAATGACGCAACGCTCAGCACGCTGCCCAAACTGTTCCCGGGCCTGATCATCTACTCTGACGCGCTGAACCATGCCTCGATGATCGAAGGCGTGCGCCGGAATGGCGGGGCCAAGCGCATCTTCCGGCACAACGATGTGCCGCATCTGCGCGAACTGCTTGAGGCGGACGATCCGGTCGCACCCAAACTGATCGTATTTGAGTCGGTTTATTCTATGGACGGCGATTTTGGTCCGATCGAAGAGATCTGCGATCTGGCAGATGAGTTCGGCGCACTGACTTATATCGACGAAGTGCACGCGGTAGGCATGTATGGCTCGCGCGGCGGCGGTGTGACCGAGCGCGATAACCTTGCCCACCGGATCGACATCATCAATGGCACGCTGGCAAAAGCCTATGGCGTGATGGGCGGCTATATCGCGGCCAGCGCCAAGATGTGCGACGCCGTGCGGTCATATGCGCCGGGCTTTATCTTTACCACGTCCCTGCCACCTGCGGTTGCGGCCGGGGCTGCTGCATCGGTTGCCTACCTGAAAACTGCACCTGAACTGCGTGAGCAGCATCAGACGCAGGCCAAAATCCTCAAGCTGCGGTTGAAGGGGATGGGGTTACCGCTGATCGACCACGGAAGCCATATCGTGCCCGTGATCGTTGGAAACCCGGTCCATACCAAGAAGCTCAGCGATATGCTGTTGGATGATTACGGCATTTATGTGCAACCGATCAATTTCCCGACCGTTCCGCGCGGAACCGAGCGTCTGCGCTTTACCCCTTCTCCGGTGCATGGGCCTGACGAAATGAACCGTCTGGTACAGGCGATGGACGAACTTTGGTCACATTGTGCGCTAAATCGCGCCGAACTTGCCGGTTAACCTCACGCCAAAGTGTGCAACGTATTTGCCGCGTGTTAAGCTTACGCTAACAAAATCGGCGGACGAATCGTTTTGGGGATGATTCGCCGCTAGCGCGAAACGCGCGACAGGCAGAATGGGGCAGCAGGAATGATTGGGCGCAGATCACAGCGCGAATCTGATGAGGATGTAGATGTCAGACCGAAAGGGTTTGACGACTACGAGGTACGCCTTGGTGACAAGATGCGCGGCGAACGCGCAACCATGGGCAAATCCCTGTTGGATGTTCAGCGCGAGCTGAGGATCAAAGCCAACTACATTGCTGCCATCGAAAACGCAGATCCTGATGCCTTTGACACGCCCGGCTTTATCGCCGGGTATGTGCGTTCTTACGCGCGTTATCTGGGGATGAACCCGGATGAAACCTTCTCGACTTTCTGCGCGGAAAGCGGTTTTTCGGTCGCGCATGGCATGTCGGCCGAGGCTTCGGTGGTGCGAAAGCCGACCGGCGCGCTTCCGGCGCGTGGGCCAATGGGGCGCGATCCCTTCATCTCGCCCAATACGCCGTATATTCCGGGCAAGGAATCTCTGGTCAGTCAGATTGAACCGCGCGCCATCGGATCGTCGCTGGTGCTTGTGGCGGTTATTGGTGGCATCGGCTATGGCGGGTGGGCGGTTCTGAACAAGATCCAGCAGGTACAGGTCAGCCCGGTTGAACAAGCGCCTGTGGTGCTTTCCGACCTTGATCCGCTGGATGCCGTGCGCGACGGCGTTGTCGATGATGCGGTTGCTGCGGCGAACACCGAGGCACTGGACCGCCTCTATCGTCCGCAGGCCTTGGATGTTCCGGTTCTGGTTGCCCGCGATGCGCCGATTTCGACCCTTGATCCACGCGATGTCGGAACCTTCCGCCCGCCAAGCCTGCCGCAGTTCGAAGTCGCCGAAGTGCACACGGTTGAACGACCATCCTTGCCGCAGGTCGTGGAACAGATTGATACCATGCTGAAAATCGTTGCTGTCGATCCTTCTTGGATGCGGGTGACGGCGGCGGATGGCAGTGTTATTTTCGAAGGGACCCTTGGAACGGTCGAGCAAGGCAGTGTCTTTGAGGTTCCGCTAACGGAAGAACCACCGCTGTTGCGGGCAGGGGCGTCGGGATCGGTTTATTTCTCAATGAACGGCGAGCACTATGGCCCGGCAGGGGCACCCGGCACGGTTGCCAAAGGGGTGATCCTTTCGAAAGACGCGGTGTCTGAAGTTTATGCCGTTGCCGATCTTGAGGCGGAACAGAACAGCGCTCTCAAGCAATTGGTGGCTGAACTGCAAACCGAGGCGACAGAAGCGCCCGCCGAGTGATCTTGCCATTGCGGTAACCCCTTTGCCGGACTATCTACAGTCGCAACTCAGGCAGACGCGGATCCGTCCTTATGTCCCTTAATCACGTGCGCCCCTGGCGTGACATATATCGTCGTAAATCCCGTCAAATCATGGTCGGTAACGTTCCCGTCGGGGGGGATGCCCCGATCGCCGTTCAGACCATGACCAACACCCTGACCACCGATGTGGCGGCAACGGTGGCGCAAGTTCAGGCCGCAGCCGAGGCTGGCGCGGATATCGTGCGCGTTTCAGTCCCAGATGAGGCGTCGGCTAAGGCATTGAAAGAAATCGTGCGCGAAAGCCCGGTGCCCATCGTTGCGGACATCCATTTTCACTATCGCCGTGGTATCGAAGCGGCCGAGGCAGGCGCTGCCTGTCTGCGTATCAATCCCGGCAACATCGGCGATGAAAGTCGGGTGAAAGAAGTCATTCAGGCCGCGCGCGACCACAATTGCTCGATCCGCATCGGCGTAAATGCAGGCAGCCTGGAAAAGCACCTGCTTGAGAAATATGGCGAACCGTGCCCCGAGGCGATGGTCGAAAGCGGGTTGGAACATATCCGCATCCTTCAGGACAATGATTTTCACGAGTTCAAGATCAGTGTGAAGGCCAGCGACGTATTCCTGTCCGCCGCCGCGTATCAGGGCATAGCCGAAGCCACTGATGCGCCCATCCATCTGGGTATCACCGAGGCGGGCGGACTGGTGTCCGGCACCATCAAATCCGCCATCGGGTTGGGCAACCTGCTGTGGATGGGGATCGGCGACACTATCCGCGTCAGCCTGTCTGCCGATCCGGTGGAAGAGGTGAAGGTAGGCTTTGAAATCCTCAAATCCCTTGGTCTGCGCCACCGTGGCGTCAATATCATCTCATGCCCGTCCTGCGCGCGACAGGGGTTTGACGTCATCAAGACCGTCGAGGCGCTGGAACGTCGTCTGGAACACATCAAGACACCGATGAGCCTGTCGATCATCGGTTGCGTGGTCAATGGACCGGGCGAGGCGCTGATGACCGATGTCGGGTTTACCGGCGGCGGGGCAGGGTCCGGAATGGTCTATCTGGCGGGCAAGGCCAGCCATAAGATGTCCAACGATCAGATGATCGACCACATCGTGGAGCAGGTCGAAAAGAAAGCCGCGGAACTGGACGCGGCTGCGGAAGCGGCGGAGTAGTGTGGGGTCGGCTGTGTCGGTAAGGCAGACATAGCGACCTTACTCATCCCTTGCCCTGATGCCTGAGCTGTTGCAAACTTGTTTCGTGACCGAACGATGCCTGTTTCGCCGCTGGTTCTGTCGGTAAACAGAACAGCGCGGACCCATGCTTTGGGAGGAGTGTGTCATGACATCCAAGACCGCAGGCCCTACGCCACCTGAGAACCTGACGCCACACCAGCAGGCCATGCCCAAGGTCAATCGGGTTACTTCGGATGATATAAAGGCGTCGCTAAAAGCTGGGTTCTCCGATTTTCTGGCGCGCCCCTTCATGAGCGGTTTCTTCGGGTTTTTCTATGCGGCTTTCGGCATCCTGATGGTCTGGAGCTTGGTCTGGCTTGGCAAGATCTGGATGATCATCCCAGCGATTGTCGGGTTTCCTCTGGTCGCGCCTTTCGCCGCTGCAGGACTTTATGAGATGTCCCGGCGGTTACAGAAGGGAGAGAAATTTGGCTGGTATGAAATCCTCACAGTCATGGCCGATCAACGCAAGCGCGAAATGGGCTGGATGGCCTTTGTTACGCTGTTCATCTTCTGGGTTTGGGTTTACCAGGTCCGGCTTTGGCTTGCGATCATCCTGCAGAATTCATCCTTTTCGGATTTTGACGGATTCTTGAACATCATCTTGTTCACTCCGCAGGGTTGGACTTTCCTTGCAATCGGCACCTGTGTCGGGGCATTTCTGTCGGCCGTCCTGTTTTCGGTCACTGTCGTCGCCATGCCCATGCTTCTGGACCGGGAAACAAATTTCGTTTCAGCCATGTTGACGTCTTTACGCGTCGTCTCGGAAAGCCCTGTGGTCATGCTCGGCTGGGCAGCGATCATCTCGGTGACAATGTTGTTGTCGATGGTTCCGGCGTTTATGGGCTTGATCTTTACCTTGCCGATCCTTGGCCATACCACGTGGCATCTCTATCAATGGGCCGTGGAACCGGCAGACGGCTGAGATCAGCGATCAGTCCGTCTTTTTTGTCTGGGGGCAGCTGTGCCGCCCCCAAGACCTATCAACCCTGTTCCGCGCGAACGCCATCTGCAATCTGCTGCATCTGATCAGCGGGGAGATAGCCGCGCAGCAACTCGGTTCCCAGCACGAATGAGGGCGTGCCCGAAATCTGCATCCGTTGCGCCAGGGCGCGGGTGCGGCTGATCTCATCCGTGACGGTGTCGCTGTCCATCGCGGCTATGATCGCATCGCTGTCCAGGCCCAGCCCGTCAGAGATGCGGCGCAGGGTGACCTCGGACGGTTCGCCATTGAATTCCATCAGCGCATCGTGAACCTGTTTATAGGCGTCACCACCAGCGACGTGCTTGGTGGCCACAGCAAAGCGCGAGGACAAAACAGAAGCGTCGCCCAGAATTGGCAGTTCTTTGATCACAAACCGGATATTGCCATCACTGGCCAACAGGTTTGCCACTTCGGGTACAGCGCGACGGCAATAGCCGCAGCGGTAGTCCATAAACTCGACCAGTGTGATATCGCCATCCGGGTTGCCCCCAACCCAGCTAAAGCCATCGTCGAACAGTTCGGCCGCATTGGCGGCAACCAGTTCCTTGTCTGCGGCCGCTTCGGCCACTGCGTTTCGCTGTTCGAGGATATTGATTGCCTCGATAATGACTTCGGGGTTTTCCAGCAGGTATTCGCGTACCTGAGCGCCAAACTCTGCCTTTTCGGCATCATTCATCGCGTTCAGGTCCAGCGCCTGCGCTGAGGTCGCCGCCATGGAAAGCCCCAGAAGGGCAGGTGCAGCATGTCTGAGGATCATTTCCGTTTCCTTTTATCTTTCTTGAGTCGTTCTGAGGCAATCAACACGTCTTGTGCCCTTTGCCAACCCGGAGAGCCTTCCGGCAATTGCGCCACGGCCCGTTTCGCGTGAATTCCGGCATCCTCCATCCGACCCTGCAGGGCATAGCGCTCTGCCGTCACGGTCGAAGCCATGCCGTTATTTCCGACCTGCGCGTAAGCCACACCCAGGTCCTGCATCAGGCGTGCATTACGAAAGTCGCGCGCACGCGCCTGTTCCAGTGCATTCAATGCCTGTTTTGTTTCCCCTTGCGCCAACAGTGCGCGCCCATAGCCCGCAAGGATCAACGCATTGTTAGGTGCCATTTCAACAGCGCTTGCGTAGGCTTTAACAGCCTCGCTTACCCTTCTGTTTTCCAACAGGATTTGCCCTTTCAGGTCGTAATAGAACGGGTCATCAGGACGCTCGGCAAGCGCCGAGTCTATCGCGGCACGAGCGCGGGACAGATCGCGATTCTGATGATAGGCCGAAGCCTCTCGCATCAGGCGGATGTCGCGGTAGGGTTCTTCGCCGGCGCGCCGCAAGGTCCAACTGGGCGACCGCAGAAAGGCCGACAGCTTGCCTTTAACCCGCGCAAACCAGTAATCCGAATTGGGGTTTGGAACGGCGCGGTCACCAAACTCGTCCAGGAACGCCTCGGCGGCGCGCAGACGATCACGGCTTGTTGGGTGTGAGCGCATATAGGGGTCCTGATTGGCGACACTCAGCAGTTCCTGACCGGCGAACTTCCGGTGCAGTTCCACCATCCCGCTGGGTGAGATTTCGGCCCATCGCAGGTAACTTGCGGCACTGCGGTCGGCGGATGCCTCTTCCGCGCGGGTGTGACCCAGAAAACCGCGAATTGCTGCGCCTTGGGTGCCAGCAGCGATCCCGATGGCGGCCTCGCCCCCACCCGCCGCAGCTGCCAGCAGGGCCAAAGCCGTGCCGAGGCTTGCGTTGCGCTGCGCCGCTTTCAGGTTCTCAGCCCGTCGTGCCAGATGACCATTCGAGATATGGGCGGCCTCGTGGGCGATGACAGCCTGCAACATCTCGGGGCTTTCGACGGTCAGAATCAGCCCGTAGTTCACATAAATCGCGTTGTAGTCGATGACGAATGCATTGAACGTGTTGTCGTTTACGACCAGAATCTGAACCCGGTTCGTGTTCAGCCCCGCAGCCCGCAACACCGGAAAGGCCAGTTCACGCAGGCCATGTTCGATATCAGGGTCGCGGATCAGGCTTTGCGCGTGCGATTGCACCGCTGCCGCCAGCCAGACGACAACGGCAACCATCAAGGCCGGGATTGACGCCAACCGGGATACGCGCTCAAAAGCCATGACTGCAACATGGGAGATGGGCATGAGAAACTCAACCCGGTCCGGGGTCGATCCCTTCATCGTGATGGATGTGATGGAGGCGGCACGCAAGGCCGAAGAGGCAGGTCGCCACGTGATCCACATGGAAGTCGGCCAGCCCGGAACCGGCGCGCCAAAGGGTGCGACCGAAGCTTTGGCCGCGGCGATGGAGCAAGGCCCGCTGGGCTATACGGTTGCCCTGGGTCTGCCCGCCCTGAGGCAGCGGATCGCCCGGCTTTACGGCGATTGGTACAATGTCGACCTGAACCCCGAGCGGGTGGTGATCACACCTGGCTCGTCCGGCGGATTCCTGCTGACCTTTACCGCTTTGTTCGACAGTGGCGACCGTGTCGGTATCGGGGCGCCCGGCTATCCGTCCTATCGCCAGATCCTGAAGGCGCTGGGTCTGGTCCCGGTCGACCTGCCGACCGCGCCGGAAAACAGGTTGCAGCCTGTCGCAGCGGATATTCAGGGGATGGACCTGAAAGGGCTGATGGTGGCCTCACCCGCAAATCCGACCGGTACGATGTTGGACCGGGCCGCCATGGGCGCCCTGATCGAGGCGGCGCACGGGCAGGGCGCGTCGTTCATCAGTGATGAGATTTACCACGGGCTGGAATACGAAGCCAAGGCCGTGACGGCGCTGGAACTGACAGATGAATGCTATGTGATCAACTCGTTCTCGAAATACTTTTCGATGACCGGATGGCGCGTTGGCTGGATGGTGGTGCCTGAGGATCAGGTGCGCGTGGTCGAACGGATTGCTCAGAACATGTTCATCTGCGCCCCTCATGCCAGCCAGGTCGCAGCGCTGGCTGCGATGGATTGCGACGACGAATTACAAGCCAATCTGGATGTGTACCGCCGCAATCGCGCGCTGATGCTGGACGGGCTGCCCAAGGCCGGGTTTTCGAACATAGCGCCGCCCGACGGGGCGTTTTATGTTTATGCAGATGTATCCGACCTGACCGACGACAGCCGCACATTTGCGGCCGAGATTCTGGAACTGGCCGGTGTGGCCGTGACGCCAGGGCTGGATTTCGACCCGCAGCGCGGCCATACCACATTGCGTTTTTCCTATGCGCGCGCGACGGATGACATTCAGGAAGGGCTTGAGCGTTTGCGTCAGTTTATGACCCGGCGCGGTGCTGTCAGGGAAAGGGCCTGAACCGTTCACAAACCGCCGCTTGTGGTATAGGGTGCCCGACAAACGATCTCGGGAAAACTTGAGGCCATGAGCAGGATCTTCTTTAGCATTGCGCTGTTCTGGGCGTTGGCTGGTGGTGCCATTGCGCAGGATTTCAGCGCGTTGGCGCGTGTCCAGCCTGACCAGAGCCGTATTACGGATGTCGGGCGTACCGGTGTTCGGGTGGACATCGCCCTCAGTCAGGGCGTTCCCTACAGGATTTTCACCTTGCAGGATCCCTACCGTATGGTTCTGGACTTCAACGAAGTGGACTGGGCCGGGCTGACCCGCGAAGATTTTCTGCAATCTGATCGCATTAGCGCTGTGCAGTTCGGTGCGTATGTTCCGGGATGGTCACGACTGGTGCTGGAGTTGGGTGCTCCGATGGCAGTGGCGACGGCAGAATTGTCGGTGGCAGAGGATTCGGGGGCCGCTTTGCTTTCGCTCGACCTTAAGGGGACGGATTTCGATGCCTTCAACGCCTCGGCGGGCGCGCCGCGAAACCCGGGCTGGGACCTGCCGGAACCGGCGAATGTGCCGCAAGCCGCGGTGCGCAGTGCCGACAAACCCTTGCGTGTCATGCTGGATCCGGGCCACGGAGGCATTGATCCGGGGGCCGAGACTGACGCGATTGATGAAAAGACCCTTATGCTGACTTTCGCGCGTGAGCTGCGCGAAGTTCTTCTGAGATCAGGCGGATACGAGGTGGTTCTGACGCGGGTCGACGATCAGTTCGTCTCGCTGGAGCGTCGAATTGCGCTGGCGCACCGGGCCGGTGCGGACCTGTTCATCTCGCTTCATGCCGATTCCCTGTCCGAGGGGCGGGCGCATGGCGCGGTGGTTTATACCCTGTCTAACGATGCCTCGGATGTGGCCAGTGCGAAGCTGGCGGAACGGCACGACCGCGGGGATTTGATTTCCGGTATCGATCTGAACGGGGCGGATGATCAGGTCACCGATGTTCTGCTGGACATGGCCCGTCAGGAAACGATGCCACGCACAAGCGCGCTGGCCAAGGCCATCGCAAACGGCCTGGCACAACAAGGCGGGCCGATGAACGGCAAACCCTTGCGTACCGCATCTTTTTCAGTACTCAAGGCGGCGGACATCCCGTCGGTTCTGGTCGAGCTTGGATTTCTGTCCAGTCCCAGAGACCTGAAGAACCTCAAAGATCCTGATTGGCGGGCAAGAATGGCGCTGGGAATTCATCGGGGGCTTGAGGATTGGCGCCAGCAGGATGTGATCCGCAAATCCCTTATTGGTCAGTGACCTTGCGGCGTAAAACGGCTAGAATACGCTCGGTGTTTTGACCCTTGGGCGGCGCATCACTATATATGCGGCACCGCGAAAAAAAGGCAGTAACGTGATCCGGTTCATTCTTTCGATTTTCGGGGCGATTTTCAGCCTCGTGACATTGGGTATTTTCATGGCCGCGCTGGTGATCGGCGCGGTGTTCTGGATGTATGGGCGCGACCTGCCCAGCCACGAGTCACTGGCACAGTACAAACCACCCACGATCAGCCGGATCTATTCGGGTGAAGGCAAGCTGATTGATGAATTCGCGCAGGAACGCCGCCTGTTTACGCCATCCGAGGAAATCCCGGATCTGGTGAAGCAGGCGTTTATTTCGGCAGAAGACAAGAATTTCTACAACCATCAGGGCTATGACCCGCGCGGCATCATTGCCGCCGGGGTCGAGGCAGTGCGGACCAAGGGCGAAACCGTACGCGGCGCATCAACCATCACGCAGCAGGTCATGAAGAACTTTCTGCTGTCCGGTGACCGCCGGGCCGAGCGTAAGATCAAGGAAATCATTCTTGCGACTCGGCTTGAGGATACATTGGACAAGGAACAGATCCTCGAACTTTATATGAACGAGATCTTTCTGGGCCAGAACTCGTACGGTGTGACTGCCGCTGCGCAGACCTATTTCAACAAGACTCTCCAGGAACTGGCCCCGCATGAGGCCGCCATGCTGGCTGCCATGCCCAAAGCGCCGTCAGATTACCACCCCGTTTGGGAAAAAGAACGCCTTCTGGCCCGGCGCAACTACGTGTTACGTGAGATGCGGCAGAACGGTTACATTGATCAGGCGACCTATGAGGCCGAGGTCGAGCTGCCTCTGCGCTCGGTCCAGAACGGAGATTTTGAAAGCTTCCGTACGGCCCTGCCGCCCCGCGACTATTTCACCGACGAAATCCGCCGCCAGCTGAGCGAAGATTTTGGTGAGGGCGAGTTCTTTACCGGGGGCTTCACCGTGCGTGCATCGGTGGACGAGGAAATGCAGGTTGAGGCCGCACGGGCCTTGCGCGAGGCGCTCGAGAAATACGACCGGTCCCGTGGCAAATGGCGCGGAACAGGTGACGTGATCCCGGAAGAAAAACTGGCGGATGAGGCGCAATGGCGCGAGGCGCTGGCGACCATGGAAATTCCGCGCGACGTTATTCTGCCAACCCGTTGGTATCCCGCCGTGGTTCTGGGCGTGACCGACCAGCAACTGACCGTTGGTGTCGAAGAAGGTCCTGCCGATGGGATTATCCCGCGCGCGGACATCAAGTGGATGCAGGGTGATTTTGCGGCCAACTTCAAGCGTGGTGATGTCATTTTTGTCGTTGCGGGTGAAGATGGGCAATGGTCGGCGCGCCAGGTGCCCGAGGTACAAGGCGGCTTTGTCGCGATGGATGTGAACTCGGGTCGTGTTCTGGCGATGCAGGGCGGGTTCTCGTATCAGGATACCGTGTTCAACCGGGCCACACAGGCACAACGCCAGCCGGGATCGTCGTTCAAGCCGTTTGTCTATGCTGCCGCGCTGGACAGCGGATACAGCCCCGCGACCATCGTTGTCGATGCGCCAATCGAAGTGAACACGCCGCAGGGTCTGTGGCGCCCCAAGAACTCCTCCAACAAGTTCTACGGCCCTACACCTTTGCGAACAGGGATCGAACAGTCGCGGAACCTGATGACCATCCGTCTGGCGCAGGAAGTTACAATGCCCGTTGTTGCCGGCTATGCGGAACGGTTCGGTGTCTATGACCGGATGGGCGCGTTTTTGGCCAATTCGCTGGGGGCCGAGGAAACCACGCTTTACAAGATGGTCGCGGCCTATGCGATGTTCGCCAATGGCGGCCAACGTGTGGAACCGACTCTAGTCGACCGCATTCAGGACCGGTTCGGAAAAACCATCTATCGCCACGATGACCGTCAGTGTCTGGACTGTAACTCGACCTGGCTGGAACCAGATGAATCGCCGACCCTTGTCACGGATCGCGCGCAGGTCATGGATGCGATCACCGCCTATCAGCTGACATCGATGATGAAGGGCGTGGTGGATCGCGGGACAGCATCCGGCGTAGTGAATCTGCCGGTGCCAACAGCAGGCAAAACCGGAACCACCAACGACTCCAAGGATGCGTGGTTCATCGGCTTTACGTCGAACATCGTGGCGGGTTGCTACATCGGCTATGATCGACCGCGTCCGATGGGACGTGGGGCCTATGGTGGCACGTTGTGCGGCCCAGTTTTCCAGAGCTTCATGGAAAAAGCGGTCGAGAAATACGGCGGTGGTCCGTTTGAAGTGCCCGAAGGCGGCCATTTCATCAAGATCGACCGTTTCAGCGGGGCCCGCCTGCCAGATGATGCCACCGGTGATTATGTCGTGGCCGAATTCTTCCGCGACGGTGTCGATGGATTCATCGACCGTGTCTATGATGGTGGTTTTGCCATCGGATCGGATCTGCCATTGTTTGAAGAAGTGCAGCGCGCGGGGGTTCAGGTTCAGACGTCAACGGGCGAGACCGTGACCGTTGGACCGAAAGCTTCCCAAGGGGACCTGAGCACCGGCGGGCTTTACTGACAAGGTGCGTTCCAATTGGCTAAGATCCCGCTGATTCCGCACTCTTTGCTGGGGGCACCCGGACAGTTGAGCATTTCTCCGGGCGTCCTCTCGGGCCAGCACGTGTTTCTAACCGGCATGACCGGAAACGCGGCGGACGGCTCCATGCCAAGCGATCCGGAAGAACAATTCCGAAACGCCTTTGCAAAGATTGCAGAGGTTTTGAAGGAAGCCGGCCTTGGATTGGATGCGGTCGTCGAGATGACGACATACCACGTTGAAATGCGGGATCATTTCGACCTGTTTGATCGCGTGCGCCTTGAGGTACTGACCGCGCCGTACCCGGCCTGGACCGCAGTTGAAGTTGCGGGATTGCGAGGGGAAGGGGCGCTGGTGGAAATTCGGGCGATTGCGCATCTTTCAGATTGAAAGCACGATAGCTGTTTCAGCATCCAGCCTGTCTTGTGGTGTCTCGCACCTCTTGCTATCACGCAGGCCTGATTGAGCAAGTTGGGACAAGACTATGCGCGCTGAAACCCAGAACATCGTGGCGGATATCAAAAAGTCGCTGGAGCTGCTGGCGCAGCGTATGGACTATGAAACTGCGCCGCATCGCCTTGAGGAATTCAACGCGCGCGTCGAAGACCCCAACCTTTGGGATAACCCTGAAAACGCGCAGAAACTGATGCGCGAGCGGCAGATGCTGGTCGATGCAATCGAGACGTATGAATCCATCAAGACCGATCTCAGCGACAATATCGAACTGATTGAGTTGGGCGAGATGGAGGAAGACCAAGAAGTCGTTCAGGATGCCGAAGCCGCGATCAAGACGCTGAAAACCAAGGCTGCAAAAAAAGAGCTTGAGGCGCTGCTGGACGGTGAGGCCGACAGCAATGATACCTTCCTCGAAATCAACTCGGGCGCGGGGGGAACCGAAAGCTGCGACTGGGCGTCGATGCTGGCGCGCATGTATGTGCGCTGGGCCGAGAAAAAGGGTTACACAGTCGAGCTGCAATCCGAGACACCGGGCGAAGAAGCTGGGATCAAATCCGCAGCCTACAAGATTTCCGGTCACAACGCCTATGGCTGGCTGAAATCGGAAAGCGGCGTGCATCGGCTGGTGCGAATTTCGCCCTATGACTCGGCGGCCAAGCGCCACACGTCGTTCAGCTCGGTCTGGGTCTATCCGGTGGTCGACGACAATATCGAGATCGAGGTGAACCCGGCCGATATCCGCATCGACACCTACCGGTCTTCGGGGGCTGGTGGCCAGCACGTGAACACCACCGACTCGGCCGTCCGGATCACACACATCCCGACCGGGATTGTTGTGACCAGCTCGGAAAAGTCCCAGCACCAGAACCGCGATATTGCCATGAAGGCCCTGAAGTCGCGTCTGTACCAGCAGGAACTGGATCGCCGCAACGCGGATATCAACGCCGCGCACGAGGCCAAGGGCGATGCCGGCTGGGGCAACCAGATCCGGTCTTACGTGTTGCAGCCCTATCAGATGGTAAAGGACCTGCGAACCAATCACGAAACCTCGGATACCAAAGGCGTTCTGGACGGCGATCTGGACGGATTCATGGCGGCAACCTTGGCCCTGAACGTGGCAGGCAAAAGCCGATCCGAGGCGCAGGGCGACAGCTAAGGTGACACGCCAGCGTTCCGTTTTGGACCTGCTGAAAGGGCACTGGCAGCTTATCCTGATCACCGGTCTGGTCTTTGCGCTCTGGAATACGCCGGTTGTTGTTCCGCTTAAAATTCTGGTCGTCTTTCTGCATGAGCTGTCTCATGCCGGGACAATCCTACTGACTGGCGGCTCGGTCGAGGGTTTCACGATTTCACCCCAGCAAGGCGGAATGGTGATCGGCCGGGGCGGCAGCAGGTTTCTCAGCCTGTCCGCCGGGTATCTCGGCTCGCTTGTGTTTGGCATTGCGCTTTTGATCATCGCCTTGCGGACAAATGCTGACCGAGCTGTTCTGGCTGTTTTCGGCGCAATCATGTGTCTGATCGCACTGCTGTACATACGCGATGCTTTCGCCTTGCTGTTTTGCGCAGGGGTCGGGACGGCAATGATTGCGACAGCGTGGTTTCTGAGCCACGAGGTCAGTGATCTGGTGCTGCGCGTCATCGGGCTGACCAGCATGATCTACGTGCCGTTTGATATCTTTGATGACACTATCCGGCGATCCGGAGCGCGCTCGGACGCGTTCCTGCTGGCCGAGGAATTCGGCGGCACCGCGATGCTGTGGGGTGGCGTCTGGCTGGTGTTGAGTGGTGGCGCCATTGCCCTTTGTCTACGGTATTGGCTGGGCCGGAACAGCAACCTGCCATTGCACGGCAAAGCGTTGTGATGCTGTTGTTAGTAAGACAAGAAAATATACATCTAAACAGTGGGTTTAAATGAGGTGAACCGCTCGCTAGGCTGCTGAAGACAACAATAGACTGGCGTGTTATGGACCTGACCCGGATATCTGCCACAGAGCTTCTGAACCAACTGGCTACACGACAGGTTTTGGCCACGGAAGTCATGCAGGCCACGCTGGATCGCATTGCCAAGGTCAACGGTGACGTGAACGCCATCGTGGCGCTGCGGGACAAGAGTGAACTGATGGCCGAAGCACAGGCCCGCGACAGCGGCCCCGTCACTGGCCCGCTGCACGGCTTGCCAATTGCGGTCAAGGATTTGGTCAATGTAGCAGGTATTGTCTCTTCGCATGGATCGCCTGTTTTCAGGGATGTCGTCCCTGACAGGGATGATCTGATTGCCGCTAGGATGCGGGCCGCAGGCGCCATCCTGATCGGCAAGACCAACACTCCGGAATTCGGGCTGGGTTCGCACACGTTCAACCCGGTCTATGGTGCGACGCGCAACCCGTATGATGCCAGTTTCACTTGCGGTGGCTCATCCGGTGGGGCAGCAGTGGCTTTGGCGACGGGTATGGTGGCATTGGCCGACGGGTCCGACATGATGGGCAGCCTGCGCAACCCGGCGGCATGGAACAACATCTATGGCTTTCGGCCTAGTTGGGGCAGGGTGCCGTCTGATCCTGTGGGTGACAGTTTCCTGCATCAACTGTCCACGCTGGGCCCGATGGCGCGCAGTCCCGAAGATTTGGGTCTCCTGCTCGATGTGATCTCGGGGCCTGATCCACGCCTGCCGCTGGCCAGAGATTGTACGCCGGTGTCACCGGTGGTCGCAGCAGATCTGAGCGGGCTGCGCATTGGCTGGCTGGGCGATTGGGGCGGGGCCTTTCCAACAGAGGCCGGAATTCTCGAGCTGTGCCAAGATGCGTTGAAGGTGTTCGAAATGCTCGGCGCGCGCGTTGAACATGTCGCCTCGCCTTTCGATGCCGAACGGTTATGGACCAGTTGGATCAACCTGCGGTCCTGGAGCGTTGCCGCGGGGATTGAACCCTTGGCTGAACGACGGGACCACCTGAAAGACACAGCCCAGTGGGAGCTGGATCGGGGTCTGACGATGAGTGCCATGGATGTGCATCACGCCAGTGTTGTCCGGTCAGACTGGTTCCGGCGCGCGGCTGAACTGTTCGAGCAGTTTGATGCCCTTGTCCTGCCATCCGCACAAGTTTGGCCGTTTGGGATTGAAACACCTTACCCCACACGGATCGCGGACTGCGCAATGGATACGTATCATCGCTGGATGCATGTCACGGTACCGGTCAGCCTGATTGGCTTGCCTTGTCTGGCCGCGCCCGCCGGATTTGGTGTGCAGGGCCTGCCCATGGGCTTTCAACTGTTTGGACCAAAAGGGTCGGATCAGAAATTATTGTCGGTCGGGGCGGCCTATCACGCCGAAACCGACTGGCCCAACAAGAGGCCGGCGATGTCATAACGCCGATCAGGGAGGAGACTTAATGGAAAAGCCATTTGGCGTTCCGGACATGCGTCCGGTAGATACTGCCATGCTACGCGCCGCGTTGGGGCGCGCCTGGGCCGACTTTCGGCGTGCGCCGCAGTTCGGGTTGATCTTTGCCGGGTTCTACGTGCTTGCGGGATGGGCGATGGCATGGGTCACCATCCAGACCGGTACAACCTTCTGGCTGGTTCTGGCAGCCATTGGCTTTCCGTTGATCGGCCCGTTTGCCGCTGTTGGCCTTTACGAGGTGTCGCACCGGCTGGAACAGGGTGAACCGCTGGATCTTGGCGCAATCTTTGGTGTCGTGCTGCAACAAAGCCGTAGGCAATTGCCGTCGATCTGCGCCATCATCGTCGTGGTGTTTCTGTTCTGGTTTTTTCTGGGGCACATGATCTTTGCCCTGTTCCTTGGGCTGGCTACGATGACAAACGTGTCATCCTCGCTTGAGGTCTTTCTGACGGCGAATGGCCTGACAATGCTGGCTGTGGGCACGGTGGTCGGGGCGGTTTTCGCAACCGTTCTGTATATGATCACCGTTTTGTCGATCCCACTGCTGCTGGATCGCGAGTTGGATTTTGTCACGGCAATGATTGCAAGCTTTACCTATGTGTCCGGGAACTTTCCGGTGATGCTGGCATGGGGGGTGATCATCGCTGTTTTGACGTTTCTGGCCATGGTGCCCTGGTTTTTGGGCCTTCTGGTGGTCCTGCCACTGTTGGGCCACGCCAGTTGGCACCTGTATAGGCAAATCACCCAAGTCGAAGGCGAGGACGCATCGTCCTGAGAAAACCGGTCAGGGATACTGTGCCGGATTGTTGGTCGACAACCGTGCAGCGGCGAAAATCGCCGTTGCATCGTGCCCGAGATATTTCAGAACCACGGGTTCCGGTGTCGAAGGGTTGGCCGGGCTTATGACCGTGCCGCGCCACTGAACTGCTGTTCCCGTCGGATCGGGTGCAATCATATAAACACGACTGTTCTGACCCGCTCGCTGAGAGGTCAGCATATAGACGGAACTGCCGGTGCAGGCGACGATCCCCTGTATTTCGCGCGCCTGTGGTGTTGCTTCGGGCATCGCGGCGCGCGACACATATCCGCGTATCAACGTGCATTGGGCCAGTGGTCGGGCGTGCAGCAAGGTCATACGGTGCGAGGCCGAGACGCTTTCGATCACGGCATAAAACCCCGGAGAAAACGCAGTTCTGGCGATCATGTCCACACCTGATCCCAGGAATTCGGTCAAGGCCGCTGCTGCGGGGTGGTCCTCGATCTTTTCAATTTCGTCCAGCGGCTTCAGGAGAATGCGCGCATCCACGTCGAAAAATCGGCAGATGCGATCCAGAACATCCGGCCGTGGAACACTTTCGCCTGAAAGATACCTGTTGAATTGCGTCCGATTCACGCCAAGCTTGCGGCACAGTGCCGAGACTGACCGATACCTTCGTGCCAGTTGCCGCAGGTTCGCACCAAACATCGCGCGAAGTTCAGCCGGGCTGCGAATGTCGTCGATCATGGATGCCCACGCCTTGCTGAGTTTCCCGAAAAACCATCGCAACACCGGGCCAAACCCTGGCGCGCATTCAAAAATCGTACAGTTTGACCCCAAGCAACGTATCCCCACGTCGCGTTGCGGCATCGAGGCTAATGCCATTAAGCGCAATGGCAATAGGCTTTATGTGAAAATACCTGATCCTTATTCGGAAAAGCCGGCCCTATGGCAAATTTAGCGCATAGAAGGGCGCGTGGGTTGGTTTTAAAAATGCCCACCAACCTCAAATAGTGTTCCCGCCTTGGGTGCAAGAAAAGTCCCAAGGCGGGTACGTTGTTCAGTCGCCGCGCAGCAGGGCCGCCACGCCGGTGCGGGCGATTTCCATCAGGCCCAGCGGGCGCATCAGGTCAGCAAAAGCGTCGATCTTGTCCGGCGCGCCGGTGATCTCGAAGATGAAAGAGTTCAGGGTGCTGTCGACCACATTGGCGCGGAAGATGTCAGCCAGGCGCAGCGCCTCGACGCGTTTGTCGCCTTCTCCCACGACTTTTATGATGGCCAGTTCGCGTTCAACCGACGGGCCTTCGACCGTCAGGTCATGCACGTCATGGACAGTCACGATCCGGCCCAGCTGCGCCTTGATCTGCTCGATCACCTGCGGCGTGCCGGTGGTGACAATGGTGATGCGGCTCAGGTGTCCTGTGTGATCCACCTCGGCCACGGTAAGGCTTTCGATGTTATATCCACGCCCCGAGAACAGCCCAATCACGCGGGCCAGGACACCGGGTTCGTTTTCGACCAGCACGGCAATGGTGTGGCGTTCCTGCACGTCCGAAAAAGTAGGCCGTAGGTTATAGGCCGAATGGCGGTTGGAGCCTTTTTTGATATGTAGGGCAGACATTTATGTCCCTTTCATCATCCTGTGTTTGCCGGGCGCAATGGTCGCCCGGCGGTAATCCTCGGACGGTATCAGACCAGAACCGAACCTTTGCTGTCGATCACGCCCTGCGTTTCGGCCTCACCCAGAAGCATCTCGTTATGCGCTTTGCCGGACGGGATCATCGGGAAGCAATTCTCGTGCTTTTCAACCAGACAGTCGAAGATTACCGGACCGTCGTAGTTGATCATTTCCATGATTGCGTCGTCCAGATCGGCGGGGTCGGAACACTGGATGCCTTTGGCGCCGAACGCTTCAGCGAGTTTTACGAAATCGGGCAGGGCTTCGGACCAGGAATGCGAATACCGCTCGCCATGCAGTAGCTCTTGCCACTGGCGGACCATGCCGAGGCGTTCGTTGTTCAGGATGAACTGCTTGACCGGAAGACGGTACTGAACGGCCGTTCCCATCTCCTGCATGTTCATCAGCCACGAGGCTTCACCGGCGACGTTGATCACCAGCGCGTCCGGATGTGCCATCTGCACGCCGATCGAAGCGGGGAAGCCGTAGCCCATGGTGCCCAACCCGCCCGATGTCATCCAGCGGTTGGGATCTTCGAACCCAAGATACTGTGCCGCCCACATCTGATGCTGGCCAACCTCGGTGGTGATATAGCGGTTATACTTTTTCGTCAGTTCTTCAAGTCGTTGCAGCGCATATTGCGGTTTGATCGACTTTTCGCTGTTGGTGTAGGACAGACAGTTGATCTTACGCCACTCAGAGATCTGCGCCTGCCATTTCTTGACAGCCGCTGCATCGGTCTTGCGCCCGCGTGACTTCCACACCTTCAGAATGTCTTCCAGAACATGCGCCACGTCGCCGACAATCGGAATATCCACGCGGATGACCTTGTTGATCGAAGACGGATCAATGTCGATATGGGCTTTCTTGGACTTTGGAGAGAACGCGTCAATGCGCCCGGTGATCCGGTCGTCGAACCGTGCACCGATGTTGATCATCAGGTCACAGCCGTGCATCGCAAGGTTCGCCTCGTAGAGGCCGTGCATCCCCAGCATACCCAACCAGTTTTCGCCTGAGGCGGGGTAAGCGCCCAGACCCATCAGGGTTGAGGTGATCGGGAAGCCCGTGGAATCCACCAGTTCGCGCAACAACTGGCTGGCTGCGGGGCCAGAGTTGATGACACCACCGCCCGTATAGAAAACCGGCTTCTTGGCTTTCTCAATGGCTGCAACAAGCTCGTTGATTTCCTCCAGATCGCCTTTCAGCACAGGCTGGTAGTGCGAGGTCGAAGGTTTCGGACTGTTGTATTCACCCGTGGCAAACTGCACATCCTTGGGAATGTCGATCAGAACCGGGCCGGGACGACCCGACTTGGCCACATGGAAGGCTTCGTGCAGCGTCTCGGCCAGCGAATTCGTGTCCTTTACCAGCCAGTTATGTTTGGTGCAGGGGCGCGTGATGCCAACGGTGTCGGCCTCCTGAAAGGCATCCGATCCGATCATGAAGGTCGGGACTTGTCCGGTCAGAACCACAATCGGGATCGAATCCAGCAACGCATCGGTCAGGCCGGTAACTGCGTTTGTGGCACCGGGACCAGAGGTTACAAGCGCAACACCTGGCTTGCCGGTCGACCGCGCATAGCCTTCGGCGGCGTGGATTGCACCCTGTTCGTGACGCACCAGAATGTGGCGAATGTCGTTTTGCAGAAAGATCTCGTCATAGATCGGTAGGACGGCGCCACCGGGGTATCCGAATACCGTGTCCACGCCCTGATCCTTAAGGGCCTGAACTACCATCTTTGCGCCGGTCATCTCACGTGTCATCTGCTTTGCTCCGTTCGCGACATGTGTCTTGCGTTTGACAAAAAAAAGCCCCCGAAATTTCGGAGGCGCATGGGTTCGATTATGGTTTACCGTTACCGGCCCATGCGCGTGGTTCCTACGATTACGACTAGCGTTCTCATCGCCAGAGGCTCCTTTTTGCTTGGAGGGGACATTATGTTCGGGGGGGAGAAGCGTCAACAGGCAAATCCACCAATTTTCTATCTCAATGGCGGTATTTTTCGAAATTTTGTTGCGCAGATTGCCGCACGCCGGGAATTTCCGGGAAAAGGGCGGGCATTTTCGTGAGGGCGGGACAGGTATGAAGGTCTGAATGCGTCAGGTCGATGTCTGAAACTGGCATGATCCGGTGATTTGTCTGCGTCACGCTGACCTTGTGTTCGCAAACGAGGGAGGCGGAGCATGTTACATGACCTGGTAGATCTGGGACGATATCCGATTGATCGCCCGGATTCGCCAGCTTACAGGCGATTGATCGGGGATTTGCGGCGCGAGTTGGAACAGGACGGCTGTGCGGTTCTGCCGGGTTTCGCACATGCGCAAGGGATCGAGCTGTTGGTGCAGGAGGCCGACGAGGTGGCACCCAATGCACACCGGTCTTTCAATCGCACAAATGCCTATTTCACCAAAGATGACCCACGGTTCGACGCCGCCCATCCGATCAGACGGTTCTATGACCGGTCGAACGCGTTTGTTCCTGCTGACAATTTTGCGCATTCCGGTCCTTTGCGCAGGATTTACGAGTTTAGCGGATTTCTTCCCTTCATTCGGGATGCGCTGGATGAGCCTGAGGACCGCTTCTTTCGTTACGATGACCCTCTGGCAGATGTGATCATCAATGTCGTGGAAGAGGGGCAGGGCTTTCCCTGGCATTTCGACACCAACAACTACACCGTGACACTGGCGATCCAGAATGGCGAGCAGGGCGGTGCATTCGAATACGCACCCAATCTGCGCACAGCCGAGGATGAGAATTTCGATCAGGTCGCGTCGGTTCTGGACGGAAACAATGAGCGCGTTCATCGGTTGGAGCTGCGACCTGGGGACTTGCAGATATTCAAAGGCCGCTACTCCCTGCACAGGGTCGCCCCGGTCAAGGGCACGCGGCGGCGGTATGTGGGTATCTTTTCATTTGTCGAGGCCGAAGGCATGTGTGGTGGGATCGAACGGACGCAGCAGCTCTATGGACGCGTGTTGCCACACCATTATGAGCGTGCGGGTTTGCGAAAAGATCAGTTGCTGGATTGAAGGGGCACTACCGGAGGTCAAGGCTCCCGCCCGTCGTCAACGCGCCTGTGGCGCGTCTTATCTGCTTGGGCCGGGCAGCGCTGCGCGCTGCGGTTGCGCAAAGATCAGAAGCCGACCCCCGTGCCTTGCAGCATGCCATGTTCCAGCGCATAGCGGGTCAGCCCGGCGGTCGAGGATATTCCCAGTTTGCGCTTGATGTTCTTGCGATGCGTTTCAACCGTTCGCACCGAGATATCCAGCTTTTGCGCAACTTCTTTGTTTGATTTGCCCTGAGCCAGTTCCAGCAGAATTGTTTGCTCGCGCCCAGTCAGCGCCTCGCGTGCGTTGTCGCCTTTGGGTTTCAGGGACCCACTTGCACCTGTGCACAGATACTGCTCACCCCGCATGACCGCATCGATGGCCTGCTTGATCTCTTCGGTTGGGACATCTTTGAGAACATAGCCTTTTGCGCCGTGGCTGAGCGCGGTCGAAATGTATTCGGGGCTGTCATGCATCGACAGGATCAGGATGCGCGTATCGGGCAGACGTTCCAGAATGATCTCCGTGGCGCTGAGTCCGCCGAGGCCAGGCATGTTCAGGTCCATCAGGATGACATCCGGGGCGAGGCCAACCGCCTGATCCACCGCGGCCTGACCGCTGCCGAGAGTTCCAACCACTTCGATATCGTCGTAGCTTTCAAGGATCGACTGAATGCCCTCGGCCACCATGGGATGATCGTCGACAATAAGAACTCGGATGTTTTTGGCGCTCATGTACCGGCCTTTCGGTTCGGAGTTGCGTCTTCCTGCGGAGGCAACAGGTGGCTCAGCGGCAGGCTGGCCTCGATTACCGTACCGCCGCGCGGTCCGCGTGATGACAGAATACGCAGCGATCCGTCAAGTTGCTCAATTCGCTCCTGCATGTTGCGCAGACCGATGCCGGTGGTTGGGGTTCCGGATTCTGCGCGCAACCCACGGCCATTGTCGGTGATCCGCATGGTTGCGCCTTTCTTGTGGCCGCGCAGGTCAATCGTCACATAAGAGGCATCCGCGTGGCGTTCGATATTTGTCAGCGCCTCTTGTGCGATGCGGTAGAGTGCGATCTTGCTGTCCTGATCCAGCCGGTTGCGGAATACGACGGTGGAAAACTCGGTCTCGATCCCGGTTCGTTCGCGAAAATCGTCGGTCAGAGCCTTCAACGCAGGTCCAAGGCCAAGGTCATCCAGCACGCCGGGGCGCAGGTCGCGGCTGATGCGGCGCACCTCGGTGATAGCGGTGCGAAGATGGTCAATGCCTTTGTCCAGCGGATCGCGCGCGCCTGCATCATCGCCGCGCAACAGCCGGCGGCGCGCATTGTCCAGCGCATAGCGCACACCCACAAGGATCTGGCTTATGCCATCATGCAGTTCGCGGGCAACCCGGCCGCGTTCCTCTTCCTGCGCGTCGAAGACACGCTGCGTCAGTTCTTTCAACTTGGCATCCGCCAACCGTCTCTCGCGAATGTTCAGCAACATGCCCGAAGCAAAAACAATCAGAACCGCAGCAACAACAATGGCGCCGATATACATGAAGGTGCGCTGCACGCGGGTCTCAACCTCGGCCCTTGCGTTGGCGACCGTGGCGACAATGTCGTCAATGAAGACCCCGGTACCCACGACCCAGCGCCAGTCCTGCAACCCGACGACATAGGCGATCATCTGCGCCTCATCCCCGGTCGAGGGTTTTTCCCACATGAAGCTGTGCCACCCGGCTCCCTGACGGGCGAGGCGAATGAACTCGTCAACGATAGGTGTGCCATCGCTGTCGGTCAGACCTTCCCAGTTGCGGTTGATGAATTGTGTCTGACGGGGGCTGACCAGATTGTTGCCATCATAATCGTAAACGAAAAAGAACCCGTCCTGCCCATAGATCATTGCCGAAAGTATCTGCGAGACAAGGTTCTTCGACACCTCATCGTCCGGTTCAGCGCGGCCATAGATATAGGCAAAACCATTGCGCGCCTGCGTCACGTAGTTGCGCAGTTCTTCTTTCTTGGCCTCGATCAGGCTGCGCTCCAGGGCTTCGATCTCGCGCTCAGCGGTCGCACGCGCCTCATATGCGACAAGCACAGCGATTGCTGCCACGGCCACAACCAGCGGGATTGCGGCCACCAGCGACAGTTTCTGCGCATAGGTCAGCGAAATCAGATGTCGGAGTCTTTGCATGGACGAATCGATACGCAAGCGGCGGCAAAAATGCAAAAAGATTGGCGTTGGTCGGTGAAATTCCGGTATTTGGGCCGTATTTGTTGGAGTTTTCATTCGGAAATTTCACCGCATCCCCCAAAGAAATCGATTCTCTACGCAGTAGTAGGTATTCCCTTTCGCTTCGCTCACATTAGGCTGACGCGCACTGAATGCGACAGGTCCGGTTCTGCCGGATCGTGACTATGAAGGGGAGGAACACTCATATGGATCGTCGTTCATTTCTGAAAAAATCCGCGCTGGGCGGTTCGGCAGCCGCAGCAACCGCTCTGGCGGCTCCGGCCTATGCACAGGGACAGCGCACACTGACCATGGTGACCTCGTGGGGCCGTGGTTTGGCTGGCGTGTTTGACAGCGCGCAGCGTTGTGCCGACAGCATCAACGCCATGTCGGATGGCAGCCTGAATGTTGAGATCAAGGCGGCAGGCGAACTGGTTGGCGCGTTCGAGGTGTTTGACGCGGTGTCGTCCGGCCAGGCCGACATGTATCACGCCGCTGACTATTACTTTGTCGGTCAGCACCCGGGCTATGCGTTCTTTACGGCAGTGCCTTTCGGCATGACCGCACAGGAACTTGTGAACTGGTACTATCATGACGGCGGTATGGAGCTGCATGATGAGCTGGGCGAAATCTTTGGCCTGAAGTCATTCCTGGCCGGTAACACCGGTGCGCAGGCGGGCGGCTGGTTCTCGAAAGAGATCAACAGCCCCGAAGACTTCAATGGTCTGAAGTTCCGTATGCCCGGTCTGGGCGGTAAAGCTCTGGGCAAACTGGGCGCGTCCGTTCAGAACATCCCCGGTTCCGAAGTGTATCAGGCGCTGTCGTCCGGCGCGATTGACGGAACCGAGTGGATCGGACCCTGGGCCGACGAAAAGGCAGGCTTCCAGGAAATCACCAAGACCTACTACACCGCGGGCTTCCACGAGCCGGGCGCAGGTCTGTCGCTGGCAACCAACCGCGACGTGTTCAATGAACTGACCCCGGCCCAGCAGAAGATCATCGAGATCGCTGCCGCCGAAGCGCACCAGTGGAACCTGGCGCAGTTCCTGGCCAACAACGGTGCCGCCCTGCAGCGCCTGCAGGCCGGTGGCGTCAAGGTTTTGGAATTCCCCGACAGTGTCTGGGATGCGTTCGGCAAGGCCAGCCAAGAGGTTCTGGACGAGAACATGGGCGACGAGCTGTTCAAGAAGATCTACGACAGCGCAATGCCGTCGATGGCGGCTTCGTCGGCATGGAACAACCTGTCGTCGGGTGTCTACACCGCACAGCGTGACCGTGTTCGCGGCTAAATCTTCCTGATCAAAGGAAAAACGGTTTCCCCGCGCCTTGCGGGGAAACCTTTCCCGTTGCGCGAAAGGACTTGGGCAAGCCACAATAGGCCTGCGCGCAACTGAGACGACCTGGGGACAACATGCAGGACGAAAACGGTATCTCGTTCTTCGGCGCCCTGTGGAATGGACTGGTTTGGTTCATTCAGAACATTGCCGAAGCCTTCTATAATTTCGGATATGCGATCACGCATCCGCAGCTCTGGCTGGACTGGTCTGACAAGGCGTCGATCATGCGCTTTGTCTATTACGGCGGTTCGGTCGAATTCTTCTTTGTGGTGTTCACCTTCTTTCTGGTTCTGACAGCCGTCGGGTTGTATTACAGAAACTTCATGTGGGCCATCGTGCGTGGCCTGGAAGGGTTTGCAAACACCACCGGGCGGTTCTTTGCCTGGGCGGGTCTGCTGATGGTAATCCAGCAGATTGTCATCGTATTCATGCAACGGGTCTTTACCCGTCCCGATATGTCCTTCGGTCTGGGAATACCGTTCCAGATGGATATCAGCTGGTTCGCGGAAGAGCTGAAACTGTATAACGCCATGGTCGTCTGTCTGTGCTGTACATACACATTTGTGCAGGGCGGGCATGTGCGCGTTGATCTGATCTATGCCGGTATCAGCCACCGCGCCAAGCGCGTGGTCGATATGTGCGGTGCGTTACTGTTCATGATGCCAATGGCGGTGCTGACCTGGATGTACGGCTGGTTCTTCCTGTGGCGTCACCTGATCGTGCCGAACCCTTCGGCCAGTGACGCGCTGGACCGTCTGGTAGCCAAGTCCCGTGCCTTGCGCTGGAACGTGGAAACCATCGGGTTCAGCCCCAACGGGTTCAATGCCTACTTCCTGTTCAAGATCCTTCTGGTGGCTTTTGCGGCCATGGTGTTCCTGCACGCCGTCGCATTCCTGTACCGGTCGTATCTGGAATTTGTGGAAGGGCCGGAAAGCGTTGGAAAATACCTCGACAAGGACAGCCTTGGTGAGGGTGAAGAAGCCTATGAAGGCGCGCATTAAGGGCGGAGACAAAGACAATGCTATTCGGACTTGATGGCGTCGAGATAGGCCTCATTATCGTATTCTTTTGCCTTTTCGGGGGCATTCTTTCCGGCTTTCCGGTGGCTTTTGCCATCGGCGGGGCGGGGATCATATCCTTTGGCATCATCGCCGCGCTGGACAGTGCGGGGTTGCTGATCCACCAGGCGATTGATGTCGGATCGCAAAGTTATCGGGACCTTGTGAATTCCGGGATCAAGCCGGACACCATATCGGTGTTCCGATACCCGGATTTGCCAAGGCTTGCCGAACCGGTTTTTGCCTCGGGCTGGGAAACCGCGCTGGACCGCAACGTTTCGTTCATCGTGAACCGCATGAACGAGCGCGTACTGGCCGGACAATCCATCGAGACCCTTCTGGCCGTGCTCATGTTTGTTCTGATGGGCATCACGCTGGAACGTTCGAAGATTGCCAATGATCTGCTGACGACGATGGCACGTGTTTTTGGCCCGCTTCCGGGTGGTCTGGCCGTGTCAATTGTGGTTGTGGGGGCGTTTCTGGCGGCTTCGACCGGTATCGTTGGCGCGACCGTTGTGACGATGGGCCTGCTGGCGCTTCCAACCATGTTGCGCAACAACTATTCACCGGAACTGGCGACCGGTGTGATCGCGGCATCGGGCACCTTGGGGCAGATCATTCCGCCGTCGATCGTGATCGTCCTACTGGGCACATTGGCAGGAGATCTGTATTCGACAGCCCAGGAAACCAGGGCTGTTGAGGCCGGTTGCACCGACGCGCTGACCTATCTGGGTGAGCCTGCGGTTGTCTCGGTCGGGACATTGTTCCAGGCTGCGCTGTTGCCAGGGATCATGCTGGCGCTGCTCTATGCGCTCTATGCCTTTGGTTATGCATTGCTGAATCCACACAAAGCGCCCGCTGTGGCTGTGTCCGGTGGTTCCGGGGAACCCATTACGCGGTCAGAAGGCCTGACATGGTTGCTGGGTGCGCCTGTAGCCCTGATCGTCGGCGCGGTCCTTTTGGGCAATGTCGGTGTGATCGGAAGCCAGAACATCTCGGTCTCGGCCTTCTCGGATATCGGCGAGGGTGCGTCGCTGCGGACCAACGTATCGGAAGAATGCAAGGCGTCAATGATCGACCTGCATGGGCAGGCTGCATGGGATCAGGCGGTTTCCGAGCAGGAAGCCATTGATGCCGCGGGCGGCACAACCCAAGCGCATCGCCTGACAGAAGAGGAACTGGCTGCTGAACAGCAAAAAAGGATTGCCGATGCGGCACCGATCGGCACCGGAGTGGCGGTTACCCTCGTCCTGCTGGGTCTGACCCTGGTTCTGGGCCGAGGGATCGCACCGTCGCGGTCACCGCAACCGCTGATACTTGGCGCAATCGGGCTGCTGCTGATGGCACTGGTCGATATCCTGATGATATCGCCTACCACATCCTCTGGCGTGACTTTCGTGCTGCTCGCCCTGCCGTTCGCGCTGGCCATGTATGGTTGCAAGGAGGCTGCGGCCCGCTGTGCCACAAACGATCTGATCCGCGTGGTCTTCCCGCCGCTTGTTCTGATCATCGCGGTGCTGGGCTCGATTCTGGGAGGTGTCACCAATCCGACACCAGCGGCTGCGCTGGGCGCGGGTGGCGCGATCATGCTGGCGGCCTATCGCAAGCTGCAGGATCAGGGCCGTTCGGGCAAAGTGGTCATCTGGTCGACCTTCGCCGTTGTCATTGCACTGCTGATGGGGGTCAACTTTGACCTGCGTATCAATCAAGGCAGTGTGACGGTGGAAACCTGGATCGCCTTCATCATTGCTTATGCGGCCTATCTGTACGCCCTGTTCGGGCTGCTGTACGGATGCTGGGTGCTCTATTCCAGCGGTGTTTTGACCCCGGTGGTGCGTGAGACAGCCAAAGTGACCTCGATGGTGTTCACCATCCTGATCGGATCGCAGTTGCTGAACCTCGTGGTGATTTCATTCGGAGGGGAGCATTATATCCAGCAATTCCTGAAGAGCTTTGACAACGAGTTCACGGTTTTCCTGATCGTGATGCTGGTGCTGTTCATTCTGGGGTTCGTGCTGGATTTCCTCGAGATCATCTACATCGTGATCCCCATCGTGGGCCCGGTGATCTATGGCGGCTCGTTCGATCCGAAATGGGTCACGATCATGGTGGCGGTGAACCTTCAGACGTCGTTCCTGACGCCACCTTTCGGGTTTGCGTTGTTCTACCTTCGAGGGGTTGCGCCGAAAGAGGTCACAACAGGTCATATTTATCGCGGGATCGTTCCGTTTGTTCTGATCCAGGTGATGGGGATCGCGATCTTGTGGTTCTTCCCGACGATTGTCACGATCGTTCCGGACCTGATGCCAAACTGATCCGATCCGGAAGAGAATATTGCAAAGGGGGCCGGCTGGCCCCCTTTTCTGTTTATTTCGGGCAAGGGGCCAGCCCCTTCTTGGCCTGCGGCCAATTCATCCCCGGGATATTTATAGCCAGATTAAGATGCGGATCAGGTGAACTGGATCAGGTCCCAGCGATTGCCGAAGGGATCACGCCAGACAGCGACGATGCCATAGGGTTCGTGGCGTGGGTCTTCTTCGAAGAGGACATCCCCAGCGCGCATATCTGCGTGGTCACGATAAAAGTCATCGGTTTGCAGGAAGAACCCAACGCGCCCGCCGGTCTGGTTGCCTATGGCGGCGGTTTGTTCAGGTCCGTCAGCCTTTGCCAATAGAAGGCATCCGCTGTCCGAACCTGGAGGCGCGATGAGAACCCAGCGCTTGCCATGGCCGAGGTCGATGTCCTTGATGAGTTGGAAGCTGAGTGTCTTTGTATAAAACAAGATGGCGTCGTCGTAATCCGGCACAACAAGGGTGACGGCATGCAGGCTTTGTTTCATCGCGCGGTCAGCCTTTGGTCGGATGCCGGTCAGGGAGCTGGATATTGGCGACCTGTTCGGCGATTGGCGGCGCCGACAAGGGGTGATGCGATGTGCCGGAATAAGCATCCGGATCACTGATCTTTTGCCACCCCCCCTGAATATACGCCTCAAGCCCAGAAAACTTGGCTTTGTAGCCCATCTTGGGACTGCCGGGGACCCAGTACCCCAGATAGATATAGGGCAGGCCCGCCTCACGTGCGATGTCGATATGGTCGAGGATCATGTAGGTGCCGAGTGAGTTCTGCGGCTGTTCCGGGTCGTAGAAGGAATAGACCATGCTTAGTCCGTCATCGAGCACATCGGTCAGGCTGACGGCGATCAACTCGCCCGTTTCAGGATCGGCATATTCCACAACGCGGCTGCGGATCGGTGTTTCCTCGATCATCGCGGCGAATTCGAAAACGTCCATGTCAGCCATGCCACCATCGGCGTGACGGGTGTCAAGATAGCGGCGAAACAGCTCGTATTGCTCATCCGTGGCCCATGGCGAGGTTGCGCGGCGTTCCAGATACCCGTTCCGCTTTGCCGTGCGTTTCTGGCTTTTGGTCGGACGGAAGGCTGAAACATCGATCCGGGCCGACAGGCAGGCTGCGCAATCCGTGCACGAAGGCCGGTAGAGTACATTCTGAGACCGGCGAAATCCTTGTTGAGACAGGGAATTGTTCAGCTGTTCAGCCCCTTCGCCTTGCAGGGCGGTGAACAGTTTACGTTCCATCCTGCCGCCAAGATAAGGGCAGGGCTGCGGTGCCGTGACATAGAATTGTGGCGCAATTGGCAGCGTATGTCGCATGAAATCCCCATCCAGCCTCGGGAGGGATGATAGCAACCGTTCCCGAGACCGCCAAGTGTTTCACGCAACCTTGCGTCAGGCCCGTTGATTGATCATGACGGTGCCCAGAAAACTGTCGGTCAGACCCTGGCCACGGGCGCTGGTCATCATCATGATGACCGAGATGATCTGGACCACGGGAAAGGCCATGCTGACGAAATAACCAGCTGTGTGGGCAAGCGCCTTGCCCAGATCCATTCGTTCTCCGAACGCATCGCGCAGCTCGATCCCCATAAAGCGCATACCCAGCGTGGCTGAGCCGTTGGCGATGGTCACCACCCGGTAGACGAAGCTGACAACCGCGTAGATCAGGGCCAGGAAAAACAGACCCAGAAAAGCGGTTAAAAGGATTGCCACCGTGCAAAGCAGCGAAATGAACGCGATATCGAACAGCCAGGCGACAAAGCGTTTGGTTGTCACCGAACGATAGAAATCAGGTTGGGTGTCCGGGTCGGGCAGATGGTTCATTCGAAAGGTCCGTAAAACAGGGGTAGGGGGACCCTGTCCCGAAACACCGGGGCAGGGCAAGGTCAATCAGGCGGGCTCGCCCTTGCCGTCTTCGTCATGGCTTTCGCGGGCGCGTTCATCCATGAATTGATCGAATTCGGCTTTGTCCTTGGCGTCACGCAGGCGGCGCAAGAAGGCTTCGAAATCCTGTTGTTCGCGTTCCAGGCGGGCCAGGGTATCTGCTTTGTAGGCGTCAAAGGCGCTGTTGCCCGAGGGCTTCATTGCACTCATGTGGCTGTGCCAGGATTTGCGGCGGTTGCAGGATTTGCTGAACATGCGTTTGCTCCAGATCATATAGGCCAGCAGGGCAAGGCCAACGGGCCAGAAGAAGATGAAACCAAGAACCATGGCGGCGATCCAGGCCCCTTTGCCTTTGTCATCCAGCCAGGCTTCGGTTCGGTAAAGCCATCCCGGATTCGCGGGGACGGCGGGGTCGGACAATGCGGTCATTTGAGCTCTCCAGGGTTGATGTAAACTCTATTCACATTGCATAGATGGGGTATCGTTTGGTTGGGTGCAAGGGGTAATGTGAAAAAGATTTACATTAAGCAATCCGGTTGACGTTTCAGGATCTGGCTCGCAGGGTCTGGGTATGGATATGACGGACAACAAAGCCGCCCCTGCACTAAAGGACATTCTTGAACTGGAAACGCAGGTCTGGGTGGCGCTGGTTGAAGGCGACGCAAGCGCCGACCGCGCCTTGTTGAGCGCGGATTTTCTGGGTGTTTATCCCACGGGGTTTGCCAATCGGGACGATCACGTCGGGCAATTTGCAGATGCGCCAACGATGGCCGAGTTTGATCTGAGTGACGCTTGGTTACGTGTCCTGACTCCGGATATCGTGTTGCTGTCCTACCGTGCCGATTACCTGCGCCCGGGTGCAGATCGGCGCGAGGCGATGCTGATTTCATCTTTGTGGGAAAGAAGAAACGACGTCTGGGTCAACAGCTTCAGTCAGGACACGCCGGTTCAGGAAACCTGATCAGAATGCCCCATTGACGATTACGTCCTGCAATGCGCAGGGTGCGCGCATGACTGACGCTCTTGCCATTACCCGCCTTCCGCGTGCGTTTGATCCGTCCCTGGGCGATGAAACCCGCGCTCTGATACCTGATCTGTCGCAGGAGATGGGAGAGCTGGTGGCGGGAACCGCCGGGTCCAGCCCATATCTGAAAGGCCTGATAGAGCGTGAAAGGGAATGGCTGCCTGATGCCTTAGTGCGCCCGGACCAGGCGCTGTCTGAAGTCATGGCGGAAGCGCGTGAGCTGCCCCCGGATCAGCTGAAATCCGGCTTGCGGCAGGCAAAGCGGCGTGTGGCGCTGTTGACCGCGCTTGCCGACATCGCAGGTGCCTGGCCGCTTGAGAAAGTCACCGCGGCACTGACCGATTTCGGGGCACTGGCCGCAGATGTTGCGGCCAAGGCCGAGATTGCGACGTTGATCCGGCGCAACAAACTGCCGGGTATGACCGAGGACGATATCGAAACTGCCGCCGGGATGGTCATTCTGGCCATGGGCAAGATGGGCGCGCATGAGCTGAACTACAGCTCGGATATCGATCTGATTGTGCTGTTTGATGAGACACGGTTTGACCCCGACGACTTCTACGAGGCCCGGCAGGGTATGGTGCGGGCAACGCGGAACTTCTGCGCGACGCTTAGCGACAAGACTGCCGATGGCTATGTTTTCCGTACAGATCTGAGGCTGAGACCTGATCCCGCCGTAACACCGGTCTGCATGGCGATGGAGGCCGCTGAACGGTACTACGAAAGCCTTGGCCGCACGTGGGAGCGCGCAGCATATATTAAGGCCCGCCCCTGCGCCGGAGACTTGGCCGCGGGGCAGCGGTTTCTGGACACATTACGCCCTTTTGTCTGGCGTCGCCATCTGGATTTTGCCGCCATTCAGGACGCGCATGATATGCGTCTTCGAATTCGCGAAAACAAGGGTACGGGCGGGGCCTTGTCGATCCCCGGCCACGACATGAAGCTGGGGCAGGGCGGTATTCGCGAGATCGAGTTCTTCACCCAGACCCGTCAGTTGATCGCAGGTGGCCGCGATCCGGATTTACGGGTGCGCGGAACGGTCCCGGGGTTGGCGGCGTTGGCGTCAAAAGGCTGGGTGCCGCAGGATGTCGCGGACAAACTGACCGATCATTATCGGGCGCATCGCGAAGTCGAACACCGCATTCAGATGGTTCATGATGCACAGACGCATAAGGTGCCGAAATCACCGGAAGGCATCGAACGCATCGCCTGTCTGATGGGGATCGGCAGCGACGAACTGAAACAGGACCTGAAAAACCGCCTGACGGAAGTACACGAACTGACCGAAGGTTTTTTTGCGCCCGGGCCCGGTCCTGCACCTGTGGCGGCGCAGGATGTGGAGTTTGACCAGAGTGTTCTGGCCCGGTGGACGACCTATCCGGCCTTAAGGTCCCAGCGCGGGTCGCGGATATTCGAACGGTTGCGGCCCGAGCTGCTGTCGCGTCTTGCCAAGACCGCCAAACCGGACGAGGCGTTGATGGCGCTGGACGGGTTTCTGTCAGGCCTTCCTGCCGGGGTGCAGCTGTTTTCATTGTTCGAGGCCAATCCGCAACTGATTGACCTACTGGTCGATATCGTTGGCACGTCTCATGCTCTGGCCTCGCATCTGTCGCACAATGCCTTGGTTTTCGATGCGGTGATCGGCGGCAGTTTCTTTGCCGATTGGCCGGGGCAGAAGGCTTTGCAAATCGAACTGGCCCGTGCGCTGGCGGAAGAGCCTGACTATGAAACCCGGCTCGACCTTGCGCGGCGCTGGTGTAAGGAATGGCATTTCCGGGTCGGTGTCCACCACTTGCGCGGTCTGATCGACGGGGCACAGGCAGGCCGGCAATATGCAGAGCTTGCACAATCGGTGATTGCCGCCATCCTGCCATATGTTGCCGAAAATTTCGCCCGCAAACACGGGCCCGCACCGGGGCGCGGAGCGGCGGTGTTGGGCATGGGGTCGCTGGGCGCAGGACGGATCAATTCGCAATCCGATCTGGACATGATTGTGATCTATGACCCGCAGGATCAGGACATGTCCGATGGTCCGCGCCCTCTGGCCACGCGCACCTATTATGCGCGGTTCACGCAGGCGCTGATCACAGCACTTTCAGCTCCGATGTCACAGGGGCGGCTGTATGAAGTTGACATGCGCCTGCGCCCGTCCGGCAATCAGGGGCCGGTCGCCACCAGTTGGGCCAGCTTTACCAATTATCAGCAGAACGAGGCCTGGGTGTGGGAACATCTGGCCCTGACCCGTGCTCATGTCGTTGCGGGTGATGCCGGTTTGGCAAATGATATCGAAGCGTTCCGCGCCGGGTTTCTGTCGCGCCCACGCGAGCGGGACAATGTCTTGCGCGAAGTCGCCGAGATGCGAACGCGCCTGGCCGCAGCCAAGGCACCTGCCGGGATTTGGGATGCCAAAAACGGGCCCGGCCGCCTGATGGACATCGAACTGATGGCCGAAACCGGTGCCTTGCTGGCAGGGACTACGGCACGCGATGTGTCCTCGGGCCTCGATGGAGCCGTCGCTGCCGGGTTGCTGGATGTCGCGCAGGCGCAATCCCTGAAAGACTGCTACAGCCTATGCTGGTCGGTGCAATGTGCGGCCCGGCTTCTATCGGGCAAAGTCATCGAGGCGGAGCAGATCGGTGAAGGAGGTGTGGATTTCCTGTGCCGTGCCACCGGGTTTGAACAGGTCGATGCACTGCAACGGGCATTGCAGGAGAGTTACACAACTGCGGCCGACCTGATCGGCAGCGTGATCCAAGAGGGCGAAGATGGCACGCAGCACTGATCCCAATGACCACAAAGGTCTGATCCAGGAAGCTTATCGCATCGAAGGCATCACCCTGCCGGAATGCCGCAGCATATTTCTGGACTGGGCGCTCAGCCTGCCCGAAGAGCGTGACCAGAACACGGCGCTGACCGAGTTGCATGCGGCATACGCGCTGCACAGCCCGGATCATCCCATGACTCAGGTTCTGTCCGAGGGCCTTCAGGCGGCCCAAACCCCGAAACGGCGCGGTGGCTGGCGTTCGCGAAGCCGCTAGGTCTTTTCCATCGGCACATTCGCGACTAAGAGGGCACCATGACCCAATCTGCCGACCGCCCCCGTATCCGCCTGAAACCCAAAGCCAACGCGCGCGGCCTGCGCCATGGCTTCCCTTGGGTCTATGCAAATGACATCGTCACCGACCGCCGTACGCGCAAGATCCCCGCAGGCGCTCTGGCGATTCTCGAGGATGACACTCCCGCAGCGCTTGCGCTGGTGGCGGTCAATCCTGAGTCAAAAATCATGTGCAGGGTGCTGGATCGTGATACCAACGCGCAGTTGGACAATACTTGGTTCGAAACCCGCCTCAGCCGCGCCCTTGCACTGCGTGAACGTCTGTTTGATGCGCCTTTCTACCGTCTGGTCCATGCCGAGGCCGATGGCTTTCCCGGTGTGATCATCGACAGGTTTGGCGATACCTGTGTCATCCAGCCCAACGCGGCCTGGGCCGAGGTGCATCTGGATACGCTCACCGATGCGCTGATCAAGGTCGCAGGCGTGACGACGGTGCTGAAAAACGCCTCGGGCCGCACGCGCGGGCTGGAAGGGCTGGACGATGAGAACCTGACTTTGCACGGCACTGCACCCGACGCGCCCCTGCCTGTGCCAATGAATGGTGCCACGTATATGGCCGACCTGACCGGAGGTCAGAAAACCGGCCTGTTTTACGATCAACGCCCCAACCAAGCCTTTGCCTCACGGCTGGTACATCCCGGAGCGCAGGTGCTGGACGTGTTCAGTCATGTCGGCGGCTTTGGTCTGGCGATGCTGGCCGCAGGTGCCGGACGGGCCTTATCCGTCGATGGGTCTGCGGCCGCGCTGGAACTGGCCACCAAAGGTGCCGAGGCTTCGGGCCTTGCCGACAGGTTCCAGACCCGGCAGGGCGACGCGTTCGATGTACTGACTCAATTGGGGGACGAGGGTGCGGTTTTTGACGTGGTCATTTGTGACCCACCTGCCTTTGCCCCATCAAAACAAGCGCTGGATGCGGGTTTGCGCGCCTATGAACGTATCGCACGGCTTGCCGCACCTCTGGTCAAACCGGGCGGCTATCTGGGGCTGTGCTCGTGTTCTCATGCCGCCGATCTGGGACGGTTCCGCGATGCCTCCTCCCGCGGGATCGGCCGGGCGGGCCGAAAGTCGCAACTGATCCACACCGGATTTGCTGGGCCGGATCATCCGCAACTGCCGCAACTGGCGGAAAGCGGCTACCTCAAGGCGGTGTTTTACCGCCTATGAAGGCTGTTCTCGACACTTGCGTCCTCTATCCCACGGTCATGCGCGAAATGCTATTGGGCGCCGCGCGATTGGGACACTTCACCCCGATCTGGTCCGCCCGCATCCTCGAAGAATGGGCCCGCGCCGCCCGCAAGCTGGGCCCGACGGGGGAGGCGCAGGCGCGTGCTGAAATCGCGCTGGTGCAAGGTGCCTGGCCGGATGCCGAACGTCCAGCGAACGAGGGTCTTCAAAACCGTCTGTGGCTGCCGGACGCCGCAGATATCCACGTGCTGGCCACAGCAATCGCGGCTTCCGCTGATCTGATTGTCACGGTAAATGCCAAGGATTTTCCCAGAAATATCCTGACTGATGAAGGGCTTGACCGGAAAGATCCCGACAGCCTGTTGTACAGCTTCTGGCAGTCAAACCCAGAAGGCATGAGCACACTTGCCACACAGGTCCTTGCCGAAGCCGATCGCCTCTCAGGCGAACAATGGACTCTCCGCGCGCTCATGAAAAAAGCCCGGCTTCCGCGATTGGGCAAAGCGCTCGCCATCTGAGCGGGATCCAGCTTCATCTGGCCAAAAATATCCCGGAGAGCGCGAGAGGCTGGCCTCTCGCAGCACAGGCATCACCCGCGTGCCCAACGCTGTTCAAGCTTTTCCAACGCCGCAACACGTTCATCTGTCTTGGGATGGCTCATCAGCCAGGCCGGGACCACCCCGGCGCGCTGCTGTGTCAACTCTTCCAGCTTGTGAAACAGTGATTTCTGTGGTCCGATTCCAATCCCGGCTTTTGTCAGCAAAGCGGCTGCGTATTCATCCGCCTCATACTCGTCCTGCCGCGACAGGCGCGAGGCGATCAGTGCGGTCAACGCATTGGCAATCATCGCCCCGACAAAGGGGATGAACCTGTTCAGAACCATGATCAGCGCCGTTCGCATCGCATTCTGCCCTGAAAAATCGATCATCCGCCGCCGTGCGTGACCCAGCGCCACGTGCCCCAACTCATGCGCGATTACACTGGCCATTTCCTCAGCCGAAACCTCTCCGTTGTGAAACTTGCGGTAAAATCCCCGCGTGATGAATATCCGCCCGTCCGGCGCGGCCAGCCCGTTCACCGGGTCGATCTCGTAGATATAGACCGGCACCCGTTCGATCCCGAGCGCCGCCGCCAGCCGGTCGGTCATGCGTTTCAGCGCCGGATCGGCAAGTTCCGTCGATTTCGCATCCAGTTCCCGATGGGTGCGCCAGACGGAAATCCGGTACATCACAATTCCATAGGCAATGGCCAGCAGGATCGGGGTCAGGCGAAGCATGGGTTAGATATGGTAGCACTGGGCTTTTAGAGCAAACGAAAAATTCAGGGGCCGCTATTGGGACAAAGCTACCGCCAGAATTCTGCGATCCTGCGGCAGCTTTGTTGATCTATAGGATGCGATGTAGCAATCAAAGACCTGTAGACGGCTCAACTTCCAGTAAGACGAAAGTCTTCTTTCCATTGACGTCGAATTTCTGAACCACGTCACCTTCGCGAACGACCGTCAGACAACGATAGCGGCCTTCATCCGCTACCATGGAAACACAAACCTGATCCGTATCAGTGATCGCAAATGCTCCCGTACCCGTCCAACCGCCGTTGGTTAATTCGCCACTGACGATATTGTTCGGGTCGTAATAGAAACGGAACGTCTTCTCTCCGGAACTGGCTGTGACCCTGTTTCCGATCAGTAACTCGGCTATCTGTTCTGCATTCAGCTTTTTGCCGCCATTGGCCAATGCCGCTTCAAGGTCAGTTTGCGCGAAGACCGAGCCGCCGGCACAGGTTATTGCGGCCGCCATGAGCAGTGTTCTCAACCGTGGCATGTTCCTTCTCCTTTCATGATGGGGGAAACGTATCGGGATGATTTCCCGCCATACGGAAGTTAGAAGGATTCCGGCCGCGGCACTTGATCGAAAGCTGATATTTCCTGACATTTAGATGACAATTGGCAAAATCCGTTGAGCGACAAACACAGCCGGATGTAAGTTGAACTATGTACAGGTTTTTGGATTTTGAACTTGACCCGGCAAAAGGTTTGAGCCGCAGCGGACATCCGGTGGCATTGGAGCCTCAGGCACTTCAATTGCTTGAATTACTGATTAGAAACCGCAGTCGAATCGTCACCAAGGATGAAATAGTTGATGAAGTCTGGGCCGGAAAGGCCATAACGGACGCAGCTCTGAACACGCGAATCCGCTCTGTACGAAAAGCACTGGGCGATAGCGCGGCGAGTTCGGAGTACATCAAGACGCTTCCCAAGCGCGGGTTTCAGTTCGTTGCGCCGGTCGTTCAAAACGAGCCTTCGGAACAGCAATCTGGCAGGCCTTCAAAACGGCTTGCTCTTGCTGCGAGCATTGTTTTGGCGTGTGCTCTTGCCATTGTCTTTTTTTCTGTCTCCTTTGAACGGCAAGGATTGCCAGATACCGAAACCCCGTCATTGGCTGTTGTTCGTTTTGATAATCTGGGCGGTGATAACGCGGGGCAGTACTTTGTCGATGGTCTTACAGACGATCTGACCACTCACCTGTCACGCAACCGTGACTTGTTCGTCGTTTCCAGCGCGACGATGTTTTCTTATGCGCGTGGCGAGGCGAGCCCGATCGAAATCGCCCGCGAACTGGGGGTCGATTACATCGTCCGGGGCAGCGTCCGACGCGCTGGCGATCGGGTGCGGGTTAGCGGAGAACTTATTGATGTGGATGCCAGCGAAACTATTTGGGCAGAGAGTTTCGAACGGCAAACAACGGGTATCTTTGCGGTTCAGGACGAGATTAGCCAAGCAATCGCCGGGCAATTGTTGCCGGAAATATACCTGTCGGACGCGACGCGCTCACAGGGAAAGCCAACCGAGGACATGGGAGCGTGGGACCTGTACCTTCGTGGTCGGGTGCGTCAATCCGAGTTTACCAAGGAGGCACAGGAGGAAGCCGCAAGCTACGCGCGGGAAGCGATTGCGGCTGATCCTGGTTTTGCCGCAGCCTACAGCCTGTTGGCTCGTGCCCTTGGGACGACTTTTTTCTTCCAATGGGCAGACACCCCGCAGAACACGCTCATATCCGCTACCGAAGCCGCTACGCGAGCTATAGAACTCGACGGTCAGGAAGCGCAGGCCCACGCGGCATTGGGATATATTTACCGGTTTACCGGCGAGGCGGATCCTGCCATCGCAAACCTCGAACGCGCGGTAGCTCTCAATCCCAATGACGCTCGTATCCGTTTGGAACTGGCGCATACTTTCGATTGGTTTCGTATGCAGGACCGTGCGTTGCCGGAAATTGAAATGGCCATTAAACTGAGTCCGCGCGATCCGATGCTGCAGAACATGTACTTTTATAAAGGGCATATCCTGTTTCATCTTGGACGCCACGAAGAGGCGCTGGATACTGCAAGGCAGCTGGGCACTGTCGCGACAAGCAACACGTGGCGTCTGTTTCATCATCTACTGCGCGCCGCAAACCTTGCCGAAATGGACCGACCGGAAGAAGCTCGTGAGGCCGTGGAGGCGGCTATGCGCATTAATCCGAAACTTTCAATTTCGGCGATGAAGAGACAGTTCGCAGGATCGAAAAATCATCCAGAAAACCGAAAAATCTGGTTGGCGAGTTTGAAAAAGGCTGGTGTGCCGGATTAGGTGCAAAAAACAAAAAAGTTCGAAGACTGGACGCTCGTAAGTTGGAAAACCGGTCGCTATGGCCTCAAACCTGCCATCAGCCTCTACCGCGTCAGCTCGCGCATTCCCTTTTCAAGACCAGCCAGTGTCATGGGCACCATGCGATCTTCAAAGATGTCGCGGATCATGCTGATGGAATGGGTATATTCCCAGTATTTCTCGGGCACCGGGTTGATCCACAGGTTTGACGCCCACTGTTCGCGCGCGCGTTGCAGCCAGACCTGACCAGCTTCCTGATTCCAATGTTCATTGGCACCGCCGGGATAGGCGATCTCATAGGGGCTCATCGAAGCGTCGCCGACAAAGATGCACTTGTAGTCGGACCCATAGGTGCGCAGCACTTCGTGGGTCGGGGTCTGTTGGTTCCAGCGGCGGCGGTTGTCCCGCCAGACCCCTTCATACAGGCAATTGTGAAAGTAGTAATATTCCAGATGCTTGAACTCGGTTCTTGCAGCGGAAAACAGCTCTTCAACCACCTTGATATGCGGGTCCATCGAGCCGCCGACATCCAGAAACAACAGTACTTTGACGGCGTTGTGGCGCTCGGGCCGGGTTTTGACATCCAGATAGCCATGCTCGGCCGTGGCACGGATGGTGCCGTCCAGATCCAGCTCTTCGGCTGCTCCCTCCCGCGCCCAGCGGCGCAGGCGTTTCAGGGCGACCTTGATGTTGCGGGTGCCCAGTTCAACCGTATCGTCGAGGTTCCTGAATTCCCGTTTGTCCCAGACCTTGACCGCACGCTGGTGACGGCTTTCTTTCTGACCGATACGGACGCCTTCGGGGTTGTACCCATAGGCCCCGAACGGAGAGGTTCCTGCGGTGCCGATCCACTTGTTGCCGCCCTGATGACGGCCCTGTTGTTCCTTGAGCCGTTCGCGCAGTGTTTCCATCAGCTTGTCGAACCCGCCAAGCGCTTCGATCTCGGCTTTTTCCTCCTCCGACAGGTGTTTCTCGGCCATCTTGGCGAGCCAATCGGCAGGGATATCGACAGCTTCCAACACCTGATCGAAACTGATCTCGCCCAAGCCCTCAAAGCTGGCGGCAAAGGCGCGGTCGAATTTGTCGATATTGCGCTCGTCCTTCACCATCGACACCCGGGCAAGGTAATAAAACGCTTCGACATCATAGGTGACCAGACCCTTTTTCATGCCTTCCAGAAAAGTCAGATACTCCCGGAGTGATACCGGGATGCCCGCTTTGCGGAGGTTTTTGAAAAAGGGCAGGAACATTGCGTCATGCCACCATGCGAAGCAGAACCAGCGAGATCACCAGCCCCACAAGCGCAAAAGCGATCCCATATCCGGCGGCATACTGTGCCATGTCAGCGCCGTTTCCATTGCGTTTTTTTGCGGTCAAAGCACCCAGGATTGCACCCAGTATCGCCATTCCCAGTACTAGCAACATATGCGTTTCATCCGTCTTTCGTGCTGTCAGCGGGGCGTCGGCCACTGTTTTGAACCAAAGACTGAGCCACCAAATCAGAACCGAACCCGTATCGCGCCCACCCAAGGCTGTCCAGTCTGACGGCACGTGCCTTTTGTAATTGACCGGCCTGTTTCAAGGCCTCGGATTTCAACAGCAGCAAGGTTGCCAGAAGCGAAGCGTTTTCCGCGCGGGTCATCACGTCGATGGCCTGATCCAGTTCGGGCAGGACCTCTGGCCCGCGATCCTGCGCAAGCGCAAAGGCTGCGGTTTGCGTTGAGACATAAGCCTGATGAACCTCGGTTCCGGGCGTTGCGCGAAGAAACTGTTGCGCGATCTTGAACTGCCGCTGGGCTTCCGCCGGGTCACGAAACTGCTCCATCCGACCCATCAGGTAGTGGGGATAGGCGCGGCGGTGATCCGTCCATCCCAATTGCTGCCCGATGCGGGCTGCCTTTTGCGCGGCGCGTATCTGCCGGGGGGAACCCGGCCCTGGTCCCAGTGATTTCTGGATCGCGTTGATCCACTCTCGGGGGGTATCCGTTGGCCGTTGCGCGGCTAATCGGTCACCGCGTGGATTCAGGCGGCTGAGAACATCGGGGATGACGGCGGCGACCTGATCCCGTGTCATACCGGTGTGCAGTTCGGGCGCATAGGCCGCGCGTAGGATCAACATGTCGAACCCGGTCAAAACCGTATGAATATTGTCGTCGTTGAACACGGAATCCGGCAGGTGATAGAGGTCGTTCAGCGGACCAAGGGCTTGCGCCAGTTCTTCGTGCAGACAATCGCGCATTTCCTGCGGGCTGACATCGTAGGGGATGAATATCCCCAATCGTTCGCGCTGGCGCAGCTCAACCCAACTGCTTTTGGTCTTGCGGCGGTCGCGCTGATACTCAGCCAGGCTGGACGCGTTTGGCACCACGAAACAGGCCGCGTTTGGCAGAATTTGCAGAATGTCCTTCTGGCTGACCGCTTCGATCGTGATATTGGCCTGACCGTCGTTGATTTGTCGGATGTTGATACCCGCCTCGCGCTTCAGGCGGTTCAGCAGGCGGGTCAAATCCTGCTGCATACTTTGTGTCGGCGATCCGGTCAGGCGAACGGTGATCGGCATTTCGAACCGGGTGAAAACAGGCAGGGCGGCCCCGCTTTCCAGTTCGAAATGCAGGGACAGGAAATCCGCCGCGATGTTCGTGTTGGACCGTGCCGGTGGCGAGGGACGCGGTGCCGCAAAAGACTTGGCTGGTGGCAACGCCACTTCGACATATGAAACATCGTTCCCGATTTCGATTGTCTCGACAGACGTGCAGCCAGCGATAACCAGCGCCAGAAAAAGGGCGCCCAAACGCATCATGGGCGGGCGTACTTGATGAACGGTGTCAGGGTGCCGATGCGATCATAAAGGTGGCGTGCCGTGTGGTTGAACTCTTGCGTCAGCCAGTAAACGGATGGGGCGCCCTGGCGATCCGCCTCTTCATAAACCGCCTGAATCAAGGCGCGACCGACGCCCGTTCCTCGGGTTTCAGGTCGGGCGAACAGGTCTTGCAGGTAACAGACCTTTTCCACTTTCCAAGCGTGGCGATGAAACAGGTAATGCGTCAGCCCGACCAAAACGCCATCCTGTTCCGCAACAAAACAGGAAAAATCCTGTGGGTCGTCGCCCAACAATCTAGAAAAGGTCGTTTCATACACGTTTTCAGGCAGGGTAGTTTCATAAAACGCCAGATAATCCCGCCACATTTCGGCCCACTGATCTTTGTCCTCGGCCCGCAGGGTCCGGATTGTCAGAGCGTTCGCCAAGTGATGACCCCAATACTGCTGCTTTGAAACGCGGTTGCGTCAGGTATTTCGATGCTGACACCCGGGATACGCAATGGCAAGCCGTGATCACTGATTGTTCACACGCAGGCTAGCGTTTGCCACGTGCCATGAAAGCAAGACGTTCGAACAGATGCACATCCTGTTCATTTTTCAGCAAAGCGCCATGCAGCTTCGGCAGCGCGCTGGCCCCGTCACGCCTGAGGTCTTCGGCCGTCAGGTCTTCGGCCAGCAACAGCTTCAGCCAGTCCAGCACCTCCGAGGTCGAGGGCTTTTTCTTGAGCCCTTGCGTCTCTCGGATCTCATAGAATTGCGTCAGCGCGGCGGTCAGAAGTGCGTCCTTGATGCCGGGATGATGCACATCAACGATCCGGCGCATCGTCGCCTCATCCGGAAAGCGTATATAGTGGAAAAAACAGCGGCGCAGGAAAGCGTCTGGCAGCTCTTTTTCGTTGTTCGAGGTTATGATGACGATAGGGCGGTGCTTGGCCCGGATCGTCTCGCCCGTTTCGTAGACGTGGAACTCCATCTTATCGAGCTCCTGCAATAGGTCATTGGGGAACTCGATATCCGCCTTGTCGATTTCATCGATCAGCAGAACAACCTTTTCGTCGGCGTCGAAGGCCTGCCACAGCTTGCCCTTGCGGATATAGTTCGACACATCATGGACACGCTCTTCGCCTAGTTGGCTGTCACGCAGGCGGCTGACGGCATCATATTCGTAAAGACCCTGCTGCGCGCGGGTGGTGGATTTCACATTCCACTCGATCATTTTCAGCCCCAGCGCACCGGCCACCTGTCTGGCCAACTCGGTCTTGCCGGTACCGGGTTCGCCCTTCACCAACAGGGGGCGCTCAAGCGTGACAGCGGCGTTCACGGCAATGGTCAGATCGTCGGTGGCGACATATTCGGCTGTACCTTGGAAACGTGCGGTCATGGGCCTCTCGTGCGTATATTGCGTTGGACGGGCAGGTTGTGGTTTCCGGGTTACAGAGCGGCAAGGTTTTTTACAACCCGCGTCCCTGCGTCGCCCGGCGGGAATTGTGCTGCAACTCCAAGCCCTTTTGCTTGATTCCGATGTAGACCATTCCCGGACGTTGTAACTCTCGCCCCAAAAAAGCCTGTCAAATTTCATAGAAATACAAGGTTTTGTTGATGTTTGTCTCATAGTTAGACAAATCCGCGGGGGTGCAGTGTTGCGCAACGTTTGTGTAGTGACATTCCACCGCCCGTCGGCTAAACGCTGCGCAGAAGGGAGAGCCAAATGTCAGCTGAAACAGCCTCGAACGACGTTACTGGCCATACCGAGGGAGCAAATATGAAGCAGGAAGTTTTTCTGCCGGAAGATTACCGTCCGGCCGAAGATGAGCCTTTCATGAATGATCGTCAGCTTGAGTATTTTCGCCGCAAGCTGCTGGATTGGAAGACAGAGTTACTGGCTGGTAGCCGCGACACCATCGAAGGGCTGCAAGACAACACCCGTAACATTCCGGACGTCGCGGACCGCGCCAGCGAAGAAACTGACCGTGCGCTAGAACTGCGGACCCGTGATCGTCAGCGAAAGCTGGTCGCAAAGATCGACTCGGCCCTGCGCCGGATTGATGATGGCGAATACGGGTATTGCGAAATGACGGGCGATCCGATCTCGCTGAAGCGTCTGGACGCACGACCGATTGCAACCATGACACTTGAGGCACAAGAGCGCCATGAGCGTCGCGAAAAGGTCCACCGCGACGATTAATCGCCGGGTATGTGTAAGAAATCCAAACGCCGGGGCCTGTGGCTCCGGCGTTTTTGCGTTATGCGGATGCCATGAAGATAGATGGATTGAAATTCTGTGTCATTGGCGGTGGAATCGGCGGCCTGGCCTCGGCTCTGGCACTGCAACACCGTGGGGCGCATGTCACGCTTCTGGAGCAAGCCCCGGCCCTGACCGAAGTCGGCGCTGGTTTGCAGATCAGCGAGAACGGGATGCGCGTTCTTCATGCACTTGGCGTCACAGGTCTTTCTGTCGGGCAGAAGTCCCATGGAACTGTCTTGCGCGATTACCGAGAAGGGCGCGTGGTCAGTCACCTGCCGGGCCCTGCAGCTGGTCCGACTTATTACTACCACCGTGCCGACCTTCTGAACCTTCTTCATGATGCGGCTTGTGACGCAGGCGTGAATATCCGCTTGGGTGCCAGAGTTTCGCATGTGCAAAAGCATCCCAACGAGGCCGAGGTGATCTTGGCGTCAGGCGAGCGAATTCGCGCCGAGTGCGCCATTGCGGCCGATGGCGGCCGCAGCATGCTCCGCCCGGCTCTGAACGGGGCAGAGATGCCGGAGTTCACGCATCAGGTGGCGTGGCGCGCCGCCATCCCCTGGCAGCCCGGTCATGACCCGGTTTCCGCATCCCTGACGATGGGGCCTGGGCGGCATGTGGTAACCTATCCGTTGCGTGACGAAAGCATGATGAACATTGTCGCGGTTGAAGAGCGTTCGGACTGGCGGGAAGAAGGATGGCGTCAGACGGGCGACCCTGAAGAGTTGCGCAAGCGCTTTGCAGATTTCGGTGGCCCCGTGTGCGACATTCTGTCGAAAGTCACGGATGTGCATCTGTGGGCATTGTTTCTGCGGCCTGTCGCGCAAAACTGGCAGAATGGCCGATTGGTTCTGGTAGGGGACGCGGCCCATCCGACATTGCCGTTCATGGCGCAAGGGGCGTGTCTGGCGCTCGAGGACGCTTGGGTTCTGGCGCGCGCGTTTGACGAACGATCGGGTATCACCAGCGCACTGGCAACCTATGAAACAACCCGGAAACCAAGGGCGCAGCGCGTTGTCGCGGCGGCCGGGTCAAATGCGCGGAACTTTCATCTGCGCGGTCCAGCCCGTATGGCTGCGCAATGTGTGCTGAGGGTCGTCGGTGCCCGGTTGTCACAACGCTATGAATGGATCTACAGTCACGACGTCACGGCTGCCTAGGGCCTCAAAGATCCAAGTCAATCCAGACGGGAACGTGATCGGATGGCTTTTCGTGCCCCCGAACAGCCGCATCAATCTGGCAATCCCGCATGAGGTCGGCCGCTTGTGGCGTCAGCAGGAAATGATCAATTCGAATTCCGTCATTCCGGTTCCACGCGCCAGCCTGATAATCCCAGAAAGAATAGTGATCGGGGCCCTGCGTTGTGGCGCGAAAGGCCTCGGTAAAGCCAAGGTTCAGGATCTTTCGAAAGGCGGCCCGGCTTTCCGGGCGGAACAACGCGTCTTCCCGCCAGGCATCGGGGCGTTTGGCATCCTCGGCCTGTGGGATGATGTTATAGTCTCCGGCCATCAGGGCAGGCTCCTCTGACTTCATCAGGGCCTGGGCGCGGTCGTAAAGCCGTTCCATCCAGGCCAGCTTGTAATCGTATTTCGGTCCGGGTGCCGGATTCCCGTTGGGCAGATACAGCCCACAGAGCCGCAGGGCCTTTTTGCCTACGACGGTGGCCTCGATCCAGCGCGCCTGTTCATCATTGTCATCGCCGGGAAGGCCGCGAGATACATCCTCCAGCGGAAGCTTCGACAGGATCGCGACACCATTAAAGCTTTTTTGCCCATGTGTTTCCACGTTGTACCCGCGATCTTCAAACATCTCGCGTGGGAAGTTCTCGTCGACGGATTTGATTTCCTGAAGAAGAACAACGTCGGGTTGGGCGTCGTCCAGCCAGCGGGGCAGCGCCTCGGTTCGTGCCTTGATGCCATTGATGTTGAACGTGGCGATTTTCATGCGCGATCCTCCGAAACCTTGTGGCAACCTATCGCTCAGAACGGGCCCAGCGGCAAGTCGGAGATCGGATAAGCGAGGCTCTGCCTCGCGCTCCGGGATATTTTTAGCCAGATGAAGAAACGAACCCTTAACCATTTTTTCGATACTAGAAGGGGCGGTACAGGCGGGGACGCCGATGACCGCGCCAGGTGAAGCTCTCTGGTCGTTTTGGTCAGAGAGCGGATTCCTGCTTCATCTGGCTGAAAATATCCTGGGGGTGTGGGGGCAAAGCCCCCGCCGGTTACATCGAAAACGACGTGCCGCAGCCACAGGAAGAGGTGGCGTTGGGGTTGTCGATCACAAACCTTGCACCAATAAGCTCCTGAGTGAAATCGATCACCGCGTTTTCAAGAAAGGGCAGAGAGACCGGGTCGACGATGACTTTCTGCCCCTTGCCTTCTAGGATGAGGTCATCGGTGTTTGGCGTGTCCAGAGCGATTTCATATTGAAAACCGGAACATCCACCACCCTCCACTGCGACACGCAGGGCTTGCCCCTGTTCCGCGGCGCCGATCTCGGCGAGGCGGTCAAAGGCGCGTTCGGTGACTGATGGGGGCAGATTCATGCCGGTCTCCAAAGGTTTATTTCCCAAGCGTCCTACAATATATGAAACAAAAAGACAGGCGACAAGGACAAGGCCTTTGGACAGAGCGGGATTTGCTTCGGACCCAGACCGTGCAAGGGGGCGGCTGGTGCCAGAGGAAGAAAGCAGCTTCCGGTCATGCTTTCAGCGTGATCGCGACCGGATCATTCACGCCAGTGCGTTTCGGCGGCTCAAACACAAGACGCAAGTCTTTGTCGAGCATGAAGGTGACAGTTATCGAACACGGCTGACCCATTCCATCGAAGTTGCTCAGGTCGCGCGAACCATTTCAGGGGCGTTGGGCCTGAATCCTGAACTCACCGAGGCTGTAGCCCTGGCGCACGACCTGGGTCATACACCCTTTGGTCATACGGGTGAAGACGCCCTCCACGCGCTGATGGTGCCTTACGGGGGGTTTGATCACAATGCCCAGGCCATTCGGATCGTAACGAAGCTGGAGCGGCATTATGCCGGGTTTGACGGATGCAACCTGACCTGGGAATGTCTGGAGGGTATCGCCAAGCATAACGGTCCAGTTGTTGGCGATCTGCCGTGGGCGCTGGCTGAATGCAACCAGGGCTTTGATCTTGAACTTCATACCCATGCAAGTGCCGAGGCGCAGGTGGCGGCTTTGTCTGATGACATTGCTTACAACAATCACGACCTTCTGGATGGGTTGCGCGCGGGGTTGTTTGAAGATGATGATCTGCGTCACCTTCCGATCGTGGGGGGATGCTACGCGGATGTGGATGCTAAATACCCCGGTCTTGATCCGTATCGACGACGTCATGAAGCACTGCGGCGGGTATTTGGGGTCATGGTGGCAGATGTCATCACAACGTCACGAGACTTGATTGTAGCCTCGGGCGCGCAATCGGTCGAAGAGATTCGCCATCTTGGGCATCCTGTCATCCAATTCTCGACCGGGACTTGGGCGGATCTGAAACAAATCAGGGCGTTCCTGTTCACCCGGATGTATCGCGCACCCAGCGTCATGAAGGTACGGGCCAAGGTTGCAACGGTTGTCGAAGACCTGTTCCCGATCTACCTGAACGACCCGAAACAGATGCCCGCACGTTGGCACGAGGATATTGAAGCTGCGGCGGATGAGACAGCTTTGGCCCGGATCGTATCGGACTACATCGCAGGTATGACCGACCGTTTTGCCTTGCAGGATCACGCGCGGCTGACTGGCTGACTGGGCCGCAATGACACGGGTAATGGTCCATGTTTGCGACCTTTTTTGTGGGTTGATTGGTGCCTTGCGCAGGCGGGAAGCGATGATCAGAAGCCGTACGACAGACAGCCCGCAGGGTATTTGAAATCTCTGACAGTGGAAATCCGGGCGAGATTGGCAGACATTGGGCGCAAACCAAGTCCAAACATTAGGCGTCCATTGACCTTGCCGTGATGCGTGGTAAACCGCCGGGCAAGCAAAAGGACATCCGAAATGAACCTGTTTTCCGAGATCCGCGGCCTTGTACTGGACGCGCTGGCGCAGATGCAGTCCGAAGGCGCGTTGCCCGAGGGGCTGAGTTTTGACAACGTGGCGGTCGAACCGCCGCGCGATGCAGCGCATGGCGACATGGCGACAAACGCGGCGATGGTGCTGGCAAAACCGGCCAGGATGAAACCGCGTGACATTGCCGAGGTATTGGCGGGGAAGCTGGCGGCAGATGACCGGATCACCAGCGCCGATGTGGCAGGTCCGGGCTTTCTCAATTTGCGGCTGGCACCGTCGGTCTGGCAAGGCGTGCTGGCGGCTGTGCTGGAGAAGGGCACCGATTATGGCCGCTCGACTATGGGCCATGGGCAAAAGGTCAACGTTGAATATGTTTCGGCCAACCCAACCGGTCCGCTGCACGTGGGTCATACACGGGGCGCGGTTTTCGGTGACGCTCTGGCAAGCCTGCTGGCCTATTCCGGCCATGACGTGACCCGTGAGTATTACATCAACGACGGCGGCGCGCAGGTGGATGTGCTGGCGCGCTCGGCTTACGAACGCTATCGCGAGGCCAATGGTCTGAGCCCGGAGATTGCCGAAGGTCTTTATCCCGGCGACTACCTGATCCCAATTGGGGAAGCGTTGAAAGAGAAATACGGCGACAGCCTGATCGACAAGCCGGAAAGTGACTGGCTGGAAGAGGTACGTGAGTTCTCGACCGACGCGATGATGGATCTGATCCGTGCTGACTTAAAAGCGCTGGGCGTTGAGATGGATGTGTTCTTCTCGGAAAAATCGCTCTATGGCACCGGTCGGATCGAGGCCGCATTGCAATCGCTGACTGACAAGGGTCTGATTTACGAAGGCGTGCTCGAGCCGCCGAAGGGCAAAAAGCCCGAAGATTGGGAGCCACGCGAACAGACGCTGTTCAAATCGACCGAACATGGCGATGATGTGGATCGCCCTGTCAAGAAATCAGATGGCAGCTGGACCTATTTTGCCCCGGATATTGCCTATCACTATGACAAGGTGTCCCGTGGTTTTGACGCGCTGATCGACGTGTTTGGCGCGGACCATGGCGGCTATGTCAAGCGGATGAAGGCGGCTGTTTCGGCACTGTCCGACGGTGAGGTGCCGCTAGATATCAAGCTGACGCAGCTGGTGAAGCTGTGGAAGAATGGCGAGCCGTTCAAGATGTCCAAGCGTGCAGGGAACTTTGTCACTCTGCGCGATGTGGTCGATCAGGTGGGCCCGGACGTGACGCGGTTTGTTATGCTGACCCGCAAGAACGACGCGCCGTTGGATTTCGATTTTGACAAGGTTCTGGAACAAAGTCGCGAGAACCCTGTATTCTACGTTCAATACGCACATGCCCGTGTCATGAGCGTGCTGCGCCGCGCGGCCGAGGCTGGAATTGCGGTTGATGATGCGACCCTTGCAGGCGCCGACCTGAGCAAAAACGATCATGCCTCGGAACTGGTTGTTGCCAAGAAGCTGGCAGAATGGCCGCGGCTGGTCGAGATTGCGGCGCGGACCAATGAACCGCACCGGGTCGCATTTTACCTTTATGAACTTGCAGGCGACTTTCATGCGTTGTGGAACAAGGGTAATGACGAGACGCAATTGCGTTTCATCCAGGATGGCGATGTTGCCACAAGCCAGTCAAAAATCGCTTTGGCCCGGGCCGTTTCTGTTGTGATTTCAGCGGGCTTGGGTATTCTTGGCGTTACTCCGGCGCAGGAGATGCGGTAACAAATATCGCCCGAACCGCCGGTACGAGGTAGGCAAGAAATGACCCGCGGGCCTTATTTTCAGGCGTGAAACGGGCAGTGAGGCGGACATGGCGAGTTACGATTACTCGGGGCATCAAAGCCCCGGGCAGATTCATTACCCGAATCAAGCGCATTCTGATGATGTGTATGATTTTCCCGAAGATATGCAGGAAGATGACGCGCCGCGAGGCTCGTTTGGTCTGGGCAGGGCAGTCAATTTCCTGGGGGCTGTTGCTTCCTTGGCGCTGGTCGCCGGTGTCGGGGTCTGGGGCTATCAACTGATCATGCGCGATGTCAGTGGCGTGCCGGTTGTCCGCGCCGCCGAAGGGCCGATGCGTGTGCAACCGGAAAATCCGGGTGGAACACCCGCCGATCATCAGGGCTTTGCCGTGAATGCCGTCGCCGCCGAAGGCAGTGCCGCGGCACCGGCTGACCGGTTGATCCTTGCGCCGCGCCCGGTGTCCCTTACGGAAGAAGACCTGCCCGCCGGAGAACTGAAGCCGACCCCTGCGCTGCATGTGGTCGAAGAACCGATCACCACGCAGGAAGCCGCGCGCCTGCGCCAGAACGCAGTAGATGCGCTGGTTGCGGAATTGGCGGGTGCGGCAGCAGAAACGCAGCAAGAATTCGAAGACGGTGTGCAACTGGCATCGCTGACCACCCCCGACGAAGAACCCGCCATTGACCCGGCAGATTTTGCTGCGGCCTTGCCAGACCCAAGTTTCGCAGAGTTGCCGGGTGTGCGCCGATCGTTGCGCCCTGTGACGCGTCCGGCACGGTCGACCCGCAGTCAGGTCGCACCCAGCGAGAATTCCGAAGACGCCATTAATGCAGCGGTGAAAGCTGCGGTTGGGGTGGATGTTGATCCGGATACACTGGCCAAGGGGACCCGACTGGCGCAGCTTGGGGCTTATGACAGCACGCAAGTGGCACAGGCCGAGTGGGACCGTTTGAATGGTCAGTTTGGTGAGTATATGTCGGGAAAACAGCGCGTTATTCAGAAAACCTCAAGCGGTGGGCGGACCTTCTACCGCCTGCGCGTTCTGGGGTTTGAAGATCTGAGCGACTCGCGCCAATTCTGCGCCGCTCTGGTCGCGCAAGGCGCTGACTGTATCCCGGTGGCCGTGAGGTGAAGTTCGGAGCAGCGATCACAGATGCTGAAGGACTGCGCCTGACGCAGGAGGAAAGAGACCTGTTTCGCCAGATGAACCCGTTTGGGTTCATTCTGTTCGCCCGCAATATTGAAAGCGCCGATCAGGTGCGCGCCTTGTGTGATGATTTCCGAGAGGCTGTTGGGCGCAACTGCCCCATTACCATTGATCAGGAAGGAGGGCGCGTACAGCGTTTGCGCGCACCCTTGGCCCGCGAATGGCTGCCCCCGCTGGATCATGTGACCAGGGCGGGTGATCAAGCGGAACGCGCCATGTACCTCAGGTACCGCCTGATTGCGGATGAGCTGTTTGGTCTGGGCATCGACAGCAATTGTGCCCCTATGGTCGATGTGGTGCGGCCCGAGACACACGCGTTTCTGAAAAACCGCTGTTATGCCTTTGATCCTGAGCAGATTTCCAGGATCGGCAGGGCTGTGGCGCAGGGCCTTCTTGATGGGGGCGTTCTTCCGGTTCTCAAGCACATTCCCGGCCATGGCCGTGCCACTCTGGACAGTCACCATGACCTGCCGCATGTTGATTTGCCGCTGGAAGAGTTGGAATACAGCGATTTCGCGCCGTTCCGTGCCTTGAACGACCTGCCGATGGGGATGACCGCGCATCTGGTCTTTGATCAGATAGATCCCCGGCCGGCCACCATTTCCGCGGCCATGATGGGTCTGATCCGAGACAATATCGGCTTTGGCGGGCTGATTATGACCGACGATATCTCGATGAAGGCGCTCAGCGGGGCGTTGACGGACCTCTCCCGCCAATCTTTGCAGGCGGGCTGCGATGTAGTCCTGCATTGCAATGGCAGTTTTTCTGAACGTGCCGCTGTAATGGAAACTGCCGGAGAAATGTCGGATGTGGCACAAGCCCGCGCAGAACGGGCGCTGGCGATGCGCAAACGCCCGCGGGAACTTGACATCCAAGCCGCCGAAGCGGAACTATCTGCCCTAATGGGCGGGCAGGTATATGAACGATAATCTTTTTAGCGAAGACCCTGTCTCGGTCGCGGATCGTCTTGCGGCCGAAGCGCTGATTGTTGATGTCGACGGGTTCGAAGGCCCGTTGGACGTTCTGCTAACTCTATCACGCACGCAAAAAGTGGATCTGCGCAAGATCTCGGTTCTTGCGCTGGCGCAGCAATATCTGGCCTTTGTTGAAAAGGCGCGTGCGCTGCGCATTGAACTGGCCGCCGATTATCTGGTCATGGCGGCGTGGCTGGCCTTTCTCAAGTCCCGTCTATTGCTCCCGCCAGATCCGGATGACGATGGGCCATCGGGTGAAGAACTGGCCGCGCATCTGGCGTTTCAACTTGAACGCCTGCAGGCAATGCGCGACGTCGCTGCGCGGCTGATGGCCCGCGACCAACTGGGTCGTGATTTTTTCAAGCGCGGGCAGGGCGAGGACGTAACCCGCATCCGCACCGTAACCTATTCCGCCACGCTGCTGGATCTGATGCAGGGATATGCCCGTATTCGCACCCGTGACGAGTTCCGCCCCTTTGTGATGGACCGCGACTCGGTGTTTACGATGGAGCAGGCACTGGAGCGGATGCGCCCGCTGATCGGTTTTGCGGGGACGTGGACCGATATGGAAACCTATCTGCCCGATGGTTGGGATACTGACCCGGTGCGCCGCAGGTCGGCGACGGCTGCGACCTTTGCGGCCTCGCTGGAACTGGTGAAAGAAGGACATATGGAGATCAAGCAGAGCGAGACATTCGCGCCGATCCATTTGCGCAAGAGGACCCAGACACGTGACTGACGCCCCAGAAGAAACCGGCACCCTGTTCGAGGCGCCACCATTGGCGGAACAGGAGCGTATGGTCGAGGCCGTTTTGTTTGCCAGCGCCGATCCGGTGACGATTGCCGACCTTGAGGCGCGGATGCCGCATGGAAGCGACGCCGCACAAGCCGTTGAGTTGCTTCAGAGACGTTACGAAGGGCGCGGCGTGCGCGTGGTGCGTGTTGGAGAGGCATGGGCGATCCGTACGGCCCCTGATCTGGGCTTTCTGATGCAAAAGGAAACGGTTGAAACTCGTAAACTCAGCCGGGCCGCGATCGAGACATTGGCCATCGTTGCCTATCACCAACCCTGCACCCGCGCCGAGATTGAGGAAATTCGCGGTGTGTCAGTCTCTCGCGGGACGATTGACCAGTTGCTTGAGATGGAGTGGATCAGGCTGGGCCGTCGTCGCATGACACCGGGTCGTCCGGTGACATTTGTGGTGACGTCCGAATTTCTGGATCATTTTGGTCTGGAGAACGCCCGCGACCTGCCGGGGCTCAAGGAACTAAGGGCTGCGGGTCTGTTGGAAAACCGGCCTCCACCGGGGGCTATCCCCTTGGGCGAGGGGCGCGAGGACGAAGTGGACGAGGACCAGTCGGAACTGTTTGATGAGTAAAAAATCCGGACAGGTCACTACAGGTCAGACGCAGAACCTACGACAGGCAACGCGGGTTATCTAGCACAAGCACCGTTGCAAGAAATTCTGAGGATTAGCCAACCGCTTTGAAGTGCTTGGACAGTTTCAGGCCTTGCCCCTGATAGTTCGATGCAATCCCGGCACCATATAGCTGCGTGGGCATCTCGGCCATTTTCTCATAGACAAGGCGCCCGACCACCTGTCCGTGCTCCAGGACGAAAGGCGCTTCGTGGCATCGCACCTCAAGCACACCACGTGACCCGGCACCGCCCGCTGCGGCATGGCCAAAGCCGGGATCGAAGAACCCGGCATAATGCACCCGGAATTCACCAACCATCGCCAGATAAGGTGCCATTTCGGCGGCACACATCGGCGGGATATGGACCGCCTCGCGGCTGACAAGGATGTAGAATGCACCGGGGTCAAGTATGATGCGACCGTCCTCGGTGCGTACTTCCTCCCAATAGTCCTGGGGGTCGTATTCGCCAATTCGGTCCAGATCGATTACCCCGGTATGGGGCTTGGCGCGATAGCCGACCAAATCGGTATCGGGCAGTTGCAGATCGACCGAAAAGCCAAGACCGTCCTGAATCACAGCAGGGCCGTCTACCAACGGCGATTCGGCGTGCAGGGCGGTCAGTTCGGCGTCAGACAAGACGGCCTGACCCTGACGGAAACGAATCTGGTTCAGACGCATACCGGGCCGGACCAGAACCGAAAACGAACGTGGACAGATCTCGGCATACAGCGGGCCCTTATAGCCCGCAGGAACGCGATCGAATTCTGTGCCACCATCGGTAATGGTACGGGTCAGAAGGTCAAGCCGCCCGGTCGAGCTTTTGGCATTGGCGACGGCGGTTATGTCGCGGGGCAGGGCAAGTGATTCCATCAGGGGCACCAGATAGACGCAGCCCTTTTCCAGAACAGCGCCGTCCGAGATGTCGATGCGGTGCATTTCGAACTCGGCCAACCGATCCGTAACGGTCCGTCCTTCGCCCGCGAGGAACGAGGCGCGTACCCGGTAGGCCACTGTTCCCAAACGCAAATCAAGGCTGGCTGGTTGAATTTGCGCTGGCAGGACATCGGGGTTGGCGGCAATCTCTCCGCGCGCGATCATTGCTTCGATTTGCTGGTTCGCGCAAACACCTGTCATCTCGATCCCCTCGTGTGCCAGAGCGGGATCTGGCCTTTGTGCCATAAACGTCGGTGTGATTTGGTCGGGCTAGCAGGACTCGAACCTGCGACCTTCCGTCCCCCAGACGGACGCGCTACCAGGCTGCGCCATAGCCCGACGTTGGGCCGTTCATAAAGATTTTCCCGGCAGGGGCAAGAGGAAAACACTGCCTTTTTTCCTAACCCGTCGCCTGTGTTTCAACACGATCCAGCCAGCGGCGCAGGTCTTTTGCAATTGGTGCAATCCGGCGCAGTAGTTCGTCGTCAAACTCGGCGCGCTTCCACGCCAGCGACGCGATCCCACCCATCAGGGGCGCAGTGTTCAGGTCTGGCTGTGGTTCTTGTTCTGACGCAGTCGCGGGAAGTGCGTCGGCCTGCACGCCTTCGTTCACCGGCTGCTCGGCCGGTTCGTCCAGATCCATAAGGATTTGTTCGGTGGCGGCAGCGGGTTTCGGTTCGAACGGCACCACTTTGCCCTGAACGGGTTCAATCAGGGCAGGGCCCGGTTCGTCTAGAGGCGGAGACAGTGCTGCGACATGTGCGACGCCTTGCTCGCGCAGGATGCGCTGCACACCTTTGATTGTGATCCCGTCCTCGTGAAGCAGTTTCTTGATGCCGCCCAGAAGACGCATGTCATTGGGGCGGTAATACCGACGCCCGCCCGCGCGTTTGACCGGTTTGACCTGAGTGAAGCGGCTTTCCCAGAAACGCAAAACATGGGCCTGAACACCAAGCCAATCCGCTACTTCACTGATCGTGCGAAACGCGTCGCGGGATTTGCTCATATCCGCGTGACCCTGGGGTTACTTGCGATTCCCGACGGCGACGCGATCTTTCATAAGATGCGACGGGCGAAAGGTCAGTACGCGGCGGGGCTGTATCGGAACCTCTTCGCCGGTTTTGGGGTTGCGTCCGACTCGCGCGGTCTTGTCGCGAACACTGAACGTACCGAAGGACGAGATCTTCACCTGCTCGCCACGCACCAGAGCGTCGGACATGTGGTTCAGAACGCTTTCGACCAGCTGCGCACTTTCGTTGCGCGAAAGCCCAACTTCGCGAAAGACGGCCTCGCTCAGATCCATTCGAGTCAGTGTATTGTCGCCCATGTCATTTCCCCTGTTGCTGTCAAAGCATATGGGTATGGCAAATTCGCTGTCAATATCAATGAATTGCAAGCAGCTGTGTAAGCTGGATTGCGCCGGTTACCAGCGCAGAACCACCGCGCCCCAGGCCAGACCGCCGCCAATTGCTTCGGTCACGATCAAGTCGCCGGGTTTGATCTGCCCGCGTTGTTTACCAACCGACAGTGCCAATGGGATGGATGCAGCCGAGGTGTTGCCGTGATCCTGAACGGTCACAACCACGTTTTCCATCGGCAGGCCCATCTTTTTGGCCGTGCCCTGAATGATGCGAATATTGGCCTGATGAGGAACAATCCAGTCGACGTCAGCACTGCTCAGCCCCGCGCGGCTCAGGGCTGTTTCAGCCGTTTTGGTAAGCTTTTCAACGGCATGTCGGAAAACCTGATTGCCCTGCATACGCAGATGCCCGGTGGATTGGGTCGAAACACCCCCATCGACATAAAGCAGGTCCTTGTAGCGCCCGTCCGAGTTCAGATCGGTTGCGAGTATGCCGCGATCCGCAGCGGTGCCTTCGCCATCCTGCGCTTCGAGTACCAAAGCGCCGGCACCATCCCCGAACAGAACACAGGTCGAGCGGTCGGTCCAGTCCATAATCCGGGAAAAGGTTTCGGCACCAATGACCAGCACGCGTTTGGCCTGACCGGACAAGATCAACGCATTTGCGTTGCTGAGAGCGAAAACGAATCCCGCGCAGACGGCCTGTACGTCGAAAGCAAACCCCTTGGTCATACCCAGCCGGGCCTGAACCATGGTCGCGGCAGAAGGAAAGGTCAGGTCCGCGGTCGAGGTCGCCACGACGATCGCGTCAATATCATCCGATGTCAGGCCCGCATCGGCCAGGGCAGCCTCGGCAGCTTTGGTGGCCAGGTCCGACGTCGTTTCGTCATCGGCAGCAAAATGGCGGCGTTCGATCCCCGACCGGGTTCTGATCCACTCATCCGTTGTGTCCAGCGTTTTCTCAAACTCGGAATTTGGAACAATACGTTCCGGCAAATAATGCCCGACACCTACTACAACTGAACGGCCTGCCATTTTTGGGGTACTGCCTTTTTTGTTATTTATCGGTCTGCGGCGCAGCTTGCGCGGCATCTTGTGCAAGCTGGGCCGTGGATGCAACCCGCGCAGCTAATTTTTCGGCAAAGCCGGACCGTGCCAGAGTAAAGGCCAGTTTGATCGCTGCCGACACTCCGGTCGCATCTGCCCCGCCATGGGATTTAATAACAGTCCCGTTCAGACCCAGAAACACGCCACCATTCACACGCCGCGGATCAATGCGCTTTTTCAGGCGCTGTAGTGACGTAATGGCCAGGACCGAAGCCAATCGCGACAACGGAGAGTATTTGAACGCCTCACGCAGAAGATCTCCGATCAGCCTGGCTGTGCCTTCGCCCGTTTTGATCGCAACATTGCCCGTAAACCCATCTGTAACAATGACATCTGCCTTGTCGCCGGGAATGTCGCTGCCTTCGACAAAGCCAACAAACTCGAAATTCGCCTGTTCGGCGTATTCCGAAATCATGGCATGCGCTTCTTTCAGTTCGGCCCGGCCCTTATGCTCTTCGGTGCCAACGTTCAGCAACCCGATCCGGGGGCGGTTCAGGGCCATGCCGTTGCGCGCATAAGACGCGCCCATCAGGGCGAATTGCAGCAAATCCTTGGCGTCGGCGCGCACATCGGCGCCCACGTCCAGCATTACATTGAACCCCTGCGGGTTGCGCGAAGGCCACAGGATCGCGATTGCGGGGCGGTTCACGCCCGGCAATTTGCGCAGACGCATCATCGAAAGGGCCATAAGGGCACCGGTGTTCCCGCAGGACACCGCGCCATGGGCTTCACCCTGACGAACCGCTTCCAGCGCGGACCACATCGAGGTCTGCTTGCCGTTGCGCACGACCTGGCTGGGCTTGTCTTCCATCGTGACAACGTCGGGGCAATCACGAAAAACGACGCGCCCTTCAAGGACACGTCGTTTGGCAACCAGCTTGCGCAATACCTGTTCGGGCCCGTGCAGCAGGAACCCGATATTCGGGTTCTTGCCAGCCGATTTTGCCAGACCTGCAACGACGACAGCGGGACCTGCGTCCCCTCCCATTGCGTCAACCGAGATGGTGATCCGTCCGGCGTGCGTGGGCTGATCGTTCATGCCTTGGCCTGCGCTCAATCAGGCTTAGGCTGCGTCTTCGTCCAGATCGATTTCGTCGGCCTGTGCGACGACTTCGCGATCGTCATAGTGGCCGCAAGAGGCACAAACGTGGTGCGGGCGTTTCAGCTCGCCGCAGTTCGGGCATTCGTTCGGGTTTGCAGCAACCAGAGCGTCGTGTGCGCGGCGGTTGTTGCGACGCGACTTGGAAACTTTGTTCTGTTGGACGGCCATGGTCTCAACCTTTGTCTGACTGGGGGCCGCAGATTCGCTGCCGACCCGGGTTTCGTAGTTCGTTTATCGTGGTTTGACGCGCGTTTAGGCGACGGGCCCCGCAATGTCCAACCCAAAATCCGATGAGCGCGCGAAAATACTGCGATTCTCGGCATGTTCAAGCGATTTTTCTGACCGCCTGCTATGACAGGAAATCTGGCACCTGTCACTCGTCTTTTTTTAGCACATCGCGCAGACCTGCCAATCCTGCAAAGGGTTTGGCATCGTCATCCGTCATCGCCTGTTTGCCCGGTTCTGTGTAGGCAGCTTGGCCCAGTTCCGCGCCGTCTTTACGCGGATATTGTGGCAAAGCCAGAGACAGGGCCTCGACCATGACAAGGGCCGGATCAATTTCAGGCCCCAAAGGTTCAGATTCGTCATCTTCCTGGATTTCGAACTCTGGATCATCTGGGTCTGCCCAATCCGCAAGAAAAGTCCGGTGCACTGGTATGTCGATCCTTGTCGTCACCGGTTCCAGCGTCACTACGCAAGGTTGGATGACAGTTGCACCGAGTTTCCCGTTTAGAACCCAGTCCCGTTTGCCCTGCGCCCTCAGTTCGCCCGAAAAGCTGAGTTTGCGCAGCCCCAGCAGCCCAAGGTCTTGCCTGATCTGCTCGAGCGCGGTGGTTGCGGGGCGCAGATCGAACGGTGTCGGGGCGTTCTGCGGCAGGTCAGACACCCGAAATGATGTCGTGTTGCTCATTCGTGAGCCTTTCTATGTGTTGAACCGTGGCAGCGGTTTATGTAATCGGATAGAAGCCGAAGAAGGCCAAGGCAAGAGGGTGCAGATGTTGAAGGTAGTGAACCGGTTGAAACCAACTGCGAAATCGCTTGTGTTTGTTGCCTGTCTGGCTGCGACCGGGGCTTGTACGGCTATCTTCAAGAATCACGGCTATGTGCCACCGGCCGAAGAACTGGCGGAAATCAAAGTAGGCGTAGACACGCGGGACAGTGTGCAAGAGGCTATCGGCGCGCCGGGCGCATCCGGCGTGGTTCGGGATTCGGGCTATTACTATGTCCGCTCTCGCGTGCGTCACTACGGTCCGAAACGGCCCGAGGTGGTATCCCGCGAACTGGTTGCCATCAGTTTTGATCAGCGCGGTGTCGTCAGAAACATCGAACGCTTTGGTCTTGAAGACGGGAATGTGATTGCTCTGGAGCGCCGCGTTACCGATTCCAACGTTCAGGACAAAGGCTTCCTGCGTCAGCTGCTAGGCAATATCGGCAACTTCAACCCGGCGAACATTCCGGGCGCCAACTAATTTGCGCCTAAACCTTGCGGTGGTCACAGGGCAGTCACATGTCTTGTGCTAATGGTGTCGTACCGACGCCTGAGGGTCGGCAACCGTGGAGGGCGCGACCGTGGCAACGGCAGTTTTGTTAAGCAAGGGGCGCTATCGCGCCAGACTGGCGCAGTCGCCCGAGGATATCAGAACAGCTCAGGCATTGCGGACCTTGGCTTTTGGCACAGAGCAACCGGACTGCGACGAGTTTGATGCACGCTGTAGCCATATCCTGGTCGAGGATATGCGCTCGGCAGAACGGCTGGTCTGCTGCTTTCGGATGCTGACCATGGATAGTGGCGGCGAGATCGGGCGAAGTTATTCGGCGCAGTTCTATGACCTGACCTCGCTCGAAGGCTTCAAAGGTCGGATGGTCGAAATGGGACGATTCTGTATCCATCCTGATCACAGCGACCCCGACATCCTGCGTGTCGCCTGGGGTGCAATGACGGCCTACGTTGATCGGAACAACGTCGAGATGCTGTTTGGATGTTCCTCTTTTGCCGGTACCGAAACAGAGCAGTATCTGGATGCGTTTGCGATGCTAAAACATCGCCATCTGGGCCCGAAACGTTGGTTGCCGCGCGTGAAGGCTCCGGATGTGTTTCGTTTTGCCGCGCGTTTGCGGCGCAGACCGGATTCTAAAAAGGCAATGCTGCGGATGCCGCCTTTGTTGCGGACCTATCTGATGATGGGCGGTTGGGTCAGCGATCATGCGGTGGTGGATCGCGACATGAACACGCTGCACGTTTTCACAGGGGTGGAAATCGGTGCGATCCCCCCGGCGCGCAAACGTCTGTTGCGGGCGGTGGCCGGGTAGATTGAGTATTTTTGAAAAGGTGAAGACGGGGCGTTGACGCAATGTGTCAGCCGGTTTAGCTGGCGGACATGGCGAGAATTCCTTTGTTGCAGATGTCCGGCATTTCCCTGACTTTCGGGGGTGACCCGGTGTTTTCCGAACTGGATCTGGTGGTTCAACCCGGTGATCGTGTTGCGCTGGTGGGGCGAAACGGGTCCGGAAAGTCCACGTTGATGAAAGTGATGGCCGGTCTGGTCGAGGCGGATCGGGGCGAGATTGTCGTGCCGCCCGGGAAATCCGTTGGCTATATGGAGCAAGATCCGACGATGGAAGGCTTTGCCACGTTGGGAGATTACGCATCCTGCGGGTTGGAGCCGGGAGAACTTTACAAAGTTGAACGGGCCGGTGAAGGGTTGAAGTTCGATCCTTCACGCGCGGTTGAGACCGCTTCGGGCGGAGAGCGGCGGCGGGCGGCACTGGCCAAGCTGATGGCCGAAGCACCGGATCTGATGTTGCTGGACGAGCCGACCAACCATCTGGATATCGAAGCCATCGCGTGGCTGGAACGCGAACTTGGCGCGAGCCGAGCGGCCTTTGTGCTGATCTCGCATGACCGAGCCTTTTTGAGGGCTCTGACGCGGGCAACGCTTTGGATTGACCGGGGGGCTGTTCGGCGACAGGAGCAGGGTTTTGAAGCCTTTGAGGCCTGGCGGGACAAGGTCTGGGAGGAAGAGGACCAGCAACGCCACAAGCTGAATCGCCTGATCAAATCTGAAGCGAAATGGGCGGTTGAGGGCATTAGCGCCCGACGCAAACGCAACCAAGGCCGGGTGCGGGCCTTGCAGGCGTTGAGAACTGAAAAGGCGGGGCAGATCAAACGTCAGGGTTCGGCTGCAATGGCGCTGGAGGCAGGGCCAAAATCGGGCCGCAAGGTCATTGAGGCCAAGGCGCTGGCCAAAGGATTTGGCGACAAGCAGATCGTTCGGAACTTTGATCTGCTGGTACAGCGCGGTGACCGGGTGGCCTTTGTCGGGCCGAACGGTGTTGGAAAAACAACGTTGCTGAAGATGCTGCTGGGGCAGGTGGAGCCGGACGCGGGCTCGGTATCTCAGGGGACGAACCTTGAAATCGCGGTATTCGATCAGAACCGCGCCCAACTAGACCCTGAGATGAGCCTGTGGGACAGTCTGACCGGCGATCCGGCTATGCGGGTGTCGGGCAAGGCCGATCAGGTGATGGTGGGCGGGCAGCCCAAACATGTTGTAGGGTATCTCAAGGAATTTCTATTTGACGAACGGCAGGCCCGAGCAGCCGTCAAGTCCCTGTCCGGTGGGGAAAAAGCCCGATTGCTTCTGGCCAAGCTGATGGCGAAACCCTCGAACCTATTGGTGCTGGACGAACCGACCAACGATCTGGATGTCGAGACGCTGGACCTGCTGCAAGAGCTTTTGGACGATTACGACGGCACCGTTCTGCTGGTCAGCCATGACCGGGATTTTCTGGACCGCGTGGCGACAACCACCATCGCGATGGAGGGTAACGGACAGGCGACAGTCTATGCTGGCGGTTGGTCGGATTACATCGCACAGCGCGGTGATGTGATCGAAAAAAGTGTAGAAAAAGCAAAGCTTTCAAAGCCAAAGGTCAAGCAGGAAGAAAAGCCGAAATCCGGCTTGTCCTTCTCGGAGAAGCACCGGCTGGAGAAACTGCCTGCCGAGATCGCGCGCCTAGAGGCCGAGATTGCCAAGCTGGAAGAGTTGATGTCCGATCCCGAGCTGTTCACGCGTGAGCCGGTGAAGTTCCAAAAAGCGACCGAGGCGTTGGTTGAGCGGCAGGAGAAACTCTCGGCCGCTGAAGAGGAATGGCTGACGCTCGAAGAGAAAGCTGAAAGCGTTTAGAGGGCCAGACGTCTTGCTGGATTACCTGCCACGGTTTCTCTGGCGGGGACATCTTTGGTGACGACGCTGCCTGCGCCGATTGTGGCGTAGTCGCCTATGGTTATGCCGGGCAACAGGATCGCTCCGCCGCCAATCCAAACCTGCCTGCCGATGTTGACGGGCAGGCCGACTTCCAGCCCTTGTGCCCGATCAGCAGGGTCCTTGGCATGATGCGCGCAGTAAATCTGAACATTGGGGCCGAACATCGTGTCGTCGCCAACCCGAACGGGGGCCGTGTCCAGAACAACGCATCCGGCATTGAAGAAAACCCGGCTGCCCAGATGGATGTTCATTCCATAGGCGCAATGAAAAGGGGCTTCGAGAAAACAGTCCTCGCCGACATGGCCCAGCAGCGCGTGCAGTTCCGGGGCCATCGCGCCGCGTGTGTCGGGCGGACAGGTGTTGTGAGCGTGTACAGCCCGTCGTGCTCGCGCGCGCAGATCGTCCAACTCGGGATCGAGACAGCAATACCACTGCCCGGACTGCATTTTCTGGCGCTCCGACATAGAGCTGTCTTACCGCATCCGCAGAGCGCCGTCGATGCGGATGACCTCGCCGTTCAGGTAGCCCATTTCAACGATGAAACCGGCCAGCCGCCCGTATTCCTTAGGGTCGCCCAGGCGGGCCGGGTTCGGGACGTCGGCGGCCAGTTGTTGTTGCACGTCTTCAGGAAGGCCCGCCAGCATCGGGGTCATAAAGATTCCCGGCGCAATGGTCATGACGCGAATCCCGGTTGAGGCCAGGTCGCGGGCCATCGGCAGGGTCATGCCAACCACGCCGCCTTTAGATGCTGCATATGCCGCCTGTCCCTTTTGGCCGTCGAATGCAGCAATAGATGCAGTGTTGATGATCACACCGCGCGCCCCGTCTGGTTCGGGTTCGTTCTTTGCCATCTCGGCCGCAGCCAGCCTTGAGACGTTAAATGTGCCGACAAGATTGATGTCGATCGTGCGCTGGAACGCGTCCAGCGGGTGTGGGCCATCCTTGCCGACCGTCTTGATTCCATAAGCGATACCGGCGCAGTTCACAGTCGCGGTAATCTTGCCCATCCTGTCCATACCGTGGCGCACGGCAGCTGCGACCGAGGATTCGTCTGTTACATCCGTCAGCGCAAAATACCCGCCGATTTCGGAGGCGACTTGAGCGCCACGGTCCGCGTCACGGTCTAGAATAGTAACTTGTGCGCCCTGCGCGGCAAAGTGACGGGCGGTGGCTTCGCCCAGACCGGATGCGCCGCCGGTGACAAGAGCGGCTGTGGTGGACAGGTGCATCGGAACTCCTCCCTAGGATATGAACAACTGTTCAATAACCGCTTTGCAGGGGTTGTGTCCATATCTTTGAGCCCGAACGCCCAAAGGGGCGGCGCGGAATAACCGCTGCCGGGCCAATACGCATCTTTAAGGCATCTTAATCCGCGCTTCACGAAAACGCGCCTGTTCGTGAACGAAGTAATCACAGCCATTGCGTGTTTTTTCGTCAGGAGGTTCCGATATGGTAAATAGTAAGAAACTAACACTGGGCGCTGTTCTGGCCGCGCCTGTCTTTGGGATTGTGGTTGCCGGTAATGCTTTTGCAGCGCCGGAAACCTGTAATTGGCAAACGGCTCGAAGTCTTGCGAATGCAGGCGACTACGCCGGGCTTTGCGATTGTGTTCAGGTGACCCCAAGCTTTCTGGACAGACTTCAGAAGAGACCGGATTTCGAGACAACGCTGAGCATTACCGGGGCGCAATGCCCGGGTCTGGCCGCTTTGCTGACAGACGTGGCAACGGCCAGCCTGTCCGGTCTGGCCGAGAATCGGGGTGAAAGCCGCGGTTCAGAACCCGGCGGGGCAGGGTTTGCGAATGCAGCTGGTCCTGACGGCCCCGGTGGTGGAGGAGAACCTGACAACGGCGGCGAAGAACCCGGCGGTGGCGGTGGAGAACCCGGCGGTGGCGGTGGAGAGCCCGGCGGTGGTAAAGGCAATAACGGCGGCGGCAAAGGTGGCGATAAGGGTAACAATGGCAGCGGCAACGGCGGCGAGGGCAGCAGTCCGGGTCGCGGAAACAACGCCAATGACGATGAAGGTGAAAGCGACAGACCCGGTCGCGGTGGCGGAAAGGGACGTCAGTAGCCTCGTCCACCCCAATACAGATACGGCCACCCGATCGGGTGGCCGTTTTCTGTTTTGCTTTCCAAGGTGAAAGGGGCGTCAGCCCAGTTGCACCAATGCGTGGCGTTTCTTGCCTGCACTCAGCTTGATCGGAGACGTCAATGCGCCCGCGTCGATCATCAAACCCGCATCCGTCAGCGGAGCGTCGTCCATTTTGGCCCCGTTTTCGGCAATCAGGCGCTTGGCCTCTTTGCCGGACTTGGCGAGGCCTGATTTGACAATGATCTGCACGATGGACATGCCGTCGCCCAATTCTTCCTTAGTTAGAGTCAAGGTAGGGAGCGCGCTGATATTTCCGGTTGCGTAGAGGGTATCCTGACCTCCTTCACGAACAGACATGGAGCCAAAAATACCTTCCGATGTTGATCGGGCAGCTTTGGATGCGTCAGCACCATGAAGGAGTGTTGTAACTTCGTCAGCAAGTATTTTTTTGGCCTCATTGATCTCGGACCCGGCAAGCGCGCCAAGACGGTCACATTCATCCACCGGCAATTCGGTATAGAGCTTCAGGAACCGGCCGACATCCGCATCGGTGGTGTTGCGCCAGAACTGCCAGAATTCATAGGGCGAGCGCATCTCGGCGTTCAGCCAGACCGCGCCATCCTGCGATTTGCCCATCTTCTTGCCGTCGCTGGTAGTCAGCAGGGGTGAGGTCAGGCCGTAGATTTCGTGATCCAGCACCCGGCGCGTCAGGTCGATACCGTTGACGATGTTGCCCCACTGGTCGCTACCGCCCATTTGCAGAACACAGCCATAGCGGCGGTTCAGCTCCAGAAAGTCATAGGCTTGCAGGATCATGTAGTTGAACTCGAGAAACGACAGCGATTGCTCGCGATCCAGCCGGGATTTCACAGATTCAAAGCTGAGCATCCGATTGACCGAGAAATGCCGCCCGATGTCGCGCAGGAAATCGAGGTAGTTCAGATCATCCAGCCATTCGGCATTGTTCAACATCAGCGCCTTGTTCTCGGCGTCAGTGTCGTAATCGATATAGGCCGCGAACACCTTCTTGATGCCCGCGATGTTTTCGTCGATCTGTTCGGGACCCAGCAGGGGGCGTTCATCTGCGCGGAACGAGGGATCGCCCACCTTGGTGGTGCCGCCGCCCATAAGGGTGATCGGCTGGTGGCCGGTCTTCTGGAACCAGCGCAGCATCATGATCTGAATCAGACTGCCCACATGCAACGACTTGGCCGTTGCATCAAAGCCGATATAAGCTGGCTTGCACCCACTGATCAGCGCGTCGTCAAGGCCCTGATAATCGGTGCAGTCGGCGAGGAAGCCGCGCTCGATCATCGTGGCGATGAAATCCGATTTGGGGTGGTAGGTCATATCGTGCCCTCGGGGTTTGTGTTGCGGGGCACTGTATAGGCGGCGCTGCGGATGAGGAAAAGCCACCTTTTCACTCTAAAACCGCGTGCCGTGATATGCGCGCGCAACTTGATGGCCGGGGTGTTGATCATGAAACGCGACGTTGGAAAAAAACCGACGCCCCCAATCAGAAGGCTTGCCAAGGCGGCATAACAAAAGCACCTTGACCAAGCTGCAACCCAGAGGTGAAGTCCAGAACCCCGGGCACGGCGGAAACATTGCCAGATCAGGAGGCAGGCGTGGGCCAAACCATCAAGAAACACGGAATGGTTCGGGCATTGGGCGCAATGTCCGGTACGTCGCTGGACGGGGTGGACGCTGCGGTGGTGGAAACCGACGGGCATTCCATCGCTGGATTCGGGAAAAGCGGCTATCGCGCCTATACCGATGCCGAACGCGAAATTCTGCGGGCGGCTTTGGGGCAATGGCACGGTCCACAGGTCGACGCGGCGGCCGAGATGGTGACCTTTGCCCATGCCGAAGCGCTGTCCGAGTTCGAAGATGTAGACCTGATCGGCTTTCACGGCCAGACTTTGGCGCATGAACCGCGCGGGCGCGGGACATTGCAGGTGGGCGATGGTCTTGGGTTGGCGCAGGCGCTGGGGCGCCCGGTGGTCTGGGACTTCCGAAGCGATGACGTGGCTATGGGGGGCGAGGGCGCTCCGTTAGCACCGTTTTTTCACTTTGCCTGCGCCAAGTGGTTTGGCGCGGACCGCCCCTTGTGCTTTTTGAACCTGGGTGGTGTTGGCAACCTGACCTATGTGGACCCAAGCTTTGATGGTCCCGAGGCACCGGGGGCGCTGCTTGCCTTTGATACGGGGCCGGCGAACGCGCCGGTCGATGACCTCATGCAGGCCCGGTTGGGGCAGCCGATGGACCGGGATGGTGCGGTTGCGCGCAATGGCACAGTCGAAATGGGCGCGCTGGAGCTGTTTCTGGCTGAGCCTTTCTTCGCACGTATGCCGCCCAAGTCGCTAGACCGGAACGATTTCTCTGAGATGATCGACCTAGTGAAAGAACTGGGTGACGCTGACGCGGTGGCAACCCTGACCGGGATGTGCGCAGCGGGTGTGGTGCAGGGGATGGAACATTGTCCGCAGCCGCCGTCTTGCGTGCTGGTTACAGGCGGAGGACGGCGCAATCCGGTGTTGATGGAGATGCTGCGCGTATCCCTCGACTGCCCGGTCGAACCGGTCGAGGCGGTGGGGCTGGACGGCGACATGCTCGAGGCGCAGGCCTTTGCCTATCTGGCTGTGCGCGTGGCGCGGGGATTGCCAACCTCGTGCCCCGGAACAACCGGGGTGAAAGCGCTGGTGGGTGGCGGCATGGTCAGTTCAGTGAACGTTCAACCGGTGGGTTGAGGCTGCATACAGGTATTGGCTAACGCGTTATCGACACACAGGCTTGCCACTGCGACGGGCTGTGTCGAAGTGAAAATGCCCTTTGTGATACCGGTCAGCGTCAGGACCAAGAACAGTTCCGAACAGGCCACAGGCTCCGCTGTGCAACTCTTGCAACACGACGCTTTGATCGGTGTCGCTCCACCCGTCCTGAACGGTGATCTGCGTTCCGTCCTGCAACACGAAGGTCGAGATATCGATGGCCCGACCCCGCGCATGTTCGGAAATGCGCGCATAGGGCTGGTTGTTCTGCGTCTTGCAGGCATAGTGGCCAACAACCCGCATACCCTTGAGCCCACCCCCCAGATCGGCAAAGGCGGGTTTGGCGACGTTTTCGATCCACGTTTTCAGCGTGACGGCTGTCTGACAGTCCATCAGCGAGAACTGGCTGAGCGCAATGTCCGAAATTCTGTAAATCCGGACCGGGTTGGCGATGCCGCAACCCAGCGCTTTTCCAGCCAAAGACGTGCGGGTTTCGCCCAAGATGGTCCAGTCACCACAGACCGCCCCGCGGTCACGCATACGCTGACGACCCACTTCAAACTGGCGAAACTTGCAAGGGCGCAGCGCTGGGCGTTTCGAGGTCAGCACCGCAGGTTCGACAGTCCCGGTAGGTTCGATATGTTCGGTCGTGACTTCCTCCTGCAGATCGGGCAGTGCCAGTTCGGATGAAAGGCGGGATTCTGCACAGGCGGGCTCAGCGTTTGCAAGACAGGTACTTGCGAACAGAAGCAGAAGGACCAGAAAGATGCGTTTCACAATCACCCGATGCTCCGATACCTGCGGTTGCGTTGACAGAATGATAAATGGGTAACTTTCTGTAAACTCACCTTTTCAGAGCATCCCCAGATCAGCTTATCCCCGAGGGATATCAAACCCAGGTTCTGCCAGTTGGAACCCATCGAATTGAAATCCGGGAGAAACTGTACAGCTGACCAGCGTGTAATCACCGGTGCTGCGCGCGGCCTGCCAATGGCCGTTGGGAACAATCAGTTGCGGTGCGCCCCGAGACAAATCGGGCGACAGCACATGGTCAACCGCCGGACCCTTGTCTGTTGCACTCAGGGACAGGATCAGTGGCGCGCCCGCGTGGTAGAGCCAGATCTCGGTCGCGTCTACCCGGTGCCAGTGGCTGCTTTCCCCCGCTTGCAGCAGGAAGTAGATGCAGGTGCCGGTCGGGCGGCCCTTGTTCTCGGCACGCCAGGTTTCCGCGTACCAGCCGCCCTCGGGGTGAGGTTGCAGGTTCAGGCGGTCGATGATCTCTTGTGCTGTCATGTGGCCCCCGTGTGTTTGGCGCAATTATGCACGGCAAGGTGTGATCCGCTATGGTATTCGTGCGCACGGGGAATATGTATGCCGCATGACACTGACCATTCCATTCGATAACTCATATGCCCGCCTGCCGGACGCGTTTTTTGCACGACAGAATCCGGTGCCTGTACGCGCGCCCAAGTTGATCGCGTTCAATGATGATCTGGCACGGCTGTTGCAGGTCCATCCGGGCGACGTGCAAGAGATGGCGGAAGCCTTTGCAGGTAATCGCATCCCCGATGGTGCGGACCCCATCGCGCAGCTTTATTCCGGGCATCAGTTTGGCCAGTACAATCCGCAGCTTGGGGACGGACGCGCGGTGCTGTTGGGCGAAACTGTCGGAACGGATGGCGTGCGGCGGGATGTTCAGCTGAAAGGCTCGGGCCCGACGCCGTTTTCGCGTCGAGGCGACGGCAGGGCTTGGCTGGGTCCGGTTCTGCGCGAATACGTGATATCCGAGGCGATGCACGCGCTGGGCATTCCCACAACACGCGCGCTGGCGGCGGTAGAGACGGGTGAAACCGTGTTCCGGGAGGGTCCGATGCCCGGTGCGGTGCTAACCCGGGTTGCAACCAGCCATCTACGGGTAGGCACCTTTCAGGTCTTTGCAGCGCGGGGGCAGTTGGACAATCTGCGGCGCCTGACAGACTACGCAATCGCGCGCCACTATCCCGGGGCCGAAGGGCCAATGGGTCTGTTGCGGGCTGTGCGGGATGCGCAGGCACGCCTGATCGCTCAGTGGATGAGCGTGGGTTTCATCCATGGGGTCATGAATACCGACAATTGCTCGATTACAGGTGAGACCATCGATTATGGCCCCTGTGCCTTCATGGATGTTTATCATCCCAATACGGTCTACAGCTCGATAGATCGGATGGGCCGTTATGCCTATGCCAACCAGCCAGATATAGCAGTGTGGAATCTGGCGCAGCTGGCAACCTCTCTGATTCAGCAGATGGACAACAAGGACGCCGCTGTTGAGCAGGCGACCGAGATCGTGCATGCCATGCCGGACCTGCTGCAACAGAACTGGTTGACCCGGTTCCGGGCAAAGATCGGGCTGACGACCGCTGAAGAAGGCGATCAGGCGCTGATCACCGATTTGCTAAAACGTATGGCCGAGGGGCAGGCTGATTTCACCAACACCTTCCGTGCGCTGGGCAAAGATACCGTGCGCGATCAGTTTGTCGATCCACAGGCCTTTGACAGTTGGGCAGAAGGCTGGCGTGCGCGTTTGGCGCATGAGGCGTCACCGCATGAAGTGATGACCGCGGCGAACCCGGCCTTTATCCCGCGCAATCACCGCGTCGAGCAGATGATTCGATCAGCGGTGGCGGGGGATTACCAACCGTTCCATCGGTTGAATACAATCCTAACGCGGCCATACGACGATCAGGCAGAAGCGGCGGATCTCAAACGGCCCCCGACCGATAACGAAGTTGTGCACGTCACGTTTTGCGGAACATGACGGTCAAACATCTCTGGAAATCCCTCGCTGCGGAACGTTTCGCTGGGAGGGGCGAACGGATTTGCCCGTTCCAGATCGGTGTCGGATGCGCTGAAACTGCTGTATCTCCGTCCTGCCGCACCTGGATGATATGAGGGGAAACCCATCTGTTTCCGGCCACGCCACGTGCCGGGTTTTTAGGCGATATATTGTGCCGAGGCGACTTCCCCGGTCGCCGTTGTTGAGAAGTGAAACTGAAGGGTTGCGTCCGGCGACAGGCGTGGCACTTTGGGTCAAGCCCACTGGTCAGGTCTATATGCAGTCATCTTCCACCCTTCGCATCGCAAGCTATAACATTCAGAAATGCCTCGGGCTGGATCTCCGGCGCCAGCCGCAGCGCATTTTGCAGGTCATCGAACATATGCAGGCCAATATCGTTGTGTTGCAGGAGGCCGACAAACGTCTGCCGCCGCGGCCGGCGGCCCTGCCGCATTTCATGCTGGATGAAGCGGGGTGGCAGATCGTCGATCTGGGTGGTGCCGGCAGTCTGGGCTGGCATGGCAATGCAGTGATCTGGCGTGGCGAGGGCCTTTCGGTCCGGCGAACCGGGCATCACGAACTGCCCGGGCTTGAACCGCGCGGCGCGGTCCGTGTCGAATTTGATACCCATATCGGGCCGTTGAGGGTGATGGGAATGCATCTGGGGCTGTTGCCTGCATCGCGACGTCAGCAGATCTCGCATATCAGGCGGTTTGATAAAGAGCTGGAGCAGATGCCGACTGTCTGGGCGGGGGATTTCAACGAATGGTCCCGACAGCCTGTTCTGGATCATCTGGCACCGGAAATGCGTTTTCTGCCCCCCAAGCCGAGTTTTCCCGCCGCGCAGCCGCTGGGCGCGCTGGATCGGATCGCGCTGGGCGCGGGCGTCAGGGCCACTGCGCATGGTGTCCATGACGCGCGCCCGGCACATATCGCATCGGATCATCTGCCGGTTTGGGCTGATTTGGCGCGCGTGGCTTAAGTTCACTGGAAAAGAAGAAATCCCTGTGGCGCAAATCGCACAGACATACTAAGACAGACACCCGAGCAATTCTGAGGGGCATCATGTCGGAAACGATTATTGGACGTTGTGAGGCCAAGGGTCTGCGCATGACCGGTCAAAGAAGGATCATCGCGCAGGTATTGGAACAAAGCGACGACCATCCGGATGTCGAAGAACTGTACGCGCGTGCTTCTGCCATCGACACAGGCATCTCGATTGCGACGGTGTATCGTACGGTCAAACTGTTCGAAGAGGCCGGAATTCTGGAACGTCTGGAGTTCGGCGATGGGCGGGCCCGTTACGAGGATGCCGAGCGTGATCACCACGATCACCTGATCGACATGCAGTCGGGGGAGGTTATCGAATTTGTCGACCCCGAGATCGAAGCCCTGCAGGAAAAGATCGCCGCCAAGCTTGGGTACAAGCTGAAAGGGCATCGGCTGGAACTGTATGGCGTGCCGCTCAAGCAGAAGTGATCCATCACAAATCACGAACGGCCCCAACACGTTAATTCATTGAATGTGTCGGGAATTGGCTTGCCAGATGCCGCTGGTTGCGGTTCATGTGCCCGCATACTGCACCCCAAGTACCCTTTTCCTACGGACGCGCGCATGAATAACGTAAACGGCATCCTTTTGCTGATCGGCTCGATGGCGGCCTTTTCTCTTGAGGATATGTTCATCAAGTTCCTGTCGGGCGCTGTGCCGACAGGTCAGATCATGGTGTGTCTGGGTGTGTTCTGCGGGCTTGTCTTTGCGGTGATGTCGGTGGTCACCCGCAAACGCATCTTCGATCCCGTGGCGTGGAAACTGCTGCCGATGGTACGTGCAGGGACAGAAGGATTCGGTGCCGTAACCTTTGTCACCGCGTTGTCGCTGATTGATCTGTCCACTGTCGCCGCCGTGTTTCAGGCCATGCCGCTTGCCGTGACCATGGGCGCGGCCCTGTTTCTGGGAGAGCAGGTCGGCTGGCGCCGCTGGAGCGCCATTGGTGTCGGCTTTATCGGTGTTCTGATGATCATTCGCCCCGGATTGGAAGGGTTTCAGCCAGACTCGCTGTTTGTCGTCCTGACCGTGTTTGCGATTGCGGCGCGTGATCTGATAACGCGCAAGCTGGATGCTCGGGTGGCCTCATCCGTTGTGGCGATGCAGGCGTATATCGCAGTGGCGCTGGCCGGGCTGCTGTTGATGGTCATTTCCGGAACACCCTTTGTGCCGGTGCAAAGCGGCCAGGCAGGGCCATATCTGGGCGCGATCGGTTTCGGCGTTTTGGGGTATTACGGCATCGTAACGGCCATGCGGGTTGGCGAGGCTTCGGCCATGATGCCATTCCGTTACACGCGTCTGGTGTTTTCGATCCTTGCCGGAATGTTGATGTTCGGTGAACGCCCTGACGCGCTGACAATGGCTGGGGCGAGCCTCATCATCGGATCTGGCCTGTATACCTTTATCCGCGAGCGACGTCTGGCGCGCAATCTGGTTCCGGCCTGATCCTGTTGGCGCAAACAGCAAACTGTTAGCCCTAAAGGTCGGTAAATATGCGTGTTAGCGATAACGGAACCGGTTTACTTTTGGCCGGTTGCTGCTATGACGCGTGCAACAGACTGCAGCCATAGGGACAGACCTCATGAGCACCATTATTGACATCCACGCGCGCGAAATTCTGGACAGCCGGGGCAACCCGACGGTCGAGGTCGACGTGATTCTGGAAGACGGCACCATGGGCCGCGCCGCCGTACCGTCCGGTGCGTCCACCGGCGCACATGAAGCCGTAGAAAAACGCGACGGCGACAAATCCCGCTATATGGGCAAAGGGGTTCTGGAAGCCGTGGCCGCCGTGAATGGTGAAATCGCCGAGGAACTGGTGGGCTTTGACGCGACAGAACAAGTGGCCATCGACCAGGCGATGATCGAACTGGACGGAACCAATAACAAAGGCCGTCTGGGCGCCAACGCCATTCTGGGTGTGTCGCTGGCCACCGCAAAGGCGGCAGCCGATTTCACGACGCAGCCCCTTTATCGTTACGTCGGTGGTACCTCAGCTCGCGTGCTGCCGGTACCGATGATGAACATCATCAATGGCGGCGAACACGCCGACAACCCGATCGACATTCAGGAATTCATGATCATGCCAACCTCGGCCGCGAATATCCGCGAGGCCGTGCGAATGGGGTCCGAAGTGTTCCATACGCTGAAGAAAGAACTGTCTTCCGCGGGGCTGGCCACGGGCGTGGGCGATGAGGGCGGTTTTGCCCCCAACATCGCCAGCACCCGCGAGGCGCTGGATTTCATCCTGAAATCCATCGAAAAGGCGGGCTACAAACCCGGCGAAGAAATCCACCTGGCCTTGGATTGCGCGGCGACCGAGTATTACAAGGATGGTAAATACGTTCTGGCGGGCGAGGGGATCACCCTGACACCCGAAGAAAACGCAGCCTATCTGGCGGCTCTGGTCAATGACTATCCAATCATCTCGATCGAAGACGGCATGTCCGAGGATGACTGGGACGGCTGGGAAGCCCTGACCGACGCCATCGGCGACAAGGTGCAGCTCGTGGGCGACGACCTGTTTGTGACCAATCCGGCGCGCTTGGCCGAAGGGATCAAGCGCGGCTGCGCGAACTCGATGCTGGTTAAGGTGAACCAGATCGGATCGCTGACCGAAACCCTGCGCGCCGTCGATATGGCGCACCGTGCGCGTTATACCAACGTGATGTCGCACCGTTCGGGCGAGACCGAGGATGCCACTATTGCCGATCTGGCGGTGGCGACCAATTGCGGTCAGATCAAAACCGGCTCGCTGGCGCGGTCGGATCGGTTGGCCAAATACAACCAGTTGATCCGCATTGAGGAATCGCTGGGCGAGGTTGCGGAATACGCAGGCGCGTCGATCCTTCGCAAATAACGCGCTTGGCGCTAGGCTGGCCCCTGGTTTTAATCCGGGGGTCGCGTTGTGCTGAACATCATCGAACCGGAAACGCCGGACCAGATTGAAGCGGTTCGGCGTTTGTGTTGGGATTACAGGGATTTCCTGCTGGCACTGGATGAAAGAACCGCCCAGATTGTGCAGGCTTTCTACCCAAGCGAAAAATACGCCCGCGTGATGGACAACATCGACACGGAACACACACCGCCGACCGGTGGGATCAAACTGGCATTGCTGCATGGGGAACCGGTCGGCTGCGGTATGTTTCACACGTACGAACCCGGTGTAGCTGAAATCAAACGTGTATTTGTAACTGACGCAGCAAGGGGGACCGGAGCAGGCCGTGCCATCATGCTTTCGCTGATCGAAATGTGCCGAGATATTGGGTTCGACTATATTCGAATGGACACCGGCAAACCCCTGGAAGCGGCGACTCGGTTATACCTGTCTTTGGGCTTTCACTTGCGCGACGCCTATTACGAAACTCCTGAAATCGCACGCGACCACCTGCTTTTTTTTGAGATGCCGCTATTTGAGAATGGCACCCTCAGGCCAGAGAAAAGTTAAATTTTTCAGGGACATGTTCGTTTGCGGTTGAGGTGTTTGATAAAAAAAATGTGGCTTATCTATTCTTATGTGTGAACTTGTTACTTATCACGCCCGCACAGAATGCCGTAGTTTGTCTTCATTGCAGAAAGGAGACTACGATGTCTGTATCCAAATTCCTTCTGATAATCGTCACAGCGTCCATCACAGTATTGTCCGCCTGCGCGGGTCCGGGAACGTATCCGATAACCGGAGAAGAGGTTTCGTCGAATGACCCGGTTCAGCATATGAATCCGGCAAATATCTTCCGCGGCGAGTCGCGCTAAAGTACCTTGCTCATCAGCATATACCTGTCGCGTTGTCTAAACCCGGTACGCAGATAGAGCTTATGGGCAGATTCATTGTTTCGGTCGACTTCCAGATGAAGAGCCATCAGGCCTGCCCCGGCAAGAGCTTTGGGCAGATCCAAAAGAACCTCGGTGGCAATGCCGCGGCCCCGAACGGCGGGGCGTATATAGATTTCGTCCACGAAACCGTCCATGCCGCCAAACTCGACTGACCAGCCAAAGGTCAGGATGATATATCCCAAAGGCGCGCGCCCGGGCCCAATCAGATAGACACAGCCATGAGGGATACCATCCAGCATGGGGGCGAGGGCATTGCGTGTCTTGTCGGCGTCCTGTGTCAGCCCGGCCTCGGTATGAAAGGCGGTGACCAGCGTCATCAGGCGATCCAGATCGTCGGGACGCGCTAGGCGGAGGGCAGCGCTCATAATCTGGCCAGCCTTTCTGTCAGCAAGGTGAAAAAGCCGTCGGCGTCGATTTCCCCCATGAACAACGCATTTGGTGCGCGGTTGGTGACACCCCACCAATCCGCAACGGTCATGCCCAAGGTCAGGTCGGACCCTGTTTCAATCTCGACATTCACGCGGCGGCCCGAAAACAGCTCGGGGCGGATCAGATAGGCGGTGACGCAAGGGTCGTGCAGGGGAGCGCCCGCGCTGCCGTATTTCTCTTTGTCGAAGCGTTCAAAGAAATCCGTCATCTCGGCCACTGCATGCCCAACCTTGCTGTCCAATGCGCGGAACGCGTCGTTTCGCGGTTTGGTCACCAGCGCTTTGTGCGTGATATCCAATGGCATGACAACAATCGGTATTCCGGATTTAAAAACGATATCAGCAGCTTCTGGGTCGACATAGATGTTGAATTCAGCAGTGGGGGTGATGTTGCCGACTTCGAAATACGCCCCACCCATCAAGACGATTTCCTGCACGTGGTCGATGATATCGGGGGCCTTGCGAAACGCAGTCGCGACGTTTGTCAGCGGACCCAGTGGACAAAGGGTCACGGTCCCCGGCTCTTCAGCACGCAGGGTGTCGATGATGAAATCCACAGCGTGACCTTTGGCCAGGGGCATCTGCGGATCCGGCAGGACCGGGCCATCCAGCCCGGTTTTCCCGTGCACATGTTCTGCGGTGACAAGCGGACGGTTCAGCGGTTTGTCGCAGCCCGCATAAACCGGCACATCCGTACGTCCGGCCAATTCACAAACGATTCGGGCGTTCTTGGCTGTAAGGGCGAGCGGGACGTTACCCGCGACGGCCGTAATACCCAGAACCTCGATCTCGTCCGGGCTGGCCAGCGCCAGCAGGATGGCGACGGCGTCGTCCTGTCCGGGATCGGTGTCGATGATGATCTTGCGAGGGGGCATAGGCGTCTCCGGGGGTCGTGAAGGTGGGACACTCGCAAGTGTCGGATCGCTTGTCTACCCGTTTCTGGTCGCGGCCAGTGTATCCACCGGCGGGAGTTTGCCATTCGCGCGATGCTCTTCCGTTTTAACTTCGTCCCACAGCGCATCCATCTCGGCCAGATCGCTTTGCGAGGGGGTCTTGCCCCGTTCGGCCAGCCGGGCTTCGACCTTTTCAAAGCGACGGGTGAACTTGGCATTGGTGCGACGCAGGGCGGCTTCGGGTTCGATGCCAAGATGACGACCCAGATTGACCATCACGAACAGCAGATCGCCGAATTCGTCTTCCAGCGCGTCAGCATCCATTTGGTCACGCGCCTCTTCCAGTTCGGCGGCTTCTTCGGTGATCTTGGCCAGCACATGGCTTGCGTCAGGCCAGTCGAACCCCACCCGAGCGGCACGTTTTTGGAGCTTATGCGCGCGCAGAAGTGCGGGCAGGTTTGCGGCCACACCGTCCAGCGCACCTTTCTGTTCCTTGCCCGCCCGCTCGGCGGCTTTGATGGCCTCCCAATCTTTGATTTGCTGGTCGGCCGACTTGTCGCGGGATTCATCGCCAAACACATGCGGATGGCGGCTGACCATCTTGTCCGACATGGTGCGCACTACGTCCTGAAAGGTGAAATGTCCTGCTTCTTCTGCCATTTGGGCGTGAAACACGGATTGAAACAGTAAATCCCCCAGTTCGCCCTTGAGCTCGTCAAAGGCTTCGCGTTCGATGGCGTCCGCGACCTCATAGGCCTCTTCGATCGTATAGGGGGCGATGGTCGCGAAATCCTGTTCGATGTCCCACGGGCAGCCGGATTGCGGATCGCGCAGGCGGCGCATGATTTCCAGCAGCCGTTCGATGCCTGCATCGCTGTCATGGATCAGAGGATTTTCAGCCATTGCGAACCCTTTCATTCCGGTGTCAGATGCATCCATTCCGCAGTCCCGATCAGGAGTCCACCCCAGATGCCCGTCGTCAACCGAATTGCCGATTTCTCTGCCGACATGACCAGATGGCGCCAGTATCTGCATACCATCCCAGAGTTGGAATTCGAATGCCATGAAACTGCGGCCTTTGTGGCGGAACGTCTGCGTGAGTTCGGGGTCGATGAGTTGCATGAGGGGCTCGCAAAGACCGGGATGGTCGCGATCATAAACGGGCAGGGCGACGGGCCGACGATTGGCCTGCGCGCCGATATGGATGCGTTGCCAATTACCGAAGAAACAGGCGTTGACTACGCCTCTCAGAACCCCGGAAAGATGCATGCCTGCGGTCATGACGGGCATACCGCGATGTTACTGGGCGCGGCCCGTTATCTGGCCGAGACGCGAAATTTCAGCGGTCGCGTGGCGCTGATCTTTCAACCCGCCGAGGAAGATGGCGGTGGTGCTGGCGTGATGGTCGAAGAAGGCATCATGGACCGGTTCGACATCTCACAGGTCTACGCGCTGCACAACGCGCCGGGATTTGCCGAAGGGACATTCTATACCACGCCGGGGCCGATCATGGCGGCTGTCGATACGTTCGAAGTGCATATTCAGGGTGTCGGCGGCCACGGTGCGATGCCGCATGAAACCCGTGATCCGGTTATGGCGGCCTGTGGGATTGCGCAGGCCATTCAGACCATTGTCAGTCGCAACCACTATGCGCTGGATGATCTTGTCATTTCGGTCACGCAAATTCACACCGGCACGGTCAACAACGTGATCCCGGATACGGCCTATATCAACGGCACCGTTCGAACATTCGATCCGACCGTCCAGCAGATGGTGATGCGACGCATGGCCGAGATTGTCGAAGGGCAGGCCAAATCCTATGGGGTCGAGGCGCGTTTGGAATACAATGTCGATTACCCTGCCACCATCAATGATGCCGAAAAGGCGGGTTTTGCGACCGAAGTGGCGCGAGAAATATCCGGAGATGACCGGGTCATCGGCAATACCGGGCGCGAGATGGGGGCCGAGGATTTTTCGTACATGCTGCAAAAGCGCCCCGGTGCTTATCTGTTCCTCGGGCAGGGTGAAGGCGCGGGGCTGCATCATCCGAAATACAACTTTAACGACGAAATCGCACCGGTGGGCGCGTCGTTTTTCGCGCGGATCGTGGAAAAAGCGCAGCCGTTGAGCTGATAAAGGTTCGGGAAAGGGACTACGGAAGACATGGCACTGGAAGACGCAAGAAACCAAGTGGATGAGGCATTCACCAATCCGGACCTCAAGGGGTTGTCTTATGAAAATACGTTCGGCGGCGCGACGTCTTTTCTTCGGCGGCTTTACACCAAGAACCTGAAGGGTGTGGACATCGCCGTAACCGGCGTGCCGTTTGATCAGGCGGTTACGAACCGGCCCGGCACGCGCCTTGGCCCTAGGGCGATCCGAGAGGCCAGTGCGCTTCAGTCGCCTGATGCGCCCTATGGCTGGCCCTTTGATGCGCTGAGTGAACTGGCGATCGTGGACTATGGCGATATGGCTTATGATTATGCCAATATACCGGCCTTTCCCGACACGCTGACCGACCACATCCGGACCATTCTGACCGCTGACGTAGCGTCGGTCGCGTTGGGTGGCGACCACTATATCAGCTTTCCGATCCTCAAGGCTTATGCCGAGAAATTCGGGCCAATGTCCCTGCTGCAATTCGATGCGCATACCGACACATGGGTCGATGACGATATGTCCCGCGTGGATCACGGGACAATGTTCTACAAGGCTGTAAAGTCGGGCATTGTCGATCCGAAACGCTCGGTCCAGGTGGGTATTCGTACGACGAATGAGGATACGCTGGGCGTGAACATCATCGATGCGCGCGAGGTTTATGAATCGGGACCTGCTGCCGTGGCGCAAAAGATCAAAGATATTCTTGGTGACAGCCCCGTTTACCTCAGCTTCGACATTGACGGTCTTGACCCGGCCTTTGCCCCTGGTACGGGCACGCCGGTCTGGGGTGGGTTAAGCTCGATTCAGGCACAGATCATCCTGCGCGACATTGCCGGGATCAATATCAAGGGCGGGGACGTGGTCGAAGTATCGCCGCCCTTTGACACCTCAGGTGCGACAGCGATTGCTGGGGCCCATGTGGCGACTCAGATCATTTGCCTGTTGGGGTGGAACAAGATGGAAAAAGCAGAAGGGTAAACCCGTACGGGTTCACGTTAACCAACAGTTAGCCATGCTTAAGGTATGTGCTGGATCAAGTGACGAACAGGGACGGGACCATTACGCGCATGACCGAATTCAACCAACCAATTAGCGGGAATGATCTGGCACGGTTTTCCGGGCCGAACACATTCATGCGCCTGCCGCAGGCCTCCTCGCTTGAGGGGCTGGATGTGGCGGTGCTGGGGGTGCCGATGGATATCGGCACGTCGTGGCGGTCGGGCACGCGCTTTGGCCCCAAGCAGATACGCGGCGAAAGCGCGATGATCCGGCCCTATAACATGGCCACCAGAGCGGCCCCGTTCGACAGTTTGCAGATAGCCGATATTGGGGATCTGGCGATCAACACCTTCTCGCTGGCAGATAGCCTCAGGATCATCAAGGAAAGCTATGACGCCATATTGGCGAAAGGCGTGATCCCGGTGGCCATGGGGGGCGATCATTCGATCACCCTGCCGATCCTGCGAGCCATCAAGGCAAAACACGGGCCCGTGGCGCTGGTGCATGTGGACGCCCATGCCGATGTGAATGACGAGATGTTCGGTGAGCGTGAAACCCACGGTACCGTCTTCCGCCGCGCCTATGAAGAGGGGCTGATTGTTCCCGACAAGACGTTCCAGATCGGCATTCGGGGCTCGGGCTATGCCGCCTCGGACTTCACCGAAGCCAAGGACTGGGGCTTCCGCCAGTTCCCGGCCTGGGAGCTGTGGCAGCAGAACCTGACCCAGATCGGATCGCAGGTTCGCAAGATCATCGGGGACCACCCGGTTTACATCTCGTATGACATCGACAGCCTTGATCCCGCGTTTGCTCCGGGCACCGGCACGCCGGAAATCGCAGGTCTGACGACACCGCAAGCGCTGCAACTGATCCATGCCCTGCATGGGGTAAACGTGGTGGGATGTGATCTGGTCGAGGTTTCACCCCCTTATGATCCATCGGGCAACACTGCACTGACAGCGGCCAACCTGATCTACGAGATGCTGTGTATCCTGCCGGGTGTGACGTCGCGGTAAGACGCGGTGGAATGTCTTGCCGCCGGTTTTGTTCCGCTTAGGGTTCACCAAAAAGGATAGAACGGGATGAAAAAGGTGGCTTTGGGGGCAGTGATTGCGCTTGTGGTTGGGGCGGGCGGCTATGTCCGCCTGGCACCGTCCGACCCTACGCGGTGGCACGTCGCTTTTGTTGCAACCGAAAATCAGGATTTGCCCGGTGGTGTGGTGCGCGTTGTCGAAACCGGCTCCGACGGGTTGCAGCGTCTTGACGAGATTGCCCAAGCCACGTCGCGCACCACGGTTTTGGCAGGTTCGGTCAGTGAGGGTATGATCACCTATATCACCCGCACGAAATGGATCGGCTTTCCCGACTACACCACGGTTCAGCAGGATGGTGACACCCTGCGCATTCATGGGCGCCTGCGATTTGGCCGCAAGGATTTCGGGGTTAACAGGGCGCGAGTCGATGGGTGGTTGGCGCAGTTCTAGTCGTTGCTCAAACGGTCAGGACGCGCCGTCCAGATCCAAGGGGTCGACAGGCTCACTCTGTAAATTGGACGACAAACACCCCTCCTGAACCTCACGCCACATGGGAACGTTCAGGGACATCTGGCATTGCGCCGTGAACATGCGTCCGTCGACCTGAAGGCAGATCATCTCACCCAGTTCGATGCGAGACCCGGATGTGTCAGTGCAATAGCAATCCCGCGTCTTGCCATCAGGGCCGATGTAATCGGCGAATGCAGGCGTCGTTGTCAGCAGCAGAGTAATTAAAACCCGTTTCATGGCCGCAAGCTTAGCATGACGTTGCCCTTGACCAAAGCCCCCGGATGAGAGACACCGCCGGGATGATCCCCGAAGAACGTCTTGAACAGATCACCCAGCGTTTCCAGTACCTCGAGGCAGCCATGGCCGATGGCGCGTCGGGTGGTGACATAGCGGCGCTGGCCAAAGAATATTCCGACCTCAAGCCTGTCGTCGATCAGATCATGGCCTGGCGACAGCTGGTGGGAGATCTGGCCGAGGCGCAGGCGATGCTGACTGACCCGGACATGAAAGAGCTTGCCGAGGAGGAGATCCCCGAGTTGCAGGCCCGCATCCCCAAGGCGGAAAACGCGCTCCAACTGGCATTGTTGCCAAAGGACGCGGCGGATGCCCGTCCGGCGATGCTGGAAATCCGCCCCGGCACCGGCGGGGACGAGGCCGCTTTGTTCGCAAGCGACCTGTTGCGCATGTATCAGCGTTACGCCGAGGCGCGTGGCTGGAAATTCGAGATTATCGAAGAACAGGCCTCGGATCTGGGCGGCATCAAGGAAGTGGTCGCCCATATCAAAGGCGACAATGTCTTTGCGCGCCTGAAGTACGAATCCGGCGTCCATCGGGTGCAACGCGTGCCCGAAACCGAAAGCGGGGGGCGCATTCACACCTCGGCGGCGACAGTGGCGGTTCTGCCCGAGGCCGAGGATGTAGACATCCAGATAGACGCCAATGATATCCGAATCGATACGATGCGAAGCTCGGGCGCGGGCGGACAGCACGTGAACACGACCGACTCGGCAGTGCGGATCACGCATCTTCCGACGGGATTGGTGGTGACGAGTTCCGAGAAGTCCCAGCATCGCAACCGCGAGATCGCCATGCAGGTTCTGAAAACGCGCTTGTACGATCTGGAACGGCAGCGGATTGACAGCGAACGCTCGGCAGATCGTGCCAGTCAGGTGGGCTCGGGGGATCGCTCGGAACGCATTCGTACTTATAACTTCCCGCAGGGGCGCATGACCGACCATCGGATCAACCTGACGCTATATAAGCTGGATCAGGTGATGCAGGGCGATCTGGACGAGGTGATTGATGCGCTGACGGCAGACGATCAGGCCCGGCTGATGGCCGAGATGGCACAATGACGGGTCTGCAAACAGCGGCACAGGCCATGGTAGCAGCGACAGCGCGCCTGCGTGCGGCCGGTGTGGACGATCCGGCGCGCGACGCGCGTCTTTTGCTGGCCCACGCTGCACGGATTGAAGCCAGCCGGGTGACACTGATTGCCCCGGAAGAATTGCAGCCCGAAATCGCCGAGCGTTATGACCAGCTGATCTCCTTGCGTGCCGTTCGGGTTCCGGTATCGCATCTGTTGGGTGAGCGGGAGTTTTACGGCCGCAGGTTTCGCGTCAGCCGGGATGTCCTTGATCCGCGCCCGGAAACAGAAACCCTGATCGAAGCGGCGTTGAGCGAACCATTTGATCATGTCCTCGACCTGGGGCTGGGCTCGGGGTGTATCCTGATAACCCTTCTGGCCGAACGCAGCAGTTCCACGGGCGTGGGTGTCGATCTGAGCGAAGCCGCCTGCCTGCAAGCCAGTGCCAATGCGGTTCAGCATCAGGTAGAGGCGCGGATTGAGATTCTTCGATCAAACTGGTTTGAAGACATTAATGGTCAATTCGACCTGATTGTTTCCAACCCTCCATATATCTCAGTGTCTGAGATGGAAGAGCTGTCGCCCGAAGTGCGCGAGCATGAGCCGCGCATGGCTCTGACGGATGAGGGGGATGGGTTGGGAGCGTATCGTCGGATCGCGGCTGCGACCCCGGATTTTCTGTTGCCGGGCGGGCGAATTCTTGTCGAAATCGGTCAGACGCAGGCGGCAAAAGTATCAGCCCTGTTCGACGCTGCCGGGTTGGTGGATGTTCGGATCATCCCTGATCTGGACGGTCGCGACCGCGTTGTCGGCGCAAGAATGCCGGGTTGAGTGGCGGGTTTGCGGCAAAAAACGCCAACCCGAACAAAAAAGCTTGTGAAAACCCGAGATTCCTCTTGTCTGCGCCGTCAGGACATGTTTACTCAGGATTAGTCGGCGAGGTTGACGCTGTTGCAGCGCACCCCTGACGCCAAGCCCAAAAAGTCGACTTCCCGTCACGGCAAACGCCTTAGAGCAGTGCAAAACACGGGTTGAGCGACAGCGCATTGATAAGGCTGACGTAAGTAAGATGAGATCTTCCAAACCCCGTTCGCGGGCCAAGAATAACCGCAATCGTCCTTCTGGCGGCAACGTGGTAAACCGGGTTTTTGACAGCTCGGGTCCCGAAGGCAAGGTTCGTGGCACGCCGCAGCAGATTATTGACAAGTACAACCAGTTGGCACGTGACGCTCAGCTGTCGAATGACCGCGTGGCGGCAGAAAACTTCCAGCAACACGCAGAACATTATCTGCGGATGCTGAGCGAGGCGCAGCGCGAAATGGATGCGCGCCGTGAAGAGCAGGAGCGCCAGAACCGCGAACGCCAGGCTGAGCGCGATCGTGAACGTGCCGAACGTCAGGAACGCGAAGCGACCCGTCAGGCTGATCCGGCCGAAGCACCGCAGCCTGATTTGATGGACCTGTCTCAGCAAGTTTCAGAGCCCGATAGCGGCTTGGTAGAAACACCGGAAAACAAAGAAACCCCGGTAGCTGAGGCACCGGAAGAGGCACCGCTCAAAGAAAAACCCGCGCGTAAACCGCGCACGCGGAAGCCCAAAGCTGCACCCGAGGCAAAAGAGGAAGCACCCGCCAACACCGGGGATGCTCCAGAGGCGGCTGAGTAAAGCTGACGCCCAATGAACCAAGCCCCGAGGTCAAACTCGGGGCTTTTTTGTTTGATCAGGTTTTCTTAACTTCGCGCGCCAAAGCGCAGAACGCTTCAAGCGGGATTTGTTCGGCACGGTCCGTGGGCTTGATACCAGCAGCCAGCAGACGGTCTTCGATATCCGGGGCAATGCCTTTGAGTGAGGCGCGCAGCATCTTGCGGCGTTGGTTGAAGGCGGCGGCCACGATACGTGACAGGGTGGCGGCATCGGCGGGAAAGCGTGGTTCGGGCAGGGCGGTCAGGTGGACCACGGCGCTTGAAACCTTGGGCGGCGGGGTGAAGGCCCCGGGGGGAAGCGACATGGCGATACGTGCCTCTGCCCGCCATTGAGCGAGGATGGCAAGGCGTCCATAAGCTTTGCTGCCAGGTTGGGCGACGATACGCTCGGCCACTTCGCGTTGGAACATCAGCGTCAGGCTCTGCCAGAATGGGGGCCATTCGGGCGGTGTCAGCCAACGCACCAGCAGCTCGGTGCCGACATTGTAGGGCAGGTTGGCTGCGACGCGGATTGGCGGTGACAGGTATTCAAGCGGGTTTATTTCCAGGGCGTCGCCGTTGATCACCTCAAGCCGACCCGGATACGCAGCCGCGATGTCGTTCAGGGCGGCAATGCACCGGGTGTCTTTTTCAACGGCCACGACCTTGCGCGCGCCTTCGGACAGCAGGCCCCGCGTCAACCCACCGGGACCGGGGCCGATTTCAAGCACATCGCATTCTGACAAATCGCCAGCCTGTCGGGCGATCTTAGCGGTCAGGTTCAGATCCAGCAGAAAGTTCTGCCCCAGCGATTTGCGCGCTGAAAGCTGGTGGGTTGCGATGACCTCGCGCAGAGGGGGAAGCGTGTCTATAGCGCTCATGATCGGAATACCTTGGCGCCTGTGAAAGGGGCTGCGCCCGAGATTTTTGTGCCTCCGGCGGGGATATTTTCAGCCAGGTGAAGGATCAAGAGCTTTTTACCATGCGCCGGGCAAGTTTCAGGGCTTCGATCAGGCTGGAGGGGTTGGCGATGCCTTTCCCCGCGATGTCCAGTGCTGTTCCGTGGTCGGGTGAGGTGCGGATGAAAGGCAAGCCAAGGGTGACATTCACGCCCCGGTCGAAATCCAGCGTCTTGATCGGGATCAGAGCCTGATCATGATACATGGCGATGGCGGCGTCATAGCGGGTGCGGGCAGCGGCGTGAAACAGAGTATCCGCAGGATGGGGGCCGGTGATGGTTGCGCCCTCTGGGTTCAGATCAGCCAGCATCGGAGCAATCCAGTCGAGTTCCTCTGTGCCCATCTTGCCGCCTTCACCTGCATGTGGGTTCAGACCTGCAACTGCGATGCGGGGATGTGTGAGCCCGAACTGATCACGCAAACCGCGTACAGTGATTTCAATCGTCTCGCGCAGAAGATCAGGGGTAAGTGCCGCGGGAACCTGTGACAATGGAATGTGAATTGTCGCGGGAACGACGCGCAACCTCTCGCTGGCCAGCATCATGACAACCCGACGGGTTCCGGAAAGGGCTGCCAGAAACTCGGTATGGCCAGGAAAGGTGAAGCCTGCGCCGTCGATCAGGGCTTTCTTGTTGATCGGTGCAGTGCAAAGCGCTGCGGCCTCACCGGTTTGTACCAGTTCGGCGCCGGTTTCGATGGCATCAACCACCGACGGCGCGTTGGCCGGGTTTGGCTGGCCGAATACGTTAGGGGCGGGAAAGTCCATCTGAAGAACGGGCAGGGCCCGATCACAGATTTCAGCGACCTGACTGGGATGTTCGATTTTGGCAACCGGAGTGCCTGCGGGCAGGTGGCTGGCGTCCCCGATATAGAAAAACGGGCAGGCATCGCGCAGTTCAGCCCACGCCTTGGCCGCGATTTCCGGGCCGATACCGGCCGGTTCGCCGCAGCTGAGCGCGACGGGGCGTATCATTCCTGAGTAATGACAGCGTCAGCCCGCAGCTGTTCCACCAGACTGGCCGCAAAGGCCTGAAGACGTTGCTGCGCCAGCGCATTGGCGACATCGCCCCGAGAGGTGTCTTCGCCCAGATCCCGCGTGCGGTTGCACAGCATCAGGAACACAAGCATCTGACCATTGTTGCGAGTCAGATTCGCCGATGCTTCGTTCCGGTCCAGCTTGGCCAATTCTACGGCAATATCACCGGGCACCTCGGAAGGCGCGGCTTCGACCCGGTCCAGAACTTCGGCGGGCTGATCCTTGGCAATGCCATAGAGATCATCACAAGTGTCGATTTCTTCTTTCAGCTTCGCGGCCCGCGAAAGGGTTTCGGCGCTGCGCCCGCCTGGCAGGTAATAGGCGGCATAATCCAACTTTGAAATGCGCGGAGCGCCGGTTGCGACTTCGCGCAAGCCACGCATCTGAAACAGGGCAACAGCGTTCGGCAAGGTGATCGGGTCGGTAATCTCACCGGTCTGAAGCCCCAGGATGACAGGTTGAAGCGCCGGGGGCAGGTTCGAGATATTCAACCAGTCCAGACGTCCACCCTGACCCCGTGTTGCGGCTGCGGAATACTGAGCCGCGGCGGCAGAAAAAGCGTCTTGCCCTTCCAGCCGCGAGATTTCTTCGGCCAACAGCTCGGTCTGGGCAACCGTTTGCGGGTTTACCGGGATGATGATTTCGGACAGCAGGACCTGCAATCCGCCACCGCCCGTCTGGCCCAGAGCGCGATCGATCTCATCCTCGGTCGGGCGGGCCTGCGACAGATAGCGCGAACTGATATAGTCGCGCCATGCCAGTTGATCGGCGACATAATCCCGGACCGTTTCCGGGTCGACGCCCGCGTCGCCGAGAAGTTTTAGGAATTGTTCGGATGACAATTGTCCGCGCGAGGCGAATTCGTCGATGCCCAGTTGAACGGCCTCGGGCGTCGCTTGCACGCCGGCATCACGCATGACCTGCCTGCGCAGTTTTTCATCAATCAAGGCATCCCTGACGTCAGCTTCGCTACCACCGGGCAGGCCCAGAACATTCAGGAATTGCAAGCGCTGTTCAAGCTCATACCAGGTGACAATGTCCTGATTGACGCGGATCGCGGGTGAGAACAGGCTTTGCGCGCCGCCCTGAAGAGGCGCGATTGCAAAAACTGCGGCAACTAGTGCCGGTGTGACCGGCTTAAGCCAACCGGAACGGAGAAACCTGGAGAAACCTGATATCAACTGCATGTTCTCTTGTATGTCTTGCCACCGCCTTCAAGGGCGTACCCTGTCAGAGAAAGGGTAAAGCCGAATTCTGTCGAAGGCTCAATAGTGGATGTTGAAGTAAAGCGCCGACTTACGGACATGTTAACCTGAACACATTCGTTCTGGTAGGTCACGCCCAGACCCAGCCGGATCGGTTCCGACTCGGCCAGATCGTAGCGCGCCAGGGCATTTGTCAGCCAGTTCTGATCGACCTGGTAACGCCCGAGCAGCAGAATTTCCGAGATTTCTTCGGTGATGTTTTCCGCCGGGTCCGGTTCCTGCCAGATATAGCTGCCAGACAGGCCGGCATATTCGGATGCCCAAGCGCCGCGCAGCTCGGCTTTGACAAAGCTGAAATCCCCGTCGATCAGACCACGCCCGGCAAGTGACCAGCCATTGGCCGTGCTGATCTGCCCGGCCACCAGCAAATCCGACGATGTGCCCTGCAACCCAGATGTCAGCGTGAAATTCGGATCGGCGTCAGCACGAAACACCTGACCCACGGTCGCCTGAGCCTGCCAGCCACCCGCGCTATACCGAGCCCAGTTCAGGCCAACCACGCCGGTGGCGCTGTTCTCGCGCTGATCTTCAGCCGGGAAACGCGACAGGGACAGAAGGTTGCCCTGATCGAATTCCTGAAAGGTACTTTCATCATTCGGTACATCGGTGTCCGACACATGTGTCCATCCAAACTGTGCGATCGGTTCGAGGAACTGAACTGCCCCCGACTCCTCGCGCCGTGTCATTGGATAACGGAGTGTCAAAGCCGCACGCGGTGTAGATCGGGTCACGTTGTCTGGATAGTTGCTGTCGTGGCGGACGTTGAAAGTGTCAACTGACGCCCCTAGCGTCGTATCGACCCGCAGCCCCGACGCGAACGTCCAGCTGCGCAACCATTCGGCGTCGAAGGTGGCCCGTGCAATATCCCGGCCAACAACATCTGTGTTGCTGGTACGTTCGTGCGCGTGGCCGATGAAAGCCAGCCGAACCTCGCCACCCAGTGTGTTGGGAAAATAGCGTTTTTCATAGTTGAGATCGAAGACGCGGGACGGGATCTCGTCCTGATTTTCGCTGTCCCGCAGTGTTTTGTAATAGATCAGGCTGGTTTTGAACGCGCTGTCGCGCTTGATCCTCTCCAGCGCGATTTCACTGCGCAAACGGTCCAGATCCGGCAAGCCGTAGTCGGCCAGGTAGGCATCGTCGGATGTGGATTCCAGATTGAAGGTCAGACGGAAATCGTTCTTCAGATTGAACCAGCCGGTGGCAAAAAGGTAGCCGCGATCCTGATCGGGTTGCACATCATCCCGTGTATAAGCGCCTTCCACCTGAATGCGTCCGTTCACGAAAGCCTGACGATAACGGTATCCCAGCGTTGTCGTCTTGGCTGAGACGTAAGGAGTAAGTGTCAGGTCCTTGTGATCGCCAAGTTTAAAGAAATAAGGGACCTGAACTCCAGTGCCCAATTGCGACGTGCTGCGGATCGAAGGAACCAGAAATCCGGTTGCCCTCTCTAGCGTTGGGTCGGGCAAGCGCAGATAGGGAAAGTAGAATACCGGATAATCCAGCACCCGAAGTTGTGCGCCTTCGAAATATAGTTGCCGTTCCAGTTGATCATGTGTGACTTTGCGCGCCCTGATCTGCCACAGAGGCGGCCTGCCGTCGGTGCAGACATGACAAGATGTGGCCGAAACCTTGCTGAATTGCGTATAGCGGCCTGCGGTCCGTTTCGCCTGAACCGAGGCGATCTGTACCTGCTGTTCGAACACCATGCGTGCGCCGATCAGCAGTCCGTTCTGAATTCCGCTGTCCAGTTGCCCTGAATCTGCCAGTAGCGTGGTCTGACCACCCTGATCGATACGAATGGGGCCTTCCAGTACCAGCTCGCCGGTCTCGCGGTCATAAGTGATGCGATGAGCGGACAATTTGATGTCGCCCTGAAAAGCTTCGACATTGCCTTCTGCCACAAGTTTGCGTTCAGGCGTGATGAAAACCTTGTCGGCCACCAGCAAGGCGGGCTCTTGCTGCGCTTGTGTGCCCTGTGGCTGTGGTTGACCTTGAGAGGTCTGTGCTGCAAGTTTCGCCGGGACGGACAAAGCGAGCGCACTGGTAAGCAACACATGAATAATATGCCGCATCAGCCGTCCTCCGCATGCAGAAGCAGACCAAGAGACAACAGAATTGCGGCAAAGGGCGGTGCCCAGGCAGCGATATAGATGGGCAATTGTCCGTTTTCCCCGAGGATTTGCGCAAAATTGCGCACGAAATAGATGGCAAATCCAAGCAGGACGGCTGTCAGGACGGCGATCCCTGTGCCGCCGAACCGAACGTGGCGCATGGTGAACGCGGCCCCGATCAGAACCATCGAGATCAGAAACAAAGGCCGGGCAAGCTGAACTTGCAGCCAGACCTCATATTGTTTGGTCGAAAATCCCGCCTCGCGCAGGTCGCTGATCAACTGGGGCAGGTCATAAACCGAAACCGAATCCTGTTGTCCCAAAGTGTCCATGATCCGCTGTCGGGTCAGCGAGGTCGGCAGCTCCAGACGCTCGTGTACAACTGAATTGGATTCGGGGTTTTGCCCATCCTGCAAGGCCCAGGTTTTTGCCTGATACAGAACCCAGTTCCCATCTTCCAACTCGGCCCGGTTTGCAACGATCTGCTGGGTCGGTTTGCCATCCCGCCCAAAGGTGATGACGGTTACACCGTCCAGCCGCAGCTTGTCTTGGTTCGACGTTGACCGGGCGTGGATAACGGCCTGTCCGTTTTCGGCGGACTGGCGCAGCCACAGGCCCTCGCTGCTGATCGAAAGGGCCGAACTGCCGTTGTTTCGGTATGAATCCGACAGGCGGCGGAACTCTTCGGATGTGGCCGCTGCGATGGGGTTCAACAATGCAACGGCCAGCGCGCCAATGATTAGCGACAACAGGACAGGGGCGACCAAAGCGCGGATGCCCGAGCGGCCAGTTGCACGGGTCACCACAAGTTCTGATGTGCGTGCCAGCCCGACGAACAAGGCGATGGTGGACAGGATAACCAGCAGAGGCAGCATTTCGCTGATGGCGGCTGGTGTATTCAGGAGCGTAAGGTGCAGCAACTGGGCAAATGACAGGTCGAAATCGTCAAAGCGGCGAATCTGTTCGATCAGATCGATGAGAATCATCAAGGTCAGGAAAATACCTCCGATGACCATGAAGCTTTGCAGGAACCGGCGAGCGAAATAACGGTCCAGGATCATAGGCACGACCCCGCAGTGCCTGTAGTGCGAGGCTTCGGGCCGATATCGCGCCTGCGCAATGCTGTGCGCGATGGCGTATGCCTGCCCTCTCGTACCACGTCTTTCTCCCCCGAGCCTGCCGGTCATTTTTTCGGGACCTTAATGCAATTGAAAGGCAGGGAAAACTGCTATCTGGTCAACGCGTGCCCTGCGGGCTAGGTCTTGGGGAACAGAATTCGAGGAGTGTACAATGAGCAGTCTGATACCGATCCGTTTTCAGGAGTTTGACCTGGAGGCTATGGCGCAGGCCGGAGGGCGCGTCGCCATCATCATTCCGGATGACGGTAAGATGGGCCCGGCAGCCCGCAAGGCGAACCGTCTGACAAAGGGCGGGTTGGCGCGGCTTGTTGAAAGCGAGAGTTTCAGAAAGTCCAAGACAGGTGATGTCATCTCGATGGCATGGCCCGCCGGAATGGCGGCTGAGGCGCTGGATGTTCTGGTTCTGCCACGTCGCCCCGAGGCCGCCGAAGCCCGCAAGGCAGGTGCGGCGCTGGCTAAGCTGGCAGGCGGCAAGGACATGCTGGTGATGGTGGGCAATCAGGCGCGGGCCGAGGATCTGGCACTGGGGATTGTTCTGCGCAGCTATGAATTCGACGCGCATAAAACCAAGGAAAGCCAGAAGGCCGGTACAGTGACAATCAGCCACGCAAAGCCTGCAGAGATCGAGGCAGATTTTGCACCTCTCTATGCAATTGCTGATGGCGTTCGGATGACGCGCGATCTGACCAATGAACCGGCAAATGTTTTGACCACTACCGAATTCGCGGACCGTCTGGTTGAGATGCAGGAGCTGGGTCTTGAGGTCGAAGTGCTGGACGAAGACAAGCTGGCCGAGTTGGGAATGCGCACATTGCTAAGCGTCGGGCAGGGCTCGGACAGCCCTTCGAAAGTGGTGGTGATGCAGTGGAATGGCGGGGCCAAGGACGACGCGCCTCTGGCTTTGGTCGGAAAAGGCGTAGTGTTCGACACGGGTGGTATCTCGCTCAAACCAGCTGCTGGCATGGAAGAGATGACCATGGACATGGGCGGAGCCGGAGTTGTTGCGGGCGCCATGCGCGCGCTGGCCAAGCGCAAGGCAAAAGCCAATGTCGTGGGGCTGGTTGGTCTGGTCGAAAATATGCCCTCGGGTAACGCCACCCGTCCGGGTGATGTGGTCAGGTCTATGAAAGGTGATACGGTCGAGATTATCAACACTGACGCCGAGGGCCGCCTGGTTCTGTGTGACGTGATGTGGTACGCGCAGGAACGGTTCAAGCCGGTCGGCATGATCGACTTGGCAACTTTGACCGGTGCGATCATTATCGGGTTGGGCCATGAGAATGCTGGTGTCTTTTCGAACAATGACACATTCTGCGATGCCTTTCTGAAATCAGCCAAGGCCGAGGATGAAGGCGCCTGGCGGATGCCATTGGGCGATGCCTATGACAAATTGCTGAAATCGCGCATTGCCGACATGAAAAACGTGGGCGGTCGTCCCGCGGGTTCAGTCACCGCCGCGCAATTCCTGCAGCGTTTCGTGAAAGAGGAAACGCCGTGGATTCACCTGGATATTGCGGGGGTCGCCTCGGTTGCCGACGAGACATCTTATGCGCCCAAAGGCGCCACCGGCTGGGGCGTACGCGCACTGAGCCGGTTTGTGCAGGACAATTTCGAGTAGGCATATGGGCGCTGTCTATTTCTACCACCTGACCCGCCAGCCGCTGGAGCACACCTTGCCTGCGCTGCTGGACAAGGCGCGGCAAGCCGGGTGGCGGATAGCCGTGCGGGGTACTGACCCTGCACGGATGGACTGGCTGGATGAAAAACTTTGGCTGGGACCCGAGGACGGGTTCGTGCCCCATGGTCGCGCAGGCGGTCCGCATGACGCGGACCAGCCGATCCTGCTGACCACCAGCGCCGTGGCGGGAAATGGCGCGACCTGCATCATGGCCGTGGATGGAGCGCCGGTCGAGGCGGAAGAAGTCGCCGCGCTGGAACGGGTTTGTATCCTGTTCGATGGCAATGACGACATGGCTGTACAACACGCGCGCGGGCAGTGGAAAGCGCTGACGGATGCCGGATGTTCCGCACAATACTGGTCGGAGGAGTCCGGGCGGTGGGAGAAAAAGGCCGAAGCCTGACCGGCCCGCAATTTTCAGGAGATACGACGATGCAGAAGAAGCCTTTGGGCCGTACCGGAATTATGGTGAGCGATCTGTGCCTTGGCACGATGACATTTGGCTCTCAAACATCTGAAACGGATGCGCACCGGCAGATGGATATGGCGCTGGACGCGGGGATCAACTTTGTCGACGCGGCCGAAATGTACCCGGTGAACCCTGTCGCGAAGGAAACGATCGGGCGCACCGAAGAGATTTTGGGAAACTGGAATGCCGCCAATCCTACCCGCCGGGGTGATTATGTTCTGGCGACCAAGCATTCCGGCGCGGGGCTGTCCTTTGTCCGTGATGGTGCGCCGATCACCGCCCGCACCATACCCGAAGCGATTGAGGGGTCTTTGCGACGATTGCAGACCGGGTACATCGACCTCTACCAGTTCCACTGGCCCAATCGGGGCAGCTATATGTTTCGGCAGAATTGGGATTATGCGCCGTCTGGCGAATACACAGACGAAGTGCTGAGCAACATGCAGGAATGCCTTGAGGCACTGCAGGCTCAGGTGGACAAGGGCAATATCCGTGCCTTTGGCCTGTCGAATGAAAGTGCTTGGGGAACCGCGCAATGGCTGCGGCTGGCCGAACAGATGGGGGCGCCGCGTGTGGCATCTGTGCAGAACGAATATTCATTGCTGTGCCGCCATTTCGACACCGACCTGGGTGAGTTGAGTGTGCATGAAGATGTTGGGCTGATGGCGTTTTCCCCTTTGGCAGCAGGATTTTTGACCGGAAAGTACCAAAACGACTGCGTGCCCGACGGATCGCGTATGTCATTTGTGCCAGAGATGGGCGGCCGGAAATCCGGTCGTGTTTTCGAGGCGGTTGCAGCTTATCTGGACATCGCCGCGCGGCATGGTCTGGATCCGGTGCATATGGCGCTGGCGTGGTGCCGGACGCGCCCTTTCATGATGTCGGCAATCTTCGGGGCCACGACCGTCGCGCAGCTGGATCATCTTCTGGCGGGCGTGGATCTAGAATTATCCAAGGATGTGTTGGCCGAGATCGGCAGGGCGCATCGGGCGCACCCGATGCCGTTTTAGGGGCTCTGGCCCCGTCGCCTTTGGCGACGCCCCCGGGATATTTTTGGCCAGATGAAGGGGGATCCGGTCAGTGATGGGTGGGATGCGCGCGTTCGTGTCTCAGGTCGCGGGCCGATTGACCGTGGGCGGTGCGGAAAGCGCGGGCAAAGCTGGATTGTGAGGCGAAGCCGGTGGCGAGTGCCACATCCATCAATGGCATGTCGGTGTCGGTGACCAGACGGCGGGCCTCGGCCAGGCGCAGTTGCAGATAGTGGTCCTGCGGCGTGGTGTTCAGGCGCAGGCGGAACTGTTGTTGCAGCGTCCGCGGGCTGGTGCCCAGGCGGTCTGCGATAAAGGCCAGCGGCAGGGGATCATCCAGTGACGCCTGCATCATCGAGTTGGCCTTGGCCGTCAGCGCTGTGTGGCGATGTGGCGCGCCTGTGCGGCTTTGCGGTTTTCCGGGGTCCGGAGCGCCATCGTAAAGGAACAGGCCTGCAACGCGCGCGGCGAAACTTGCGCCGTGACGGGCGGCGATGATGTGCAGCATCATTTCTACAGCCGGAATTGCGCCACCCGAAGTCAGGCGGTTGCCGGAAACGGTGAAGCGATCGGTGCGCACATCAACTTCGGGAAACCGAGTGGCAAAATTTTCGAGGTCTTCCCAATGGGTTGTTGCCAGATGGCCATCCAGTAGCCCGGCCTCGGCCAGGAGCCACGGGCCGCCATCAATGCCTGCCATCGTTGCGCCTGTGCCCGCGATGCGCCGCAGACCAGCCAGCAGGCTGGGGGTGGCGTGGCGGGCCAGTTGGAAACCGGCGACCACGATCATCAGGTCGCAGGATTGCAACCGGGCCAGTGGGATACCGGGCACTTGCAACGCACTGGTAAGCACCGCGGGTTCTGGCGTCGCGGTCACATAGTCCCAGTCAAAGGCCGGGCGGTCCGCCAGACGGTTCGCGGCCCGCATCGGGTCCACCGCAGAGGCAAAGCTGAGCGTGTTGCATTCGTCCAGTACAAGCACCGCAGTTTTTAGGGCGCGGTGTTCCGGTTGCAGTATGTTTTTTGCGGATTTCATCAAGTTTGATTCGCATATTGCCAAGTGGGTTTCCCAAAGCTGCGCCAGAGTCGGGTCAGAACGCAAATCGGAATCCGGGGAAAAGCCTGGGGAAAACCCAAGGCAGAACCGGGTATAACTTGGGGAAAACACCATGCCTCTGGAAATGAACCGCGAAGTCTTCATTACCTGTGCCGTAACCGGCTCGGGCGGAACGCAGGACCGCAGTCCGCATGTGCCGCGGTCACCGCGGCAGATCGCCGACAGCGCGATTGCCGCCGCCAAGGCCGGGGCGGCAGTGGTTCACTGCCACGTGCGTGACCCTGAGACCGGCGTGCCAAGCCGCCGGCTGGATCTGTATCGCGAGGTAACGGACCGCATCCGCGACGCTGATGTGGACGTCGTATTGAATCTGACGGCCGGGATGGGCGGCGATATCGTGTTCGGCGGTGTTGAAAACCCGTTTCCAGTGGCCGCGGGCACGGACATGGTCGGAGCATCGGAACGCGTGGCGCATATTGCCGAATGTTTGCCCGAAATTTGTACCCTGGACTGCGGCACAATGAACTTTGCCGAGGCCGATTATGTTATGACGAATACGCCCGGGGCATTGCGCGCCATGGGCAAGATGATGACCGATCTGGGTGTCAAGCCCGAGATCGAAGCCTTTGACACTGGTCACCTGTGGTTTGCAAAGCAACTGGTGAAGGAAGGGATTCTGGCACCCAACGCTCTGGTCCAGCTTTGCATGGGGGTACCGTGGGGCGCGCCGGATGATCTGAATACTTTTATGGCGATGGTGAACAACGTGCCGGATGACTGGACCTTCAGCGCGTTTTCGCTGGGACGGAACGAGATGCCGTTTGTCGCGGCTTCGGTTCTGGCGGGCGGCAATGTGCGCGTTGGGCTTGAGGACAACCTGTGGCTGGATAAGGGCGTAATGGCCGAGAACTGGCAACTGGTGGAACGTGCGGGATCCATCATCGAGAATATGGGCGCGCGCGTGATCGGCCCTGACGAAGTCCGTGCGAAGCTGGGGCTGACCAAGCAGGCACCTGTTGCAAAATAATGGACACGCGGGTTTTTGGGGGCCAGCCCCCCAAGCCCCCGGAGTATTTCTAAAAAGATGAAACATGAGCAGCCAGTAGGTGGGGAATCATGAAAACGGCGGCAATTATTGGGGGCGGAGTTATCGGCGGCGGATGGGCTGCGCGGTTCCTGCTCAATGGCTGGGATGTGCGGGTGTTTGACCCTGATCCCGAGGCGGAACGCAAGATTGGCGAGGTGTTGGACAACGCAAGACGGTCCTTGCCGGGGCTGAGTGACGTTCCGTTGCCAGCCGAGGGTGCGCTGAGCTTTCACAGCGACATGGCCGAAGCGGTTAAGGGTGCGCGTTGGATACAGGAGAGCGTGCCGGAGCGTCTGGATCTGAAACTGAAGGTTTACAAAGGCTTGCAGGAGGCTTGCGATCCGGGCGCGATCATTGGATCCTCGACCAGCGGGTTCAAGCCGTCCGAACTTCAGGACGGAGCGCTGCGCCCCGAGCAGATCGTGGTGACGCACCCCTTCAACCCGGTTTACCTGCTGCCTTTGATCGAGCTTGTACCAACGGACAAGAACCCGCCCGAGATGATCAAACAGGCCCAGGACCTGTTGAAATCGCTTGGGTTCTTCCCGTTGCATGTCCGGAAAGAGATCGATGCGCATATCGCCGACCGGTTCCTGGAAGCTGTCTGGCGCGAGGCGCTTTGGCTGGTCAAGGATGGCATCGCGACAACCGAAGAAATTGACGAGGCCATCCGAATGGGTTTCGGCATCCGCTGGGCGCAGATGGGTCTGTTCGAAACCTACCGCGTGGCCGGGGGCGAGGCGGGGATGCGGCATTTCATGGCGCAGTTCGGGCCTGCCTTGAAATGGCCTTGGACCAAGTTGATGGATGTTCCCGAGTTCACTGACGAACTGGTCGATTTGATCGCCAATCAATCTGACGCACAATCCGGGATGCATTCGATCCGAGAGCTGGAGCGCATTCGCGATAACAACCTTGTCGGTATGATGCGGGCCCTCAAGGCGCAGAATTACGGCGCGGGTGCGGTGCTGAACCAACATGATGCACGGTTGAAACCCGGAGCGCTGCCGACGCTGGATCAAGCGGACCTGAGCCAGCCCATCCTGACCCTGTCGCGGGCTGTTCCTCTGGACTGGACGGATTACAACGGCCACATGAACGAAGCGAAATATCTGGAGGCCTTTGCCGCTGCCACCGATCGGTTCATGGAAATCATCGGATGCGATGCGGACTACATCGCTTCGGGTGGCAGCTATTTCACGGCGGAGAACCATATTCGTTATGTAGATGAAGCTCATGCTGGTGCAAAAATCGACGTGCGCACGCAGATGCTGTTGGGGCAAGGCAAGAAACTGCACGTGTTCCACAGCATGTACGAGGGCGAGAAGCTGCTGGCCACGGGCGAAAGTTTTCTGCTGCATGTCAGTCTGGAAACCCGTCGCCCCAGCCCGCCATCTGCTGAAATTGAGGCAGCTATGACGCGGGTTGCCAAGGCTCAGGCCGGGTTGCCTTACCCCGAAGGCGCAGGCGCGGCGATCAGGAAGCCTTCATGACGCGCCGGGTTTTGGTGACGGCTGGCGCGTCAGGCGTCGGCCGGGCCATGGCCGAGGCGTTTGACGCTGTTGGCTATGACGTCCGAGTTACTGATATCGATCAGGCGGCGTTGGATACTTTGCCCGATCATTGGACCGGGCACCGAGCGGATGTTGCGGACGAGGCTGACATGCGCGCGGTATTTAACGCCATCAGGTCGACGGGCGGGTTGGATGTGCTCTGCGCCAATGCCGGTATTGCCGGCCCGACAAATGCTATTGAGGATATTGATCTGGACGCGTGGCGTGCTTGTGTCGCGGTCAATCTGGACGGTGCTTTTCTGGCGGCAAAACATGCAGCGCCGCTGATGAAATCGGCGCGGGCGGGCAGTATCATTCTGACCTCGTCGACAGCCGGGCAGTATGGCTACCCGTTCCGTGCACCCTATGCGTCGGCAAAATGGGCCGTCATTGGGTTGATGAAGACGCTGGCCATGGAGTTGGGTCCCTATGGCATTCGTGCCAATGCCATTTGTCCGGGCGCAGTTGAAGGCCCTCGGATGGAAGGCGTCCTGACCCGTGAAGCCGCAGCCAAGGGCATGACCCGTGAAGAGGTCTATCAGGGCTATGCCTCTGGCACCTCTATGGGGCGCTTCGTCGAAGCGCAGGATGTCGCCGATATGGCAGTATTCCTTGCCTCGGATGCGGCACGTCTGGTTTCAGGTCAGGTGATCGCGGTGGATGGTCACACGGTCAACCCGGACCCGAAACTGTAACTCAGCCTTGGTTTGGACCACGGATCTGGCGGATGGTCCGACGGACCGCCTGCCAGTCCTGGGCCTCTTGCCGATTCCCGGCAGCTTCGCAGTCGCGCATTTTTTTCGCGGCTTCGGCCTCGGCTTGGTCTCCATGGGCGGCAAAAAGTGCACGTGCGTATTGAGCGGTTTGAATTGCGTCCATTCCTGTGCTCCTCCGTCTGTGTTCGGAATGCCTTATGGTTCGCGCCATAGTAAAATAGCACAGGTTGAGCGCTGCTGCATCACCCGTCGCGGGAAACCGCCGTTCTGCGGCAACGCAGGTGGTTCGGAAAATCCCGGGCGGCCACTTCGGCCTCACGTACCAGCGTGTCGAAATGGCGTGAGAATGTCTCGATCCGATCCCGGTCGCGGAAGGCCATGTAGTGACTTCCCGCGTAGAATACACAGAGTAGCGGGCCGAAAATCGTTACCGGTGCCGAATAAAGCCGTTTTGCGTCAAACAGATAGATGCGCATCCGCGGATAGAGCTGTTCGCACAGCGCCAACAGGTGATCGATCTGTTCCAGCCGAACCTCTGGGCTGAGATCTTGATAATACCCGGTGCCGTTTGCAAAGCTTTCGATTTCGAATAACGGCATGGCGATCTCATAGTCCGACTGGGCGCTGCGCATCCAAGTCAGACGATCCGCCGACGCGCCGATGGCTTGATCAGCGGTCCGGCCCAGATGCGGGGCGTATTCCCATTCCAGTATCGCACGCGTCTTGAGCATGTCGGGCAAGGTGGCCGGGACATAGCGGATTTTGTACCCGGCGGCCTCCTGATGCCACTCGAAGATACGTTCATCGACAAGGGCGCGGGGGGCCTCGGTAAAGGTCAGCGAGCTTGCCAGAAGCTCAGCCGCGCTTTCCGGCCTGTCGGAAAGGCTCAGCAACCAGTCGGCCGATACACCAAGCGCCGCTGCGCATCCGCCAACAACATGTGCGTTGGGCAACCGAGCACCATTATCTGTCAGCAATTGGGAAACGGTCGAGCGGTCAACGCCAATATAGCGCGCAAGGGCACTTTGGCTGACATGGCGCTCTTCCATCGCGCGGGCTAGGCGGAGACGAAACTGGGAGGCGCGATCGCGCTTGTCGATATTTCCCTGCATGTCATGATTTTTATCACTGTTGTTGAATTTTGTTAATCATATTCAGAATTTCCAATACTGGGGTCCGGATGTAACGCTTTTGAGTAAGAAAAAGGAACGGGGTTCGGAATGGAAACGCGGCGAAGATCAGTCGTGAAAGCAATCGTTTGGAATGCGATGGGGTTGGCGATCATGACAATGGTGGGCTTGTTGGCAACAGGCTCGGCCGCTGTAGGAGGGGCGCTGGCGTTGGTGAACACGGCCATCGGCCTGACGATGTACGTGATTTACGAAAGAATCTGGGCGAACATTTCGTGGGGACGAAATGGCTGATCCCACTGCACCCAAATCACCCGAATGGGGCACGTTATTCCTGATTGTCTTGTGTTATGCGGCATGGCTTGCCGGTTTGTTTTGGTTGGCGCTTGCATCCTTGTGGTTGGCAGTCCCGGCTCTGGGTGTCGTTGCGGCTCTGCATTCGTCACTGACGCATGAAGCCCTGCATGGGCACCCCTTTCGTGCCAAATGGCTGAACGAGACGTTGATGGCACTGCCGTTGACATTGGCCATTCCGTATAGCCGCTTTCGGGACCTGCATCTGGCGCATCATCAGGATGCCACCCTGACGGACCCTTATGACGACCCGGAATCGAATTATCTGGACCCGCATATCTGGTCGGGATTGCCGCGGCTGGCGCAGATGATCTTGAGCCTGAACAACACGCTGTTGGGGCGGATGGTGTTGGGTCCTGCTCTTGGTCAGGTTCTGTTTATGCGGGACGAATGGCGTGGATTTATGCGCGGGGACAAGGCGATCCTGCTAGGATGGGCTTTGCATTTGCCCGGTGCGGCGGCGGTGCTGTGGGTGGTTGCGCAATCGGCCATGCCGGCCTGGGCCTATCTGATCGCAGCCTATCTGGGGTTGTCGCTTTTGAAGATCCGCACGTTTCTTGAACATCGTGCACATGAAAAATCCCGTGCCCGCACGGTGATCATCGAAGATAGCGGACCTTTGGCTTTTCTTTTTCTGAACAATAACCTGCACGTCGTTCATCATATGAATCCGGCCGCTCCTTGGTATCGCCTACCTGCATTGTACCGGGACGGAAAGGACAGGTACTTGGCTTGCAATGAGGCTTATGTTTACCGGTCCTATACACAGATCTTCCGGCAGTATTTCGTTCGCGCAAAAGACCCTGTGCCACATCCTCTCTGGCCAAAGCCTTGATTTAACGACACAACGGGTGGCATGAGTCTCTGGATTCCTGTCACCATAGCCGCCGCCAGTTTTCAGACTGTGCGTTTCATGCTGCAAAAGTCCCTGGCCAGCGTGAAGCTGTCTGCTGCAGGTGCAACTTTTGCGCGGTTTGCCTATTCTATGCCGTTGGCCGTTATCGGGCTATGTGTTGCGTTGCAGATAACTGGGGCGAGCATGCCTCGGCTCAGCAGTTTGTTCTGGCTTTACGCGGTCATCGGCGGGACAGCGCAAATCCTTGCTACGATCTGCGTGGTGGCGCTGTTCAAACAACGCAATTTTGCCGTTGGAATTACCTTCAAGAAAACCGAAGTGATCCAGACCGCGATTGTTGGCTTTTTGATCCTGGGGGACAGTGTATCGCGCGGCGCATTGTTCGCGATCCTGTTGGGGTTGATGGCTGTGCTTTTGTTGTCAAAAACACCCGGAGGGGACGGACCCTGGTGGCGCCATCTGACCAATCGGGCTTCGCAATTGGGGCTTGGATCAGGTGTTTTGTTTGCGTTTTCCGCCGTCAGCTATCGTGGGGCTTCACTGCAACTGGGCGATATCGATGCGTGGTTCCGGGCGCTGGTAACACTGGCAGCGGTGGTGACATTCCAGTTTACCAGCATGGGAATATGGCTGCTGTGGCGCGACCGCGCAGAACTGCACGCAGTCTGGCAGACGCGGAATACCGGAGTGTTCGTCGGCCTGACCAGCCTCGGTGGCTCGTTTTGCTGGTTCTGGGCCTTCACCTTGCAGAATGCGGCTTACGTCAAAGCTCTGGGGCAGGTAGAGTTGATCTTTAGCCTCATGGCTTCGATCCTATTCTTCCGAGAAACGATCACCCGGCGCGAGATCGCCGGGATGATGTTGCTTGGGTTCTCGATTTTAGCGCTTGTGCTGGCAATCTAGCTGGCGCGACGTTCGTCAAAGCTAAGCGCGATGAAGCTGGGCAGGTGATCTCCCATGCCCACGACGGCCTGGCCGGTGCCTTCCTTGCGCCCACGACTGTGCCCCTTCGGCTCACGATATTTTTTACCTTCTTTCATGCTTTCGGGGGCCTTGGCCTTCTTCTCGGGCTTCGGCTGTTCGGGCTTGGGCTCTTCCTGAACCGGGTTGTCTATGCGCGGGATGTCTTTCTGGATCAGCTTTTCGATCGCAACCAGTGCTTTTTCGTCGCGTCCCGAGCAGATTGTGATGGCCTTGCCTTCGCGCCCGGCGCGACCGGTGCGGCCAATGCGGTGCACATAATCCTCGGGGTGGCTGGGGACGTCGAAGTTGAACACATGGCTGACAGCCGGAACATCCAGACCGCGTGCCGCCACGTCTGAGGCGACCAGCAGGCGCAAGGACCCGTCACGGAATCCATCCAATGTTTTCATCCGCTGCGACTGGTCCAGATCGCCATGGATGGCGGCGGCGTCGTAACCGTATTTCTTCAGCGACTTGGCGCAGATATCCACATCTGTCTTGCGGTTGCAGAAGATGATCGCGTTGGTGCATTTGTCACCTTCGGCATCGATCAGCGCGCGCAGAAGGCCGCGCTTGTTGCTGGCCTCGCGGTCACGGCGCCCACCTTTGAACATGACGACGCTCTGTTCGATGGTTTCGGATGCGGTGGCCTGGCGGGCCACTTCGATCCGGGCAGGGGCCGACAGGAACGTATCGGTGATCCGCTCGATCTCGGATGCCATTGTCGCTGAGAAGAACAGGGTCTGCCGGGTGAATGGTGTCAGTGAGAAGATGCGCTCGATATCGGGGATGAACCCCATATCCAGCATCCGGTCCGCCTCATCCACCACCATGATCTGAACACCGGTCAGCAACAGTTTGCCGCGCTCGAAATGATCCAGAAGACGGCCCGGCGTGGCGATCAGTACGTCGACGCCCCGGTCGATCAGGGCATCCTGTTCCTTGAAGCTGACGCCGCCGATCAACAGTGCTTTGGTCAGTTTCAGGTGCTTGGTGTAGGTGTCGAAGTTCTCCGCTACCTGCGCTGCCAGCTCACGCGTGGGGCATAAAACCAACGAACGTGGCATACGTGCACGTGCGCGACCGCGGGCCAACAGTGTGATCATCGGCAGAACAAAGCTGGCGGTTTTGCCAGTACCAGTCTGGGCAATGCCCAAAACATCGCGCCCTTCCAATGCGGGTGGAATCGCACCTGCCTGGATCGGAGTTGGGGTTTCGTATCCGGCTTCCTCAATGGCTTTGAGGACCTTCGGGTTCAGGTTCAGTTCGTTAAATTTTGTCATGTAAGTCCGGTTTAATGCGGACACTTGACCTGGCCCGCGCGTATAAGATGTGCCGGGCCCGGATGGCCATGCCCGTGATGCGGCATATCGGCTTGGACGCGGACATAACAAATACGTGGGTCGGGGTCAAATGAAGACCGCAGCATCTTGGTTTGATTGAAACAGGTTCGAGTTTTGCGCAACAATTCAGCAGCTTCCGGGAAAGTGTTTCGCCAGTTTCCCGTCCAGATTCAATGCGCGGTGGCGGATCAGCCCATTCTGCTCCAGCCGGGCGCGGACTTCTGGGTCAGCGCCGCTCATCTCGTTGAAGAACGCGCGCAGCCCATCCTCGCCGTGTTCGCATTCAATCCAGCTGAGCAATTCATTCTTGTTCAGCCCCCCCATCTCGCGCGGGGCATTCGGGGCCATACCAGCCTGATACGAGCCGCGATCCATGCGGAACGGATAATGTGCGATCCAGTGATCCCAGTCCGGCGCGTGGCGGTGGCATAGATCGACCTGAGCAAGCTCGTATTTGCACGGTAGCAATTTCCCGTTCTGAAACAGGTTGTGGATACGAAAACTCAGACGTTTCAATCCCGTGCGCACAAACAACTTGCCCTGTACATGGCTTAGGAACCCGCCAAGGACGAAAGCCCCATAGTTGGGATAAAGCATCTCAATCAACTCTGTACGGGCCGGGCTTTGTGGCACATGAGCCTTGTACAGGTCTTCACCGCCTGCCAGCGCCTCGATTGGGCGGACACGGGCGGCGTGAACCTTGTCCGGAATATCGCGCAACACATCCGAGATTGGGGTCGGCGACCACAGAAACTCGTCAACATCGATATGGACCAGCCAATCCAGGTGCGTGTCGCGATAGGTGTATGTCGCGTTGACCGATTGGCGAACTTGGTGCTTTTCCGGTCGCGTGCGTTTTAGCTTTTGCCAATAGGCGTCATCGCAAACCTTTACGCAAACACCGGGATGTGCCTTCAGCGCCTCGAACGTGCGCTGGTTCGGCTCATCCAGATAGATATAGATGGTCTCGGCGCCCAGATCGAGGTGATGGGCCACGAACCGAAGGACATCTTCGGTCGGGCCCCTGACCATCGACACGACACCCCATGTGGTCATGTGCGCTGCGCGCGCACTTCGCGCATGCGTTTCAGGCGCCGAAAGATACCGCCGGGATCTCTGTTGAGTTCGGTCATCAAGTGATCGACCAGCGGCGCGATGGTGGTATCGCTTAGGGCCTTGGTCCAGACCGGAGCAATCAGATTGACATCCAGTCCGCCACTTCCAAGGGAAAACCCTTTCATCTGATAGGGCAGCGGGACACTTCTCAAATTCTGGTGTTGAAACGGTGTTTCCGGGGTCAGCCCCGAAAAGCGCCTTTCGAACTCATATAGCTTCATCATGCCGAACAACATGCGCAAAGCGTGACCAACCTCGCGCTGAGTTGCAGTTTGACCGTGGTCCGCAAAGGTCTGAACCGACGAGACCAGCCATCGCAAATCAAGCGTGGACAGAAGGTGGTCCGACTGTTCGTCCCAGAGGCGACAAAACAGAAGCGGGGCGTGACGCGGGAAGGACCGCTTTCGCAAGTTCGAGATCAGCTGGGCATTCAGGAAGGCAAGTTCCGAGTTTCCGACAAATTCCCGCGCAATCTGAGCACGCTTGCGATCCCAACTTGTACTGGGCTTCGGCGGGGGCACAGTCGCACTTTCGGGCAATGTTCGACCGGCCAGTTCAATAAGGTCAATGTCAAGGTCAGGCAAAGAGGTGGTGCCGAACTGAAACGGGCTGCGCCGGTTCTCATACCTGTCCAGCATGTCTGGAAGACCGCCGGGGAAAGTCAGTTCATCCTTGTTCATGCGCGCAGAATTGCACAGGCTGACTTGGCTGTGCAATCAGTCAGTTGGATCACACCATCATCTCTTTGGTGGCGGTCAGATTCAGGGCGGGATAGTCCCGAACCACCCGGTCGATGTCCCATTGCAGCCGGGTCAGATAGACAATGTCGCCGTCATGGTCGTGCGCGATGTGCTGCTTGTTTGCATTCACAAACTTTTCGACCTCAGCCTTGTCACCGCTGACCCAGCGGGCCGAGGTGAACTGAGACGCCTCGAAACGCACAGGCAAGCCGTATTCCATCTCGATCCGGCTGGCGAGCACCTCGAATTGCAGCGCGCCGACGACACCCACGATAAAGCCTGAGCCAATTGAAGGTTTGAACACCTTTGCCGCGCCTTCTTCGGCAAACTGCATAAGGGCCTTTTCCAGATGCTTGGCCTTCATCGGGTCACCCGCACGGACGCCTTGCAGCAGTTCCGGTGCGAAAGAGGGGATGCCGGTGACGCGCAGCGCTTCACCTTCGGTCAGCGTGTCACCGATGCGAAGCTGGCCGTGGTTGGGAATGCCGATGATATCTCCGGCCCAGGCCTCTTCAGCCAGTTCCCGGTCTGAGGCCAGAAACAGCACTGGGTTTGAAATCGCCATCGGTTTCTTCGACCGCACATGGGTCAGTTTCATGCCGCGTTTGAAATGGCCTGATGCCATGCGGACAAATGCCACCCGGTCGCGATGCTTGGGGTCCATATTGGCCTGCACTTTGAAAACAAAGCCTGCGACCTTCTTTTCATCCGGCGAGATCTGGCGGGGTTCGGCTGATTGCACCTGCGGCTGTGGGCCATATGCGCCGATGCCTTCCATCAGTTCCTTGACGCCGAACGAGTTGATGGCCGAGCCGAACCAGATCGGGGTCATATGCCCTTCAAGCACCGCCTGCGGGTTCAGCGCGGGCAGCAACTCGCGCGCCATCTCAACCTCTTCCAGCAGCTTTTCCAGCAGGTGTGCAGGAACATGTTCCGACAGTTTCGGGTCATCAAGCCCGTTAATTTCGATGCTCTCGGCCACCTTGTTGCGGTCGGCGCGGTCCATCAGCTCCAGCCGGTCACGCAGCATGTCGTAACAGCCGATAAAATCGCGACCCACGCCAATCGGCCACGCGGCGGGGGTGACGTCGATGGCCAGCATCTCTTGAATTTCGTCGATGATCTCGAACGTATCGCGGCTTTCTCGGTCCATCTTGTTGCAAAAGGTCAGAATCGGCAGATCGCGCAGGCGGCAGACCTCGAACAATTTTTGCGTCTGGCTTTCGACACCTTTGGCGCCGTCGATCACCATCACGGCCGCATCCACGGCCGTCAGTGTGCGGTAGGTATCTTCCGAGAAATCGCTGTGGCCGGGCGTGTCCACCAGATTGAACCGGAAATTCCCGTAATCGAAGGACATTGCCGAGGCCGAGACCGAGATGCCGCGATCCTTCTCCATCTGCATGAAGTCCGAGCGTGTCCGCCGTGCCTCGCCCTTGGCGCGCACCTGACCAGCCATCTGAATGGCTCCCCCGTAAAGCAGGAACTTTTCCGTCAGCGTCGTCTTGCCCGCATCCGGGTGCGAGATGATGGCGAATGTCCGGCGACGGGCAATCTCGGGCGGCAGGGTAGGTTGGTTCGAGGTATCAAGCATGACCGCGCGTATAGGCGGGGAATCCTGCCGAAGCAAGACAAAGGGGCTGGTTCGAATCATAGGCTTGTGGCAATAAGAACATATAGTGAACAAATTGTGGAGAAGACCAATGGATTTGAAAGAGATTGCCAACGAGTTGGTGGCCGGCTGCCGCGAGGACCGCGCCAAGGAAAATCTTGAGAAATTGTATGCGTCAGACGCAGTTTCTGTTGAAGCGGTCGATTACTCAGGCATGGGGCGCGAAATACAGGGGCGTGATGCGATCCGAGGCAAACATGAATGGTGGGAAGGCGCCCACGAGGTTTCGGGCGCTTCGGTCAGCGATCCGTTTGTACACGGCGAAGACCGTTTTGCGGTGATTTTTGAAGTGCAGGGCAAGGTAAAGGAAACCGGCGAATCCTTCGATATGCGTGAAGTGGGTGTCTATCACGTCGCAGATGGCAAGATCGTGCGGGAAGAGTTCTTCTACTGATCCCAAGCCATTTCTGGTCTTCCCTGTCTGGCCGATGCTAGACATGCGGCAATGACTGACAGGGAGGATCCGATGGATCTTGGTATAAAAGGAAAGCGCGCGCTGGTCTGTGCCAGTAGCAAAGGGCTGGGTTTGGGCTGTGCCGAGGCTTTGGCTGAGGCTGGCGTAAATCTTGTGATGAATGCGCGTGGTTCGGACGCTTTGGAGAGCGAGGCGGCACGCCTCAGGTCAGAGCATGGCGTCGAGGTACAAACAGTCGCTTGTGACGTGACGACTGCGGAAGGGCAGGCGAAGGTGATCGAAGCGGCGCAGGGCGTTGATATTCTTGTGACAAATGCCGGTGGACCGCTGCCGGGGTTATGGGCGGATTGGGAGCGTGATGATTTCATCAAGGCGCTGGATGCCAATATGTTGACCCCCATTGCGTTCATGAAAGCGCTGCTTCCCGGAATGATGGACAAAGGTTGGGGGCGGGTGGTGAACGTCACCTCACAATCCGTGCGCGCGCCAATTGCGGTGCTGGGGCTTTCGAATGCAGCCCGCACGGGTTTGACCGGATATGTCGCAGGAACTTCACGCCAGGTTGCACCGCATGGTGTGACCATCAACAACCTGCTGCCCGGCATTCACGCAACGGATCGTGCGGATGCGCTGGACAGCGGCGTGGCTTCCCAGCAAGGCATCTCGATCGAAGACGCACGCGCAAACCGTTCGGCAACCATTCCCGCGCGACGCTATGGAACGCGGCAGGAATTCGGGTCTGCCTGCGCGTTCCTGTGCTCTCAACATGCGGGGTTCATCGTTGGTCAGAACATTCTACTGGATGGTGGCGCAACCAATTTGACGATGTGACCATGGCACAAGGGTTTTCGTTGAAAGATCAGATGTTCAACGCTGAGAAAGTAAATTATCTCAGCGGTTTGTTTTCCAATTCTCATGCAGAATTTGATGCCCCGGCATTCCGATCTGCGGTCATGTCGCGATTGCTGGAGTTAGAGCTGAAGGATCGGATCATCTGGATCGCCACATGCCTGCAACAGGCGGTACCCGGTGATTTGCCTGCTGTTGCCCCGACGATCCTGCGTGCCTTGCCTGCACCTTTGGACCCAACGAAGACGGATGACGACTTTGGCGATTTCATCTTTGCGCCGGTCGGTGAGTGGGTGGCGACCATAGGACTTGAGCATACCGATCTGGCATTGGACGTGATGGAGGAACTGACACAGAGGTTTTCCATGGAATGGGCAATCCGACCGTTCCTTAACCACGACCCGGACCGGGTATTGCGGCGGATGCAGGACTGGTGCTCTCATGACAGTTACCATGTGCGCAGGTTGGTCAGCGAAGGCACGCGCCCCCGATTGCCATGGGGGCAGGCGGTTGGATTGGGTTTGCAGGACCCGCTGCCGTTGCTGGACAATTTGCACATAGATGCGACGCGATATGTCACCCGGTCCGTATCCAATCACCTGAATGACATCACCAAGAAAGACCCGGATCTGGTATTGGATCGTCTGAAGGCGTGGCGCAACCAGGGTCATCAGACTCAGGACGAACTGGACTGGATGACGTCACACACCCTGCGCGGGCTTGTGAAAGCGGGGCATCCCGAAGCAATGAAGATGTTAGGCTATGACCCGGACGCGGACATCGAGGTCGCGGTCAACCTTAATTCGGAAGCTCAGATTGGTGACGCTCTGGCCTTTTCCGTCGCTTTGAAAGGGGTCGGAGAGCTGCCAGTTCTGGTTGACTATATCATTCATTTTCAAAGACCTGGCGGGAAAATCTCAGCCAAGGTGCACAAGTTGAAGCAGGCGGCTTTGAAGAACGGGAAACTGACGCTGGAAAAACGCCACAAGTTGAAGGGTGATGCCACAACGTTCAAGTTGGTTCCCGGCGCACACCGGCTGGAGGTTCAGGTAAATGGCAAAATTCGTGCAGGCGTGGACTTCGACCTGCTTGGGTAAAACCGCGCGGGACCGCTCACGCTTTCGTCAATAACGCCTTCCCCGGATTGCGAACGCCCGGCGGCTGCATTAGCTCGGACATGACCATTTGCGAGGGAAAAGCGCGATGAAACATGAATCGGTGCAGAACTATTATGGTGAAGTCCTGCAAAGCAGTGCTGACTTGCAGACCAATGCGTGCTGCACGCCTGACGACATGCCCGACCATGTCAAAAAGATCCTTTCAAAGATTAATGACGACGTTCTGACTCGCTACTATGGCTGCGGTCTGATTGCCCCACTTGATCTTGAAGGCACGTCGATCCTTGATCTGGGGTGTGGGGCCGGGCGGGATGTATATGCCTTGTCCGCCATGGTCGGTAAGACGGGCCGGGTAGTGGGTGTCGACATGACGCCCGAACAACTGGACGTCGCCCGCGCGCATCAGGAATATCACGCCGAGGCGTTTGGATATGCCCGCAGCAATGTGGAATTCCATCACGGCTATATAGAAAAACTGGATGAGCTTGATCTGGAACCCGGATCGTTCGATATCATCGTCTCGAACTGTGTCATCAACCTGGCCACGGATAAGAATGCGGTTCTGCGCGGCGCACATAGGTTGTTGAAAGAGGGCGGCGAGATGTATTTCTCGGATGTCTATGCAGACCGCCGTATTCCGCAGGCGATGGCCGAAGACGAAGTTCTTTATGGCGAGTGCCTGTCCGGCGCGCTTTATTGGAATGATTTCCTGTCAATGGCTCGAACGGCCGGTTTCGGCGACCCGCGCCGCGTGACACATCGTCCGCTGACGATCGAAAATCCCGTACTGGAAGAGCGTGTTGCGCCGTTGAAGTTCCTGTCCGCGACATACCGTCTGTTCAAACTACCTGCATTGGAACCGGCTTGTGAAGATTATGGGCAAGCCGTGATCTATAAGGGAACCGTGCCAAACGCACCGCATGAATTTGGTCTGGATGACCACCACGTTATAGAAGCCGGCAAGGTGTTTCCGGTTTGCGGCAATACCTGGATGATGCTGAAAGAAACGCGATTTGCCCGTCATTTTGACTTTATCGGCGATTTTTCGACCCATTATGGTATTTTCGAAGGCTGTGGTGGCGAAAGCCCGTTTGAAGCCATGGGTGCATCTGTCGCTTCTGGCGGGTGTTGCTGATCCCTTGCACCTGAGGGGCGGGGTTGCTATCCCCGCTCAAGCCCGATGGATTTGATCGGGAAAGGTAACGGGGTCCATCGGTGACAGGTAACGCAATTCCACCGCGTCTGGAAATTCGCAACATTATCCGTCGGTTTGAAGGCCGGGTTGTTGTGGATGATGTTTCACTGACCGTTCAGGCAGGCAAGGTGACCTGTCTGCTGGGGCCGTCGGGCTGCGGGAAATCCACTACGTTGCGCATGATCGCCGGGGTCGAAATGCAGGACTCGGGTGAGATTTATGTTGATGGCAAGCTGATCTGCGACACCGTCTTCCGGGTGCCTCCGGAACGGCGCGAGATCGGTCTGATGTTTCAGGACTTTGCGCTGTTCCCGCATCTGAGTGTGGCTAAAAATGTGGCCTTTGGTCTGAAGGGCAGTAAGGACGAAAAACGCGCCCGGGTCGAGGAGTTGTTGCAGAAGGTCGACCTGATGCGATTCATCGATGGTTTTCCGCATCAACTATCGGGTGGCGAGCAACAACGCGTGGCGTTGGCGCGTGCCCTGGCGCCGCGCCCGCGCATCATGCTGATGGACGAGCCCTTTTCGGGCCTCGATAACCGTTTACGTGATGGTATCCGTGACGAAACGCTGGCCATTCTCAAGGAAGAAGATGCCGCTGTACTGCTGGTCACGCACGAGCCGGAAGAAGCGATGCGCATGGCCGACGAGATCGCCCTGATGCGGCGTGGCAAGATCGTGCAACAGGGCGCGCCCTATAACGTCTATACGCGTCCCGCGGATAAGGCGGCGGTGGCATTTTTCAGTGATGTCAACGTTTTGCGGGCGCAAGTGAATGGCGCATTGGCGGATACGCCCTTTGGTCAGTTCCTGGCACCGGGCATTCCGAATGGTACGGATGTCGAGATCGTCTTTCGCCCTCAGCACATCAAGCTGGACTTTGACCGCAACGGCAGAGGGCCATTGCCGACACCAACAGACGGTGTTGCGGCCCGTGGTGTCGTCGAACGCGCGCGATTTCTGGGAAATGAAAGCCTGGTAGAGTTTCGCATGGACTATGATGGCTCGATCCTCAGGGCTACGGTTCCAAACGTGTTTGTGCCCAGTCCGGGCCGGGTGATGTGGCTGACCATCCGCCGCGACAAGTGCTTCGTTTTCCCCGAAACAAGGCGCTGATCCATCGATTTCCACCCGAGTGGTGCGCGAAAACCTCAGATTGCGGGGCCGCGTCGCTTGCCGCAACGCAGGCCCGGGTCTATCAAGAGCCAAACGCGGGGGTAAATCGGGCACATGCGAATTCTTCTGACCAATGACGACGGGATCAATGCCCCGGGCTTGATCACGCTTGAGGCGATTGCAGCTGAACTGGCCGGACCGGATGGAGAGGTCTGGGTGGTCGCACCCGCGTTTGAACAGTCCGGGGTCGGACATTGCATCAGCTATACCCACCCGATGATGGTCGCCAAGCTGGGCGAGCGGCGCTTTGCAGCCGAAGGTTCACCTGCGGATTGTGTTTTGGCAGGGCTTCACGACGTTATGTTGGATACCCCTCCCGATCTGGTTCTATCGGGCGTGAACAGGGGCAATAACTCGGCTGAAAACACGTTGTATTCCGGTACGATCGGCGGCGCGATGGAAGCGGCATTGCAGGGCGTCCCAGCGATTGCCCTGTCGCAATATTTTGGCCCCCGCAACCTGGGCCTTGACGACCCGTTTGAGGCAGCCGCCCGGTATGGTGCAGATCTGGTGCGCCGGATTCTGGACGCAACTCCGGCAGAACAAGATGATTACCGGCTGTTCTACAACGTGAATTTCCCACCGGTTCAGGCAGACGATGTTCTGGGCACGCGGATTGCGGCGCAGGGGTTTCGGCGCGACACGCGTTTTTCGGTCGAACCGCACAGTTCGCCTTCGGGGCGACGGTTCCTGTGGATAAAGGGTGGCTATCAACACAATCCGACCGCGCCCGGAACGGATGCGGCCGTCAATCTGGAAGGCTATATCTCGGTCACGCCGATGCGCGCTGACCTGACTGCGCATGACATGCTGGAGGCATTGAAGGCGGTCGAATGAGCGGACTGGACCCTGAAACCGTAATGCAATTCCTGTTTGCCCTGCGCAAACGGGGGGTCACGGATGCGCGCGTGCTGGCTGCGATGGAGCAGGTGGACCGCGGTCGCTTTGTCACCGGCCTGTTCGCAGGGCGCGCTTACGAGGACATGCCGTTGCCGATTTCCTGCGGTCAGACGATCAGTCAACCGTCGGTCGTAGGTCTGATGACGCAGGCCCTGAACGTTGGACCACGGGACACGGTGCTCGAGATTGGGACAGGTTCAGGTTATCAAGCGGCGATCCTGTCCAAACTGGCCCGCCGGGTCTATACAGTGGAACGCCACAGGCGGTTGGTGAGCGAAACAAGCAAGCTGTTTGCCGATCTGGGCCTGACGAATATCACTTCTATGTTGTCTGACGGGTCATTTGGCCTGCCGGAACAAGCCCCTTTTGACCGGATCATTGTCACAGCCGCAGCCGAGGATCCTCCGGGCCCGCTCTTGGCGCAGCTGAAAATCGGGGGTATTATGGTTCTACCCGTGGGCCAGTCGGACGCGGTGCAGCAGTTGATCAAAGTGACGCGCACCGAAAATGGTCTGGATTATGACGAATTAACGTCGGTCCGTTTCGTTCCCCTTCTGGAGGGGCTTGGAAAGGACGAGGCGTAATAGGCTTAAAGAATTGGTCGCCGGAACTCCGGGTAACAGGGGCAGGCGTTGAGGACAGAATTATGAAAGCAGTATCCAAATCAGCAATGCGCCGCTGTGCGACCGGGGTGGCCGCTCTGGCCATTCTGGCCGGGTGCGAGGGGCCTCTGGATTATGACCTTCGCGGGCAGATCGGTGGCTTTTCGACCACCAATGCAGCGCAATCCGCGACGGCATCCCGCCCGGCACCAGACAGCAGGGGTGTCATTACCTATCCGAACTACCAGGTGGTCGTGGCGCGCCGCGGCGATACGGTGCGGGACGTGGCTGCGCGGGTTGGCCTGCCCGAGGGCGAGCTTTCGCGTTTCAACGGCCTTCAGACAACGGACACGCTAAGAGAGGGTGAGGTTCTTGCACTGCCACGCACTGTTGGTGCTGGCAGCGGTGTGGACATCGCGTCGGTTGCCGGGTCTGCAATTGATCAGGTGCCGTCGTCGGGTTCGGTTCAGACCACAACACTGGAACCCGCGAAACCGGCACCAACACCCGCGCCTGTGTCAGCTGGGCCGGAGCCGGTCAGGCACAAGGTCAAGCGGGGTGAGACGGCCTATACAATCTCGCGCCTCTACCAGGTGCCGGTTGAATCTCTGGCGGAATGGAACGGGCTGGGATCTGATTTTACCGTGCGTGAAGGTCAGTACTTGTTGATTCCGGTCAAGAACCAGCCAGCGCCCCGGCAAAATGCGGCTAGTGCCGCGCCTGTTCCCGCCACGGAGGTGACGGAACCGGGACAGGGATCACCGACGCCGACGCCACCCAGCGCTACGCAGCCCTTGCCGGACGAAAAAGTTGCGCCTTTGGCCGAGGCCCCCGACGTGACCGCCGAAGCGCCAACAAATACGCGCACATCCGCGCTGTCCCTGCCGGTTGGCGGCACTATCATTCGCGGCTATGACAAGGGCAAGAATGAGGGCATCGACATCGCTGCCGCTCCGGGTACGTCGGTCACTGCTGCCGAAGCCGGTACGGTCGCGGCGATCACCGCGGACGCGGATCAGGTGCCGATCATTGTGGTCAAGCACAACAACGATCTTCTGACTGTCTATGCAAATGTCGACAAGATCACCGTCAAGAAAGGCGATAAGGTACGCCGTGGTCAGAAGCTGGCTCAACTGCGGAGCGGCGACAATGCCTATGTGCATTTCGAAGTCCGCAAAGGGTTCGAGTCCGTAGACCCGGAACCTTATCTGAAATGAGACTAGATGGCCCGTACCGGGCCATGCCGTCGGCGAGAGTATTTCTGAAAAGATGAAGCCTGTCAGACGTACGGGTCATAGTCGCTCAGGCGCTTTCCAGGTTCGTCGGCGAAGATCTCCGGAAGGGGTGAAACAGCTTCGATCAGGTCGATTCGAAAAACACGAAATCCGTTGCGCAGCTCGCACCAGGCGGTAAGGGTCCAGACCCTCCCCCAGTATTCCATATGGAGCGGGCGGATGGTGCGTTCGGTCAAAGCGCCGTCGATGCGGCGATAAGACAGGTGAAGTTTCTGACGTGATTTGATGGCTGCGCGGATCGGTGCCATATGGGCAAGGCCCCTTGCGGCATCGGCAAACGGGTAGACCGCGAATTTCCAGCTGTCCGCCTCGGCCACGACCTGCGTTGGCAAAACAGCGTCGATCTTGTCGGCAAGCGATTGTGCGGCAGCCTTCAGGTCAGTATCCGCGGCCTCGGCCACGATGGCCATGCCAAGATTCAGCGCCTCAAGCTCGGCTGTGGTCAGGTTCAATGGGGGCAGGGTGATCTGCTCGCGCACCATGTAGCCGACACCGCGCTCTCCCTCGACCGGAACGCCCGAAGCAACAAGCGTATCCATGTCGCGATAGATGGTGCGGACCGACACCTCAAGCCGGTCCGCAATGTCCTGCGCGCGGTGCAGTTTGCCATCGCGCAGGATCTGGATGATATCGAACAGGCGGTCAGTGCGGCGCATGACACGCCGTTCTGACTGCGTTTAGGCAGTCATGTTCCATAGGACTTTCTCGTGACGCATCTGGATACTATCGGGATTGATGACCGCCATCATGCCTGCCGCACATTCCTGTTGCGGAAACTGCGCAGCGGCGTCCTCTGCCGCTTTCAAATCGGTCCAGACAACATAATCGGTCCAGCGACCATCTTCGCCCTGGCTAAGCTGACGATGGGCGAAGCCCGGCGCGCTGCGCACAAAGGCCTCAGAGGCCTGACTGAGTTTCACGAACTCTTCCGGTGTGGTGCCATTGGCCAGGGTGAAGGTGACGATTTCAGCAACGTGGGTCATTTAAATCTCCATTGACCTTGTTTCGATGCCAAATCCCTAACGGATAGAAACTGACATAAACCTGTCAGTTGAGAATTGCGACCCCTTAGATTCCTCGCGTTTTCCAAAATTTTTGCCCGCAACCCGTTGCAGATGCCTTTTGAGACCAGCGATCGAGGCGTAAAGACTGAGTCAGTTGATGTTCCCGGCGCGCAAACGTGCCGACGAAAAAGGAGAGAAGACATGCTCAACAATATTGGCCTTCCTGGCCTGCTGCTGATCGCCGTTGTGGTTCTGGTTCTGTTCGGGCGCGGCAAGATCAGTTCGCTCATGGGCGAAGTCGGCAAAGGCATCACCGCGTTCAAGAAGGGCGTAAAGGACGGTTCGGAAGAGCTGGAAAAGGACGCTTCTGAGCTGGCCAAGGACGTCACACCTGAAACCGAGAAAGACAAGGCGTAAGCGCGGATGTTTGATCTGGGCTGGACCGAGCTTCTGGTCATCGGCATCGTTGCCCTGATCGTTGTGGGGCCAAAGGACCTGCCGGTGCTGTTCCGCAATGTCGGACGTTTTGTCGGCAAGGCGCGCGGAATGGCGCGCGAGTTCAGCAGCGCCATGAACGAGGCCGCCGATCAGGCCGGAGTGAATGAGATCAAGAAAGGTCTCAACGCTGCCGTGAACCCTGTGGGATCGGCCATGGACGGTGTCAAGCAAGCCGCGCAGGAGATGGCGAAAAGCATCGATCCGACAAAGTTCGACCCTGACAGCGAAACGGGTAAACTGGCGGCCGAGCGGGCCGAGCAGGCCAAAAAGGTACAGGCATCAGCCGCCCGTGCCACCGCCGAGCGCAAAGCCAAAGAAGCAGCCGATGCGCTGGCCAAGGCAGAAGAGGCCGAAGCCGCGCTGAACACTGAAAGCAAGACATGAGCAAAACCGACGAGATTGACGATTCTTCGGCCCCGTTGATCGAACATCTGGCCGAACTGCGCACACGGCTGATCCACAGCGTTGTGGCGTTTCTGATCGGTATGATCATCTGTTTTTCAGTGGCGACGCCGATCTTCAATTTCCTGACCAATCCCCTGTGTGACGTTCTGGCCGAGCGCGGGCAGGATTGTGGCCTGATCTTCATCTCGCCACAGGAAGGGTTTTTTGTTGCAATCAAGGTATCCCTCTTGGGCGGGTTCATTCTGGCATTTCCCTATATCGGGATGCAGATGTGGCGCTTTGTGGCACCGGGCCTCTACAAGTCCGAGAAAAACGCGTTCCTGCCATTCATGCTTGCTTCGCCCTTTATGTTCCTCCTGGGCGCAAGCTTTGCCTTCTACGTTGTCACGCCTCTGGCCTATGACTTTTTCCTCGGGTTCCAGCAATTCGGGGCTGAGGGTGAAGCCGTGGCCGATGGGGTCAGCGCGGCACCGCTGAGTGTGGTGTTTCAGGGCTCAGCCCAGGAATATCTGAACCTGACGATCAAGTTCATCGTGGCCTTTGGATTATGTTTCCAACTGCCGGTTCTCCTGACTCTTATGGGGAAGGCAGGACTGGTCAGTGCCGAGGGGCTGGGCGCTGTTCGGAAATATGCGGTGGTCGGCATTCTGGTTCTGGCCGCAGTCGTCACACCACCGGATGTCATTACGCAGATCATTCTGTTTGTGGTGGTGTACGGTCTGTACGAGATTTCGATCTTCCTGGTCGCGCGAGTTGAAAAGAAACGCGAGGATCAGTTACGCGCTGACGGTTACTACGATGATGAAGCGGAAGCGGATGATGACCTGATGCAGGAGTTCGAAGACGACAAGTAAGTCTGCCGACGAAACCAAAAGGGCGCGCCATCCAATGGCGCGCCTTTTTCATTGGAAACTCTTGTTGTGCCAATTGGAACGTGCTTTGAACCCCTCAAGACAAAACCGGAGGCCCACATGGATGACCAAGCCCTGAACCGTATCGCCGAGGCGTTGGAACGCATGGCACCGGCTCCTTTGGTGGCGCCTGATTTTGCCGTTGCTCCAGCATTTGTGTGGCATGTCGAACCGGAACGACTGGAACCTGTTACGCAAGTCAACCGGGTCGATCTGGATCTTCTGGTCGGCATCAATCGCTCTCGCGACACGTTGATGGACAATACGCGCCGGTTTGCAGCAGGGTACAAGGCAAATAATGCGCTGCTCTGGGGGGCGCGGGGGATGGGAAAGTCGAGCCTTGTAAAGGCCGTGCACGGCTCACTGAGCGCTGATTACGCCGATCTAAAGCTGGTCGAATTGCAGCGCGAGGATATGGGAACGGTCGCACGGTTGCTGAACCATCTGCGCGCAGCACCCTACAGGTTCATACTGTTTTGCGATGACCTGTCGTTCAGCCACGATGACCAGCATTATAAATCTCTCAAGGCTGTTCTGGATGGCGGCATTGAAGGCAGGCCGGAAAATGTGGTCTTCTACGCCACTTCGAACCGCCGCCATCTGATGCCGCGGGATATGATCGAAAACGAACGGTCCAGCGCCATCAATCCTTCCGAGGCGGTCGAAGAAAAAGTCTCGCTGTCGGATCGCTTCGGCCTGTGGCTTGGGTTCCATCCCTGCGATCAGGACGAGTATCTGGCGATGATCGACCGCTATTGCGCCGCCTATGGCGTTTCCGTTGATGCACAGACCCTGCGCGCCGAGGCAATTGAGTGGCAAGCCACGCGCGGGTCGCGCTCTGGCCGTGTCGCTTGGCAATTCTTCGTCGATCTGGCCGGGCGCAACGACGTGCATATCGTCTGATCCCGGCTTCACCTGGCTGCAAATATCCCCGCCAGAGGCATGGCCCGTCAGGGCCATTTCCTAAAGAAGTGCCAGAATCCGTGCAGCTTCATCCTTGGTGCTGTTCAGAACGCTCCGGTCTTCCCCGGGATGAAACCGCGCGCGGACGGCCGTAGGCATCGGCGCGGGTTCGACAACCGAAACCCGCGGACCGGTGCGTTCGGTCTCGACGGCCCAGCTGCGGGCCAGAGCCATCTGCGCGGCCTTGGTGGCACCGTAGATGCCATAAAACTTCTCGCCAGCCTTTGGATCGTCAAAAAACACCGCATGGCCATTCTCGCCCAGAAGGGGTGAGACATAGGGAATCAGAACCGAGGTCGCGTTTGCATTTGTGTTGATCGCCTTGGCCCATTCCTTGGGGTCAACAAAATGCACCGGTGTCAGTGCTGATGTGTGGATGGCTGTGTGCATCCACAGGTCGACCTTACCCCAACGGTCATGGATGCCACGACACAGGGTCGCCATGGCGTTTGGATCGGTGATGTCCATGGGGGCCAGAGTGGCTGACCCGCCCTTCGCCTTGATTCGGTCGTCCAGCTCTTCCAGCCCGCCGGTGGTTCGGGCGACGGCGACGATATGGTATTCAGGTGCCAACGCTTCGGCCAGCGCAGCGCCCAACCCGCGAGAGGCCCCGGTGATAAGGGCGATTTTTGTCTGATCGGTCATGGCTGCGGTTTGAACCCCTGCGCGAGGGGCGTCAAGTCGCGATTAGCTGCCGGGAATGGCGATCCGCTTGGTCTGGCCGCTTTGTCGCAGCATGATTCCCTGTTCATCAATTGCAACTACCATGCCCGAGGCGACACGGCTTCCGGGTTCAACCTCTTTCACGCGGCCCGATGACAGGCGTACCAAGGCGTGCAGATCGGTTTTGGGCCCGAACACACCCAGGACAGAAACAGAGTTCTTGTTTAACGCGCCCTGCTGCGTGGCCGCGCTTTTGACATTGGTGTTTGACATGGTCCGTGGCCCGGCGTGAGTTCCGAACCCCTTATTTGTGTGAGTGGTTGCGGTCCGATAACAAAACGATCAGGTAAGCAAAAGACCCTCACAGACACGACGCTTCACGACGTAGCGACCCTTTTGTTAGCCCTTGTGATCGTGCAAGATTCACCGCCGGGTTGTGGCAGATTTCCACTCATCGGCGGAATAGTTTAGATGCGAGCCATACTTAACAGGGCTGTCCTATCTGTATGTCGAACGGTTTGATTCGCTGTTTGAACAGAATCCAGGCGTGCCATAAATGGGTGGGGTCTTTCAGCCTGAGGCGAGTTTGGCCGCATTCCAGGACCCGCCCGGAACCTGCATATCCGCGCGTTTCTGGCTGACACGGCTGCTGTTTTCCAGACTGTCCAGGTAATCCGCGCTGACGCTGCCGGTAATGTAATTGCCGTCAAAGCAGGAACAATCAAATCCTTGGATGTCCGGGTTGCCTTCCTGGGCGGCCCAGATCAGGTCCTCCAAATGCTGATAGAACAGCGCATCGGCGCCCAGCTCTTCACGGATCTCTTCGATCTCTTTGCCATTTGCGATCAGCTCGGCCTTGGTCGGCATGTCGATGCCATACACATTGGGGTATTTGACCGGCGGCGAAGCGCTGGCCACATAAACCTTCTTTGCCCCAGCGTCGCGGCACATCTGAACGATCTTTTTGATGGTGTTGCCCCGCACGATGGAATCGTCGATCAACAGAACGCGGTGACCTTCGAATTCCAGCGGAACGGCATTCAGCTTGCGGCGCACGGATTTCTGTCGCTCGGCCTGACCCGGCATGATGAAGGTACGCCCGACATAGCGGTTCTTCACCAACCCCTCGCGATAGGGGATGCCGGTGATTTTAGCCGCTTCCAGTGCCACGGGGCGGGCGCTGTCGGGTACGGGAATGATCCGGTCGATTTCCAGGCCCGAGTCCTGAATTTGTTTCGCCAGCGTCTGTCCCATGCGCATCTGGGTTTTATAAACCGAGACTCCGTCCAGCAGTGAATCCGGACGTGCCAGATACACATACTCGAAGATACAGGGCGTCAGCTTGCCTTCGACCGCCTGAAACTCGTGCATGTTGCCTTTCAGGTCGATCAGGATGGCCTCGCCCGGGCGCAGATCGCGCAGCTTCTCAAAACTGTTGATGCCAAAGGCCACGTCTTCCGAAGCAAAGGCATAATCGTCCCCCTGACCGTCGACATTGCGCTTTGCGACCGACAGGGGCCGAATGCCATATGGGTCGCGGAACGCCAGCATGCCAACACCAGCCACCAGACAGATTACCGAGTAGGCACCTTGAACCCGCTCCATCGTCATCTTCACACCGGCAAAGATGTTTCGGATCGGATCCGAATTGCCGTTCACCTTGATGGCGTCAGCCACTTTGTCGGCCAGCACGTTCAGCAGGATTTCCGAATCCGATGTGGTGCGCAGGTGGCGACTATATTTCCCGGTCACTTTCTCGCGCTGTTCCGCTGTGTTGGTGATGTTGCCGTTGTGAACAAGATAGATACCGTAGGGTGCGTTCACGAAGAAAGGTTGCGCTTCGGCCGCGCTGAGTGATCCGGCCGTGGGATAACGAACATGACCCATGCCGATATGACCCAGAAGGGTTTCAGCATCCTGGGCGTTGAACACGTCCTTGACCAACCCATTGGCTTTCTTTTCCCGGAAGAATTCGCCGTTGTAGGTCACGATCCCGGAGGCATCCTGACCCCGGTGCTGCAACATCAGCAACCCGTCATAGATCTCAGCAAAGACATCATGTGTCCGGCTTGCGATTCCTAAAATCCCACACATTTAAGGGGCTCCAACTTCTATGACGATTTCATTCGAGGATTGACCGCAGTTCGGCACCGGACTTTCTGCATCTTCAGCGCGGAAATGTTCGCTACGCAGGAACAAGACGCCGTTAGGGCGACCATCACTGCGATCAGCGCGCATTCATACAGAAAGTACAAGATCGGTGGCTCCGATTCCGTGGCGGGTTGGCCCCCACATAATGCCTATTGGCGTGGCTGTCATCAAAGGATCACAATAGCCAAATGCCGCAGGCCAAGTTTGCGCATGTCGATGTAGAAAAACGAAGATGGTGACATGCGCAAACATATGTGCTGTCATGCATTTGATTGCATACATAACTGCTAAATCTCAGCACCTCGGGGGGACCTGAATGTGGCAACATAAACCTCCTCACAAGAACCAGGAACGGATCAGGCAGCGGTGCCATCGGTGCAGGGGATTGGGGCGCGCGTCGTGCCAGATCTGTAACGGAGCAGGCGAGGTCGCCAAAAGCAGAGATATCTTTGGAAAACCGGTTTTCAGTCGATGTGACGGATGCTTTGGCTTGAAAACAATCCGCTGCACCGTGTGCGGTGGAGAGGGGTTTGTCTGATCTGCAGCAAAAAAGCCCGGCAGCGCCGGGCTTTCATGAATTGGTGAACTGCCTATCAGCCGTTGGAAGGCGCAGTTGTTGCCGGTTCAGCGTTTCCTGCCGTGCAACTGGCGACCAGCTGTTCATACTGAGTCGTAACCCAGCCCAAAGCCGCCTCGGGGTTTTGTTCCTCAATCTGGCCGCTGAACTGTTCAAACACCTTGGCCGACCGGCTTTCATCAACAATTGTGTAAGACTGGCCGGTCATGACGGTGTCGTAAACGAAGAATGCAATCGCAACCAGAAGGATGCCACGAGCGATGCCGAAGAACAGCCCCAAAGCCTGATCCAGGCCGCCAAGGGCCGAACGCTGAACCAGCGATGAAAACAGCGGTGTGAAGATACTGACCACGATCAGCGCCACCGCAAAGACCGCTGCAAACCCGGTGATCACAGACAATTCACAACTGTCACGCAAGAAATCTCCGACGACCGGGATTTCCTTGACCAGAGGTACAGCCTGCGGGGCGAAGATGAACGCCAGAACGGCCGCCGCAACCCAACCCGCGATGGCCAGAACTTCGCGCATGAAACCACGCGAGTAGGCCAGCAAGCCTGACAGCACGATGATCAGGGCAACTACCCCGTCGATTATTGTAAAACCTTCCATGGCCCTCGCCTGTTCTTTTTCTGCCCCTCAAGGCGCGACTTTAACCTGCTCCGAAGGTTTCGCCAACAAACCCCACCAAATCAGAGGGTCGGGTGAGTGTCAGACCTGCCACAGTACCGGTTTTGCCACCTGCCGGAGCTATTGCCGCTGTGAAACCAAGTTTTTGTGCTTCTTTCAACCTGTTTTCTGTCTGCGGAGCCGGTCTAAGTGCCCCTGACAGCGAGATTTCCCCGAAAACGACGGTGTCTGCGGGCAGGGCTGTGTCTTCGCGTGCGCTCAGCAATGCAGCAGCCACGGCCAGATCGGCGGCGGGTTCACTGACTTTCAACCCACCGGCCACGTTCAGATAGACGTCGAGACCCGCAAAAGGAATGCCGCAACGCGCTTCAAGAACGGCAAGGATCATCGCCAACCGCCCGCTGTCCCATCCCACCACTGTCCGGCGCGGCTGTGAATGGGGGGACGGGGCGACAAGGGCCTGCAATTCGACCAGAACGGGCCGTGTGCCCTCAATCCCGGCAAAGACGGCAGAGCCTGGGCTGGGCGTACCGCGTTCCGACAGGAACAAGGCCGAGGGGTTGGTGACCTGCGCGAGCCCTTTGCCCGTCATCTCGAACACGCCAATTTCGTCGGCGGGACCAAAGCGGTTCTTGACCGCCCGCAAAATACGAAACTGATGGCCGCGCTCGCCCTCGAAATACAGAACCGTATCGACCATGTGTTCGACAACACGGGGGCCCGCAATCTGGCCATCCTTGGTCACGTGTCCGACCATGATGATCGACACGCCGTGCCGTTTCGCAAAGGCGGTCAATTCATGAGCAGCCGCCCGGACTTGCGACACGGACCCCGGCGCGCTGTCGACATTGTCGGCCCACATGGTCTGGATCGAGTCGATGATCGCCAGACCGGGTTTCTCGGCTTCAAGCGTGGTAAGAATGTCGCGCAGGTTGGTTTCGGCAGCAAGTTGCACCGGCGCATTTTCCAGCCCAAGGCGGCGCGCCCGCATGCGAACCTGCGCACTGGCTTCTTCACCCGAGACATAGATCGTCTTGACGCCAGCACGGGCAAATCGGGCAGCCGCTTGCAGCAGCAGGGTGGATTTACCGATGCCGGGGTCGCCGCCCACCAACAGGGCAGATGCGGGAACAAGCCCGCCACCAAGCACCCGGTCCAACTCTTCCACTCCGCAGAGTGTGCGGGGTGGCGGGGTTTCCTCGGTCGACAGGTCGGTGAGCGTCATCGACCGCCCGCGTTTCGAGCCCAGCGATTTCTTGGCTGGGCCTGCCGACAGAGGTACGTCCTGGATGATCGAGTTCCACTCGCCGCATCCGTCGCAGCGGCCCGACCAGCGGGAATGGGATGCGCCGCAGGCGGAGCAGGAGAAGGTTGGTTTTGCCATGACGTCTTGGTGCCCGAGGACGGGCGGTTCTTCAAGCCCTTGCAGGGCTTTCCTCTTCGTCAGCGCCCTATGTCCGGGCGTTGGTTTTGCAGTGGCGTTCGGTGAGAATGCCCAAAGCGATGGAGGCAAGGATGCAGGCGGTGAAAAGGTAAAGACCCCATGCGGTCTCAACAGTGGCGTAAGAGATGCCTTTGGCCAGCGTGATGTATAGCGCGATCAGGAATATGTCGGCCATCGCCAGCTTGCCGAGGATGTTGAGCGCAGGCTGCACACGGGCATCCAGCAGGTTCCATTGGATCAGCGCCGTGCCGATGGTTTTGATGTAGGGGGCGAAAAGGGCGAAGATGGTGACGACCAGCGCAAGGAAGATGTCGGATTTCCAAAGCGACTGGAGGCCGGTGATGACGCTGATTTCGCTAAGGCCAAAGATCGGCAGAAACCCTGCGCGCATCAGCGGGGCGAACCACGCGATGGGGTAGAAAACCAAAAGTGACAGGGTTGCGAAACGCAATATCATGGCGGCCAACGCTATTATGTTTGACCGCCTGACATTACGGTGTTGGATCGTGGGTTCAAGGATGCTTGTTCAGTAGTTTATCTTGCGCGCTTCATACGAGCCATCAGATTGGTTTTGAGAATGAACTGATGGAACAAGGCGGCCAGGAAATGCAAGACAATCAGAACGAGCATTAGCGTTTTCAGGATCTCATGCACTTCGGCGGACGCTGCTATCCCACCAAACCAGGCCAGGGCACCTGAGGCGGGCACCAATACCATCAACGCATAGAGTGAGAAGTGCGTGGCATGCGCGGCGAGCTTCATCGCGGCTGTTTCTTTATCCGGAAGCGGTGGCGCGCCGCGGGTCAGGCGCAATGCAATCCGCCAAATCGCGAGTGCAAGGACAAGCAACCCTCCGAGCACATGGAGAGCAACTGGTGCTTGAATAGAGATAGGCAATCCGCGTTCGAATTGATCCCAGGCATCAGACATCGGCTCGTGAAAGAGAAACTGAATTGCGATCAGAACGAAAATGACCCAGTGAAGGGCGATTTGCGCGCGAGAATACGAAGTGGGCATGGGGAAGCTCCGACAAACTATAACGTTGCTCTGGTTTAACGCGAAACTGTCAGATTTCCGTCGATGGTTTTTTTTGATTTATTTGTCCAGCATCACTGCCATCACCGCACCGCCTCAATCGGCCCCTCGGCACTCCCGCTGATAAACTGTTCCACATAAGGATCACCCGAGGCATCCATTTGACCGACTGGTCCAGTCCACTGAATGACGCCTCCGTGCAGCATCGCCACGTTGTCGGCAATGGCGCGGACGGAACTCATGTCGTGGGTGATGGTCATCGCGGTGGCGCCCATCTCTGTCACGATTTCGCGGATCAGGTCGTTGATGACGCCGGACATAATCGGGTCGAGGCCCGTGGTGGGTTCATCAAAAAAGATGATCTCGGGCTCGGCGGCGATGGCGCGGGCAAGGCCCACGCGTTTTTGCATGCCACCTGACAGTTCTGCCGGAAAGCGGTCCGCCACGTCCGATTTCAGGCCCACGCGGCGCAGTTTTTCGATTGCGATCTCGCGCGCTTCTTCGGTGGGGCGTTTCAGGGATCCACGCAGCAGGCGGAAGGCGACGTTCTGCCAGACGGTCAGCGAGTCGAACAGCGCACCGCCCTGAAACAGCATGCCAAACCGCGCCAGAAACGCGTCGCGGTCGCCTTTGGACGCGTCTTTGCCGTCGACATAGATCATGCCGTTGTCGGGTTTGATCAGACCCAGGATACATTTCAGGGCAACAGATTTCCCGGTGCCCGAGCCGCCGATGATGACCATCGAGGTTCCTTTGGGAATCTCAAGATTCATTCCACGCAATACGTGGTTGTCACCAAAGGCTTTTTCTACGTTCTCCATCCGGATCATAGTGAGAAAAACACCCCTGTGAGAACAAAGTTTGCGGCGAGGATCAACACGGCTGCGGCCTCGACCGACCCTTTGGTTGCGCGACCGACACCCTGTGCGCCGCGGCCCGAGTTCATGCCGTAATAGCAACCCATGATAGCCGCGATCACGCCAAAGGCCGCGCCTTTGACCAGAGACGATACAATGTCGCGCATCTCAAGGAAATCGACGGTGTTTTTCAGATACGCCGCCGGGTTGAAGCCCAGGTTCTGCGTGGCGACAGTGTACCCGCCCGCAATCCCGATAACGTCACCTACGGCGACCAGCGCAGGCACGGTGATCAGGGCGGCCAGTACACGCGGAGAAGTAAGGTATTTCATCGGATGAGTGGAGAGCGTGACCAGAGCGTCAATCTGTTCGGTCACTTTCATCGTGGCGATCTCGGCCGCGATGGACGAGGTCACGCGCGCGGCGATCATCAGGCCGACCAGCACCGGGCCAAGTTCTCGCACCATGCCGATGGCGACAATCTGGGGCACGACGGCTTCGGCGTTGAACCGCGCACCGCCCGCATAGATTTGCAAGGCCAGCGCGCCGCCGGTGAAAATGGCGGTCAGGCCGACGACGGGCAGGGACAACCAGCCGATATTCAGCAGGGCCATCCCGAATTCACGCGGATAGAAAGGCGGGCGCAAGATGTGCGACACTGCATCAAGCGCGAACAGGGCCACCCGGCCAAAGGCCGCAAGCAGGCCCAGCACGGTGCGGCCCAGCCCCCCCAGCGCGCTGATTGGGTTCATTCGACGTAGCCCCGCGAATAGCGATTGCCCATTGATGTCAGGATTTCATAGCCGATCGTACCAGCGGCCTCGGCCAGATCATCAACGGTTTGATGACCGTTGAGAATGCGCAGACGCTCCGGGTCTTTCGGCAGGTCTGTGACGTCCACGGTGATCAGGTCCATCGAGATACGTCCAACAACCGGGCAGGGTTGGTCGCCCGCAAATGTGTCGATGCCGCCGCCAATGGCGCGATGCAGGCCATCTGCATAGCCGGCAGCAACAGTGGCGATCCGGGATGGCCGTCGCGCCACCCAGGTGTTTCCGTAACCCACGGTCTCGCCCACGGCCAACCTACGCACCTGAATGACGGGAAGGTCAACGGTTACGACCGGTTTTGCACCGGCAAAGGGCATGCCACCGTAAAGGCCGATGCCTGGGCGACAGAAATCGAAATGAAACTCAGGCCCCAAAAGCATCCCGCCCGTCGCTGCCAGAGAGCGCGGCGCGGCGACCCCATCAGTCATCTCGCGGAAGGTTTTCAGTTGTTGCTGGTTCATCGGATGGTCCGGCTCGTCCGAGCAGGCCAGATGAGACATGATGAGCGCCGGGTTCAAGGCTTCGGCTTTGGAGCGCAACTCTGCCCAGTCGGCAGGTTCAAGACCAAGCCGGTTCATGCCACTGTCCAGTTGGATACCAAACGTGTGGTCGGGCAGGGCCTCTGTGTGGCGTTGAAACTGTTCCGGCGAGTTGATCAGCGGTATCAGGTCGTTGCCGCGCAGCAGATCGGCATCGCCCTCCATATGTCCAGAAAAAACGAAAATCATCGAGCCGGGGCCAACTGCCTCGCGAACGGTTGTGCCTTCTTCTGCGGCAGCCACGAAAAACTTGCGAACGCCTTCTTCTGCCAACGTGTCGCTGACAGGTCCTGCGCCCAGCCCATAGGCATCCGCCTTGACAACGGCGCCGGTTTCGACCCCGGTTTTCGCGTCGAGTGCCCGCCAGTTTCTGGCGAGTGCCTGAAGATTGATCGTCAAACGTGCAGTACTCATGGGACTGTTCATGACATTGCGCCGTCCAAGGTCAAGAGGGAAAGGGCTTTTTCCGCGACAGATTGCACCCATCAAACGACAGATACGGCGGAAAACACCCAAAAAAGCAGGCATTTTGGCGACTTACTGCTGTGTTAAGCGGTTTTCAGGATTGTCTTCACATAGGTGTTAAAGTGATCTTGTGAACAAGATCGTCCCATCGCGGCAATAAACGGTGCTGCGGCATATGCCGAGGAAATCATGGATTTTTATACCGATCAAACGCCAGACCAGTCCGAAACAGCCCGGTTTTTCGCAGAAGTTTTTTCGGCGTCGGAAAGCCCGGACGATGGGGCTGTTATCGAAGCTTTCGTGCAAGAGTTGATCGATACCACCCCACCACAGGATCTGATGGTGTGCACCGCGCGACGCGATCAGGTGTTGCTCGGCTGTGCCATCTTTTCCCGAATGCTGTTTCCACAGGATGCGCGCCGGGTTTTTATCCTGTCGCCAATGGCTGTCAGAACAGACAAGCAAAAAGCCGGGATTGGACAGGTTTTGATCGCGTATGGTTTGGATTGCCTGCGGACATCAGGCGTGAACGTGGCGCTCACCTACGGTGATCCCGCTTACTATCGAAAAACAGGTTTTGAACAGATTTCTGAGGCCACTGCACAACCGCCGCTGAAGCTGAGCCATCCGCATGGCTGGCTGGGGCAGTCGCTGGATGGTCAGGCCCTTGCGCCATTTGGCGGCCCGTCGCAATGCGTGTCTGCGTTGAACAATCCGACGCTTTGGTGAGTGCGGGGTTCAATCTGTCAGAAAACAGGCGGGCGGACCCATTCTCGGCTCGCGCACCAGATCCTGAATGGCGCGAAAGGTTCAGAGAACCTTTTTTGCTTTGCCAGCAATCAAATGAAGGTCAGGAAAACCCAGGCAAGGCTGTCCTTTCGCGATCAATAACCTTCGATCTCGCCACCCTGCTGCCAGGGCTTGACCAGATTGCCAAACCGGGTGAATTGCGCCTCGAATGACAGCTCGACCGTGCCGATTGGACCGTGGCGCTGTTTGCCAACGATAATCTCGGCCTTGCCGTGCAGGCGTTCCATGGCCTGCTTCCATTCTTCCATCTTCTCAAGCTCGTGATCGCCGGGTTTTTCACGTTCTTTGTAGTATTCTTCGCGGAACACGAACATCACTACATCGGCGTCCTGTTCGATCGAGCCTGATTCACGCAGGTCAGACAGCTGTGGACGTTTGTCGTCGCGGTTTTCGACTTGGCGGGAAAGCTGCGACAGGGCAATCACCGGAATGTTCAGTTCTTTGGCGATTGCTTTCATGCCCATCGAAATCTCGGCAATCTCGTTAACCCGATTGTCGGACATGCCGCGGCACAGTTGCAGATAGTCGATCACCAGCAGGTCCAGCCCATGCGTGCGTTTCAACCGGCGCGCGCGGGCGGCAAGCTGAGAAATCGGAAGGGCGGGCGTGTCGTCGATAAAAAGCGGGCAGGCTTCAAGTTGTTTGGCCGCATCCACGAAACGGCGGAATTCGGCCTCGGTCATGTCGCCCTGACGGATTTTGTGGCTGGAGATTTCGGACGCCTCAGCCAGAACGCGCCCGGCCAGCTGTTCGGCGCTCATCTCAAGTGAGAAAAAGCCGACGACCCCGCCGTCAATCGCGCCTTCGGAACCATCCGGTTTCAGACCGCGTTTGTACGCTTTAGCCACGTTGAAGGCCACGTTGGTCGCCAACGAGGTTTTCCCCATCGACGGACGACCCGCGAGAATGATCAGGTCCGAGGGGTGAAGACCACCCAGTTGTTTGTCGAGATCGACCAGACCGGTCGAGATCCCAGCCATGCCGCCACCGCGCTGGTAGGCTTCGTTGGTAACATTGACGGCTTCTGTGACCGCCTTGAGGAAGGACTGGAACCCCTGTTCGGTCTGGCCCTGCTCGGAAAGCTGATAAAGCTGTTGCTCGGCCTCGACGATTTGTTCTTTCGGTTCGCTGGCTACATCAACCCGCGCGGCCTTGTCGGAGATGTCGCGGCCCAAGCGGATCAACTCGCGCCGGATGGCGAGGTCATAGATCATCTGGGCGTAATCATGTACCGCAAAGGCACTGATCGACGCGCCGGCCAGTTTGACAAGATAGGCGGGTCCGCCCAGTTCCTTCAGGCCCTCATCCTCGGCCATGAAGGATTTCAACGTCACAGGCGAGGCCAGCGTGTTCTTTGCAATGCGTGCAGCGGCGACCTCATAAATGCGGGCATGAACCGGGTCATAGAAATGCTCGGACCCAATGATCGAAGCGACCCGGTCGTAAAGGTCGTTGTTCGTCAGAATGGCACCCAGAAGCTGCTGTTCAGCCTCAATGGAATGCGGCATGGTTTCGGCGTTCTGAATCTTTGCCGCTGCCTGCTCGATACTGCTGATCTCGTTCATTGCTGTTCTCTTGCCCCTTGGACAGAGGCCATAACGCAGCGCCCTGAGTCGGCGCAAATTGTATGTTTTCTGGGGATAGCCTGTGCATATCTTCCCACCCCATCATATTGCAGGATGGGGTAGGGCCCCGTCAACATGTTGTGGATGGAGCGTTGGGCTTACTCGTAATGTTTCTGAATGAGAAACGGTTTGCGCAACGTCAGTCTTTGTTCGCGTCCTGCCAGCCACGCGGGTCGTTCAAAAACGCCTCGACCCCGTCAAGTGTTTCCTGATCAAAGGCTTTTTGCGCCTTAGCCTCGGCCAGAACATCCCACCACGTGCAAAGGTGATGCAGCTTCACACCATGGTCGCTCAGCGTCTTCTCGGTTTCGGGGAAGATACCGTAGTAAAAGATCACAGCCGTATGCCCGCAGGTGGCACCGGTCTCGCGGATTGCATCGACGAAGGACAGTTTCGAACCACCATCGGTGGTCAGGTCCTCGACCAGCAACACGCGTTCGCCTTCGCTCATTGCGCCTTCAATACGCGCGTTGCGCCCATAACCTTTGGGCTTCTTGCGCACATAGGTCATCGGCAGCGCCATACGTTCGGCCACCATCGCGGCAAAGGGGATGCCCGCAGTTTCGCCGCCCGCAATGTTGTCAAAGGCTTCAAAACCCGCGTCCCGCATTACTGTAACGGTCAGAAAATCCATCAGCGTGGAACGAATGCGCGGGTAGGAGATCAGCTTGCGGCAATCGATATAGGTCGGGCTGGGAAGGCCACTTGCCAGCGTGAACGGCTCGCGCGCGTTGAAGTGGACAGCCTTGATCTCCAGCAGCATCCGGGCCGTCAGGCGAGCGATTTCAGTGCTATCGGGAAAAGAACTGGGGATCATGGCAGGACCTCGGCGATGAAATGATGTTTCGGGCTGATAGCCCGACCCTTGGCCCGGAGTCGAGAGCTGTTGGAACAAAAGAAAAGCGGACCCCCCTAAGGTCCGCTGTTTCCCGGGCAGTCAGCTATGCGAACACCATTGTCGCTGCGTTACCCTTGCCCGAACATGTTGACCCACCTGATCAGCATTGGTGCCAGACAAATCAGCAATAGGACAGGCATCATGCACATGGCCATCACGGCAGACATCTGCACAGGCAGACGGTTTGCCTTCTCCTGGGCGCGAAGCTCTCGGTCAAGCCGCATGTCAGTGGCGAACCGGCGTAATGACGCGGATATGCTGGTTCCGTACTGGTTGGATTGCAAAAAGGCGTTCGCGAACGAATTCATCTCGTCGATACCGACCCGGTTCGCCATATCCAGAAAGGCGGCCTGACGTTCTTTGCCTGCCTGCAACTCCAGTTGAAGAACCGAAAACTCCTGCGAGATTTCCGGAGCTGCTTTGGCCATTTCATGCGAGACCCGGATCATCGCCGCGTCAAAGCCCAGCCCGGCCTCGATGGCGACTTGCAACAGGTCGAGCGCGTTTGGCAGGCTGTGTTCGATGGCCCGGCGGCGTTTCTTTATTCGACGGCGCAACCACAGTGCCGGGCCATAAAAGCCCAAGACCATCAGTGCCGTCACGACCTGCATTGTGTTAACCCACGTAACACCCTGCAAAAGGTCGGCGATCCCTAACTGAACTTGCGTTTCGATTGGCAAAGCCATGGTTGCCACGAACGCGGCAGGCAACACAAACCCCAGGACGACCCGAAAGGTATAATATGTGCGAATGGCGTGCTTTTGCCGAATTCCGGCTTGTTTCAAAAGCTTGCCGATCTTGGAGCGTTCGCGTTTTGACGACGGGACAAAGGCCTTCAGCAACCCGTGCGGGTCGCTGTTGTCACCCTGGATAAGGTCAAAATCCTGCCCATGCCCTTGTGATACCGTCCCAACGCGCATGCGGCGTGCTGCCGTGTTTTCACTGGCCGTAAATCCGGAAAGGCCCATGACGACAAAAAAAACACTAAGGGCGATTCCGACCAACAGGATCAACTGCGGTGTGACGCGCGGATCGTTTAGTATGTCCTGAAGAATATCCATATCCCAATTCCCTTTAGAATCTGAATTTAACCAGTCGCTTCAGGATGAAACCCTGGGCAACTGTCAGGCCAATGATCACCTGGGCGAAATACGGAAACAGCGGATCGCTGCGTACGTCGCCGTAAAATGTTGGCGAGGAGACCTCGATCGAAAGATAAATGATGACCGGCAAAATCGTGAGGATAAGGCTGCTCAGGCGACCTTCGGCAGAGATTGCCTTGATCTTCTTTTGCATCGTGTGCCGGTCCCGGATGGTCTGGGACAGAATGCTTAGAACGCGAGACAGGTTGCCGCCGGTTCCATGCTGAATGCCGATACTTACGGCAAGGTATTTTGCATCCTCTGTTCCGACCCGTTGCGCAAAGTCGTGAAAGGCGGTCGCGACGTCATCACCATAGTTGATCTGGTCTTTGATGATGCCAAACTCTGACCCGATCGGATCCGGTAGATCAGAGGCAACGTTTCCAACCGTCACCGCGACGGGGTGGCCCACTTTCAGCCCCCGGGCCATCAGGTCTAACGCGTCAGGCAGTTGTTTCGTCAGTTTCTTCGCGCGGGCGTCTTTCACGGCGACCAGCAGGATGATCGGGCTGATGAGGCCGAAAACTGCGCTCAGAATGACCGCCAGTTCCAGGGCAAGGAACCGGGAGGCCCCGAAAAAGATCATCAAAACCAGAAGGGAGACGGCGAGAACCACCCAAATCGGGTTGACCGCCACACCAGCTTGCACAAGCAGACGGCGAAACCGCGTAATCAGCCCGGCTTTTTCACCAGCAGCCAGCATCGCCGGATCGCGGAGCAGCTGCAACACCTGATCCGTCGAAGCCCCGTTCTGGATCAGTTTCATACGGCGGTTTCTGGCCTCGCCATGCGTTTCCTTGCGCGCCAGAAGCTGGTGAACGCCTTCGTAGGCGAGCAGAATTCCCAGAAAAATCGAAATATAGATCAGGATGTTCAGTGTATTGGGCTGAAAGTCAATCATGATGCCGTTGCCCCGTGAATAAACATGTTGGTGTCCACATCAACACCAGCCGCTACCAGCTGGTCGAAGCATTTTGGCCGTATTCCGGTTGGCAGGAATTCTCCCAGAACGTCGCCATTCTCAGACTTGCCACGGCGTTTGAAGACAAAGATGTCCTGCATCGTGATCGTGTCGTCTTCCATGCCCGTGATTTCGGAAATACTGACGACCCTGCGTGTCCCGTCGCTCAGACGGCTGAGTTGCAGGACGATCTGAATGGCCGAGGCGATTTGAGACCGGATGGTTCTGACGGGCAAATCCGCCCCCAGCATCGTCACCATCTGTTCGACCCGGCTGAGTGCATCGCGGGCCGAGTTCGCATGTACGGTCGTCATGGAGCCGTCATGTCCTGTATTCATGGCCTGAAGCATGTCAAAGCATTCGGAACCACGGACTTCGCCGACAATAATGCGGTCAGGCCGCATCCTGAGCGCGTTGCGCACCAGATCCCGCTGCGTGATCACCCCTTGACCTTCCGAGTTGGGGGGACGGGTTTCCAAGCGAACGACATGGCTTTGCTGTAACTGAAGTTCGGCCGCATCTTCGATTGTCACGATACGCTGCTTGCCGTCGATAAAGGATGAAACGGCGTTCAGCATTGTTGTCTTGCCGGAACCGGTACCGCCCGAAATCAGAATGTTCAGCCTGGCTTCGACCAGCGCAGCCAGTAGCTTGGCTGCCTGTTCGTTCATGCTGTCCCGCTGGACCAGCTTGTCGATGGTCAGGGGATTGCGCGAGAATTTGCGGATCGACAACGCCGGTCCATCAACTGAACACGGGCGAATAATCGCGTTGACCCGGCTTCCGTCCTCCAGACGCGCATCGACCCATGGCTGGGATTCATCGATACGACGGCCGACCCGGCTGACGATTTTGTCAATGATCCGAAGCAGATGGCGTTCGTCGCGAAAGCGCACGGACGATTGCTCGAGCAGGCCAAAGCGTTCCACGTAGACCTGATCATAAGAGTTGACGAGAATGTCGTTGATGGTCGGGTCTTCCAGAAGAGGTTCCAGCGGGCCCAGACCCATCACTTCGTGAATGAGTTCATCAACAAGGGCTGTAAATGCCTCGGACCGTAAATGAAGGCGTTCGGCCTCGATCAGCCCGGTAACCAGCGCAGCGATCTGACGTTTCAGTTCGGATCGTTCGACCTTGTCGATCACAGACAGGTTCAGACGGTCGAGAAGCTCGCTGTGCAGGCGACTTTTAAGCTCCAGATGCGCTTGCAGGTCAACGTCCACCGGTTCTGGTGTTGCCTTGGATATTGGTACCTCGATTGGCCGTTCCAGAACCAACACATTCGACTTGGACGCGGCCCGGCGTGATTTGTACTCGTTAAACACGGCGATCTCCCATTATACAGTTTTTTGTGCGGCTGGCCGGGTGCCTTCGGACATGGACGCAGCCAGTTTCGTCAGGGCCTTGCCAAGGTCCGAATGCGGCTTCATGTCCACAATCGGTCGTCCCAGATCGACCGCGTTTCGCGCAATCTTGGGATTGTCCGGCAGCCAGTGCTTCAGTTTCGTTTCCAGCACCTTTTCAGCCTCGCGAACATGTGCAGGTTTGATCAACGTCTTCCGCTCGCGGTTCACGACAACCTCGACCGGCAGGGCCACGTTCGCCTCGCGATAGAAATCGATCAGGCGCCGGGTCTGGCGAACGCATGGAACCGTGGTGTCAGTTACCAGCGCCAGTTGGTTCGCGCGTTTGAAAATGGGTTCGACCCATTCCACAACGGCACAGGGCAGGTCGATGACAACATAATCGTACCGGCGCTGAAGCAGGTCGAGCATCCCTTCGATCAGGCCCGGTCGTATGGACTGAAGCGGAACCAACGGCGCGGGCGCGCACAACACATCAATACCGAGCGCGTGGTTCTGAAGGATCGACGTCAGGAAATGATCATCCGGCTCTTCCTGATTTTCGATGAGTTGGAGGCATCCCCCGTTATCTTCAAGATCGAGAAACACGTTCGCGTTTCCGAATTGCAGATCAAAATCCAGAAGCGCGACGCGGTTTTTCGCCTTTTTCCTCAGGAAGGATCCTTTCCCGCCCACCAGCGAGCAGGCAAGGTTTACCGCGACCGTTGACGCTCCGATCCCACCGCGGGATTTTGCAACCGGAATGACGGTGCCAAGGGCAGAGGGACCATTTTGAATGAATCCCTGCGGAAGTGATCGGGAGGAGATTTTTTCTGCTACCGCAGCTTTCAGCCCATCCTCATCAATGGACAGGGGCAGAACTTCGTCGATGCCGATTTTCCGCAACTCGCGGGCGACCGAGATCGAAACGTCATTCTGCGTCAGCGCGACAAATAAGGTGTCATCTTGCCGATGGGTCAGGAGGTCTTTGACGGCCAGAACCTCGCCCGCGTCGCAGGGGTCGATTTCGAAAATAACCAGGTCATGCTTGAATGCCAGATTGCGCGCCGTACCGTTCAACGCTTTGAACGAACCCGCATTCTCGGAGATTTCGTTGTTTTGACCGGCGGGAAAGGCATTGGCGACCACCTGAGCGACGGTTTCGCTTTCAGATACAAGCATGACGGAATGTGAATTGAGACTAGAAACGTTCTTAACCATTAACCTGACTCTCCTGATGCCAGGTCTTCGGCAGGCAGCGAAACGCTGAAATTGGAAAACCCGGCTGTTGAAGGAATTGTGCTGCTGGTCGCGCCTGCGGCGTTTGCAAGTGCGGCCAGCGGCGACACGAACTGAAAATCATTCAGGTTCAGCTCAACCGTGACCATGGGTGTGTAAGGGCCACCCAGGAAGCCCAGATTGGAATTGAAATCATAGGAAAACTGCAGGGCGTCAATCGTCGTGCCGGGGGGCAGCAACGGGTTGATGCGCCCCCAGATTTCAGATGCTGTGGCGTTGGCGGCGTCACCCGCACAAGGTGGCGTTACCGGGTCGGCACATACGCCAGCCGACGCACTGCATGGGGTGCCAAAGCGAGGGGACAACGCGGATGTTCCCCGCGTGTGGGTTTGTGGCACACCCGGACATGCCGCAGGGCGCACCACAGCGATGCGCGCCGCCAGCTGTGCCGCCTTCTGCGCGTTCACTCCGCTGTATGACAGCCGACCAAAGTCCAGCAATGCCAGGAACAGGAAGGAAAACAGGGACACCACCACGGCAAATTCAACAAGAACCCCACCATTTTGGTCGCGCAGCAACGTGTCCGCGACCTGGCGCCAGGTGGCGCGATTATTCCGCAACCATGTCATTGGCCAAATATCCGCGATGTGTCAGCGACGTCGGTGGTTATCGATGACGCGCCGCTGCCGAAAAGCTTCAGAATGCCCCCTAGCGGAAACTGAACGGTGATATTGGCGCTTACCTGACCGACAGGCGCCGGGTTCATGCGATACGTGCCGGACACGCAGGATAGGCTGGGCGTTACCGAGTTGACGGTTATGCTGGGCGGAAACAGGCTGTTGCCGTGAATGTCACGCTCGACAATCCCTTTCAGAGTTGTGCTGAGCCCCGCGACTGTTCCGCCAGACGAACAGATATCCGAGGGCGTGACGCGCGACATGTATCGGCTGGCATCCCGGACCCCGGCAATGACCGACTGGTACGACCACATAAGGCGTGCGGATTCCAGGGTTACCGCCAACAGCAGCAGCATAATCGGCATGACAAGGCCAAACTCGACAAGGATCGCGCCATCTTCGTTTTTGGCGAAGCGTTTGAAAGGGGATCTGAGGCGAATACACATGAACACTCTGCCCCTATCGATACAACTGTACGACGTCGCGAAAGATGCCGCCGAACCCGTTGCCGCCGCTGCCAACACCGGTCACATCGGGGAAACCGACGACCTCTCCGTGGATGTCGAAACTGGGGGGCGAGCCGCCGTCATCACCCACCGGTTCAGTCAGGAACACGGCAACAAATTTTGTGACTGGAACTCCGGTAGTCGAACCGGAAACCGGGTTTTGCGCGCAATCAACACCAGCAGCCGTAACAACGCGCCGCGCCGGGTCTTCGGACATCTGGCTGGAACACATCGGGCGTCCGGTTTCAGCAAGCGAAGGGTCCAGAATGGAGTTTGCGTTCGGCGGCGCGTGAGGGTTTGTATTTCCGTAGGCTATTTCCCTCAGATACATTCCGTACCGCGTCCCGGCGAAAACGGTATCCGACCCGGACAGCGCGGGCAGATGCGAGTCGCTGCCTATGCCGTCGGCAATCCCATCTGCCAGATCGTGGTTTCGATTAAGGTATCCGGTTCGATCCCAGTTGCCGTCGCCGAAACGGTTGTTTCCGCCGCATGTGCCCGCAGTCATGCACAGGTCGCGCCCCAGACCAGTTGTATCAGGGGTCGTCTGTTCATTTCCCTGAATGCAAGCGCCGCCACCGTTGCTTTCAATCCCCTTGATCACATTTGGTGCGGGCGCGAAATCGATGTTGTTTTTCTCACCGTTGAGAACCGAGCGGTAGATGTCAAAGCGGACGTTGAATGCAGCATTGGTAATGCCGTTTTTCTGGCCGGGTTCGGTGTTCAGACCATTGGTCAGAACACATTGGGTGATCTGGCTTTGCGCCGCGATCAGACAGGCCAGTTTATTGCCCCCTTCGTCGGCACACACACCCGAGCTGTCTTGGAAATTCGCCAGATCAATAAAGCCGAAGTTACCCGGTCCCCAGGCCGTTCCGTTGCCGCCGCTGCGCAACAGGATCTGGTCGCCCACAGTCAAAGTGGATTCCCAATTCGGGGGCAGGCAGAACATCAGGGGTGAGATATCGCACGCCGCTTTCGAGTATCCGGCCACTGCCTCGGCTGAAACGCTGGCAGCAGAAAACCCAGCCCCACCAAGCATTTTGTCCAGCGCCGAAGCCAGGCTCATCGTCAGGGATTTGGGTGTCAACACGACTTGCGCGAACCTGGCCTTCCGTGGATCAGTTGTAATATCTGCGCCAAGCGGGGTCAGATCCGATGCCGGAAGCGCCGAGTGAAACAAGAGGGTATAATCCGACGATCCTGAAAGCGTGGTTGCCCCGTTCGCGAAGGTCTGGCTGTCGCTGACAAGATTTGCTGCTGCATTTGTGGCGCGTGTAATCGCGTCTGGTTGGCCGTCCAACTCTCCCGCTGCGGCCAAAGCCACGTTGTCGGCAAATGACTGCAGCTCTGCATGTGTCGAATTCAACCGGCCAACGTCCAGCGTGATCGCAAAGAACCCGAGGAATGCGACCAAAGCTGTGCCCCACAGGATCGCGACGGTGCCGTTCTCCTCTTGGGCGAATGCGGATATGATTGCATGTGCTCGCATGGCTGAACTTATTGACCAGGTGTCTGACTGACTGTGATTGGGCGAATGCGGGGTTTGACGCGCGGCATCGCGGACGCCGGCGCAAGGTGCGCATCTTTTGGGGTATCAGGTTGCAATTTGGCGGCGGGCGCGGCTTCTGTTTCCTGTTCCGCTTCTTCCTGTTGCCGCTGGATGGTCACAACCTCGGTCTCGGTTCCCCGGCGCAGCTTTACAGTGGGTTGAATATCAACCTTTTCTGCAGGTCCTTCCTCCTGCAGCAGATCGCGCAGGCGAACCATCTCCATGGGCTCATCCTCGACGCTGTCCAGGGTGCGCAGTGTAAGGCTCAGGGTTCCGGCCTTTTGAGCCAGGGCCAGACGTTGACCTTGCTGCGGGGTCACTTCCACTGTGATCGTGCGGGCGACCTCAGGCTGATCGCTTAATTCTTCCGACTGCTGGTCTACGCCAATGACGCGAATATTCTGCAAGATGGTGACCGCGCGCAGGTCCTGCTTGGCACCTTGGGTCAAGACGATATCAACGTGATCGCCCGGGGTAACAAAACCGCCCACGGCCGTTACAGCATCGACCTCGATTGCCATGGCGCGTGTGTTTTCCCCCAACTTTTGAACTAGGGTGACTTTTTCACCAAAGTTCGAAACCTTGGAAAGAAGCATTACTTCGCCGGGATAGAACCGGCCCTTGGCGCGCCGCAGCTGACGGCGATTGTTTGGAACAAGTACATCAATATCCGTGAAAACTCCGGCCGGGAGCGCCTCGCGCGGCCAGGGATGAATTGTGACGTCGTGCGCTTCGATCGTTTGACCAAAAGCGATTTCTGATCGGGCCACATAGATCTCAACCAGATCGGCATCTGGCGAGACACCGGCAGTGCTTGTCTTAAACTGAATGTGATCTTTCGCCAGGTAAACGGAACCGGACGCTATCGCAATTCCAAACAGTGTAGAAATGATTGGCCTGATACGCATCACTCTCTCCAACAATTACGTTCTGAAATATGGAACTTCGGTCGTCTTGCTTTCGCGAAATTCCTGGCGGTGAACTCTGCGCCGCAACAGTGGCACGGCGGCGCAGAGTTCAGTATTTTGGTAAGTGTGTTTGGGTCAGCAGGTCGCGCTACCCAGAGCAGCGCATGCACCAGTCACGTTTGTGTTGGTGGTGGTGCCCAGGTACGAGAATGCGCCAACTGCAATCGACGCCACGACCAAAAGAGCCAGGCCATATTCGACAATTGCTGCACCGCTTTCATTCTTAACAAACTTCTTCATGAATTTAGTCATTATTTCCCCCAAATAGGTTAGACGTTTTCAGCGCTCCATATTCTTGAGCGCAAGCCAGGCGAAAATGCATTAGCTCGGGAATCAGAATAGAATCGCAGGAGATGCGTGACCTCCTTCAAAGGTAACTGAAATACAATCAAAGATTGAAAGATTTTAAAGTAATAACTTCTATGGGAGATTACTTTTAACCCTGCATTAACAACCTATTAACATACGGCGAATCGCCTTTTTTCGAAACAATGAATTGAGTCGGGTCGCAATTGTGAGCAGGATGGTTGTTGATTTTTACTGAACGGTCAGGCAATCGCGGATTGGTCCCGTGCCGATTGTTGGTGATATGGTTCATAAAAACACATTAAAAACAGATAGATAAAGTTTTGTAGTAGTATTTGTTTGAAAACTTTCCGCGCAGACAAGCCAGATAATTCCGGTTGCTGTGGCTGCGTAAGGGGCACAAGTTAGTTGTTGTAATCCGAACCTGTTTGTTTGGTCGGTCTGTTTGGTTGAATGGTTAATTGTTATGAGTGTTAGTTTTTTAAAGAGCGCTCAGGCGAGGGAGAGTCTGGACTTTGTAGTGGAGTGGACTCAGGCCCTGTGCGGTAATGGCTCCTTGTCTCGATCCGTAAATTGTTTAATGCGCCTGGTAAATGCTGATGCGGTTCTAATAGTCAGAACGCAGAAAAAAGGTTGGAAGGCAAAGCACATTGCGCGCTGTTGTGTTCAGCTGGGAAAAATCTGGCCTTCACAGCCGCAAACGCAGGCCGAACTGGTTATTGGGGAGTGTATATCAACTGCAAGAGCGGGTTCAGTCTGGAAACTATCAGACCTGGTGTTTTCCGACGCATCACCAATGTCCCATTATCGGCCTCAAAAGCCTGAAGGGCTGGTGGAGGTTATCCTGATTCCGCTGGACGTAGCCGGGGCGCAGGTCGATTACATCGAGCTTCATTACAGTATTCGCCCGCAGACCTTCGAACTTGATCTGATAAGTGCGCTGGCTCCAACACTTTCATCTGGCTGGAGTAAACGCTTACCCGGAACGGTTGCTGCCAATTCCGAAGTTCTTCGGGGTCACCGGTCCAGATACGACAGCAACAATCGCTTCGTTCCAATCCTTGATCCAAATAACCCAGCCGAACTCAGCAGATGCGAGTTTCGGGTATGTGCGATGATGAAAGAGGGAATGACAGTGAAGACAATCTCGGAGACTTTGTCCATTGGCCCGACGACGGTTCGTTCGCACTTAAGTTCCATATTTTCCAAGACAGGGGCAACGAGCCAGATCGAGCTTTTGCATCTGTTAAACCGAAGCGTTGATGCTGACAGGGGTTTTGCTCAGATTGCGGGTTAGCGAACCGAATGGATTGCTACCAGGACGGTCTGAAGACCTTTCCTTGATCTTTTTTGGATCTATCCGCCGTCATGGTCTCGCCTTTTGTCGTGCCACGCCGGTCGAATAACTGCTGAACTGTGTCGTAATTTCGTCGGCTGTTTTGTAAGTTTCTTTTTTTCGGCCGCAATTTTGCCCTCTATTGCGGTGTAGGGAATCTGACTCGTTCGCTTTGACGATCTGCCACTTTCGTGAGGGGAAACAACCCTACGGAGTAGGGGGAGTTCGCCTGATTTTTCTGTTCGTCCCACTTGATCGCAGATACAATAGAAGGAATTATTCTTTTTTGTTAACGGCTTAGTCTTTGTTCATGATTTCGCGACAACATTAACATAATGTGAACAATGTATTCTCTGAGTGTTCAACTGGTTCGGGGCATACTAATCGCACAGGCCGGGCAAACCACGTCCGGTTGAATGGAAGGGGAACAGCATGATCAAGACTGCTATTGAGGTTGCGCCGTATGCATGTGCGACAATGCAACCCCATAATCCCGTCATGAATGGCGAAGTTTCAAGCAATACAAATTCGAGCAGCAGTCGCTTCCCTCCTATCGAAAATGCACTGACAGAAATCGTAAATAACAAGCGACTTGAAGAGGCGAACCGGGACTTCTGAAGATCAGAACGTCCGATAGATTTCCAGATCAACATGATCAGGGAACGATAAAGCCCGCTCCGAATTGGAGCGGGCTATATTTTTTCTCAGTAACCTTTGCCAACTTGCGTAGGGCATGCGCGCAATACAACCTGGCGGTCAGGATCTTTACGAGAAAGTCGGGCCAGCCAAACGGCTGGTAATCACTTAGCTGGCCCGGTCTTTTGCCCACTTCATAAGAATGAAGGCAAAAGCTGTTAGCTATCCAGTCCGAGCATTGCCTTTACAGCAGCCTCGACCTCGTCGGTGACGGGTTTGTTCGCAGCGTCTTCCAATGCCGCGCGCTCATCGAGTGACTGCTGCTCAACGGCGTCAGTCAGGTCTTCGACGTCTTGCACGGCTTCCTCATATTCCAAGGCTGCCTGTTTTTCGGCATTCAGGCTGTCAGCGGTATCTTTGGAAGCCTGCAGATCATCGTTTGCGTCCTGAAGAGCGTCCTCGATATCAGGATCGGTGCCTCCCGCGTCTGCCAGCTGCTGTTCGAGATCATCGACGATGTCCTGCTTTTCCTGAACATCGGCCAGCGCTTCCTCAAGGTCGTCATTGATTTCGGCGCTGGAGCGATCCGGCGGGGTCATATCATCCAGAAGGTCTTGTTTTTCGGCAAGTTCAGCTCGGATGCTGTCGCCAGCCAGAACCGTATCGCGATAGGTTGCAATGCGACCGACGCGCGAATTCGGTGCAGCGTTCTGAAGGGCCTTCTCACTTGCGTTGGCTGCGTTCAGTGCACCCAGTTCTGAAGGGTGGACACCCAGTGCGGCAGCCAGTTTATTCCCCTTCTTATGGGAATCGGTCAGGTCCGTTTCCTCGACCTGAACCTTGGATTTTGTCGCGTGCGCGGCCGGTGCGGTCTTGGTCTGAGTTTTCTTGGACTTCTTACCGGTAAACAGCTCTTTCAAAGAGAACGATTTTCCCTTCGAGGATTTTGACTTCGAACCCTTTGCGCCAGAGGTTGTGCGCCCCGACTTACCGGCGGATTTTGAACCACCACTTTTGGTCGCCCCATTACCACCGCCGTTGCCTTTGCCATTTCCGGCATTGTCGCTGTTTCCATTACCGCCGCCGTTTCCTTTACCGCCACCATTGCCTCCACCGTTGCCATTGCCGTCTTTGGCGTAGGCCACATCTGGAAGGGCAACTGCCGCCACGATAGCAGTGGAGCCCAACATTGCGATTGCGAGAGCGGAGGCCTTCAGCACGCCGGTCAAATTGGTTTTCATAGCGATCCTCGTAGGTCGAACGCGAGTTTCATTTGGGCCGGCAGAGTATTTCGCGGTCAGCACACACGAAAAACCGCTAGCCGGAATCAATATCTGACAGGTGCTATCTAAACCGATCATCATTGAACCCACGCCAAACTGGTCGTTCATCGCCAGTTCATGTTGAAATCGGTAGATTGTTAAGGTGGTTGCGCAGTAAAGAGTGCCGAAGATGAAGAAGCTCTTGACCATCTTGTTTCTTGTTGCCGTTCTCCAGCCCGGAGAAGGCGATGCAGCCGTTCGTGAGCTGAAGCAGGCGGAGCTGCGCAAAGCGACAACCACTGGCAACGCTATCCGTCTTCAGGACGTCATCAAAGGCGTCGAGCAGGTCTTTGGCGGAACGCCCATTGATGCGCGTGCTTTTCAGGCCGACAAAGTATACTACCGCGTGCTGGTCAAAAAACCGAACGGGAAGATTGTTAGTGTTATTGTTAACGCAAAAACCGGCGTCGTCGTTTCCAACAGGTCCACGATCGGCAAACAAATCTCAGAAGCGGCGAAATCTGCGCCCGGAAACTCGGCCAATGCGAAATCTCAAGGCAAGTCTTCTGCCAACGCAAACGGGGGTCAAAGCGGCAACCGTGGGAACAGCGGTGGCGGTCACGGCAATTCTGGCGGCAATGGTGGAGGCAATTCCGGAGGTAACGGTGGCGGCAATTCCGGAGGCAACGGTGGTGGCAACTCTGGTGGAAATGGCGGCGGCAATTCTGGCGGAAACGGTGGTGGTAAAAAGTAATGGTTAAACTGCCATACGCACGCCTATAATTCCTAAGTATGAGAGTCTTACTGGCAGAAGACGAACCGCACCTTTGCGAGCAGATCAAGAAACTGTTGAACGCTGAAGGTCGGGTCGTAGACATTGTGAACAGCGGCCTGGAAGCTTTGCATCTGGGCGCAACAGAACCTTATGACATGATCATCCTCGATATTGGATTGCCGGAACGTGATGGCATTTCAGTTCTACGGGAATGGCGCAGTGCGGGTATCAAGACACCTGTGCTGATCCTCACGGCCCGCGATGGCTGGAGCGAAAGGGTCGACGGGTTGGACGCAGGCGCGGACGACTACATGACCAAGCCGTTCCATATGCCCGAACTGGCAGCGCGGGTCCGTGCCATCCTGCGGCGGCAGAGCGGCCAGTTGAATCCCGTCGTTGAAATGGGAAATGTTGTGCTGGATACCCGCAACGGGCGTGTGACGGCGGATGGCGTGCCCATCGACCTGACCGCCCAGGAGCTGGCTGTTCTCACGTATCTGGCCCATAATATTGGGCGTATGATCTCAAGGACCGAACTGTCAGAGCATATCTACGAATACGATGGAGACAGGGACTCGAACACCATCGCCGTCTTCATAACCCGTCTGCGCAAAAAACTTGGCCCTGATCTGATCACAACGATTAGGGGCCGCGGATATATGATCGACTCTGCCTGATGTTATCCCTGCGTCAACGGGCTCTACTGGGGGGGATCGCGTCGGGTGCCCTTTCAGTGGGTGTCGGTACGCTGGCCGTGTTCTCGTTCATTAATGCTCGCGTTTCAGACAGGTTTGATACCGCACTACTTGATCGTCACACGCAACTGGTCGTTGGGTTGAGCGTTACGACCCATGATCCGGATGCGCTGCGGGATCTGATGTTCGATCCAGCCTATGGCACACCGTATTCCGGCAGATACTGGCAAGTCAGCAACAGCGAAGGCGAGATCTTTACGTCGGCTTCCCTGTTCGACGAAGTCATTGCCGAACCCCCCGGTAACCCTGATGTAACGACGCTTTGGAACACGCCCGGTCCGGAAAGCGAAGCTTTACGAGGAGCCTTTCAGAAAATTACTTATGAGGATGGTACGGTCTGGGGGGTAAGCGTTGCCGAAAGTCAGGCCCAGCTTGTCGCGGAACGTCGCGCTGCACAACAAAACCTGCTTCCGGTTTTTGCGCTGGTCGGTCTGATCGGTGTCGTTGGATCGCTACTGCTGACGTCAATCATCCTGACGCCACTCAGAAAGCTGCGGTCGGATGTGGCGCACCGTTGGGAACGGGACGAAGACCTTAGACCAGGCGATTATCCAGAAGAGGTGTCTCCTCTGGTCGAGGATTTGAACCAGCTCTTGCGCCGAAATCGGGAAATCGTATCAGGATCACGTCGTCAGGCGGCAGATTTGGCTCATGCCCTGAAAACACCTACTGCGATCATGCGCAATGAACTGGTGCTGTTGTGCGAAGCGGGAGGTTCTACGGATACTGCTGTGGAAGCTCTCGACCGTATCGACGCGCAACTGGGCCGGTCTTTGGCCAGAATGCGGGCGCTGAACACTGCAGATTTGACCCATTCTCGTACTGATCTGTCTCATTCGATTGATCGACTGGCGCGGCTGTTCACGACCATGGCCGAGCGCGATGGAAAGTCATTGAAAATTGAGCGCGACCCGGGTCTTTGGGTGCGTATGGACGCGCAGGATATCGAAGAAGTTTTGGGCAACCTGCTGGATAACGCAGTCAAATGGTGCAAACACAAGGTCCGTTTGACGGCTAAGAGGACCCAGAACGGGATCGAAGTTGTGATTGACGATGATGGCCCGGGAATTCCTCAGGACGCTCACCGCGAGGCGCTACGTTCTGGGGGAAGGCTGGATACTTCTGTCTCGGGCAGCGGCCTTGGGCTGGCTATAGCGGTTGATCTGCTGAAGGCTTATGACTGCCGGATTGAACTGGGGGCATCCGGTTTTCTAGGCGGTTTGGAATGCCGGATCGTTATACCAAAAGGAACCAACGCGCATTCTGCGTCAGGCTGATTTTTTGCCCTAAAGGTTCAGGGTGGTTTGGGTGTGTCGTAAGTGGACAAGACGCGAAAACAAGAAAAGCGGACCCATGACAGGTCCGCTTTTGCCCTTGCCGGCGACAGGCAGCCAAGGTGGGCTTAGCTGCTCATGTCGTAGGCCCGTTCACCATGTACCGAGAGGTCGAGGCCATTTGTCTCGGTCTCGGCGTTTACGCGAAGTGGTGTGATCTGTGCAACCAGTTTGACCAACACAAACGTGACAACTGCCGTGAAGGCACCCACGATAACCAGCCCACCCAACTGGGCGGTCCATGTGCCAAGGCCAAACAGGGCGATCATGATGGTGCCGAAGATGCCTCCGACGCCATGTACCGCGAACACGTCCAGCGTGTCGTCGATATTCAGCTTGTTGCGCACCAGACTGACGGCTTCCTGACACAGAATGCCCGCAACAGCACCGATGATGAGGGCCTGAACCGGACCCACAAAACCCGAAGCGGGCGTGATCGAGGCCAGACCTGCAATTGTTCCGGTAACAAGACCCACCATCGAGGCTTTGCCAAATCGGATGCGTTCCCAAAGCGCCCATGTCAACGAGGCAGTAGCGGCGGACAGGTGGGTAACGGTCATCGCCATCGCAGCACCTCCGTCCGCGGCCAGTTGCGAGCCGCCATTAAAGCCGAACCAGCCGACCCACAGCATCGCGGCGCCCACCATGACATAGCCGGGATTATGCGGCGGGGTCGTGCGGTTGCGGCGCGGGCCAAGGATGACGGCGATGATCAGGGCTGCCAGACCAGCGGTTTCGTGCACCACGATACCACCTGCGAAATCACGCACGCCAATGTCGCCCAAAATACCACCATCGGCCAGCATTCCACCGCCCCAGATCCAGTGAACCACCGGCGCATAGCACAGCAGCATCCATAGCGCCGAGAAGGTCAGTACAAAGCCAAAGCCTACCCGTTCGACATATGCGCCCACGATCAGGGCCGGGGTGATGATGGCAAAGGTCATCTGAAAGGCAAAGAACAGGATTTCCGGTAGAGTGTCAGCAAGGCTGTCCACATCAACACCGTTGAGGAAAGCCTTGCCCAAACCACCCCAAAGCCCACTTTCACCGGGCCCAAAGGCGATGGAGTACCCGGCCACCAGCCACAGAATGCTCATCAAACAGGCAATGGCAAAGCAATGCATAAAAACGCTGAGCACGTTTCGGGCACGTACGAGCCCGCCATAAAACAAGGCCAGCCCCGGCAATGTCATGAAAAGGACCAGTGCTGTAGCAACTATGATCCAGGCTGTATCGGCTCCATTCATGGGCCGCTCTCCTTTTCCCTGCATGGTTTCCCGGGCAGGTCATCTGACAACGCTCCGGGGTCGAGTGAGTGTATGTGCAGAGCCTTGAAGCGGAGGGCAGGTGAGGAAAAAAGAGGCAACACCCAAATTGGTCGCCTATTTTGTCGCCTTTTGTTCAAGTGATGACAGTTTTGGCGGCTATGGGCAGATAATGCCCAAAAATCGTGCGCGTTATGAAAGGCCAGTCAGAAGCAACGCCAGCGCATGATCCCGCGCGGCGCGGCGCACCGCATCCCGCCCTTGCGCGCCAAACTCAATCGTTTCGGTTTGGGTTTCCCGGCCTTCTCTTGCCAGTCCGAAACATACGCGCCCTTCGGGTTTGAACTCAGACCCGCCCGGCCCGGCAATGCCGGTAATCGCGACGGCAAGCTGCGCTTGTGAGTTGCGCAATGCGCCTTCGGCCATTTCGCGAGCGACCTGCTCGGACACTGCGCCGAAAGCCTGCAGGGTTTCTGCCAGCACACCCAGCATGTCCTGTTTGGCCCTGTTGGTATAGGTAACAAAACCCCGATCCACGACGGCCGAACTACCGGGTATATCCGTCAGGGCCGCAGCGACCATACCGCCGGTGCAGCTTTCCGCTGTCGCGATCACAACGCCCTGCGCCTTGGCGCGGTTCAGCAGGTCGGGCACGTTCATAGGCCCAGAACCCCGTGCGCGATGCCTGCCAGAACCATCACGCCAACGGCTGCGAAAATACCCGCAATCACGTCGTCCAGCATCACTCCAATAGGATCGCCGCGACGATCTGCCCAACCGACGGGGCCGGGTTTGGTGATGTCGAACAGGCGAAACAGGGCGAACCCGGCAACCCAGCCGGGCCAGAGGGCGGAAATGTCGATCCCATGCGCCCAGGACGGATATGAGATCGCCCAGAGTGCAATGAACTGGCCCGCAACTTCATCAATGACGATTTCCGACGGGTCGTGATCGTCCTGACCGTCGGTCATCACGCGCGTGGCCCACAGGCCGCCTGCGAACACCACGAGCGTTGCGATTGCCAGCAATGGGAATCCGCCCAGCGTGTGCAGGACCCAAGCCATCGGCAGCGCGGCCAGCGAACCCCAGGTGCCGGGGGCAGGGCGTATATATCCGATGCCGCCAACGGTGCCAATCAACTGCGCCGCGTTCATGATTTCACCAGACAGGCCGTCGCAAGCGATGCGATGCCTTCACTGCGACCGGTGAAGCCCAGACGCTCGGACGTGGTGGCCTTGACCGAGATCTGATCGACACGCAAGCCCATGATTTTGGACATTTCTTCTCGCATGGCAGCGGCGTGAGGGCCAATCTTCGGATATTCACAGATCAGCGTGCAATCCACGTTCGAGATGCGATATCCCATCTGTCCGGCCAATTTGACCGCGTGACGCAGAAAGATCTTGCTGGCGGCACCTTTCCATTGTGGATCCGAGGGCGGGAAGTGCTGCCCGATATCGCCTTGCGCCAATGCGCCATAAATCGCGTCGGTTACAGCATGCATCCCGACATCTGCATCCGAGTGCCCCTGCAACCCGCGATCATGGGGAACCTTCACACCGCAAAGGACCACATGATCCCCGTCGCCAAATCGGTGCACGTCATAGCCGTTGCCAAGTCTTACATCCATATCCATTCCCATGATACGTTCCGCCCGGGCAAAATCCTCGGGGCGGGTGATCTTCAGGTTGTCCGCATCGCCCGGTACGATGCAGACATCGACCCCCGCACCGCGTGCAACCTCAACATCATCGGCAGCACCGCCTGCATGCGCCGCATGGGCGGCGGTGATGGTGTCATAGTGAAAGCCTTGCGGTGTCTGTGCCGCAAACAAGTTGCTGCGGTCTTGCGTGCCCGTCACGGCCCCGTCTTGTCCTATCCATAAGGCATCGGTTACCGCCAGTCCGGGGGCGGCGGCCTGATGTGCATCCAATGCGTTCAAAACGTCCTGAATGGTGCGAGACGAAACGCAAGGTCTGGCAACGTCATGAATCAAGACGCGCTTCACGCCGAGGTGCGCCAGGGCCTTCAAACCGTTGCGCACAGAACCTGCACGATCTGCGCCGCCTGTGGCGAGGATCAGGTCGGTATCACGAAACTCCTCCCAGGCCAGAGTGTCTTCGTCGGATAAGACCAGAACGATGTGGGCAACCTGTCCGCGGAACCGATCGATTGTCCAGTCTGCCACGCGACGGCCTGCAAGGCTGCGCCACTGTTTTGGGACGTCGCCCCCTGCGCGAAGGCCGCGGCCCGCGGCGACTATGATGGCAGCTGTGGTCATGCCGCGCGCCCTCCATTTTGTTGCATTTGTTTAGGCGGCGGTGATTGCAGAGGCAATCACCTATGGTCATGTGATTAAAAAATAGGCAGTTGATGGTTCTACAGGCTTGTTGCGCGTCGTTTTGTTGTTCATATGCGTAGAATTCGATATCAGAACTGCAACTGCCCAAGGATTAAGCACGTTGACTTTGCGCTTCGCTGACAAACTCGTAACACCGCCGGTTTTGCTGGCCCCGATGGCCGGAATCACCGATCGCCCATTTCGGGATCTGGTTATGCGCTTTGGCGCCGGCATGGTCGTCAGCGAAATGGTCGCCAGTCAGGAAATGGTGCTGGCCAAACCCGGAGTGCGGGAGCGCGCCGAATTGTCTGCCGATGTGGAAAATACAGCTGTGCAACTGGCAGGGCGCGAAGCGCACTGGATGGCCGAGGCGGCGCGTCAGGTTGCTGATCGTGGGGCGCGGGTGATCGACATCAACATGGGGTGTCCCGCCAAGAAGGTTACAAATGGGTATTCCGGCTCGGCCCTGCTGAAAACACCAGACCATGCGCTGACGCTGATCGAGGCCGTAGTCAGTGCAGTTGACGTTCCGGTGACATTGAAAACCCGTCTGGGGTGGGATGACACCCTGCTGAATGCCCCTGAGGTCGCGCGCCGTGCACAAGACGCAGGCGTTCAGATGGTTACGATCCACGGACGCACGCGATGCCAGTTCTACAAGGGGCGCGCTGACTGGAGCGCGATCCGGGCCGTGAAACAAGCCGTGTCGATTCCGGTCATTGCGAACGGAGATATCACGGATACTGCCGCCGCGCGAACGTCGCTGACTCAGTCTGGTGCAGATGGGGTCATGGTCGGGCGTGGCGCGCAGGGTAAACCCTGGCTTTTGGCGCAGATCAGTCACGACCTCTACGGGGAGGATGCGCCGGATATTCCGGTCGGGAATGTCCTGATCGACATGGTGCGCGCGCATTATCAGGCGATGCTGGGATTTTACGGTGCCGATCTGGGCCTGCGTGTCGCCCGCAAGCATCTGGGATGGTACATGGATCAGGCCGCAACCCCTGCGCCGCTGCGCCGGGCAGTTTTGACGTCGCGAAGCACGGATGAAGTCCTGCGTCTGCTTGGGGACGCACTTGCCGATACGGGCGAGGTGGCGGCATGAATTCCAACGCCAACATCTGGAACTCATTGCCGGTTCCGGCCTTCATAATCGATGAAGAAGATCGCATCGCAGATGTGAATTCGGCGGGCGAGGGGTTTTTGAATGCCTCGCGCCGGTCGGTAATCGGGCATCCGGTATGGGACCAGATCGCCGTTGACGCACCGCTGGAGGAAGCATTCCTGCGCGCCCGTTCTCAAGGCACGCCACTGTTCGTAAACGATGTGGATGCTGGTTCGGGGAACCGTGCGCCGTTGCAATGTGCGTTGCAGATCGCGCCTCTGGTTGGGCATCCGGGGTCGATGATCATGATTATATCACCTCGTGAACTGGCGGGCCGGATGACCTTGGGCAACACGGTCAAGTCAGCGGCGCAGTCGGCGATTGGCATGGCCGAGATGCTGGCGCACGAAATTAAGAACCCACTGGCCGGGATTACCGGTGCAGCGCAACTGCTGAGCATGAATATTTCGCCACAGGATCTTGAACTTACAGACCTTATTGTGGCCGAAAGCCGAAGGATCGTGAAGCTTCTGGAACAGGTCGAGCAATTCGGCAACTTGCAGAAACCGGACCTCAGGCCGGTCAATATCCACGATGTACTGGACCGTGCAAGGCGGTCCGCGCTGCTGGGATTTGGCGCGGATATGACAATCATCGAGGATTACGATCCATCATTGCCGCTGGCCTATGGCGATCCGGACCAGTTTCTTCAGGTGGTTCTGAACCTGCTGAAAAACGCATCCGAGGCCGCAGGGCCTCAGGGCGGAACAATCCGTCTGCGCACGTATTTCGAACATTCCTTCCGGCTGCGCAGAAGTGATGGGTCGGGTCACTCGCTGCCGTTGCAGATCGAGATCATCGATGACGGTCCAGGGCTGCCCGAGGATATCCGCGGTGACATTTTTGACCCGTTTGTGTCGGGCAAGGAAAACGGCACCGGTCTCGGGCTGGCGCTGGTCAGCAAGATCGTTTCCGACCATGACGGCTGGATTTCCGCCGATTCCGTGCCTGGCCGCACCGTTTTCAAACTGTCGCTGCGCCGCGCGCCGCGAGATGCAACAGAACACAAGAAGGAGAGCACCTGATGGATGGCACCGTACTGGTTGCGGATGACGACCGCACAATCCGCACCGTTCTGACTCAGGCGCTGACGCGGGCCGGATGCAAGGTGCACGCAACGTCTTCGCTAACCACCCTGATGCGTTGGGTCGGCGAAGGTAAAGGCGACGTGGTGATCTCGGACGTTGTCATGCCTGATGGCAATGGTCTGGAGATGCTGCCGAAGATCGCAAAGGATCGCCCTGGATTGCCGGTTATCGTGATTTCCGCACAAAACACGATCATGACCGCGATTCAGGCGGCTGAGGCAGACGCATATGACTATCTGCCCAAACCGTTTGACCTGCCGGATTTGATGAAACGCACGGCGCGGGCACTGGATCAGAAGCAGCGCTCACAGCCAGAACCCAAACAGGCAGGCGGTGAGCGTCCGGATGAGCTGCCTCTGGTCGGCCGCACGCCAGTCATGCAGGCCTTGTATCGGTTGGTCGCACGCGTGATGAACACCGACCTGCCGGTAATGATCTCGGGTGAAAGCGGAACGGGTAAATCGCTGATTGCCCGGGCAATTCACGACTTTTCGGATCGGCGTACATTACCCTTTGTCACAGTCACCGCAGCCGACCTAAGCGATCTGGAGGGCCCGGCCCGCGTGATGGCGCGGGTGCGTGGAGGTACGCTGCTGATAGATGAAATCGCGGATATCGGCGATGAAATTCAAGCCCGCGTTGTGCGTATGATGGATACGCCCGGCGATCATGCTCCGCGTTTCATGGCAACCAGCCAGACAAACTTGACCGATGGGATGGAAAACGGCCGTATCCGTCAGGACCTTTATTATCGTTTGTGCGGGGCGACGATCCACGTGCCCTCGTTGCGCGAAAGGGTCGACGATATTCCGCTGTTGGCCGAACATTTTCTGGCCCGGGAAGAGAAGGAAAATGGCAACAAGCGGTGGCTTAGCTCTGATGCGGTGGAGCTGGTGCGGCGCTATTCATGGCCGGGGAATGTACGGCAACTGGAAAACGCCGTTCGCCGTTTGGGGCTGACCAGCCGGGCAGATGAGATTTCAAAGGCCGAGGTGGAAATGGTGTTGGGCAGCCAGCCCGAAGCCGCACCGGTTCTGAGCGGTGGCGAACGTGAAAAGCTTTCAACTTCGGTCGAGCGTCATCTGCGACGGTATTTCGATCTGCACGGCAACATTTTGCCGCCACCGGGCCTTTATCAGCGGATTTTGCGTGAGGTTGAGGCTCCGCTAATCGAAATCGCACTGGATGCAACTGGTGGGAATCAGGCAAAATGTGCTGATTTACTGGGGATTAACCGAAATACGCTGCGAAAAAAGATTACTGACCTCGATATTCAGGTGACACGGCGTCGCAAACTGATGTAATATCGCCACACAAACCGTGGCATCCTGGCACCTGTCAGGAAAAGATCACGATATATGGCGGTAAGCCGCACAAGCGGCACATCAGGATGAGGGCAGACGGTGGCAACCCGAGCACAGAGCGGGATGATCCTATCGATTGGTCGATGGCGTAAATCACGGAAACTGCGCAATTTCGGCACCTTTGGGCTGGTCCTCTTGGGGCCAGTTCTGGCGCTTGCCACATATCTTGTCATTGGTCCCTTTGATCTTGGTGCGACCGCGCCGACATTGCGGCTGATTCTGCTAGCCGATCTAGTCTATGTTCTGGTCGTTGCGGCTTTGGTGCTCAGTCAGTTGGGTAGCCTGATTGCGGCCAGGCGGGCCAAGTCGGCGGGCTCGCGCCTGCATTTGCGCCTGATCGGGGCGTTTACGCTGCTCGCGCTGGTTCCGACCGTTACGGTCGCCATTTTTGCCGGCCTTACCGTGAATATCGGTCTGGAAGGCTGGTTTTCGGATCGCGTACGGCAGGTTGTCGGGTCCTCCCTGACGGCGGCAGAGGCTTATGAGCAGGAACATCGCAGTGGTCTGACGCAGGACGCAACCGTTCTGGCGCGGTTCCTGAACAACGCACGTTCGGTGGAGTTTTACATTTCTGATGCCGAACTCCGCGAGGTTCTGGCGCAGGGGCAGGCCCGGATTCAGCGCGGGTTGCGCGAGGCCTATGTCATCGACGGCACGGGCGAAATCCGGTCGCGCGGGGATCGGTCCTATCTGTTCAACTATGAGGCGCCAACAGCCGAGCAAATGACGGAAGCGGCAGAAAAGGGGCTGCTGATCATTGCTGACTGGCCAAACAGTGAATTCCGCGCGCTGGTCCCGCTTACCGCCTATCTGGACCGTTACCTGTATGTCAGCCGCGAAGTGGACGGGCAGTTGTTGACGCTGCTGGATGACACCAAGGAAACGGCGCAGTTCTATCAGCAGCTGGAAAGTGAACGGGGCAGGGTGTTGTTCGAATTCGGCCTGCTCTATCTCGGCTTTGCGCTGATCCTGATCCTGGCTGCGATGTCACTGGGGATGTGGTTTGCCGAACGGCTGTCGCGCCCGGTCGGACGATTGACCACGGCAGCACAGCGGGTCGGTGCCGGAGACTTGAGCGTTCAGGTCATCGAAGAGGCCAGCGACGACGAGATCGCGATGTTGGGCCGATATTTCAACCAGATGACCCGACAACTAAAAGGACAGCGGGACACGCTGCTGGAAAACACCCAGCAAATCGAAAGAAGGCGTCGCCTGTTTGATTCCGTGCTCAGTTCGGTCACATCCGGTGTTGTCGGCGTGGACCCGGATGGATGCGTTACCTTCGTCAACCGTTCTGCCGAGCGATTGCTGGACTGGTCACGAGGCGAAGAACACCTGGCTATCGGCATTGCAGTCCCAGAGTTTCTGCCCTTGTTTGAAAGCCTCAAGGACAGCGGGCAGGAGGCTGTTCAGGGTGAGGTTAAGGTCACACGCAAGGGGCGGCTGGAAAACCTGCTGGTTCGCATGGCCATCCGTCGCGGAGAGGATGGCGGGCTGGAAGGCTATGTGGTTGCCTTTGACGATGTAACCGATCTGGTCAGCGCACAGCGAATGGCGGCGTGGGGGGACGTGGCCCGCCGCATTGCACATGAAATCAAGAACCCATTGACGCCGATCCAGCTCAGCGCAGAGCGCATCAAGCGCAAGTTCGCCCGCAAACTGGATGAGGAAGACAGCGGCAGCCTTGAGTCGATGACCGGCGTCATCGTGCGGCAGACCAACGACCTGCGGCGTATCGTGGATGAGTTTTCCAAGTTCGCACGGATGCCCGAACCCGTTCGACGGGAGGAAGACCTAGTTGAACTGGTGCGCGAAGCCGTTCTTTTGCAGCAGGCGGGACAGCCGGACGTACAGATTGACGCCGATTTGCCGCAGCAGCCGATCATGGCGGATGTAGATGCGACCATGCTCAACCAGGCATTGACTAACCTGATTAAGAACGCTGGGGAAGCTATTGTTACCTTGCAAGAAAAGGGCGCCCCAAGCAACCTGGTGCCACAGATCAAGGTGGCGGTATCAAGCGACAGTGCGGGTACGGTCATTACCATTGCAGACAATGGAATCGGTCTGCCGGAGGACCGGGCGCGTTTGTTTGAACCTTATGTTACGACACGCGACGAAGGGACCGGGCTGGGCCTTCCGATCGTCAAGAAAATTATAGAAGAGCATGGCGGCGCGCTGACCCTTGAGGACGCGCCCGTATTTGACGGGCAGGACCATTTTGGCGCAATGGCTGTGATCCGTTTGCCTGGGGCAGGTATGTCCCCAACCGTTGCGCCGCAGAAGCAGGCAATTAGAACCAACAAACTGAAAGCAGGCCAAAGATGAGCGACATTCTGATCGTAGATGACGAGCGCGATATTCGCGAGCTGGTGTCCGACATTCTGGAGGACGAAGGCTATTCAACCCGGCTGGCAGCCAATTCGGACGAGTGCATGGCGTCGATCAATTCCGAACCGCCGGGGCTGTTGATCCTGGATATCTGGCTGAAGGACAGCCGTATGGACGGGATTGATATCCTCAAGTCGGTAAAACGCGATAACCCGGATGTGCCGGTGGTGATTATTTCGGGCCACGGCAACATCGAAATCGCTGTTGCTGCTATCAAACAGGGTGCTTACGACTTTATCGAGAAGCCCTTTAACATTGACCAGTTGATGGTGGTGATCCGCCGCGCGATGGAGACGTCTCGTCTACGGCGCGAGAACGCGTCGCTGAAGCGGAAAGAGGTCAACAACTCCGACATGATCGGCAAATCCGCGTCGTTCCGGGCGATGCAGGGGCAGTTGGACAAGGTTACCAAGTCAAACGGTCGCGTCATGCTGCGCGGGCCTGCGGGTTCTGGAAAGGAAATTGCCGCGCGCTATATCCATGCCCACTCCAACCGCGCAAACGCTCCCTTCGTGACCGTCAACTGTGCCGGGATTGAGCCTGAGCGTGTGGAAGAAGTTCTGTTTGGCCGGGAATCGGCCGAACGTGGTGTGGAATCCGGATTGCTGGAAGAAGCCCACGGCGGCGTGGTCTATTTTGATGAAGTGTCCGACATGCCTTTGGGTACACAGTCCAAAATCCTGCGTGTGCTGGTGGATCAGCAATTCCAGCGCGTGGGTGGCTCGGACAAAGTGCGCGTGGATCTTCGGGTGATCTCATCGACCAACAAAGATCTTGATGATGAAATCGCGGCCGAGCGGTTCCGGGAAGAGCTGTATCACCGTCTGAATGTGGTTCCGATCACCGTTCCATCACTCGAGGACCGGCGCGAGGATATTCCGGTTCTGGCCCAGCATTTCATCGAAATGTGCAACGAAACCCAAGGGTTGCCTATGCGGGAGCTGTCGGACGAGGCGGTCGCTTTGCTTCAGACAATGACGTGGCCGGGTAACGTGCGCCAGCTGAAAAACTTGATCGAACGTGTTTTGATTCTGGGTGACGGCACCGGCCCAATTGAGGCGCGCGAGCTGCCAAGCGAAGAAGACAAGGCCGAAGAGTCGGGCCGCGTTGTCTTGTCGGGGGCGCTGGCCACTTTGCCGCTGCGCGAGGCCCGCGAAGCGTTCGAGCGTGAGTATCTGCTGACCCAGATCAACCGCTTTGGCGGCAATATCAGCCGCACCGCCAGCTTTGTCGGGATGGAACGCAGTGCGCTGCATCGCAAGCTAAAGTCGCTGGGTGTTGTGACCTCAAACAAATCCGGTGCGCGGGTCGCGCAAATCGACGAGCCCGAACCAGCAGAATGAGTCTGGGGTCATAGTTCACGGGCAGATGGATGTGTGGAAGGGATGGCGAGAACGGTGAACTCTGATCGGTCTGGCCGGTTCGTCGAAGGCTACCCGGCTTTTGGCAGGCGGTTAAAGCGACTTCGACGGTCGATCGGATTGAAACAATCCGCGCTGGCAGAGGTTCTGGAGGTCGATCAGACCACGGTTTCCAGATGGGAAAACGGGATTCAGATTCCGACAACTGATCTGCAACACTCGGTGTTTGCTGCGCTGGCTCCTTTCAGGGCGGATGACAACGCGTTAAGACGGCTTGTCGTGAACTCGGCCGACTGCATCCATCTGGTTGAGGAGGCCAGCCATATGTGCCTGGCCTATTCCCGCCGGCGGGCGCGGGACTGGAAAACCACCCAACGGGCACTGCTTGGCGTGTCCCTCTGGCAATTTGCAACGGAAGAGATCCGGCAGGCTGAGGCCGAGCTACAGGACGAGGGGTGGTGGGATTTGCAAGCGCCCAACCCCAAGTCGTTTGTAACTTCCGAAGCGCGGCACGACCGTATCCGGATCAGCGCCGGACAGATCACCTGGGAACGGTTGTACCTGTCGGATGGAACGCCGGTTAGGCTGGTCAGTGGGGCACGGTCGGGACGCGCATAATTTATGCGTATTCCTGTGCGGTCGGGTGCAGTAGAACCGGGCTATGCCCCATCCATTACGCATCTTGTTACAGGTTTTGTTGCTTTGGCTTGCCGGGCTAGGTGCGGCGACCCAATTCGCCAAGATAGCGGTTCCTTTTGTTCAGGTCGCGGCCCTCTATCCTGCGCACGCGGATAAGATTGGCTGGCTTTTGTCAGTCATCAGCCTGATTGGCGCGATTCTTGGTGCATTGTCCGGCGCGATAGCGGGGCGGGTGGGGCCTGTCCGGTTGCTGATGTTTGGCTTGATCCTTGGCGGGGCGGTGTCCCTGTTTCAGGCCAGTATCCCCGGTTTAGGCCTGATGCTGGTCAGTCGCGTTGTCGAAGGGGTCTCTCATCTGGCCATCGTTGTCGCCGCGCCGACTCTGATTGCGCAAATCACGATTGGAAAATGGCGCAACGCGGCAATGGTTTTGTGGAGCAGTTTCTTTGGTGTCGCCTTTGCCCTGAACGCATGGCTTGGGCTTCCATTGATCGCTCAGGTCGGGCTGCCGGTTTATTTTGCTACCCATGGCGTTCTGATGTTTCTGATCGCCGTCCTGATCGTATCTTTCCGTCCCAACAGTGCATCGGCTTTGGTGAACAATCCTTTTTGGAGCGTTCGAACACTGATTGACATACACGTACAGACCTATCGCTCTGCATTTGTGTCGGCTCCGGCGCTCGGATGGTTCTTTTACACGCTGACCTTTGTCTCGCTGCTGGCCATTCTTCCGGGAAGATTGCCGGAAGATGTCAGTGCGATGATCGCAGGTTTGATGCCGTTGGCCGGGATCGTGATTTCCTGGCTTACCGTCCCAGTGTTGCTGAACGTTTGTTCTGGCGTATTCGTTGTTACCCTTGGTTTCGGGCTGTCTATCCTGACGATAGGCGCCCTGTTTCTTGGTGCCCCGTTGCCCGTTGTCTGCGTTGCGCTTTTTGCGGTGCTGGGGCTTGTTCAGGGCGGCAGCTTTGCAGCGGTACCGCAGTTGAACTCGACACCCGAAAACCAGGCGCTTAGCTATGGTGCGATGGCGCAGATGGGGAATGCGGGTAACCTTTTGGGCACACCTGTTTTGCTTGCAATTCTGTGGCGGACCAGTGAAGCAGGCATGTTGATTGCCGTGGTCGGGTTCTATGCTGTTGCCATGGCGCTGCATCTGTGGCTAGCCGCGCGGCGCAAACGCGCTTCGACCGAGCTGGATTGATCAAACATGCGGAACAGTGGTTTTTCTTATCCGGATTGCCCCGGTGTGATGATCTGAAACGACCCGTCATCGAATTTCACAAAGCATGAGGCACTGTTGAGGGGCGGCAATGTCGTTGTTCGCGCCAGTGGCACCCGTGATTTCACGTTTTGCTTGCAGGGCGGTAAGCTGACCGGACGAAATCCCTTCTCGGCCATGCATTGCGCCTCGACCGTGTTTCGCAGTCCCTGGTTGACATCGACGGTATAAACCCTGCCGGGTTGCCACCAGCCTGGGGATTGATAGCAACGACCCATGCCATCACAATACGTACGCCCAGGCCAATAAGTCGGCGGGCTTTGACGGATCTGATTGGCAACCGGCACCTCTTTTACCGCCCTAAGCTGGCACTGGGTGGTCTCTTTTTGCAGACGTGACACGGTTTCACCCTCACGATAGTAAAGCGAGAGTGGCCCACACGAGGACAGCACCATCAGGGGCACGAGCATAGGAAACAGCGTTTTCATATGCTTATCTTGCCGCAGCTGATCAGTGATGACAATTCAATTGACCGCTTTGGGGGCATCTGTCATTCAATCCTTTCAGGCAGAAGGGCCAGAAACATGAAGGTCATTATTTGCGGCGCGGGTCAGGTCGGCTGGCAGATTGCGCGGCACCTTTCGGGCGAATTGAACGATGTCACCGTTGTCGACAACAATCCCGATCTGGTACGGCGGGCGACCGAAACACTGGATGTGCAGGGGATCGCCGGGTTTGCAAGTTACCCCGATGTGCTTGAAAGGGCAGGCGCGCGCGATGCGGACATGATCATCGCTGCGACCCATTCGGACGAGGTGAACATGGTCACTTGCCAAATGGCGCATTCGGTCTTTTCGATCCAGCGAAAGATCGCGCGACTGCGGTCGAAATCCTATCTTGAAGCGATCCACTCGGACCTTTACCGGCGCGATCATCTGCCGATTGATGTGGTGATCAGCCCCGAACGCGAAGTGGCCGCAGCCGCGATGCGCCGCCTGTCGGCCCCGTCCGCCTTTGACACCGAGGTTTTCATGGACGGCAAGGCGCAGCTTTTGGGAATTCGCGTGGATGAGGACTGCCCGATCGTGAACACACCCTTGCGGCAACTGACCGATTTGTTCTCGACGCTCAGTTCGATCGTAGTGGGGGTGCGTCGCGATGGAACGCTGTTTGCACCAGAATCCGAGGATCAGCTGTTTGTCGGCGACGAATGCTACGTCTTTACCAATGTAAAAGACGTGGATCGCACCATGGAGGTGTTTGGCAAGACCCAAAAGCGTCAGGATCGCGTGGTGATCGTGGGCGGCGGCAATGTCGGGCTTGAAGTGGCGCGAACTCTGGAAGAACAAAAAAGCCGCGTGCGCGCCAAAATCGTCGAGCGGGATCGCCGGTGCGCTGAGATCGCCGCCGAGGCGCTGGAACGAACGATTGTGCTGCACGGTGATGGTCTTGATGCCAGTTTGTTGAGCGAGGCCGGTATCGACAGGGCGGATGCAATGCTGGCGGTTACGGATGATGACCGCACGAACATGCTGGCCGCTGTGCGGGCCAAGGCCGAGGGTTGCACGTTGGCGATTGCTTTGATCAATGATCCCAGCATGGTGGCGTTGATGGGACCTTTGGGGATCGACGCGTATATCAATCCGCGGGCAACCACCGTCAGTTCTATCCTGCGCCACATCCGTCATGGCCGGGTGCGACAGGTCTACTCGATCGGAGATGCTGAGGCCGAAGTGATCGAGGCCGAGGTTCTGTCAACCTCTCCCATGGCGGGGCAAAAGCTGCGCGATATCGATTTTCCCGAAGGCGTACTGGTGGGGGCTGTGCGTAAGGGAGATGAGGTGATGCGACCGACGGGCAGCCTCAGGATCGATGAAAAGGATGTCGTCGCGATCTTTGCCATGGCCAAGGACGTGCCTGAGGTCGAACGCCTGATGCAGGTTTCAATCGATTTCTTCTGATGGCGCATGCGGGGATACAACAGATCGGGCTATTGCGGCGGTTGCCGCTGTTTCTTCTGATCTGGGCTATTGCGTCACTGGCAATGTGGGTTCCGGCAGTTTACGCGCTGGCGCTGGATGATCACGACACATCCCGATCGTTTCTGTATTCCGGTATCATAGGGTTGTTTCTGGTCGCCAGTATCGCATTGGCCTCGTCCAATCGCGTGCCACGGCGTGGGACTTTGGGACAATTGGCGGTGATGCTCGCATGTTTCACCATTCTTCCCGTCTTTCTTGCAATTCCATTTCACGACGCGCTGGGAACGACCACATTCCTGAACGCTTACTTTGACATGGTTAGTGCCCTTACGACCACAGGGGCGGATCTGTTTCCGGATCCAGACCGCCTGACGGCCCCGCTGCACCTGTGGCGTGCCTTGGTTGGATGGATGGGCGGTTTGCTGATGTGGATTGCCGCCGCGGCAATCCTTGCGCCTTTGTCGCTAGGTGGGTTCGAGGTCACGGCACGCGGTCAGCCGGGTCGCCCGGTATCGGGTGTTGCGCAAAGCGAACGCGTTGATCCACGTGGCCGGCTGCTCCGTGTGGCAAAGGGACTGACCCCGGTCTATGCCGGGCTGACGGCAGTGATCTGGATCCTTCTTCTGATCGCTGGCGAAAATGGTCTGACGGCCGTTTGCCACGCAATGTCGGTCATGGCGACGTCGGGAATTTCTCCGGTGGGTGGTATGGAAGGCGCGCAAGCGGGATTCACGGGCGAGGCGATCCTGTTTCTGTTCCTGTTCTTCGCCCTTTCGCGCCTGACATTTTCGACCGACACGGCAACATCCGGCTATTCCCGCCTGGATACGGACCCGGAGTTTCGCATTGGCCTGATGATTGTGCTGGCCGTTGCTGCGTTACTGTTCTTTCGCGTTATTGCAGGCGTTACGGAAATCGGCGGGCAAATCGAACCTTTGCAGGCATTGCAGGTCATCTGGGGTATGCTGTTCACTGTTCTGGCCTTTCTGACAACCGCCGGGTTTGAAAGCGCAAACTGGGATGATGCGCAGCAATTGTCTGGTCTGGGAACGCCCGGATTGTTGCTGATGGGGCTGGCGCTGATCGGTGGCGGGGTCGCCACTACGGCTGGCGGTGTCAAACTGCTGCGCGTTTTTGCCCTGTACCTGAATGGTGCGCGCGAGATCGACCGGTTGATCTATCCCTCGTCAGTCAGCGGGGTTGGAGGCGGTAACCGACGCGTTCAAAGGGACGGCGCGTTTATCGCCTGGATTTTTCTAATGCTCTTTGCGCTGACATTGGCAGTGTTCAACCTTTTGCTGGCCGCAATGGGCGCCGGGTTCGAACAGGCCATGGTGCTCAGCGTCGCAACGCTCAGCACGACGGGTCCGCTGATTGAACTGGCCACTGATGTTCCGATCCGGTTGATAGACCTGTCCGCAGGGGCCAAGCTGACGCTGTGCGCGGCGATGGTCATTGGCCGGCTCGAGACACTTGCGATCATCGCCCTGATCACTCCTTCGCTGTGGCGGGATTGAAGCGGTTGGGTCCGGCCGTTTTTTCTGCTTAATTTTTCGTCTGGAATATCTTTACGCGGCGCTCCATACTGAACCGGAGGGAGCGTGTTGGTCCGCAACGCGTGGCAAGAACAATGGCGAGATTATATAAATATGGCTTCGGACAGACAGAATCTTCAGGATGCCTTCCTGAACAATGTACGGAAAGCTAAGGTTCCGGTTACAATTTTCCTGATCAATGGCGTGAAATTGCAGGGTGTGATCACCTGGTTCGACAATTTCTGTGTATTGTTGCGCCGCGACGGACAGTCGCAGCTGGTGTACAAGCACGCGATTTCAACCATCATGCCATCACAGCCGATCAACCTGTATGAGGGCGAAGACGCCTCTTGATGGAACATGACCGGACGCGCACCCGGGCCTGGGTGCTGCATCCCGAAATCAAATCAGATGAACAGCGCCGCGTTCCCGAACCGGCGCTGGCCGAGGCGGTTGCGCTGGCCGCCGCTTTGCCCGATCTGGACGTGATCGGGTCTGAAATCGTTCGCCTGCAACGCGCCCAGCCCGGCTATTTGTTTGGCAGTGGCAAGATCGAGGAACTGGGCGAGCGGCTTCGTGAAAACGAGGTTGAACTGGTTCTGATCGATGGGCCGGTGACCCCGGTTCAGCAGCGCAATCTGGAAAAGGCATGGAAGGTCAAGATCCTCGACCGGACCGGGCTAATCCTTGAGATTTTCAGCGACCGTGCGCGTACCCGCGAAGGGGTGTTGCAGGTCGAAATGGCTGCGCTCAGCTATCAGCGGACGCGGCTGGTGCGGGCCTGGACCCACCTTGAACGTCAGCGTGGCGGCTTGGGATTTGTCGGCGGACCTGGCGAGACCCAGATCGAAGCCGACCGTCGCGCCATTGACGAACAACTGGTGCGTCTGCGTCGCCAATTGCAGAAAGTAGTCAAGACCCGCACGTTGCACCGTGCTGCGCGGGCCAAGGTGCCATATCCGATCGTTGCATTGGTTGGATATACCAATGCCGGGAAATCTACTCTGTTCAATCGGCTGACCGGGGCCGAAGTGTTGGCCAAGGACATGCTGTTTGCCACGCTGGATCCAACTATGCGCCGCGTGCAACTGCCCGATGGCCCGGAAGTGATCCTGTCGGATACGGTGGGTTTTATCTCGAACCTGCCGACTGAGCTTGTGGCGTCTTTTCGGGCCACGCTTGAAGAAGTGTTGGGCGCTGATCTGATTGTTCACGTGCGTGATATCAGCCATGAGGAAACCGAAGCGCAGGCGCAGGATGTCGAAGCAATCCTGACCTCGCTTGGTGTCGACGAAGAACGCCCCCGGCTTGAGGTTTGGAACAAGACTGACTTACTGAGTGCCGAAGAAAAAGACGCTGCATTGGCAAGGGCGGATCGCGATCCGGCCATATTTGCCATCTCGGCAGTTACCGGCGAAGGCGTGACCCCTTTGCTTTCCGAGATTGCAGCAATCCTGCAAGGGGCCCGGCACGAGGATGTTCTGAACCTGAGCTTCGCTGAAGGTAACAAGCGGGCGTGGTTGTTCCGGCAGGATGTTGTACAATCCGAAGAGCAGACCGAAAAAGGGTTCCGTATTACTGTCCTTTGGACGGATAAACAGGCTGCTCAATTCGAAACACTATAGAAACGGCGAAGTGGCGGAACTTGTCTGACACATTGGATCAAAGAGTATTTCTGACCGGATTTATTGATGTCCCAGCGGATCGCCTTGAAGATGTGCGCGCCGCTCTGCCCACGCATATCGCCCTCACAAAGGCGGAAGAGGGTTGCCTGTCGTTCGATGTTGTCGAGGATCAGATCACACCCGGACGGTTCACTGTATCAGAGGTTTTTGTGAATCAGCGGGCATTTGATGCGCATCAGCGGCGGACGAAGGCATCCGAGTGGTTTCTGATTACGCAGGGAATACCGCGGAATTATGCGATAGAAACCGCGGGCAAAAAGACAACCTAAGTCATGTGCCGTAAAGTTGCCGCTGTATATCATCGGTGTCGAACCAGCCGACTGACGATTGTACAAGATGGTCAGGTGCAAGTTCCCATTCATCCCATCCGCGCGCGATAACATAGTTGCCGGTCTGGGCATGATGCCCTTCACGTGTCCAGACAAACAGGGCGTGAGAGCCAGCCCATCGCATCATGTCGCACCGCACTTCCAGATCCGGAAAATCGGCATAGACTTCTCGGGCCATTTCGGCAATCGCGGCACGCCCTTCGACAGGCTCACCCCGGTTGGTTGTGATCCGACCGTCCTGCGTGAAAAAACTGGCAACGGCATCGGCGTCACCTGAACTCCAGGCGATCGCGTAATCTCGGGCAAAGTTGTTCAGAGTATCCCGAATGCTGGCCATAGTTTCCCCCTGGTCCGAAACAGTTCGCCCGGTGATGGTAGGCGAAACTGCCGCGTGGCGTCCACGGTCCGGACAAAAAGGGGCGGGGACTCGCCGAAACCCCGTTGCTTAGCGTGGGATCAGATTGGTCACTCCGACAGCAGCGGCGCGGGCAAGGTCAAGGTCCAGCGACATGGGAATATATTCGCCACGCCGCCACAGCTGCGCCTGATCGTCGTAATAACGCGACAGGAAATGGCCCGATTGGCCGGTAGCCGTGATAAAGACCGAGCTGTTGGGATCGGCAAAGTCATACACACCGCGATACCCGGCTCCGTGCACGTTCTGAAACGGGTCGAGCCCTTCGCCCGACGTGCGCCCGCGCAGCAAGGTGTTGTCGCCGCCACTGGTCGATTGTCGAATGTTCACAAAATACCGAAGTATTGGCACGTTTCCCAGAACGGGGTGATCGTGGGTTGCCTGATGCGCATCACCCCAGCGTAGGGATTCAAGTGTGCTACCATAGCGTTCGGTGATCCAGATCAGCGCATCATCCAATGCAAGTCGAGCCATTTCGGTACAGGTTTCAATCGGCGCGCTTTGTCGTACATCGCACCAGACACCGGCGCCATCAATGTCACGATAGACTCGCTCGATGAACAAAGGCTCGACATGTTTGAATTCGCTGGCCAGCGGCCCCAGCTCGTCCGAGATCAGGCGGATCTGAAGGGCCCGCACCCAGGCTGCGTAGATCAGCGGTTCGGGCAGATGCTCGTTCATCTCGCCATTCCAGTCCGCCAGCAGCGACAGCGCAATCTGGCGCTGGCGCTCGGGCGTCCCTTCGGGGGCCGAGGCACCGGTATACCAAAGGTCAGCACCGATCAGTGGCAGTAGAGAGCGCGCGGTGAAACTGACGGTATCCAGTTGCGCTTCGATGAAACTGTCGCGGGTATGCACCTCACGCGATTGCATCAGGCGTTCCCAGCGATGCACGCGCTGAGTGTCTCCCCATTCGTAGGACACATGATCCGGGAACGGGCGGTTGATGATCTTGTTATTCGTGTTGCCTAGAACGCCGCCAGCAGGGGCCACATATTCCGGGTTTTTGGTGTAGGGTAGGCGACCTTGCCAGCGGTTTGCTTCAATCCAGCCGGGTGTCGGAATGCGTCCGCGGCTCTGGTTTTGCAGATCACGCCGGGGCATGGCGCCAATCAGTTTCATCCCTATCGTCGTTTTGTCGACCAGTGACAGGTTCTGCGAAGGCGCAATGAATTGCCGCGCCACGGTTATGGCGTCCTGCACGTTGTCCGCGTTCATCAGGGCCATGGACGCCGACATCGAAGTGTCTTGCGGGCTGAGCGCAGTCCAGGACAAAGACGCAACATGGCCTGGCGGTGTGATAGTTTCCAGCTTGTAATCCGTACCGGGCAAAACCGGTCCGTTTTCACTCCAGCGCAACGTCAATGTAACCGGAGCTTCCCCTTTGACTTCAATGATCGAAGGACGGGTCTTGAATTCCTGATAACCGTCCGGGGTCAGGTATTCTTCGGGGTTATCCGGGTTCAGCTGTTCAATATGAATGTCCTGATCGTCAAGATAAGATGACGTCACGCCCCAACCCAACCGGTCACTACGGCCGGTCATGATTGCGGGAATACCAGGGATCGAGGCCCCAATGACGCTTCCCTTTGCCAGACCAAGATGTGCCAGATACCACACGCCGGGGGCTGTGAAGCCCAGATGTGGGTCGTTGGCCAGCAACGTCCCACCGCTTGCCGAGCGCGAAGGCGCAGCAGTCCAGGCGTTTGATGCGCCCGCCAGCCCGCGTTTGGGAAGGGGGGACAGTGGCGTTTCGGGAAAACTTGTACCGGCGGCATAGCGTGGAAGGTTGGGAAACAGCGAAGCATATTCAGGCAGCGCGGCGATGCCGGGGCCGGGAACATCGGGCAGAATATCTGCCAGTCTGTCCGGATTGCTCAGCATCAAAGACGTCCGCGCCCGCAGAACCTCGTCGGTCAGGTGACCGGACAATTGCAGCGCCATGAGCTTGATCACGGCAATACTGTCGCCCGGTTGCCAGGGCGAGACGGGGGCATTGAACAGGAACATCTCTGGCGCGCCACGCCCCAATGCCTCGTCGTTGATCTCGGCTAGGCGTGCGTTGACCCCGGCAGCATAAGCACGAAGGGCAGCCTTGGTATAATCGTCCTGTACCTCGACCGAGCGATGGGCAAGGCCGTACAGATCCAGCCGGCGCAACAGCTTGTCAACGCGCAGGGTGCGCGGGCCAAAGATCTCGGACAAGCGGCCCTGCGCGGTGCGACGCATGACTGTCATCTGCCACAACCGATCCTGCGCGTGGGCATATCCAAGACCGAAAAACACATCCGGGTCATTTTGGGCCAGAATGTGCGGCACATTGGCGGTGTCGCGCACGATCTCAACCGGAGCGCTCAACCCGTTGACTTCGAGCGTCTGGTCATAATCCGGCAGGGATTGACTGGCCAGAAAATAGACGAGGCCCATTGCGGCGAGGATCAGCATGATCAGACCCGACACGATGCGCACCAGCCAGCGGAAAACAAGACCCATTACTGCCCCAAATTCTAGTCCATGAAGGTTGCGCGGAGATTAGTGGATGGCGGGTCCAACCGAAAGAGGAACGCGGCGAGAACCTGCGCGGAAAGGATGAAAACAAACACCCCACCGCAGCATTCCGCTGTGATGGGGTTTGCCAGAAGAAGTGGTAAGCCCGAATTACGGGATAATGCGGGTATATTTCGTGCCTTCCACGGTCGCACCGATCTGAAGCCCAGCCTGTCCGAAGATTGCAGCAAGAACGGGCGATCGCAATGTCGTTGTGTCTGTCGACACGGAATCGCCCTGATCGCTGACCACATAGCCAATATCTGCTCCGGCTGTCCAACCACTGGAACGACGGAAATCGTTCAGGGCGTCTTCGGTCATGAAAAACAGGACATGTGCATATTGCTGCGCGCCGATCTGTAGCCCGGCCGTGCCCTTGACCGCCGAGTAGAAGTCAACTGTTGCACCGCTGATGCGCAGCGCGCCGCGACCGTAACCGCCACCGAACACGAAACCGGCTTCGGTAATCAGCGGCATGACCAGCATGCCGTTGGCCTTGTTCGCAATTTCAACCGTGTTGGGATAGCGGCTGTACATCTCGGTCAGCGTGGCGTCGACACGGGCATCGATTGTTGCTGCGTTGGAATTGCCGACGCCGTTGCCACAGGCGGCGGTCAAGCTCAGACCTGCCATGCCCAAGGCAAAGCCGCGACGATTCAGTCGGGGGGAATTGGAACTGCTCATGGTTTTTTATCTCTGTAACTGTGCCTGAAATGCCGGGTGATCCCGGTCTTGGCGGCAAGGATACGCCGATCAGGGCGATGTGTCACGGGAAAGCTGCCCGATCGGGAAATCTTATCGGCGAAATATCGCGAAACTTGCGGGCTTTATCCCTGCAGGATGCGCGCAACCTGAGGAGAGAAATAGGTCAGAATTCCATCGCATCCGGCGCGTTTGAAGGCCAGAAGGCTTTCCAGCATCACCTTCTCGCCATCGATCCAGCCGTTCTGGGCTGCAGCCTGAATCATCGCGTATTCGCCCGATACCTGATAGGCATATGTCGGCGCACCGAAATTGTCTTTCACGCGGCGGCAGATATCCAGATAAGGCATGCCCGGCTTGATCATCACCATATCGGCGCCTTCAGTCAGATCGCGTTCGATCAGGCGCAGGGCCTCGTCCGAGTTCGCGGGGTCCATCTGGTAGGTCTTTTTGTCGCCCGTCAGGGCCCCCGATGCACCGACCGCGTCGCGGAAGGGTCCGTAGAACGCACTGGCATATTTGGCGGCATAGCTGAGGATCATCACGTTGTGATGGCCCGCACGTTCCAGCGCGCGACGCATTTCCCCGATCCGGCCGTCCATCATGTCCGACGGGCCGATGATATCCGCACCGGCGTCTGCCTGTGCCAGTGCCATCTTTACCAGCGCCTCGACGGTCTGGTCGTTCACGATTTCTCCGTCAACGACATATCCGTCGTGGCCGTTGATGTTATACGGGTCAAGCGCCACATCCGTCATTATGGCGACGTCTGGGGCCGCCGCCTTGATTGCCCGGATGGCCCGGTTTGACAGGTTGTCGGGGTTCCATGCCTCGGCGCAGTCTTCGGTTTTCAGCGCAGGGTCGGTGTAGGGAAAGATGCAAATCGCAGGAATCCCAAGGGTCTGGGCCTCGACCGCCGCTTTGGCAATCCGGTCAACCGATCTGCGAACCACACCAGGCATCGAGGGCACGGGCTCTTCAATACCTTCGCCATCGCGCACGAAAACCGGCCAGATCAGGTCATCCGTTGTCAGAGTGTTCTCACGCACCAGCGCACGAATTGCCTGTGATTGACGGGCTCGGCGAAAGCGGGTCATGGGAAATGGGGCAATGGTCGGTTTCATGGCGCGTTCTCCTTGAACATTCGTGCATTGGGTGGCATGAATTCACAAAGGTCTCAAGGGTATCAATGGACGCGCGCCTAGATGGAACCCCCCTGAGTAGTGCGAATAAAGGGTTGGGTTTGGACTGGTACTCTTCGATCTTTGAACTCATCGACATGCGCAGCTTTTCGAATCTGTGGTTCTGGATCGTACTGGCGGTACTCTGGTCGTCGGCCAGCCACTGGGTGATGGGCATCCCATATGATCTGGTTGTTCGTGCCCGCCGGATCGGAGGTCAGGTCGAAACCGATCTGCTCGACATCGTTCGCATCCATACAAATCGGATTCTGCTGATCGTCGACATGTCTGGCACCATCCTTTTGGCGTTTGGGTGTTTTCTGTTCACCGGGATGGCCACGCTTGGGTTTTATTATGATGTCGAGTTCGCGCAGGCCCTGTTTTTGCTTTTGTTCCCAATGACCTTGGTGCTTTTAGTGAATATCGTGCATGCAAGGCGTCTCCGGCGGCAGGAATTGACACTCGAAACTGTCTCGAAAACGATTTCCCGCTGTCGTCTGTATACCCAGATCATCGGCATGATCTCGATACTGGTCACTTCGTTCTGGGGCATGTATCAGAACCTTTCGATTGGCGTTCTGGGATAGAAGATTCTGAAAGGCGAGGCGATGAAGGCTCCGAACCACGTGACAGTTGGCGGCGCCCCCGAAGGGTTTGACGCGCAGCTGGTGCTGAACGAGATCGCCCGCAGCAGGGGGCCGGTGGCCCATGTCGCACGTGATGACAAGCGGATGGAAGCGATGCGCGCTGCACTGGCGTTCTTTGCGCCTCAGATGCCTGTCTTTGTGTTTCCGGGTTGGGATTGCCTACCTTATGACCGGGTCTCGCCTAATGCGGATATCTCGGCGGCGCGCGTCGCTACTCTGGCGGCGCTGGTCCACCAGATGCCCCAACAGTATGTATTGCTGACCACGCTGAACGCCGCGACCCAACGCGTCCCGGCACGGGAGGTTTTGCGAGAGGCGGCGTTTACTGCCCGAGTTGGCCATCGCATAGATGAAACCGCTCTGCGAAACTTTCTGGTGCGTATGGGGTTCACACAAAGTCCAACGGTGATGGAACCCGGCGATTACGCCATCCGTGGCGGCATCATCGACATCTTCCCTCCGGGAGAGGCGGGCCCGGTTCGGCTGGACCTGTTCGGTGACGTCCTGGACGGCGCGCGCCGCTTTGATCCGGCGTCCCAGCGAACAACCGAAAAGCTGGACATCGTTGAACTTGCACCGGTGTCCGAAGTCATCCTGGACGAGGCCGCCATAACCCGGTTCCGTCAGAACTATCGCATCGAGTTTGGTGCCGCCGGTACGGATGACCCTTTGTATGAGGCCGTAAGCGCAGGCCGCAAACATCAGGGGATCGAACACTGGCTGCCGTTCTTCCACGAAAAACTGGAGACACTGTTCGACTACTTGCCGGATGCGGTGATCACTGTCGATGATCAGGTGACGCCCGCGCGTCTGGCGCGTTGGGATACGATTGCCGATCAGTACGAGACCCGACGACTGGCGCTGGAAAACCGATCTCGCATGGACACGGTCTATAAACCCACACCTCCGGGGTTGTTGTATCTTGACGATACCGCCTGGGAGGCGGCTGTCGCGGATCGTCGGGTTTTGCAGTTCAGCCCGCTGCCGCAAGCCTCTGGCCCCGGTGTCATCGACGCGGGTGGGCGCATCGGGCGCAACTTTGCGCCGGAACGCCAGCAGGAAAGCATCAGCCTGTTCGGTGCTTTGGCCAGTCACATCACTGCAAAGCTCGACAAAGGACCGGTGCTGATCGCCTCATATTCCGATGGCGCGCGGGAACGCCTGACCGGCCTGATCGAAGACGAAGGGCTGGCCGAGGCGATACATGTGGCTAACGGCACCCGCATTGGAAAACGCGGCTTGCACCTTGCCGTCTGGGCGTTGGAGCACGGGTTCGAAACTCCTGATCTAACGGTGATCGCTGAACAGGATGTGCTGGGCGACCGGCTGATCCGTCAGCCCAAAAAGCGCCGCAAGGCCGAAAACTTTCTGACCGAAACCCAGTCGCTCAGCCCCGGTGATCTGGTTGTTCACGTGGATCACGGTATAGGTCGTTACATGGGAATGGAGGTCGTCACCGCAGCCGGTGCCGCCCATGAATGCCTGTTGCTGGAATATGCCGAGCAGGCAAAGCTGTACCTGCCGGTCGAAAACATAGAATTGCTTTCGAAATACGGCCATGACGAAGGTCTGCTGGACCGTTTGGGTGGCGGTGCATGGCAGGCAAAGAAGGCCAAGCTGAAAGAGCGCATCCGCGAGATGGCGGATAAGCTGATCCGCATCGCCGCTGAACGTGCATTACGTAAAGCCCCGGTCATGGATCCACCGCCCCACGCGTGGGAGGAATTCAGCGCGCGATTCCCATATCAGGAAACCGAAGACCAGTTGCGGGCGATCTCGGATGTGATGGAGGACATCCATTCCGGCGCGCCGATGGATCGTCTGATCTGCGGTGATGTCGGATTTGGAAAGACCGAGGTTGCCATGCGTGCCGCATTTGTCGCCGCCATGTCGGGCGTTCAGGTTGCGGTTGTGGCACCCACGACCCTGCTGGCCCGCCAGCATGCCGCGAGTTTCAGGGAACGCTTTCGGGGGTTCCCGCTGGAGGTCCGGCAATTGTCACGCTTTGTTTCGGCGAAAGAAGCCCAGCAAACCCGTGACGGTCTGGCCCGCGGGACAGTGGACATCGTGATCGGAACGCACGCGCTTTTGGCCAAGAACATACGGTTCAACAATCTGGGGCTTCTGATCATCGACGAGGAACAGCATTTTGGCGTGGGTCATAAGGAACGGCTGAAACAGCTGCGCTCAGACATTCACGTGCTGACCCTGACCGCGACACCGATCCCGCGAACGCTGCAACTGTCGTTGACCGGCGTGCGCGATCTGTCGATTATCGGCACGCCTCCAATCGACCGACTGGCGATCCGTACCTATGTCAGCGAGTTCGATGCCGTTACAATCCGAGAAGCGCTGCTGCGTGAACACTATCGTGGGGGGCAGAGTTTCTATGTTGTACCGCGCATCTCGGACCTGCCTGAGATCGAAGAATTTCTGAAAAATCAACTGCCTGAGCTCACTTACGTGGTTGCCCATGGCCAGATGGCAGCGGGTGAGCTCGATGATCGGATGAACGCGTTTTATGACGGGAAATTCGACGTGCTGCTGGCCACAACCATTGTCGAAAGCGGGCTGGACATCCCGACCGCAAACACGATGGTCGTGCACCGTGCGGACATGTTTGGCCTTGCCCAGCTCTATCAGATCCGGGGTCGCGTTGGGCGCTCGAAAACCCGTGCCTATGCTTTCCTGACCACCAAACCGCGCCAGAAACTGACCGCTGCCGCCGAAAAACGCCTGCGTGTTCTGGGCTCGCTGGACACGTTGGGGGCCGGGTTCACTCTGGCCTCGCAGGATCTTGACATTCGTGGTGCGGGCAACCTGTTGGGTGAAGAACAATCCGGCCAGATGCGCGATGTGGGCTATGAGCTTTACCAATCCATGCTGGAAGAGGCGATTGCCAAGATCAAAGCCGGCGAGATGGAGGGGTTGTCGGATGCGGACGATCAATGGGCTCCGCAGATCAATCTGGGTGTGCCGGTTCTGATCCCCGAAAACTATGTGCCAGATCTGGATGTGCGCTTGGGGCTCTATCGCCGCCTGTCGTCTCTATCGACAAAGGTCGAACTGGAGGGCTTTGCTGCGGAATTGATCGACCGTTTTGGCAAATTGCCGAAAGAGGTGAATACCTTGATGCTGGTTGTGCGGATCAAGGCCATGTGTAAACGCGCCGGGATCGCAAAGCTCGACGGTGGGCCGAAAGGTGCGACCATCCAGTTCCACAATGACAAATTCGCCTCGCCGCAGGGACTGGTTGAGTTCATTCAAAATCAACGTGGTATGGCCAAGGTCAAAGACAACAAGATCGTCGTGCGCCGGGACTGGAAAAAAGACAGTGACAAGATCAAAGGGGCTTTTGCAATTGCCCGGGATCTCGCTGAAAAAGTGGTCGCGGCGCAAAAAAAGGTCAAAGCAGGTTGAGATGTGAGAGGGGGCTCTGCCCCCGCTGCGCGTTCCGCGCATCTCCCCCGGGATATTTATGGCCAGATGAAGAAGCGGATCCCTGCTTCATCTGGCTAAAAATATCCCCGCCGGAGGCATCGTGCGTCAGCACGATCAGGACACTTTAGCTACGCATTGCCGCCTGCGCGCAGAAGCAGGACGCAGCCACCATGCGGTCGGCACGGGCCAACGCCAGGTCAAGCCGTTGTTTGATCTGCAGGACTTCGACCTGTTCGCTGCGTGCCTTTAGACAATCGTAAAGGCCCTTCAAACTCCAGACGTTGTCAGGATGTATCGAGGCGCGACTTAGCGTGCCGCCCAAGCCCAAATCTTCACGATAGGCGTCTTCCGCTTCGGCCAGCCGTCCTTGCTCGAATAGAAGTGCCCCAAGCGCGTGGCGGGTGGGCTGCATCCATCCCCAGGGTTCGTCATAGGGCAAGGTATCGTCCAGCTCGACCGAGCGGCGCAGATGGGCAAACGCGATTTCCAAGTTGCCTTTGCGGTACTCGATCTCACCGCGCAGCATTTCCCGCGCAATTTCCAGCAGGTCAATCACACGGTTGTTGTGCAGCCTGCGTGTTTCCGGAACGCATTCTTTGGCGGCAAGGAACAGATATTCTTCGGCCTCGGCATTGGCGATATCACCGGTTGCTGCATGAGCGATGGCGCGCGCGTAGTGTGTCGTGGCCGTCAGGGTGCGGAACAGGTCTGGGTCTGAGGGCAGTTCCAGTGCCTTAGCCTCGTCCCAGCGGCCAAACCGGATCAGGATGTGAGGGCCCATGGACATGTAGCTTTCGAAGTAATCGGCCATCGGGGGGCTTTCGATGCGCAGCAACTCTTCGGGTGTTGTATCCCACAATCCCTGATTGGCACGTAGGGCCGGTTCCATCTGTCCAAGAAAAAGCGCACCGTAGATGGCAAAGTGATAATTGTGCTGGCGATAGCCTGTGTAAATGTTGAACGCGCCTTCGCGTTCGTAATATTTCAGGTCGGCTTCCGAGGCTTTTTCGTTCCAGTGCACAACGTTGTGGTAATGTCCGCAGAGCACATCGATATGTGTCGGCATATGTACTAAGTGGCCGGCATCTGGAACCAGTGTGCGCAGGACATCCCCTGCTTTCAGGGCTTTTTCTGGTGTTGTAGACATCTCCATCAGATGAACATAGAGGTGCAGCAGGCCCGGGTGTGACATCGCAGCCGGATCGTTCGCCATGGCCCATTCAAGCGCATCTTGCGCTTCCTTCGTTGCCGCGCCCTGGGCGGGTTGGCCCGTTTTCAGATCCCACATCTTCCATGGCGTCAGGTTCAGCAGCGCTTCGACATAGATGGTACGCAAGTCGAGGTGGTCCGGGTGCGCCGCAAATGCCGCGCGCATCGCGTCGGCAAAACCGTGGTCCCATTGGTGCATGTCCTGAACCGGATCACGTTGCGGGTAACGCGCGGGCAGGGCCTGAATCAGGGCCTGTTCGACGGCAGTGCACCCTGCGAGCAGACCAAGGGCTTTTTGCATCGCGTCGTAAGCCCGTGCCAGCGCTTCTTCCTGACCCTTCTCATCCAGCAGGTCCCAAGGGAGGTTGTAATTGGGACCGGCTGCATAGGCGACACCCCAATGGGCCATTGCGCAATTCGGATCATGCTCGGCCGCGCGTTGAAAACAGGCTACCGCCTCTTCGTGATTGTAGCCGTATGTCCAGTTCAGCCCGCGGTCGAACCACAGCTGAGCTTCGGGGCTGGAAGTGGAAACCGGGCAGGAATAGCTGCCCAGATCGTAGTAATCGTTCATCACAGTTCCTCCCCCTAAGTTCGGGGTAGGATAGCGTGTTTCACCCGAGATTCACAGGTCAGGCCGGCAGCCGTTCTTCGATGCGACCCATGTGGATCATCAGGCCAAACGACAGCACGCACATACTCAGAATGCCAATTGTCAACGGCGCGATGGATCCGTTGAACAGAAGCCCGATCGGCGCGGCGATTGCTGCAGCCATTACTGTTGAGATCGACCCGACAACTGAAGCGGCCATGCCTGCGATGTGGCCCATGGGCTCCATGGCAATGGCATTCAGATTGCCGATGGTTACACCAGCCATGAAAAAGACCATCGTCTGCCAGAAGACAAACAGGGCAAATGACATATCGGGCGAAAGGTTCGCCATGTTCAGGATGATGACGACAGACGTGATGGCTATCTGCGCGCCGAAGGCGAATGTGACCATCCGGCGCATCCCGACGCGCACCACCAAAGCTGCGTTCAAAAGGCTGGCCGAACCTGACATCAGGGCGACAAACCCGAACCAGAAGGGAAAGCTGTCGGCCCGATCATGGATCACATCATAGACCGGTTGCACCATAGTCAGCATGGTGAACAAGGTCCCCATGCACAAGGTCTGCACGAAGATAGACAAGCGCACGGTGGGATGGGCAAACATTTCGTTCACGGCCGCAATCATCAGGGGCAGGCGAAAGGGGCGGCGGTTCTCGACGGCCAGGGACTCGGGCAGTCGTGTACTCACCCAAAAAAGGACGACCAGCGCGAACAGGATAAAGGACATGAATATCCCGCGCCAGCCGAAGAGGGCGATAACACCAGCGCCCAGCATCGGGGCCGCTGCTGGTACCAAAGTGAAGATCATCATAGCGATTGAGATGATGCGCGCCATTTCCCGGCCTGAATACAGGTCACGGATGATGGCCATTGCCACCACACGTGGTCCGGCAGCGCCCAGCCCCTGTACAACGCGCGCAATCAGCACCAGTTCCAGCGAAGAACTGGCCCAGGCAACAGCCGAAGCCGCAATGTACAATAGCGCGCCGCAAAAGATCACCGGCTTGCGTCCCAGCGCATCCGATAGCGGGCCGGTAAAGAATGTACCGATACCCATTCCCAGAACGAAGGACGTCAGAATCAGTTGGGCGCGATTGACATCATCGGGGCTGAGCTGCGCGCCGATTTCGGGCAGGGCAGGCAGCATTGAATCGATCGAAAACGCGATAGTGGCGAACATCATTGCGATCAGCGCAATGAATTCCGCCTTCGACATGCGGTTGGCCATGAAGCACTCCTAACCTGTTCGCGCTATCATGGTGAGTCAGGTTAGGCCAGACTGGAAATTCGCACAGACCTCTGTGCTATTCTGCGGGGGAAGCCTCAAGTTGAGACATTATTTCGGCGATCACTTTTTCCCACATTTCAGGTGGTTGAGCACCCGGAACGGCATGTTGATTGGCAACTATGTAGGTCGGGACCGAACTGACGCCCATTTCGCGAGAATGAGTATCACGGTTGCGAATATCCTCGCGGTCGGCGTCGGATTTCAACAGCTTCATGACCACTGCGGCGTCCATTCCGGCACTGTCTGCGATGTCGGACAGGACTTCGGGGTCGCCGATGTCTCGGGCCAGAACAAAATAGGCATCGAACAGCGCATCCACAACGGCATTCTGTTTGCCTTCGATCCCCGCCCAATGGATCAGGCGATGTGCATCCAGTGTATTAGGTGTGCGTTTCATGCCTTCAAAGTCAATCTTCAGACCGGCGCTTTCAGCATGTTCAACCACCGGCGCATAAGCACGCACGGCACCATCTTTGCCGCCGAACTTGCGTTCCAGATATTCGCGACGATCCATACCTGCGTCCGGCATATCAGGGTTCAACTGAAACGGATGCCATTCGATGACAAAAGGGTGGTCCGGCACATTGGCCAGTGCTTTGTCGAGATGCGTTTTACCGATATAGCACCACGGACAGATCGGATCGGACAGGATGTCGAGCTTGACAGTCTGGGTCATGTGGCTGGTGCCTCGAAATAGGCCGGCAACGCCCGGCGCAGGAGTTTGCCATTGCCGCCGGTTGGTAGCGCAGACAGGTGGATGAAGGCGCGTGGTTGTTTATAACGTGCCAAGTTTGCCTCGACATAAGCGCGCAAGGCCGCATCGTCCAGCTTTTCCGGGCCGGTATAGAAGGCTGCTATCACAAATGTGTCCGGTTTGACCTCGACCGTAGCTGCACCGACCTGCGTGATACCGGGAAAACGGGACAGGGCGGCTTCGACCTCGACCGGGGACACGCGGTAGCCACCGGCATTCATCATGTCGTCGTCCCTGCCCAGATAACTGACCTGGCCGTCCACTGCCATTGCCCCCTGATCTCCGGTCAGGAACCATTCGCCCTGCATCCGGGATTCAACTTCATCGGGTGCGTTGAGGTAGGTCAGCATCAATCCGGGATCAGACCGATGAATGGCGATGGTACCTTCTTGCCCCTGCGGCACCGGGCCGTCCGGGCCCAGAATGGCCACGCGACGACCCGGTTGCGGGTGCCCCAATGCGTCGCCGCGCGCGGGGTGGGCCGGGCTTGAGGATATGAAAGTCGAGCATTCGGACATGCCGTAGGCTTCGAACAGTTCCGTACCGGTGGCGCTTAGCCATTTCTCGTGCAGAGCGCGCGAAAGCTTTTCCCCAGCGCATAAACCGTGGCGCAGGTCAGGTAAGCTGATTTGCTCATACTCTTGCACCAATTTGCGAAAGACCCCTGGTGCCGCCGCAAAGATGGTTGCACGATGCTGGTGGAGCAGAGCAGGCAGGGCGGTGATGTCCGTGCCCGGTTCCGGGATCAAGGCGGTTGCGCCGATGGTCCACGGGTCCATCAGTCCGGTGCCAAGTGTATAGGTCCAGTTGAACGCTCCGGCGTGACACAGCCGATCGGACGTGCGCAGACCATACCAGCCATCGACCATCATCTGCCGCGCCCAGATTGCCCGATGCGCGTGGGCCACGGCACGCGGACTGCCCGACGTTCCCGAGGTGTAGACGACATATGCCATACGCTCGGGGTCGCCCAGTTCAAAGCTGGCAGGGGGCAAATGGTGCATAGCCTTCAGTTCATCCAACTCGATCTGTCTGGGATGAGGCGCGCATGAGACAGCGGGATCACGAAGAACCGCGGCTGGGGACAGATCGTCGATCATTCTGGCGGTTTCGGGTTCCGTCAGTTGCGACGATGTGGGCACCGGAATGATACCCACTGAAATCGCGCCCAGATAGGCAATCGGGAAATCCACCGTATTGCCGAGCCGCATCAGAACGATTTCGCCGGGTGTCAGACCTGCTTGCAGCAATCCTGCGCCAGTGCCCAGTACGGCGGATTGCAGGTCGCGATAGGTCCAGTCCAGCGCGCCGTGGGGCATTAATACCGACAAAGCCACTTTATCAGGGACCTGATCCGCGCGGCCAAGGACGTGCGCCGCCAGATTGAAGGGTGCAGGGCAGGGCGCGGGCGCCCCCTGATCGAAGACAGAAAACATGGCCATTGGCTAACGCGGTGTCTGGCGCGTTGCAAGCGCGGCTGGCCAAGCCTATAGAGAATGGCATGAGCACCCAAGATCCCAAATCCCTGATCCGAATTGCCCGCGATTCCGGCGATCACACCGAAGTTGAACCGCTGGACCTTGGCGCGCGCGTGCGCGAATTGCGAAAAGCGCGGAAATGGACGCTGGAGCAGGCCGCCAGTCAGGCCGGTTTGGCCCGTTCGACCCTCAGCAAGATTGAGAACGGGCAGATGTCACCTACCTATGACGCGCTCAAAAAGCTTGCGGTTGGGTTGGAAATCTCGGTTCCTCAGCTTTTCACACCGCCACAGCGGGATCAGGTCATCGGACGGATGGCGATTACCCGGATGGGCGAAGGGGCGGCTCACGCGACAACGACCTACGAGCATGAGTTGCTGGCCGAAACCCTGACCAAGAAGCACATGCTGCCCTACCGCGCGCGGGTTCGGGCGCGGTCCATGGATGAATTCGACGGCTGGGTGCGCCACGATGGCGAAGAGTTCATGTATGTTCTAACCGGTGTTGTCCGGCTCTATACCGAGTTTTATGAGCCGGTCGAAATGCGCAGGGGTGACAGCGCCTATTACGATGGCAGCATGGGCCATAACGTAATCTCCGTCAGTGACGAAGACGCGACAATCCTTTGGGTCACATCACTTGCTTAGCGACGCGCGGCAGTATTCTCTGTTCAGGCCTTCGGTAAACAGGAAATCTTCGACCTCTTCATGAGCTTCGTTCATGGTTAACTGGTGACGCTCTGCCAGATAGGCTTCGAACCCTTTACGATCTTGTGATACGCGCATCATGTCTTGGTCACGCAAATTCGGAAAACGCCGCTTTGCACGTGCGTAGGCCGCATTCCAGTCTTGTGTCAAATCCGTCCAGTTCATCATGTATGAGCTTTCCTTATGTAGCGATTAGGACTGCTCTCCCCCTCCTTAGGGTACGTAATGGGTGCCGTAAGGGAAGACATGACAAAATGTCGCAGCATGTCACTGCATTCCTTTTACAAGATTGTGCCTCTGCAATAGCTGCCGCAACAGGGCGGCGGGCTTGAAATTATTCAAAGTACTTGCGGATCAGGAGACCTGTTTGTTGCGGCACCGGGAAATCCCGGCGAGCAGATTGTAAAGGCGATCTCGATCTTTGGGCTACGTCTAAATATTTCGATTCAATGTAGCTTTTAGTGTTGGCCAAAGCAGGCCGAAGGCCCGTCTCATGGGATCATCCGGCGTCCGATATGGCCTGCATGTGGTGCTGCGATTTGTCGTCGCCAAACGTATACCTGAATGTGATGGCAATGTGCTGATTTCCGCCGACAGGCGTGGTTTTCATGGGCCAATCGGGAAGGAAGAGCAAAGGAATCGTGTATTTCAAGGCGTCCGCCAACACTCCGCGGTGAACAGCCGGTGTTTTACAAAACCCGGCTGCCCTGATCTTCATGTGACTACCTGGCGTCGTACCACCACACTTCCGGCATGTATTGCGGTCCATCGCCATAGATTGGCACAGTGTCGGGGAACCTGAGCTCGCGTATGTGGGCAATCCGCCCGACATCAAAACTCCAGATCGGGATGACATAGCGACCGGCCGTCAGAACCCGGTCAAGCGCGCGGGTTGCCGCGGTGAAATCTTCACGTGTTTCCGAGGCAAGCATGGCGTCAATCATCGCATCAACAGCGGGCGAGGCCACGCCCATCAGGTTGCGTGTGCCGGGTGTGTCCGCGTTCTCGCTTCCCCAATACAAACGCTGTTCATTGCCGGGAGACAGTGAAAGAGCACGCCGGAAAGGCGTAACATCAAAATCCAGTTCCCCAGTGCGCCCGACATACTGCGCGTTGTCGACCTGTTCCGTCGTAACCTGAATGCCAAGCCGTTCCAGAGCGCGGGAATAAATCTCGACCACCGACGCCATCTCGCTGTCACCCTGCTGCAGCAAGACCGTCATTTTGAACGGGTCACCATTCGTGTTGCGCAAGACCCCGTCCTGAACGGTCCAACCCGCTTCGGTCAACAGTTTGGTGGCTTTGCGAATATTTGCGCGGTTGCGGGCTGAACCGTCGCCCTTCGGCAGTTCATACCCTTCCATCGTGTCGGGGATCAGATCCGAGGCAAAGGGTTCCAGCAGGGCTTTTACCTGCCCTTGGGCCGGCCCGGGCTGCATGGCCAGGTCCGAGCCTGAAAAGTAGGACGTGATCCTTGGCTGCGCCCCACCAGTGATCGTGTCGTTGATGAACTCGAAGTTGAAGGCCAGCGTCAGGGCCTCGCGAACGCGCCAGTCGTCGAACGGGGCTTTGCGGGTGTTCATCACAAACCCGGTCATGCCTGACGGTTTGCCATGCGGGATCTCGGTCTTGATGACATCGCCGCGCTGAACGGCGGGGAAGCTGTATTGCGTGTCCCATTTGTCGCCGTTGAACTCACGCACCGCTGATAGCTCGCCGGCTTTGAAGGCCTCGAACAGGACGCTGCCGTCGCCGTAGAACTCGATCCGCATTTCATCCAGATTCATGGTGCCGCGGCGGAACGGGATATCCTGCCCCCAATATTCCGGGTTGCGACGTAGGTTCACATAGCGCCCGGCCTCGTAGCTATCGATCACATAGGGGCCGGTGCCGATTGGGACATCGTGCAAGGCGGCGTCGGCAAATTTCTTGTCCTTCCACTGCGCCTTTTGGAGGACCGGACGCATCCCTGCGAGCAGGGCAAGTTCGCGATCCGGCACGTTGAAAGTAATCAGAACCGAACGCGGGCCGGTCTGTTCGATCCTGTCGATTTTGTCCCAAAAACCGCGATAGCGCAGATGCCCCTGAGTGCCGAGCGTCTCATATGACCAGATCACGTCGTCAATCGTGACCGGGCTGCCGTCAGAAAACCGGGCCTCTTCCCGCAGGGTAAATTCAACCCATGACCGGTCGGGAGCCGTCTCAACTGATTCGGCTAACAGCCCGTAAAGTGTGAAAGGTTCGTCCCAGGATCGCCCCATCAGGCTTTCATGGGTCCAAAATGGCAATTGCCAGGGGGAGGTGCCTTTTTGCAAAAACGGGTTCAGGCTGTTATAGCCGCCAGTATTTCCGAAAACGACTTTGCCGCCTTTGGGCGCATCGGGGTTGGCATAGGGTAGTGACACAAAATCCGGTGGTAGGGCCGGGTCTCCATACATAGCTATGCCATGAGACGATTCTGCATGGGCGGAAGAGATCATGAAAATGCTGGCGATTCCCGCCGCAAGTGGTCGAAACGGTCGGAGAAAATCCGGGCTCATTTTGGAAACAATCCTGCTCTGGCCTTATTTTGTTGGGATTCACCGTAGTGATGATTTTTCATATTATCAAACTTTTAGCTTGGACGAAGGCGTGGAATTGCTTATAAAGGATGCACTGCTCGATAGGTTTCTTGCCTGTATGAAACCTGCCTCAATAACTTAACGCCCGCTTCGTGCGGGCGTTTTTTTTGGCTGCTTGAGAAGTGTCAGGCTGGGATTTCAGACTGGTGTGTTTCCCCGTTTTCTTTGCAGGTGCAGCATGGCATTGTGCACCAAATCATCGCATCAGGGAGAACGGTCATGAGCCTTTCCGGCAAAACAGCAATCATCACTGGGTCTAATTCTGGCATCGGTCTGGGGGTCGCGCGCGAGCTAGCGAAGGCTGGAGCAGATGTCGTCCTTAATTCCTTTACGGACCGTGACGAAGATCACGCGTTGGCTGCTGAGATTGCCAAAGAGACCGGAACCAACGCGCGTTACATCAAGGCGGACATGTCAAGAGGCGATGAGTGCCGCGCGCTGATTGAGCAGGCCGGATCTTGCGACATACTTGTGAACAACGCGGGCATTCAGTTTGTGTCCCCGATCGATCAGTTCCCGGTGGATAAATGGGATGCGATTATTGCGATCAACATGAACTCGGCCTTTCACACGACCGCGGCCGCACTGCCGATAATGCGCAAAGCGGGATGGGGTCGTATCGTGAATATCGCCTCGGCGCATGGTTTGACGGCGTCGCCGTTCAAGGCAGCCTATGTTGCCGCCAAGCACGGGGTGGTGGGGATGACCAAGACCGTTGCCTTGGAAACGGCGCAAGAACCGATCACCTGCAACGCCATTTGCCCGGGCTATGTGCTGACGCCTCTGGTCGAGGCCCAGATCCCGAACACGATGAAAGAATACAATATGAGCCGCGAGGAGGTCGTGAAAAACGTGCTTCTTGAACGGCAACCTTCCAAGGAATTCGCCACCGTTGAGCAACTGGGCGGGACAACCATTTTCCTGTGCTCGGACGCGGCGGCGCAGATCACGGGAACCACGATTTCTGTCGATGGCGGCTGGACCGCCTTGTGATTGGCCTTGGGGGCGCTGCCCCCAAACCTCCGGAGTATTTCTGAAAAGATGAAGGGTGAGGGCGGTGATACGGATCAATCTGGCTTTGCAGGGCGGCGGTGCGCATGGGGCATTCACCTGGGGTGTGCTTGACCGGCTGCTGGATGAGGAAGACATCGAGGTTGCTGCGATCACCGGAACATCCGCCGGTGCGTTGAACGGTGCGGCGTTCAAATCGGGGATGGTTCATTCAGGACGTGAGGGTGCGCGCGCGCAACTGGATGGGCTTTGGAAGCGTATGGGCGCGATTGGTGACATGCGTATCGCCAATTGGTTTCGCGGGTTGGAACCGGCCGCAATCGCGCAGGCGATGGAATATTCGGTGCCGTTTTCCATCGGCGATGCCTGGTCGCGGATGGTGTCGCCTTATGCTTATGGTCCGTTCTACAGCAATCCGCTGGAGCCGGTGGTGGAAAGGTTCAATTTTGCGGAAGTTTGCGCCGATGCGGGACCCCGCCTGTTTGTGTGCGCTACCTGTGTGAGAAGCGGCAAGATCCGCGTGTTTACCGGCGAGGAGGTCTCGACAGATGCCATTTTGGCTTCGGCCTGCCTGCCGACCCTGTTCAAGGCTGTCGAGATATTTGATCCAAAGACAGACCGGATCGAGGCCTATTGGGATGGCGGTTATACTGGTAATCCGGCGCTCTATCCGCTGTTCAACAATGATCTGCCGGATGATGTGGTGATCGTGAATATTAACCCGTTGGAGCGCGACGCGGTGCCGGTCACACCGCAGCAGATCCAGAACCGAATAAACGAGATCAGCTTCAATTCATCCCTGTTTCGCGAAATGCGGGCAATCAGCTTTGTTCAACGGCTTCTGAAAGAGGGCAAGCTGAAGGCCGGGGACATGAGCCGCGTTCTGGTGCATATGATTGCGGATAACGAGTTGATGAGCAGCCTGTCTGTTGCCACCAAAACCGTGCCCAACCCGGTTATTCTGCACAAGCTGAAACAGGCGGGGCGGGTAGCGGCGGATCGTTTTCTGGCCAAGCATAAGAGTGATCTGGGTCAGACCAGTACCGTCGATCTGCCAGCTATGTTCGGTTAATCACTCGGGCGGTTGCGTGGGGTCTTTTTCGTTGGGATAAACGAGCCCGGCCGAAATCACCAGTTTCGCGGCATCCTCAATTGTCATGTCCAGCATAATTACGTCTTCCACCGGGAAAAAAAGCAAAAATCCCGAGGTCGGGTTGGGTGTAGTCGGGACAAAAACGCTGAGCAGCTCTCCTCCGGTTTCCGCGCGTTTGCTGATTTCGCCTTTGGCGGTTGTCGAGACGAATCCAATGGCCCAGATCCCGCGGCGGGGATACTGGATCAGGCATGCCTTCTCAAAAGAGCGTTCGGTTTGGGCAAAAACGGTTTCCGAGATCTGTTTGATCCCGGAATAGATCGAGCGAACGACCGGCATCCGATCTACCACGCTTTCAGCGAACAGGATCAGGGACCGGCCCAGAATTCCTTTTGCGATCCACCCTACGATAACGGTAAAGATCAGGAAGATCACGACGCCCACGCCGCGCAGGTTGATACCGACGTAACGTTCCGGTTGGAATTGATGAGGAACCAGTGGCAGGACCGCACTGTCGATCCAACCGACTACCGACCAGATCAGCCAGACCGTCAGCCAGACCGGCGCAATGACAACCAGCCCCGTCAGGAACGACGCGCGCAGCCGTGCCAGCATGCCGGGGCGGCGATGAAGCGGTTCTTCGTCGAACGGTGTATTCATCTTGGATCCGAGTGGTTATCGGGATTTAGGTAGTCAATCGGTAGCCTTGGCACAATAGGCTTGCGTTATCCCTGTTCTACCAGTGCCCGTGCAATCGCCGCCGCGAGGCGCGCATTGTTACGCACAAGGGCAATGTTGGCAGTCAGCGAACGGCCTTCGGTCTTTTCATAGATACGTTGCAGCAGATAGGGCGTCACATCTTTTCCGGTAATCCGATGCGCATCAGCATCAGCCTGTGCCTCGGCGATGATGGGGGCCAGTATTTCGGCAGGGATCTGATCCGCGATCGGGATCGGGTTGGCCACCAGCTGCCCGCCAGGCAGGCCCAATGCGCGACGGGTTGCATGGGCCTTGGCGATAGCTTCTGGAGTGTCCATGCGCAGGGGGGCAGCATAGGGTGACTTTGCAGACCAGAAGGCAGGAAACGCATCCTGACCATGGGCGATGACTGGAACCCCCAGCGTTTCCAGAACCTCAAGGGTTTTGGCCAGATCAAGGATAGCCTTGGCTCCGGCTGCGACGACGGTGACCGGTGTATGGCCAAGTTCGTGCAGATCAGCCGAGATGTCGAACGTGGTTTCGGCGCCCTGATGCACGCCACCGATGCCGCCTGTAGCAAATACCTCGATCCCAGCGTAATGCGCGGCGATCATGGTGGCGGCGACGGTTGTGGCTCCGGTGCCGCCGGTCGAGATGCAGGCCGCCATATCCGCGCGCGAGATTTTGGCAACGCCTTGCGTCTGACCCAGCCATTGCAACTGGTCCGGCTCGAGCCCCACATGCAATTTGCCTTCAATCACCGCCATGGTTGCCGGAACCGCCCCCGCATCGCGGATATCCTGTTCGACCTGAGCCGCAACTTCGACGTTTTGCGGGTAGGGCATGCCGTGGGTGATGATGGTGCTTTCCAGCGCAACGATGGGACGGCCCGCTTCCTTGGCGGCGCGGACCTCGGCAGAAAATTGGATGTCGATCACAGTGGGGTTTCTCCGGAAACGTAGGTTGCTGCGGCATGCAGAGCGCGGGTTAGAGCCTCGTCACTTGATGCGCCGCCGGATTCTGAGGCGATATGAGCCGCCATGAAGGTATCCCCGGCACCGGTCACACGGGTGACCAGAACGGAGGGGGGTGTTTGGGTCAGAATTTCGTCTGAACTACCGACCGTGGCCGAGCTGCCGCCATCGGTGACCAGCACGCGTAGCGCGCCACGATCCAGAAGGCCTTTTGCGGCAGATTCAGAATCGGTGAATTCGCGCTGGCACAATATTCCTGCCTCTTCGAGGTTCACATAAAGCGTGGCGCGGGCGTGTTTCAGGAAGGGCAATAGGCGCTCGGCCTTACCGGGCGAGGCCGGGGCAACACGCAGATCGGCACGGGCGAAAGCAGGGCTTTGGGCGATTTCTTCCAGCAGGTTCAGGGTCAGGTTTCCGTCAAGTGCAATGGGGCCCTCAAAGGGCATGTTTTCATAACCAAGCGGGCCGTGCATCAGCGGACGCAGGATTTTTGCGCCAGCGGCTTCCAGCGAATGCGCGTCGGCAATGGCCGCGATCAACCCGTTGGCACCTTCGACGGCCATATACCGGTCGGTTGGCAGGTCCTGCGAGCGATAGATGTGATCCGTGATCATGCCGAGGCGGGAGCAGGCATGAATCAGTTCGTCGCCCTCGGGGTCACGACCGATGGCAGTCAGCAGGGTGGGCGTCATACCAAAACGCACCAGCGTCATGGCTATGTTCATCGCAACACCACCCGGCAGGCGAGTAATCCGGCCGGGCACGTCCGAGCCATGCCGCATGGCACTGGCTGATCGTCCGATCACGTCCCACAGGACCGAGCCGATACACAGGATATTACTGTTCTGAGTCATAAAGGACGTCATGCCGCAGCGGTGATGCCCATGCAAGTCAGAACGTTACCGCAATCAGAGATTTACGATCCACAGGTCCCATATACCCTTTGGGCTTGCGATCTGCGGCCTTCGCGGGAACAATCGAAAGCAATGATTGGTGATTTGATTTTCCTGTTGGAGCTTTTCGTATGAATGGCCCTGCTTTCCGCGTCATCTTTCGAACCCTCAAAACCTGTGCCCTGAGTTTTTTTGTTCTTGCAACTTTATATCCCGGATCGGGCAGGGCGCAATCCGCCCCGCCGACCGTTGTTGATTTTTGGATCAAGTCCAACACTCTGTTTCTCGAGTTGAAATGGAATGCCGAGGCCATGTTGACCGGGAACAATCCCGCGCAGCCCGCTGCGTTTTCCAACGATCCAAACTACAAATCCTTGCGGCGAATGGTTTCGTCTGAGCTGGAACCCCAGATCAAAGAGTTCGTTCATCTCTGGAAACAAAATCTTGTCGTGGAGGCACCAGAGCGATTGAGTTTGTCTTATGAAGGCGTGCGTATCCCTGTTGTGGGAGATACGGAGAAAGTGCGGGTTTCCAAACTGTTGCTGACTGCTCCTTTGCCCGATCAGGCGTCAAACCTGCGTCTGACCTGGCCGTCAGAAAGCGGACCAATCGTTCTGCGACAGCAAAATGTCGCGGCGCCATACACCGGGTATTTGGCTGCCGGTGAAGCCAGCCCGCTGATCCCCTTGCAAGGCGGGGCGTCTCTGACAACGCAACAAACATTGCAGACATATTTCACAAAAGGGGTCGATCAGTTTCTTCGAAACCCAATTAAGCCATCCATTCTTGTTTTGGCGCTAGTGTTTCTGTCTTTGAAATTGCGCCCAGTGGTATCTCAACTGATGTTCCTGTCAGCGGGCGCCCTGATCGGGCTTGGGCTGGGATTGTATGGCGTATTGGATGCAGGAAAAGTGAGCGAGGCCCCTGTTCTGGTTGCTTCGACCATCGTTCTGGCGCTGTGGAACCTGGTTGCCCGGCGATTGCAGGTCTGGCGTTTGTTGGCGGTTCTCGCCATTGGCGGTTTTCAAGGTCTGGTAATTGCCTCGAACCTGATCGGGATCGGGGTGCCACCAGATCATTTGCCCCCGGCCATCCTGGGCTTTGGCGCCGGGAGTATTCTGCCGCTTGTTGTTGTGGCCCTTGCTGGGCTTGCTCTGTCGCTTTTGTTTTCTGGCGGCTCGCACCGAACCCGAGGCCGGATATCGGTTCTGGCCTCGATGCTGATTGCAGGTGCCGGTGTCTTTTGGATTGTCGAGCCTTGGGTGCTGGGTTAAAGCAACGCCGCCAGCAGCGTTTTCAGCGCCGCCAGCGGATCGTCACTGCCCCAGATCTCATCGCCAATGCCAAAGAAATCAGTGCAGGGGGCCAGGTCGCGGATCAGTTCGGGTGTCAGCCCACCTTCGGCCACAACCGGAACCTCAATCATCTCGGACCACCATTGGAACAGGTCCTTTTCCGCGCGGGTTCCGTCCCTCAGTTTGGCCGAGCCGATAGGACCGAAGGCCACATAATCCGCTCCGTTTTCGCCAGCAGTCATACCATCATGGCTCGACGCGCCGCAAAAGCTTCCGACGATTGCATCAGCGCCCAGTTCCTTGCGCGCGGTGCGGACCGAGCGTGCAGCATCATCCAAATGCACCCCGTCCAGCCCCAGACGCTGCGCCAGCAATACATGGTTCGAGATTACGATGGCCACGTCGCGCGCGTGGGCGATTTCACGGCAAGCGTCGGCCGCGCGAGCGATGGTATCTTCGTCACTTCCGGCCAACGCGAGGCGGACACAGGCAATCTCGACCCCGTCCAGCACAGTCGCCAGCTTGTTCGTGAACGTGCTCAACTCGATAGTCGGAGGCGTGATCAGGTAAATCTGCGGCTGCTCGGGGGTGTCCATGGGCGCGTCCTTCGGCTTTCAGTCTTTGGCGCGGTTTAGCGGATTGCGGCTGGGAAGCAAACTTTTATGGTCAAGAGCCTGCAAATAACGCCCTTGCGCCTTGCCCTGCAAGAGCCTGCCAATTACAGCAGGCCAAGTTTTCTTAAGGTGAGCCATGCCCAGCGACAAACCCCAGCCTTCCTTCGTTCTTGTGCGCCCGCAGATGGGTGAAAACATCGGCGCTGCTGCGCGGGCGATGTGGAACTTTGGGCTGGACCGGATGCGTATTGTAGCCCCCCGTGACGGCTGGCCGAACCCCAAAGCGGTGGCAATGTCCAGCGGTGCAGGGCGCTTGCTGGATGAGGCGCAGTTGTTTGATGATCTGGCCGGATCGCTGGCCGACAGCACGTTTGTCTTCGCCACAACAGCTCGTCAGCGGGGCTTGACCAAACCTGTCTACAGCCCCGAACACGCAATGAGGATTGCCGCCGAAAAGATCGCTGCGGGCGAGAAGGTTACAGTTCTGTTCGGCCCTGAACGCGCGGGGCTAGAGAATGAAGACATCGCCAAGGCCAACGCGATCATCTCGGTGCCGGTGAACCCGGAATATGCCTCGCTGAACCTTGGTCAATGCGTATTGCTGACCGCCTATGAGTGGATGCGCCAGACCGGGGATGTAGTGCATGAGTCGACCGACCTGGGCAAAGGCGACTGGGCCACGGGGATCGAAGTCGAAAAACTTGTCGAGCACTACGAGGACAGGCTGGAGGAGGCGGGGTTCTTCTACCCTCCCGAAAAGGCCGAAGGGATGAAGGTTAACCTGCGCAACCTGTGGTCGCGGATGCGGATGACACGGGCCGATGTGCAGATGTTGCACGGGATCATGCGGCAGATGGTCCGCTGGAAGGATAAAGGCTGAGGCTGGACCTATCTTCACCCAAGCCCTAGCTTGTGGCGAAATCAGGACATGAGGACAGCATGAGCGGTAAGCGCAGCATCTTCGAAGAGGTCACGGACACCGAAAAACAACAGGCGGTTCAACCCGGTATGATCGACCGGGGGCGCGGCGGCGCGCGCAACGCGATCCGCATCTGGCTGATGATCCTGTTTGCTCTGGTCGTTGTGATGATCGCGGTTGGCGGCCTGACGCGCCTGACTGACAGCGGCCTCTCGATCACCGAATGGCGCCCGATCACCGGAGCTTTGCCGCCGATGACCGAGGCGGACTGGCATGCAGAGTTCGACAAGTACAAGCAGATTGACCAATGGCGCATCCAGAACCAGTGGATGGAGTTGGGTGACTTCAAATCCATCTATTGGTGGGAATGGGGCCATCGTCAGTTGGGTCGCATGATCGGTCTGGTCTGGGCCGTTGGATTTCTGACCTTTCTTCTCTCCCGCAAGATCCCGACAGGGTGGACGGGAAAGTTGATCGTTCCGGGTCTTCTTGGCGGTCTGCAGGGCGCTGTTGGTTGGTGGATGGTGGCCTCGGGCGTCACCCAGGGTGAAGGCATGACGGCTGTTGCAAGTTACCGTCTGGCAATACACTTGGGGCTGGCCTTTGTGATCCTGGGAGCCCTAGCCTGGTACATCTTTGAACTCGGCCGGGAAGAACGTGATCTGATGCAGGCGCGCCGGGCCAAAGAGGTCAGGCTGTTTTCATTGTCCACAGGGCTGATGCATTTCGCCTTTTTACAAATACTCATTGGCGCGCTTGTCGCCGGGATCGACGCCGGGCGGTCTTACACCGACTGGCCGCTGATGGGGGGGCACGTGCTGCCCCCGGATGCGACTATGTTGGAACCGATGTGGCGAAATTTCTTTGAAAGCCCCGGTCTGGTACAGTTCATCCATCGCTGTGCGGGGTATCTGCTGTTCATCTTTGCCGTCGTCGTCTGGCGACGTGGTGGCGGCAGCGCGCATCCGCAGACACGTTTTGCCTTTAACGCTGCTTTCGCCGCGCTTACGTTACAGGTCGTCGTCGGCATCGTGACCGTGGTTTATGGCGCGCCATGGCAGATCGCTATCTTCCACCAGTTTATGGCCGTTATCGTCTGGACGCTGATCCTGCGCGCGCGGTTCCTCACGGCTTATCCAATCGCAACATCTGTGCGCGGAGTTTAAAACTATGACCGCTTTCAATGAACTGATGACCTTTCAGCGGGAAACTTCGGCTTTGGGCCAGATCGCCGGTCGGCTTGGCTGGGATCAGGAAACCGTCATGCCGCGCGGCGCAGCGCCTCAGCGTGCCGAAGAAATGGCAGCTATCGAATCTGTCCTGCACGCGCGCCGTTCCGATCCTCGTGTTGCCGAATGGCTGGATCAGGCCGCACCTCAGGATGAGGTCGGCAAGGCGCAGATGCGTGAAATCCGGCGCGCATATGATCGCGCGGTGAAGGTGCCTGCCGATCTGGCGACGGCGATTGCCCGTGTGACGTCCGCTGCACAGGGAAAGTGGGCGCAGGCGCGCGCAGACGAAGATGTCTCGGCCTTTCTTCCGGTTCTGGAAGAGGTCGTGTCGCTGAAACGACAGGAAGGCGAGGCGCTGGCGCAAGGGGGCGACGTATACGACGCCATGGCCGGAGATTACGAACCTTACACGACCAGCGCCCAGATCGCGGAAATCTTCGACCAGATGCGCCCACGACTGGTAGCCCTGCGTGCCGCCGTGCTGGAGCGGCCCGAGCCCGCTGCCCTGAACCGCAGTTTTGATGAGCAGACCCAGATGCGTCTGACACAAAAACTGGCGGTCGCCTTTGGCTATGACCTGAACAATGGCCGCGTGGACAAGGCGGTTCACCCATTCAGTTCCGGCAGCGGTCTTGACGTCCGCATCACCACGCGAACCAGCGAAACAGACCCGTTCAACTGTTTCTATTCCACCATTCACGAGGTGGGCCACGCCGCCTATGAACAGGGGATCGACGAGAAATACCTCCTGACACCGCTCGGGTCTGGCGTGTCGATGGGCGTGCATGAAAGCCAAAGCCGGATCTACGAAAACCAGTTGGGTCGGTCGCGGGCCTTTACCGGATGGTTGTTCGAACAAATGAAAGAGGCGTTCGGCGATTTCGGCATTGCCGATCCGGACGCGTTTTATGCGACGGTCAACCGCGTCCATAACGGCTATATCCGCACCGAGGCGGATGAGGTCCAATACAATCTGCACATCATGCTGCGGTTTGATCTGGAACGCGCGCTGATGGCCGGAGACTTGCAGGTCGGCGATCTGGAGGCCGCCTGGAATGATCGGTTCAAGGCAGATTTCGGTTATGCGGTCGACAAGCCCTCGAACGGTTGTTTGCAGGATGTGCACTGGTCGGTTGGGCTGTTCGGTTACTTCCCGACCTACTCGCTGGGCAATGTCTATGCTGGGTGCCTCTATCAGGCCTTGCGCGTCTCTGAACCCGATCTTGACGCGCAACTGGCCCGAGGCGACACGTCCGGCGCGACCGGCTGGTTGCGTGAGCATGTGCAGCAGCATGGCGGCCTTTATGCACCGCGCGAGGTGATTGCCCGTGCCAGCGGTGTTGAACCCGGACCGGACCCATTGCTAAGCTATCTTGAGGCCAAGTTCGGCGCGCTCTACGATTTGTGAGTTTCCGAATTGCCTCCCAAGCGTTAGAATCGGTGCACCGATACCATCGCCTGGGAGGCAACGATGACCGGAAAAGCCCGCAAGAAAGCCAGTGATTTTGATCCGCGTATCCTCGAGATATTCGACGGATATGTGCACGGCACGATGTCCAAGCGTGAGTTCATCTCAAAAGCCGGTAAATACACGGCTGCTGGAGTGACAGGCGCAATGATTCTGGACCAGTTGCAACCTAATTACGCCTGGGCTCAACAGGTGGCCCCGGACGATCCCGCGATCCAAACCATGGTGGTCGCATATGACAGCCCGGACGGGCATAGCGAAACCAGCGGCCTGATGGCGATGCCGGCAAATGCCGAAGGTAAACTGCCTGCGGTACTGGTCGTGCACGAGAACCGGGGTCTAAACCCTTATATCGAGGACGTTGTGCGCCGCGCGGCCAAGGCCGGTTTCCTGGCTTTTGGACCTGATGGGTTGTCCCCCCTTGGCGGCTATCCCGGTACTGATGAAGAAGGGCGCGAGATGCAGCGCTCGATGGACCGGGAAAAACTGATGGCGGATTTTTTCGCGGCTTTTGAGTTTTTACGTGATCACGAACTTTCGACAGGCAAGGTTGGCGCTGTCGGATTCTGCTATGGCGGAGGTGTTTGCAACGCCTTGGCCGTGGCCTATCCGGACCTTGCGGCCTCGGTGCCATTCTACGGTCGGCAACCACCAGCTGAAGATGTTCCGTCCATCGAAGCACCTCTTATGATTCACTATGCCGGTCTGGACGAGCGTATCAACGCTGGATGGCCTGCATATTCAGAGGCGTTGAAAGCCAATCAAAAGAAATTCAGCGTGCACTTCTATCCGGACGTCAATCACGGTTTTCACAACGATACGACGCCCAGGTATGACGAAGCCGCGGCAAATCTGGCATGGAGCCGGACCATCGCTTTTTTCAATGCCTACCTGACATGAACTGAACCCCGGGAATCGTCGAACCGGTGCCCGGGGTTACTGTCATTCTTCCTCGTCGCCCTGATCGGCGATCCACGCGACGCTGACGACTTCTTCGCCCTTGCCGGTATTGAATACCTTCACGCCACCTGCGGAACGTGAGCGGAAAGAGATGCCATCGACCGGCACCCGGATAGATTGGCCTTTCGATGTGGCCAGCATGATCTGATCGTCGATCTCGACCGGGAAGGATGCAACCAAATCCCCACCGCGCATCGCCTTGTCCATCGCGGCTACGCCCATGCCGCCACGTCCGCGCACGGGGTAGTCGTGGCTTGAACTCAACTTGCCAGCACCACCGGCGGTGATGGTCAGGATCAGGTTTTCAGCCGCCGACATCTCGGCATATTTTTCCTGGCTGAAATCGCTGCTTGCTGCGGCTTCCTCGTCGTCACCAGCGTCTTCTTCGGTAAGCCCTGCAACTGCACGCCGCATCTTGAGATAGGCCACACGATCTTCGGGGGTCGCCTCGAAATGACGGATCACGGACATCGACACGACACGGTCACCGTTGGTCAGCCTGATCCCTCGGACACCTGTGGATTCGCGTGAGTTAAAGACTCGCACGTCGGTGGTCCGGAAACGGATCGCGCGGCCGGAATTGGTGACCAGCATCACGTCTTCGTCTTCTGAACAGATGCGTGCATTCACCAGTTCGACGCCGTCGGGCAGTTTCATCGCAATCTTGCCGTTGCGCCGGACATTGGTGAAGTCTGACAAGCGGTTACGACGCACGTCACCTGCGCTGGTGGCAAAGACGATCTGGAGGTTTTCCCATTCTTCGTCGGGTACATCCACGGGCATGATTGCGGCGATGGAAACACCGGTTGGGATCGGAAGAATGTTGACGATGGCCTTACCTTTGCCGGTACGCCCGGATTGGGGCAAGCGCCAGGTCTTGAGCTTGTAGACCATCCCATCTGTTGTGAAGAACAGCAGTTGTGTATGGGTGTTTGCAACGAAGAGGTTGGTAACAACATCCTCTTCCTTCGTCTGCATCCCCGAAAGGCCCTTGCCACCGCGTTTCTGGGCGCGGAAATCTGCCAGCGGCGTACGTTTGATATAGCCGCCCGAAGTGATGGTCACGACCATGTCTTCGCGCTCGATCAGGTCTTCGTCTTCCATGTCGCCCGACCAGTCGACGATCTCAGTGCGGCGGTCGACCGCGAACTGGTCACGCACGCTGCGCAGCTCATCAGCGATGATGCTCATGATCCGTTCGCGTGAGGACAGAATATCAAGGTACTCCTTGATCTTGGCTGCCAGTTCTTCCAGCTCGTCCGTGACCTCTTTTACGCCCAGTTGGGTCAGGCGCTGCAAGCGCAACTCCAGAATGGCGCGGGCCTGAACCTCGGTCAGGTTATAGGTGCCATCGTCATTCATTTTGGACAGAGGATCGTCGATCAGGCGCAGATAACTTTCGATTTCGGAGGCAGGCCAGCGGCGGGTCATCAGCTTTTCACGCGCTTGCGCCGCGTCCGCAGACGACCGGATCGTTGCGACCACTTCATCGACGTTGGACACCGCCACAGCCAGACCACACAGGATGTGACTGCGTTCGCGCGCCTTGCGCAGGTCGTAGGCGGTGCGGCGGGCAACGACATCTTCACGGAAGTCGATGAACGAGGTAAGGAACCGGCGCAGGGTCAACTGCTCTGGGCGGCCACCATTCAGCGCCAGCATATTGCAGCCAAAGGAGGTCTGCATCGGCGAAAAGCGATAGAGCTGGTTCAGCACCACCTCGGGCGTCGCGTCACGTTTGAGCTCGACCACAACGCGCACACCGTTGCGGTCGGATTCGTCTTGTACATGGGCCACGCCTTCGATCCGCTTCTCGCGCACGGCCTCGGCGATCTTTTCAATCATCGCGGCCTTGTTCACCTGATAGGGAATCTCGTCGACAACGATGGCATAGCGGTCCTTGCGGATTTCTTCTACTCGGGTCTTGGCGCGGATAATGACGCTGCCACGGCCCTCCAGATAGGCCTTGCGCGCACCGGAACGCCCCAGCATCAGGCCACCGGTCGGAAAGTCGGGACCGGGGATGTATTCGATCAGCTGTTCTGATGTAAGGTCGGGATCGTCGATCAGCGCCAGAGTCGCATCGACTACTTCGCCAAGGTTGTGCGGCGGAATGTTCGTCGCCATCCCCACGGCGATACCACCGGCGCCATTGACCAGCATGTTCGGGAAACGGGCCGGCAGAACCGTCGGTTCCCGGTCCTTGCCGTCATAGTTATCCTGAAAATCGACCGTTTCTTTTTCGATATCAGCCAACAGGGAAGCGGCGGGCTTGTCCATCCGCACTTCGGTGTAGCGCATAGCCGCCGGGTTATCGCCGTCCATCGAGCCAAAGTTGCCCTGACCGTCCAGCAGCGGCAGCGACATCGAGAAATCCTGCGCCATCCGCACCAGTGCGTCATAGATCGCGCTGTCACCATGCGGGTGGTACTTACCCATCACGTCGCCCACCGGACGGGCCGATTTGCGGTACGATTTGTCGTGCGTGTTCCCCGTTTCGTGCATCGCATACAGGATGCGGCGGTGCACCGGTTTCAGCCCGTCGCGCAAATCAGGGATCGCGCGGCTAACGATGACCGACATGGCATAGTCCAGATAGGACGTGCGCATTTCGGATTCGATGGAAACCGTCGGGCCGTCGTAGACTGGGCGCTCGGGCGGGGTTTCATCCATGTTTTCAGGAATTTCTGGCGTATCGCTCACGTAAACTGCCCGTGTCTTGTTCTGGGTCTATATCTTGTGGGTGTATCTTATCAGACCCGGCACATAAGGTGCAAGCAAGCAGCGCCTTTACGGGGATTTTCCGCGGTAATACTCAAGTAACATATTGTTATATAAGTATTAGAAGTTTTTCGTGGTATCTTGAATGGACCTTGTATCAAGCAGGAGGTCTGCATGAACCCAAGCGAAACCGAATTGATGCTCAAGGGGTACGGGCTGACAACGGCTGAGTTTTTCTATCATATGCCCGACTATATCCACGTCTTGAACACGTTCATCTGGCAGGATTACGACCTTGCGCCGGATCATCCGAAACTGTTCAAATTCATCGACTTCTGGCAGCGCGAAATCGAAGGCCCGCTGCATTCGGTCAAATTCACCCATCGCAAAATGATCGCACCGGGTGAGTGGCGCAGCATGGTGGGCGAGTTTCGTGTGAACTGAGCGAGAGGCAGGTACGAGTTCCGTTGGTGCATGCTCTTCAATCATTGAAGCGAAATGGTCGGCGCGTGTCTGATGATCCGTCCGAAGCGAAATCAGGAATTCCTGAATCGTTCAGCCAGAGCAACTGGCACCGCCCAGCACGCAGAATTTGGCACAATGGGGGTGGTTCAGGTGAACGTCAGCCTCGGATTCGGCCAGAGAATGCCCCATCTCGAACTCCGACTCGTAGGGCAGCAGGGTGCAGGCCAACACGGCAGGCCGGTCAGCGCCTTTCCGTTTCACCACCATGCGGGCGCTGGCGCACATCAATGCATCGGGTGATTTGTTCAGTATTCCCCAGCAAGCCGTTGTAATCTCGGGAACTTCGACAGTTTCGTCCATTTCCGGGAACAGGACGGTCCGAGCCGGGTTATGCGGGTCAATGTCAAAGCCGTGCTCTGTAAAGAATGCGGCATAACCCGCGCGACTTTCCGTGTCAGACTCACCCCAAACGGTGCGCCCGGCAACAGCCATGTTAAAGCCGTGATCGCGCAGCCACTTCATACCCGTCAGGGTTTTTTCAAAGCTCCCCTTGCCGCGTTCAAGGTCGTGCAGTTCTGCGCGGTAATGATCGACGGAAACACGCAGGGTCAGCTTGTCATTGAAAGTCCTTTGCAATGCCAGTAGCCCGTCGCGCACCTTGCGGCGCATCATCGGGGCCATCGCGTTGGTCAGGATCAGAACTTCGTATCCACGCTCCAGCGCGGCGCGGGTCATATCGATCATCTCGGGGTTCATAAAGGGCTCGCCGCCCGTAAAACCGATTTCACGCACAGGCCAATTGCGGGCTTCGATCTGATCCAGGTAGTCACGAACCTCGTCTGCAGTGATATAAACCAGTGCGTCATTGGTCGGGCTGCTGGCGATATAGCAGCTTACGCATTCAATATTGCACAGCGTGCCGGTGTTGAACCACAGGGTCTGAGGGTTGGTCAGGGAAACCTTTGCGCGGGTCTGGCCATCGGCCGTTACCAGTTTACGCTGAAACTTGCCGATATTGGCAAGCTGAGGGGCGTTGTCTTTCATTCCCGCATCCGGTTCGTTGAAGTCATCAAACTGATCTAGCCCTTTGTCGCGGATTTGGTAAGTCTGGTGCAGGGGTTCTGACAGAGTTTTGATCAACAAGATTTATTGAGCTTTGGTTGCGCTAACATTGGACATGCCGGAAGGGTCAGGGTAAGGACAACTCATGGTTTCACGTGTCATCCCTGTTGATCCATTTGATCTGATCATTTTCGGCGGCACCGGTGATCTGGCGCAGCGTAAGATCCTGCCTGCGCTTTTCCGTCGGTATTGTGCGGGTCAGTGGCACGAGGATGCCCGGATTATCGCAGCGGCGCGCGCCGGTCATTCGGCGGACGCCTTTCGTAAGATGGTTGCTGAGTCGCTGCAACGGCACGCTTCGGAACGCGCCCGGGATTCGCAAGCCCTGACCCGGTTCCTGCAACGGGTCGACTATGTATCGCTGGATGCCTTGACGTCGGAAGGTTGGGATGTACTGGGCGAAAAGCTCTCGCCGGACCGGGTTCGCGCTTTCTATTTCTCAGTCGGTCCCAGCCTGTTCGGGCCATTGGCCGAGCGGGTTAGGGCGTATGATCTGGTGACAGAAGAAACCCGCATCGTGGTCGAAAAGCCGTTTGGACATGATTTGGCAAGCGCGCGGGACTTGAATGCCACGCTGGCCGCGCATTTTAATGAAAATCAGATCTACCGGATCGACCATTATCTAGGCAAAGAAACCGTCCAGAATCTGATGGCGGTCCGCTTTGGCAATATGCTGTTCGAACCGCTGTGGAACAGCCAGTATGTCGACCATATCCAGATAACGGTTGCGGAAACTGTCGGTATCGCGGGGCGCGAAGATTATTATGAGCGCGCGGGTGCGATGCGGGATATGGTGCAGAACCACCTGATGCAGCTGCTCTGCCTGATTGCGATGGAACCTCCGGCCAAGTTCGATCCTGACGCAGTTCGGGATGAAAAGCTCAAGGTGATCCGGGCGCTTAATCCGGTTGAACCGCATCACATCGTGCGGGGGCAGTTTGCGGCCGGATCGGACGGGCCGGGATACCGGGACTGCGTTGGCAACCTGCGATCAACCACCGAAAGCTATGTGGCGTTAAAGGCCCATATCAGCAATTGGCGTTGGGCAGGTACACCGTTCTACCTGCGCACCGGCAAGCGTCTGGTGGCGCGCTCGTCGGTGATCAACGTGATGTTCAAGGACGCGCCGCATTCGATTTTCGGGGAAGAAGCGGGGCGTCACGCCAACACGTTGTCGATCCGGTTGCAGCCGAATGAAGGGATCACGCTGAAGGTGACGATCAAGGAACCGGGGCAGGGCGGGATGCGTCTGATCGATGTTCCCTTGGACATGAGCTTTGCCGAAGCCCTCGGCCCCGAAAATCAGGACCCGCCAGATGCGTATGAACGACTGGTGATGGACGTGATCCGTGGAAACCAGACCCTGTTCATGCGCGGGGATGAGGTTGAGGCCGCCTGGGCCTGGACCGATCCGATCATCGCTGGATGGTTGGCGCGCGGGGACGTGCCGAAGCCTTATGACAGCGGCAGCACGGGGCCGGGCGACGCTGAACTGCTAATGAAACGTGATGGACGCCACTGGCAAGGGATAAAGCCATGAAAATTCAGGAATATGCTGATCGCGAAATGCTTGCCATCGACGTGGCCAACGTGTTGGCGGGCGATCTTGAGGCCGCATTGCTGCACCATGATACCGTTGCAATGGCCGTCCCCGGGGGAACAACTCCGGGCCCGGTATTTGACAGCCTGTGTGCCGCCGATCTTGAGTGGGATCGTGTGCGTGTGTTGCCAACGGATGAACGCTGTGTGCCAGCGGATCATGACCGCTCTAACGAGCGTTTGATCCGCGAAAGATTGCTGACCAGCAGGGCCTCTGCGGCGCAATATATTCCGCTTTATGTCCCTGGTGCAGAACCTGAGGCAGCGTTGCCCGAAATCGAGTCGCTGATTGCGCCGGTATTGCCATTATCGGTGCTGGTACTGGGAATGGGTGAAGACTTGCACACGGCCTCATTGTTTCCGGGGATGGAAGGGCTGGAGGAAGCTTTGCGCAGTGATGCACCTACGTTGATCGTTGCCCGGACCGAAGTGCAGCCAGAGGCACGAATTTCCCTGACCGCTCCGGTCCTGGACGGGGCGCTGTCGAAACATCTGATCATCTATGGTCAGGCAAAGCGCACCGTTCTTGAAAAAGCTATGTCGCTACCGCCGGAAGAGGCACCGATCGCCGCAGTTCTTGGTGGCATGACCGTACACTGGGCGGAGTAAGGCAATGCATCTGGATGCTTTGAAAACACTGGCTCAGTCGAAAAGTGACCGTCGTATCCTTGACCTGTTTGCGGCAGATGCAAACCGGGCTGAAGCTTTTTCAGCCTCAACCGGGGATATGGTCTTCGACTACTCAAAAACGCAGATTGATGATGCGGTGCGATCCGCGCTCGTTCAATTGTGTGAAGTGGCTGATCTGGCGTCTCGGCGTGATGCGATGTTTGCGGGCGAGAAGATCAACGAGACCGAAGGGCGCGCGGTGTTGCACACGGCCCTGCGCAACCTTGATGGCGGGCCGGTTGAGGTGGACGGTCAGGACGTTATGCCCGAGGTTCTGGACACGCTGCAAAGGATGCGCGTGTTCGCTGAAGAGGTGCGTGGCGGCGCCATCGCTGGGGCGGGGGGCAACTTTACCGATGTGGTCAATATCGGCATCGGCGGGTCAGACCTTGGCCCGGTCATGGCCACGTTGGCGCTGTCACCTTATCACGATGGGCCACGGGTGCATTACGTCTCGAACGTGGATGGGGCGCATATTGCGGACACGTTGCGGCAGCTCGACCCGACGCGCACGCTGGTCGTTGTCGCCTCAAAAACCTTTACCACAATCGAAACGATGACCAATGCACGCACCGCCCGTGCGTGGATGTCCGAAGGCGGGGGCGATCCGACGCGTCAGTTTGCCGCCGTTTCCAGCGCTTTGGACAAGACGCAGGCCTTCGGTATTCCCGAGGAGCATGTTTTTGGTTTCGCTGATTGGGTCGGTGGGCGTTATTCGGTTTGGGGGCCGGTCGGCTTGCCGGTCATGATTGCGGTTGGTTCAAAAGCTTTTGACGCGTTTTTACGTGGCGGGCAGGCGATGGATCTTCACTTCCGCGCGGCTGACTGGGATGAAAACATGCCCGTGATGCTGGCATTGGTTGGCATCTGGCATCGACAGGTTCTGGGATATACCAGCCGTGCGGTGCTGCCTTATGACCAGCGGTTGTTGCGTCTGCCCGCTTATTTCCAGCAGTTGGAGATGGAATCGAATGGCAAATCCGTGGCGATGGACGGGTCGTCCTTGACCATGCCTTCAGGACCTGTCGTCTGGGGTGAGCCGGGCACCAATGGACAACACGCGTTTTACCAGCTGATCCATCAGGGCACGGATGTCATTCCCTGCGAATTCATGGTTGCGGCCGAGGGGCACGAACCCGAACTGACCCATCACCACCGTCTGCTTTTGGCCAATTGTCTGGCCCAGTCCGAGGCCCTGATGCGTGGCCGTTCGTTCGAAGAAGCGCGACAACGCATGGCGCAGCAGGGGTATCTGGGTGATGAACTGGACCGGCAGGCCCGGCACCGGGTCTTCCCCGGTAATCGTCCTTCGACAACGTTGATTTACCCCAAACTCACACCGTTTGTGTTGGGTCAGATTATTGCGCTTTACGAACACCGGGTTTTTGTCGAAGGCGTGTTGCTGGGCATCAACTCTTTCGACCAATGGGGGGTTGAGCTGGGCAAGGAACTGGCCAATTCGCTTGGCCCCATCGTGGACGGTGAAGAAAGCGCCGAGGGCAAGGATGGGTCGACCGCGGCCTTGGTCGCCTACGCACTGAAACACCGGGATTAGGCGGCGGGAATGTAGTCCGCTATCGGTGTGAGTTGCATTCTCTTATTGTCAGACAATTAAATGATTGGCAGGGTTCCGTCTTAGGAAACGGCTGGACTGACGTGACAGGGAACACCTCTGCCTGTCAGTGCCAGACGGAACAGGCCGGGGCCAGGCAAGGTCCCGCCCATGACGGGAGGATGTCCATGCTGGGACAGATGATGACGCAGCCTTTGCTGATTTCGTCGTTGATTGATCACGCGCAGCGCTACCACGGCCAGACCGAGATCATCTCGGTCGAAACGGATGGAACAGTGACCGAAACCAGCTGGTCCGAGATAGCCGTGAACGCCCGGCGTTTGGCGTCGGCCCTAACGCGGCTGGGTCTGGAGCCGCAGGACAGGGTCGGGACGCTGGCCTGGAACAATCGTCGCCATCTGGAGATCTATTATGCCACCTCGGGTGCGGGGTATGTCTGTCACACAGTCAATCCGAGGCTTTTTCCCGAACAACTGACTTATATCATCAACCATGCTCAGGATCGGGTGTTGTTCTTTGATGCAACCTTCATCCCGCTGGTTGCCGCCTTGCACGGTGCGCTGAGGGATGTTCGCCATTTTGTTCTGATGGGCCCCCGCAATGATGACGCCGCCGCACAGATACCCGACGTGAAATTCTATGATGAGCTGATCGAAACCGGTGACGCGGCCTTTGATTGGCCTGAACTGGAAGAAAATACGGCCTCGGGGCTCTGTTACACGTCGGGCACAACTGGCCATCCCAAGGGGGTTCTTTATTCCCACAGATCGACGGTCCTGCACAGTTTCGCGTCGAATACGCGCGACGTGATCGGCTTTTCGGCGATGGATGTCGTGATGCCAGTCGTTCCCATGTTCCACGTTAATGCATGGGGGTCGCCTTATGCCTGCGCCATGTCAGGCTCGCGTCTGGTTTTGCCCGGCCCGGATCTGCATGGCGAGGCGCTGGTTAATCTGATCGACACCTATGGCGTGACGCTGGCCATGGGGGTGCCAACCATCTGGCAGGGACTGTTGGCACATGCCGCCAAATGCGGGACGAGCTTGCAAAGCCTCGAACGGACCGTGATCGGAGGAGCTGCTTGCCCGCCCTCGATGATGGAAACCTTCCGGAATAAATACGGCGTTGATACGGTCCATGCGTGGGGCATGAGCGAGATGAGCCCGCTTGGTACGGCCAACTGCCCATTGGCCAAACATCTGGTGCTGCCGCTTGAAGAACAACACCTTATCCGTCTGAGTCAGGGCCGGCCTCCTTTCGGGGTTGAACTGAAAATCGTGGATGATGACGGAAAAGATCTGCCACATGACGGTGAAACGCAGGGCGATCTGATGGTGCGGGGGCATTGGGTGCTGGACAGCTATTTCCTGATGCAGGATCAGGATCTGTTGCAAGACGGTTGGTTCGCCACAGGCGACGTCGCAACGCTGGACGCCGATGGATACATGACCATTCGTGACCGATCCAAGGACATCATAAAGTCCGGAGGAGAGTGGATCAGCTCGGTCGAACTTGAAAACATCGCTGTTGCGCACCCGAAACTGGCAACCGCAGCCGTAGTCGGTGTTCCGCACCCGAAATGGGACGAACGGCCGTTGCTTGTCGCTGTAAGGGCCGAGGGTGAGAATCCAAGCGAAGGAGAGCTTCTGGACTTCTTCGAAGGGAAAATCGCCAAATGGCAGATTCCGGACAAGGTTGTCTTTGTTGACGCGCTGCCTCTGAACGCAACCGGAAAGGTGCTGAAACGCAACCTGCGTGCGGACTTCAAGGATGCCCTTGGGGGGTGAGACGCGATCTGGCGGGGTGAATTGGCTCCGGCGGTAGGGATCGAACCTACGACCAATTGATTAACAGTCAACTGCTCTACCGCTGAGCTACGCCGGAACGGTCCGCGCCGTATAGCAACCGGAGTATCCGGCGTCCAGAGGGCGGTCATCATTTTTTCAACGAAAAAGCCTCAGAATACCGATGTGGTTTCTAACCCTGAAAAAGATTGAATATTGGGAAATTTTGGCTCCGGCGGTAGGGATCGAACCTACGACCAATTGATTAACAGTCAACTGCTCTACCGCTGAGCTACGCCGGAACTGAGGGGCGTATAGCAATCCGGATTCCCGGCGTCCAGAGGTTAAGCACGCGAACTTAAATTTTTTTCGGGCGTCAAGGATCTCTGCGAAAAATTGCAGTGGCAGATAGTTCGCCGTGTGGTGACACCTGTTTTTTTCCAGTCAGATCAACGAGGTGGGCAAAAACGTTCCGCTCCGCGGCTGGCAGCAGGGTTGCGGGTGTGTCGGTGTAGATACGCTTGGCCAATTGCCGCGCCGTTCCGTCTGCATCCTCCAAGGCAGACAGAATCTGAACTTCGCGGTTTTGCCTGTGTCGGATCAGCCAGTCCAATCGCGCGGCAGGGTCTGAAATTGGCGCACCGTGGCCCGCGTGAAAAACCGACCAGTCGCGCGCGCGCAGGCGGTGGCAGGCTGTCATGAAATCAGTCAGGTCTCCGTCCGGTGGTGACACCAACGAACTGGCCCATCCCATCACATGGTCGGCGGTGAAACAGGTATCCTGCCATGCCAGGGCAATGTGGTTTCCCAGATGCCCCGGAGTGTGAATAACCTTAAGCTGCCAGTTATCGCCCAAGATGACCTCACCATCCGCAACCTCTACATCCGGGCGAAACGCGGTGTCGATGCCTTCGCCACCTCCAGCCAACCCACGTGCTGCAAGGGTCGTCATAACTGCGCTGCGACCGGCTTCGGGGCCGCCAAACGCGTAGATCGCAGCCCCCGTTCGGGCGGCTAGGGGTGCCGCCAAGGGTGAGTGATCCAGATGGGCGTGCGTGACGACTATGTGGCTGATTCTCTGACCAGGTTGCAGTTCATTCAGGATCGCGTTCAAATGCTCTTCGCTTGCGGGGCCGGGATCAATGACGGCAATGTCGCGATCGCCTAGCAGATAGGTGTTGGTGCCGCGATAGGTCATCGGTGACGGGTTGGGGGCCAGAATGCGCCGCAGACCCGGTTGCAATTCTGTCGCAACACCAGCGGGTGGATTGAAATCGTCAGGTGCCTGCATTCTGTGCTCTTTCTCTTGTCCGGGCAGCCCGCTAGGTTTAGCGCATGTCGACGCACTGGCTCAAACCTTATATGCCACGCAGCCTATACGCCCGGGCAGCGCTGATTCTGGTTCTTCCTGTGATCGCGTTGCTGCTGGTTGTAGGAGTTTCCTTTCTTCAAAAGCATCTGGAAGATGTCACTGACCAGATGACGCGCGCAGCCTCAAGGGAAGTGATGCTGATCACCACCATGATGGACGGGGCCGAGACGCAGCACCAGGCATTGGCCGAAGTGCGCCCGGATCTTCTGGCGCTGGAAATGCAGGCCCGATTTCTGCCTCCCAACGAAACTCCCAAAACTGACCGTCCACGGTGGTACGACTTCATAGCACCTCAGGTCGAGGCAGAACTTCGTGCAAGGCTGCCGGAGCTGAGTGCTGTTGCGTTGCCAAGCAGCCGCGAGGCGCGTTTGTATCTGGATACGCATCTGGGGGTGCTGGAACTGACCTTCGACCGGCGCAGATTGTCGCCAGCGGCGCCGCATCAGTTGATCGTGACGATGCTGTTTTTCGCGATCATCATGACCTCGATTTCATTTCTGTACATGCGAAACCAGTTGCGCCCCATCACACGGCTGGCCGATGCGGCGCAGGCGTTTGGACGAGGGCGGAGCGTACCGTACTCCCCGGGCGGTGCCATCGAGGTACGCGCGGCGGGGAATGCGTTTCTGGATATGCGATCACGGATCGAACGTCAGATCGAACAACGGACGCTGATGTTGTCCGGCGTCAGCCATGATCTGCGCACACCTCTGACCCGCCTGAAGCTTGGACTGGCCATGCTGCCCGAGGACGAGGCACGACCTTTGTTACAGGACGTGGCGGAAATGCAGTCCTTGGTTGATGCATTCCTCGAATTCTCGCGCGGGGCGTCCGAAGGATCGCCTGAGGAAATCAATCCGGCTGAGTTTGTTCGACAGATTGTAGATGACGCGACACGAGCCGGGCATCCAGCCGAACTGGTCGCTGTCGAGGGGCAGGGAACGGCAATGCTGCGCCCAATGGCCGTTCGGCGGGCCGTCGAAAACCTGATCGGAAATGCTGTGCGCTACGGCAGCCGGGCTGAGGTCAGCCTGTCGCTGAATTCCAAGTCGCTGCGCATCCGTGTCGAAGATGATGGCCCCGGAATTCCCGCAGAGCAGCGCACAGAGGCCGTCAAACCCTTTACGCGGCTCGACCCTGCGCGCAACCAGAATCAAGGCAGTGGCGTGGGTTTGGGTTTGGCAATCGTGGCGGATGTTGCACGGGCCCATGGTGGCACCCTGAGACTGGCCAAAAGTGAACGCTTGGGCGGTTTGTGCGCGGATATCATTATTGGCCGGTAAACTGACACCTCTACCGGTTCAAACTCGCGCCAATATGACAATTTGTGCGTCTGGATTCCCGCGACAAGATTTTGGAGCATTTCAGCAAGACCTGTCACCCAAGGACGCTTTGATCGCAACTGGAAATCTGCGAACTGGACCAATACCTTTAAATTCGAACCGCGTTTGGACAGGTTGCACGGGACAGGATGAATGCTTGTTGTCAAAAACGCAAACAAAACCAGTGAGATGTGCGGGGTGTTCAAGGCAAGTGGCGGTGATTTGGTAGGCCCGGAGGGACTCGAACCCCCAACCAAAGCGTTATGAGCGCTCTGCTCTAACCAATTGAGCTACAGGCCCCCCTAGGCGCATTGCGTATCACGGTGAACAGCCGCGTCAAGCCTGACCGTTGCAACAAACGCCACAATCGAATAACCCGCCCGCAAAGCATTCAAAAGGAACTGGCCATGACAGCGGGCAAGAACGGAATCACCTATGCCGATGCAGGCGTGGATATTGACGCGGGCAATGCTCTGGTTGACCGGATCAAACCCGCAGCAAAGCGAACCAACCGCCCCGGCGTGATGAGCGGTCTGGGCGGTTTCGGCGCACTGTTCGACCTGAAAGCTGCCGGGTACCAGGATCCCATTCTGGTTGGTGCCACGGATGGGGTTGGTACAAAACTGCGAATTGCGATCGACACCGGCGTCGTGGACGGGGTTGGCATCGATCTGGTGGCCATGTGTGTCAATGACCTGATCTGTCAGGGGGCCGAGCCCTTGTTCTTTCTCGACTATTTCGCGACAGGCAAGTTGGACACAGACACGGCCGCGCGGATCATTGAAGGAATTGCCGAAGGGTGTGCGCAATCCGGCTGTGCTCTGATTGGTGGCGAAACTGCCGAGATGCCCGGCATGTACCCTGATGGCGATTTCGATCTGGCCGGGTTCTCGGTCGGGGCAATGGAACGCGGCGCTGACCTGCCTTCTGGGGTCCAGGCGGGGGATGTGCTGCTTGGTCTGGCGTCGAACGGAGTGCATTCCAACGGGTATTCACTGGTACGTAAACTCGTCGAACTGTCTGGTCTGGGCTGGGATGCACCGTGCCCCTTTGGTGAAGGTTCATTGGGCGAGGTGCTGCTTACGCCGACGCGCCTTTATGTCAAACCGGCCCTGTCCGCGATCCGCGAAGGTGGCGTTCACGCGCTGGCCCATATCACCGGTGGCGGTCTGACCGAGAACCTGCCGCGCGTATTGCCGGATGGGTTGGGGGCCCAGATTGATCTGGGCAGTTGGCAATTGCCGTCTGTTTTCAACTGGATGGCGCAGACTGGTGGTATCGCGGAAGCTGAGATGCTCAAGACCTTCAACTGTGGCATAGGTCTGATCATGGTGTGCGACCCGGATAAGGCCGATCAGCTTTCGACCTTGCTGGCCGAGGCTGGCGAGACGGTGGCGCAGATTGGTACTGTCACCGAAACGCCCGGAGTTGCCTATTCGGGCAAACTGCTGTGAGCCACAAGCGCGTCGCGATCCTGATTTCGGGCGGCGGGTCCAACATGGTGTCGCTTGTCGACAGCATGACCGGTGATCATCCGGCGCGGCCCTGTTTGGTCCTGTCCAACGATGCGCAGGCGGGCGGGCTGAAAAAAGCTGCGGACCGTGGCATTCCGACCGCAGTGGTCGATCACCGGCCATTCAAGGGCAATCGCGCAGCCTTTGAGGCTGAGTTGCTGAAACCCTTGGAAAACGCGCGGCCGGATATTGTCTGCCTGGCCGGGTTCATGCGGGTCCTGACCGCGGATTTCGCAACTCGCTTTCAGGGGCGAATGTTGAACATCCACCCTTCATTGCTGCCCAAATACAAGGGGTTACACACCCACGCCCGCGCAATTGAAACGGGCGATACGGAACATGGCTGCTCGGTCCATGAGGTGACAGCGGCGCTGGATGATGGCCCGATTCTCGGTCAGGCACGGGTGGATATCGAACCAGCAGATACCCCGGAAACTCTGGCCGCAAAAGTTCTGATCCGGGAACATGAACTTTATCCAGCGGTGCTGCGCCGTTTTGCCGAAGGCAACAGGTCACCCGTTCTCATGCCGTGAGGTTCCGAGGGTGATTTACACTCGCCTGAAAATCGTCCTATGGTCGTCGGTATCGCTTGGGGGCGAGGGAATTTACGGGCACTCACAAGAGCAAGAGCAAAACTAGTACGGCGCATGAAAACTCTGACGACGACGCAAGAACTGGCCGATTTCTGCAAGGCGGCCGCAAGCTATTCATATATCACAGTCGATACCGAGTTTCTGCGCGAGCGGACCTACTATTCGAAACTGTGCCTCGTGCAACTGGCGCTTCCCTCTGATGATGAAGACAGCGCGGTTCTGGTTGATCCGCTGGTTGAAGGCTTGTCTCTCGAACCGCTGTATGAGCTTTTCCGAAACGAGAACGTGGTCAAGGTGTTCCACGCAGCGCGTCAGGATCTTGAGATATTCTGGGTCGAGGCCGGTGTGTTCCCCAACCCGTTGTTCGACACACAGGTCGCCGCGATGGTCTGCGGGTTTGGTGAGCAGGTCGGCTATGAGACGCTGGTGCGGAAGATCTGCAAACAGGGCGTCGACAAGACTTCGCGGTTCACCGATTGGTCCCGCCGCCCTTTGACAGAGGCGCAGAAAACATATGCACTGGCGGATGTGACGCATCTTCGCAGGATCTACGAATATCTTTCCGCGGAACTCAAGAAGACGATGCGCAGCCACTGGGTGGCTGAAGAACTGCGTACGCTGACGCAGCCTGCCACGTATGACATTCGCCCCGAAGAGGCCTGGAAGCGGGTCAAGACGCGAACGAATTCGGCCAAGTTCCTGGCTGTTGTACGCGAGCTGGCGCAGTTTCGCGAAAGGTATGCGCAGGAACATAACGTGCCGCGCAACCGGGTGTTCAAGGATGATGCTTTGATCGAACTGGCGTCGACCAAGCCCAAGACAATCGCCGATCTCGGTGGATCACGCCTTTTGCTGCGCGAGGCGCGCAAGGGCCCGATTGCCGAAGGTATTCTTGCTGCGGTGACGAAGGGCACAAATTGTCCGCAGGAAAATCTGCCGAAGATCGACAATTCCCGGGATAACCTGAAGGTCAACCCGGCTTTGGCCGACTTGCTTCGGGTTCTGCTGAAATCCAAAACTGAAAGCTCAGGCGTTGCGGCCAAGCTGATCGCAACAAGTTCCGAATTGGACCAGATTGCCGCTGGCGAACGAGAACTGCCCGCGATGTCGGGATGGCGTTACGAGGTCTTTGGGGAAGACGCACTAAAGCTGTGCGAGGGGAAAATCGCGCTGGCGGCCAAAGGGCAGGCGGTCAAGGTCGTCTCGCTTTAGCGGCGATTACCGCCGCCGTGATTCCAAAGTATTCTGTTGCCCGACAACACGGATCAGACGAATGCCTTCAAGATCCTGGGTCGAGACATTAATGGCATCCGACACCATTCTTGTTCGTTCAGATCCTTGCGGGGTCTCTGTGCTGGGGTAATTCACGCGGAATACAAACTCCAGAATTCCCTTTTCTTTGTTTTCTTCTGAATTAACCGAAACCAAGCGTGCGTTATAGGCACCCTGCCGAAGCGCGGTGCCAGAGGAATAGATGATCGCGCCCGACGGAATTGGCTCGATCCGCAGCTCATCGATTTTGGCGATTGGAATGCTGGTATCTTCGGCGTCTGGGCGCGAAAACAGGCCTCTTCCCTCTCTTGTCTTGGGAACCAAAGCATCGGCGGCATTTGGGTCCGACGGCGTTTCAGACTTCACAGACCGGCTGGAGCCAAACCAGTTTGACGGATTCACCCGCGAGTCGCGCCAGCTGCCGCAGGCAGTCAGGGTCAGCATGGCGATGATAAGAACGGACAGAGACTTTTGCATGGACCCACTGCTTTTCACACGAATTCAGACAATGGGTTAGCGTAATTTCTTCGCGTTGAAAAGCCACAGCTGGGGCTGGACAGCAGGTGGTCGTCGGCATAGGTCACATGTGATTTCAACGAAAGGATCACTGCGCCATGGCCACGCCTGCCTTTGAAGACATTGTCGAGGATTTCGAGTTTCTCGAAGACTGGGAAGACCGGTATCGCCATGTCATCGAACAGGGCAAGGCGATGGAGCCTTTGGATGACGCGTTGAAAGTTCCGGCGACAAAGGTTCACGGCTGTGCCAGTCAGGTCTGGCTGCATCCGATGATCGAAGCAGGTGTGTTCAAATTTGATGGCGACAGTGATGCGCTGATCGTTCGCGGGCTGATCGCCGTGCTTCGGTCCCTATACAACGGACTGCCGGTGACCGAGGTGCCGCAGGTCGATGCGGCGGCAGAACTGGCCCGACTGGGCTTGAACGATCATCTGTCAGCGCAGCGGTCCAATGGATTGCGGGCCATGATCGAACGCATCCGCCAGGTCGCGCAGGAAAACGCCTGAGGTCACTCAGGGCGGTTTGCCCAGTCTGACAAAGTGGTTTCCAGATCGCCGTAGCCGGTGAAACGACGTTCGAACGCCAATCCCATGCGGTCCGCGCATTTCCGTGCGCGTTCGGTCAGTTTCGGATCGTCGATCTGGGCCTGATAAATCAGTTTGGTGTAATTGCCGAAATACATGTCCCGCAGTTCCGGGTGGCGATCCAGGCCCAGTGGTTTCCAGACAAATGCGTCGAACTGGCGGGCCAGAAAGTCAGTCAGGTAGAAGGCAGTTGTTTCGTCCTCGCCGCGTTCTTGAAAGGCCTGATTGCCTTCGAAGAACGAATAGCAATGAGGGCCTTTTACCATCTCGACGCCCAGTTTTTCGCAGGCGGATTGCAGCAGACCTCCGGTTCCGCAATCAGCGTAAACCACATAGATTTTTTCGAACCTGTCGCGGTGTTTGGCCACGGTGTCTTCAACTGCCTGCGTGATCCGTTCCGGATGAACATGCAGGATTGCAGGCAGGCAGGTCAGAGCCATGTGATCCCAGCCGTTGCGCGTTTTGATATCCAGAATTTCGCGCGCAAGTGCCCCGCAGGCGATCAGCAGGATGCCTGCGTTTTCCACGCCGTCATAGCCTTTGGTTGTGAGGCTTGCATCATCCGGTAGCGTATCGCTTGGCATAGGTCGGCTTCCTTATGGGCTCATGGCACAAGAGAACGAAAACAGCTTGCAGGCAAGCCTTCTTCCGACATCTCGTGTCAGGCTGCCGACGTTCGTGTTTCGAATGCCGATAACAGAGGCCGCGCGGGCGGGCCGTAGGCGGCGATACCTTGCTTCGATAACTCGGGAAACAACGATAGGATCTCCTGTCGGGCCGACCGATCAAGTGCGTTCCAGGTTTGGGCGCCGGGATGAAAGCTCTCGCTCAGGCAGCCTTCCGACCAGAGCAACTCATGCTGATCAAACAGCAGATGAATATAGGTTACGACCCCGCCGGGTTTGAGGATGATGTCATGTCCATTGACTAAGTGTTTGGCGGGGGCCAGCGCTTCGGAAAAGCCGGTATGCAGTTCCAAGCGCCAGTTCCAGAGCAGCATCCTGTGTTGCTGCGACACCAGAAGGTCGCGTGCGTTTCCAAATGCGCCTGCCTTGAACAGAACCGGCGCGAACGTGCCTGCGGCCTGAACCCGCCGTTGCCCGGCCCAACGCACCGTTTGAAACCCGTGGTCAAGGGTTTCAACCCGGTCGCCGGGACGCAGCGTTTCTACCGGGCGTTCTCCCTTCCTTGTTCTGATCAACGTTCCGGGCGTAAAGCACGGGACCAGATCCCAGTCCTCGCGGCTTGACACCAGTCCCGAATACCGATTACCGGCAAGACTGTTGAAGGTGATCGAGTGTATAGGCCCCGCTTCCAGAGCGGCCTGATCTGCGTTGTCCGAGAACTCTGGCACCAGATATGTGTTGCCATCCACATCCTGCGCGACAACGGCAGTAATGTTTGCACTTGTGCCGTCGAAATAAGTGACAGTGGCGTGGTAAACTGATGTGCCATCAAAGGTTTGCGGCGCGCTGCCGTCGATCGAAAACCGATCATTGGCAGACATGTTGTTCATGTCATAGGCAGAGCCGGGGTTTCCTACGGCGCTCCATGTCACGCTGTTGTGCGATAACGGCGCGTCCGTGTGACCGAAGGTTTGCCCAACAAGCGCGGAGGCGTTTTCAGCGACGTAATTGCCCTCAACATGATCGATATCGGCGAGTTTGCCCAACGAAATGGCTGTGAATGACTGCGGCACGGAACCCCCGAAACTTGGACGTTTCGGTTTTTAACCGCACTTTCGTTTACAATCGGATAATCAAGACGCCTAAGGACGGAGGCGGTGTAATAAAACGAAAAAGACCGCCCAAAATGGACGGCCTTTCAAGAAAAACCTGAGTGGTCTTAGCCAGCCAGTTGGTTGTGTTTGCGGCCCACGAAATCCTTGGCGGTTTCCACTGCAACAGCAGCGTCACGGCAGTAGGCGTCTGCACCGATGGCTTTTCCGAACTCTTCGTTCAGCGGCGCGCCACCGACCAGAACAATGTAGTCATCGCGCACGCCCTGTTCGACCAGGGTGTCGATAACGACTTTCATGTAAGGCATCGTGGTGGTCAGCAGGGCGGACATGCCCAGAATGTCGGGCTGTTCCGTTTCCAGTGCTTCCAGATAATTCTCGACCGGGTTGTTGATTCCCAGATCGACAACTTCGAAGCCTGCGCCTTCCATCATCATCGACACAAGGTTCTTGCCGATATCGTGGATGTCGCCCTTCACGGTGCCGATAACCATTTTGCCAACACGCGGAGCACCGGTTTCAGCCAGCAGCGGCTTGAGGATCGACATGCCGCCTTTCATCGCGTTGGCCGCCAGCAGAACCTCAGGTACAAACAGAATGCCGTCGCGGAAGTCATGGCCCACAATGGTCATGCCGCCAACCAGAGCTTTGGTCAGGATGTCATACGGCGTCCATCCGCGTTCCAGCAGGATATTGGTGCCTTCTTCGATCTCTTCTTTCAATCCGTCATAGAGATCGTCGAACATCTGATCGACCAGTTCGTCATCATTCAGTTCGGACAGGACGATATCTTCTTCGTCGGACATGGGGTATTCCCTGTGCTGGGCGGGCCATCGGCCCGTGGTGGCATTTTTTCCGTTTTGGCCAAAACGTCGCATTCTGACTGTGACGATTGCGACGTTGGTCGTTTCGGGACCGACCTATATGCCAAAAATGGCACCGGCTCGATTGAAAAGTCTGCAATATTATCCTGTTTATTTTTCATCTGTGCGTTCCTGTTCCTTCGAAGGGTTGGCTTGCACAGGTTTTGTTTCAGGCTTATCGTACGGCAAGAACAAATAGGGAACAAATATATCGTGAGCATCGGGTATGTCGTCAAGGCAAGGGGGGTGGCGTCCAATACTGCTGGGCGGTTTGAACGGTTTGCAACGCAGGCTGTTGATGACGGGTGGGTCATCGATGAAGACTTGCCGCCCCTGCGAACCGAGACGCGGGATGAGGTGGCGCGCAGTGCCATCACCTATAACCGTTCACCCGATTTGCCTTTTGACCGTTCGATCAATCCGTATCGGGGGTGCGAGCATGGCTGTGTCTATTGTTTTGCCAGACCCAGCCACGCCTTTCTGGGCTTGTCCGCAGGATTGGATTTCGAAACTCGCCTTGTTGCGCGCCCCAACATGAGCATTGTTCTGCGCAAGGAACTGTCGGCAAAGTCCTACAAGGTCGCCACGATCGTAATCGGGACAAACACTGACCCATACCAGCCCATTGAAAAAAACAGACTGATTACAAGGTCTTGCCTTGAGGTCTTGCAAGAGTTCAACCACCCGGTCGCAATCGTGACCAAAGGAACATTGATCGAGCGTGATCTGGATATTTTGGCTGACATGGCCAGCCGGGGATTGGTGCGGGTTGGTGTTTCGCTTACCACGCTGGATGCGGGTCTGTCCCGGCGGATGGAGCCCCGCGCACCGTCTCCGGCCCGTCGGTTGCAGACGATCAGAGCGTTGACCGATGCGGGCGTTTCGGTTCGCGTAATGACTTCGCCTATTGTGCCTGGGCTGACAGATCATGAGTTGGAGAACCTGTTGGGCGCCGGAAAAGAGGCGGGCGCAGATGCGGCAAGCTGGATCATGTTGCGATTGCCCCGCGAAGTCTCGCAGCTTTGGCAGGACTGGCTGGCAGAGCACGAACCCGCCCGTGCAGAAAAGGTCATGTCCAAGCTGCGCGAAATGCATGGCGGGCGGGATTATGACCCGCGCTGGGGGCACAGGATGCGGGGTGAGGGGGAATATGCCGAGCTCATCGCCCTGAGGTTCGCTAAAACCTGCAAAAGACTGGGGCTTTCGATAAAATCCGCTCCGTTACGATGCGAGCGGTTTGCAGTTCCGCCGCAACCCGGGGATCAAATGAGCTTGTTCTGAAACCAAATACCCAACCGTCCGCTGCTTCAGTATCGAAAGCAAAAGACCCCGGTTTAACCGGGGCCTTCTGGATTTATTGCGTGCTTTGATGGATCAGCGGTTTTCGATGTCCACGTAATCGCGCAGCGTCTCACCCAGGTACAACTGACGCGGGCGGCCGATCTTGTTCTGTGGATCTTCAATCATTTCTTTCCACTGGCTGACCCAGCCAACAGTCCGCGAAAGTGCAAAGATTGGTGTGAACATTGAGGTCGGGAAACCCATCGCCTCGAGGATGATACCCGAATAGAAGTCAACGTTCGGGAACAGTTTTTTGTCGGCGAAATACGGGTCTTCCAGCGCTTCGCGTTCCAGCTCTTTAGCAACCTGCAGTTTAGGGTTGTCTTCAATGCCCAGCAGATCCAGAACCTCGTCGGCCGACTGCTTCATCACCTTTGCGCGTGGGTCAAAGTTTTTGTACACGCGGTGGCCAAAGCCCATCAGGCGGAACGGGTCGTTCTTGTCTTTGGCACGGGCGATGAATTCGGGAATGCGATCTACGGTGCCGATCTCTTCCAACATTTCCAGACATGCCTGGTTGGCGCCACCATGGGACGGCCCCCACAAGCAGGCAATACCAGCGGCGATGCATGCAAACGGATTTGCGCCCGATGACGACGCCAGACGCACGGTGGACGTTGACGCATTCTGCTCGTGGTCTGCGTGAAGCGTTAAGATACGGTCCATCGCGCGGCTGAGGATCGGGTTGACCTCATATTCTTCGGCAGGAACGCTGAAACACATGCGCAGGAAGTTAGACGCATAATCCAAGTCATTGCGCGGATACACGAAGGGCTGCCCCGTGTGGTATTTATAAGCCCATGCGGCGATTGTCGGCATTTTGGCGATCAGGCGATGCGAGGCGACCTCGCGCTGATGCGGGTCCGCGATATCGGTCGAATCGTGATAGAAGGCTGACATTGCGCCGACAACACCGACCATAATGGCCATGGGATGCGCGTCGCGGCGGAAACCACGGTAGAAATACTGCATCTGCTCATGCAGCATGGTGTGGCGGGTGATCGTGGTTTCGAATTTCTCCAGATCTTTTGCGACCGGCAGCTCTCCGTAGAGCAGCAGATAGCAGACCTCAAGAAAGTGCGATTTCTCTGCCAGTTGGTCGATCGGGTAGCCACGGTGCAGCAACTCGCCTTTTTCACCATCGATAAAGGTTATTGTGCTGTCACAGCTTGCGGTTGAAGTGAAACCGGGATCATAGGTGAATACCCCTGCCTGACCGTAAAGCTTCCGAATATCAATGACATCCGGACCGGCGGTCGGGGTATGAACCGGCAACTCATACTCTTTGCCGTGAACGGTCAGAGTGGCTGTTTTGTTGCTGTCTGTCATGGTTATCCCTTCTTCATTCATACGCATGCCAAAGAAACCTCGGGCAGTGCGGGCAACGACTGCGCGCTTTCGCGCAGTCCGGGTGTTAGCGGAGCAGCGTTACCCGTTTATGAAATTCGGGTTATTTCGCTGCTTCTGAAAGCCGCGCCAGGGTTTCATCCCGTCCCAGCACAAGCATCATGTCAAAAACCGAAGGCGTGACGGCCCGACCAGCCAAGGCGGCCCTGAGTGGGCCAGCCAGCTTGCCGAACGTGAGCTCCTTTGACTCGGCAAAGGAATTCAGGGTCTCCTCCAGTTCGTCTCGAGACCAGCTAGCATTTTGCAACTGCGGCGTCAATTCTTCCAGTATACCGTCGGATACAGATGCCAGCGCCTTTGCGGCTTTCTCGTCGGGAACGATTGGGCGTTCCGTCAAGGCAAAGTGAGCCTTTTCAAGGAGTTCAGGAAAAGTCCGCGCCCGATCCTTGAGGCAATACATCGCACGTTCCAAATCACTCGATTGTGAATCTGTCAGGGGTGGTAAAGCAGCTGCGGCCAGGTAGGCTCCGATTTCATGCCGCAACGCAGCATCCTCAGAAATGGCGATGTGTTGACCACACAGGTTTTCCAGTTTTTTCAGATCAAACCGGGCAGGGCTTTTGCCGATGCCGTTCAGATCAAACCACTCCTTTGCCTGTGCATCAGTAAAGAATTCATCGTCACCATGGCTCCAGCCCAGACGGGTCAGATAGTTGCGCATCCCGGCGGCAGGATAGCCCATGGCCTGATACTCCTGCGCGCCAAGCGCGCCATGGCGTTTGGACAATTTCTTACCGTCTGGCCCGTGGATCAGCGGAATATGGGCCCAGACCGGAACATCCCAGCCCATTGCCTCATAGATCATCATCTGGCGCGCCGCGTTATTGAGGTGGTCATCGCCGCGAATGACATGGGTAACACCCATATCATGATCGTCGACCACCACTGCCAGCATGTAGACCGGTGTCCCGTCGGAACGCAGCAGAACCATGTCGTCCAGTTGGTCGTTGCGAATGGTCACGTCGCCCTGAACCTGATCGCGGATCACTGTTGTACCGTCCTGCGGAGCCTTGATGCGAATGACAAATGGCAGTTCGGGAAGAGCCGAAGGATCAGCGTCACGCCAGGGGCTGCGGAACAGGGTCGACTTGCCCTCGGCCCGCGCCTGTTCCCGAAAGGCGGCAATTTCGTCCTGCGTCGAGAAGCATTTATATGCCTTTCCCTCGGCCAGAAGCTGGTGCGCGACTTCGGCATGCCGGGCAGCTCCTTCGAACTGGCTGATTACATCGCCATCATGATCCAGTCCCAGCCATTCCATACCCTGAAGGATCGCGGTGGTTGCCTCGGGGGTCGAGCGCTCCCGGTCGGTATCTTCGATCCGCAGCAGGAACTTTCCACCACGTCCGCGGGCATAAAGCCAATTGAACAATGCGGTGCGTGCGCCACCGATGTGCAGAAAACCTGTGGGCGAGGGGGCAAAACGTGTGACGACCTGTTCGGACATGTTGAGGATTAACCTTTTGGTAACCGTATCTGGCATAGTTTGACGCCTGTCTAACGAGCCCGAAGGACGGGGGCAACCATGCGTGTTCTTGCACGGGTCGAGGCCGCACTGCTGCACCAGACAGGGTACCTGTTTCCGTGGACGCCAGTCATGCTGGCAACGGGGATCGGTCTCTATTTCGGTGCCCGGAGCGAGCCTGGCTGGCCGGTATACGCTGGTCTTTCTTGCTTGTTCCTGGCTCTTGTCGTCCTGAGCCGCCGGCTGCCACCGGGGATGGGAGCGTTAGCGACCGGGGGGGCGCTGATTGCGGTCGGTGTCATACTGGCGGGCACTCGCGCCCATATGGTGGCAGAACCGGTTCTGTCCTGGCGGTACTATGGCCCTGTCGAGGGGAGGGTCGTCGCCATGGATCGGTCTGCCTCGGATGCGTTGCGGTTGACGCTCGATCAGGTGCGCGTAGGGGACGTACCGCAGGAGCGCAGGCCGCAACGCATCCGTCTTTCTGTTCATGGCGCAACAGACCCTTTTGCGCCTGGGCAACGGATCATGACCACAGCGCATCTTTCGCCGCCGCAGGGCCCGGTTGAACCTGGCGGGTTCGATTTTCGTCGCCATGCCTGGTTTCAGGAGCTGGGTGCGGTCGGGTATACCCGCGTTCCTGTATTGACGATTGCGCCAGTCAAGGACGGTATTGGCGGTGTTCGAATTACCGCAATCCGAATGGCCATATCGCGGCGAGTGAAACAAATCCTGCCCGGAGAAATCGGTGGGTTTGCCGCTGCCGTCACCACAGGTGATCGCAGTGGTATGGGGCAGGAGACGCTCTTGTCCCTGCGCGCGTCGAACCTGGCGCATTTGCTTGCCATTTCCGGGCTTCACATGGGGTTACTGACGGGTTTTGTTTTCGTGGCCTGCCGTATTGGTTTGTCACTGATCCCCTTCGTGGCGCTGCGGTTACCTGTCCGAAAAGTTGCGGCTGTGCTCGCGCTGATCGCGGCGACGATTTATTTGCTGTTGTCCGGCGGGAATATCGCAACCGAACGCGCCTATGTCATGGTCAGTGTCATGCTGGGGGCCGTGTTGATCGACAGGCGCGCGATCTCGTTGCGTGCGGTTTCCGTTGCTGCGCTGATCGTTCTGGTTCTTTGGCCCGAGTCGCTGCTGAGTCCGGGGTTTCAGATGTCCTTTGCGGCAACGACAGCCCTGGTTGCCGTCTTCGGCGCATTGCAACAGGTGGGTCCGTTACCCGGCCCGAATTGGTTGAAACCGATTGCTGGTGTGGTGATGTCCTCGGCGATAGCCGGGCTTGCCACGGCCCCAATTGGCGCTGCGCATTTCAATACGATGTCTCACTATGGATTGCTGGCGAACCTTCTGTCCGTACCCGTCATGGGCTTATTAGTTGTGCCTGCGGCGGTTGTCGCCGCACTGGCCGCCCCATTTGGATTGGAGGCTTTTCCGCTGACCGTTATGGGCTGGGCGCTGCATTGGATCTTGGGGGTGTCAAACTGGGTGTCGCACCTGGACGGTGCTCAGGGTTTCGTAGTTAGCCCGCCCTGGTATGTATTGCCACTTGTTGCTGTTGGTGCTTTGTGGCTGGCCTTGTGGCAAGGGCGCGCGCGTTGGTACGGGGTCGGGCCCGTCGTTCTGTCATTTCTGCTTTGGAACTCGGGCCACAGGCCAGATGTTCTGATCGCAGAAAACGGGGGGTTAGTCGGCGTGATGACCGCTCAGGGCCGGGCTTTGAGCAGAAGCAAAGGCAGCGGGTTTGTTGCCAGCGTCTGGCTTGAGAATGACGGGGACGGTGCCGATCAGATCGCGGCAGCAGGCAGATGGCCGGACAGCAGCACCGTTCAGCGGTACCCATATCAGGATATGGAAATCATCCATATCTCGGGCAAAAAGGCCGCGCACGCGTTCGACGAATGCAAGAACAACCAGATCATTGTTTCGACAGTTGCGCTGACCCTTGAGGGAGCGTGCGCCGTCTTCGATCCGGATCACCTGACCGAAACCGGCAGCCTGTCATTGTCTGATGGAAAGCTGACTTCAAGTACAGAACTGACAGGTCACCGGCTCTGGTCCCCGAAGCCCGTCGGGGACCGTCGTTTGAATCCGGATCAATAGGTTCGGATCAGACCAACTAGGCGACCCTGAACCTTGACCTTTTCTTCAGGTAGAACGCGCGTCTCATAAGCCGGGTTGGCCGCTTCGAGAGCAATAGCGTTGCCGCGGCGGAAAAAGCGTTTCAGCGTCGCTTCCTGATCTTCTACCAGTGCAACCACGATATCTCCGTTATCGGCAGTCGCGGTTTCGCGGATGACAACCACATCACCGTCATTGATGCCCGCGTCGATCATCGAGTCACCGCGAACCTCAAGCGCATAGTGCTGGCCTTTCCCGGTAACCATGGGGCCGGGGACCGCCACGTGATGTGACACATGACTGATCGCTTCAATAGGGACACCCGCCGCGATCCGGCCCATCACCGGCAATTCCAACGCGTCCACCGCAACCGGTTCAATATTGGCCGGGCGGGGGCCTTTGGGCCGGTCACCTTCGATCACGCGGGGTGAAAATCCGGCAGTTGGTTCACCGCCAAGGCTTTCAGGAAGTTTCACAATTTCAATCGCGCGGGCACGATGCGCGAGGCGACGGATAAAGCCGCGTTCCTCCAGCGCAGTGATCAGCCTGTGGATGCCGGATTTCGACCGCAGGTCCAGCGCGGCCTTCATTTCATCGAAACTGGGCGGAACACCGTCCGCCTGCACGCGTTTTTGGATGAATTTCAACAAATCCAATTGCTTCTTGGTCAGCATTGCTCACACCTCGTCGCTCATGCGTTTTCTTTTGTTCTACGCATGTTCACGTTTTGTGTCAATGAATTTGGGCGAAGTTCAGATCGGCAGGTATCGAACCGTTTCCCCGGCCTTGCGGGCGGGATCGTTCGGGGGACGGACCAAAAGGGCGTTTGCCTGCGCCAGAACGCTGAGGAGAGAGCTGTCCTGATCTGCACAGGCCAGGATACCCGTTTCGCTTAGAACCGCACGCATGTAATGCTCGCGCGGGCCGTTTTGTGACAGTGGTTCGGTCAACCGGGCAGAGCGAAAGGGTGGCAGAACCATTTCCAGCCCCAGCATCCGGCGCACCATCGGGGCAAGGAACAGATAGCCACAGACCATCGCGCTGACCGGGTTCCCCGGAAGTCCGACCATCGCGGTGTCACCCATGCGACCAGCCATCAGAGGTTTTCCGGGGCGCATTCGGATCTTGTAGAAAGACCGATCCATCCCCAGCCCCTGCGAAACGTCAGACACAAGGTCGTAGTCCCCAACCGACGCACCGCCAATCGTCACGACGAGGTCGGCCCCCCGTGCCAGGTGAAAAGCCGTTTCAAGTGATGAGACCGTGTCCCGTGCAATCGGAAGGACACGAACCACAGCACCGAGCCCCTCAAGCAATGCCCGCAGTCCAAACGTGTTTGACGCGATAATCTGGTCCGGTCCCGGTTCTTCGCCGGGCATGACAAGTTCGTCGCCGGTCGAGATCAGGGCAATGACGGGTTTTCGAAAAACCGGGACCCGCGCGACATTCATCGCAGCCATCAGTGCAATGTCTTCGGCGCGGATCAAACGCGGTGCCGTGATGGGGGTGCCTGTCATAAAATCCACACCGGCAGGGCGGATGTTCGTTTTGGGGCCGGGGTCGTCTGTGATCGTGATCAGATCGCCACGCCGGTCGGTATCTTCCTGAATCACAACGAAATCCGCGCCCTCGGGAACCGGAGCGCCGGTAAAGATACGCACGGCCTGACCGGGGCCCACCGAGCCGTCGAAACGACGACCCGCAGCGGATTCGCCCACCACTTTGAACATGGCATGAAGCTCGACTTCGTCGGCTTTGACGGCATAGCCATCCATCGAAGATGCCGCAAATGGCGGCTGGTCGCGCGTTGCCACAACCTCGTGCGACAGAACACGTCCCGCAGACTGGGCCAGGGGAACCTGTTCCGAAGGTAGAGGGCCGACAAGATCGAACAGCAGGGCGCGCGCTTCTTCGACGGTAATCATTTCGCCTCGTAACGTCCTGATTTTCCGCCGTCTTTAAGACTTAAATGAATGCCGCCAATTTCCATCGCTTTGTCGACGGCTTTGGTCATGTCGTACACAGTCAAGGCCGCGGTGGAAACGGCGGTCAGGGCCTCCATCTCAACTCCGGTTTGACCTGACGTTTTGACCGTTGCTTCGATCTGAACTCCCGGCAGATCCGGGTCGAGGGTCAGTTCAACGGCAACCTTAGTTACTGGCAAAGGATGGCAGAGCGGGATCAGATCCGGCGTCTTTTTTGCACCCATGATGCCGGCCAGGCGGGCAACGCCCAAAACATCGCCCTTAGCGGCGCGTTGTTCTGAAATGATTTCATAGGTTTCCGGTGCCATCTTAACGTGACCCACAGCCACGGCTAAACGATCTGTGACCTCTTTGCCCGAGACGTCGACCATATGCGCCTGACCTTGAGCATCGAAATGGGTCAGCGGCATCACATTACTCCGGGGATAAGCGGATTGGACAGGATATGGCGGGTGGCCGCTTCGACATCGTCCTGACGCATCAGGCTTTCGCCGATCAAAAAGCACCGGGCGCCATAGCGCGCAATATCCCGCAAATCTTCTGGCGTGCCCAACCCGCTTTCGCAGACGATAGTACGGTCTGCCGGTACCAGTTTGGATAAGCGCCGAGTCGTATCAAGAGTGGTTTCGAAGGTCTTGAGATTGCGGTTGTTTATGCCGATCAAAGGACTTTTCAGTTGGGCTGCGCGTTCAAGCTCGGCTTGGTCGTGAACCTCAATCAGAACGTCCATCTCCCAATCGAAAGCGGTTTGTTCCAACTCGGCTGCCTGATCATCGCTGACGGATGCCATGATGATCAGAATACAGTCGGCTTCCAAAGCACGTGCCTCGACCACCTGATAAGGGTCATACATGAAATCCTTACGCAAAGCGGGCAGAGATGTCGCGTTACGCGCTTGTGTTAGATATTCCTTGGCACCCTGAAAGCTCGGCGTGTCGGTGAGCACGGACAAACACGCAGCACCGCCTTCTTCATAGGCCTTGGCCAAGGCAGGCGGATCAAAATCTGGCCGGATCAAACCCTTGGAGGGGCTGGCTTTCTTGACCTCGGCAATCAGGCCGTAACCTTGCCGGGACGCAGCTTGAAGAGCTGCGGCAAACCCGCGGGTTTCCGAAGCGGCGCGTGCTTCACTTTCCAGAGTTTCCAAGGGCTTATGAGCCTTGTCTGCTGCGATCTCTTCCAGTTTGTAGGCTTTGATCTTGTCCAGAACGGTTTCGGTCATGCGGCCTCCTGAGTCTTGGCGGCCAAGGCCGTGATTTTGTTTTTGGCTTCACCGCTGTCGATGCTCTCGGCGGCCATGGCCACGCCTTCGCGCAGATCACTTGCAGCATCGGCGACAATTAATGCGGCGGCAGAGTTCAGCAACACGGCGTCACGATACGCGGACGGGGCGCCGTCCAGCAGCGCACGAAATGCGATGGCATTTTCTTCAGGGGTTCCGCCGAGGATGTCTTCGAAAGGGTGCACAGGCAGGCCGGCATCCTCGGGGTGCAGCTCGACCTCTTTGATCACGTCATCTTCTAAAGCGGCGACCCAGCTGATACCGGTGATCGTCAATTCGTCTGTCCCGTCTGATCCGTGCACCAGCCACGCGCGATCTGACCCCAGCAAGCCTAGTGTTTCAGCCATGGGGCGGATCAACTCGCGGCTAAAGGCGCCAGTCAGTTGCCGTTTGACACCGGCAGGGTTGGTCAGCGGGCCAAGGATATTGAAAATCGTGCGCGTTCCCAGCTCCTGCCGCGAAGGCATAACATGCGCAATAGCCGGGTGATGCATCGGCGCCATCATGAATCCGATCCCGACATCTTTCAATGCGCTTTCAACGACTTGCGGGCCAACCATGACGTTGATGCCCATTTGACCCAATGCATCCGCTGCGCCTGATTTGGAACTTAGGTTGCGGTTGCCGTGTTTGGCGACTGTCACGCCAGCGCCTGCGACGACAAAGGCCGTCGCGGTCGAGATATTCAGAGTACCTTTTCCGTCCCCGCCCGTGCCAACGATGTCGATCGCCCCTTCGGGCGCCCGCACGGCATTGCACTTGGCGCGCATCACAGCCGCGGCCGCGGCATATTCATCAACCGTTTCCCCCCTCGTGCGCATGGCCATCAACAGCCCGCCAATCTGGCTTGGCGTGGCTTCGCCGTTGAACAGGATGCCAAAGGCAGTCTCGGCCTCTTTACGGGTCAGCGGACGATCGGCGGCTGCTCCAATCAGCGGTTTCAGCGCGTCGCTCATGCGGGGACTTTCAGTTCTTGCAGGAAATTCTTGAGAAGGGCGTGACCATGCTCGGACGCAATCGATTCAGGGTGGAACTGAACACCGAGAATAGGCAGTTCCCTGTGTTGCAGCCCCATGATCGTGCCGTCTTCCAGCTCGGCTGTGATCTCAAGACAGTCGGGCAGCGTCTCGCGCTCGACCACCAGCGAATGGTAACGTGTGGCTTCAAAGGGCGATGGAAGGCCAGCAAAGACGCCTTTTCCGGTGTGGTGCATGATGCCCATTTTGCCGTGCACAATTTCGTGGCATCGTACCACCTTGCCACCGAACGCCTGTCCGATGGTCTGATGCCCAAGACAAACCCCCAAAAGAGGTGTTTTTGTCTCGGCGGCGGCTTCGGTCAGAGCCAGACAGATGCCCGCCTGATCCGGGTCGCAGGGGCCGGGGCTTAGCAGGATCCCAGCCGGGTTCATGGCCATTGCTTCTTGCACATCCAGCGCATCATTGCGGCGAATGACCATTTCGGCACCAAGTTCGCCCAAATAATGTACCAAATTGTAGGTAAACGAGTCGTAGTTGTCGATCAGCAGCAGCATATGGGCACTTATCTTCGCTTGGGCATTTCGGGCTGGCGATGCAACCCCGGGCCACGGTATAATGTCCGCACATACATGCTCAGGCTTGGGCGGCAGCGTCAAGAGGACATACGGTTTCTGACGCCTCCAATTGACCGAGCGCCACACCAGATGGCGCAGAGCAGGGCGAGGCAGGGAAAAGAGGCGAAAGGCAGGAAATATGGGCGGATTTTTCGGAGGAATGGTCGCAGGGGCGATCGTTGTTTTGATCTTGGGTGCGGTCGTGTCGCTCAACACGCCGATGGTCAATACGCCGTTTGTTGCGACCGAAGCACCAGCGCCGACGATTTCAGAAACACCAGAGGCGCCTACTGAACTTGCCGAGGATGTTTCTGATGCCGATCTGGTGGAACTGGCCCCGCGTGCGCCAGAAGCCGCCGATAATGCCAGCGAAGATCTGGCCGACGTGTCCGGGCTGGAAGCGTCATCCGAGCCCCAACCCGAGGTTGGCAAAGCGGCTGAGGCTCCGAACGAGCCCGCTGCATCGGTCGCGACCGAAGTGTCTGTCATGACCGAAGCCCCCGCTGCGCCGCCCGAGCCCAGCCAGGTGCCCGCAGTTCAGCAGGAACAGTCCTTGCCGGTTGTAATTGATGAAACGCCCGCACCTCCATCCGAGCCTGATACGACCGAGGTCGCGGTTCTTGAGCCCGAACCAAATCCGTTGCCACAGGTCGAGGCTGATCCACAAACAAATGACACCACGACTGATAATTCATTTGAAAGCAGTCCGATTGCGGTGGAAGGGGATGAAGATACCTTGCCCCGTGAGCTTCCGCGTATTGCTGCGCTGCCTCAGATCGGGGGAGAACAGGAAGAAAGTGCCAGTTCGATTGTCGGAAAACGTATCCTGCCGTTGACGGAACGCGATGATGAGCCTGTTGCAGAACAGGCGATTTCCGAACAGCCATCTGCGGAAAAACCGATTGAACGTTTTGCTGCCAAGTTCGAGAACCCGGAATCTAAGCCGCTGATGTCGATCATTCTGATTGATGACGAAGGCGCATTCGGCGCCGAAGCGTTGCAGGATTTCCCTTACCCGATCAGCTTTGCCGTGAACCCGTCTGATCCGGATGCGGCGGAAAAGATGGCACGGCACCGCGCGGCTGGGTTCGAAGTTCTGGCCCTTGCGGACTTGCCCGAGGCAGCAAGCGCGCAGGATGCCGAAGTTTCCCTGTCCGTGTGGCTGGATACATTGCCTGAAACAGTGGGTATTCTGGAAGGCGTGAACAGCGGCATTCAGGGAAACCGCAAGCTGGCCGATCAGGTCGCGGCAATTGCTGCCGGAACCGGACGCGGGTTGATCACACAGGACAATGGGCTGAACACTGTCCAGAAGCTTGCGGTTCGCAATGGCATTCCGTCCAGCGTTGTGTTCCGCGATATCGATGGGGCGCGACAGGATCCCAGAATCATGCGCCGGTTCCTGGATCAGGCCGCGTTCCGGGCGGGTCAGGAAGGAACCGTTGTCATGCTGGGGCGGGTACGACCAGAGACAATCTCAGCCCTTTTGCTGTGGGGTCTTGAAGATCGCGGGAACCGGGTGGCGATGGCGCCGATCTCGGCCGTCTTGATGAAACAGGTGCAGTGACTGTTTGATTCAGGCGGCGATCTCCTGATCAGCCGCCTTGTTCTTTAACCGTTGCCGTTTCCGGTGAACCGAGCGGCATCTTCCGCTGCGCGCCGAATGGCGTTTGACTTATGGACAGTCTCCATGAACTCGGCCTCGGGGTCGCTGTCATAGACAACACCGCCGCCAGCCTGAATATAGAGTTTCTGATCCTTCACGATCGCGGTGCGCAAGGCAATGCACATGTCCATGTCACCGCCAGCGCTGAAATAGCCAACACCGCCGCCATAGACGCCGCGTTTTTCCGGCTCAAGCTCGTCAATGATCTCCATCGCCCGCACTTTCGGCGCACCCGAGACGGTGCCCGCAGGCATCCCGGCAAAGAAGGCGTCCAGGGCATCCTTGTCTTCCGCCAGCTCACCCACCACGTTGGACACGATGTGCATCACATGGCTGTAGCGTTCGATGATGAACTCTTCGGTCGGGCGAACCGTACCGATTTTGGACACGCGGCCGGTATCATTGCGCCCGAGGTCCAGAAGCATGAGGTGTTCGGCCAGCTCTTTCTTATCGGCCAGCAGGTCAAGCTCGTTCGCTTTGTCTTCCTCGGGGGTCGCGCCACGGGGACGGGTGCCTGCAATCGGGCGAATGGTGACTTCGCTGCCGAACACACGCACCAGAATCTCGGGGCTGGCCCCAACGACCTGAAAACCGCCGAAGTTGAAGTAGAACATAAATGGCGAGGGGTTGGTGCGCCGCAGCGAACGATAAAGCGCAAAAGGCGGCAGCGGAAAATCCTGCGTCCAACGCTGAGCCGGAACAACTTGGAAGATATCGCCAGCGCGGATGTATTCCTTGGCCTTTTCAACCGCTTCCATATAGCCCGACTTGGTGAAGTTCGACACCGGTGCCGCAACTTCGCGCGCGTCGCCCAGATCACGGGTTTCGGCGGGCATCGCGCGTTCCAGATCGCGGACCGCATCCATCACACGCTCGGCCGCCTGTGCATAGGCAGCTTTGGCAGATTGACCGTCGCTTGCCCAGGTGGGTGAGACCACCGTCACCTCGCCTTTGACACCATCCAATACTGCGACAACAGACGGGCGCAACATGATCGCATCTGGCAGCCCCAGCGGATCGGGGTTCACGTCCGGCAGGTATTCGACCAGCCGGACCATGTCATAGCCCAGATAACCAAACAGCCCGGCGGCAGCCTGAGGCAGGTCGTCTGGCAGCTCAATACGGCTTTCTGCCAGTAACGCCCGCAGGTTGTCCATCGGATTGCCGTCCTGCGCGACAAAGGCGTCGGCGTCGAACCGCGCCGAACGATTCAACGCGGACGTTTCGCCGTGGCAGCGCCAGATCAGGTCCGGTTTCATGCCGATGATCGAATAGCGGCCACGCACTTCTCCGCCCGTAACCGACTCCAGCATGAACGCATCTTTCTGCGCGCCCGTCAGTTTGAGCATCAGCGACACGGGTGTGTCCAGATCGGCGGCGAGACGTGTGTAAACCACTTGGTTTTCGCCCGCTTCATAGGCGCGCGCGAAGGTATCGAAATCGGGTGTCAGGGCCATCTTGGTCTCGCTTAAAAGCTCGCCTGCACGGCGTTCAGCGCCTGCTGATCCACGACCGGGCGGGCGCGGGTCTGAGCGTCCCGTACGTATGCGTCAAAAATATTCTGCGACAGCGCCTGATCCATCTGCGCAGCCAGTGCGTCGCGCAACCGGCGCAGTTCGTCGGAATCCTCGGGAGGCAGAACCTCGTCCAGACGAACAAGCAAGGCTGCACCATTTCCACCAATGACGCGTAACTCACCGAGTTCCATCTGGAACACTTCGTTCATAAAACTGGCGGGAACGTCATCAAGAAACGCGGTACGTGTCAGTGCGTTTTCAATGCGGAAGGGCAGGCCAGTCGCAGCGAAGTCACCATCAGTGGCCAGTTGGCTCAGTGCGGCGTTTGCTTTGTCCAAAAGGGCTTTATTGGTCTCTGCCTGTACCCAGGCAGCGGCGACACGGTCGCGTGCGCTTTCCAGCGGTTCAGGGCGGCGTGGCAGAACGTCGTTCAGGCGCAAGGCAAAGATCGATCCGTCTTCGAGAAATGCGATTTCAGGGAAATCTTCCTCTTGCACGGCTTCGGCGGCCGCGCGGAACCCGTCATAGGCCGCTATGTCCTCGGCGCTGTCGCGGGTCCAGTCAATCTGACCCAGCTCCATTTCAGTTTCATTTGCCAATTCTTCCAGAGTCGCTCCACCAGCCAGCATGTCGTTGACATCTTCGGACTGCGCCTCGATCAGGCGGCGGGCGCGTTCTGTCGCCAGTTCTTCGCGCAGGGCCGGTTCGGCCTCCTCAAAGGGAACGCTGTTTGCAGCCAGGGATCCGTTGATACGGAACAGGGCGGGGCCAAATACCGATGGCAGAGGGCCGACAACGGCGTCAAGTTCTGCCCCGAACACGGCGTCGGCGGCTTCGCCCAGATCCTCACGCGTGAGGTCGCCCAGGTCGATATCCGAAAGCTCCAGATCACGGTCCCGAACCAGTTGTTCAAAAGTCGTGCCCCCGACCTCAAGCTGCGCCATGGCGTCGTTGGCCGCTTGTTCATCCGGGAAATTCAGGCGCTCGACCAGACGGCGTTCTGGCTGATTATACTCTGCCGACCGCTCTTCAAAAAGTTTTCGCAGAGCCTCTTCGTCAACCTCAACCGTGTCCACCAACATGGCCGGAGACAGAATCGCATACGTCAGCTGTTTCGTGCGGGGCAGGGTGAACTGTTCAGCGTTTTCGTCATAGTAGGTCTGAATCTGCGCGTCAGTCGGTTCGGCCACGGGGGTTTCCAAAGCCTCGGCCCCTGCCGTCGCAACGGTAAAGCTGCGACGGGCACCAATATAGTTGGCCATTGTGTCTGTCACGGTGGCAGGCATTTCCACACCCCCCATGATCGCACCTTGAACGATCGTACGGGCGGATTCTTTGCGCAGGTCCGACTCGAACTCGGAATCCGTCATGCCGACCTGTTCAAGCTGAAAGCGGTATGCCTCACGGTCGAAATTGCCGTCTACGCCTTGAAAGGCCGGGACAGACACGATCTCTTTTTGCAGGTTCTCATCCCCAATGGAGATCCCGAGCTGGCTCACCTCATTGTCCAGTGCCGCCAAGGTTGTCAGGCGGGCAAGCGCGTTTCGATCCAGCCCCAGATCGCGCGCCTGCGACATTTGCAGGGGCTGACCCGATTGCGCCTCAACCGCGCGGATCTCGCGCTGCAACTCGCGGACAAAGTCATCGATCGAGATGCTTTCATCACCAACTTGCGCCACTGTACGGACTGTGCCGCTCAGGTTGACGGCGCCGAACCCCGCGAGCCCCAGCATCAGCATGCCCATCAGAATCCAGACAAAGGTTTTCGAAAGACTTTTAGCGCCTGCGGCCATGGTGCCCTCTTGTTATTACGGCAGCGTTCTGCCCTGTCGGTTGCCGCCTTGAATACGACGCACACCGCCGGGGGGCAAGCTTAGAAGGACAGGCCCTGCAACCGTTCGAACAATTGGCCCAAACCTGTGCGGTCGAGGTTGGCGAAGGCAATGCGCACTTGCCGTTTCCCGTCCGGGTGGTGATCGGGCATAAACATGGTACCGGGCAATAACAGAACACCGGCTTCACGCACCAAACGCCTGGCAAGTTCGTCGGACGGAATGTCAAACGGGTGCTCCAGATAGGCGAAATACGCCCCAAGTCCCAAAAGGCGCCAACCTTCGGCTTCCAGCGCGGGCATACCCTCAAGGATGGCAGCGCGACGGTCGAGTATTTCGTCGCGTTCGCCTGCCAGCCATTGCGACAAGTTTTGCATACCCCAAAGCGCGGCGAACTGTCCGATCTGACCGGGGCAAATGGCAACGGTGTCGAGAAACTTCTCGACCTCAGCCAGAAGTGCGGGGCCCGTTGCAATGGCACCGACCCTATGACCCGTCAGCCTGTATGCCTTGGAGAAGGAATACAGGTGGATCAGCGTCTGATCCCAGTCTGGTTGCTGGAACAAATCATGTGGCGGCCCGCTGCGACTGTCGAAGTCACGATAGGTTTCGTCGACGATCAGGTAAATCCCGGTTTCGCGCGCCAGCTCAAAGAAGGCGCGGACAAGGTCTGCCGGGTATTCAACGCCGCCGGGATTGTTGGGCGTGACCAGAGCAATTGCGCGTGTTTTGTCCGTTATCAGCGCCCGCGCGCGCTCCGGACCGGGCAGCAAATCGTCGCCGGTCTTCAGGTCCGCCGCCTGAACACCCGACATATCCAGCCACATTTTATGATTGAAATACCATGGGGTTGGTAGAATAACCTCATCCCCTTCACCGGTGATGGCCGATATCACTGCTGAAAACGCCTGATTGCATCCTGAGGTGATAGCAACCTGAGGTGCCTCGACCTTTGCCCCATAATGCGCGCTTATCTGCGCAGCCAGTTCCGTGCGAAGGTCGTCATTTCCCAGCACAGGGCCGTATAGGTGCGCATGGTCTTCGCGCACGGTAAATTCGGCCATAGCCTTGCGCAAGGCCAGTGGCGGCGGGTCAACCGGCGCCGCCTGGCTTACGTTGATCAACGGACGTTCGGGTGGGAACGAAACGCCCTCGACCCATCGGCGCGCTTCCATCACTGGCGGCGCGAATGTTGCGGCGGTACGGCTGAGCGTCATGTGCTGCCTACTGATCTGATTTCAATCGGTGCCCCGATAGGGCTCGACATATTGAAGGGCCATATCCCACGGGAAAAAGATCCACGTGTCCTGACTGACTTCGGTGATGAACGTATCCACCATTGGGCGTCCCTTGGGTTTGGCATAAACCGTCGCAAAATGCGCTTTTGGATACATCTCCCGAACCAGCTCCAATGTTTTTCCGCTGTCTACCAGATCGTCGATGATCAGAATTCCGGTTCCGTCACCCATAAGGTTGGTATCGGGTGCTTTCAGAACTTCCGCCTCACCCTGAGCTTGATGATGGTAGGATTTCACGCTGACCGTATCGACTGTACGTATATCCAGTTCACGGCTGACGATCATCGCAGGGGCCATGCCGCCACGGGTAATCGCCACAACAGCACGCCAGCTGCCGTCATCGGGGCCTTGCCCATCCAGACGCCACGCCAATGCGCGCGAGTCGCGGTGGATCTGGTCCCAGCTGATGTGAAATCCTTTTTCGTGCGGCAGGCGGTCCTTAGCGCTCATGTTCTTAACCTTTTTCCACGTCAGGGGCGTCAACGGCCTTCATTCCGACAATATGGTAGCCCGAATCCACGTGCAGATTCTCACCGGTGACGCCGCTGCTGAGGTCTGACAACAGGTACAGGGCCGACTTGCCGACATCGTCGATGGTCACGTTGCGGCGCAGCGGAGAGTTGTATTCGTTCCATTTCATGATGTAGCGGAAATCGCCAATACCGCTGGCGGCCAGCGTTTTGATCGGACCGGCCGAAATCGCGTTCACGCGAATGCCGTCCTTGCCCAGGTCCTCCGCCAAATACTTGACCGACGCTTCCAAAGCGGCCTTGGCAACACCCATCACGTTATAGTGGGGCATCACCTGCTCGGCTCCGTAATAGGTCAGCGTTATGGCGCTGCCGCCTTCAGACATCATCTTTTCCGCGCGCTGCATAACTGCGGTGAACGAATAGACGGATACATCCATCGTCAGCGTAAAATTGGCCCGGCTGGTATCCACGTAGCGCCCACGCAGTTCGTTCTTGTCAGAAAAACCGATGGCGTGAACGACAAAGTCCAGCTTGCCCCATTTCTCTTCCAGTGCCGAGAAAAGCCCATCAATTGAAGCCTCATCGCTCACGTCGCAGGGCAGAACGATTTCGCTGCACAGTTGCGCAGCCAGTGGGTCCACACGTTTCTTTAGGGCGTCACCCTGATAGGAAAAGGCAAGTTCAGCTCCGGCTTCGGACAAGGCGCGGGCGATTCCCCATGCGATAGATTTGTCATTGGCCAGTCCCATGATGAGGCCACGTTTGCCGGCCATCAACTGATTTGACATGTTTGGTTCTCCGCCTGTCTTCGCGTTAGATTGGCATGGTTTATGCCATTGGTAGCGCTGCATCAAGGCCGTGCGCTCTTGCTCGCAGCGGGTTCTCGCCTTAGGCTCGTCATTAATACTTTCCAGGGGATGGAAATGACCGAGCGTGATGGCATCTTTGCTGGCTCCGATCCGTTTGCAATAGCGGCCCGGTGGCTGGCTGAGGCCCAGGAAACCGAATTGAACGATCCGAATGCGATTGCGCTTGCAACCGTTGACCCGGACGGTTTGCCAAATGCACGCATGGTTCTGCTGAAGGAAATCGAAGCGGATTCATTTGTTTTCTATACAAACTACGAAAGCGCCAAAGCGAACGAGCTGGATACGTCCGAAAAAGCCGCATTTGTAATGCATTGGAAATCTTTGCGGCGTCAACTTCGTGTTCGTGGTACAGTATGTCGTGAAAACGGGCCCCAGGCTGATGCGTATTATGCATCGAGGTCACTGAAAAGCCGACTGGGTGCCTGGGCTTCAAAGCAGTCACAACCGCTTTCAAGTCGGACAGCTTTGATGGCAGAGGTCGCGAAAGTGACTGCTAAACTTGGGCCGAATCCACCTCGTCCTCCATTCTGGGGCGGGTACCGATTGACGCCGACAGAGATAGAATTCTGGGCCGATGGAGCGTTCCGCTTGCATGATCGGTTCAGATGGCAACGAATTGAGCCGGGATCGGCATGGCATGTTGAAAGGTTGAATCCATGACGTTCACGTGTCGTGAAATGCAACAAGCAGAAAGTAAACAACTTTTTCGGCTTGAAATTGTCTGCCAATCCCATAAACAACAGACCCTTAACGAACTGCTAAAATTCGCGATGGGAAAACCGTGCCTGAAGACCTGAACAACATGTATCGCGTCCGTGGACACGTAAAATGGTTCGATCCCGCCAAGGGATACGGCTTTGTTGTTTCTGACGAAGGCGGCCCGGATATTCTGTTGCATGTGAACGTATTGCGCAATTTCGGCCAAAGTTCCGTCGCGGACGGAGCAGGTATCGAGATCATGACACACCGCACGGACAGAGGTGTTCAGGCGGTTGAGGTTGTTGCAATCGACCCGCCGGCGCGCGCCGAGTCGATGATGTTGGCCGATTTCGCCGAGTTGGATCCGGACGCTATCACAGAAGCCCCTCTGGAGGCCGCGCGGGTGAAGTGGTTCGACAAAGGCAAGGGCTTCGGGTTCGCAAATGTTTTCGGGCGCGGCGAAGACGTGTTCTTGCATATCGAAGTGTTGCGGCGCTCGGGGCTTGCTGACCTTCAGCCCGGAGAGGCGCTTGCGATGCGCGTAATTGACGGCAAACGTGGCCGAATGGCGGCGCAGGTTCTCGCCTGGGAAGCCGCGCTGGACGGCTGACCGTTCCATGACCCGTTTTCTGGTATTCTGGACGCTTCTGATCACGCTGTGGACGGGGGGGGCGTTTGCTGCGTGCAGCGCCGGCCGTGTCACACTCCGGAACGACAGCGCGACAATCCGATTTGACGTGGAAATGGCGGTTACGCCTCAAGAACGGTCAAAGGGGTTGATGTTTCGCGAGTCGTTGCCGAATCGATCCGGTATGCTGTTCGTGTTCGATCCACCGCAACCTGTCGCGTTTTGGATGAAGAACACGCTGATTCCGCTCGACATGATATTTCTGGACCGTACGGGCACAGTGACACATGTGCATGAGAGTGCGATTCCCGGCGATCTGACACCGATTGAAGGTGGGGATGCCGTTTTTGCGGTGCTGGAAATCAATGCCGGATTGTCCGCGCGCTACTCTATCGGTGTCGGCACTCAGATGCAGCACGAAATTTTTTCGCAAGGTCCTGCGATTTGGCCCTGTTAGGGCTTTTCAAATCAGATTGTCATCGTTAGGAAGGCGCACGGTCCGGGGCGTGGCGCAGTCTGGTAGCGCACCTGTTTTGGGTACAGGGGGTCGTAGGTTCGAATCCTGCCGCCCCGACCACTTCCTTCATATTCTCATGTGGGCGTGCCGCCCATCGCGAGATACAACGAGCTGATCGCCTGATCCAGCACGTCACTTTCCAGTGGAACCTCAACGATTGCGCCGGTTTTCTGCGGCACTTTAAAGTACGATCGTGCGTCGACGCGATAGCCGGACCCTGTTTTAGACGATGTCAGGCGCATGACACTCTGGGGCAGGTCCTGCGGAAATCCGTCATAGTTCAGAATCAAATAGGCAGCCGCTTTTGGGGGCAGATACTCGCTGCATTCAAAAGCCTGTTCGCCGATTTTCTCAAAGACCTTGCCGGGACCAGAACAACTGGTTTCGAATACCTCAAATAACCTTTTGGGATGGGTTTCGAACAGCGCGCTACGAGACGGGGTGGGCGTTTCTTGTGGCGTGCAGGCCACGATACAGGCCAACGCGGGGATAAAGCGAAGCAACTTCATTCGTTTGGCCTTTCTCATTTCGAAGTGAACCTTTGGTCGTTCAGTGTGGGTTCGACAGACCCGGCGAAGCTGATTCCTTTGCAGCCTAACCAGCGAGGTGTTGGTTGATCAAATACAGATAACTATGCTGGCAAAAACGGTAATTCTAATTGAGACTTCGAGTCGTGACCGAAAATTTACCGCAGGCGAGCCTGTGGAGGAATCGTACCCAGAGTTTGACTCCTCTCATGTCTGGGTCTGGTCAACAAAAAAGATTTCAAATTTGGCTGAAAAAGGGCGTTGACCTTCTATGGCAATATACGTCAAATTGTATGAGCCGAAGAGATTGCCACAATATCTGGTGTTCAAGCCGGGACGGCAACAGGCGAGGGTCGGATAAGCACAGTCTATTAACGTGCAGCCGTTGTAACGGCTTTTTCGCTGTCCAAAGCAGCGTCCAGTACCTTTGCGCGCTTCTGTCGGCGTTGCGGGTGGTGCTCCGCAACTCAAAATGTAGTGCCGTGAACCGAAAATTAGGCGGAATTTAACTAGGGCTGCGGACATGAAGATTGAAAGAAAATTCACCAAACCAGATCAGGATGCCTATTCGGAACTGGATTTTGTGTCCGCGACATCTGAAATCCGAAATCCCGATGGAACCATTGTGTTCCGCCTGGAAGGGATCGAAGTTCCGTCAACCTGGTCGCAGGTGGCAAGCGACGTGATTGCCCAGAAGTACTTTCGTAAGGCTGGCGTCCCGTCCAAATTGATCAAAGTTAAGGAAAAAGACGTTCCCGAGTTCCTCTGGCGGTCGGTTCCCGCTGAAGATGCTGAGTTCGAGGGCGAAATTTCCTCAAAGCAGGTCTTTGATCGGCTGGCCGGTGCGTGGGCATACTGGGGGTGGAAAGGTGGCTACTTTTCGACCGAGGAGGATGCGCGCGCCTATTTCGACGAGATGCGGTACATGCTGGCGACTCAGCGCGCCGCGCCAAACAGCCCGCAATGGTTCAATACTGGCCTGCACTGGGCCTATGGAATCGACGGTCCGGCGCAAGGGCACCACTACGTCGACTATAAGACCGGCAAGCTGACCAAATCCAAATCCGCCTACGAGCATCCGCAGCCACATGCCTGCTTCATCCAGTCCGTCGATGATGATCTGGTGAACGAAGGCGGCATCATGGATCTATGGGTGCGCGAGGCACGGTTGTTCAAATACGGCTCGGGCACCGGAACCAATTTCAGCCATCTGCGTGCAGAAGGCGAGGCGCTGTCGGGTGGTGGCAAATCCTCGGGCCTGATGGGCTTTCTCAAGATCGGCGACCGCGCCGCCGGCGCAATCAAATCAGGCGGGACAACCCGTCGGGCAGCGAAGATGGTCATTGTCGATGCGGATCACCCCGATATCGAACAATTCATCGAATGGAAGGTAATCGAAGAGCAGAAAGTGGCCTCGATCGTTGCCGGATCGAAGATGCACGAAAAGATGCTGAACGGTATTTTCGAGGCCATTCGCTCTTGGGACGGTGCGGCCGAGGATGCCTATGATCCAAACAAGAACGAAGCGCTGAGAAAGGCGATCCGCGAGGCGAAAAAGGTCGCAATCCCCGAGACTTACATCAAACGCGTTCTGGATTACGCCAAGCAGGGCCACGACAGCATCGAGTTCCCGACCTATGATACAGACTGGGATTCGGAAGCCTATAGCTCGGTCTCGGGGCAGAATTCGAATAACTCGATCCGCGTGACCAACGGGTTTCTGACTGCTGTCGAGAAAGACGCGGACTGGCAGCTGATCAACCGCACCGATGGCAAAGTCGCAAAGACCGTCAAGGCGCGCGATCTTTGGGAAAAGGTTGGTCACGCCGCATGGGCTTGTGCTGATCCTGGCATCCAGTTCCACGACACGGTCAACGAATGGCACACGTGCCCTGAAGATGGTGAAATTCGCGGATCGAATCCGTGTTCGGAATACATGTTCCTGGATGACACGGCCTGTAACCTGGCCTCGATGAACCTGCTGACCTTCCTCAAGGACGGTGAGTTCCAGGCCGCCGATTACATGCACGCCTCGCGCCTATGGACGCTGACGCTGGAAATCTCGGTGACCATGGCGCAATTCCCGTCAAAGGAAATCGCGCAGCTGTCGTACGACTTCCGCACGCTGGGCCTTGGTTATGCCAACATTGGCGGCCTGTTGATGAACATGGGCTACAGCTATGACTCGGACGAGGGGCGGGCGATCTGCGGTGCGCTGACCGCGATCATGACCGGTGTGGCATATGCCACTTCAGCTGAAATTGCCGGTGAGCTTGGCCCGTTCAAGGGCTACAAGCGCAATGCCGAGCATATGCTGCGCGTCATCCGCAACCACCGCCGCGCGGCGCAGGGTGTGACTGAGGGGTACGAGAAACTGGCCGTCAAGCCGGTGCCTCTGGACCATGGCAACTGCCCCGACAAGCGTTTGGTCGATCTGGCCATGTCCGCTTGGGATGAGGCGCTGAGCCTTGGCGAGCAGAACGGTTACCGCAATGCACAGGCCACGGTGATTGCCCCCACAGGCACCATCGGTCTGGTGATGGATTGCGATACAACGGGGATCGAGCCCGATTTTGCGCTGGTCAAGTTCAAGAAACTGGCAGGCGGCGGTTACTTCAAGATCATCAACCGCTCGGTACCATCTGCGCTGGAAAAGCTGGGCTATTCCTCGTCGCAGATCGAAGAGATCGTATCCTACGCGGTCGGTCACGGCACAATCGGCAATGCGCCGGGGATCAACCACACCTCACTGACTGGCCACGGCTTTGGTGCCAATGAACTGGCCAAGGTGGACGCCGCGCTGGAAAGCGCCTTTGACATCCGGTTCGTCTTCAACCAATGGACATTGGGCGAAGATTTCTGCACCGGTGTTCTGGGCATTCCGGCGACCAAGCTGAATGACCCAACCTTTGATCTGTTGCGTCATCTGGGGTTCACTCGCGCGGATATCGACGCGGCCAACGACCATGTCTGCGGAACCATGACTCTGGAAGGTGCACCGCATCTGAAGGAAGAACACTACGCGATCTTCGACTGCGCCAACCCGTGCGGCAAGAAAGGCAAGCGTTTCCTTGGGGTTGGCAGCCACATCACCATGATGGCGGCGGCACAAAGCTTTATCTCGGGTGCGATCAGCAAAACGATCAACATGCCGAATGATGCGACAATCGAGGATTGCCAGAAGGCCTATGAGCTTAGCTGGTCACTGGGTGTGAAGGCCAACGCGCTGTACCGCGACGGCTCGAAACTGTCTCAGCCCCTTGCGGCTGCGCTGGTCGAGGATGATGACGAGGCGGCCGAGGTGTTGGAAAGCGGCTCTGCACAGGAAAAAGCCGTCGTTCTGGCCGAAAAGGTGATCGAGAAGGTTGTGGTCAAGGAAATAATCCGCAGTCATCGCGAGAAACTGCCGCATCGCCGAAAGGGGTATACACAGAAGGCCATCGTTGGCGGCCACAAGGTTTACCTGCGCACGGGTGAGTTCGAAGACGGTCAACTGGGCGAGATTTTCATCGACATGCACAAGGAAGGTGCTGGCTTCCGGGCGATGATGAACAACTTTGCCATCGCCGTGTCGGTCGGTCTGCAATATGGCGTGCCGCTGGAGGAGTTTGTCGACGCCTTCACCTTTACCAAGTTCGAACCGGCAGGGATGGTGCAGGGCAACGACTCGATCAAGAACGCGACGTCGATCCTGGATTACATCTTCCGCGAACTGGCCGTGTCTTATCTGGACCGTACCGATCTGGCCCATGTGAAACCCGAGGGTGCTACCTTTGATGATCTGGGACGCGGTGAAGAGGAAGGCGTTTCCAACGTCTCGGAAATCAGTGAAACTGCGGCGTCCAAGTCGTTGGAAGTGTTAAAACAAATCAGTTCAACTGGGTATCTGCGCAAGCGTCTGCCGCAGGATCTGATGGTGTTCAACGGCAGTTATGGCGACGTGGCCGGTTTGGCAGAAACAGCAACTGTCTTTGAAGCGCCTGCCACCGAAACGGCAGTGGCAACAGGGATGGACGCCCGCACCAAAGCCAAGATGCAGGGCTATGAGGGCGACCCCTGCGGCGAGTGCGGAAACTACACGCTGGTACGAAACGGAACTTGCATGAAGTGCAACACCTGCGGCGCGACAAGCGGGTGTAGCTGAATTTAACGCCCTGGCACCCCGGGGCGTAGGGGTCGGACGCTGCCCTAAGTAACCGACCCCGCCGAATACGGAGAACAGGTCTGTCACCGACTGACCATTCTCCACTCGGCCGACATGCCCGTGTTGGCCGGGAACAGGGTGGGGCGGAATATTTGCTCCTTCCCACTCTTTCACGGGGCGGGTGCGCTCGCCCCATGCGCAGTCCAGGCCGCAGGCAAAAAAACACCGGGCGGTCAACGAAATGAGCCTGGAAGGCGAAACTGACAGGGGGCTTCGGCCCCCTTTCTTTTTACCCGCCGAGTCGTCCCGGATAAGCGCCACATTGCCGGATTGAGGTGGTCCTGTCGGGCAAGAGCCGCCGATACAGGTTTTGCCGCCTTCTTCAGGCGGAGGGCCGCAAACCCGACTCGGGCAAACACGCGAAGATTGGCGTGAAATCACGAAGTTCTACCAAAGCGCGTGACGCGCCGGGGTGTCCATGTGCTTCTGGGCGCTGTCCGGACGTAAACACAAACACACCTTTCAGGAGGCACTGAAATGAAATCGCATTATTTGATCGGGCTTTCCGTGGCCGTTCTGGGCTTGCCCGGCGTTGCTTCGGCCCAATCCTCAGCCGATACCAACGGTGATGGTCTTTTGACCATCGAGGAAATTCAGGCAGTCGTACCGGAAATCAACGCTGACACTTTCTCGGCCATGGATGCCAATGGTGACGGAGCGTTGGATGCAGACGAGGTCGCGATCGCGCAGGAGGCAGGATTGCTGCCGCCCAGCGACGGGTAGGCATCGAATGAACAGGCGGCCCGATCCATTTCGGGCCGCCTTTTCCATCACCTTAGGCGGGAAGATGGATTTTGAATTTTTTCCGAATCTCGGCGTCCAGAGCCGGGTCGAACCTTGCAGGGGAAGGGGTGGAAAGGATTTCCTCTTTCCGGGCTACGGCTTTTTCCACCAGATCGGGCTTGCCAAGCTCCACCCACTCTTTCGGCGAGGAGCGATCTCCGAATGTTGGATAGACGTAATCTGACTGCATCCGGCTCAGCGTTGCGTCAGTTCCCAGATAGTGGCCTGGGCCGCCCATGCATACCGCCGCCATTTGATCCAGTGCCAGCGTGTCATCCGTCACCTCGATCCCGCGTACACAGCGTTGCGCCTGTCCGATCAGATCATCGCTGAGGATAAGGCTTTCCAGGCAGAACCCCAGCAACGAGGCATGCATCCCGGCCGCCTCATACACCATGTTCAGACCGGACAGACCTGCCATGACGTTCGAACACATCTGTTCCCAGCCGGCCTGCATATCGGGCAGTTTCGAATCCGATGCGCCAGCCGCAGCTCCGCCCGGCAAGTCATAGAACCGGTGCATCTGGGCGCATCCGGCAGTCAGAAGGGCCTGTTCCCCTGAACCAATCGACATGGCACCGGTCCGCAGGTCCAGACCAAAGGGCCAGGTGCCGAAAATCGCCGGGGCACCGGGACTTACGGCATTAACATAAACCAATCCCGCCAGGCATTCCGCAGTTGCTTGCGTGATCGCACCGGCGATGGTCGACGGCGCTGTGGCACCGGCCATACCGGCAGATAGCAACAAGACAGGCATACCGGACTTGATGCATGCTTCCATCACTTCGCAGCTTTCGGTTGCGAATTTCATTGGAGGAACAACAAAGCAGTTCGAGTTCGAAACGAAGGGGCGCTCGCGAAATTTGTTTTCACCGCCCGCAATCATATAGATCATCTCCATCGCCGGTGCGACGTGGCTTGGTTCGGTGAAGGATGTCCCGACATGTTTGAAGGACCCAGAACAACAGGCGTAAATTGTGTTGAGGTCCATTTCGAGGTTGTCCGCGATGTCACGACAGACCATTGGCCGCTGCACAAAGTGAATGTTATCAAGCTGTTGGCAGATTCGCGCGGCATCGTGCAGATCTTGCACGGTGGAATGGCGATATTCCCGACCGTGGACGTCGACCATGGACACGGCGGCCCCGGCCGTACCGTAGTGCACTTTGGTGCCCGACAATTCCAGATCGGTGTTTCCATCCCGGCTGTACAAAGTGACTGAGCGGTTCGCCTTAGCAATCGTGTCCTCGACAAGGGCACGAGGGAAACGGATACGGCCATCGTCACCCAAGGTGCAGCCCGCACCGACCAGATAGTCAATGCCACTTTGCGGGGCATCCGCCAAGCCAATGGTTTCAAGCGCGGTAAGTGCTGCTTCGTGGATGCGTTCGATCTGCGCCTGTGTCAGTACATTCAGGACGCCACCTTCCATTCCGGGGCGGACAGGTCGCAGGTGCTCAGGCAGTGCGGTTGCACGGGCAGCACGGCGCGCGGCGCGGCCGCCACTGCGCGAAGAATTGCGGGGTTGGTCGTTCATTTCAAGAATCCGGTCGTTGAGTGATGTCTTAAGGTGTCTGCAAGCACACCTTTACGGCCGTCCTCGTGCGGCACGGCCACGATCCGCCCCAATGGTGCGGCTGATCAGGCTGATTTTCCAGTCATCGTCTGCCATTTTGCCCCTCAACGTCTTGCGCCACAATTCCAAAACGCGGCGACACAATCTGTTCTATTTGCGACCTTTGATGATTATTCATATGGACAATTCTCACGGCTTATGGGGTCAGAGAACCAAACGCCGAGATTTTCGCCCGTTTTGGAAGAAATCTGTTATACTGCATTCACTTACTTCCAAGGTCTGCTGCGCGGAGTTGAATTGTGAGCAGCAGGTCACAGATTGAATTGAAGTCTTGCCTCTGATCGAAACCAGAGCGGTGTCGCATTGAACCCGACTATGAACCCTATTTCCGTCCTTGTTGTTGCGATATTTATCGCCGGCGCTAACCCTGTTGCGGCGGAGGATTGGACTGGCGGGTATGCCGGTTTCAGTTTTGGATTTGCAGATGCCGATGGTCCGGGTGGTGCAAATGGCGATGATACGGCCTTTGGTGCGCATCTGGGCTATGACCGGGACTTTGGGAATTTCGTTCTGGGCGGTGAGTTGGAGTATAATCGGCTGTCCCTGAACCTCGGACAGTCTCAGGGCAGTCTCGACAGCATGACCAGCTTGAAATTGCGTGGTGGATATGATTTCGGTAACGCTCTGGGGTACGTGGTCGTAGGCGCAGCGCGGGCTGATACATCGGTCGACAGTGACACAGCCGCGGTTTACGGAATCGGATTGGCCTATCCGATTGGCGAGAATTTCGTCATCAGCGGTGAAGCACTGCGGCAGAATTTCGACGATGTCACCCGGTCCAGCGGCAGTCTGGACACCAATGTTTTCAACCTGCGTACGACGTTTCGGTTTTGAATGCGGCTATTCAGCCGCGTGTCGCTTGGCGAGCTGCGCTGAAAACATGCACAGGGTTCTCAAGGCACTGACAAATTTCTCATCATCCACGGTCATGGCAACCCGAATGTGCCCCGCTGCGGCCTTGCCAAAGCTTTCGCCCGGCATGACCGCAATCGCATGAGTGTCCAAAAGGGCGTTCGCAAACCCTTCACCCGTCAGCCCGGTCGCCCGTACATCCAGCATCAGATACATAGAACCCTGCGCCGGGACGAGCCCCACTGTGTTCTGTGCCGCTAATACGTCCATCGCCAATGAACGGCGGCGACGGAACGGCGCGGCGATCTTGTTTTCAAGTTCGTGTCCTGCGGTCAGTGCAAAGCTGGCCGCATCCTGAATGAACCCCGGTACGCCATAGGTTGTATGAGTAGCCAGATCTATCAGGTGACGGATCATGTATTCCGGACCAACGATCCACCCGCATCGGGACCCGGTCATGGCATGAGATTTGGACATTGATCCAACCACCAAGGTACGGTCGGCCATTCCGGGCAGCACGCGGGCGGACAGGTGCTCGCCCTCCCAGATCTGGGTGTCATAGACTTCGTCTGATATCAGCCACAGGTCACGGCGTTGGCAAACATCGGCAATGGCTTCAAGTGACTGACGGGAATACACCACTCCGGTCGGGTTGTTCGGTGTGTTGATCAACAGCGAAACCGCGCCTTCCGCGGCAGCATCAATCAATTCGGCGCGCGGTTGAAATGCATCCTCTGCAGCGGTCCGAACAGCGCGGGCAATGGCCCCGGCACCGCGAATCGTCCCGGGATAGGTGGCATAATACGGGTCCAGAAACAGCCCGGTGTCGCCGGGATCGCACACAGCCATATGCGCCGCGAACAGGGCGGACTGCCCCCCGGGTGTGACCAGTACATTGTTGCGCGTCGTTGGAATACCTGTGCGGGACTGAACCCGGGCAGCAACCGTATCACGCAGCAAATCTGTTCCGGGCACAGTGGCATAACCGGTGTGACCGTTGCGGGCCGACAGGTCCATAGCGTGCAGGATCGACGGGTCGGTACGAACGTCATGCTCGCCGATTGTCAATTCTGTCACGGCATGCCCTTCATTCAGCATCCGTCGGGCCCGATTGAACACCTCCCACCCGTCGCTGCCGCCGGTGATCTGCGTGATGCGCTTGGACAATTCCATGACAAGGGCCCCGGTTACTCTGCGCTGAATGGGACAGAGCGGCAGGCGTTTGTCAATCAGCTTCGCGGCGCTATCGAGGCCTGAAGTTTTTTGGTCAATGATGCGCGGACAAGGTCATAGGACACAGTCAAACGATGGCGCATTTCGTCAGCGCCGGTTTCAAACGGAAGACGCACCCAGCTGCGGTGGAAATAGGGGGCTTTTACGCCGATCCCGGCGTCAATCAGCATCTGCGCCGTCTCGATATCGGGCGTTTTGACGGAAACACCATCATTTGCGATTCCGATACAGGCGAACATCTTGCCACCAATTTTCCAGGCGTCATGGCCACCGCCCCAGGGATCGGACAGTTCAGCGCCGGGAAGCGTTTTGCAGATGGAATTGACGAAATTTCGGTCCATGTTTGGCACTGTGCCCAACGGGGGTGGCAAACTCAACACTTGGCTTGCGAATGATCCCATGCTAACCGATGTCCCATGAACCCGGTGACCTGCATCATTATCTGCTGCATTACCTGCTGATTTATCAAGCGGGCCGGTTTCTTTCGTTTTCATCCCTGAGACAAGTTGCTAAGCCCGCGCCAACGCGCAAGCCTTTGCTGTTTCTTAGGAGCCCGACCGATGACGACGATCAAGCTGCACAACACACGGACGCGGACGAAGGAAGACTTCGTACCGATCGATCCTGAAAACGTGCGGATGTATGTCTGCGGCCCAACGGTCTATGACCGCGCCCATTTGGGTAATGCCCGTCCGGTGGTTGTGTTCGATGTGCTCTATCGCCTGTTGCGCCACGTCTATGGCGCAAAGCATGTGACTTATGTGCGCAACTTCACCGATGTGGATGACAAGATCAACGCGACGGCACTGACGCGCAAACAGGCTGGTGCAGAAGGTACGCTTGAGCAATTGGTGCAGGAGCGGTCGGACGAGACCATCGACTGGTACTTGCACGACATGGGGGCGTTGGGGGCGTTGGAACCCAACCAGATGCCGCGCGCGACCCAGTATATCACCCAGATGATCGCGATGATCAAAGACCTGATTGCCAAGGACCATGCCTATCCCGCCAAAGGTCATGTTCTGTTCGCGGTCGACAGCTGGAAAGAGAGTTATGGCAAGCTGTCTGGCCGGTCGGTCGATGACATGATCGCGGGTGCGCGGGTTGAGGTCGCGCCATACAAGAAGAACCCGATGGATTTCGTGTTGTGGAAGCCTTCGACCGACGACCTGCCGGGCTGGGACAGCCCATGGGGTCGGGGACGTCCGGGCTGGCACATCGAATGCTCGGCCATGAGCTATGAACTTCTGGGCGAGAGCTTTGATATCCATGGTGGTGGCAATGACCTGATGTTCCCGCATCATGAAAACGAGATCGCTCAGAGCAAGTGCGCGCACCCGCATGGCGAATTCGCGCGGGTCTGGCTGCACAACGAGATGTTGCAGGTTGAAGGCAAGAAGATGTCCAAATCGCTGGGCAATTTCTTTACCGTTCATGACCTGTTGGAGCAGGGCGTGCCGGGCGAGGTGATCCGGTTTGTCTTTCTGCAAACGCACTATCGCAAGCCGATGGACTGGACCGAGAAAAAGGCGCACGAGGCCGAGGCGACTCTGCGCAAGTGGCGAGCGCTGACAGCAGGCATCGAGCCTGCTGCCAGCGCGGCACCTGAAGTCATCGCAGCACTAAGTGACGATCTGAATACGGCAGGTGCCATCAGCGAGCTTTACCGTCTGGCTTCAGATGGTGACGCCGCAGGCCTGTTGGCAAGTGCGCAACAGCTGGGTTTGCTTTTGCCTGAGATGGGCGACTGGGCCGATACCGCATCTGTCGACCTGACCGCCCATGCGGACCGTTTGGCGAAAGCACGAGCCACCGCGATGCAAAGCAAGGACTTCTCGGAAGTTGATCGCTTGAAGGCAGCTTATGTTGCGGCAGGGCTTGAGGTTCGAATGAGCAAGGAAGGTGTTGAACTGGTGCCGGGCGCCGGTTTTGATGCCGCTAAGCTGGAGGAGGTCTGATGACCAAGGAACGCCTCTACCTTTATGACACAACCCTGCGTGATGGGCAGCAAACGCAGGGCGTGCAGTTCTCGACCGCAGAAAAAGTGCAGATCGCGCAGGCGCTGGACGCATTGGGCGTGGATTACATCGAAGGCGGTTGGCCCGGCGCCAACCCGACCGATAGCGCGTTTTTCGAGGTGGCTCCGAAAACCGCGGCCCGGTTGACGGCCTTTGGAATGACCAAACGTGCAGGGCGCTCAGCCGAAAATGACGATGTGCTGGCAGCCGTGATGAATGCGGGAACGCAGGCTGTTTGTTTGGTCGGCAAGTCGCATGATTATCACGTCACCCACGCACTTGGCATTTCACTGGAAGAAAACACGGAAAACGTGCGCGCCTCGGTCGCGCATATCGTCGCGCAGGGGCGTGAAGCGCTGTTTGATGCGGAACATTTCTTTGATGGCTACAAGGACAATCCGGAATATGCCGTGGATGTATGTCGCGCAGCGCTTGAGGCTGGCGCGCGGTGGGTTGTCCTGTGCGACACAAATGGTGGCGCTTTGCCGTCCGAGGTCGGGCGGATTGTATCCGAGGTGATCGCAGCCGGGCTGCCCGGTGATCGGCTGGGCATTCACACCCATAACGATACCGAAAATGCCGTTGCCTGTTCTCTGGCTGCTGTTGAGGCCGGTGCACGGCAAATTCAGGGCACATTGAATGGTTTGGGCGAGCGTTGCGGTAATGCGAACCTGACCGCTTTGATCCCGACGCTATTGCTGAAGGAACCCTATGCGTCGCAGTTTGATATTGGTGTCAGCCGTGAGGCTTTGGCTGGTTTGACCCGCATCAGCCGGATGCTGGATGATGTTCTGAACAGAGTGCCCAGCAAGCAGGCGGCTTATGTCGGGGCGTCGGCTTTTGCGCATAAGGCCGGGCTGCACGCCAGCGCGATCCTCAAGGATCCATCGACATATGAGCATGTGGAACCCGCAAGCGTCGGGAACTCGCGTATCATTCCGATGTCGAACCAAGCTGGCCAGTCAAACCTGCGTAAGCGTTTGACCGAGGCCGGTTTGCGTGTTGAGGCAGGTGACCCGGCACTTGGCCGCATCCTTGACCAGATAAAAGCCCGCGAGGCTGACGGATATTCCTATGACACCGCTCAGGCCAGTTTTGAACTGCTGGCGCGGGAAGAGCTGGGTCAATTGCCCGAGTTCTTCGAGGTCAAGCGTTACAAAGTCACCGTTGAACGGCGTAAGAACAAATACAACAAGATGGTCAGCCTGTCCGAGGCCGTTGTTGTCGTAAGAGTGGATGGCGAAAAGAAGCTGTCTGTCAGCGAATCCATGGACGAGTCAGGCAGCGACAGGGGGCCGGTGAACGCGCTGGCCAAAGCCTTGGCCAAGGATCTGGGCCAGTATTCGCAGGTACTGTCAGATATGCGTCTGGTCGACTTCAAGGTGCGGATTACGCAAGGCGGCACCGAAGCGGTCACGCGTGTCATCATTGACAGCGAAGACGGGCAGGGGCGGCGCTGGTCTACCGTGGGCGTCAGCGCGAACATAGTCGATGCGTCTTTCGAGGCGCTTCTGGATGCGATTCAGTGGAAATTGGTGCGCGATTGTGATCCGAAAAAGGCAGCAGCCGAGTGAGCGTGGTCTTTGACCAAGACGTCATAGCCTGCGCGGCACTTGTGCAACGGGCTGATCCAGATCGTTTCCGCGCAGCGATGGCTGCACCGGTTGCAGACCGTGCAGTCCTGTTCCCAATTTACGCGCTGAACGTCGAAGTTGCCCGCGCACCCTGGGTGACGCAAGAGCCGATGATCGCCGAGATGCGGCTGCAATGGTGGCGTGATGCGCTACAGGAAATTGCTGAAGGGGCAACCGTACGGCGGCACGAGGTGGTAACACCCTTGTCACGGGTTCTTTCGCCCCATCTGGCAGGCGTTTTGGATGAATATGTGGCCGTAAGGCGTTGGGATATATACCGTGACCCGTTCGAAGATCAGGAACACTTTGACGCCTATATCGATCACAGTACGGGTTCATTGTATGTTGCATCCGCTCAGGCGCTGGGGGCAGCGGATGAACCAGCGTTGCGTGACTTTGGATATGCGGTCGGGGTGGCGAACTGGCTGAGGGTTATTCCTGAACTGGAAAGACGCGGGCGGATACCGTTGCTGGACGGCACCTACGAAGGGGTGCGTGCCTTGGCCGGGGCCGCATTGAATCGTCTGTACAAAGCCAGATCGCATCGGGCTGATATTTCGGTTGAGGCACGGTCGGCATTATATTCCGGGTGGTTGGCCGAACGGATATTGAAGCAAGCCATAGCCCGACCCGAACGTGTTGCCTCCGGTGCTCTGGTACCGGGAGAAATACAACAGCGATTGTCCTTGATGTGGGCTGTGGGCAGCGGGCGCTGGTGATCAGGCCCGTTCCGGGTCGGCCGGTCGCAGAACCAGCCACAACAGGGCCCCGCCTGCCAGTGTCAGCAATGGGATCATTGCAAGGTTGACTGCTGTCCACCCTTCGACCGGGGACCCACCCGAGCAGTTCATCAATCCACCCGAAGCCAGCGAGGCCATAGTCACTCCGCCAAACACCAGCAAGTCGTTAAGGCCCTGCATCCGGCCGCGTTCCTGCGGCTCATGCGATGCGGCCAGCATCGTGGTCGCGCCGATAAAGCCAAAGTTCCATCCAACACCCAGAAGAATGAGGGCAACGAAAAAGTTCCCCAATTCAACGCCCTGCAAGGCGACCAGGCCAGCGGTTGCAAGAATCGCCAGACCCAGCGCAACAATCCTTTCGATACCAAACCGGGCGATCAGGTGACCGGTGAAGAAACTGGGCACATACATGGCAAGCACGTGGCTGGTAACGATGTCCGCCGCGTCATTGGCCGAGTAACCACAACCAACCACGGCCAACGGCGTTGACGTCATCACAAGGTTCATCAGCGCGTAAGATACCATGGCACATATGATGGCCACGGCGATGCGAGGTGTTTTCAGTAATTCCAGTCGCGACCGCCCCTTGGGCTCGGAGCCGGTGGGTTTTGCAGGTGTTGGAATATCAAGGAAGAAGAACAGGGCGGACCCCAGAACATTGATCCCAATGACAGCCAGATAGGTGCCCAGAAAAGGGATGACATAGGCTTCGGATGTGAGTTTTACGATTTGCGGGCCAATGATGGCAGCCGCCAGTCCACCAGCCATGACATAGGAAATCGCTTTGGGGCGGAACTCGTCCGACGCGGTGTCCGCTGCGGCGAACCGGTAAAATCCGTGGGCGCTCATGTAGAGGCCCGTCAACAGGCTGCCGACAAGGAAGACGGGGAAAGAGCCAAGAAACAGGCCATAGGCCCCGATCAGCCCGCCTAACGCACCGGATGTCGCGCCAACAAGGAACCCGACCCGACGCCCCCATTTTTGCATGATGGCCGAAATTGGCGTGGCCGCCAGCATCGATCCCAGAACAATCAGTGAAATGGGCAATGTCGCCAGGCAGGGATTGGTCGCCAGCGACTGACCGGCCAGCCCTCCGACGATGAACATCATTGGCATCTGCGCGCCCAGAATGGCCTGCGCCGCCACTAAGACAGCAACGTTGCGTTTGGCCTGACGGTCATTAGGAAGGGTCGAGATCATGGTCATGGCGGAATGGGTATCGGCTAAGTGTTTGCGGCACAACCCGGTTGCATCTGCGGCACATGCGCCTAACGTGCCAGTAACAACCGAGCAGGGGGACTACATGCCCGTTGGCCGCATCATCGAAACGCCGGGTTGTGTGGCGGAAGGGGCTGAATGGCTGGCCCGGAGCTGCCCACGCATGGCCTATGCAATGGAACAGATTGGCCCATTGCCGCTACGTCGCCGTCCTGACGGGTTCGCGCAACTGCTGAGTGCCATTGTCAGCCAACAGGTCAGCGTGGCTTCGGCCAATGCAATATGGCAACGCCTGCAAGACGCCAAACTGACAGGTCCGCGTAAGATCATGTGGGCAACGGATGACGATCTGCGGGCCGTAGGGTTAAGCCGTCAGAAGATCCGATATGCAAAGGCGTTGGCAGAAGCGCGTATTGATTACAAAGCGTTACGTGATGTTCCTGATGCGGAGGTTGTGACCACGCTGACGCAAGTGCCAGGCATCGGCGTATGGACTGCGGAAATATACGCCATGTTCTCACTTGGTCGCGCTGACGTGATCGCCCCCGGCGACCTGGCGCTGCAAGAGGCCGCGCGCATCCTCTATGACCTGCCCAATCGCCCAACGGATAAAGAACTGCGCAAGATGGCCGAGGCCTGGTCGCCCTGGCGCTCGGTTGCGGCGCGGGTGCTGTGGGCCTATTACCGGGTTGCAAAGCAAAGAGAAGGGATCAGATGACACGGGTTTTGAATGCGCTCCGGAAAGAGCCTGTTTCGGGCGACACGCGCTCGGTTGTGGTGTTCGTGCATGGCTATGGCGCAAACGGTGCCGATCTGCTGGGTTTGGCCGACCCGCTGGGTGAACATCTGCCCGACACATTGTTCGTGGCCCCGGACGCGCCCGAGCAGATCCCCGGAATGCCCAATGGCTTTCAGTGGTTTCCGATTCCCTGGATTGACGGGTCGTCTGAGGAAGAAGCGCGCAGGGGCATGGAAATGGCGGTCGAGGACTTTAATGCCTTTCTGGATGCGCTGATGGTGGATGAAGACGTTCTGCCAGAACAGGTTGTCCTGTTTGGTTTTAGCCAGGGCACAATGATGAGCTTGTATGTCGCGCCCCGCCGCGAAGACCCCGTGGCCGGAATTGTCGCTTTCTCAGGCCGTTTGCTAGAGGCGGACCTTCTGGCAGACGAAACTGTCAGCCGGATGCCGGTATTGCTGGTGCATGGCGACGCCGACGACGTCGTCCCGCCGCAATCCTTGCCCGAAGCGGCAGAGGCCCTGCAATCCGCCGGTTTCAAAGAGGTCTACGCTCATGTCATGAAGGGCACCGGGCACGGCATCGCCCCGGACGGGCTGAGTGTGGCCCTGGCCTTCATGCGCGACAAGCTGAGCCTTTAGCCGGTAAGATTAAATCAGCAGAACACTGTCGTTTCGCATCGGATTAAGACCAAAGATGCGCTTCCGCAAACTCGACTGAGTTTCCGGCCGGGTCGCGCACGTACAAAGATCGTGCGCCTCCGGGCCAGTCAAATTCTGCGTCTACGGGGACATTCCAATCCAGAAGGTGCTTGCGCATTACCGCGATTTCACCACGGGTCAGTACAAGACACACATGCCCTGCACCACGGGCGCCATGTGGCGGAACGGGCATGTCCGGGTTGAGGGGCGGCTGTTCCGTCTGTTCCGGGTTAAAGATCAGCAGGACCGATCCGCCAATTCGGTAAAACACGTGGCGGTCGGCGACACGCTGAATGCGTTCCAGGCCCAGTACTTCGCCGTAAAACTGTTCTGCTACGTCCAGATCATCGACATAAAGCGACGCTTCCAGAATCGCCGAAGGGGCCGGTATTCCGGGAGTTAGTTTCATGACTCAAGTTTAGCAGATCAGGGCAGGGTATGTCACCGGCGCGGTCGACGGTCGCGTTTTCGTTGCGGTGTGGTGTTCAGGGATGGCATGGGCAGGCTGTCCCACTGGCCCGGTTCCAGATCGTCCAGAGTCCAGTCTCCGATTCGATAACGGATCAGGCGCAGGGTCGGCAGGCCCACGGCGGCCGTCATTCGACGCACCTGACGGTTTTTGCCCTCGCGTATGGACAGTTCTATCCAACTGTCTGGTACAGTCTCGCGTTCGCGGATTGGTGGGGTGCGGGGCCACAGGTCGTCTGGCTCGTCGATCTGGCGCACCTTCGCCGGACGGGTCAGGCCGTCTTTCAACTCGACGCCGTTTCGCAGCGCTTTCAGGGCGGTTTCGTCCGGGATGCCTTCGACCTGAACCCAATAGGTTTTTGCCATCTTGTGCTTGGGGTCCGAGATCTGCGCCTGCAACTTGCCGTGGTCAGTCAGCAGCATCAAACCTTCGCTGTCACGATCCAACCGACCGGCGGGATAAACCCCGGGCAGATCGATGAAATCGGACAGTGTACTGCGCGGAGTATCCCCATTGTCGCGGTCGGTGAACTGCGGCAGCACATCATAAGGTTTGTTGAAGCGAATGAACCAGGACATGACCCGCGCATACCCCGAAGAGTGCGTCCCGCGCAAGCTGTGGATAACTGTCATGCGCTTGTTACGGATTCGCATTACCCAGTTTGCGACATATTGTGGAAAATCAGGGCTTGTCAGAGTATTAACACGATATATAGTTATACTAAGGCCGGGGCGGGTGTTCCCCGCTCTGATGTCAAAAACGGGCAGAGCAGAGCGAGGAGCGATTCTGATATGGACGGAGACTTCAGGACCGAATTTGTCAGGGAGCCTGGTGCGCTGAAGCATCATCCGGCATTGGTTTTGAACGCCGATTATCGCCCCCTGTCTTATTACCCGTTGTCCCTGTGGCCCTGGCAGGAAGCGATCAAGGCCGCCTGGCTGGATCGCGTCGACATCGTGGCCGAATACGACGAAGTGGTTCGCAGCCCAAGTACTCAGATCCGAATACCTTCGGTCGTTGTTCTGAAAGACTATGTAAAACCCAGAAAGCGCGTGGCCTTCACGCGCTTTAATTTATTTCTGAGGGACGAGTTCCGGTGCCAGTACTGTGGCAGCCGCGGTGATTTGACCTTTGATCATGTGGTGCCACGCGCCGCCGGTGGGGTGACCAGTTGGCAGAACGTTGTGGCGGCGTGCAGCCCGTGCAACCTGCGCAAAGGGTCGAAATCGCTGCGTCAGGCAGGAATGAGCCTGCGAAAGCCGCCCCGTCAGCCTGACGCCGAAGCACTGCGCAATGTTGGTCGGAAGTTTCCGCCCAATCACTTACACGAAAGCTGGATCGATTTTCTGTATTGGGATGCTGAGCTGGACGAATTCTAGGCCTTGCTTGCCCGCCACGCCGCGAGCCAGATCAGTACCAGAACAGCCGAGGCAATGGCATTCCATCCGGCCATCGAGATGTTGAACATTTCCCACGGGATATCGTCGCAGCGAACCAAAGGCGCTGACATAATCTGGTCGAACAGGTCGTCATTCGACATCCCACTGATGCTGCCGGATGTGCAACTGGTCGGACCTTCCCACCATCCTTGTTCAACGCCGGCGTGGTAAAACCCAATACCCGAAGTGACAGCCGCTGCCAACGCGCCACATAGCGGCAGGATGCTCAGTCTTGGCAAGGCCAGCGCCAAAACGCCAATCGCGATTGCGACCCCATGCGGGTAGCGCTGCCAGATACACATTTTACAGGGGGCAAGGCCGCCCAGATATTGAAAGCCAAAAGCTGCCAGCAGAAGGGCCAGGGACCCAAGACTTGCCAGTGCGATAAGTTGTGAACGTCTCGTCATAGGTATTTCACCACCAGGAAGCCGCCGAACAGGAGGACGATGAACAAGGTGAACATCAGCCCCAAGCGTTTTTCAATAAATTCACGGATCGGCTCGCCAAAGCCCCAAAGCAGCGCCGCAACAAGGAAGAATCTGAGCGCACGTGCCAGTATCGACGTTGCGATGAATGTCCCAAGCGGCATTCCTGTCCAGCCGGACATGATGGTGATGACCTTGTACGGGAAAGGCGTCACTCCGGCGGCCAGGACCGCCCAGAACCCGAAATCGTTGAAGCGTGTGTTGAATTCTTCCATCGCATGGGCCTTGCCCATGGATTCAAGAATGGGCTGCCCCAGACTTTCATAGAAAAACGCACCAATCGCATAGCCCAGCATCCCGCCCAGAACCGAAGCCACCAGAGCAACAGTTGCAATCAGCCAGGCGCGCGACGGGCGCGCCAGGATCATCGGAATCATCAGAACGTCGGGGGGAATCGGAAAGAACGAACTTTCGACAAAGGCCACAACAGCCAGCGCCCACAGCGCATGAGGGTGTTCCGCCAGACGAATTGTCCAGTCATAAAGTGATCGCAACATTAAGCACTCAAATCCCGTTCTCGGCCCCGGAAAGCCAAACCACGCACCTGACGGCCCGTCAACCATCGCGGTCGAAACAAATGGATTATTGGATGATTTTTGCCTCTGGACCTTCCCTCGGATGGGCGCTAATCCAGTGTCCGTGGCCCAAGTGGCGGAATGGTAGACGCAGGGGATTCAAAATCCCCCGGTAGTGATACCGTGCCGGTTCGAGTCCGGCCTTGGGTACCAAAGTAAAAACAGGGGGTTAGGGGAACCTGCTTCCTGTTTTTTCTTTTCGGGCTTATTGCGTGCTCGCGCACTTAACTCTCACTTTTCGATCTGGTCTCGTTCTTTTCAGTCCTCTGTTATCAGTCTCATGCTAATACAGGGGCACCGTATACGTCCTGCTGTCGAACCGACCTGAACAGAAAAGGACAGTAAAGTTCCGGAAGACTGATCGGGCGGGTTTTCCTGTGTGCCAGAGGGGAAAATTCAAAACTTACGCTCATATATGCGGAATGGAGCAAGTCAGGCTGGCGCTGGCCTTGACATTGAATGTATCTGGATGAACCCTCAAGGGGGTTGGGAGAAACTGGAAAATTCAACAGGTTGCATCTGCTGTGAAGCGGGCCGATTTTTTTATCGGCACGGATTCATGAGCAGGGTGATTGATTTGAATTCCAACTGCCAGACAAAAAATGTGGGAGTTCTGAAATGAAAAACAGCAGAAAATTGAGCCTCGGCACGTTTGTAACCGCAGCCATGTTGGCTCCGGCGGCCTATGCCGAAGAGTTCATTACAATTGGTACTGGCGGCGTGACCGGTGTTTACTATCCGACAGGTGGCGCGATCTGCCGTCTGGTGAACAAGGGCCGGAAAGAGCACGGAGTGCGCTGCTCGGTCGAATCGACCGGTGGCTCGGTCTACAACATCAACACCATTCGCGAAGGCGAGCTGGAATTCGGTGTTGCCCAGTCCGACTGGCAGTATCACGCGTATAACGGCACCTCGAAATTTGAAGAGGCAGGTCCCTTCGAAAAGCTACGTGCGGTGTTCTCGGTCCACCCCGAGCCATTCACCGTTGTGGCCCGCGCGGATGCCGGTATTTCCAGCTTTGAAGACCTCAAGGGCAAGCGCGTGAACATCGGTAACCCGGGTTCTGGCCAACGTGGCACCATGGATGTGGTTCTGGAAGCGTTGGGCTGGACCGTCGATGATTTCGAATTGGCGTCCGAGCTGAAAGCGGCTGAGCAGTCGGCTGCGCTTTGTGACAACCAACTGGATGCGATGATTTACACCGTGGGTCACCCGTCGGGTTCGATTCAGGAAGCTACGACAGCCTGCGATTCTGTTCTAGTGAACGTCACCGGTGATGCGATTCAGGGTCTGATCGACAACAACTCATACTACCGCACTGCGACTATCCCGGGTGGCATGTACCGGGGTTCGGACAATGACACCACCACCTTTGGCGTGGGCGCGACCTTCGTGACTTCGGCGGATGTGTCGGACGATGCTGTCTATGCGGTTGTAAGCTCGGTCTTTGAGAACTTCGAAGACTTCAAAAAGCTGCACCCGGCATTTGCAAATCTCAAGCCCGAGGAGATGATTTCGGACGGCCTGTCCGCTCCGCTGCATCCGGGCGCCGAAAAGTACTACAAAGAAAAAGGCTGGATTCAGTAAGCCAGACTTTACACGGGGCGTCCTTTTGCGGCGCCCCGGTTCACATCCGGGATAAACCGGGGACAAGAGGGCCAAAGAATCCAAGGCCGCAGGACGGGGAGATTTCACATGAGTTCCGATACACAGGGCAATCGCCCACTCTCGGAGGAAGAGCTTCAGGACCTTGTCGCCTCATCCGATGCAGGGGCGCGAAATCCCGCTGGAAACGTGGGGCTGTTTCTGGCGATTGTTGCCGTTTTGTGGTCGGTATATCAGATCGTTCTGGCCTCTCCCTTGTCGAATTACCTGCTGCCCGGAAGCGTGGTGAATAATTCACGCCAGATCCATCTGGCCTTTGCGATCTTTCTGGCGTTTGCGGCCTATCCGGCGCTGAAATCCAGCCCGCGCAATTATGTCCCTGTTCAGGACTGGGTCATGGGCGTTTTGGGCGCGGGTATCGCGCTGTACGGCTACATCTTCTATGAGAAACTGGTCAATAATGGCCTGCTGGCCGATGACATCGACAAATGGGTGGCTTTGTTGGGGCTGCTGTTGCTGTTTGAGGCCGCGCGCCGCGCACTTGGTCCGGCAATGGCGATCATAGCCACGGTTTTCCTGGCCTATGTGTTCTTTGGATCGTCTTCCTGGGTCCCCGAAGTGATCCAGTGGAAAGGTGCGAGCCTGAAAAAGGCCATGAGCCATATGTGGATCACGTCCGAAGGCGTGTTTGGCATCGCGCTGGGTGTTTCTACGAAATTCGTATTCCTGTTCGTGCTGTTTGGCGCGCTACTCGATAAGGCCGGGGCAGGGAACTACTTCATAAAAATGGCCTTTGGCGCTCTGGGTCACCTGCGGGGCGGCCCTGCCAAGGCGGCCGTTGTGGGGTCTGCGGCAACTGGCCTGATCTCGGGTTCGTCGATTGCCAACGTTGTTACCACCGGTACGTTCACCATTCCGTTGATGAAGCGCGTTGGCTTTTCCAGCGAACAGGCGGGGTCGGTCGAAGTTGCAAGTTCCGTGAACGGTCAGATCATGCCGCCTGTAATGGGTGCTGCGGCGTTCCTGATGGTGGAATATGTGGGCATCTCATATGTCGAGGTGATCACCCACGCCTTCCTGCCAGCGGCGATTTCTTACATCGCACTGGTCTATATCGTGCATTTGGAAGCGGTAAAGCGGAACATGCCGACCTTGGGTGACCGAGACGTGCATCTGGCGCGAACCGTTGTGGGTATGCTGGCCTTCTTCCTGGTGTTTGCAGGACTTTGCTATGGCTCGCAATTCCCGGTTGATGCTGTAACAAGCTTGATTCCGTCCGCGGCGGGCCTTGTGCTGAGCCTGATCGTCTGCGCGGTTTATGTCGGATTGCTTTTTCTGGCGGCACAAGTGCCGGACCTTGAGCCTGACGATCCGAATGCAAAGGAAGTCACGCTGCCGGTTGTCGCAGATATCTACAAGGCAGGTTTGCACCACCTGCTGCCGATCGTCGTTCTGGTTTACTTCCTGATGATCGAACAGAAATCACCGGGGCTGTCGGCCTTCTGGGCAACCGCATTGCTGTTCGTAATCCTGCTGACGCAGAAACCGCTCAAGGCGCTTTTCCGGGGGCAGAGCAATTTAATCAGTACCTTCGTCGACGGTGTCGCTGACCTGTGGCAAGGTCTGATTGACGGAGCGCGGAACATGATCGGTATCGCACTGGCAACTGCGACTGCGGGCGTGATCGTGGGTACCGTGACCTTGACGGGTGTTGGTCAGGTTATGGCTGATCTGGTCGAGTTCCTGTCGGGCGGCAATCTTATCCTGATGCTGATCATGGTTGGCCTGCTGAGCCTGATTCTGGGCATGGGCCTGCCGACCACGGCGAATTATATCGTTGTCAGCTCGTTGATGGCCGGAGTGGTCGTTGAACTGGGGGCGCAGAGCGGACTTATCGTGCCGTTGATTGCCGTGCACCTGTTCGTCTTCTACTTCGGGATCATGGCGGATGTGACGCCACCGGTGGGTCTGGCCAGTTTCGCCGCTGCCGCTGTATCAGGCGGTGATGCAATCAAAACCGGCTTCACAGCATTCTTCTACAGCCTGCGCACCGTGGCACTGCCTTTTGTGTTCATCTTCAACACTGATCTTCTTTTGATCGACGTTACATGGCTTGAGGGGATCACTGTGGCCGTTTTCGCGACCATAGCGATTCTGGTCTTTACGGCGGGTACGATGGGGTATTTCCTGACCCGCAGCCGTATCTATGAAAGTGTCGCGCTCGTTCTGGTGGCATTTGCCCTGTTCCGACCGGACTATTTCATGGATCGCATCTCGCCTCCGTTCGAATCGGTTGAACCCGCTGCATTTGAAGAGACCATTGGTCAGACACCGCCGGGAACGGATGTCCGCCTAGTGGTCGCAGGCCCCGATTACGATACGCTTGAAATGGTGGACACAACCGTTGTTGTTACTGTGGGCGACGAAGAAGGAGGGGCCGCACGGGTCGAGGCGATGGGCCTGCTGCTGGTTCCCGAGGACGGGCTGGTCAAGCTTGACGAGCCGCTGTTTGGCGCGCCGGTGGCCGACGATCTGGCCATCTTTGACTACTATGGCGATGAACCCGTACGCCTGACGTCGGTCAGCTTGCCGTCCGACCAGCTGCCCAAGCAGCTGGTGTATATCCCAGCGATGATCCTCTTGGGTCTTATCGCGTTCCTGCAACGCGGCCGTGCCGCCAGACAAGGGGTGCCCGCATGACACGTTCTGTTCTGTGTGCCATTGATATCAGCAATGGCGAGATTGATGCTCCGGTCCTGCAAAAAGCCGCTGCTTTGGCGGATCTGGAAGGGGCACAGTTGGATGTCGTGACTGTGCTGCCCGATTTCGGGGAAAGCTGGGTGTCCGGGTTTTTTGAATCAGGTTTTCACGACAAGGCGTTGGCCGAGGCGCGAGCCAAACTGACGGCGCTGTGCATTTCGGCATTGGGGGCAGAGCGCAATGAAAGCATCCGCCATGTAGTCGCGACAGGCACAGCCTATCAGGAGATCCTGAAAACCGCCGAAAGTGCCGGTTCCGACCTGATTGTGATCGGCGCGCATAGGCCGGATTTCAAAGACTATCTGCTTGGTCCGAATGCAGCGCGTGTGGTGCGGCATTCCAACGTCTCAGTTTATGTGGTTCGCTGACTGATTTTCCAGCGCGCAAAAGATCGCGTCGCCGGTCGTAAAGAAAAGTCGGGTTGGTTCAGTAACCTGTCATCTCAAGATAGCCAACCCCTTTATGGCTGCCGTTTACGGTGACAGGGCCTTCCCAGTATTCGAAACCGGTACCCATCCACGCATCAGGTGTCAGGGCTGAGACCTGAATATCTATGCCCCGATCCGCTAGGTCGACTTGCCAGTGTGTCGGGATATTGCGTCCGGCAACCTCGTCGGTACTCAGCGGCAAAAGGCCGATTGTACCGTTGGGGATGGCCTCAGTACTGCCGTCAGAATTGATCCAGGTGGCCGAGGTGAAATCGCCTCGATCCCCGCGCAGGCGAAAAGCCATCAGCTTATCGCCTCCCTCAAAACTGAGCGAGAACCAATCCCAGCCCCTCTGATCCGCCGCCAAGGGTTGTGAGGACCATTCCCGATCCAGCCACCCCTGACCGGTTACCAGCACCTCGCCATCCGGCAAATGCAGCACGCCTTCGACTGTGTAGAAGGGCTGCGAGTAATAGTAACTTGCCTGTCCATCGGCGGATTTGACCGAATAGCCCGCGTCGCCGTGAAATACCAATGGCCCTTGCGCTGTCAGTGAAAGATCATAGCCGAATTCATCACCATTGGCCGTCAGTGACAGGCTGTCCAAATCCGATCCGGCCATGCGCCATTCATCAATCCAGGCCTCAAACGGTTGTGCGGTTACACCGGCCTGGCCAATCCCCCCGCGTGACAATCGCTCGGTAAAAAAATGATCCTTGGGGGTCGTAACAGCAGCATGACCCATCCAAAGTTGCGGGCTTTGCCACCCGTCGCTGTCATAGGGTTTCAGGGCTGACCGGAACAGGGTCCATTGAATGCCATAGTCCAGGCCGTCGTCCCCTTGGAGATTGGCGGTCAGATACCACCATTCGATGCGGTAGGCCGGGTGGGGGCCGTGATCCTTTGGGAAATCAAACTCATACCCGGCTGCCGGCACTTCAAAACCTTCAGCGGTTCCGCCTAGACCTGCATAGCCCTGCGCCCAAAGCGGTATCGGGTAGAGCCACATAAGCAGGATTAGTAGGGTCCTAACGTTCATTGGCGAACACTTTCAGCAGATCGGCGGGTGGCAGGCGCAGCATCCGTAGCGCGGGCAGGGCGGCGGCAAGCAGGGCAGCAAGAAGGGTCAGTAGAAACAGCCACAGCCAATCCCAGGGGAAGACGAACATCGGCAGGCGCCAACCAAAAGCCTGAACGTTGATCACCGTCAACAGAACCCATGCCAGAACAAGCCCAAGTGGCAACGCCAGACAGGCGGTCAATGCCGCCAGCAATAGGCTGCGCAACAGTTCCAGCCCTGCAAGTTGCGCCCTGTTCAGCCCCAGCGCCCAGACCGGTGCGATCTGTGGCAGGCGCTGGGTCCACAGGGTCAGCAGACTGGTGAGAATGGCAAATCCCGCCACGCCGAGGGTCAGTACATTCAACGCCGAGGTCACGACAAAAGTCTTCTCAAATATCGCAAGCGACTGCGCCTTCATTGCAGCTTGCTGTACGACAGCCTGACGTGGAAGGTTGAACCGTTCCCTTAAGGTTTGCGCCATTTCGGTTGCGTTTTCGGGGTTTAGACGAATGCCAAAGCGGCGGGCCTCCGTACCCGGAGCGATCCGGTTCAGTTGGTCCATCGAGACGATGGCTTGCCCGGTCGGATTCCCATAATCCGAATAGACCCCGGCGATGGTCAGGATGTGGTCCGGCGATAAGGCCAAAGCACCGCCGGGCCAGAGATCGGCACGTCGCGCCAGTTGCTCGTTGATCAGAACCGCACGCCCGGCCATGACGTCATCCCATGCATTCGGGCTTGAGGTGATCACTGGCCAGTTCTGCCGATAGACCGGATCATCTACTACACCGTAAAGAAACAAAGGCCCCGTCTCGTGCGACAATTCCACATTTCGGATTGGCAGAATAGCTTCGACCTGAGGGCGCAGCCAGTCGGTAATCTCCTGCCCCTGATCGTCGTCGCTGGCAGTCAAGTAGAGTTCTGACGTCAGGCGCTGGTCCAGCCACCCGACGAATGTCAGCCGGAAGCTGGACACCATTGTGCCTACGCCGACATTCGCCGCCAAAGCCAGCAACAGGGCCATCAGGGCAAGTGACAACCCGGGCAGTTGTGCCCGCATATCTGCCCAGACCCATTGCGTAACAGGGCCCCGCGCCGCTCGGGCGCAGAGTGAAAGCATTACAGACAAAAGCGCAGGCAGCAGCAGCGCTGCACCGGTCAGCAAGCCAGCCAACAGGGCAAACCCGGCGATCAGCCCCCCGAAACTGACATAAGCCAAAACGCCACCCAGGATCATGACCAATCCCAATGCCGCTGCAAGATGGCGCGCGCGGGGGTCGCCCCGCCACGCTTGAACGCCCGGACTTGCCAGCAGGGGCATGCGCGACAGGCGCCATAATGCGTGGCCGCTGGCCAGCAATGTGCCGAAGACTGCCATGGCGATCCCTGCCAAAACCCACTGCAATTGCAGCGTCAGTTGCCCTGTTACTGGTGCGCCGTAAAGGCCACGCAACGTGGCCGCGACATCGGGTAGAAGTGCTCCGGCCAGAAAGAAGCCCAAAAGCAACCCGACGAGCCCACCGATCAGGGCCAGAAAAGTCAGCTCGGCAAGGATCAGCCAGACCAGTAATCGCATCGAGACACCCAGTGCCCGCAGCGTACGGATGATGCCTCTGCGTTGTGCAAAGGCCAGCCCGACCGTGCCGTTCACGATAAAAAGGCCGACCGCAAAGGACAGCAATCCAAAGGCTGACAGGTTCAAATGAAAACTGTCGGTCAGCCGAGCAGTGTCGATCTTTTGTGAAGGGCTGATACGTTCCAGCTCTGGGGTGATCGTGGTTAGGGACTGAAGCCCGCGCGGCTGATCGGGCAGAATAATGAGCCGCGAGATTGCACCGGGCTGATTCAGAAGACGTTCGGCAACGCCGATATCCGTCAGGATCACATCCGGCGGCAGCGCAGAAGTACTGAGAACCGGGGGCAGAGTGTCCTGATCGCGCAACAAGGGCTCCAACTCAGTCGAAACCAGCAGGCGACCCGGAGCAGTCAATATGTCCGCCGGTTCGGGCGGCGCACCGCTTTGCTGGGCCTCGGTAATTGCGGGCAGGGCGGGATAGGCCACCATATCCACGCCCATCAAACGCAACGTACGTCCGGCGACCCGATAAGGGCCTTCCAGTACGGCGGCCACCTGCCACCCCGCGCGACGCAGGTCGACATAACGGGACATGGCGATGAAACCGGCTGGATCGTGCAATTCGTCAAACTGCCCAAGTGCCAGTTGGGCGTTGGCACGGGAATAGCTGGCGCGGGCCTCGGCATTGATGGCCTGTACAGCGGACCACAAACCAGTTGCCAGGGCGATACCGATCAGCAGCGTTGCCAGTTGCAACCAATGCACCCGCCAATGGGACAGCAGGGCCTGGACGACGGCCAATGTCATTGGATGCGCCCGCCGCTCAGGCGTAGGTGCGTGTCCAGACGGGCCGCGATTTGCGGGGAATGCGTCACCAGCAGCAAAGCTGCGCCAGTATCAGCCACAAGTGACAGCATCAGGTCCAGCACTTTGGCGCTGGCGGTTTCGTCAAGATTGCCTGTCGGCTCGTCCGCCAGCAACAGTTTCGGGCGCGCGGCCATGGCCCGTCCTATGGCCACCCGCTGCTGCTGGCCGCCCGACAAGCTTTCGGGGTAGCGGTCCAGCAGATCCGAAAGCCCAAGCCGGTCTGCCAATTGCCCGGACCATTGGGCATTTTCGGTACCTGCAAGGCGGGCATGAAAGGACAGGTTTTGCCCCACGGTCAGCGATGGGATCAGGTTGAACTGCTGGAACACAAGCGAAACCTTTCTGCGCCGCAACCCGGCCCGGCCCGCATCATCCAAAGGGGACAGGGGCGTGCCATCCAGCGTAATCTCGCCTCTGTCGAAACTGTCCAGGGCGGCGGCCAGATTCAGCAAGGTGCTCTTACCGCTGCCGCTTTCACCGGTCAGAGCAAGCGTTTGTCCCTGATCCAGTGTCAGAGACACGTCGCGCAAAACGGGCCGCCCGCCGGGATAAGTCTTTTGAACTCGGTCGATGATCAACAGCATGAAGCGCCCTTTTTGCACAGGATGTGCGCCGGACTTCCCAACTGTCCAGTGCAGACCTTTCACCGGTTCCTTTCGCCGCAGGCTACCTTATCCGGTGGCGGGGTTGTGCCTTGCGTTTTGAAAGGTCATTGTGCCCTGACAGTTCGTGGCCGAAAATCAGGGTGTAAATACATGACGTTGCTGCATCAGATCGTTTGGGGCAGTACCTTTCTGGGTATTTGCATCCTGATCGAGATTCTCTTTCTGACCTGGTGTACGATGTCCATAATCAAGATGGACAAAAAATGGGTCACACGCGGGGTGTTTGTGGCAACCGCGGGGCCGATTGCCGTTGCCTTGGGCTTCATTATCGCAACGCACACCATTCAGGTCTGGATCTGGGCTATCGTCTGGGTGTTGCTAAATGTTCTGCCGGACTGGAACTCGGCCATCTATTTCTCGTTGGTGACGTTTACGACGCTCGGATACGGCGACATCGTTTTGGGTGAAGGGCTGCGCATTTTCGGCTCGTTTGCTTCGGTCACCGGGCTGTTGGCGTTTGGATTGTCGACCGCGTATCTGGTCGCATTGATGACCCGCGTTTTTCAGGAGAAGTTCTTTTCCTAAAGGATCGGTGCAAACAACCGTGCCAGCGGCGCACCAAAGCGGATGTGGGCCGGTTGTTGACGCAACCTACGGGTCAATTCGAAACTGGTTTCGAAATCTTCTTGTAGCATCTGGTCGACGGCCTGTGCAGCCCGGGCATCAAAGAACAGCGCCATTGCTTCGAAGTTGAGGCGGAAGGATCGGTTGTCGAGGTTTGTTGTTCCAACAGCGGCCAGCGTATCGTCGACAACGAACGCCTTTTGATGCATGAACCCGCCGGTATAGCGGAATACGCGCACGCCACAGTCGCGGATTTCATCGAAATAGGCAAACGCGGCCAGCCATGGCAGGCGATGGTCGATCATGTCAGGAACAAGGATGCGCACATCCACACCGCGCATCGCGGCATGTTGCAGCGCTGTCATGACATCGATGTCGGGTACGAAGTAAGGCGACGCAATCCACAACCGTTCTTTTGCCTCGGCGATTGCTGCAAAAAACATCATGGCGCCAGTTTCGGTTTCGTCTCCGGGTCCGGTCGCGACCAGCAGGGCATTCATGTTCTGTTCGGATTCACTGCCCGCCCAGTCAAGTTCATCAATCAGGTCTTCGTTATGCGCCCAATGCCAATCTTCAGTGAAGATAAGCTGCAATTGCCGGACGACATGACCGGACATCATTATGTGAGTGTCGCGCCAATGACCGAAATGCGGATGTTTGCCCAGATATTCCTCGCCAACATTGTGGCCACCGATAAAGCCTGTCTCGCCATCGATAATGACAGTTTTACGATGGTTTCGGTAATTCAGCTGAAACCGGAAATTCGGGCCGCGTTGCTGACGCGGGTCGGCTACATCAATTCCGGCTTCACGCATGGTATCCAGATACGCGCGCGGCAATCCGTAACTGCCGACTGCATCGGTCATGAAACGGACGTGAACCCCACGTTTCGTCGCCTCGATCAGCTTGGATTGCAGTTTGCGGCCCAGTGCGTCGTCTCTGATGATGTAGAACTGAATGAGGATATAGTTCTTGGCCTTGTCGATGGCGTCGAAAATGGCGTCGAATGTGGCTTGCCCATCAACCAGTAGCCGGGCACCGTTTCCGCTGGACACAGGAAGATGCGCCAGAAACTCGAACGGGCGCGGATTGATGGACATTGAGGAGGGATCGGGCCTTGAGTAATCGGCAAAGGTTTTGATCCCTTCAACAACCCGCTCACTTTTCTGGCGCGCGATGCGATATCCGTGAAAGCGATGGTGTCCCAGAAAAAGATACAACGGCACCGCTAGGAAAGGGGCTGAAACCAAAAAAACCACCCAACCAACGGCACCTTGCGGTGTCCGCGCGGTTTGTGCCGCTCGGATCGAAAACACAAATGCAGCCACGTACAACGTGAATACAAAGATAGATACCAGTGCTGTCCACATGGGGTCTTACATCTTTCGGGCCGTTTAGTTTGCCCCAGTGTAGATGCGTGACCAGTCTTGCGCCATATCGACAATGATCCATCCCTTGTCAGGACCCCGATCCAGCCCATCTGCCAGCTTTCCGATCGAGCTTTCGCGGTCATAAGCCCATTCGCGTTCGGCGTCCGTGTGGTGGATCAGAATTCCCAAACGCGGACCATCACCCGACGTTGTCCAATCCAGCATAGCGAAATCTCCGTCCGAGTTGCCTGCGGCCAGAATAGGGCGTCTGCCAATCGTGCGTTCGATATTGATCGGCTTGCCTTCCTTGTCATCGATGAAGGCTAGCCCCGGTGCCTTGATGATCGTCGGGTTGCCGTCGATCACCTTATAGGTGCTGTCTGCATAGCTCCCCAATATCTGTTCCGGCGGGATACCATATGCATCCTCGGCAAAGACGCGCATGAAATGAATGCCACCGCCGGATACGATGTAGGTCTTGAAACCTTCGTCACGTAGATAACGCAGCAACTCGACCATCGGCTGATAGGTCATCTGGTCATAACGAAGGCCGGTGTTGGGGTGGCGTTCGGTTTCCAGCCACTGCGCAACAGCTGCCTGAAATTCTTCGACGCTGGTGCCAGAATGCGATGCGTTGACAACTTCGATCAGCGCCTCATGCCCGCCTTCAAGAACGGTCGCTAGATCACCCTTTGCAGCAGCTTCCAGAGCAGGAGTTGTCAGGATCGACGGGTCCCGCTTGGCCAGATCGGCCAGACGATCCATGGCGAAAAGGAACTGAAAATACACCGGCTGTTCGGCCCAAAGCGTTCCGTCATTGTCGAATACGGCGATCCGATCATCAGGCGTCACGTAATGAGCTGAGGCAGGGTCGGTTACCTCGTCAACAAACGAAACGATTTTCGCTTTAGATTCTAAATTGTTCCATGACGGCAAGGGGTCAGCGATGGCGACCGTCGCTCCTAGCACACTGCACAATATCAAAAATAGACGCACGGATTATTCCTCAATTTTCAACCGCTAATGAGAAGGGCCGGGGCCCCGGTATCGGGACTCCGGCTTTGCTGTGTCTTGGATCAAACAGTCAGGTTCACGGTGCGCCCGGAGGTGACGTCAACTTCTCCATCACCTTGTCGAGGCTGAAGCTCGCCGCTTCCTGTCGGGGTGGGTATTCCTTGAAGGTTTCAAGGAACTGCGCGACATAGGCCTGCGCAGGTACCAGCATGTAGGCACGGTCGAGCATCCAGTCATAGTAGGTGTTCGATGTGCGGTAGCCACGCTCGTACGGGTCGCGTCGCAGGTTGGTGATCAATGGCACGCGCAGAGGGGTCAGTGGCTCCATCCAGGCGCGCAAAGTTGCCCATGCCTTCTGTTCCAGGAAGGTGATTTTCCAATCACCGAAGCGCAGTGCCGCAAGGTCACCATCGTCCGTGAAATAGAAGATTTCCCTGCGCGGACTCTTGTCTGTTTCGCCGGTCAGCAACGGCAAGATGTTGTAGCCATCCAGATGCACGCGATAGTCGCGCCCGCCGCCAACTTCGGCCACGGTGACACCTTCCAGAAGATCTTCTTTCACGGTTTCGTTGCCAGCTGCAGCCAGGAATGTCGGTAACCAATCCATATGATGCACGATCTCGTTCGACACAGCACCTTCGGTAATCTTGCCGGGCCACCGAACCATGGCAGGTACGCGCCATGCGCCCTCCCATTGGGTATTCTTTTCACCCCAGAACGGGGTCATCGCGGCATCTGGCCAGGTATTCATGTGCGGACCATTGTCGGTCGAGTAAAACACGATGGTCTTGTCGGCGATGCCCAGCTCATCCAGCGCAGTCAGGAAGTCGCCAATATGCATATCATGTTCGATCATGCCAGCCGTATACTCATCTACCTGCTTGCCGACGATTTCATTGGCCTTTGCCCATTTCTCTTCGGAAACATGCGTGCGGAAATGCATCCGGGTGCCTGACCACCAGACGAACCACGGCGTGCCGCTTTCCTCTTGTTTGCGGATGAATTCAATCGCAGCCGCCGCGGTTTCATCGTCGACCGTTTCCATACGCTTTTTGGTCAGCGGGCCGGTATCCTCGATCTCACCACCCGCTGTCGACTTGATTACACCGCGCGGGCCAAAAGCTTGTCGGAAGGTTCTGCCATCGGGCAGAACAGCATCATTGGGATAGTCGATGTTTTCCGGCTCTTCCTCGGCGTTGAGATGGTAGAGGTTGCCAAAAAATTCGTCAAAACCGTGGTTTGTCGGCAGATGTTCATCCCGGTCGCCCAGGTGGTTTTTTCCGAACTGACCCGTGGCGTAGCCTTCCGCTTTCAGAAGGCCCGCAATGGTCGGGTCTTCGATCTGCATGCCTTCCTCAGCGCCCGGCAGGCCAACTTTGGACAGGCCCGTGCGGAAAACGGATTGCCCCATGATGAAAGATGATCGCCCAGCCGTGCACGACTGTTCACCGTAGTAATCCGTGAACATCATACCTTCTTCGGCGATACGGTCGATATTGGGTGTCTGATACCCCATCAACCCCCGCGTGTAGGCCGAGATGTTGGACTGACCAACATCGTCGCCCCAGATCACAAGGATATTCGGTTTCTGGTTCTGCGCCCAGGCGGGTATGGCCAGTGTCAACGTGGCGGTTACCACGGCAAGTCGGCGCAAGTTACTGCGCCAGGTGCCGGATAGCGAACGTGGAGGTAACATGGTTTGCTCCTGATCTGAGAGGATCTTGGCGACCCCAAAGGAAATGAATCACCCGGCGTTCAAATGCATGAACAACGCGGCAGCAAAGTGTTGATTCCCATATTGAAAATCTTTGGTAGCAGGAATCGAACACCATTAGCATAGGTTACTTCTTGCGTCGGAAACTCATCATATGATTATATCGCAAAGTACAAATGTGAGACAAAATGAATAATCTGAAGCTATTACGAAACACCGGATGGTTCAGTGAACGCTCGTCAGAGTTTCAGGCCGATTTGGCAGCCCTTGGCATACCGAAATCGGTAGAGGCGGGAGAGACGCTGTATCACTATGGTGATCCGGCAAATGGTATCTACGCGATTCTCAGCGGTGGTGTGCAGATAACGGCCCCAGCGGATGATGGTCAGGAGTTTGTGCTTCACCGCGACGGCGCTGGGTTCTGGATCGGCGATCTGGCTTTGTTTGCAGGTGCGCTGCGTCTGGTCAGTGTTATCACGACGCAAGCCACTCAAGCCTTGTTTTTCCCAAATTTAAGCATCTCGCGGTTGATTCAGAACAATCCTGACTACATCCGGGATTTCTATGCGTTGACGCATGAGAATATGCGGACCGCTTTGCGCATCATGGCAAATCTGGCTGTGACGGGAACGGAAAAGCGGCTGGTCTTGAGGTTGCTTCACTTGGACGAGGGGACCTCGAAAACCGATGGATGGATTGATGTTTCCCAGGACGATCTGGCGGCGATGATTGCTGTATCGCAACCGACTTTGCACAGGAACCTTCACCGGCTTGTGGATTTGGGGTTAATCGAACTGGGGTATGGCCGGGTTCGACTGCTGGATCGGGGCGCATTGATAGCCAGTTGTCAGACCTGAGGTTTCGGGTCGTGACACCGGTATGCGGTCCAACATACGCGGACAGGCTGGCGGCTGTGTACGGCACCCGACGAACTTAAGCCTACGCCACGCCGCAGTTCAGTTATTAGCACGCGCCTGACCGTCCTCCTCGCCCAATTGGCCGTCCAGAGACATCAGGATCGCGACCGGGCGTAAAGCAGGGATGTGGCTGAACACGATCAGAATACAGACCGTCAGTGGCACGCTCAGGAAAGCGCCGATCAGGCCCCAGACAGTTGTCCAGAATGTCAGCGCCAGAATGACAAGGAATGTCGACATGTTCAGCGAGCGGCCCAGCATGGCCGGATCAAGGAAGTTACCGATCAGGAATTGAAGGGTGCCGCACCCAAATAAGATGATCAGAAACGGAACGATCGTATCAAACTGAACAAGCGCGATCATGGCCGGAAAAAACACCGCTATGATCGACCCGATCGAAGGAATGAAGTTCAAAGCAAAGGTCAAAACGGCCCAGGTTTCCGCATATTCCAAACCAAGGGCCCTGAATACAAAATAACTGATGCCCGCTGTGATCAGGCTGATCAGGGTCTTAACCCCAACATATCGTTGCAGGCTGATCGATATGGCATCAAGCATGGTCGCAAAATCAGCGCCAGTTTGGGGGTCGCCAGCCGCAAGTTGAATTTTCTTGCGAAAGGCCAGACGCTCGGCCATCAGGAACGCGACATAGAGGCTGATCAGAAAGAACTGGTTCAGTAGAGACGTAGCGCTGCCCAGCAACAGGCGTGCGACATAGGTCATGTCGATGCTGACCAGATTGTCGCGGATGAAAGTGGTGACGTCGTTGCCGACAAGACCGGTTATGCGCTCAACCGCCCCGTCGAACTGGTTTTCGTACGTGCTGACGGACCGTGCAAACTGCGTTGCCTGACTGCCCAGCACGTACATGATCATGAACAAACCCGCCAGAACGATGGTCACACCAGCGATATTTGCCAGCCAGACTGGAGCGCGGGTTAGCGCGACGACGCGGTCGCTCAGCGCAATGATCAGAACGTTGACCAGCAGTGCCATGGCAAGCGGGATCAGGAAGTTCGCTCCCGCATAAAGCCCCAGCACCATCAGCGCCGCGATAATGCAGGTGTCGCGGACAACAGACAGTTTTAGCCTGGGGCGAGCCGTGAAATCTTCCTGATCCGGGATCATTCAGTATCCTGTTTATCTGTTCTTAAGCAGGCTAGTGATCGTCCCGCTTTGCCCAATCCTGCACCTGCATTCCGGTTTTAGCAATGCAGTCAGCGGTTTGCAGACCGGCTTTTGTCACTTTGATACCGATGACGGGTTCTGTGTTTTATTTCGGCGGGTTAGGGTTGCAGGATGACAAAACCCACGATTCCCCCATTTGGCCGCCCGCTTCAGGCGTTATGGCTGGCACTTCGCCGGTTCGTCAGGAAAAACGGACCTGTCATGAGCAGCCATGTCGCCATGTCGCTGATGATGGCCCTGTTTCCCTTTGTGTTGTTCACCGTGGCGCTGGCAGGGGCATTGTCGCAGGACTATGTTACCGATGAGCTGATTGATCTGCTGTTCGGGGCATGGCCCAGGGATGTTGCCGACCCGATCGTGGCCGAGCTGCGTGCGGTTCTGGCCGGGGCGGGGTCGGGTGTGATTACGCTGGGTGGCCTGCTTGCGATCTACTTTGCTTCCAACGGGGTTGCCGCAGTACGCGCAGCGATGAATCAGGCCTATCACGATCAGGACAGTTGGCCTTTTTGGAAAACCCGGCTTTTGTGTCTGGTCCTGGTTATCCTTGGCGGTTCGGCAATCCTTGTTATTGCAACGGTCGAGGTGGTCTTGCCGGTCTACACGAAACTGGTGGCAGAGCATACCGAAGCTCCGGTAGCGGACTGGCTGTCCGTAGATCGCCTGCGGTGGACGTTTACCGTGGCCGTTCCGGCAGGCACTGTCCTGCTGGCACATCTAATTCTGCCAACCCGCAGGCACAGCCTGACCCAAATCCTGCCCGGCGTCATACTGACATTGGTTTTGTGGGCAGCTGGCGGATGGGCATTTTCAGTCTATATCAGCCAGTTCGCCACCTACAGTGCCACATATGCGGGTTTGGCCGGGGCAATGGCCGCGCTGATTTTCCTGTATCTGTGTTCTGCGATGCTGATCCTTGGCGCTGAATACAACGGCGCATTGATCGACCTTCGGAACGCCGCTGAAGGAGATATGGCATGAGATTTGCCATTCTGGCGGCTTGTTTAACCCTCGCAAGTGAAGGGCAGGCGCAATCACTGGAATATGTGGGCTCAGATCGGTGTTCAGACTGCCATCAGCACGAGGCCGAGGCATGGGCTTCGTCTCATCATGCCTTGGCCTGGACGGAAGTTGGCGACGGCCATCTGGTCGCCGATTTCGATGGAACCCGGTTCGTGCAGAACGGGATGACGGTTGAATTTACTAAACAGGCAGACAAGTTCACAGCTCGTGTAACGGAAAAAGACGGAGCGACGACGGCATATGATGTGCATTCCGTCGTTGGAATCGCACCTCTGCAACAATATCTGTTTGAAACCGAACCGGGGCGGTTGCAAAGCTTTGATGTGGTTTGGGATACCGAGCAGAAGCGCTGGTATCACTTATACCCCGATCAGGATCTGCCACCAGAAGACGGGCTGCACTGGACGGGCCCTTACAAGAACTGGAACGCGCGCTGCGCCGAATGTCACGCCACAGGGTTTGAAAAGAACTACGACGCGCAATCCAGAACATACTCTTCCCGACAGGCCGAGATTGGTGTTGGCTGCGAAGCCTGCCATGGACCGGGGTCAGCTCATATCGATTGGACCAAAGGGCAGAGCGTTACTGAGGGGCTGAGTGATACAGGCTTTTCGATGAGCTGGGGAAAAGGTCAGACCGAGGCCGAGATCCAGCAATGCGCCGGGTGTCATTCGCGGCGCGAGGCACATGGCAACGGAAACCCTTTGCCGGGAACCTCGTATCATGATGCCTATAACCTGGCTGTGTTGCGGCCCGGTTCGTATCATCCGGACGGGCAGATACTGGATGAGGTCTACGTTTACGGCTCATTCCTGCAATCCAAAATGTATGCCCGAGGGGTCGGGTGCATGAACTGCCACGAGCCACACAGTGCGCAGTTGAAGGCCGAAGGCAACGGTATTTGTACCCAATGTCATTCCACGGCCGGAAACCCTGATTTCCCGACGCTGGCGAAACAGGAATACGATACACCCAATCACCATCATCACGTTACGGATAGCGCGGGTGCCCAGTGCAAAAGCTGCCACATGATCGAACGTACATATATGGGCGTGGACGGTCGCCGGGATCACAGCTTTCGCGTGCCGCGACCGGATTTGGGATTGGGGGCTGATGCCTGCACTGATTGCCACCAGAATAAGGATCAGGTCTGGGCTGCCAGCCGGATCAAAGGCTGGTTTCCTGACACAGCCAATCGGGCCCCGCATTATGGCACGGTGTTCAAAGCTGCTGCCGATGGCCATTTGAACACGCCAGAGGGTTTGATTGCTGTCGCAACGGACCCCTCGCAACCCGCTATCGTGCGGGCAACAGCAGCGTATCTGCTGCAACCTTTTGGCTCGCTTGAGGTTGCCGCGTATACAGCGCCACTGTTGCAGGAAGACGATCCGCTGATACGCGCAAATGCAGCAGCCTTGCAGCGTCAGGCGAGCCCAACGGATCGTGCGCAAAGGTTAGAGCCCCTTTTGTCTGATCCTTTTCGCAACGTTCGCATAGCCGCCGCCAAGGAATTTCTGAGTATCCCTCTTCAAGCTCTGACATCTCAGCAACAGGATCTGGCCGGGGAGGGGATGGCCGAGTGGCAGGCGGCGATCTCGAACAGGCTGGATGCCCCGGAAACACATCTGGTTCTGGGGGGGATGGCCTTGACGCTGCGCAACGCCCCGGCTGCCGAACGGGCATTTCGCGAGGTTGTAGCGCTGGATCCTCAGCGCGCCGAAGCGTGGCCCATGGTGGTGCAGCTGGCACAGATCAATCGCGGCCCGGAAGCCGCACGTATCGCCCTGCGAGAAGCCTTGGGCAGATTGCCCGATGACCCGGCCTTGCTGCAATTGCTGCAACAACTGGGGCCCTGATCCGGCACAGGTTTGCCCGATTTGTTCCAACTTCACGGCAAAATTTCACGCTAACAGCATTTCAGATTTGCTGTTTTGAGGTGATGTATGTCCGCGGATTCAACAAGACAGAAAGCAACCGGGACGAACCCCGCTACGCTGGCGCAGCGCATTGAAGAGCTGCGCAATCGCGAGCCTGTATATGTTTCGCACGGGGATACACTGATGTTGCAGGGTATGGCCGCGACGTCGCTGCGCGAACAACGGCTGACCGGGAACCGTATCCGATTGGAAGATTAAGTTCAGCCGCGAAACCCGGTTGCCACAACAAATTTTTCTGAACTGTCCGAACGTGATGCGGGCGGTTTCACATGCGCCACTTTCTGAAATTTCTGCTTCAGAAGTTTTTGCAAATCGCCCTCGGCACCGCCGGCAAGAACCTTGGCTACGAATGTGCCACCTTCTTCCAGCACGTCAAACGCGAAATGGGCCGCAGTTTCACACAGTGCGATGATCCGAAGATGGTCGGTCTGCTTGTGACCCGAGGACGCCGCTGCCATGTCTGACATCACCACATCCGCTTTGCCACCCAGCCAGTCCTTGACCTTCTGGTCGGCGTCATCCTCCATGAAGTCCAGCACATGGGTATCGGCACCCGCAACCGGTTCCACTTCCTGCAAGTCGATGCCCAGCACCGTTCCGATCCGTTTTCCTGACTTTTCGCCAAGCGCGTTTACCCGTTTGACTGCGACCTGGCACCAGCCACCGGGCGCGCACCCCAAGTCAACAACCCGTGCTCCGGGTACGAGAAAGCGGAACTTGTCGTCAAGCTCCATAATCTTGTACGCCGCCCGCCCCCGGTATCCTTCGGTCTGGGCGCGCTTGACATAGGGATCGTTCAGCTGTCGTTCGAGCCAGCGGGTCGAACTCAGCTTGCGACCACGTGCGGTTTTTACCTTTACCTTCAGGTCACGCTGACCGCGCCCCGAGTTGTTTTTGCCAGTTGGTGTCTTCGCCATCAGAACGGTCCGTCTTCCAGTACCCCGTCCGCGCTCATCTGTGCATAAAGCAGGCCTTCGCGTAGCCCCCGATCTGCCACGGAAAGGCGATCAGTGGGCCAGCAGCGCAACAATGCCTGCAAAATGGCTGAGCCGGACATGATCAGGGCCTGCCGGTCTTCACCAATCCGAGGATCCCGGCGGCGCCCATGAGGGCCGAGTTCTAAATACCCGCGTATCACTTTGTCAATCTGATCACTGGTCATGCGCAGCCCGTCAACCTTGGTCCGGTCATAGCGCTTCAGGCCAAGATGCGATGCAGCAACCGTTGTGACAGTTCCGCTGGTGCCGACGATCTGAAAACCTTCGCGGGTCTGTTCATCTTTGTAAGGTGCGAAATCGGCCAGGTTTTCTTCGAAAAACCAGCTCATCAATGCAAAGCGAGCGGCGTCGTTTTCGACGTCATTGAACTGATCCCGCAACGTGGCAACACCCAGCGGTACGCTGATCCAGTCTACAACTTTTGCAGCCGGAAAAGGGCTGTCGACCGTGTGAAATCCGTTGTGCAAACGCATGATCGCAGCCGGGCGGTCACGGCGAGGGACGGACGAAATGTCGATCCAGACCAGCTCGGTCGAACCGCCGCCAATATCGACAACCAACAGCTGTTCGGTCTTGGTGGACACCAGCGGGGCGCAGGAGATCACCGCCAAACGGGCTTCTTCTTCGGGTTGGATGATTTCAAGCGTCAGTCCGGTTTCGCGTTTGACCTGTCGGATGAATTCGCGGGAATTCTTGGCGCGGCGGCAGGCCTCGGTTGCGATCAGACGCATCCGTTTTACTTTGTTCCGCTTCAGCTTTTGTTGACAGATTCGCAGCGCCTGAACGGTGCGTGCCATCGACGCCCGCGACAGACGTCCGGTGCGTTCCAGACCCGCGCCCAGCTGCACGGACTTGGAGAAGCTGTCAACCACATGAAACCCGCTGCCCTTGGGCTGGGCTATCAACATGCGGCAACTATTTGTTCCCAAATCCAGAGCCGCATACAGGGCATCCGGATCGGGTCTTGCCGGCGCGGGGCTTTCGACCGCTTTCGGGAACGCGCCCGCACCTTTGGGACGCTTGGGCGCCATCGTAACGCCCTCCGATTTTCGAGTTGATTTGACCCTAGGCGGGGCGTCGTCGACGTGCAAGCGATTTCCATTTCGAATTTGGTCTGGATGTCACACGTCGTTCATACTGAGGTGCGATTTGATCTTTGATCCCGGTTGAGGGATTCTTGATCGCAATCAGCCGCAGACGGAGCCTGCCATGAAAGATGAACGTGTCCTGACCTTTGACGAATTCGATGAAGTGGTGAATCCGCGCCCAGAGGAATGTGAGTTTGACCGCGTCGTTGAGCGTGCCTTGTCACGTCGTGGATTTTTAGGTGGCGTATTGGCGATGGGAAGTTTCACGGCTTTGGGTGGGTCGCTGCTTCCAACTGGTGCGCGCGCAGCCGCAGATCGATTTGCCTTTGAGGCGATTCCGGCGTCAACTGCCGATGACGTCATCGTGCCGCCGGGCTACAAGGCCGAGGTGATGGTGCGCTGGGGCGACCCGCTTTGGTCTGATGTGCCCGAATTTGATCCGGCCACCCGTGGAACCGCTGCCAGCCAAGAGCGCGCATTTGGTGATAACACCGACGGTCAGGATGTGTTTTTGCACGAGGGTCACGTTCTACTGGTCGTGAACAACGAATACACCAATCGCGATATCCTTTGGGGCAACAACCCGGACGCCAAAGCCGCCTCGGATGACGATGTCGCCAAAGGCATGATGGCGCATGGTGTGACGGTGGTCGAGATTGCGGTTACCGACGGCAAATGGGGCATCGTCAAGGATAGCTCGTATAACCGCCGCATCACGCCGCAGACAGACATGTCATTGACGGGGCCTGCCGCTGGCCATGATCTGCTGAAAACTGCCGCCGATCCGACAGGCACCATCTGTAAAGGCACCTGGAACAACTGTGGTAATGGCATGACCCCATGGGGGACGTATTTGGCCTGTGAAGAGAATTTCAATGGTTACTTCTCGACTGAGGACGAAAAACATGAGGTCAGCGCCGAACTTCAGCGCTACGGCGTTTCGTCCAAGGACTGGGGATACGGATGGGCCGGAATTGACGAGCGTTTCGACGTCTCGAAAAACCCTAACGAGCCGAACCGCGCAGGCTATGTTGTCGAAATCAATCCGACCGAGCCGACCTCGACCCCTCGTAAGCTGACCGCGCTCGGTCGGTTCAAGCACGAAAACGCCGAGGCCATTGTAAACAATGACGGTCGTGTCGTTGTCTACATGGGTGATGATGAACGGGGCGAGTTCCTGTACCGCTTTGTCTCGGAAGGTTTTTATGCCGCTGGGGTGGACACGCATGCGCTGCTTGAGAACGGTACGTTGTCGGTTGCAAAGTTCAACGACGACGGGACTGGTGAGTGGCTGGACCTGACCCCCGAAACAACTGGTATGACGTCGCAGGCCGAAATCTGCATCCATACGCGGCAAGCAGCATCGGCTGTTGGCGCGACCACCATGGACCGCCCGGAATGGGTTGCGGCCAACCCGAACGCGCCCGAGGTCTATTGCTGCCTGACCAACAACAAGAACCGCGGTGTGAAACCGAATGCCGGTGGCGACGACACTTCGGTCAACGGGCCGAATCCGCGCGAGGCGAACAAATACGGTCAGATCGTGCGCTGGCGCCCTGAAGGCGGAGACCATGGCGCATCGGGTTTCGAATGGGACCTGTATGTACTGGCCGGAAACCCGACCGTGCATCAGGATGCGTATGGCGGTTCGGACAATGTCAACGCCGACAACATGTTCAACTCGCCCGACGGTCTGAAGTTTGACAGCAACGGCCTGCTGTGGATCCAGACCGACGGCAAATACAGCAACGAGGGCGACTTCGAAGGGCAGGGGAACAACCAGATGCTGGCAGGCGACCCGGTTACCGGTGAAATCCGTCGTTTTCTGGTTGGCCCGAACGAGTGTGAGATCACTGGGCTCAGCTGGTCGCCGGATCGCCGCACCATGTTTGTTGGTATTCAACACCCCGGTGAAGACGGTAATAGCCACTGGCCCGACGGTGGTAACTCGGTTCCACGTTCAGCCATCATTGCGGTTACTCGTGAAGACGGTGGGTTGGTCGGTTAACCTTGGCAAGACGCGTTGAAACAAGCCTCGGGCGGGTCATGCCGTCCGGGGCTTTTTGTTCATTATGCAATGCTCTCATAGTGACAATGAGAATTTTGGTATGCGTTTTTGCCGCGAGACGGGTTAAAACCCCGCCACGCCACCGTGGGCGAAAACGTCGCTTGAAAAGCGCCGGGTGTCGAAAACCGACCGACCAATCCCCACATTGAAGTTTAGAACCGGCCCATCGGGTTAGGAGGAATCACAGTAATGCCTGACGTCACCATCGTGTACTGGCGCGACATTCCCGCTCAGGTCATCGTCGGCAAAGGCCGTCGCGGCGCGAAGCGGCAACTGGAAGAACGGTTCGAGCAAGCCATCGACCGCGCCGCCATGAAGGTAAACGCCAAGGACAGTGATGCCTATCTGGCCGAATGGCGCAAGGCCGAGCCTTTTGCGGTTGATGGCGACCCGGCAGAAGTAGCCGAGGCCGAGGCCCTGCGTCTGGAAAAGGAATACGATCAGGACCGCATCAAAGCGCTGATCGCAAATGACGGTTGGGCATAAGCCCGGATCTTAATGGGAGGCCTCAATGGCTTTGCTGAACTTCAAGAAACGTGATGTGGTCGAAAACAGCCCTGTGAACCCGACTGTCGAAGCCTTCCTGCAAGGCTATTCGATCGAGGTCATGCCGCGGACTGCCGAAAAGGTCGAGGATTTCCGCGCGCTGCTGCCCGAGGGCACACGCGTCTACATTGCCCATATCGAGGGCACCCCGATTGAAGATATGGTCAAGACAGCCAAGCGGATTGCAGCCGAAGGCTATCCTGTCATGCCCCACTTTCCGGCGCGGATCATCAAGGATGCGGCGACGTTGGAAAACTGGATCTCGATGTACCAGGGCGAGGCGGGCGTCGAGCAGGCGCTGTTGCTGGCCGGTGGTGTGACAAAACCGCATGGCGATTTCGACAGTTCCATGCAGCTGATGGAAACCGGTCTGTTTGACAAGGCAGGGTTCAAGCGTCTTCATGTTGCCGGTCACCCCGAGGGTAACAGGGACATCGATCCCGATGGGTCCACCAAGAACGTCGATGACGCCCTGCGCTGGAAACAGAAATTCAACGAAACCACGGATGCCGAGATGGCCCTGGCAACTCAGTTTGCCTTCGATGCCAAGCCGATCATCGCCTGGGCGGATGGTCTGAAAGAGGTAGGTATCGACCTGCCCATCCACATTGGTATCGCCGGTCCGGCCAAACTGCAGACCCTGATCAAGTTCGCAATTGCTTGCGGCGTCGGCCCGTCGCTGAAAGTTCTGCAAAAACGCGCCATGGATGTGTCGAAGCTTCTCTTGCCCTATGAACCGAACGATGTTGTGACTGAATTGGCCAACCACAAAGCGGCCAACCCGGATTTCAACATCACCAACGTGCACTTCTTCCCGCTGGGCGGGATCAAAACCAACGCCAACTGGGCGATCAATAATGGCGGTGCCTCGGCGCAGCCTGCAAACTCCTAAGGAACGGACATGACCCGTACAGTCTTAGAATCAAAAACAAAAACTGCCGTTCTGGGCTTTGATGAACCGTTCTGCGTGATCGGAGAGCGGATCAACCCGACCGGTCGGAAAAAGCTGGCGGCCGAACTGGAGGCAGGCGATTTCTCGACCGTCGAGAAGGATGCGCTGGCGCAGGTGATGGCGGGCGCGACCGTTCTGGATATCAACGCGGGCGTCGTCTACAACTCGAACCCCAACCCGAACGAGACCGAACCGCCACTGATGCGCAAGATCGTTGAGCTGGTACAGGGTCTGGTCGAAGTTCCGCTGTGTATCGACTCGTCGGTACCCGGTGCTCTGGAGGCGGGTCTTGAGGCGGCGGAAGGTCGCCCGCTGCTGAACTCGGTCACCGGTGAGGAAGAGCGCCTGGAACTGGTTCTGCCGCTGGTCAAAAAATACAATGTTCCTGTTGTGGCAATCTCGAACGACGACACAGGTATTTCGGAAGACCCCGATGTCCGTTTCGAAGTGGCCAAAAAGATCGTTCAGCGTGCTGCCGATTTTGGAATCCCCGCGCATGACATCGTTGTTGACCCGCTGGTCATGCCGATTGGCGCGATGGCAACAGCTGGTCAGCAGGTGTTTGCTTTGGTTCGCCGCCTGCGCGAGGAACTGGGTGTGAACACCACCTGTGGCGCATCCAACATCTCGTTCGGCTTGCCGAACCGCCACGGCATCAACAATGCCTTCCTGCCGATGGCAATGGGTGCCGGCATGACCTCGGCGATTATGAACCCGGTGGCTCTGCCAGTGACGCAGGCAAAAATTGCCGAGAAAAAAGAAGCCCTTGCCGCAGCTGGCATCATTCTGCCAGAAGGTATGGATGACGAGGCGTTCGTTCAGATGTTCGGCCTGGGCTCCACCAAGCCGCGCGCCGGAAAAGAGATGGAGGCCATCCGCGCTGCCAACCTGCTGACCAACAACGACCCGCATGGTGGTGAGTGGATCCGGTTCAACAAATCACCTGACGAGGCTGGTGGCGCAGCCAGTGGTCGTCGCGGCGGTGGCCGTCGTCGCCGCGCCTGATTGCATCAACAAAGACAGCTAAGGCCGGGCACTGCGCCCGGCCTTTTCGTTTGACCCTGATCAATGTCGATTTTGCGTAATGGTTCAGGATATCCTGTTCCGGGACGCAACGATCAGGTGGCACGATGAGCAAACATCACCCCCCGAAACTCTCAGAAGCGGATCTGACCAAGCGGTTGGGCAAAAAGGAGTATTTCGAGCAACTGATTGATCTTCAGGCCAAACTGGCCAGGATTCAGCAAGCTTATCTGTTTCACGGGCTAAAGGGTGTGCTGGTGTTCGAGGGTTGGGATGCGGCAGGCAAGGGGGGAACCATTCGCAGGATCAGCCAGGCTCTGGACCCGCGCAGCTTTAAGGTCTGGCCAATTGGGGCACCCCGGAACTACTACCTCAACCGGCATTACCTGCTGCGGTTTTGGGAACGTTTGCCACCGTCCGGAGCGATATCAGCATTTGACCGCAGCTGGTACGGGCGCGTGTTGGTTGAGCGGATCGAGAACCTGACCCCGGAAACGCGCTGGCGCGCTGCCTATCAGGAAATCAATGATTTCGAACGCATGCTGGTCGACGATGGTGCCCGGATCGTCAAGCTGTTCTTCCACATCTCTGAAGATGAACAGATGCAGCGGTTTACAGAACGGCTCAGAAACCCGTTGAAGCGCTGGAAGCTGACATACGAGGATTTCCGGAATCGCGAGAAATGGGATGTTACCGAGGTCGCCGTGGATGAAATGCTGGCCCGGACGTCAACCGATCTGGCGCCGTGGCACGTAATACCGGCCAATAACAAAAGATATGCGCGCATCAGCGCCATGAAGGCCATTGTCAAAGCGTTTTCAGCAGGGGTCGATCTGAACCCGCAACATCTGGACAGCCGTACGCTTGAGGCGGCCATCCAGGCTTTGGATGTTGAAGACTCGCTGATCGACAGTCTTCGTGCGCGGACTGAGTGATGTTTTCCGGGCGAGCTGAAACGATCCGGCTTGCGCGTCAGGGAACTCTGGTTATATCTCAGAGGTGCGGCGGGTATGATGTAATGGTAGCCTGTCAGCTTCCCAAGCTGAACGCGCGGGTTCGATTCCCGCTACCCGCTCCAGAACTCTCAGGTCAGACGGCGATTTCCGGTGAAGGCCTGCTCTGGCAGGCATGGGGGTCGTTTCGGGACGTTCCACCAAATTGATTTATGCCTGTAGATAGTTCCGGTTTGGGGCATCCCCCTTGCGATTAGTAGGATTCCGGGCGTCTTATGATAGAGTGACCCCATCACTGTTGAGCAGAGCCCAACTATGCGGGAAATTGATCAGACCGGCACGAGAACCCCCCAAGAGCCTTGCGCAGGTGATGTTCATGCCTTTCTGGAGAGCCTGACCGGCCCGTCCCGTGGAACGGTTTCCTGGCTTGTCGACAGCGCATTGACTGTTTCAGTTGGCGAAGGCCGTGCGCTAGGCCTACGCCTGAAAGACAACACACCGCCCCATGACGAAGATATCGCAACGCTTCAGTGGACCGAGGGGGGCTATGTGCTCAACGCGCTGGCAGGGCAAGACATCTGGGTCAATGGCCACAAGATTGTGTCGGCAACGCTGAAACACGGCGACATGATCGAGTTTGGCGAATTGGGCCCGATCTCCCGATACCGCATATGTACTCAGAGGTTTCCCATCCGTCATACGGTCGAGGATATCCTGAGCGACGCCTATGCCTATGCGCGGTCAAGTCGCCGACCCTTTGCCCAAAGAATGTCGGGTGCGCTGCGTGAGAGTGGGCGAAGGCTTGTTTCTCAAACCACTATGTTCTTCAGGATTACGGTAGTAGCCGCGATTGCGCTGATCGCAGGTCTGCTGTTCCTGCTTTATCAAAACGACCGGAGACTGGCCGACAGCCTGCAACAGGAAGCTCGCAAGATTGAAGCTGTGGCGACCATGCTTAGCCAGACGCGGGAAGATGTTCTAACCCCCGAAGACCTTGTGGCGTTGAGGGAAGCCTTTCAGAACCAGCTGATATCAACCGAGCAGCGGTTGGGTACCCTTGAACAACGCGCGGGGGCGTCTACGCGGGTCATCACCGCCTCTACTCAATCCGTGGCTTTCATTCAGGGCGCCTACGGATTGCGTCATATCGAAAGCGGTAAACTGCTGCGCCACGTGTTGGGGCCGAACGGAGAGAAGTTGCAAACACCCTTCGGACAACCCTGGATCGAACCGGACGCAACAGGCGAGCCCGCGGAGTTCCAGTTCACTGGCACCGGATTTCTGCTGGAGGGTACGCCGCTGATGGCCACCAACCGCCACGTTGCCTTGCCCTGGACATCCGGCGACCAAGCTCAGGCACTGAAAAACGCAGGTCTTGAGGCCGAGATGCTTCGGTTGCTGGCCTATCTGCCAGGTCAGACCGATCCGATCGAGGCTACTTTGGACCGGTTCAGTGAAACCGCTGATCTGGCACTTTTGTCGGTTGATCCAAACCGTATCGAGGGGCTGGGATTGCCACTGGCGGAAGATCTTCCACGAAGCGGTGACGAAGTCTTTCTGCTGGGGTATCCTACTGGCCTGAAATCATTAATTGCGCAGGCGGGGCCGGAGTTTCTGAATACGCTCGAAAAAGACGGGTCCGTCAATTTCTGGACGATCGCCGCACGGTTATCTGCGCAAAACCAGGTTCAACCTCTCGCCAGCCGAGGAATTGTGGCGCAGACAAGCCCGGGTGCAGTCGTTTATGACGCGGAAACAACGTCAGGAGGAAGCGGAGGGCCGGCCCTGAACCGCAAGGGAGAGGTGGTCGCGATTAACGCCGCGATCCTGCCAGAGTTTGGGGGCTCGAACATCGGGGTTCCGGTTTTGCACCTAAAAACCTTGCTGAGAGAAACTGTCAGCCAGTAATCAGTCGTTGGTCTGGAACGGCGATTTTTGAACAAGGAATACGACCACCAACGGAACGATCACAGAAATCAGGCCCACGGCGATCAACAGGTGCCCAAGTTGGCCGTAATCGGCAATCGATGTGACGACACCGGTTTCCGGGTCGGTTACCGCGCGCGACACCACGAAAATCTGGTTCAGGTATTTCGTTGCCAAACTGCTGGCCGACAATGCCATGTTGGTGAATGATGCCATGACGGCAAAGAAAGTTGCCTTCAGATGCACAGGAGCATTACGTGCGATCCAGGCCAGCATCGGAACCATCGCGATTTGACCCAGCGGAGATTCAACTGCGGTGTCGAGGACTGCGATGAACCTTGCGTCTACGATCCCGCCGGTATGCGCAGATGTCCATTCATGCACGCCGTAATACAGCGCTAGGTTGGGCAGGGCGAGGACCCCCGACGCGATGGTCAGAATGATGACGACCTGCGCAATCGAGCGGTTGGCCATAAACGGTCTCAGGACGATGAGCCCCACCAATGCAAGCAGGGACGTCAGAAGCGCCAGGATTGCCAGGAACTGCTCGTCAAACCCCAACTCGTCGATTTCGAACCAGGTCAACCCCGACCCGGGCAGAGGAACCGCACGAAACACGAAAATGATTATCGCCGTACCAATCAGGGCCTTTGCCTGATTTGGGTTCAGTTCCTTCACTAAGCGTGACATCAGGTACAAGATCACACTCAGAGAGACTGCAAAAATAGTTTCCTGGGCGAGTTGGAAATTCGATGTTCCTAACACGATACTCAATACAACAAAGGCGAGACCGCCCAGCAGGATCGGCCATTTGACCTCGGTGGTTTCGTCATGGGTATGAGGGGGATGACCTTGGCGAAGACGTTGACGCTGTATCAAGCTGTGCAAAACCACACCGCTGACGGACAGCAGTGGAATGACAAGCGCGATCAGGTAGACGTTGCCATACAATGCAAGGCGGTCTGATTTCTGCATGCCCTCGGTTCCCGAGAACACCCAGATATTGACCGCGGCAACGGCTGCAAAACCGGAGAAAATGGCGATCCTGCCCAGGGTTTGCATTGTTGTATGCTGTGCACGGGTTTCCTCGGGCGAAAACGGCTGCCCGTAGGGATTGATCTTTGGAACGGCTTCGACTGTCATCGCGTCGGCGACAACATCCTGAATGGCATAGCCGGAAGGCGCCAAGAGCAGGGCAATGATGTACCAATGTTCCAGCGGCATGACATCAGCCATATGTCCGGGAAAGGCTACAAGCCCGTACATGGTGAGCAGGGACAAGGTGATCAGGGTTGCCCCCAATAGGATCAGCAATGACTTCCACCGCCAAAACAGATCAACAATATGACCCAGCGGCATTTTCAGGATCCAGGGAAGCCCGGCCCAAAACGCCAGCCCGGCAACAAAGGATGCGGATAGGTTAAGGTAGTCCTTAAGAAAGAAGGCACCGACGACCGATGTCAGACCAGAAACACCGGCGGCAAAATAGACCATGAGCGGTGGCAGGTAGGACCATTGCATCTGTCGGGCCAGATCAACAAAGGTTCTATGCCACCATGCAGAAAGCCGCACTCTTGTAGAAGGCTGGTCAGTGGTCATGTTCACGTAAATCGCATCGCAGGATTTCCTTGACCTAATGACACAGGGTTACAGAAATGCGGATGCAAAAAGCAACAAACTGGTCACCACCCCAAAGAGAGGAACAACAAGAGGCACGCGGAACTGCGGTTCATCGGTTTCAGCCCGGGTCTTCAAAAGGATCAGTGACAGATTGACCAGCACAAAGACTCCCAGAACAATTTGCGACGTCCGCTCGGCCAGAATGGCGATTGGAAGCGTTTGTGTCAGCAACAGGATTATCGCCGTGACCATGATTGTCGCTACCGTTGGCGTCTGAGTGACCTGAGACACCTTAGCCAGAAACTTTGGCAAATGATCCCGATCCGCGAGCCCGTAAATCACGCGGGATGCCATGATCATCTGGATCAGAACACCATTGATCGTCGCAACGATGGCAATGGCTGAAAACCCCTGCTGGATAACATCGGGCGCGTCTGTAAAAATCAGGGCCAACGGCGCGGCGGACGTCGAAAGGACATCGATCGGCACCACATACAGAACAGTCATGGACGTACCAAGATACAAGACCGTGGCCAGAATAAGCGTCAACAGGATCGCTTTCGGGATTGTTCCGGCGGGGTCTTTAACTTCTTCAGCGACATTCGCCATGTCCTCGAAACCCACAAAGGCGAAAAACGCCAGAAGCGAAGCGGCAAAAATCCCTCTCCAGGCGTTTGGGTCCAGCCCGGGAACCATCTGGGTGAGCGCATAGCCCTGAGGCTCAGGAAGGGACAGGCCCCAACCAATAACGACGAGTAGCCCGCTTATTTCTATGACAGTAATAACCGCCGCCACCATTACCGACTGCGTGATCCCCCATAGGGCGATCAGCCCCATGACCAGAACTACACCGATTGTCAGACTTGAAATGCCTAAACCTGTAAGCGTTTGAAGGTACGACGCGGCCCCGATAGCCACGGCCGAGGCCGAGATGATGCCCGAGGCGGCCACGGCGAGACCGACCAGCACGGCCATCCAGCTTTTCTGAAACCCTGCTTCGACATAAGCGGCTTCACCCGCACTCACAGGATATCGGGTTGCCAGTTCTGCGTAGGACAGGGCAGTCAGCGCAACAACAAGCGCGGCAATCAGGAACGAAACAGCGGCAAATGGGCCCGCAATCCCGGCCGTCGCACCAACAAGCACGTATATTCCAGCGCCGACGGTTACCCCAAGCCCATAGAGCGTGAGCAGCGGGGTCGTCAGCGCCCGTCGCAGCTTTGGTGTATTTTGTTCAACGATGGACATCATCTATCCGCCAATTGGAATGCGTTGCGTGTCTTGGGTTGGCATTAAAGTTTCTCTGCTTGGTCCCGTTGCCTCGATCATATGAGTGACTGACGTGCGTTTGGTCCCGAGAAGCCAGAGCGTAGTCGGCAGAAGAGTGCGCCTCGCATTTGCCGCGCCCGTGGAGTGAAACCTTTGCGCCGTTGAAATACTGATCACCGGTAAATTTGCTTGGGGTCAGGCAGGTGAGCGTCGGGCCCGTTGATATATTCGTACTTCACTATGTGGTCGTATTGCGTGCCTTGATTCAGGTCAATGAAAGGGGATCGTCATACTGAATCGTAGAACGGTGCACCTTTCACACGCAATAAACTCGGGAACAAATCGCCGAACTTCCTGAGCCTTAGGGCATGCGGCCAAGCAAGGAGTCTCGGGTGACCAAATGGGTTGAAAGTTCCAAAGACTGGCCTGCAGAGTTCGTTTCGATCATCCGTATCAACTCCTGCGCAGCTTTTTGACCCATTTCACGGTGGGGCACGTGAACCGTTGTCAGGGCAGGGCTGACAATGCGCGCGATTTCGATGTCGTCAAAGCCGGTAATCGACACGTCTTCGGGCACTCGGAGCCCCATTTTTTGCGCCTGTCTCAATGCGCCGACAGCCAGAACATCGTTTCCGCACAAAACTGCGGTCGGCGGTGTGTCTCTCGCCATGAGATCCCTGAACGCCGTCGCGCCATTTTCGAATTCATAGGTGGTTTCGATCACCATAAGGTTATCCGGCTGCAAGCCGTGGTCAGCCATGGCGCTTTTTATCCCTGCGATCCTGAGCCGCGCCCGATCATTGCCCGAACTGATACCCGATATCGTCGCAAGACGCGTATGCCCCTGTCTGATGATCTGGTCTGCCAGCGCTTTCATGGCTTTGCGGTTGTCAAACCCAACTGACGGCACAGGTTTGTCCGGCAGAAAGGACCAGGCAACCAGCGCGGGCACTTTCCGTCTATCCAGGTAATCATAGATATCTGCGTCCCTGTCATGACCGATCAGCAACAGCCCGTCTGCACCCCGTGCAACCAATGTTCGGATCTGATCCTTTTCCGCTTCGGGCTCATAGGCTGAACTGGAGACCAGCAATGTGTAGCCACGCTGATGTATCGCTTCCTGAAACGCTTGCAACCCCCTTGCGAATATAGCGTTTTCCATGGTTGGGATGATGGCGCCAATGGTAAATGACCGCTTGGCCGCCATCACGCGGGCCGCGAAATTTGGCGTGTACCCCAATTCTTCGACCGTCGACAGGACACGCTTGCGCGTTGCTTCAACAACTTGCTGCGGGTTGTTCAGACACCGGGACACTGTCGCGGTCGAAACGCCCGCGGCCTTGGCAACGTCATCCAGTGTCGGAGCAGACCGATGTTTTGACATTCTCGAACTCTCAATTCTGGTTGGCTTAAGTTAATCGCATTTTTCAGATGATGAAAGGGTCAATGTAAGCGCTTGCAATAATGATGTAAGCGCTTACAAAGGTGTTGAGCCGATTCTGAAAGGGAGTCCCGGAAATGGTCCTTGCTGCATCTACCGTCGTTTTCGCGATCTATTTCGCCAACGTTGCTTTGGGTGCTTTCGCAGGCCGCGCGTTTCTTGGCGACGTAGGAGAGATGTTGGTTCTGTTCGCGGCGTCGATTTTGTTCGTTGTCGCAATTCTGAAAAAGGAAGCTGACCGAAACGCAACGAACGGCAGCTGAACTTTTGCTTGGGAGGGCAATTCATGAACAACGACAAGATTGAACTGGCGTCAGCAGAGCGTCGCAACTTTCTGAAGCTGAGCGCAAGTGGCGCGTTCACAGCCGCATTGGTTGCCGGGGCTGGGGGTGTTTTGTGGTCTTCAGAGGCCGCCGCGCAAACCGCAAAAGAAGAGAGTGAGCGTGAGAAGGCCGCTGACCATGTTATGACGGTGGCAACAGCCTATGTGCTGGGCGCGTCGCGCAGCTATCCCATCATGCAGTTGGACCTGAAGGAAAACATCCAGAATGCCACCAACGGCAAGGTCTATGTCAAATTGGCCCCCGGTGGCCAGCTAGGCGCGGGCGGCGCGCTGGTGCAGAAAGTACAGGGTGGAACGATTCAGGCCGCGCAGCATTCTCTGTCGAATTTTGCACCTTTTGCGTCCACGGTCGACCTGATCAACATGCCGTATCTGTGCGGGTCGAACCAGCGCTTCACCAACCTTGTCCATTCAGACACGTGGAAAAGCGAAGTCCATCCCAAGGTCGAGGCGGCAGGCTTCAAAGCCTTGTTCTACGTGAATATCGATCCGCGTGTTGTCGCAGTCCGGCAGGGCGGCAATGCGGTCATAACCCCGGGAGATATGGGCGGGATCAAGTTCCGCGTTCCCGGATCGAAGATGCTGCAACAATACTATCGCATGGTCGGTGCCAACCCGACGCCTGTCGCATGGGGTGAAACGCCTTCGGCGATCAAGCAGGGTGTTGCCGACGCGCTCGACCCGTCGGTAGGGGCGCTGTATGTTTTCGGTTTCAAGGACATCCTCAGCCATGTGACCTTCACGCAGGCCGTTCCGGACAGTCAGGTTTATTCCTGTAATCTGGAGTGGTTCAACTCGATGCCTGCTGACGTGCAGGAAGGCATCATGTGGGGTGCCGAGATGACTGGTCATCAGAACCTGTCCAAGGTTCCGTCGGCCCGCGCCTATGCCATGGCCGAGTTGAACAAGGCTGGTGTTGAATTCCATTCGCTCAGCGATGATCAGCTGGCGGAATGGCAGGATGCCGGTGGGTATCAGCGTTCGGAATGGGATCCGTTCAAGACGGAACTGGCTGGTTCGATGGACAACTTTGAGAAGCTGGTCGAAGCGGCTGGTACGCAGGGTAAATATTACGTCCACGACGCCTAAGGTGAAACCCGTGGGCGCCTGCTGGCGTCCACGATTCTTGTACCGCGCGGCCAACAGCGGCCCAACAAGGCAGGTGCGGACCTGGCTGTTCCATCGCCGGAGGATCAGATGACCGTTCTTCAGAAAATTGACCGAAACGCCGAACGCTGGTTGCTGCTGGTGTTCTACGTGATGCTGGTGATCACTATGGCCATCGAGGTGCTGCGGCGCGAGATATTCGCCTATTCCTCGATCTGGGGCGAGGAAATCGTACGGTATTCCTTTATCTACCTGGCTTGGATAGGTGCGGCTGCCGCGGTGAAAGAGCGGGCCCATATCCGGATCGATGTGATCATGCACTATGTCGGGCCGCGCCCCAAAGCGCTGCTTTATATCTTCGGCGATCTGGTGATGTTCATGGTGGCGATCATCGCACTCTACTGGTCGTATGAAGCGGTTCACGTTTCGGCCAAGTTTGGTTCCGTTACGGACGGTTTGCGGATTTCCAAGGTTTGGTTCCTGATGGCTGTGCCGACCGGGTTTGCCCTGATGATCTGGCGACTGATCCAATCCCTGTTGCGCGATCTGAAATGCCTTCGCGACGGCACGCCCGTCTTCGAAGGCGACAAACTGTTTGACTGAGGAGAAACCGGATGCTTTGGAACTCCCTCAATCAAACCGTTGAACTGGGCTGGGATTTTTATCTGCCGGTGATCCTGTTTGTTGCCCTGATCGCCTTGGCCGTACCGGTTTGGGCGGCCATTGGAACGGCTGCGATCGTAATGCTGATCATGTCCGGTGACCTTCCTCTCAGCCTTGTCGGAGAGAGCCTGTTTACCGGCATCGACGCTTTTGCCCTGACTGCCGTGCCCTTGTTTATCCTGACCGGGGATGTTCTGGTACGGACGGGGTTGTCACGCAAGTTTCTGGATGTTGCCGAGGCTTTGACATGCTTCGCCAAGGGTGGTTTCGGATCGGCCACGGTGCTGGTCTGCGGAATGTTTGCGGCGATTTCGGGGTCGGATGCCGCCGGGGCTGCTGCGGTCGGCCGGATGACAATCAACCGGTTGGTGGAAAGCGGGTATCCGCGCCCCTACGCCTGTGCTCTGGTCGCCGCCGGTGCCTGCACCGGTATCCTGATACCGCCCTCAATCGCCTATATCATCATTGGCCTTGTGCTGGGTATCTCTGCATCGACGCTTTTTCTGGCCGCTCTGATCCCGGGTCTGGCTATCCTGGTGTCGATCCTGATCACCAACATCATCATGAACCGCCTTTATGCTTACGAAGGCGGCGGAATGATGACCATGGGGGAGTGGTTCGCCAATCTGGGCAAGGCGCTCAGGTCCGGCTGGTATGCCTTTATCGTACCGGGGATTATCTTTTATGGCATCTTCTCGGGGCGCCTGACACCGACTGAGGCTGGTGCCACGGCTGTTGTCGTCACCATCATCATGGGCTTCATCCTGCGTACGCTGACATTGGCAGATTTTCCGTCGATGCTGGTCAGCTCTGCAAAGGTGAACGGGGTGATCCTGCCGATCATCGCCTTTTCGGCACCGCTGGCCGAGGCGCTGGCGATCATGGGCGTTCCGCAAGGGTTTGTCACTTCGGTGACCTCGCTGACAGACGATCCGTATCTGCTGATCCTGCTGATGATCGGCATCCTGATCGCAGCGGGCTGCGTCATGGAGACGACACCGAATATCGTGATCCTGGCACCGATCCTGAAACCATTGGCTGACAATATCGGCATGAACGAGATCCAGTTCTGCATCATGATGATCACCGCACTGGGAGTGGGCTTTATCACCCCGCCGCTTGGGCTGAACCTGTTCGTCGTGTCTGGCATTACCGGTGAATCCATTCTGAAGATTGCCGCCCGAGCTGTGCCTTTCGTATTGACCATGCTGATCGTGGTGATCCTGATCGCCTACGTGCCAGCCGTGTCGACAACATTGTTACCTGAAATCTACCAATAGGACCTGCTGAACATGCCTCGCGAATATCTGAAAAAGGCAACTTTAACGGCTCAATCACACGCCTCAGAGGTGCATGATACGGTGAAGACCATTCTGACCGATATCGAGGCGGGCGGTGATGCAAAGGCAAGAGAATATGCCGCCAAGTTCGACAAGTACGAAGGGAATGTCTTGCTGACCCCAGCTGAGATTGAGGCCGCCTGTGCAAAAGTTTCCGAAAAGCTGAAGGCCGACATCCGTTTCGCACACGACAACGTTCGGCGCTTTGCCGAGACGCAAAAAGCCACCGTTTCTGACGTCCAGACTGAGATCGTGCCGGGCTTCGTTGCTGGGCAGAAGGCAATTCCAGTGGATGCTGCGGGGTGTTACGTGCCGGGTGGGCGATACAGCCACATCGCCAGCGCAATTATGACAGTGACCACCGCCAAGGTTGCGGGATGTCGCCACATCACGGCCTGCTCGCCTCCGCGCCCTGGCGAAGGGGTTGCGCCTGCCATCGTTTATGCGGCCCATATCAGTGGGGCCGACAGCATTCTGGCTATGGGGGGCGTGCAGGGCGTTGCCGCCATGACCTACGGTCTGTTTGGTTTGCCACGCGCCAACATCCTTGTGGGCCCCGGCAATCAATTCGTGGCCGAAGCCAAGCGCATCCTATACGGCAAGGTTGGTATCGACATGATCGCAGGTCCGACCGACAGTTTGATCCTTGCCGATCAGTCTGCCGATGCGCATGTCGTCGCCACCGATTTGGTCAGTCAGGCGGAGCACGGATACAACTCACCGGTCTGGCTGGTCACTGATGATCGTGGCCTTGCGCAAAAAGTGATGGAACTGGTGCCTGCGCTAATCGCCGATCTGCCAGAATTGAACCGCGAAAACGCCTCGGCCGCATGGCGCGACTATGCCGAGGTTATCGTCTGTTCCAACCGCGAAGAGATGGCCGCCTGTTCCGACGAATATGCACCTGAGCATCTGACGGTTCAGGCTGAGGATCTGGACTGGTGGCTGGAACGGCTGACCTGTTATGGATCGCTGTTTCTGGGCGAGGAAACCACCGTGTCATACGGTGATAAGGCGACCGGTACGAACCATGTTCTGCCAACATCGGGCGCGGCCAGCTATACTGGCGGGTTGAGTGTCCATAAGTACATGAAGATAGTTACTTGGCAGCGGGCCACGCGCGAAGGGTCGAAGCCCATTGCCGAAGCGACCGCGCGGATATCGCGGTTGGAAGGAATGGAAGGTCACGCCCGCGCCGCAGATGTGCGTCTTGCGAAGTATTTCCCGGACGAGCAGTTCGACTTGACCGCCGATGGATGACCCGCGCACTTTATTCGACCTGACAGGCCGGGTGGCGTGTATCACCGGTGCCAGCTCGGGGCTTGGGCGGCAAGTGGCTCGGACTCTTGCCGCTGCCGGTGCGCGTGTTGTCGGCGTAGCCCGGCGCAGCGAGGCATTGGCGCAGATGCAGGCCGAGATTGGCACGCGCGCTGCAGCGGTTGTTGCAGACGTTGCAGATCGCGATGGGGTGAATGCGCTGACGCAGGCCGTCGCTTCCAAGTTTGACCCCCCCGATATTCTAGTCCATGCGGCTGGGGTGAACACGCGTGAGGCTGCGGATGATGTTACTCCTGAGGGGTGGGATGCCACGCTTGCCCTAAACCTCAGCGCACCGTTCTTCCTCAGCCAGGCGATGGTTCCGGCGATGAAGGAAAAGGGGTGGGGGCGTATTGTCAATTTCGCCTCGCTGCAAACAACGCGCGCTTTTCCTGGTGGTATAGCCTATGGCGCATCCAAGGCGGGGATCGGGCAGTTGACACGCGCCATGGCCGAGGCCTGGTCGCCCTTTGGCATAACCGCCAACGCCATCGGGCCGGGGTTCTTCCCCACCGAACTGACGCAGGCCGTGTTCGACGACTCCAAGCGCGCAGAACGGAACGCCGAGCAAACCTGTATCGGACGCAATGGGCGGATGCAGGATATTGACGGGCCGATCTTGTTCTTATGCTCTCGGGCGTCCGACTATGTCACGGGGCAGGTTTTGATGGTTGACGGAGGGTTTACAGCCAAATGAAGGCTCTGGTTTACAAAGGTGTTGAACAAATGGTGTTCGACGATGTGCCGAATGCTGAACCGGGCGCATCGGAACACCTGATCCGGGTCGAGGCGGTTGGCATCTGCGGATCGGACATGCACGCTTATCTGGGCCATGATACACGTCGCCCAGCGCCTCTGATCCTCGGGCACGAGGCAGCCGGTGTCATCGCTGATGGTATCCGCGCTGGTGATCGGGTGACGATCAACCCGCTGGTAAGCTGTGGTCTATGCGCTGCATGTCGGACGGGTCGCGAGAATCTGTGCCCGAACCGACAGATCATCTCGATGCCGCCGCGCGAAGGGGCGTTCGCGCAATATGTCTCGATGCCCGGCAGAAATCTTGTCGACGTGCCCGAGGATGTCTCTTTCGCCAAAGCTGCGCTGGCCGAACCTCTGGCGGTAAGCTGGCACGCAGTCAGATTGGGGATCGAGGCTCTGCATTCTGCGATGGACCGCCGCGCCTTGGTGATTGGCGGTGGGGCCATTGGCCTTGCGGCGGCCTTGGCCCTGCGGGCACAGGGCATTGAAGACGTTACAATCGCGGAACCAAACGCGTTGCGCCGGGCTTTTCTGGCGGAAATCGAAAGTTTTGCACTCGTGGATGCGCCCAATGGGTCTTTCCCGTTGGTCATTGATGCTGTCGGATATGCCGCGACACGGTCGGTCGCTTCGGCCATGGCCGCGCCGGGCGGCGTGATCGTGCATGTCGGATTCGGTGAAGATGCCGGAGGTCTGGACGTGCGTCGCATGACCTTGCAGGAAATTACCTTTATCGGATCCTACACCTACTCCGCGCAGGATTTCCGCGACACCGCTCAAGCGATCTTTGACGGCCGTCTTGGCGCCCTGAATTGGGTTGAAGAGCGTGCACTGGCCGATGGCGCCCAGGCGTTTCGCGATATCCGCTCTGGCTCCGTAGCCGCACCGAAGATTATCCTGAGACCCTGGGGATAAACCCGACAGAACTGGAGGCCACCATGTACAAGAAAATTCTGGTCCCGATGGCTTTGGATCACGGCATTTCACAACATACGCTGGAAGTCGCGCGTGCCTTATCGGAAAACGGGGCCGAGATCATAGGCTTACATGTCTACGAAATGCCACAGGGATCGGTCAGCGCCTATCTGGACAAGTCCGCAGTGGCCGAAGGGTTCGAACGTGCGAGGCGGGCATTGTTGCAAAAGGTTGACGGGCTGGATGGTGTGAAAGCCGAAATCATCAAAGGGCACACCGCCCGCACCATCATTGACTACGCGACCAGCAACAATGTGGACTGCATTGTTATAGGTTCGCACAAACCGGACCTGAGCGACTATTTTTTGGGATCGACAGCGTCACGCGTCGTTCGTCATGCCCCCTGCGCTGTACACGTACACCGCAGAACCTGATTTCCTTCATCGCGCCATGCGCCCCAACAGGACCAACAGCCCGACCATGAACATAGACAAGAAGATAACCGACGATCTGGTGGCCAACGATATCTCGTTTGTCACCACCGTCCCCTGCAAGCAACTGGCAGGCGTCATCGCTGAAATCGACCAGCGAGAGGACATCCATCACATCCCGTCCAACAAGGAAGACGAGGGGATGGGCCTGTGCGCTGGGGCATGGATGGGCGGCAAGCGTCCCGCGATCATCATGCAAAACACCGCAATCGGTGTGACGATCAACACGCTGGCGACACTGATCCAGTATTATCGCATGCCTTTGCCCATGCTGATTTCCTATCGCGGAGAGCTGCGCGAACCGGTTGCCTGCCAGGTTGAAATGGCCGTGCATACAAAAGCGCTGTTGGCTCAGTTGAATATCCCGACTTATCACTTCCACCATCAGTCAGATGTTGAGGAACTCGACGCGATCCTCAAATACACCTTTATGTGCAACAAACCGGTCGCCATTCTGACCGATGCCAGTTTCTGGGGAGGCTATGGCGACCAATGATCCGTTCTGAAATTCTGAAAGAAATCGCTCCGATCCTGCGCGATCAGCTTGTTGTTTGTAACATCGGCATTCCAAGTCAGGAACTGCATGCCATCGACGACCAGCCCACCAATTTCTACATGCTGGGCACGATGGGACTGGCCTCATCCATCGGTCTGGGTCTGGCCTTGTCGCAGCCCAAGCCGGTTATCGTGATCGATGGGGACGGGTCGGTCCTGACCAATCTGGGTACCTTGCCGACCATCGCCAATAACGTGGCGGACAACTATATCCTGTTGATCGTCGACAATGGGTCGTACGGGTCCACTGGGGATCAGCCGACATATGCGGGGCAGAAGACCTCTCTGGCTAAAATGGCGGAAGCCGCAGGATGCGAGCGCGTAATCGAATGTCAGGCCGAAGATACCGGCCGCGTGCTGCAAGAAGCGCTGGGATCGAAACAGATGACCATCATCGTGGCCAAGTGCGAAAGCGGAAACGCCAAGATGCCGGTTATCACGATGGATCCGGTGGTGATCCGCGACCGGTTCATGAAGGCCGTACAGGCCTGATGCTATCCAGCGCTATCCACAGTTCCGAAGACGCGCGCCGCCTGGCCCGGCGGCGCCTGCCGTGGATGGTGTTTGACTATATCGATGGGTCTGCCGGGGCCGAGGTTGGCGCAACCCGAAACAGGGCTGCACTGGATGCGCAGATCCTTCGTCCACGGATTCTGAAAGACGTCAGTGAAAGGTCGCTTGCTTGTTCCGTCTTTGGCAGGTCGACCCAGCGCCCGTTTGGCATCGCACCGATGGGTATGTGCAACCTGTCGGCCCCCGGTGCAGACCTGATGCTGGCACGTCTTGCGGCGCGGTACGAGGTGCCGCTTGGGGTATCAACCGTCGCATCGACTCCGATGGAAGACCTGATTCTCGAGGCAGAAGGACATGCCTGGTTTCAACTGTATTTCAGCGGTGATGGCAGTGGTACATTCAAGCTGGTCGAGCGCGCAAAGTCAGCGGGGTACGAAACACTGGTGCTGACGGTGGACGTGCCCGAAGTGGGGCGTCGCCCGCGTGAATTGCGCCATGGGTTCAGGATGCCGTTCAAAATGGGCCCGAAACAGGTGCTTGATTTTGCGCTTCATCCGCGGTGGTCGCTGTCCACGCTGCTGCGGGGCAAGCCCGGTATGGCGAATTTCCTGATGGACGGATATGATTTTGATCGTCGGGAAAGCCGGGCCAAGGCGACTTGGGAGACTTTGTCCCGTCTGCGCGAACAGTGGGCCGGGAAGCTGGTGGTCAAAGGCGTTCTGGATGCTGAAGACGCGTTGCGCCTCAAGTCGGCAGGTGTCGATGCCATTCAGGTCTCAAGCCACGGAGGGCGCCAGTTGGACAGTGCGCCAGCGCCGATTGCCGTATTGCCAGAAATTCGGAACGCCGTCGGTCCGGATTATCCGCTGTTTTACGACAGCGGTTTGCGCTCGGGCGAGGATGTTTTGAAAGCCTTGGTAAACGGGGCAGATTTTGCCTTCTTCGGCCGCATCCTGCAATTTGCAATCGCGGCAGAAGGGGAGGAAGGGCTTGAGCAGCTGTGGTCTGTGCTGAGTGATGAAATGAGTATTGCCATGGCGCAGATGGGCGTTTCGTCGCAGGACGAGGTGCGGAGCGCGACCTGAAACCAGTTTAGGGAACGACCCGAGGCGTACCTGCGAGTCGTTCCAATGCTGGTTAACCGCGACGTCTGCGACGGCGTCCACCGCCTGTTTCGCTTTCTCCACCTGTGTTGAAGCTTGGATTGGGCAACGTGACAACCTGCGCCAGTTCCGGGAACGAATCGGTCTTGTGCGGGATCGCGTTGGCGGCCACGAAATGATCTTGGAACTTCGGCTCAATTGCGGTTTCGATCTTGGTGATCTCGCGCACGACGCGTTCGATTTCAGCGCGTGATCCGATATTGCACAGCGCAATCCGCGCGCCTGTACCAGCGGCGTTACCCGCGCTGGTGACCTTGTCCAGCGGAGCATCAGGGATCATGCCCAGAACCATGGCGTGCTTGGTTGAAATATGGGCGCCAAAGGCACCGGCCAGAACCACTCGATCCACCTTGTCGACTTCCATCTCGTCCATCAGCAGACGCGCACCGGCATAAAGCGCGGATTTGGCCAGTTGGATGGCGCGGATGTCGCCTTGCGTGACAGTGATGCGGGGGCCACCTTCGGCGCTGGCATCGTGAATCAGGTAAGCGTGTGTGCGTCCTTCAGGGATGCAGCGGGCCGTTCCAGTCTGCTCGGCCGATCCGATCAGGCCGCTTTCATCCAGAAGGCCGGCCATACGCATCTCGGCCACAGCTTCGATAATGCCCGAGCCGCAGATACCGGTGATACCAGTGGTGGCGACATCAAGGTCAAAGCCGTCTTCGTCCGACCACTTCTCGGACCCGATGATGCGAAAGCGGGGATCCTTGGTAAGGGGGTCGATTTCGATCCGCTCGATCGCGCCGGGTGCTGCGCGCTGGCCAGAACTGATCTGAGCGCCTTCAAACGCAGGCCCGGTGGGTGAGGAACAGGCCAGAACGCGGCTGGTGTTGCCCAGCAGGATTTCGGCATTGGTGCCCACATCGACGATCAGAACCAAATCCTCGGAAATACCGGGTTCCTCGGACAGGGCAACCGCCGCACAATCCGCGCCTACATGGCCCGCGATGCAAGGTAGGATATAGACCTGCGCGCGAGGGTTCATGTTGGTCAGTTCCATCTCGCGTGCGGACAGGGACATCGACTCGGACGTGGCCAGGGCAAAGGGCGCCTGACCCAGCTCCACCGGGTCCAGACCCAGAAGCAGATGGTGCATGACCGGGTTGCAGACAAACACCGTTTCCACGATCAGCGCGGTGTCAATGCCGGCTTCTTCAGCGATTGAGGTGGTCAGATCATTGATCGCCTCGCGCACGGCTTTTGTCATTTCCTGATCCCCGCCGGGGTTCATCATGGAATATGAAACACGGCTCATCAGGTCTTCGCCAAAGCGGATTTGCGGGTTCATCAGGCCCGATGAGGCCTTGACCTCGCCGGTTTCCAAGTCGGTCAGGTGAGCAGCAATCGTAGTTGAGCCAAGGTCGATGGCCAGCCCATACAGACCGCCTTCGTGCAAGCCGGGCCAGATTTCGACAATGCGTGCGACGCTGTCCTTGTGACCTTTGTGAACGGCCACAGTGACTTCCCATTTGCCTTTGCGCAGAACCGGTTGCAACTTGGACAAAAGTGACAGGTCCGCCGTGACCGCGTCAATATTCCACTGTTCGCGCAGCGCGCGTTCAAGGCGCTCCAGATCACCGGTTGGCGAATGCATGTCGGGTTCTTCGACTACCACGAAATACAGACGAGTTGCCGGATCCATGGTGATGGCGCGTGCGGTGGCGGCTTTGCGAACGACCTGACGATGTACCTGGCTTTCCGGCGGCACGTCGATCACGACATCGCCCTGAACCGAGGCCTGACAGCCCAGACGACGACCGGGTTTCAGGCCACGCTTGTCGTCATATCGCTGCTCGACCGCGTTCCATTCGCTCAGCGCATCCTGGGACACCGTGACGCCGTGCTTGGGAAACTCGCCATAGCTTGGGGTGATCTGACACTTTGAACAGATACCACGGCCCCCGCAGACCGAATCCAGATCCACTCCCAATTGGCGGGCTGCGGTCAGAATTGGCGTGCCGACAGGAAAATGCCCGCGTTTGCCAGACGGGGTAAAGACGACAAGTGGGTCGGTGGTCATGAGTGACATGCCTTTTTGTGTTCGCGCGTTTTCCCGGCAAGATATGGGTTTGAGCGCAAAGGGAAAGGGCTAACAGCGGCACGATTTGCGCGGCATGCGTCGTTTTCTTTGGCTGTATAGGCAACTGGAGCCACAGAGTTGCCCCCAAGGGCTTTTCCTTTGGTTCAATCCATGCAATAGGGTCACCGCCAAACGGGCTTTTGCATGGGGTATTCAGATGCAGATTCGTGAGGCACTCACCTTTGACGACGTTCTTCTGGTTCCGGCCGCATCTTCAGTGCTGCCGGCAACAGCGGACACAACCACGCGTGTCACGCGTGAGATTACCATGAACATCCCGCTGCTGAGCTCGGCCATGGACACGGTGACCGAGGCGCGCATGGCCATTGCCATGGCACAGGCAGGCGGTATTGGGGTCATCCACAAGAACCTTTCCGTAGAAGAGCAGTCTCGCGAGGTTCGCCGCGTCAAACGGTTCGAGTCGGGTATCGTCTATAGCCCTGTTACCTTGCGCGCGGATCAGACCCTGGCCGATGCGAAGGCTCTGGTCGAGCGCTATAATTTCACCGGTTTCCCGGTAGTTGACGCGGATGGTCGCGTGGTTGGTATCGTAACCAACCGGGATATGCGCTTTGCCAATTCCGAAGACACGCCGATCAAGGCGATGATGACCTCGGAAAACCTGGCAATGCTGAAAGAACCCGCCGATCTGGAAGAGGCCAAAAGCCTGATGCGGGCCCGTCGTATCGAAAAGCTGCTGGTGGTCGACGGCACGGGAAAACTGACAGGTCTGCTAACGCTGAAAGACACCGAACAGGCGGTTCTGAACCCAACTGCGTGCAAAGACCGGCTTGGCCGCCTGCGAGTGGCTGCCGCGACTTCGGTTGGGGACGCGGGTTTTGAGCGGTCCGAGCAGCTGGTGGCTTCGGGCGTGGATATCATCGTCGTCGATACGGCGCATGGTCACTCTCAGGGGGTGCTGGATGCGGTCAGACGGGTCAAGACTCTGTCGAACGAGGTTCAGATCATTGCCGGAAACGTGGCTACAGGCGAGGCGACCAAGGCGCTGATCGACGCGGGTGCTGACGCCATCAAGGTGGGCATTGGCCCCGGCTCGATCTGTACAACTCGCATGGTGGCGGGCGTTGGTGTCCCTCAGCTGACCGCGATCAGTGATTGTGCGGCTGCGGCGGGGGATGTTCCGGTCATTGCGGATGGTGGCATTAAGTTCTCGGGCGATTTTGCCAAGGCAATTGCGGCCGGCGCGTCTTGCGCCATGGTCGGTTCGATGATCGCGGGCACAGATGAAAGCCCGGGTGAGGTCATTTTGTATCAGGGCCGGTCGTTCAAATCCTATCGCGGTATGGGCAGTCTTGGTGCGATGGCGCGCGGATCGGCGGATCGGTATTTCCAGAAGGACGCGGCAAATGACAAGCTGGTACCCGAAGGGATCGAAGGGCAGGTTCCTTACAAAGGATCAGCCAGCGCAGTGATCCACCAGCTTGTTGGTGGTTTGCGCGCTGCGATGGGATACACCGGCTGCGCGACTGTCGAAGAGATGCGCAGAAACTGCCAATTCGTGAAGATCACGGGCGCAGGTCTGAAAGAGAGCCACGTACACGATGTTCAGATCACACGTGAAAGCCCGAACTACCGGCTGATGTAAGCCGTTGCGCATGACATACGGCACCCATGCACGGGGTGCCGTAGTGATTTTGGATTGGCCTGTCACGGCCTGTTTCAGCCAAGGTAATCCGTGATGACACCTGCTGCCCGCGTTCAGGCCTCGATTGAAATTCTGGACGACATTCTGGCCGGGGCCCCGGTTGAAAAGGCGCTGACCGGTTGGGCACGGCGCAGCAGGTTTGCGGGCTCCAAGGATCGGGCAGCTATTCGCGATCATGTGTTTGATGCTTTGCGTTGCAAACGCTCGTTTGCTGCGTTGGGCGGTTCCGGAACTGGCCGTGGCCTGATGATCGGCGCAATTCGCGCATCGGGTGAAGATCCGGTTGAGTTGTTTACCGGTGACCGCCACGCGCCAGAAGCCCTTCAAAATGACGAAGTATCAAGGGATTTTGCATCCGACGCCGAGAGATATGATCTTCCCAACTGGCTGTGGCCACGGTTCGTTGCATCCTTGAACGATGGCGCCGTGCCTTGCGCATTGGCATTGCAAGAGCGCGCCCCGGTTTTTCTGCGGGTCAATATATTGAAAACGGATGTAACCCGGGCGATTGATGCTTTGGCGACCGACGGTATTTCAGCCCGTCCAACACCGTTATGCGAGACTGCTCTGGAGGTGACAGAAGGGGCGCGTCGGATCGCGCTAAGTCAGGCTTACGCTCAGGGTTTGGTCGAGCTTCAGGATGCGGCAAGTCAGGCTGTCGTTGCTGCCTTGGGTCTGCGCCCTGGAATGCGCGTTTTGGACTACTGCGCCGGAGGCGGTGGCAAGTCGCTTGCGATTGCGGCCTACAAGGGTGTCGAAGTGTACGCTCATGATGTAAACGCACGCCGAATGAAGGATGTTCCGGCGCGGGCAGAACGGGCAGGGGCCAGAATAACCATCCTGAACAACACAGAGCTTGCCGATCACGGGCCTTTTGACGTCATTTTGGCCGACGCCCCGTGTTCCGGCAGCGGTTCGTGGCGGCGCGCACCAGCAGGTAAATGGGCATTGACTGAAGAACGTTTGCAAGATCTCACGCTCATCCAAGCTGACATTCTTGCACAAATCACGCCGTTCGTCCAAGCAGGTGGAGTGCTGGCATATGCGACATGCTCGGTTCTTGCGGACGAGAACGATGCGGTTGTCGACAGGTTTCTGGCGCAACATGCGGGCTGGCGCGAAACCTTCCGGCACGCATGGCAGGTAACGCGCGGGTCCGACGGATTCTTTACGTCACACTTGACGCGCTGATCTTTCAGTAAATACAACCTTGGGTAGCTGAATTTTTTTTTAGCGCCGTTAGGCGAGTGTTAACCAATTCTACCTGTTACTACCGCAAAACATGTGCCCGAGCCGTTTATGCCTGACATCACTGAGTTCTTTCCAGCCCCTTCAGCCGCCAATACTCCATCGGTGTTTCGGATCGGGTCGTTGGTGTTTCTGGCGCTGTTGATCAGCCTGGCACCTGCGGTTGGATTTATGCCGTCGGACTGGACAAAAGGATTGCTGGCAACAGGCATCTCCCTGTTGGGTGTGGCGCTTTTGTTTGGGATCAAGGGGGCGATTACAAACAGGAATTTGCATCAGATATCGGCCCTTTTGGCCGCTTTCGCAGAGCGCGAGGATGCTCCGGTTGTGATCTCAAACGGGAATGGTGACATATTGGCCGCGAACGTCCTGGCGGAGAAAAAGTTGGGGGCCGTACGGGGCGAAACCCTGGCCCGCTGTTTACGCTCCAAGTTTGCCAATCCATCGGCGATTTTACTAAGCCTGCAATCACGTGCGCAATCCGCGGGACGCGCCCAGAGCGAGTTTCCCGGTGGCGGCCGGTCCATTTCAGTTTCCGTGCATCGATTGAGGCCGGGGCTGTTCTGCTGGAGCTTTAACTACGTTCAACAGTATAGTTGGCAAACCCTTGGCTTGCCGGTTGTAACCATTGGACGCGCAGGTGATGTATTGCGCGTCAATGCCACGGCCGAGCGTTTGTTTGGTGCGCACCCTGCCGGAGTGCAGGATATTTTCAGCGAAGCAGAACCGCGGATTGGAGCTGTCAACGCGGTCAGGACCCGCGATGGTCATATTCTGGCAGCCGTGTCCGAACTTTCTCAATCCGGGTCGGAACGAAGCCTTTGTTTGTTACCGATTACGCAGATGCCCGCACGGGATGCGGTCATGTCTTTCTCCGACCTTCCGGTTCCAATTCTCAGGCTTTCCGAGGACGGCATCATCCTGGACAGTAATCGGCTGGCGGCGAAACTGTTGGGAAAGAAGCAGCTTGAAGGCTGTAACATCAGCGACATCATGCGGGGCATGAGTGGCCCTGTGCTGGATTGGTTGAAACGGACCGAAGCGCATGAAGAAACGCAGCGATCAGAGTTCTTGCAGTTCATTAGAGGCGACAAGGAAATCTTTGTTCAAGTCACCCTGAGCCGCGTGTTTGTCGACGGAAAGATATGCTTGATCGCGGTTCTGAACGATGCGACTGAACTGAAGACGCTGGAAGCTCAATTCGTTCAGGGCCAGAAGATGCAGGCCGTAGGGCAATTGGCCGGAGGTGTAGCACATGATTTCAACAACCTGCTGACAGCCATTTCGGGTCACTGCGATCTGCTGCTGTTGCGCCATGACCAGAATGACCCGGATTACGGGGATTTGGTGCAGATCAATCAGAATGCCAACCGGGCCGCCGCGTTGGTCAGTCAGCTTTTGGCGTTTTCGCGGAAACAGACCCTCAGGCCCGAAGTGTTGGATCTGCGTGACACGATCTCGGACCTTATTCACCTGCTGAACCGTTTGGTTGGCGAAAAGGTGCAATTAACGCTGAGCCACGATCCGGTGCTCAAACCCGTGCGGGCGGACAAGCGCCAACTCGAGCAGGTGCTGATGAATCTTGTCGTTAATGCGCGGGATGCCATGCCGGACGGCGGCGAAATTCGTATCGAAACCAGCGTGTTGACCCTTTCGCAACCTCTGATGCGGGACAGGGCAACCGTGCAACCGGGCGACTATGTGACAGTCAAGGTTGTAGATGGCGGCGTTGGTATACCGACAGACAAGCTGCAGAAGATTTTCGAACCCTTCTACACGACGAAACGAACTGGTGAAGGCACCGGGTTGGGGTTGTCAACGGCATACGGGATCGTCAAGCAGACCGGCGGCTTCATCTTTGTCGACAGTGCTATTGGACGGGGTACCGAGTTCACGGTTTTCCTTCCGGTTTGTGAGACAGCGACCGAAGTCGAAGCCGAGTTGCCAGCCCAGCCCGAATCTCAGAGTGCCAGGCAGGGTGAGGGCGTGGTGCTGCTGGTCGAGGATGAGGCGCCTGTTCGTGCTTTTGCAACGCGCGCCCTGCGGCTGAAGGGTTACACCGTGCTCGAGGCGGACTCGGCGGAAGAGGCGCTTCGACTGCTTGAAGATCCCGCGTTAAGTGTTGATGTATTCGTCACTGATGTAGTCATGCCGGGAATGGACGGGCCGACCTGGGTGCGCAAGGCCAGGGAGACGCGCCCGGACGCGCGTGTGATCTTCGTGTCCGGGTATACCGAAGGCGTTTTCGGCGATACGGGTCCGGATATTGCCAACTCAACCTTTCTGCCCAAGCCGTTTTCCCTCAACCAACTGACTGAGGCCGTGTTTCAACAACTCAACTGATGAATCACAATGCGGCTTTGTGCAGCGCAAATTCTTCCGGGAAGGCACTACGAAACTTCTGCTCGGTGGCTGGTGACAGATGTAAATCTCCCTGAGGCGAAACGTTTTCGCGCTTCAGATCGATCTGCATGTCCAGCCGTGATTGCAGAAAACCCAACACCTTGTCCTGATTTTCGTATTTGAAGATATGATGAGCGCCAGCGCTGTCGTTGCGGGTACGGAAGAATTGCGCCTGGCTGCCGACATTGGCAAACTCTGGACGTGTGTCCTGCAAATAGGCTTGCACGAACGCGTCAAAACTCATGTCACGTGTCGAGCGTAGTTGACCTATCAAGTCTTCGCGACTGCGGAACCGGTACCAGCTGCCCAGCCAATCCAACGGCTCGCGCACAACGGCCATAATTTCCATCTCGGTATCAAACAGTTTTCGAAACATGGTCTGGAAAAACCGGTCATACCGACGCACCGGGGCGTGTTTCAGCTCTGGTGGATGTGAAACGATGAGATCTGCCCGGTCACGCAACGCCGTATGATAAGCCGTGCTTCCGGTCTTGGGGACAGAAAGAAAAGCCAGTCGTTCTTTATAAAAAACAAGCATTTACCGATCCGAAAAATTGCCATGTTACTTGTGCAGATTGTCGTAAACGACTCTTTAACACAATTGCAGAAGACTGATTTCTGTAAGTTTTGGTTGAAATGTTCTCTTTTTGATCTCATAAGGAACAAGAGGCGAACAAAGCAGCGATTGCCGCCCGATTAAGGGTGTGACAAAAGGGAAGGCGACAGGACAATGGCGGATCTTCTGACTATGAGCGACAAGAAAAACGCAGACAAGCAAAAGGCGCTCGACAGTGCGCTGGCCCAGATCGAACGGCAGTTCGGCAAGGGATCGATCATGAAGCTGGGCGAAGATGCCCGGCAGGACATCGAGGCGAGCTCGACCGGGTCGCTGGGTCTGGATATCGCGCTGGGTATCGGCGGACTGCCGATGGGGCGTATTGTTGAGATTTACGGGCCTGAGAGCTCGGGCAAAACCACTTTGACCCTTCATTGTATAGCTGAGCAGCAAAAGCGGGGTGGAGTTTGCGCGTTCGTGGATGCGGAACACGCTCTGGACCCGCAATATGCCCGCAAGCTGGGTGTTGATCTGGATGAGCTTCTGATCTCGCAGCCCGATACCGGTGAGCAGGCGCTTGAAATCACGGATACTCTGGTGCGCTCGGGCGCGGTCAATATGGTTGTTGTCGACTCGGTCGCTGCCCTGACGCCGAAATCGGAACTCGAAGGGGACATGGGCGACAGCAGTGTCGGTGTGCAGGCCCGACTGATGAGCCAGGCGATGCGCAAACTGACAGGCTCGATCAGCCGCTCGAACTGCATGGTCATCTTCATCAACCAGATCCGGATGAAGATCGGCGTAATGTTCGGCAGTCCGGAAACCACAACCGGTGGCAACGCGCTGAAATTCTATAGCTCGGTTCGGCTGGATATCCGCCGGATTGGCGCGATCAAGGACCGGGATGAGGTGGTCGGGAACCAGACCCGCGTAAAAGTTGTGAAGAACAAGGTGGCCCCGCCGTTCAAGCAGGTCGAGTTCGACATCATGTATGGCGAAGGCATCTCGAAGATGGGCGAATTGCTGGATTTGGGTGTCAAAGCCGGTGTTGTCGAAAAGTCCGGGTCTTGGTTCAGCTATGGTGATGAGCGGATCGGGCAGGGGCGTGAGAACGCCAAACAATACCTGCGGGAAAACAGCCGGGTGGCGTTGGATATCGAAGACAAGATCCGCGCGGCGCATGGGCTGGAATTCGACTTGTCGCCAGGGTTTGCCGAGGATGACGATATTCTGGAGGCCTGATGCCCTGAGGCGGGTGATCCGTAGCCTCTGCGTAAAGACTGCAACAGTTGTAACAAGGCGGCCTGATCGGGTCGCCTTGTTTCGTTCCAGAGTGCCTCTGCTGTGGACACTCACTTGACGGGGGGCTAAACCAACGGAGACCAAGATATATGTGCGCCGAGAGAGCCCTATGCCAACCCTGAACGACATCCGATCGACTTTTCTGAACTACTTTGAAAAACAAGGGCATGAGGTCGTCGCGTCCAGCCCGCTGGTGCCGCGCAATGACCCGACGTTGATGTTCGTGAACTCAGGCATGGTGCAGTTCAAGAACTTGTTTACCGGTCTGGAAACCCGCGATTACAAACGCGCCACCACGGCCCAGAAATGTGTGCGGGCGGGCGGCAAGCACAACGACCTCGACAATGTTGGCTATACGGCGCGTCACCACACGTTTTTTGAGATGCTGGGGAACTTCTCATTCGGGGATTACTTCAAACATGAAGCGATCCCTTTTGCATGGGAGCTGATCACCAGGGAATTCGGTATCGACAAGACCCGCCTGTTGACCACGGTCTACCATACCGACGATGAAGCCTTTGAAATCTGGAAGAAGGTCGGTGTGCCCGAGGACCGGATCATCCGCATCGCCACCAATGACAATTTCTGGCAGATGGGTCCGACCGGACCTTGCGGTCCGTGCACTGAGATTTTCTATGATCACGGCGATCACATCTGGGGTGGCCCTCCGGGATCACCCGAGGAAGATGGCGACCGGTTCATCGAAATCTGGAACGTCGTTTTCATGCAGAACGAGCAGTTCGAAGATGGCTCGATGGTCGAGCTTGACATGCAGTCCATCGACACCGGTATGGGGCTCGAACGGATTGGGGCGCTGTTGCAGGGCAGCCATGACAATTATGACACCGACCTGTTCAAGACCCTGATCGAGGCTTCGGCGGATGCGACCGGTGTCGATCCCTACGGCGACCAGAACGTGCATCACAGGGTAATCGCGGATCACCTGCGTTCGACCTCGTTCCTGATTGCAGACGGTGTGATGCCCAGCAATGACGGTCGCGGATACGTTCTGCGCCGGATCATGCGCCGCGCCATGCGCCATGCGCACCTGCTGGGCGCCAAGGATCCTGTCATGCATCGCCTAGTACCTACACTGGTGCAGCAGATGGGCGGGCATTATTCTGAACTGAAACAGGCGCAACCGCTTATCGAAGAGACGCTGCTGCTGGAAGAAACCCGGTTCAAGCAGACACTGGATCGTGGTCTGAAGTTGCTGGATGATGAGGTTTCAGGGCTTTCCGAGGGGGCACCCCTGTCAGGTGAAGCGGCCTTTAAGCTTTACGACACTTATGGTTTCCCACTGGATCTTACGCAGGATGCGCTGCGTGAAAAGGGCCTGAGCGTCGACACGGACGGTTTTGACACCGCGATGGCCGAACAAAAGGCCAAGGCACGTGCCGCATGGGCCGGGTCAGGTGAAGCAGCGGATCAGGTCGTGTGGTTTGATGTGCTGGATACCGCCGGTGCGACGGATTTCTTGGGCTATGATACCGAGAAAGCCGAAGCGCAGGTTGTCGCCCTGGTTGTTGATGGTGCACTGGTTGACAAGATCGACGCGGGCAACAGCGGTTGGGTCGTCGTGAACCAGACCCCGTTCTACGGAGAGGCCGGCGGTCAGGTCGGCGATACTGGCGCGTTGCGTAGGCTGGAGGATCGCGATCACCTGAGCCGCGTAGAGGACACGAGGAAGTTTGCCGACGGCAAGGTCTATGCTCATAAGGTAGCAGTTCAAAGCGGAGTTGTTCGCAAAGGCGATGCGGTAGAGCTTGAGGTTGATCATGCCCGCCGTTCCGCCATTCGCGCCAATCACTCGGCCACGCACCTGCTGCATGAAGCATTGCGCGAAACGCTGGGTGATCACGTGGCGCAGCGCGGTTCGCTGAACGCGGCGGATCGTCTGCGGTTCGACTTCAGTCATTCCAAAGCGCTGAGCCTGGAGGAAATCCAAAAAGTCGAACGTGAGGTGAACGATTTCATCCGCCAGAATTCGACTGTTGAAACCCGGGTCATGACACCCGACGACGCGCGCGCATTGGGTGCCCAGGCCCTGTTCGGCGAGAAATATGGTGACGAGGTTCGTGTTGTCTCTATGGGTAAGGCGCCAACAGGAAAAGGCCATAACGGAGATACGTGGTCGATAGAACTCTGTGGCGGCACACATGTGCGCCAGACAGGTGATATCGGCACCTTTGTTGTGTTGGGTGACAGCGCCAGCAGTGCTGGTGTGCGCCGGATCGAAGCGCTGACCGGCGATGAAGCCTTCCGCTATCTTTCGGCGCAAGATCAACGTCTGGCTCAGGTCGCATCGGAACTGAAAGCGCAACCGGACGACGTGGTGGCGCGCGTGAAAAGCCTTCTGGACGAACGCAAGGCCTTGCAGAACGAAGTGGCTCAGTTGCGCCGGGATCTGGCTATGGCTGGCGGGGCCGGTCAGGGCGGTGGTGCCGAGGCGCGGGATGTGAATGGCGTGAAATTCCTGGCGCAAGCCCTCAGCGGTGTTTCAGGCAAGGACCTTCCTGCGTTGATTGACGAACACAAAAGCCGACTTGGATCGGGTGCGGTGCTGCTGATTGCGGATACGGGCGGCAAGGCGGCCGTTGCGGCAGGTGTGACAGAAGACCTGACCGGACGGATTTCGGCGGTGGATCTTGTAAAAGCGGCCGTGATCGAGTTGGGCGGAAAAGGCGGCGGCGGCCGTCCTGACATGGCCCAGGGCGGTGGCAAGGATGCATCAAATGCAGATGCGGCAATCAAGGCCGCACAACAGGTTTTGGGAGGATAATATGCCTGCTCTTTGGATTGCGCATGTCACGGTGACAGACGCCGAGGCTTACGGCAAATACGCCGAACTGGCCGGACCGGCCATCGCCAAGCACGGGGGCGAGTTTATCGCCCGTGCTGCGCGATACGTTCAGCTGGAAGGCAAGGAACGTCCACGAAACGTAGTGGCGCGCTTCCCGTCGCTGGAGGTTGCGGTTGAATGCTATCACTCGGATGAGTACCAGCAAGCCCTGAATCACGCGCGCGGCGCAAGCGAGCGTGAACTGATTGTGGTAGAAATCACCGAGTGACATTTGGGCCTTGCTTCCAAGGCACTGATAATTTCAAGAAAACCGGCAGTGGATAAGCAAGATTCGGCTTATGTCATGTTTGGTTGATGCCGATCAGCCCGCGATAGCGGGCTGTTTTTTATATAATTGTTAGGTTTCAATATCTTATCTTCCGGTTCTCACGTTCTACCGAATGGTTCCTGACCAAATTGTGGCCGCGCCAACAAAATTCTTACGTAAAATTGTCAGATTCTCGGACGAATTTTTGCCCTGTTTCGCTTGCAGGTTCTCAAAAGATTGCGCGTAACACCTGATCACAGATAGTTTCAAGAAACAGAATGTGGTGCAGTTGGACATGCAATCGCTCGAAGAACATCGGATCGGGGACCTCGCATGATTTCATTAACGAATTTACCCAAGAGGTGTGTTGCCGTGCTTGCATCGGTTGCGTCGCGCGCATTGGGCATCTGCACCGTGTGTATCGGCGTCATAGCGTCCGCACCTGTCGCGCAGGCATCCGACGGCGTTTTTATCCCTACCGTTGCGTCTTCGCCTCCGCCTTCAGGTGCAATCAACCTATGCAACCAATATAACTGGGCTTGCACTGCGAAACGTTCGGTGACGTTGTCCAGCCACCAAGAGCTGACGGTGGTAAATCAAGTGAATCGTCGCGTGAATGCGTCGACCCGGGAAGTTACGGATCAGTCTCAGTACAAAACGCGTGAGCGATGGGCATTGCCAACACCCAGAGGCGGTGATTGTGAAGACTTTGCATTGTTGAAGAAAAGAGATCTGATCCATGCGGGGGTTGATCCAAGTAAGCTTTTGATTGCAACCGTACTGGACACACGCCGGACACCTCATGCGGTTCTGGTTTACCGCTCGGCGCAGGGCGACCTGATCTTGGACAATCTCACAAACCGGATCAAGCCCTGGACAGCTACGCGCTATCTGTTCCTGCGCATGCAAGACCCGAAGCGGCCCAGTCAATGGGTTGGCGTTTACGGGCGCAGCTGATCTCAGCGGAATCTTCGACATACACAAATTCCTGCCCTTAGACGCAGATTTGATCTGCGCCCAAGAGTGTAGTCTTTGACCTGACGTTTGGACGGATTAATCCGAACGTTTTGCGTATCGACGTATTCTAGCCCCGAAGCCTTGACCAGCAAAGCTTTTGCTGTCGAATACGCTCCGCTTTCCTAGGCCCGGTTCGCTGATACTCGATTTCGTCTCTATCGGTCTTCTTCGTGCTCTTCGCCACCGGGTTCTTCGCCACCGGGTTCTTCGCCACCGGGCTCTTCGCCACCGGGCTCTTCGCCACCGGGCTCTTCGCCACCGGGCTCTTCGCCACCGGGCTCTTCGCCACCGGGCTCTTCGCCACCGGGTTCTTCACCACCGGTTGGATTACCGCCGCCGCCATTGGGGGGCGTGCCGTTTTCCTGGGAAGGTCCGTCCCCGGATCTCTGGTCTGAGACACCGATTGATGCGGTCGGGAAGTCACTTAGCAGGCCTGCCAGCGGGGCGCATTCTGCACCGACGCGCGCCAGGATCTGATCGAAGTCATGCCGACGTTGAATGTAGCGGATCATGCCGGATGTCACAGCATCGCATTCGCACAAAACCTGAGCGGACGCAGCGGATTGCCGTGCTGTTGCAACCGTACATGTCCCAGCGGCAAAGGTTTCACCGGCAGGTGAAAGCAGAAAAGTTGTCGCAATAAAAAACAGTGGAAACTTGCGAGCTCTATTACCCATTTTGAACTCCTTGGAACTCGATAACTAAACTATGTCCTTCTATGCACCATTCTCGTATCGGTGTTTGTGAAGGACGTCACACTTCTGACGTGTTTTGACCATAATTTGAGGGCACCTACAATATCTTGTTGATGAGGCTTGTGTCAGAAGCCTTCAACCATATGGAGAAAACTGTTATTTTTCAAATAAAAACCGGGCAGTGGGCCCGGTTTTTCTGATTTCGTCTTTTGTCGAATTGGAAGCAAATTTGCCACACTAATGCCATTGTTTCCGTTTGGTCAGTTTGCAACCTGAGGGTGTTCTAGGCAGATTTGGCCATTCGCTTACGCTCGTGCGGGTCAAGAAAACGCTTCCGCAGCCGCACCGCGTTTGGTGTGACTTCCACCAGTTCATCATCGTCGATATAGGCAATTGCCTCCTCCAGTGAGAACTGGATATGCGGCGTCAAGCGGACCGCGTCGTCGGTTCCACTGGCGCGCACGTTTGTCAGCTTCTTGCCTTTAAGAGGGTTCACTTCCAGATCGTTGTCGCGTGAGTGTTCGCCGATCACCATACCCTGATACACGTCTGTTTGCGGACCAACAAACATGCGGCCACGCTCTTCCAGGTTCCACAGCGCATAAGCCACAGCCTGACCCTTCTCCATCGAGATCAGAACGCCTGCGCGACGGCCCGGAATTTGCCCTTTATGTGGCGCCCAGTCATGGAACACACGGTTCAGTACACCGGTACCGCGCGTGTCGGTCAGGAATTCTCCGTGGTAACCAATCAGACCACGGGACGGGACATGGGCGATGATCCGCGTCTTGCCCGTACCGGCCGGGCGCATCTCGACCAGTTCACCCTTACGCGCGCCGGTAACCTTCTCAATAACGGAACCAGAATATTCGTCATCCACGTCAATGGTGACTTCTTCGATGGGCTCAAGCCGCTGCCCGTCTTCCTCACGGAACAGAACCTGAGGGCGCGAGATGCTGAGTTCAAAGCCTTCTCGGCGCATGTTCTCGATCAGAACGCCCATTTGCAGCTCGCCGCGGCCCGCAACCTCGAACGCCTCACCGCCCGGGGTGTCGGTGACACGGATGGCGACGTTCGATTCGGCTTCCTTCATCAGGCGGTCTCGAATGACGCGTGATTGAACTTTTTTGCCATCACGGCCCGCCAACGGAGAATCATTGATACCGAAGGTCACGGTGATGGTCGGCGGATCGATGGGCTGCGCGGGCAGGGCCTCTGTGACCTGAGGGGCTACCAGCGAATCCGCTACGGTGGCTTTGCTCATGCCAGCGATGGTCACGATGTCGCCTGCTTCGGCCACGTCAATGGGCTGTTGACCCAGGCCCCGGAACGCCAGGATTTTCGTGGCACGGAAGTTTTCGATGACCGAACCATCGCGGCTAAGCGCCTTGAGGCTGTCGCCAGCCTTCAGCGTTCCGCTTTCGACGCGGCCAGTCAGGATACGGCCGATGAAGGGATCGCTTCCCAGCGTCGTGGCCAGCATCCGGAAGGGTTCATTTTTGTGTTCGATCTGTTTCGGGGCAGGGACATGATCGACGATCAAGTCGAATAGTGCGCTCAAGTCCTTGCGGGGGCCGTCCAGCTCCATATCCGCCCAGCCAGAACGGCCCGAGGCGTACATTGAAGGGAAATCCAACTGGTCGTCATCCGCACCGAGATTGGCGAACAAGTCAAAGCACTCGTCCAGCGCGCGGTCAGGTTCGGCGTCCGGCTTGTCGACCTTGTTCAGGACCACGATCGGGCGCAAGCCCAGCGCCAGTGCCTTGGACGTTACAAACTTGGTCTGGGGCATCGGGCCTTCTGCGGCGTCCACCAACAGAACAACACCATCGACCATGCTGAGGATGCGCTCGACCTCGCCTCCGAAATCGGCGTGACCAGGGGTGTCGACGATATTGATGCGTGTGTCTTTCCACTCGACCGACGTGGCCTTTGCCAGGATGGTGATGCCGCGTTCACGCTCCAGGTCGTTACTGTCCATGGCACGTTCCGCGACGGCCTGATTTTCCCGGAATGCACCGGATTGTTTGAGCAGCTCGTCGACCAAGGTCGTTTTGCCGTGGTCCACGTGAGCGATGATTGCGATGTTGCGCAGGTCCATGAGAGGTCAGCCTTTGAACGGGAAGTTGCCGCGCGCATAACGTGGCGCGGCAAAATATACCAGCCCTAACCGTGGTTCAGTGTCCGGCAGTCTTTGAAAAGAGGTGAATGATCAGGATTCCGGACAAGATCAACGTCAACCCCAGGATCGCAGGCCAATCCAGCCTTTGGCCGAACACAATGAATCCGATTACGGCGATCAGGAATATACCGAGACCGGACCAGATTGCATAAACGATACCGACAGGCATGACCTTCAGCGTCAGCGCCATGAGGTAAAATGCAAACGCATACCCAACGACAACAATCACGGATGGCCAGAACCGCGAAAACTGCTGGCTGGCTTGCAAGGCTGTCGTGCCAATGGTTTCCGCCAGAACAGCCAGCAACAAATACAGATAGGCTTGGGGCATTTGAGTACCTCGAAAAGGGTGGGTCGGGTGGCTAGATGGCGATTTGCGTGAGTGAAATACGTCGACCGCCATGCAGTCTACAAGATTACCTTGGGTCAGGTATACCTGACTGTTTTTTCAACCGAATGAATGTAATATTTGCCCTATATTTTTTAATTTTGTTAACGAGTTTTGAGCGATGACGTTATTTGCGAAATCAATCATATTTGCTTCGGCTCTGATAGTGGCGATTGGGTGGCTTGCTGACGGGGGGTCCGTCGAAGTGAATGCAGCCAACTTGGTTCAACAGTTTGATGGTAGTAGTGTTTTTTGAACGCCGCTAGAAACCAAGCAAGAAAAAAGGAGCCTTCAGGCTCCTTTTTTTATGCCTGAGGGTCGCGTGTTTCACAGTATTCAAAATGCGCAACCAGTTGGGGTTGCAGCCAGTCCCACAGCTGAGGCGCTCCCGCTGCAATTGCGGGTCGGACACGCGTAACAATCTGATCGAATTTAACGCTGTATTCGACCCATGACCCGCCACCTGTTTCCAGATTTGCTATGGGTGTCTGAAAACGATCAACAGCCTTTGCAAATCTGGCTTCTGTGGTCTCAGCCGTCTCAAACTCGTGCCATAGTTCAGTAAATGACCGGTGTTGACAGTCAGGCAGAAGGCCAAACAATCGTTTGGCGGCGGCCTGTTCCTTGGCTTCCTGTTCCGCGTGGTCGACATGACCGTGGATCGGGTGGTCGCCCGCGTCGATTTCGACAACATCGTGCAAAAGCAACATCTGTAGTATTCGGTCCAACTGAACATCCGAATGCGCGTATTCCGCCAATACCCAGGCATAGAGCATGACATGCCAAGAATGTTCCGCCGAGTTTTCGAACCGGTCGCTGGCCATCAGGCGTGACGCGCGCAGAACGGATTTCAACTGGTCCGCTTCTGTAAGAAACGCCAATCTTCTCGTGAATGCGTCATCCTGAGGGGTCGAGTTATTCAAGAGGTTTGTGGCATGTTGGTGGGCCAGTGGAAACGCAAGGGCCAGATACGATGCGCGTCCGTCCGCTAGGTTCGAACGCGCAATTTCTACATGATCCTGCCGCGGGTCGGTGGCGCACAGAACCTGAAACAGCGGTTGGCATCGATCCAGAATCTTGGCAAACCGGGCATCCGGGGTCTGATCCGCCTCAAACTCATGCCAGAGCGAAAGAAATTCCTGTGCTTGTTCGTCGGGCAACAGGCCAAACAATTCCTGTGCGGCGGCCTGTTCAGCCTCAGCCACGTTGCCCCAATCCGTGTCGAGGTGAATCGGGTGATCACCTGTCACGATCTCAACCAGATCATGCAGTAGCAACATGCGGATGACCCGGTCGACCGAGATGTCCGGCCCGGCCAGTGGTGCCATGACCATTGCCCACAATGCCAAGTGCCAGCTGTGTTCGGCGGAGTTTTCGGGCCTCGATTGGTCAAGCAGGACATTTGCCCGCTCGACCAGTTTCAGACTGTCGGCCCGTTTCAGAAACGCGACCTGCGCAACAAGGCGGTCGGTCATTGCTTTTCGATCGCCTTGAGTTTCGCGCGATGCGCGGCGAGGCGTTTGATCACGAATTGTCGTGCCTTGCGTTCAGCCAGACGCACGCGAATTTCCGTCAGGAATGCCTCTTCCAAAGATTGAGACGCCGCACCAAGAACCTGACCCACTTCTACAAAGAACCGGTCTTCGCCGGTTTCGTCCATAACCTTCATCGTATCTTCGGCCAGTTTGGCCGCAAGCGATGTGATGGTGTCGGACATTAGCGGGTGTTCTCGGTCAGCCGACGTTTCACATAGTCGCTGACATCTGTGATCAGCGTGTCCATGTGGCGATCCTGGAAGAAATGATCCGCGCCCTCAACCTCGTTATGGGTGATCGTGATCCCTTTTTGCTCGTGCAGTTTGTTGACCAGCGCAGTGGTGTCCGCTGGTGGTGCCACACGGTCAGCCGATCCGTTGATGATCAGGCCCGAAGACGGGCAGGGCGCAAGGAAGGAAAAGTCATACATGTTGGCAGGCGGCGACACGCTGATGAAACCCGTGATTTCGGGGCGGCGCATCAGCAACTGCATTCCGATCCACGCCCCAAACGAAAAGCCCGCAACCCAGCAGTGTTTCGAGTTGTTGTTCATGGATTGCAGGTAATCCAGCGCAGATGCCGCATCGCTCAGCTCGCCAACACCTTGATCATATTCGCCCTGACTGCGACCAACGCCGCGGAAGTTAAAGCGCAGCACTGTGAAGCCCATGTTGTAAAAGGCATAGTGCAGGTTATAGACCACCTTGTTGTTCATGGTCCCGCCGAACTGAGGATGCGGGTGAAGCACGATGGCGATCGGTGCGTCTTTTTCCTTTTGCGGGTGGTAGCGGCCTTCCAGGCGGCCTTCGGGTCCGGGAAAAATCACCTCGGGCATGTGTGCTTTGGTCCTGTCATTTTCGTGCGGGCATCCGGATATACTTGACTATAATCGTCGGATACCTTAGAACGGTTCTAATTACATTGCTTGGCGCAATCGCGCTGCCAGTCGGAGATACGCACTGGCAGCGTCGGCGTCAATGATTTCGCGCAGATCCGTCTAAAAGGGGGCAGAGAATGAAGCTTTCGACCAAAGGGCGTTACGCAATGGTCGCTTTGGCGGATATTGCACTTCAGCCGACAGATCGGCTGGTAACCCTGGGCGAAATCTCGGAACGGCAGGACATTTCTCTGCCGTATCTTGAACAGCTCTTCGTCAAGCTGCGTCGCGCGGAACTGGTTGCGTCTGTCCGTGGGCCCGGAGGGGGGTATCGTCTTGCACGTCCCGCGTCCGAGATTCGCGTGGTCGAGGTTCTTGCGGCCGTGGATGAGACGGTTGATGCCCTGCAAAAAGGGGCCGGAGCATCCGGTGCGTCATCGGGCAGCAGGGCGCAATCCCTGACGAACCGTTTGTGGGAAAGCCTGAGCGCGCATGTTTATGTCTTTTTGCACCAGACGCGCCTGTCTGATGTGATCAGGAACGACCTTGCGCCTTGCCCGGCAGTTCCAAGCCTGTTTTCCGTCGTCGATGAATGAGCTGAGCAGGTCGAACATGCATATGACATCCCTGCGGGAAAAGATGTATCCATGAAACGTGTTTATCTGGATCATAACGCGACCGCACCGCTGCGACCCGAAGCACGCGAGGCTATGATCGCGGCGATGGATGTGGTCGGGAACCCGTCATCTGTTCATGCAGAAGGGCGTGCCGCAAAAGCGTTGGTCGAACGCGCGCGAGCGCAGGTCGCCGAGGCCGTCGGTTGCCGTCCGCAAGAGGTCATATTTACCTCTGGCGCGACCGAAGCAGCGCGGGTTCTGCAAAACCGCCCCGAAAGCTGCGACGTCTTTGTCGACAGCACCGCCCACGATGCGCTGTGGTCGCATTTCGATCTGACCCATTGTAGCGAGCATCCCTATGGCCCCGGGCACATATTGGCGATAGGGCTTGCGAACTCTGAGACCGGAGTCATCACACATCCGCCTCAGAAAGTAGAGAACCAGTGGCCCTATGGCGCGCGGCGCGCTGATTGGCTGTTGCTTGATATTACGCAGGTTGTTGGACGCATTCCGTTTTCCTTTGCCTGGAGTGGCGCAGATATGGCGATCCTGTCGGCGCATAAGATTGGCGGGCCAAAAGGTGTTGGCGCTTTGATCCTGCGGCAAGGTATCGATATCGAACCTTTGGCCAGCGGTGGCGGTCAGGAGATGGGGCGAAGATCCGGCACTGAAAATGTGGTGGGTATTGCCGGTTTTGGCGCGGCTGCCGAGGCAGCTCAACGCGATCTGGCTGATGGAGTATGGGAAAAAGTCAGAGAACTTAGAAATATTCTAGAAAACGCCCTTGAGGCTGGTGCAATATCTACTATTTTTGTCGGGAAAAATCAGGAGCGACTCCCGAATACCCTGTGTTTCGCGACGCCCGGCTGGAAAGGCGAAACGCAGGTGATGCAGATGGACTTGTCTGGCTTTGCCATCAGTGCGGGATCCGCCTGTTCCAGCGGCAAAGTCAAAACCAGTCGGGTTCTGACGGCAATGGGATTTGATGAGACGGTGGCCTCATGCGCAATCCGCGTTTCGTTGGGGCCAGAGACGACGGAAGAAGATGTGCTGCGTTTCGCCGAAACGTGGCTTGAAAAAGAGAAAAAGCATCGCGCGCGGGCTGCGTGATCTGACGGAGGGTAAGTCATGGCCACTTTGGACCAGACCCAGGTGAAAGAAGGTGTCGATCAGGAAACCGTGGATGCGGTTCGTGAGGTCGGCACATATAAATATGGCTGGAATACCGATATCGAGATGGAATACGCCCCCAAAGGCGTGAACCCTGATATCGTCCGTCTGATCTCGGGGAAAAACGATGAGCCTGAGTGGATGACCGAATGGCGTTTGGCCGCGTTCGAGCGTTGGACCAAAATGGAAGAGCCCAAATGGGCAATGGTTCACTATCCGCCAATCGATTTTCAGAACCAGTATTACTATGCCCGCCCCAAATCGATGGAAGAGAAACCCAAATCTCTGGATGAGGTTGATCCAAAGCTGCTCGCCACTTACGAAAAGCTTGGTATCCCTCTGAAAGAACAGATGATTCTGGCTGGTGTTGAAGGTGCAGAGGATGCACCCGCCGAGGGCCGCAAGGTAGCGGTCGATGCAGTGTTTGACTCGGTTTCCGTGGGTACCACCTTTCAGGCCGAACTGAAAAAGGCAGGCGTGATCTTCTGCTCGATCTCTGAGGCAATCAAAGAGCATCCTGAGCTGGTCAAGAAGTATCTGGGCACTGTAGTTCCCGTATCGGACAACTTCTATGCAACGTTGAATTCAGCTGTATTCTCGGATGGCTCATTCGTCTACATCCCGCCGGGCGTTCGCTGCCCGATGGAACTAAGCACGTATTTCCGCATCAACGCCGAGAACACCGGTCAGTTCGAACGCACCCTGATCATTGCTGACAAGGGCTCGTACGTCTCATATCTGGAAGGCTGTACCGCACCCCAACGTGACACGGCACAACTGCATGCTGCCGTGGTCGAGATCATCGTCGAAGAAGATGCCGAGGTGAAATACTCGACTGTTCAGAACTGGTTTCCGGGGGATGAAAACGGCAAGGGCGGTATCTATAACTTCGTGACCAAACGCGCCGACTGCCGGGGTGACCGGTCGAAGGTGATGTGGACGCAGGTGGAAACCGGATCGGCCGTGACATGGAAATACCCGTCCTGCATCCTGCGCGGCAATGAAAGCCAGGGTGAGTTCTATTCGATCGCGATTGCCAACAATTATCAACAGGCCGACACCGGCACCAAGATGATTCATCTGGGCAGGAACACCAAGTCGCGCATCGTGTCCAAGGGCATCAGCGCGGGCAAGGCCCAGAACACCTATCGTGGGCTTGTGTCGATGCACCCGAAAGCCAAGGACAGCCGGAACTACACACAGTGTGACAGTCTGCTGATCGGCGACAAATGCGGTGCACATACGGTTCCCTATATCGAGGTCAAGAACAACTCGAGCCGCGTTGAGCACGAGGCGACGACGTCAAAAGTGGATGACGATCAGCTGTTCTACTGCCGTCAGCGCGGCATGGACGAGGAAGAAGCCGTGGCCCTGGTGGTCAACGGGTTCTGCAAGGACGTGCTTCAGGCGCTTCCGATGGAGTTTGCGATGGAAGCACAGCAGTTGGTGGCCATCTCACTTGAAGGGTCGGTTGGGTGATGACGCAGTCACCCAGAACCCGCATCCGTAAGGATGATGTGTTGACCTGGCTTGGGTACGCATTGCCGGTTCTGGGGGGGCTGCTTGGCGTGGCCTACGTCAACACCCATTACATGGAATTCATCAACCCGGTTTGGGCGGTAGGTGGCGGGGCGATCCTAGGTTGGATCCTCGCCAGATTGATCCGCAGATTACTGGGCTAGAACAATGCGGGGCCAAGACGCCCCTTGCGATACGCAAAAGGACAAAAAATGCTGGAAATCAAAAACCTGCACGTACAGCTTGAAGAAGAAGACAAGCAGATCCTCAAAGGTGTGGACCTGACGGTCGAGGCTGGCAAGGTACACGCGATCATGGGTCCGAACGGGTCGGGCAAATCGACCCTTAGCTATGTTCTGTCGGGGCGCGACGGGTACGAAGTGACCGAAGGTTCGGCCACTCTGGACGGTCAGAACCTGCTGGAGATGGAACCGGAAGAGCGCGCGGCAGCAGGTGTTTTCCTGGCCTTCCAATACCCGGTTGAAATCCCCGGCGTTGGCAACATGACGTTCCTGCGCACCGCGGTAAACGCGCAGCGCAAGGCCCGTGGCGAAGAGGAACTGTCTGCCGCAGACTTTCTGAAAGAGGTGCGTGCCAAAGCAAAGACGCTAAAGATCGACGCGGATATGCTCAAGCGCCCGGTCAATGTTGGTTTTTCGGGCGGTGAGAAAAAGCGTAACGAAATCCTGCAGATGGCCATGCTTGAACCCAAGATGTGCATCATGGACGAAACCGACTCGGGCCTTGATGTGGACGCGATGAAACTGGTGGCCGAAGGTGTGAATGCCCTGCGGGACGAAGGCCGTGGGTTCCTGGTGATCACGCATTATCAGCGCCTGCTGGATCACATCAAACCGGATGTTGTGCATATCATGGCCAATGGTCGCATCGTTAAGACGGGCGGACCTGAACTGGCGCTTGAGGTTGAAAACAACGGTTATGCCGACATTCTGGCCGAGGTGAACTGATGGCTTTGCCGCAAGCGAAACAATCCGCAACCGAGGCGCGTCTGGCTACGTTGATCATGCCCGATGCGGGCTGCACCCGTGGTGCACGCGAAGACGCTTTGGCGCGTGTTCTGGAATCCGGCCTGCCGGGGCGCCGGGATGAGTATTGGAAATACACTCAACCCGATAGTCTGATTTCTGCCGAGGCTTTGCCTGCGGCGGTGTTTATCAATGATGAACCGGTGCTTTTCAACGACCTTGACCGTTTGAAAATTGTTTTTGTCGACGGGGTCTTCAGCGCCGAGGAATCCGATGACCTGTCGCTGGACGGTGTCAAGATCGACCGGATTGAAGACATCTGCTGCAAAGACATTCATTGGGCAAAAGACCTGTATGGCGTTCTGGAAGCGCGCGGCCAGTCCCCGGTTCAACGCCCGTTGGCTGCATTGAACACGGCTTTTGCGTCGGACGGCGTTGCCATTCACGTTACGGGCAAACCCTCCAAACCGATCAACCTGATCTATCGTCATGCCTCGCCGACATCCGACGCGATCCTGCATCACGTTATTCGCGTGGAAAGCGGGGCCGAGGTGACTATTCTTGAATCCGGCCCGGCGGCGTCGCGTTTCAACAAATGTACAGAGATTGAAATTGCCGACAAGGGGACGCTGCATCATGTGCGGGCGCAGGGCAGGGACCACGAACGTCGCGCCGCGACCCATATGTTCACGCGTTTGGGGGCAGAGTCGGTCTACAAGTCCTTCACCTTGACTGCGAATGGGGTGCTGACCCGTAACGAACAGGTCGTTGAACTGACCGGCGACAATGCGGTGGCGCATGTGGCCGGGGCCTGTGTTGGGGATGGTGATTTCCACCATGATGACACGGTGTTCATCACCCATGACGCGGTGAATTGCGAAAGCCGTCAGGTCTTTAAGAAAGTGCTTCGCAACGGTGCGACCGGAGTGTTTCAGGGCAAGATCCTTGTAAAGCAAGGGGCCCAGAAAACCGATGGTTACCAAATCAGTCAATCGCTGCTTTTAGATGATGACAGCCAGTTCCTCGCTAAACCGGAACTTGAGATCTACGCCGATGACGTGGCATGTTCCCATGGCTCAACCTCGGGTGCGATTGACGATACGGCGTTGTTCTATCTTCGGTCACGGGGTGTTCCGGCCAAGGACGCGACCAACATGTTGACGCTGGCATTCCTGGCCGAAGCAGTGGATGAGATCGAAGACAGCACTTTGGCAGATGAAATCGTAAGCCGTCTGGAAGGGTGGCTGGCGCGCCGAAGCTGATGGCCCTGTCGTCGGATATCCTAGCAACGTACAAGGGGCCGGGGCGGGTGGTGCGCAGGCTTCTGGATATGGGTCAACGAGAAGACCGGGCGCTGATCTTTGTTATGGCGTTTTGTGTGGTGGCATTCATCGCCCAGATGCCTGGCCTTGCGCGCAAAGCGCATCTGGAAGGCGTTGAGCTGAACATGCTTTTGGGTGGTGCTCTGCTCGGATCCGTGTTCATTCTGCCCTTGGTCTTTTACACGCTGGCACTGGTGTCTCATTGGGCGGCGCGCTTGTTTGGCGGTCAGGGAAGCGCTTATGGTGCGCGCCTGGCGTTGTTCTGGGCGCTGTTGTCGTCTGCACCGCTGGTTCTGCTGAACGGCCTTGTCGCCGGGTTTATCGGACCAGGGCCTACATTGACGATTGTGGGTCTTGTCTGGGTTGCTGTTTTTGTCTGGTTCTGGGTATCCGGTCTCAGACAAGTGCAAAGGTCCGTCGCATGAATTCGAGTTTTCTGGGAAATATGGCTGTCCTGACGATCAGGAACCCGGCCGAAGCGGCGCGACGGCTGATGGCGCTCAAGCTGGGGCGAGAAGTGCTTTGGCTGGCATTTGCACTGGCGGTCGTTTTGAACTGCGTTGTCCAATTGGGAATAGGTTTGTCAATAACAATGGCGGAAGGCCAACCCTCTCCGGCGCTCGAAAGCATTCCCATGGTTTTGGTGCGCTCGGCCGGGGCCATGATGCTGAGCATCGTCGCATTCCTGCTGGTCGGGCGAATGCTTGGAGGTCTGGCGAAGTTCGATGATCTGATGGTTTTGACGATCTGGCTGCAATTCCTGCAAATAGCCGCCTTGGTCGTGACGCTGATCTTGAGCCTGACCCTACCGTTCCTGATGATGATGTCATTGTTGGCGACAGCAATCCTGAGCCTTTACGTCACGCTTCATTTTCTGAACGAAGCGCATCAACTCGGGTCGCTCTGGAAATCCTTTGCGGTAATTGTGTTGTCAGCCCTTGTCGCCATCCCCTTCGTTCTGTTTCTAAGCCCAACCGGGCCCGTCTAGGAATACCTCTCTTATGTATGATGTGCAGAAAATCCGCTCTGACTTTCCGATCTTGTCGCGTCAGGTGAATGGCAAGCCTTTAACGTATCTCGACAATGGTGCTTCGGCTCAGAAACCTCAGGTGGTCATTGACGCGGTGACGCGGGCCTATGCCGAGGAGTATTCAAATGTCCATCGTGGCCTGCATTTCCTGTCCAATCTTGCGACAGAGAAATACGAGGCCGTTCGTGGCACGATCGCGCGGTTTCTGGGGGCATCGAACGAGAATGAGATCGTCCTGAACTCTGGTACGACCGAAGGGATCAACCTGGTCGCTTATGGCTGGGCTATGCCGCGACTTGAAGCGGGCGATGAGATTGTTCTGAGTGTGATGGAGCACCATGCAAACATCGTACCCTGGCATTTCCTGCGCGAACGACAGGGCGTCGTGCTGAAATGGGTCGACGTCGACGCAGAGGGCGGGCTTGACCCGCAGGCGGTAATCGATGCAATCGGACCGAAAACCAAGCTGGTTGCAGTGACACACTGCTCGAACGTGCTGGGTACGGTTGTAGATGTGAAAGCCATAACTGATGGTGCCCACGCCAAGGGCGTCCCGGTTCTGGTTGATGGCAGTCAGGGTGCCGTTCACATGCCGGTAAATGTCGAAGAAATAGGGTGCGATTTCTACGCGATCACAGGCCACAAGCTTTATGGGCCGTCAGGGTCAGGTGCGATTTACATCAAATCCAAACGCATGGCCGAAATGCGCCCCTTTATCGGTGGCGGCGACATGATCAAAGAGGTCAGCAAGGATCAGATCATCTATAATGACCCGCCAATGAAGTTCGAGGCCGGCACGCCGGGGATCGTACAGACCATCGGTCTTGGCGTGGCGCTGGAGTATATGATGGACCTGGGGATGGAAAACATCGCAGCTCATGAATCCAGCTTGCGCGATTACGCGATGCAACGTCTGACTGGGCTGAACTGGTTGCAGGTTCAAGGCACTCGCCCGGACAAGGCCGCGATTTTCAGCTTTACGCTGGACGGTGCTGGCCATGCTCACGACGTCTCAACCATTCTCGACAAGAAAGGTGTAGCGGTTCGCGCCGGTCACCACTGTGCCGGGCCGCTGATGGACCATCTGGGGGTGACTGCAACATGCCGCGCCAGCTTTGGTCTCTATAACACTACCGATGAAGTTGATACACTGATCGAAGCGCTTGAATTGGCGCATGATCTGTTTGCCTGATTTTGGTTTTGATAAGAGTGCGGCAATCGCGATTTGCAGTTGCACCCGGATTGGAACAAGGTTAGCTAACGGCCAAGGCACCTGTAGCTCAGCTGGATAGAGCGCTGCCCTCCGAAGGCAGAGGCCAGAGGTTCGAATCCTCTCAGGTGCGCCATTTCAATCGACAAAATCCAATAAATACAACGTATTAGATTGTTATTGCGCTCTGTTAGGTGACACATTAGGTGACACATGGCAGCAAGTTGGTTCAAAATTGGCCCAATCAGTATGAAGATAAAATACGTAGAGTGGCGTAGAGGTACGGCCTACTATCGCCGCCGAATTCCGGCCGACCTACAGAATAAATACAATGGAAAAGCCCATCTGTTTTCCTCGCTCAATACAGACAACCCTGCGTTGGCGGCAAAGCGGTCATTCGAAGAAACTAGACGTATCGACAGGGAATGGAGCCTGTTGAGATCGAAGGGGCAATCAGACCTTCAGACTAGAGAGGAGGGAATGGCGGTACTTCGAAAGTATGGCCTGAAGCCGGGTCAAGCCGTCGAGTACGACAAATACGACATAGAGCCGGATGAGTTTGTAGGCGAACTTCTCGCTCACTCTCACGACCCTTAGGACATGAACTCTCGGTTCTTCATAATCATCTACTGCATATGATCGAATGCGAGTCAGAACGCGCTCGACGTCTGACATAACTTGGTGAAGTGAAGAGAAATGAAAGACGACAAGAACATTACGCTAAAAGTCAGGCCAGACTTTGAACCTGAAGAACTGAGGGCAGCGAAAATGGCCCCCTTGGTTATGCTGCCTTTTTCTGAAGAGGCTCATAAGGCCGTTCTTGCGATACTGGATCAGACCGTTTCATTTCAAAGAGGGCATCCTGCATGAACTCCAACTGATACGGATAGATACAGAAAGTATGTCAGGCCTTGGGAGCGCAGAGCGTGCTACGGCTCAGGAGTAAACGGAACGGTAATGAAATGTTCATCTAGTTTGCCGACGACAGCTCAAAGAAATCGTCATTTATGTCGTTTAAGGCGTCATTGTAAGTAATAGGAAAAAATAACAAAAGGATAATAGGGTTTTAAAAATTCTCGACATCCTTCGAGAAACCAGAGAGCGGTAGATGAAGAACTTAACCATTATTTTCTCAATAGTCGTGGCATCTACTTTGCCCGTCTATGCCGATCAGTCTTCCGAACTTTCGGTTGGAAAGGGCTGGGAAATTTGTCGCAATTACTATGAAAACCGAGCACTAGAACACGCACAGGACCACAGCGATCTCGGTTTTTGCTTAGGCATCACTCGCGGCATTTATGTCGTGATGAGGGAAAACTGTAATACACCCGGTTACGCTGGACCGCTAGCTGTTGGTTCGGGTGGAACAAACAAGTCTATTGTTCATTCTTTCTACAAGTGGGCAGACAACAACCCTGACCAATGGTCGATACCTTTCACACAAGGACTAGCCGTGGCCTTGATAGAATCCTTCCCTTGTGATCCAGCGTAATCAAACACGTTTCTCCTCAGTTTAAGACGAGCATTGGAAAAACATTGAAAAGTGAAGAACGTCATTGGCGACAATGTGTTTTCTGTGGCCAAAAGCCTGACAACAAGAACCTTGAACACATTATCCCAATGTGGCTTCAGAGGCTTGCTGGGAACCAAAAGAAACCAGCTGTCTTTTGGACCCCTGACGGGGAGCGGAGCCTACTTTGGTCCAACTTGACCCTTCCAGCTTGCACTGGTTGCAATCAACACTACGGGCGACTGGAGGAGCTTATCAAGGAGGTGTTCAAAAGGATTGAGGAAGGCTACCTGCTTGGCACGGACGCTAGGTTGTTGTTGGATTGGATGGATAAAATTCGCATTGGGATTTGGCGTCTCCAGTTAGCACACGGTAAAGCGGGACACGACATCACTCCGAACTTTTCAGTCACCGAAAGATTGGCGACTTCGGATCGATTAGTGCGTGTGTTCCGATACCCGACAAAAGGAAAAGGCATCGCGCTTGTTGGCGCAGACACGGCTGCTTGGGTGCGAATGCCCAGCGCAATGGCGCTTATAGTCAAAGATATTGTTATACTGTCCGCCTCTGCTGGAGGCTTCTTACAAGAGGCCATGGGAATCGTTGAAGCCAGTAATTCCGTTGAGGTTGAGGGAGAGATATTCTGTCAGGTGCCGAGAATAGCAAATTAGCAGACTTGGCGGCTCTGCCGCCAATCGCTACGACTACGAGAAAACCGACCGGAAGATACAGTCAGAATAGGTTCTGAACAGACCAAAAGCGTCCGGGTGTTACCCGCGCCAGGTGCGAACCACGCCACAATCCATGTGTACGAAGTTCGATCCATAATACTGACCAACTCCGCCTGCGCGGCACGACATCGCTGCCTTGGCCATCTGTGAAACCGAGCGGGAGGCAAGGCGCAGATCAGCTGCTTGCCCTTCCATATGAAGCGAATTGCGCGCCACACGGCGCGACCGGGAGCGCAGCATTGCGTTGGTCTGAGGAGAGCGATAGCCTGACAACAGCATATAGGGTTCGTTGACATCCAGCAGGTTGTGTGATGCCGCCATGATATCAATCGTGCGCAAATCGATGGATTTTACCTGATCTGTGCGCCAATCACGCATGAAGTTGTTCACTTCTTTGACAGCGTCCTTGATATACTTACCATCGACCCAATAGATCATATCCAACCGTTCGCCAGTGCGACCGGAATACATACGAATGCGACGAATATCGCCGCCACCGCGTAAAAAGCCTGCTGCGTTGGAGTAGGTGGGTGCTGCTACGACTGCCGTTGCTGCAAACGCTCCCAATAGGGCACGCCGGGTCAAGCCCGAGGAACTGCTCTCTGTCATTTTAGTTTCGTCCCGTACTGTTCCTGCCTGCACACGATGTTACGTGCACTGTCTTAATTATTCCCATCCCAGATGCGGAATGTATGGCACAATCGGAATCGACGGCCAAGAAGTGTTTCAATTGCACCTTTTCAAGGGGGAAATTTCGGCAGTTTTTTGCGCATATGTCACAGCGAATCACGAAAATTTCGCAGTTGTGGGCTTTGGGTCACCCTGCCGATGCAAACGCGCATCAGGCCCACGAAGAAGCGAATTGGTAAGGATTTCGTGAGTGGACAAGCGTTCTGACGCGACTGCATAATCGTGCGACGTATCAATCACCAGTTCAAGCTATTGAATTTCAAGGCCATCCTATGCTTTCCGTTCTCCGCACCAGTACCAGCATCCTGTTTGCCGCGTGTTTCGTGGCTACTGCATCTGTCGCCAATACGTCGCCTGAAGCGGTGCCAGGGACTGCGTTTCAGATGGCGATTGCTGAACATACGCCGCAGGCGCCGCAATTGGTCGAATTCTACCGGGCGAACGGGTTTTCGCCAGTTTGGGTGGGTGATACGCCCGAACACACACGGCGCCGGGCGGCGCTGATCAATGCGCTTACGAATGCGCATCTGCATGGCCTGCCACAGGCCGAGCCGACTGTTGCCGCCGTGATGGAGAAGATGGAAAAGGCCCGTTCGGTGCGCGATCTCGGTGCTGTTGAAGCAGAGCTGAGCCGTATCTTTGTCGAATACGCCGACGCGCTTTACGCAGGCATAATCCGGCCCAGCAGTGTCGATGAGGGGCTGGTTCGATCCGTAGATCGTCGCAGCGCGGCCGAGCATTTGCAGGGAATAAACACTCAGGGCGCGGCCTACTTTGCAGCCCTGTCACCGCAAACACATCAATACCGCGCGCTGATGAAGCAGAAGCTGGTTCTGGAAAAACTGGTGTTCCAGGGCGGATGGGGGCCAACAGTGCCCGAAAACAAGCTGGAATACGGTGATACCGGACCGAATGTTGTCAAGCTGCGCGACCGTCTGGTGGTGATGGGTTACATGAAACCATCCGCCAGCCCGTCTTTCGACAACGCGTTGTTGGAAGGTGTACGCACCTTTCAAACAGCGCATGGGCTTGAACCCGATGGCGTGGCGGGCAAGGGGACGATTGCCGAGATTAACCGTCCAGCCACAGACCGGTTGAAAGCCGTTTACGTTGCGTTGGAACGCGAACGCTGGCTGCCTCGGGAACGAGGTACGCGTCATATCCTTGTGAACCAAGCCGATTTCTCAGCCAAGATCGTGGACGACGGGCAAGTCACTTTTGAAACCCGCGCAGTCATCGGTAAAAATGCTCATGATCGCAGAAGTCCGGAGTTTTCGGATGAGATGGAGCATATGGTGATTAACCCAAGTTGGCATGTTCCCCGCTCGATCGTGACCAAGGAATACCTGCCGAAGCTGCAATCAAACCCGAATGCCGTGGGCCATATTCTGATAACTGACAGAAGCGGCAGGCAAGTCGATCGGAGTGCGGTGGATTTTACCCAGTTTACGACCAGAAATTTTCCTTTCGCAATGCGCCAACCGCCCAGCCAAAGCAATGCGCTGGGTCTGGTGAAGTTCATGTTCCCCAATAAGCACAACATCTATCTGCATGATACTCCACAGAAAAACCTGTTCTCGCGTGAGGTTCGGGCCTTTTCACATGGGTGTATCCGCTTGGCCCAGCCCTTTGAATTTGCTTACGCCTTGCTGGCCAAACAGGAGGAAGATCCAAAGGCATTCTTCCATCGCGTTCTGAACACCGGAAAAGAAACCAAAGTCAATCTGGAGCAGAAAGTTCCGGTGCATCTGATTTATCGCACGGCCTATATCGGGCCCAAAGGCGAAGTGCAGTATCGCCGCGATGTTTATGGGCGGGACGGCAAGATTTGGGAAGCCTTGCAAAAGGCAGGGGTGGCCCTGCCGGACGTTCAGGGGTAAGCACAGGGCAAATCCTGCCAAAAGGAAGCCCGCCATGCAGTTTACCGTACAACAGATCGCCGAGTCTCTGGGGGCAGAATGTCAGGGCGATGGCGGCCTGACGATCGTGCGCGCCGCCGAACCGGGCGACGCAGGTCCGACAGATTTGGCGATGGCTATGTCTCCGAAATATGCCGAGGCGCTTGCCAACGGAGCCGCACGTGCGGCTGTCCTTTGGGAAGGGGCCGACTGGCAGGCGATGGGATTGCGTGCCGCGATCTTTGTCAAACGTCCCCGCATGGCCATGGCTGGCATCACGGCCATGCTGGATCGGGGGCAGGGAGTTGAACCCGGGATTCACCCCTCGGCCGTGATCGACCCGACCGCTGAAATCGGTCCGGATGTGGCGATTGGTCCGTTGGTTGTTGTGGGCGCGCGCGCCCGGATCGGCGCAGGCTCTGTCATAGGGGCACAGTGCGTGGTGGGAATGGACGCCATATTGGGCGACCAGGCGGTGTTGCGCGAAATGGTCAGCATTGGCGCACGGGCGCGGATCGGAGATCGCTTTATCGCGCAACCCGGTGCCCGGATCGGAGGGGACGGGTTCAGCTTCGTAACACCCGAAGTCTCGGGCGTCGAAAATGTACGCAAGACAATGGGCGATCAGGGTGAGGCCAAAGCACAGAGCTGGCTGCGCATTCATTCGTTGGGTGCGGTGGAAATCGGTGATGACGTCGAAGTCGGCGCGAATTGTACAATCGATAATGGCACGATCCGAAACACTTGTATCGGCAACGGATCCAAGTTGGATAATCTGGTCCATGTCGGGCACAACACTCGCGTCGGTCAGGACTGCCTGCTGTGCGGTCAGACTGGTGTGTCGGGATCGGTTGAGATCGGAAACAACGTGGTTCTGGGCGGTCAGACCGGCGTTGTCGACAACATATTCATCGGGGACGGGGTTATTGCCGGAGGCGGCACCAAGATACTGTCCAATGTTCCCGCCGGCCGCGTGATCATGGGGTATCCCGGCGTCAAAATGGAAACGCATACGGATATCTACAAGGCGCAACGACGCTTGCCCCGCATGGCCCGCGACGTCGAGGCACTCAAAAAGGCTGTTTTCAAACAGACCCCGAGCGATTAAATCAACTTCAAACTGATAATCAGGGGATCGACATGAGCATCAGCGACCGCGTCATCGCGATCATTGCAGAGCAGGCCGTTCTGGAGCCATCGGATGTAACGCCCGAAAGCACGCTGGAAGATCTGGGTATCGACAGCCTTGGACTGGTCGAAAGCATATTTGCCATCGAGGAAGAGTTCGACATTTCGATTCCTTTCAATGCCAACGAACCCGAGGCCAGTGATTTTGATATCTCGAATGTGGCTGCGATCATCTCTGGGATCGAAAAGCTTGTGTCGGAAAAGGTCTGACAAACGCTCATGAAACGCGTTGTCATAACCGGAGCGGGTACGATCAATTCGCTGGGCCATTCGGTCCCTGACACGCTGGAAGCCATGCGCGAAGGTCGTTGTGGTATTTCCGATCTGGAATTTCGGGATGTCGACCGGTTGGCCATCAAGATCGGCGGACAGGTCCGGGGGTTCGAGGCAGAAGGGCGGTTCAACCGACAGCAGATGTCGCTGTACGACCGCTTCACCCAATTCACCCTGACGGCAGCCAAAGAGGCGATTGAGCAGTCGGGTATCGAGTTTCATGGCGAACTTGCAGCCAGATCAGGTGTTGTTCTGGGGACTGCGGGCGGTGGTGTTTCGACTTGGGATGACAATTACCGTTCGGTTTATGAGGATGGAAAAAACAGGGTACATCCCTTTGTCGTTCCAAAACTCATGAACAATGCTGCCGCAAGCCACGTTTCCATGGAACACAACCTGAAGGGCCCAAGTTTCACGGTCTCGACAGCATGTGCGTCGTCAAATCATGCGATGGCTCAGGCTTTTCAGATGGTGCGTAGTGGCGCGGCTCCGGTCATGGTAACGGGGGGCTCGGAATCCATGCTGTGTTTCGGCGGTGTCAAAGCCTGGGAAGGGTTGCGCGTGATGTCGAAAGACGCATGTCGCCCGTTCAGTGCCAACCGCAACGGAATGGTGCAGGGTGAAGGGGCAGGCGTCTTTGTTTTTGAAGAATACGAACACGCCCGGGCCCGAGGTGCCGAAATTCTGTGCGAAGTTGTCGGCTTTGCCATGTCATCGGATGCCTCGGACATTGTGATGCCCAGCAAACAAGGGGCCGCGCGTGCCATGGCTGGTGCTTTGGCCGATGCGAAGCTGAACGCAAAAGATGTGGGCTATATCAACGCTCATGGCACCGGAACGGCTGCAAATGACAAAACCGAATGCGCAGCTGTGGCCGACGTATTTGGCCCACACGCCGACGATCTGATGATCTCGTCCACGAAATCCATGCACGGTCATCTGATTGGCGGGACCGGCGCGGTTGAGCTGCTGGCCTGTATCATGGCGCTGCGGGACGGTGTCATTGCACCGACGATCGGATATGAGGAACCGGACCCGGAATGCGCGTTGGACGTCGTGCCGAACGAAGCGCGCGAGGCAAAGGTCGACGTCGCTCTCAGCAACGCATTCGCCTTTGGTGGGTTAAATGCCGTACTGGCCCTGAAGCGGGTTTAGTGAAAAAGCCGCCGTTACTAATACGGCGGCTTCCACGGATGTTTTTTTCTTAGTTTGTGTTGACGTTCAGAGCGTCAAAGCCCGATGTGAAGCCGGAGAGCGACATGTCCATTTCAAGAACCTGATCCGGGAAACGGGCTGGAACCAGCGAAAACGTCGCTTTAGTGCCAGCTTTCATCGCATCGATATCCCCTTGGCTAAGACCTAATTGCGCGATGCAGCCCACGGGAACGCATTGGTGATAGTTGTACAATTTACGCGGAGCGCCATCGATTGACAGGGCCAGTTGCGCTTGCAGCAGTGTTTCCAGGGGTACGATGACGTTTGCCCAAGCAACGGCGGCACCACCTTCCGGCAGTTTCCCGATCGATACTTCTGCGATCGGATCACCATTGTTGCCTTCCAGAACCTGAACGATGGCACAAGGATCCTCGCCTTCCTGTGCCTTGATACAGGATACGTCCCAATCGCCGAATTCTTCCTTTACGAACTGTTCTCCGACCCGGGGTCCTTCCTGACCTAGGTCCAGACCAGCGTCTGGCGCGGTTGTGGTTGTGTCTTGTGCATACGCTGCTCCGGACAGCAGAACGGCGGCGACCGTGTTGAACGAAAGGATTTTCTTGAACATGAATGCCTCGGGTTGATGATTGATCTTTTCGCTTCGTTTAACACTCTTCTGAACCAGTGTCAGGCACTAACAGAACAGCCTTTGCGAAGGTGAACGGATTCTTGCCTGAGGGCTGGAACCGCACCTTCGGAGATTAGAAAAAGGGAGCTGTTCGACCAGCTCCCTTCCCCATAAGTTTCTCCCCGTCGGACTGGCCGACTTATTTATGCGCAAACCCTACGTAAGGGGCGCACACGGGTCAACAGCTATCCTCAATTTTTAATCTATGCGCCAGAATAATAATCCAGTGGCCGAACCAAAAGGGCCGTGCCAGCAGGCACGGCCAGTCGACAGGGAGGAAGTCTGCCCCGCAATGCAAGGCAAATAGACTATCGCAGTCAAAGGTTAACTTTGTATGCTGGCGGCGGATCGGTGAACAATAAGGCAATGTTAATGGGCACGAATATCTTTTTGGGCGGTGGCGGTGAAAACTATGGCCAGCCGCAGGAACTGGCGTTGAAATATGCGAACCGCCATGGGTTGATTGCCGGGGCAACTGGTACCGGCAAGACTGTGACATTGCAGATTCTTGCAGAAGGGTTTTCTCAGGCGGGTGTCCCAGTTTTCCTCTCGGATGTGAAAGGGGACCTGTCTGGGCTGGCCCTTCCGGGCAGCGAGACGCACAAACTACATCAGGCGTTCCAAGACCGGGCTGGTCGGATCGGGTTCGATGATTTTGCCTATTCTGCCTGCCCAGTGACATTCTGGGATCTGTTTGGCCAACAGGGCCATCCCGTGCGCACGACAGTGACGGAAATGGGCCCGCTGTTACTATCGCGGTTACTGGAGTTGAGTGAGGCGCAGGAAGGTATCCTGAATATCGCATTCCGCGTGGCCGACGAAGAAGGGATGCCGTTGCTGGACCTTAAGGACCTACAGGCGCTGCTGGTCTGGATCGGAGAGAATCGGGCGCAACTGTCATTGCGATACGGCAATGTATCTACATCCTCGATCGGTGCGATTCAGCGACGTCTGCTGGTCCTCGAGAATCAGGGCGGTACAAAGCTGTTTGGAGAACCGGCGCTGGATCTGGCCGATCTGATGCGAACAGACGAAAACGGGCAGGGGATGGTGAACATTCTGGCGTCAGACCAACTGATGGCCGCCCCAAGACTTTATGCAACGTTTCTGTTATGGCTGTTGAGTGAACTGTTCGAAGAGCTGCCAGAGGTCGGAGACCCTGAAAAACCAAAGCTGGTGTTCTTTTTTGATGAGGCCCATCTGCTGTTTGACGATGCGCCAAAGGTACTGGTGGACAAGGTCGAACAGGTCGCCCGCCTGATCCGTTCAAAGGGGGTGGGGGTATACTTCATTACTCAGAGTCCCGCCGATATCCCGGAAGATATTCTTGGACAGCTGGGCAACCGTATTCAGCACGCATTAAGGGCATTCACGGCGCGGGACCGAAAGAACCTGAGGCTGGCCGCTGAAACCTATCGCGAGAATCCGACTTTTGACACGGAAACGGCAATTCGCGAAGTCGGCGTGGGGGAAGCCGTTACTTCCATGCTGCAAAAGAAAGGTGTTCCGGGCGTGGTCGAGCGCACGCTTATTCGCCCGCCGGGATCTCAGCTGGGGCCAATTTCAGATGCCGAACGCCGGGACATTCTAGCAGTTTCCCCAATGGCGGGGAAATACGACAAGAACATAGATCGAAAATCTGCCTTCGAGATTCTTCAGGCGCGGGCCCAAGCTGCGGCCAATGCCGCAGAACTGGCCGAATCCGACGAAGTTTTTGAAGCGCAATCGCCGATCGAACGCGAATACTCTTCGGCCCGCAGATATTCGGGCAGCCGGGTTGGCCGGTCCTCATCCCGGGTTGAGCGCAAGCAGGACACCTTTGCCACAGCGATGACCGAAGCGGTGATCAAAGAGCTTAAAGGCACTACCGGGCGCCGGATCGTGCGCGGTATCCTCGGCGGTTTGTTCCGCAACAGGTAAGAACGCAGCGCCCGTTGGGGGCGCTGTCGCGTTTACTTCAGTCGGCGTTGGCCTTCCTGACGGCAATAGGCGTCAGCCTCGGGGACAGACATCTTTGTGGCTGGGAAGTCGATTGCGCGGTCCCAGGTCACACGATCCTGACGATAGAGCTGGCAGGTCACAACACCTTTAGGAGTCTGTACCTTGACCGGCGTCGTCTCAAGATCTTCGGGGCTGGGAACGCATGCGGATACTACAACCGCAATAGCCGGAAACAGAATGAGTGATTTCAGATGTGGTGCTTTCATTTTCTACTCTTGTCTACTCGTCTTGTTGGTCGATTGAAACGGCATAGGCGAGGGTGAGTGCCAGCAACCTGCCGCAAATCAGAAACACTGTGGTGGGTCCGTTTATTCAGAAAAACCTTAAGAATCAAGAAACCGCGCCAGATTAGTGGCGCGGTTTTGTGTATTGGAACGTGGCGTCGGTCTATTTCTCGGGGATCAGACCCCTTGGGCTGAATCTGAGAACAATCAATAGGATCAGGCCCATCGTGAAAAGGCGCATATGTGCGGCACTATCAATAAGATGTGACTTCAGCGCGCTGCCATCCGGTAAGCCTGCGGTGATCACACTCATCAACCACAAGCCAATCGGCTCGACCTGAACCCACAAGAACCAAATCAGGAACGCGCCCAGAACGGCTCCGAAGTTGTTGCCGGAACCACCAACGATCACCATGACCCAAACCAGGAAGGTAAAGCGCAACGGATTGTAGGTGCCCGGTGTCAGCTGTCCGTCCAGGGTGGTCATCATCGCGCCAGCGATGCCGCAAATGGCCGACCCTAATACGAAAATCTGCAAGTGGCGACGGGTGACGTCCTTGCCCATTGCTTCGGCTGCAACTTCATTGTCGCGGATTGCGCGCATCATGCGGCCCCACGGGCTTTTCAGCGCCATCTGCGCCATCCACAGCAGCGCCAGAAGAACCAGCATGAACAGCAGCGAATACCCAAGTTTCACCGAAAGGGTGGATGCAGTGACCGGATCCAGCCCCAGCCATTCGGCGCGGGCAAGAAAAGCCGGATCTTGCTGCAAGTCAACTTCATACCCGACAACCGGCGAGGGGCGCGGGATGCCATAGACGTTCTTCACGCCGCGGGCCAGCCAGTCCTCGTTCTTCATGACGGCGATGATAATCTCGGCGATACCCAGCGTGGCAATCGCCAGATAATCTGACCGCAGCCCAAGCGCGGTTTTGCCAATCAGCCATGCCGCCCCGGCAGCCAGCAGACCTCCGGCAGGCCAGGCCAGCAGAACGGGCAGGTTCAGTCCACCGATGTTACCGGCAATCGCCGGGTCAATGGCTTCAACTGCGGCAACATTGGGGTCGAACACGGCCCGGTAGAGGAAAAAGCCGACGATAAGGACAGTGATTATTGTCAGCGTCTGCACCCGGCCTTTGGGCATTCTCGTTGCCACCAGTACGGCTGCAATAACAGTGGCAGCCCCCAGTAGCAAAGACAGAACGATACCATAACCGCCTGCGCCCCAGGCACCCGGGGTAGGCGCTGTTGATACTAGCACCACGGCCAGACCGCCCAGCGCGACGAAGCCCATGACCCCCACGTTGAACAGGCCCGCAAAGCCCCATTGCAGGTTCACACCGATCGCCATGATGGCCGAGATCAGCCCCATGTTCAGAATCAGAACGGCGGTGTTCCAGCTTTGCGTGAAACCGGTCAGCAGAATGAGGCTGCCAACAGCTATGAAAAGCAGAGTGTTTTTGACAGAATCGGTCATACTGCTTTTCCCTTGAACAGGCCCGTGGGCTTAAACAGAAGCACGATCAGCAGGATGACAAAGCTGACAGCGAACTTGTAATCGGTGGACAGGAGCTGAACCAATCCGGACGGCTCCAGGTTTTCGGGGGCCACATAGGTCAGTACTTTTTTCCAGGCATAGGTGATCGTCACCTCGGAAAACGCGATGATGAACCCGCCGGCAATCGCGCCCAGCGGGTTGCCCAGCCCCCCCACGATTGCTGAAGCGAAAATCGGCAGCAGAAGCTGGAAATAGACGAAGGGTTTAAAGCTTTTGTCCAACCCGTAAAGAACACCCGCTGTGGTCGCCAAGGCGGCTACGATGATCCAGGTGATCATCACAACACGTTCAGGGTTGATGCCGGACAAAAGCGCCAGATCCTCGTTGTCGGAATAGGCGCGCATCGACTTTCCGGTTCGTGTTTTGTTGAGGAACCAGAACAGTAAGGCCACGGCAATAACGGCCACTATCAGGGTGATCCCTTGCGAGGTCTTGATGGCCAGACCCTCCTGAAGGCCCGTCATGGACTTGAAGTCCCGCGCGGATATCAAGAATCTTGCACCGTCCGAGAACTTTTGATCATCCGGCCCGATGATAAAGCGCACCAGACCGTTCATGATGAACATTACACCCATTGAAACGATCACAAGGATAACCGGCTTGGCCTTTTGTTCGCGGTAAAAGCGGTAGACCAGTCTGTCTGTAACCAACACCAGCATGATGCAGCCAAGGATAGCAAAGGGCAGGGCGAGCAGGGCAGTCGGCAACGGCCCAAAGCTGACACCAGCGGCCTGTAAGCCCCAGGTGACAAGCACAGCGATCATCGCGCCAAAGGCCATGGTGTCACCATGGGCAAAGTTCGAAAACCGCAGGATGCCGTAGATCAGGGTCACGCCAAGCGCCCCCAATGCCAACTGACTGCCATAGGCAATCGCAGGCACGATGACAAAGTTGGCAAGCGCAACAAGCGCGTTGAGTAAGTCCATTATTTCTTCTCACTGTCCGGGTGCGACCTTATGGCATAACGGTCTGCGCGGGCACAATGTTTTGCACGCGGTTTATCGTCATATTTTCCTGCTGGTAGCGAAAAAACCCTAGAAAAGCTTTCAAGAAGGACGGACTTTCCACATCAAGCCCGGCTCAGTCACGCACCGGTCAATTCCGGTGCGTGGTCGAGATGGTCGGAAGGGGCTCAGGCGTTTGTTTCAGTACAAGCGCCGCGATCAGTCCCCGCGTTGGGGCCTTTGACCGAAAGATCAAAGGTCATGTCGTCATAGTTCACAACAAAGGTCATGACCTCATCGCCCTGGATATAGACAAACGTCATGTTGCCAACGCCTTTGAAGACCATCGCGTCGCCAGAAACACTTGCGGTTTCGATGATGCCCTTGTCTCCTTCCGACGCCCGTTTGAGGCGCACTTCACTGCCGTCGCGGTCTGAGACGCAGACAAAGTGGCGTTCTTCCGCAATTGCAGCGTTCGTGCACAAAGTGGCGACGGCCACCCATATCCATTTTTTCATTTTTGGGTCCTGAATAGAGTTTTTCATTCAGAAGGTTCGCTTGATTTCTCGGAATCAGATTTGTTTGTCCGGGAAACCGTTTCCTTCACAGCGCCCGGCGCTAAACGCACAATGTGACCGGATTGCAGCCGACGCGTGGAAATCTTGGGATGGCGGAATAATTTGAGCGTGGGCGAAACACATGCTCAGTCTTAGCCCGTTTGCTCAAAAAACAACGGGAAGAGTGAGGAAGCCCATTAATTGGGCACCTGACAAGCGCCACGATAAGAAGCCACAGACGGTATGCCGCTCGTAAGTTTCACGTGAACACTAATTCGTCCGTTATCTGACAACATGACGTTCCAGTTCTCAAATTCATCCAAAGGCGGTTGACCCTTCAGCAAAACCAAAACTACGTTCTGTTGGTTTTCCAGAGCAATCTTTGCGCCCGTTAAAACGAACTTTTCATGACCAGCAAACGCGAACATGCCATACGGTTTTTGATCGTTAGTATCTTCCGCCTTAAGAGGCTGAAATGCGAAGCTCAGGAGTCTTTGCAATACCCCTTGCGTTGTTTGCAGTCATTGAAATCATCGCCACCGCAATCAAGAGGTGGGTTGCAATCGTGTTTTGCGATACAGTGCATCTCGACACCGTTCGCCTTCAAACGCAGAATTTCTGCGAACCCGTTTCCGGGCACAAAAAAGAAGGTGGAAACCGCAAGGAATTTGGCAAGGTACTTCATTCTCACCCGCCCAAGAAACTCTTCCGCACTTCCGGATCAGCCAGCAATTCCTTACCTGTCCCGGTATAGGCATTTCGACCTTGAACCAGAACATATCCTTTGTCAGCGATTTCAAGTGCTTGGCGGGCGTTTTGTTCAACCATCAGGATCGGCAGGCCAGTGCGTGCGACCTCGATGATGCGGTCAAAAAGCTCATCCATCACGATGGGTGAGACACCTGCGGTAGGCTCGTCCAGCATCAGGACCTTGGGTTGCGTCATCAGCGCGCGACCCACGGCAACCTGCTGGCGTTGACCGCCGGAAAGCTCACCGGCGGGCTGATTGCGCTTGTCGCGCAGAACCGGGAACAGGTCATAGACCTGCTCCATCGTGTCCGAGAAATCGTCGCGCCGAATGAAGGCACCCATTTCCAGATTTTCCTCGACAGTCATCGAGGTGAAAATGTTCGACGTCTGAGGAACAAAGCCCATACCGCGGATCACGCGGTCTTGTGGGGTGAGGCTGGTGATATCCTCGCCATCCAGACGCACTGAGCCCGCGCGCACATCCAGCATCCCAAACACGGCTTTCATCGCCGTTGACTTGCCCGCACCGTTGGGGCCGACGATAACGGCGATCTCACCCTTATCCACGGCAATGGTACAGTCGTGCAGGATATCCGGGCCTTTGCCATAGCCGCCAGTCATGGTGTCACCGATCAGAAACGGGCCGCCTTCAACGCGGTGTGTTGCACCGCTTTTACGATGGGCAGGCGTCATTGTACCGATACCTTGCGTGTTGGTAATTGATGCGTCCTTGTTGCCCTTGTCGTCCTGATAGGGGTTGTCTCTCATGCCAGCGGTCATGTCTGGGCCTCCAGCTTGTCTTTGTTTTTGAGGCCGGTGCCAAGATAGGCTTCGATCACGTGCTCGTTTGCCTTGATCTCATCCAGAGTGCCCTCGGCCAGAACCTTTCCTTCGGCCATGCAGATGACCGGGTCGCAGATCTTGCCGATGAAATCCATGTCGTGCTCGATAACGACGAACGTATAACCACGCTCTTTGTTCAGGCGCAGGATCGTATCAGCGATGGTCATCAGCAGGGTGCGGTTTACGCCAGCTCCGACCTCGTCCAGAAATACGATCTTGGCGTCCACCATCATGGTGCGTCCAAGTTCCAGAAGTTTCTTTTGACCGCCCGATACCTGACCGGCCTTGTGATCGGCCAGATGTTCGATGGTCAGGAATTCCAGCACCTCGTCTGCCTTGGCTTTCAGCGCGCGCTCTTCATCAGCGATGCGCTTGCGCCCGAACCAGGTATTCCACAGCGCCTCACCGGATTGCGCACCGGGCACCATCATCAGGTTTTCGCGGCAGGTCATCGACGAGAATTCATGCGCGATCTGGAACGTGCGCAGCAAACCCTTGTGAAACAGCTCATGCGGGGGCAGGCCGGTGATATCTTCACCATCCATGACCACCTTGCCGCTGGTCGGAGGCAGAACACCGGCGATCACGTTGAACAGAGTGGTTTTTCCGGCCCCGTTGGGCCCGATCAGGCCGGTGATCGACCCTTTTTGGATTTCCAGCGACGCCCCATCCACCGCGTGAAATCCGCCGAAATGCTTATGCACGTCCTCGACGACGATCATGGTATCCCCTTGCCTTGTCCCCGTGAAACGAGGTGCAGCCTTTTGTCATTGAAACAGCCCGGACACAAGGCCCGGGCTGTCTGATTTTATGGCTTGATATGCGGGATCAACGGAAGTTGACGGTCTTGTTTTCGCCGTCGGTCACTTCGATCTCGCGGTACGATCCCGCGCTTTCGCCGGGGCCGATCAACTCGACACCGGACGCGCCGACATAGTCGATGTCCTGACCGGCGGCCAGCAGTTCCAGACCTTTGGCCAGTTCACCCGGATAGATCTTTTCACCCGGTGCGTTGGCGACGTCCATAACTTTGCCCGCGTAATCTGCGGGGTTGGTCGAACCGGCGGCTTGCATGGCGAACATGAACAGCGCTGCCGCGTCATAGGATTCTGGCGAATAGGGCGACGAGCCGTCAAACCCGGCTGCTTCGGCCAGTGCAAAGTACTTTTCTGCACCTTCACCACCGGACCCGGCGATCTGACCGAACGAGCCGTTCAGGTCGGGGCCGACATTTGCGGGCAGCGAGTCACCGATCATGCCGCCGGGCAGACCAAAGGTGTCAAACGCACCGCTGTCCAGCGACGACTGGATGATGCCCAGACCACCCTGGTCCAGATATCCCGCGACAACCAGAATGTCGCCACCGGCCGAGGCCAGCGCGCCAACTTCAGCCGAATAGTCGGCCTTGCCGTCTTCGTGCGCCGTAACGATGGTCACTTCGCCGCCAACCGCTTCGAAGGACGTCTGGATCGCATCGGCCAGACCTTTGCCATAGTCGTTGTTGGTATAGGTCAGCGCGATCGAGTTGATGCCACGATCCTTGAGGATATCAGCCATAACCTGACCTTCGCGCGCATCCGACGGCGCGGTGCGGAAGAACAGGCCATTGTCCTCCATGGTCGACAGGCCGGGCGAGGTCGCCGACGGCGAGATCATGACCATGCCGTTTGGAATGGCAACGTTCTGCAGGATCGCGCCGGTTACACCCGAACAGTCGCCGCCGATGATGCCTGCAACGCCGTCAGCGATCATACGCTCGCCGTTCGAGGTGGACAGACCATTGTCTATACAGCCGGTATCAGCACGTACACCAGCCACGCTGGCACCGTTCATGAACTTGCCGGATTCGTTGACTTCGGCGATTGCCAGTTCCGCGCCTGATCCCATGGCAGGGGCCAGCGATTCAATCGGGCCGGTAAAGCCGATCAAAATCCCCAGTTTGACATCTTCGGCCATGGCTGCGCCGGCCAGCAATGCAGTTGCTGCAGTTGCAGTAAGCAGCTTTTTCATATGGTTACTCCCAGTTGTGAACGTATTCGTTCTGGCGACGACCCTAGGCAAGCTGTTCGGAAAAGAAAAGTCCTAACGCAAACGTGTTTTTTTCGTTTGAAATTCTATCTGTTTTGTTGGGACTCACCCCTGATTGTCACCGAAAGGGACCAGAATGCTCAGAACGGCGATGATTCTCTCTTTCTCACTGTGCGCCTTGAGTGCCGCGGCCCAGACGCTGTCGGTTTCAGCCGGGATGGTCCAACTGGAAGAAATGGTTGGCGGGTTGGAGACCCCATGGGCGATTGGCATTTTACCCGATGAAAGCTTCCTCGTCACGGAACGGGATGGAAGGTTGCTGTATGTTCGAAATAGACAAGTGGAGGATGTTTCAGGCGTTCCAAAGGTCGCGACTTTGGGGCAAGGCGGATTGTTGGACGTCACGATCTCACGCGATTTCAATCAAAGTCGAGAGGTCTTTCTGACCTTCGCAAAACCGCAAGGCCACGGTGCAGGAACTGCTGTTGCGGTTGCGCGCCTGTCCGAGACTGGCAAAAACCTTCAGAACCTTCGAGTAATTTTCGAGGCATCGCCAGGTGGTAAAGGTGGTCGCCATTTTGGCAGCCGTGTGGTCGAAACGCCGGACGGGACATTATTCGTGACCTTGGGCGAACGGGGACAGGCGGAGAATGCACAGGATCCGTCCAATCCCATGGGCTCGGTCATTCGCATCAATCGCGATGGGACAGTTCCGGCGGATAACCCCTTTGTCGGGCAATCGAATATCGAACCCGAGATATGGTCATACGGTCATCGAAATCCACAGGGCGCGGATTTGGACGCGCTTGGCCGACTTTGGATCTCGGAACACGGGGCGCGGGGTGGCGATGAAATCAACCAACCCCATGCAGGGCGGAATTATGGTTGGCCGGTTATTTCATATGGCACGCATTATTCGGGTGAAAAAATCGGCGACGGTACAGCTAAAGAAGGGCTGGAACAGCCAGTTTACTACTGGGATCCTTCCATAGCGCCGTCCGGTCTGCTGGTTTATTCCGGCAAGCTATGGCCGCAATGGAAGGGTGATATCTTCGTAGGGTCGTTGAAATTTGACTATATCGCACGGCTTCACGTTCAGCCGATGCACGAGGCCGAACAGATCAGAAGCCCTGAAACCGAGCGCGTCCGCGATATCGTCGAAGCGCCAGACGGGTCGATCTGGTTTATCTCGGTTGGGCAGGGAGCGGTTTACAGAATGGCTAAGGCGGAGTGACCTTACACCGATAGCCGCCCGCTCTGCGCTCCGCGTTCGCGATAGGGCGTGGTGTTGTAATGTGCGCGGTAGCATTTCGAGAAATGGCTGGGCGAGGCAAAGCCGCATGCCAGGGCTACGTTGATGACGCTCATATCCGTTTGCATCAGCAGGTTCCGCGCCTTGTGCAAGCGAAGTTCCATATAGTACCGCTTGGGCGAGCGGCTGAGATAGCGCCGGAACAGACGCTCAAGCTGGCGAGTCGACATACCGACTTCCTTGGCCAGAATCGAAGGAGAGATCGGCTCTTCGATGTTCTTTTCCATCATGAGAATGACCTGACTCAGCTTGGGGTGCCGGACCCCAATCCGCGTCGGTGTCGACAGACGTTGCGTATCCTGATCTGTCCGGATTGACGAATAAATCATCTGATCCGCCACCGCATTTGCCAGGTCTTCGCCGAAGTCGTCTGCAATCAACTTGAGCATCAGATCGATAGACGAGGTCCCCCCTGCCGTTGTCATACGACCGCCGTCAATTTGAAAGACAGCTTTCGTCAACTCGACCTCATCGAATTCTTCGATGAAACTGTCTGAGTTTTCCCAATGTATCGTCGCCCGCTTGTTGTCCAGTAACCCGGCCTTGGCCAGGGTATAAGCAGCCGTGCACAAACCGCCGATGCGCAATCCGCGCCGTGCTTCGCGTCGTAACCAGTTCAGAATGCGTTTGGTGGTGGCTGCCTGTACGTCAACGCCCCCGCAAATCAGAACGACATCGTCGCGCTGCAACTCCTCAAGATCACGGTCCAGCTTGAATTCGGTCCCGGCCGAACATGAAATCGAGTTTCCGCCTTCACCGGAAAGTGTCCATGTATAAAGCTGTTTGTCCGCCATGCGATTTGCGATGCGCAGACTGTCGAGCGCTGACGCAAAAGACAGTAGCGAAAAATTGTCCAACAGGACAAAAACGAAATGGCGGGGCGTGGCCCCAGCATTTTCGACCGTGACTGCTTGGCGTTGCACTTGCATGACAAAATGTCCTTAATTCTGCGCAGGAAAACCTGGTATCCCGCAGCGTATTTGGCAGTCACCATGATCAAAGCTTGTTTGCGGCGTCAAGAGGCGCAAATGGGATATGGTCACTCTTCATTGCTTTTTGTATAGAGGCGACCTGAACACTTCAGCGGAGATCAAAGCTATGACCGAATGGCAAAAATCGAACTGGCGCAACAAGCCCCGGGTTCAGATGCCAGACTATACCGACGCGGCCGCATTGGCCAAGGTCGAGGCCCAGCTTTCGCAGTATCCCCCGCTAGTCTTTGCCGGTGAGGCGCGGCGCCTCAAGCAACATCTTGGTGCCGCCGGTCGCGGCGAGGCCTTCCTTCTGCAAGGCGGGGATTGCGCTGAAAGCTTTGAACAATTCAGCGCCGATGCGATCCGTGACACCTTCAAGGTGATGCTGCAAATGGCGATGGTTCTTACCTATGGTGCCAAGGTGCCGGTGGTTAAAGTCGGTCGTATGGCCGGCCAATTTGCAAAGCCACGCAGCGCCCCGACCGAGGTTGTGGATGGTGTCGAGCTACCCAGCTACCGCGGTGACATCATCAACGAACTGGCGTTCACGCCCGAAGCGCGGATCCCGAATCCCGAAAAGATGTTGCAGGCCTACACGCAGGCGGCGGCCACGTTGAACCTGCTGCGTGCCTTCTCAACTGGTGGCTTCGCCGACATGAGCCGCGTCCATTCGTGGACTCTGGGCTTTACCGACGAACAGGATGTTCAGAAGTACTCTGAGGTGGCAGATCGCATTCAGGACACCATCGACTTCATGGAAGCGGCCGGTATCACGGCAGACACGACACACGAATTCTCGACTGTTGAATTCTACACCAGTCACGAAGGTCTGTTGCTGGAGTACGAAGAGGCGCTGACCCGTCTGGATTCGACCTCGGGCAACTGGCTGGCCGGGTCTGGTCACATGATCTGGATCGGCGACCGTACGCGACAGCCTGATGGTGCACATGTCGAGTTCTGTCGTGGCGTTCTGAACCCGATTGGGTTGAAATGTGGTCCGACGACGACGGCAGAAGACCTCAAGGTTCTCATGTCGAAGCTGAACCCCGAAAATGAAGAGGGCCGCCTGACTCTGATCGCGCGCTTTGGCGCAGGCAAGGCGGGTGAACACCTTCCGCGTCTGGTCAAGGCCGTGAAGGAAGAAGGCGCCAAGGTCACTTGGGTCTGCGACCCGATGCACGGCAACACCATCAAATCGGCCACGGGCTACAAAACCCGTCCGTTCGATTCTGTCCTGCGTGAGGTACGCGATTTCTTTGGCGTGCATCAGTCTGAGGGCACGATCCCTGGCGGTGTCCATTTCGAGATGACCGGTCTCGACGTTACCGAATGCACTGGTGGTGTGCGGGCCGTGACCGAAGAGGATCTGTCGGATCGTTACCACACCGCTTGCGACCCGCGCCTGAACGCGTCTCAGTCGCTGGAACTGGCGTTCCTTGTGGCGGAAGAACTGACCAACCTGCGCCGCAACGGATCAAAACGCGCCGCAAGTTAAGTGTTCGAAAAGAAAGAAAAACAGCGGGCCATCGGTCCGCTGTTTTTTGTTCTGGGTGTTCAGACTGGTTCAGTCATCGCGCGACACGACCAGACGAAGGTGTTTGGCCGCGCGTTTGAAATCCGTTTGGTCTTCGGCAAAACCGTCAACGGTTTTAGGCGCAGCAGGAACCGGTGCCTGAATTTCCGAAAACGATTTGATCCGCGTATCCGTAATCGAAAATCTGCGTGGGGTTTTACCAATCGCTCCATCCGCGACCATGACCCCCAGAACCCGGCTGACGTCGCCAAGATCACTTTTGAGCGGCAAAAGGATCATGCAGGCCTGCATCCGGGTACGCCCCAGTATCCCGCTCGAATCCAGACCCAGTTCGGCAACGGCGGGTGCTGCAAATACCTGCTCCAGAACATCCTTAATCCTGGCGCGGTCATCGGGCTGAAAAAAGGACGTCACAGGCATGCCACGAACCTCCATCCCCGCAAGCCCGTTCAGGTGACTTCCGGCAAGGCGAAACCGAGCCAGTCCAGGGGCGATCCGTTCAAGAATGAAAGTATATTCGAGTATGTTTTCCAGCCCGCGCGGGTCAACCTGGGACCGCATCGGAACACCGTCACCGCTCAGCAATGCAGTCCAATACGCTTCGGCCTGGCGGATCGGCGTAAGGCTGCGCCCACTGTCAAAGCGATCCATTGCGACGATCTTTCCAAATTCTGACCCGGAACCAGTCCCGAAAAAGGTTTTCATTTTTTAACCCTTACGTCAATTGGCCGCCATTTTCATAAAATGCAACACAACCGGAGCATTTGTGGCCTGCAAGCCATTACCAGGGGTAGTTTGACTCGGGTTTATTCAATTTTGGAGCAATTCTTTAACGAATGGTTAACTTACCCCAAACAAATGCGGCCTCAGCCAACTCTTGCTCTGTACCGGTCAATCGCATTAGGTGCGGCAAACATCCAAAAGGGTGAGGCTATAGGAAAGGACAGTCATGATCAGATCCATGACCGGGTTTGCCTCGGGGAAGGGTGAATACGGACCGCATAGCTGGACGTGGGAGTTGCGCAGTGTCAACGGTAAAGGCCTTGATATGCGCCTGCGCGTCCCTGAATGGCTGACCGGGCTTGAGGTGGCCCTTCGGGCCACGCTGTCAAAATCCCTGAGCCGTGGGAATGTGACCCTTTCAATGCGTCTGAATCGTGAGGACTCTGCCTCGGAACTGGCATTGAACGAGGTCGCTATGGCCGCTGCTCTGAGTGCGTTGGAGCAAACACACAAGATGGCAGCTGCGCGCGGCATCGCTCTGGAACCGGCGCGCGCCTCGGACCTTTTGGCACTGAAAGGCATGTTGGATGCAACCGCAGATGCGGATGATCCCGCTCCGCTGGTGGCGCGCCTGACCGAAGATTTCAACGACCTGTTGGCCGCTTTTGTCGGAATGCGCCAGGCCGAAGGCGAAGCGTTGGCGGCCGTGCTGAACACTCAGCTGGACCAAGTTGCGGCGCTGACAGCGCAGGCAGCCGATCTGGCCGTGCAACGCAAGGACAAGATGGCCGCGGCACTTCGGGACAATCTGGCGCACGTACTGGACAATGCGCAGGGCGCGGACCCGGATCGCGTCGCGCAGGAACTGGCTTTGATCGCGGTCAAAGCCGACATTACCGAAGAGATCGACCGCCTGTCTGCACATGTGGCCGCAGCGCGAGAGTTGCTTGGGCAGGAAGGGGCTGTCGGACGCAAGCTTGATTTCCTGATGCAGGAATTCAACCGCGAAACTAACACGCTGTGTTCCAAGGCTCAGAGTACGGAACTGACGGCTGTCGGGCTGGAACTGAAGGCGGTGATCGATCAGATGCGCGAACAAGTGCAAAACGTAGAATAATGATGGGAACGACTGATATGGTGGATCGCCGAGGCCTTTTAATCATCCTGTCTTCCCCGTCCGGGGCAGGCAAATCCACCCTGGCAAAGCGGCTGATGGACTGGGACAAGGACCTTGAGTTTTCGGTCTCGGCCACAACCCGTGCCCCGCGTCCGGGGGAAGAACATGGGCGGGATTACTATTTTCTTTCTGAAGACGAGTTTAAGCAGAAGGTCGCCGATGGCCAGATGTTGGAACATGCGCATGTCTTCGGTAATTTCTATGGCTCACCCGCTGATCCGGTGCGTAGTTCGATCCACGCGGGTAAGGACGTGCTGTTCGACGTGGACTGGCAAGGCGAGGTTCAGATCCGCAACTCGGATCTGGGTAAGCATGCGTTGTCGATCTTCATCTTGCCGCCATCGATCCCTGAACTGCGCCGCCGTCTGGAATCGCGTGGACAAGATAGCGATGAAGTTATCGCACGGCGGATGCTCAAAAGCTGGGATGAGATCAGCCACTGGGGCTATTACGATTATGTCCTGATCAATGACGATCTTGAGGCGACCGAAAAGAAGCTCAAGACCATCGTCAGCGCCGAACGGATGCGCCGTATTCAACAGCCAAATCTGCAACAACACGTGCGCAAACTTCAAAACGAATTCGAGGGGCTGTCATGACGATCTTCGCGTTAGGCGAGCACATGCCGGATATTCACGAGGACACATGGGTTGCGCCCGATGCCAACCTGATCGGCAAGGTTGTGCTGGAAAAGGGTGCCTCGGTTTGGTTCGGCTGCACGATACGCGCAGATCACGAGGAAATCCGCGTTGGTGCAGGCAGCAACGTTCAGGAAAACTGCGTCATGCATATCGATGCCGGGTACCCTTTGTCGATCGGTCCGAATTGCACTATCGGACACAAAGTGATGCTGCACGGGTGTACGATCGGACAAAATACTCTGATCGGAATGGGCGCGATTGTTCTGAATGGTGCCCGGATCGGACGGAATTGCCTGATCGGGGCAGGGGCCTTGATCACGGAAGGCAAGGAGATTCCGGATAACTCCCTTGTGATGGGGGCTCCGGGCAAAGTGGTGCGCCAGCTGGACGAGGCCGCAGCAAAACGGATTACCCTAAGCGCGCTGCACTATCAGGAAAACATGCGCAGGTTTCGGGACACCTTAAGACCTGTCCAGTAAGACGCGCGGATTGATCGGGGTTTGAAGCATGTCAGATAACCTTCTTGATGGATATGTTCAGGCCATTCCTATGCCCGCGCTGATGGTGGATCAGACCGAACGGATCATTGCCGCCAATACGGATGCAAAAACCCTTCTGGGGCAGAATATTGTAGGGCGGCATTTTGCGACCATCCTGCGGCAGCCACAGGTTCTCGAAGCGATTGAGCAAAGCCTTCAGTTGAAGGGAACCAAGACGGCGCGTCATCTTTCCAATGATGGCGCTCAGGACACAACATTTGATGTGCAATGCCGATATATGAACGGGGTCGGAGCCGTGTCGGGTGGCGCCATTCTGGCCACTTTTCAAGATGTCACGCACCTGGAACAGGCAAGTCAGATGCGCCGCGACTTTGTTGCCAATGTCAGTCACGAATTGCGGACACCGTTGACGGCACTGATGGGCTTCATTGAAACCTTGCGCGGCCCTGCACGCAACGATCCGGCTGCGCGTGACCGGTTCCTGCAAATCATGGCCGATGAAGCCAACAGGATGAACCGGCTGGTTGGCGATCTTTTGTCCCTGAACCGCGTGGAAAGCGAAGAAAGAGTTCGCCCAAAGCAACAGCTGGAGCTGACAGGGCTGCTGCAATCCACCCTTAACTCGTTGCGCCCCCTAGCGGAAGAGGCGGGTGTGACGCTGACGCTTGACGCACAGGACGGCCCGCTTTCAGTAACCGGAGACAGCGATCAGTTACGTCAGGTATTCACCAACCTGATCGAAAACGGAATAAAATACGGTGCTAGCGGTGGCAGCGTCACAGTCAGCGTTCTGTCATCAGAGCGTGACGCGGCGATGCGTGGGCCTGGGGTGCGGGTGAAGATCATCGACAAGGGGCCAGGAATTGATTCTGTGCATCTGCCACGCCTGACCGAGCGCTTCTATCGCGCCGACAATCACAGGTCGCGGCAGTTGGGTGGAACGGGGCTGGGGCTGGCCATCGTCAAGCACATCGTCAATCGCCACCGCGGACGGTTGCGCGTGGAAAGTGAGTTGGGAAAAGGTTCCGTCTTTACAGTCATCTTACCACGGTAGCCCTTCCCGCATTATCACCCTTCAAAATCTGCCTCGTTACGTTTTTTTGACCTGAAATCTCCGGATAAACGAGGGTTGTCATAAAAGCGTTACACACTTGTCACAAAAGGCTTACGCACGGCACCTAGGGGTGCACGCAGGATCATCATGGGGGTGATCAATCATACCTTTTCAAGGAGACTGAAATGTCCTTTGTAAAACTGTCGGCTTCTGCGCTGGCAATCACCGCCGTCTCGGCAACCACCGCTGCTGCCCGTGACAACGTTCAGGTTGCCGGTTCGTCGACCGTTCTGCCATATGCGTCGATCGTCGCGGAACTGTTTGGTGAGAACACCGACTTCCCGACCCCGGTTGTTGAATCGGGCGGTTCGTCAGCTGGTCTGAAGCGTTTCTGTGAGGGTGTTGGTGAAAACACCATCGACATTGCAAACGCATCGCGCGCGATCCGTGAAAAAGAAATCAAGGCCTGCGCCGAAAACGGTGTGACTGACATCATGGAAGTCCGCATCGGTTATGATGGCATCGTCTTTGCAAGCCAGCAGAACGGTCCTGCCTTCACCGCTTTTGAACCTGCCGACATCTTTAACGCACTGGGCGCAAAAGTCCTGAAAGACGGTGAAGTGGTTGATAACCCTTACACCACCTGGGCCGAATTCAACCCGGAACTGCCTGATGTAGAAATCGCTGGCTTCATTCCAGGTACCAAACACGGCACCCGTGAAGTATTCGAAGAAAAAGTTCTGCTGATCGGTTGTGAAGCGACCGGTGCGATGGAAGCCATGATTGCTGGCGGCATGAGCGAAGACGACGCAGAAGATGCTTGTCTGGCTGTTCGTACCGACGGCAAGGCGGTCGACATCGATGGTGACTACACCGAAACGCTGGCGCGTATCGACACCAACCCCAATGGCATCGGCATTTTCGGCCTGGCGTTCTACGAGAACAACACCGACAAGCTGAAAGTGGCAACCATGTCGGGTATCGCTCCTTCGACCGAAAGCATCTCGACCGGTGAATATCCGGTTTCGCGCCCGCTGTTCTTCTACGTGAAGAAAGCCCATATCGGCGTGATTCCCGGCCTTAAAGAATACGCCCAGTTCTTTACCCACGACGAAATCGCAGGCGCTTCGGGTCCTCTGGCAAATTATGGTCTGGTTGCGGACCCTGAGCTGGCAAAGACTCAGGATGCAATCGCCAACGAAGTTACCATGGGTTCGGGCAGCTAATCCCGCCTTTGGTTCGAAATACCGGGGGGCGGCATTCCTGTCGCCCCCACATTTTTTAGCTTTCCCGGCCAAGACCAAATGGGGGTTTCATGCCGATAGTATGGCTTGTTCTGATCGTGCTAGCGATTGCTGCAGTCGGTTACCTGTTGGGGCGCACACGCGCCCTGCAAAGCGCCAAAGGAGATATCCGGGCTTTGCACTCGCTTCCGTCGTATTATGGCGCAAATGTCGCCCTCAAGACGATCGTTCCCGCATTTGGCCTTATGATCCTCTGGTTGCTAGTACAACCGCTTTACGTGAACTCTCAGGTATCCGAAATGATCTCGGGTTCCGCCATCGAAGACGGCGCGTCCCTCAATCTGGTCATGGCCGAGGTCCGTCGCACCGCGTACGGCTTGGATAACGCAGTTGCCGCCGGGCAGATACCCGAGGAACTGGCGCGCAACGAGCGCGCGGATGTGATCGACATGACCCAGCGTCTGAAGGATGCCGGGCAGGTGGTGACGTCGGATATCACGCAACCTGTGCTGCGCGCGGCGCAAAGCTATCGGATCATGAATGCGACCGGCTATTCGATCATGACAGTCGCCGTCATACTGACGGCACTCGCCGGTGCTGCGGTCAGCTGGCTTCAAACCCACGCGGAATACCGCGCGCGCAATGTGGTCGAGCAGGGCGTGCGAATCCTGTTGCTGGCAGCCGCGTCCATCGCAATTCTGACTACTGTCGGGATCGTCCTGTCCCTGGTTTTCAACACTTGGGAATTCTTCAAACTCTACCCTGCTACCGATTTCTTTTTCGGCACGACTTGGGCCCCCAGTTTTTCGGGGCGCGGCGGGTCGTCTGAACTTGGCATTCTTCCCCTGCTGTGGGGGACATTCTATATCTCGCTCGTTGCCCTTCTGGTGGCTGTCCCGATCGGGCTGTTCGCCGCGATTTACCTCAGCGAATACGCGTCACCCCGTGTCCGCGCCGTAGCAAAACCGCTGCTCGAGATACTGGCAGGTATCCCGACCATCGTTTACGGCCTTTTTGCGCTGCTTACCGTTGGTCCGCTTTTGCTTGGACTGTTCGGGGATGACGGGCTTGGCTGGATGAAGGCTGGCACGGCAGTCATGACCGCTGGGTTGGTCATGGGCATCATGCTGATCCCGTTTGTGTCCTCGTTGTCGGATGACATCATCAACGCGGTGCCGCAGGCTCTGCGCGACGGTTCTTACGGATTGGGTGCAACGCAGTCCGAAACCATCCGTCAGGTTGTTCTGCCAGCGGCGCTTCCGGGTATCGTGGGGGCGATCCTGCTGGCCGCATCGCGCGCCATAGGTGAGACAATGATCGTGGTCCTTGGGGCAGGGGCCGCAGCGCGGCTGAGCCTGAACCCGTTTGAAGCCATGACGACCGTCACCGCAAAAATCGTGAGCCAGCTGACCGGAGACGCGGATTTCGCATCGCCCGAAGCGCTTGTAGCCTTTGCACTGGGCATGACCCTTTTCACCCTCACGCTTGGGCTGAACATCTTTGCCCTCTACATCGTGCGCAAGTATCGGGAGCAATACGAATGACCGACGCCAGCATGCAAAGCCCAGAAACAGGTCATCGCTCAGTCTCGCTGACTGTAGGGGATGCACATACCAAAAAACGTGCAAATGCAGAGAAACGATTTCGGGCATACGGGATTGTCGCTATTGCAACGGGCCTGTTCTTCCTGATCGTTCTGTTCGCCTCGATCCTGTCGCAAGGTATTCCGGCCTTTCAGCGCACTGTTGTCAGCGTGGATTTCACCTTGTCCGCTGCGCAGCGAGACGAGGCGGAAAGTACGTTGTTCAAGACCAAGGCCTATTCCAACCTGTTCATCGCTCAGCTGAGCAAGGAACTGGAGGACCAAGGGATCAGCGTTGATTTCGACGAAGCGGCCATCGAACGTCTTCTTGGTAAAATCGGCGGTACAATCCGAACTTACTATGCCGACAACCCCGGCAAGCTGGGTGATCCGGTCAAGTTTGATCTGGCCGCCTCCAGCCGGGTCGACGGGTATTTCAAAGGCCGCGTGTCCCGTGACACCTTGCAGGACAGCCGGTTTCTACAGCTAAGCGATCTGGATCTGGTTGATGCGCTGGAACAGGCGGGCATCATCAAGCAGGCTTTCAACTGGCCGTTCATCACCGGCGCGGATTCTGGCGTTGACAACCCGGGCGGTGCTGGCATCGGCGCCTCGGTCATTGGGTCATTTTTCATGATGCTGGTGGTTTTGGGCCTGTCACTGCCCATTGGTGTGGCAGCGTCGATCTATCTTGAAGAATTCGCCCCGCAGAACAGGTTCACCGACCTGATTGAAGTGAACATCTCGAACCTTGCAGCCGTGCCGTCGATTGTGTTCGGTATTCTGGGTCTGGCCGTGTTCATCCAGTTCATGCACCTGCCACAATCGGCACCGCTGGTAGGTGGTCTGGTTCTGACCCTCATGACATTGCCGACGATCATCATCTCGACCCGCGCCTCGCTGAAAGCGGTTCCACCGTCGATCCGTGATGCAGCGTTGGGGGTAGGGGCCTCGAAAATGCAGGCTGTGTTCCACCACGTGCTGCCTTTGGCCGCGCCGGGCATTCTGACCGGCACCATCATCGGTCTGGCACAAGCCTTGGGTGAAACTGCACCGTTGTTGCTGATCGGCATGGTAGGCTTTGTGGCGCGGGGATATCCCGACGGGTTCCTTGCCGGCTTTACCGAGCCGAACTCGGCAATGCCCGCCCAGATTTACACTTGGGCCGCACGCGCTGATGTCGGGTTCTACCAAAAGGCCTGGGGCGGAATCATCATCCTTTTGATGTTCCTGCTGACCATGAATATCATCGCTATCATCTTGCGCCGCCGCTTTGAACGCCGCTGGTAATTGGGGGCAATAATGAACGACATGACACGAGTGGAGAGAACCGTGGACTCCAAAGACATCAAGATCAACGCGAAGAAGGTTCAGGTTTATTACGGTGATACCCACGCCATCAAGGACGTGAGTGTTGAGATCGAAGACAAGACCGTCACGGCCTTTATCGGCCCTTCGGGTTGTGGAAAATCGACCTTCCTGCGGTGTCTGAACCGGATGAACGACACCATCGATATCTGCCGTGTCGAAGGTGATATCCTTTTGGACGGCGAAGACATCTATGACAAGCGGGTCGACCCCGTACAGTTGCGCGCCAAAGTGGGTATGGTGTTTCAAAAACCGAACCCGTTCCCCAAGTCGATCTACGACAACGTGGCCTACGGTCCGCGCATCCACGGCTTGGCGAAGAATAAGGCGGAACTTGATGAAATCGTTGAGAAATCCCTGCGCCGAGGCGCGATCTGGGATGAAGTCAAGGACCGTCTGGATGCGCCTGGCACGGGCCTTTCAGGGGGGCAGCAGCAGCGTTTGTGTATCGCGCGCGCCGTGGCAACCGAACCGGAAGTCCTGTTGATGGACGAGCCGTGCTCGGCGCTGGACCCGATTGCAACCGCACAGGTCGAAGAGTTGATCGACGAATTGCGTTCCCGATATTCGGTTGTGATCGTCACCCATTCGATGCAGCAGGCCGCGCGCGTCAGCCAGAAAACGGCCTTCTTCCACCTGGGAAATCTGGTCGAATTCGGTGAAACCGGGCAGATTTTTACTAACCCGGTCGATCCGCGCACGGAAAGCTACATTACAGGCCGTATCGGCTAAACACAGGTATCAAACAATGAGCGAACAACATATTGCATCTGCTTTTGACCGCGACCTCGAAACAATCCAGGCGCATATCATGAAGATGGGCGGTCTGGTTGAGGCCGCTATCATGAGCGCGGCGCGCTCTCTAGAAAGCCGTGACGTTGAGCTGGCCCAGGATGTGCGGCAAGGTGACAAGGCCATCGACGCCTTGGAAGATCTGATTGATGAGGAAACCGCGCGTCTGATTGCCTTGCGCGCGCCCACGGCCAGTGACCTGCGTTTGGTTCTTTCGGTCCTGAAGGTATCCGGCAACCTCGAGCGGATTGGTGATTATGCGAAGAACATCGCCAAGCGTACGACCGTTCTTGCCAATGCGGGCGAGATCAGCGGCAGCGCCGCTGCCTTGCGCCGCATGGCGCGCGAGGTCGAACGTATGCTGCGCGACGCGCTGGACGCATATATTCAGCGCGACGCGGAATTGGCCACCGACGTCATCAACCGCGATGAAGAGGTCGACCAGATGTATAACGGCCTGTTTCGCGAGCTCCTGACCTTCATGGCCGAGGATCCGCGCAATATTTCCGCCTGTATGCACCTGCATTTCATCGCCAAGAACATCGAACGTATGGGCGACCATGTAACCTCGATTGCCGAGCAGGTGGTGTATCTGGTCACAGGCGACCGCCCGACCGAGGCTCGGCCCAAGGCCGACATAACGTCGCAAACAGCGTAGGAGACGCTTCAGATGTCCGCAGATCAACCGACAGTATTGGTGGTCGAGGATGAGTTGGCCCAACGCGAGGTGCTGGCCTACAACCTTGAAGCCGAGGGTTTTCGCGTCTCAAAAGCAGCCAGCGGTGACGAAGCTATGTTGCTGGTCGACGAAGACTGCCCGGATATCATCGTTCTGGACTGGATGATGCCCAACCTTAGCGGGATTGAGGTTTGCCGCCGACTCAAAAGCCGTCCGGACACACGTTCTATCCCGATAATCATGCTGTCGGCCAGATCAGAAGAGGTAGACAAGGTTCGCGGGCTTGAAACCGGTGCCGACGATTACGTGGTCAAGCCATATTCGATCGTCGAACTGATGGCGCGTGTTCGAACACAACTGCGCCGCGTTCGACCGGCAACTGTTGGCTTGCGACTGCAATATGACGACATCATTCTGGATTCGGAAACCCACAAGGTCAGCCGCGACAGCAAGCCCTTGAAACTGGGCCCAACCGAGTTCCGGCTTCTCAGCACGTTCATGGAAAAGCCGGGCAGGGTCTGGAGCCGTGAACAATTGCTGGATCGGGTCTGGGGACGCGACATCTATGTCGATACGCGTACGGTTGATGTTCATATTGGACGCTTGCGCAAAGCCTTGACGCAACATGGCGGGGTTGATCCTGTTCGCACAGTCCGCGGTGCTGGTTACGCATTGGGATAACACGCATCAGACTTGTTTTGGTCGAATTTGTTTGATCACTGATTGCGGTTGTATCTGAGTAATTCTCCGCCGTGTCATATAACGTATAATTTGTATTATGGTAAAATAGTAGGACTTGTAATACGGAACGCAAGCCAACACTTTGAAAACACTGTAACGAACCTGCCCGGAATACGCATGGAGCTTGAGAACAAAACTGTCGTTATCACCGGCGCTGCCCAAGGCATTGGTCGTGGTCTTGCAGAACGGTTTTCCCATGAAGGAGCACGTGTTGTTTGCTCGGATGTCGATATCGCTGGTGCTAAATTGGTTGCGGAACAAACCGGTGGTCAGGCGTATCCCTGCGACGTTTCCAGCGAAGCGCAGATCAAGAATCTCATTGATTTTGTAGAAGAAACTGTCGGTCCAATTGACCTGTTTTGCGCAAATGCCGGAATTCTGACGCTTGGTGGTATCGATGTTGCGGACGAAGATTGGGATCGGATCTGGAAGATCAATGTAATGTCCCATGTTTGGACTGCCCGCCATCTGGTTCCACGCATGGTTCGTCGCGGCGGCGGATATATTATGATAACTGCGTCTGCGGCAGGTTTGCTGAACCAACCTGGTGCAGCCCCGTATGGGGTTACTAAACACGCCGCTGTAGGATTTGCCGAATGGCTTTCGCTGACATATGGCGCTGAAGGATTGAAAGTCTCGGTCTTGTGTCCGCAGGCTGTGCGTTCAAGAATGACCGAAGGACATGAAATTTCAGTAGCTTCGATTGATGGAGTGCTCGAGCCCAGCGATGTGGCTGACTCCTGCGTACAAGCTATTCGAAATGAACAGTTTTTAGTTCTACCTCATCCACAAGTCGCTGACTATTTGCAGTTCAAGGCGGCTGACTATGACCGGTGGCTAAGTGGAATGCAGAAGTTAAATCAGAGATTTAGCGACAACACTTAAGGTTGCGCGCGAACTCTGCGCATCAATCCTTCCTGTGCAACAGATGCAACAAGGGAACCGTCCTCGGAATAGATCGATCCACGGTTAAAGCTGCGTCCCTGCCCCGTCCACGGCGAATCCATCACGTACAGATGCCAGTTCTGAAAATTCACCGGCGCGTGAAACCATAGCGCGTGGTCCAGACTTGCGCCGTTGAACTCTCCGCTAAACCAGCTCAGACCGTGAGGCCGCAATCCAGAGGACATCAGGTTCATGTCAGACGCATAAGCCAGCAGTAAGTGCTGCGTTCTGGCATCGACCGAAGCGGCAGCGGGCATACGAAACCAGGTCTGGTTTCGATCATCAGAGACTTTCGGTGTGAATGGGTCCAGATGATCGACTTCCCGGACCTCGATCGGGCGTTCGCGCAGCAATTCGCCCCTCAACCTTTCGGGAACACGTTCAACGTATGTTTTACGCAATTCAGATCGGGACGGGTACGTTTTTGGTGCGTTCACGACGGGCATCGGATGCTGATGGTCCCAGCCTTCGTCCCGGACATGAAAGGACGCCGACATGTTCAGGATTTGTTTTCCATGCTGAATTGCAACCACGCGGCGGGTTGTGAAAGAACCTCCGTCTCGCGCTCGATCAACTTGATAAATAACGGGTTTCTCAGGATCGCCCGGGCGAATGAAATAGGCGTGCAGCGAATGACACAACCGTTCTTCTACAGTTCGATATGCCGCAGCCAGCGCTTGCGCAATGACCTGCCCGCCAAATATGCGTGTTGGCGTTTCACCGCCCGACCCCGTCCCGCGAAACAGATCGACCTCAAGCCGTTCAATATCCAGAAGATCCAGTAAGATACGTTCCGCTTCGGTCATCGTCTGCTCGCAAGTTGTGTCGTCCGGCACCGGGTATCAGTACAGAAGAAATCATTCAATCATGGCGGCATGGACCAGCGCCTTGAGTTCGGCACGGGATGGGTACGAACTTGACGGGGACAATTGGGTAAAGAAAATCGCCGTCAGGTCATTCTGCCAGTCAATCCAGAAATAGGTCGACGCCATTCCACCCCAACTGAAATCCCCGATAGAGCCGGGAACCCTTACCAGACCGGGATTCAGAACAACCGCACCGGCCAGCCCAAAGCCCATTCCTTCCATCGGTTGCTCTGCAAAACTCTGCGGGCCCATTGACGCAATGTCGCCGGGAAGGTGATTGCGCATCATGAAATCAACTGTTTTCGGACCAAGTATGCGGCACCCGTTCCCGGCCCCCCGGTTTCGAAGCATGTCCGCGAATTTGGCATAATCATCGATTGTCGAGATCAGACCACCACCGCCGGAAAAGGTCGTCGTGTTTTCGAACGGGGATACTATGTGGGAATCAAACAGCCTCAGGCTTTCGCTGCCGTGATCCGCGGAATTCAGCGCCATCGCGTCGCCAGCCAATGGGGTGTAGAGCGATGCGAAACGATCCCCTACCCCAACGGGTACGGAAAAACCTGTTTCTCGCATGTTGAGTGGTTCAAGGATTTCGGTTCGAAAGAACTGCTCCAATGACTGGCCCGAGACCACCTCGATCACACGACCCAGCACGTCAATACCGACCGAGTATTCCCAGCGTGCACCGGGTTGGAACGCCAGTGGCAGCCCTGCCAGATCGCGCACAAGGTGTTCCAGAAGTCCCTGATTGGGTTTGAAAATAAGGTCCCGTTCATCCATCGCATGGGGTAAAAGCCCGGGGTTGAACGGATAGCTTAACCCACTGGTATGCGTCAGTAACTGATGCAGAGCGGGAGACGGTGCAGCCTCGGTCTGATCCAGTCTCTCCGCCCCCGGTACCAGCGCGTGCATATCTTTGAATTCAGGTAGAAGTTCAGAAACAGGCGCGTTCAGGTGAACAAGTCCACGTTCGACCAATGTCATCAACGCGACTGATGTGACCGGTTTGGTCATGGAATAAATGCGCACCAGCGTGTCGCGTTGGAATGGCCGGCCAGTCTCCAGACTGCTGACACCACTGGCATGAAAAAAGGCTTCGTCCCCTTTGTGGCGCAGCAAAAAGGATGATCCGGCATATTTGCGCTGCTCAACATAGCTCTCCATCCAATGGCTAAGCCGATCCAGCCGGGTTTGATCAAACATGGATTGCCTGTGGGACATTTAGATATTTCCGTTCGGTGTTAAGCAGTGACTGTTTAGGCTTGTGACCTGAAATAACAGCAAAAAGCTGCGTGTTGCAGAGAAATTCGTGATCAGGCTTCCTCAGCGTGCCTCACAATGAAATGTTAGACTGATTTCGACGCAGATTCGCCTGAAGTTCAATGAACAAGATTTCAAGGGACCGAAACGGAGGAACCCTATGACGCGGACCATAGATTTTATTTACGATTTTTGCAGCCCGAACGCGTTTCTCGCCTATAAAATGCTCCCCGATCTTGCCGAGCGCTATGACGTAAGCATTACTTATGTTCCTGTCCTGTTGCCTGCGGTGTTCAAAGCGACGCATAACCAAAGCCCGTTTCAGGCATATTCCGAAAACCGCCAGAAAACGGCCTATTTGACGCATGATCTGCATAGGTTTGCCCGCCGTCGTGGGCTGAGCTTTCATATGAGCCCGCATTTTCCGATCAATACCAAACTTGCCATGCGAGGCGCGTGTTTTGCTAATGGAAAACCTTGGGAAGTCAAATATATAAACGCGATTTTTGATGCTATTTGGGTACATGGTCAGAAGGCGGACGAGATCGGTGTCCTAACGGATATTCTGAACGAAAACGACTTGCCCGTTCGCAAAATTCGCGAAGCCATGACAAGTCCCGACGTTAAACTGAAACTGAAAGAGAAAACTAAATCGTCGGTTCGGCGTGGCGTGTTTGGGGTTCCCAGCATGTTCACCGGGGCCGAATTGTTTTTTGGAAAGAACAGTCTGCCAAACCTTGAAGTTGAGCTTTCAAGGCAAGATAGTGACATAAAAACAGCTTGATAGGTCGTCACTCTAATGTGGACTCAAGAGCTTTCAGGCCGTGCTGGGCGAATATAGGAACATATGCGCCAAAAGCCTTTGCGCGGTCGGGGTCTGACGCATTCCCATCCAGCGCGCGTTTGTAGACACCCTGTAGAATGCCCGCCATACGAAAGAAATTGAAGCCCAGATAAAAGCCGAAATTGTCTATGCCATCCAGGCCTCGACGTTTGCAGTATTGGGCAATGAATGCCTCATCGCTGGGCAGGCCCAGGCTCTTTCGATCCACACCCGCCAGCCCCCGGCCCTGTTTTCCCGGCGGCAACTGCCATTGCATGATTACTGCGGCCAGATCCGCATAAGGGTGACCGATCGTCGACAGTTCCCAATCCAGCACTCCGATACATTCCGCCCGGTTCGGCGCAAACATCAGGTTGTCGATGCGGTAATCCCCATGCACCAGCGTGCACTGCCCGTCATCGGCCGGTACCGAGGTCTCTAGCGCTGAAGCCAGCGCATCCATATCCGCAATGGCCGAGGTCTCGGACGCTCGGTATTGCTTGGTCCAGCGAGCGATCTGACGCTCGTAATAGTTGCCAACCGGCCCATAGTCAGACAGGCCAACGGCATCGATATCCACCATATGCAGCTGGGCAAGAACCCTGTTCATCTCGTCAATGATGGCGGCGCGAGTTTCGTTGCTTTCTTTGGGCAGGGTTGGGTCGGGAAACACCCTGCCCTGCAAACGCTCCATCACATAAAAGGCCGAGCCGATGACGCTGTCATCTTCACACAGCAGATACATCTTGGGCACCGGAACCTCGCTTCCGGCAAGGGCGCTTTGAACCCGAAATTCGCGATCAACGGCATGTGCCGATTTCAGCAATTTTCCGGCGGGTTTTCGGCGCAGCACATAGGTTTTCTCTGGCGTGCGTAACTCAAACGTCGGGTTGGATTGCCCCACGTCAAATTTCCTGGCCTCCAATGGCCCGTTGTAGCCGGAAAGATGCGCTTTCAGATACGTATCTACGGCTGCCAGATCCAGATTAGTTTCGGTTTTCATTGGCTGTCTTCCCGTCACAGGGCCTCGGCAAAGATGTTTCCGGCGGTCACAACGTTGATCCCACCCGAAACCGGGATCACTGCGCCTGTCACATAGCTGCCGCCGCGACCGCACAGGAACAACATACAGCCTGCGATATCCTCGTCCCGTCCGACGCGACCCAGAGGTACAGACTTGCCAACCCGTTCTCTGGTATCCTCATCGGCTGTCGCAAAGGCCGTCATGCGCGACACAAACGGTCCCGGAGCGAGTGCGTTCACCGTGATGTGGTACGGTGAAAGTTCCTTGGCCAAGACCCTGGTCAGATGCAAAACCGCAGCCTTTGAGGCCGAATAGCTGTAGGCCCCATCGCCCATAGGGACTTCACCCATGACCGACCCGACATTGACAATGCGCGCCGGGTCTTTGGCGGTGCCTGATTTCATTAGCATTGGCAAAAGCCGCTGGGTCAGTTCGAATACCCCTGTCACGTTGACAGACATGACCTTTTCCCATGCATCGTAGGGAAACTGCCCCATCGGTGCACCCCAGGACACCCCCGAATTGTTCATCAGGATGTCTAGTTTTTCCGTACGCGCCTGAATGTCAGAGACCAGCTTGCCTATACCGACTTCGCTGCCAATGTCACCGGCAAAGCCTTCGGCGCTGCCCGGCACGTCCAGCGCGTTCAGTTCTGCGGCGACCTCGGCACAGGCGTCTCCTTTTCTTGAGGCAATGAGCACGCGCGCACCCGCCCGAACCAGCGCCTCGGCTGCCATGCGGCCTATACCAGTCGCTCCACCTGTTACCAATGCGGTTTTGCCGTGAAGCGAAAAGAGCGTGTCGGGTGTCATTCTGTGTACCTCAGTTTCATTGTCACCAGTTCATCGTGATACATATTGCGTTCCTCTTGCCGTTGCGGCAGGCGTTGGACCGTAGCGTTGACAAAAAACCATGCTGCACCAAAACTTCCTCGACACAAAGTACAGGCAGATCAGAGGCGGTATGCAAGCATTACTCAGCGTCGCACCGGGTGGTCCCGAAACCCTGGAGCTTACGACCCTACCCGACCCGAAACCGGGCAAAGGTCAGCTTTTGATCGGTGTGAAAGCAGCGGGCGTGAATTTTCCGGACATGTTGATTATCCGCGATCTGTACCAGATGAAGCCGCCACGGCCCTTTGCTCCGGGCGGTGAAATTGCGGGTGAAGTTCTGGCTGTGGGCGAAGGCGTCAATGGATTTAAGCCAGGCGACCGTGTTTTGGCCCTAACCGGGCATGGTGGGTTTTCGACCCATGTCACACTCAAGGCGGACACTGCAATCCGAATTCCTGATGCGATGCCCTATGAAGATGCCGCCTGTTTCATTTTCACCTACGGCACGTCCTACCACGCGTTGAAGGATCGGGCGGAGATTCAACCCGGTGAAACCCTGTTGGTACTGGGTGCCGCCGGAGGTGTGGGGTCAGCCGCCATTGAACTGGGCAAAGCCATGGGTGCCAGGGTGATCGCAGCCGTTTCATCACCTGAAAAGGCCGAATTCTGTAGCCAGATTGGTGCCGATGACGTGGTGATTTACCCGCGCGACATGGACAGGGATGCACAAAGAGCCTTCTCAACCGAAGTTAAGAAACTCGCAGGTTCTGACGGCGTTGACGTCGTCTACGACGCCGTTGGGGGTGCGCTGGCCGAACCGTCCCTGCGCAGCATGGCTTGGAACGGTCGTTACCTTGTCGTCGGTTTCCCAGCGGGCATTCCGCGGATTCCCTTGAATCTGGCCCTTTTGAAAGGATGTCAGATCGTTGGTGTGTTTTGGGGTGCGTCAGTATTCCGCGACCCGATCGGCCATGCTGACAACGTCAAGAACCTGTTCGATCTGAACACAGCCGGGAAAATCAAACCGCGGATTAGCGCCCGGTTCCCGCTTGCCCGCGCGCACGAGGCGCTTGAACAATTGTCGCAACGATCCGTTCTGGGAAAAATCGTTGTCACCATGGAGGAAAATTGAGGCCGGGAACAAAATGGCGGCCCGATTCCCACACCGGTTTTTCGACTGTACTCGATCCGGCAAAGGCAGGTAGACAACCCAACCTCAAGGCGTCTATGTACCATTAATGGGGATCGTGAAGACATGCACAACGTTTTGGTATTGAATGGCCCAAACCTCAACCTGCTTGGCACACGGCAGCCCGAGGTTTACGGCAGCACCACTCTGAAGATGATCGAGGACGAGTGCCAGCGACATGGCGCGTCCATTGGCCTAGAAGTCTCGCATCTGCAATCCAACCATGAGGGTGTGTTAATTGATGCGATCCACGGCGCACGCGGTGTGCAGGATGGCCTTGTGATCAATGCGGGGGCGTTCACACACACGTCGGTTGCGCTGATGGATGCCATCGCGTCAGTTGAACTGCCGGTTGTCGAAGTTCACCTATCCAACATCCATGCAAGGGAAGCATTCCGTCACAAGTCCTATATCGCGCCTGTCGCTCTGGGGCAGATCTGTGGATTTGGCGCCCAAGGTTATGTTCTTGCACTGGACGCACTGGCCGCCCATCTGAAAGCAGGTGATACGGCATGACCCTCAGGGAATATCTACGATTTGTCAGCTATGCCAAAACCCTGGAAGACCTGTGGGATGCGCATTGCCGACAAATGGCGGAATACGGGCTTGATCGTTTAATCTACGGCCATACGCAATACAGGACGGCAACCTCATTGGGCGATCCAGAGGATTTTGTCATCCTGACCAATCATAACCGCGCCTATGTGGACGGTTTCATCAAGGACGGTTTGTATTTTCACGCCCCCATGTTGAAATGGGCGCTGGACAATGAAGGCGCCGCCAGCTGGAGAATGTTGCTGGACATGCACTCTCGCGGGTCGATGACCGATAAAGAGCGCGAGGTTTTCGAGTTCAACAAGTCCATGGGTGTTGTTTCTGGTTACACCATCAGCTTCAACTCAGTCTCGGTGCGCTCCAAAGGGGCGATTTCCTTGTCCGCCAAGGAAGGGATGAGCCAGGAAGACATTGACGCAATCTGGCAGGAGCACGGCGAAGACATTCTTTTAATGAACAACGTTGCGCATCTGAAGATCCTGACGTTGCCTTTCAACCCTCCGAACCGGGCCCTGACAAAGCGTCAGCGCGAGGCTTTGCAATGGGTCGGTGACGGCAAAACCACGCAGGACATAGCCCTGCTGATGGGCCTGACAGCGGCAACTGTCGAAAAGCATCTTCGACTCGCCCGTGAGGCGTTGTCGGTCGAAACGACGGCTCAGGCTGTTTTAAAGGCATCTTTGCATAATCAGATGTTCATTATGGAAGTTTAGGAGTGTTTTTGTGATGCCATCCAGCGTCAGTTTACCCTAGGTAAGGAAATCACTACTTTTCAAATCTAACCTAAAAGTTGCAAAGTGAGAGTGTTCCGTGAGTGGTGGCTTTAGCCAGGGAACATTCGATTGGATCTTTGCGATTTCAAAGCTCTCCAATCACTCTGACAAGGGGGCGCCTATTCGTCCGCGTACCTGTGTCGGAATTTTGGGGGGCCTCGACCATCCCCATCATGCGGGGCCCTCCAATCCTTCACTTCTTTGCCAATTCTATGATGTGCCACTAACAAAAAAGGGCTACGCAATGCGTAACCCTTTAATTTTGTTCAGCAAGGCCCCAGTCGGAGCCGTTCTTTAGCCCTGAGCGGCTTTTGCGACTTCGGCAGCGAAGTCTTCTTTTTCCACAACGATGCCTTCGCCAACCTCCAAGCGAACGAAGCCGGTGATGGTTGCGCCTGCTTCTTTTGCAGCGGCTTCAACGGTCAGATCAGGGTTCACAACGAATTGCTGGCTCAGCAATGTCGATTCGGCGACGAATTTCTTCATGCGGCCTTCGATCATCTTCTCGATCACCTGCTCCGGCTTGCCGGATTCGCGGGCGATGTCCATCTGAACCTGCTTCTCCTTCTCGACAATTGCCGGGTCCATGTCGGCCTCAGATAGGGCAGCCGGGTTCACAGCGGCGATGTGCATCGCAACCTGCTTGCCGATAGCCTCATCACCACCCGACAGTGCAACCAGCACACCGATTTTGCCCATGCCGTTGGTCGCAGCGTTGTGCACATAAGACACAACAGTGTCGCCAGACAGTTTGGCCATTCGGCGCACCGACATGTTTTCGCCAATGGTGGCGATCTTGTCGGTCAGGGTATCGGCAACGCTTTTGCCGCCCAGATCAGCCGCCATCAGCGTGTCAATACCGTCCACGCCTTCAGCCGCGTTTGCGATCTTGCCGACCATTTCCTGAAACTCAGCGTTTTTCGCAACGAAATCGGTTTCCGAGTTCACTTCGACAGCAACACCGTTGCCACCGCTGACGTGAACAGCAACCAGACCCTCTGCTGCGGTACGGCCCGATTTCTTGGCCGCTTTGGCCAGGCCTTTGGTGCGCAGCCAGTCAACGGCGTCGTCCATGTTGCCGCCGGTTTCGGTCAGCGCTTTTTTTGCGTCCATCATGCCTGCGCCGGTCGAGTCGCGCAGTTCTTTAACCATTGCTGCTGTGATTGCCATCTTTTGGCTCTCCTCAATTCAAACGGAATTGGGGCAGGTCATACCCTGCCCCATATGTCATTTACGTGACGGGCAGCTTACGCTTCGGCAGGAGCTTCTGCGGCTTCTTCCGCAAGAGCTTCTTCAACCGGAGCTTCTTCGAATGCGCCTAGGTCTACGCCTGCTGCGCCCATCTGTGCGGTCATGCCGTCCAGAGCGGCGCGTGCGACCAGATCGCAGTACAGAGCGATTGCGCGTGCTGCGTCGTCGTTGCCGGGGATGATGTAGTCAACGCCGTCGGGCGAGCAGTTGGTGTCGACAACAGCCACAACCGGAATACCCAGTTTGTTGGCTTCTGCGATGGCCAATGCTTCTTTCTTGACGTCGATGACGAACAGCAGGTCCGGAACGCCGCCCATTTCGCGGATACCACCTAGCGACGCCTGAAGTTTGCCCTGGTCACGTTCCATGCCCAGACGCTCTTTCTTGGTCAGGCCTTCTGCGCCCGATTCCATGGCTTCGTCGATCTGGTTCAGACGGTTGATCGACTGGGAAACGGTTTTCCAGTTGGTCAGCGTGCCGCCCAGCCAACGGTGGTTCATGTAGTACTGAGCCGACTTTTCAGCCGCTTCAGCGATCGGGCCAGCGGCCTGACGCTTGGTACCAACAAACAGAATGCGGCCACCCTTTGCGACGGTGTCACGAACAGCCTGCAACGCCTGATCCAGCATCGGAACGGTCTGGGTCAGGTCCATGATGTGAATACCATTGCGCGAGCCGTAGATGAACGGGCCCATGCGGGGGTTCCAACGCTGTGTCTGGTGACCAAAGTGAACGCCAGCTTCCAGCAGCTGACGCATGGTGAACTCGGGAAGAGCCATGCTATTTTCCTTTTCCGGTTTACGCCTGGGCGGGGGTGAAAGAAGCGGACGCTCCAACCGGCGGTCTTGATGAGGATGTCTCCCTCAAAAAGGCCAAACCCCGCCTGCGGGTTTGAATGGCGCGCGTATAAGGCAGGTTTGCGCACTACGCAAGGCCCAATCGGCCTTATTTTTCAAGCTGCGCCAATGCGTGCGCATGCCTGACAGCGTCTTCACAATGGGCGGCCAGAGCCTTGCGGTTTTCAAAGTCGCTGACCCGCGCTGGCGCATGATAGATTAGTTCAACAGTTCCTTGCCGACGTGCGCCAAGGGTCTTCAGCAAATGCGGCCCGAACTCCATATCCCCCCACCAGCCATAAAAGCGTTTTGGCTGGCCTTTGGGCGCGTGAAACACCACGGAAACGGGTTGGATATACATGAAATCACGCAATTCATCCGCGAAGAACGCAGCGAAAAGCGTTGTTTTAAAAGGTAAAATTCGAAGTCCATCTGTTGAGGTGCCTTCGGGGAAGAACAACAGTTTGTGACCCACCTTCAGGCGGGTTTCAAAAAGTTTGGTTTGTTCCTTGGCTTTCTTGCGATCCCGTTCGATGAACAGGGTTCCGGTCGCACGGGCCAGCCAGCCGATACCGGGCCATTTGGCGACTTCTGCCTTGGAAACAAAATAGACCCTCTTGCGCGCGTTCAGAGCAAAAATATCCAGCCAGGATGTGTGGTTTGCCACCACTGCCCCCCTCTCTTTCATCAGCGCGCCTGATGTGCGAAACCCGATGCCAAGAATTCGAAACGCGTTGCGGCAGACAAACTGCGTGATGAACGGCGTGACAGGTCGCCGGACGCCGAAAAACGGATACTCTATCAAGCGAACAGTCAGAAGGATGATCAGGCCACCAAAGACAAGGGCCGCTAGCGGTACTCCACGCAGAATGGCCAGAACCCATCCAATAAAGCCCAGCTCGATCGGGTCGGGCGCGTCTTCACTATTCCAGAGCGGGTCGTTCACAGCGTCACGCCCCGCCATAAATTCGACGCTGCCGTTCATTCATGCGCGTCGTGTCGAGGATCAGGCAAACATCCGTTGTGTTGAAGGTGTGGTCGATAAAGGCACCCTCGCCCACGAAACCACCCAAGCGCAGGTAGGCTTTGATCAATGCTGGCACCTGAACCATGGCGGCGCGGCGGTCCAAAGCCTCTGGTTTCACAAGGTCCATCGACTGAAAAACATCGGGCTGCGCCCGTACGCGCAACTCTGGCGGAGCCAGATGGTTGTGGTGAAGCATCGACAAGGGTTGCGCCAATGTGGCCACGTTTGTTCCGTGAAAACTCGCAACGCCGAACAAGACTTCAATTTCACGTTCCGCTACATAAGCGGCCAAACCGTTCCACAGGTGGTACATTGCCGTACCCCCACGGTAGTCGGGATGCAGGCACGACCGTCCCAACTCCAACAGTTTGCGCCCACTGTTCTTGAGAACGGTCAGATCATATTCATCTTCGGAATAGAATTGCCCCAGTTCCGCAGCACGTTCGCCCGGTAACATCCTGTAGACGCCAATAATTTCGCCGGTGTGATCATCATACGCCAACATATGATCGAAATACGGGTCGAAACGGTCTTTCTCGAGGCCAGCATCGTGATCAACCATCTCTCCGCCGCCCCCCAACTCACGCACGAAGACGTCATAGCGCAGGCGTTGAGCTGCTTGCAGGTCGGCTTCGGTCTCGGCCAGTTTTACGGTGAAAGAAGGGCCAGTATCCGGCATATGGGGTGATCCGTGTTCTATTGGCTGCTGATACCGCAGTTATTCGGCCAAAGGCAACAAGCCCCGCTTCGGTCAGCGCTGTTAACATTTCCTAAACCACTTTCACGGATCAAAGACCGGCATCAGGGCGATGCGCGTACCGTCGATCACCACTTTCCCCTGCTCGCGAAAGTTCACGGTGATCTTGCCTGCAATGTTGGACTGAACCTGTCCGACGCCCCATTCGGGAAAATCCGGGTGGCGGACGAACATGCCCGGTGCAAGTATAGCATTCATGTCTGTCATAGGGGCCTCCGGGACGTGCGGCAGATACAGTCGGAGGTACGCATGGGCGAGAGCAACGTCAACCTGGCCGAATTGATCGGTTCGCGGATTTGCCATGATCTGATCAGCCCGATCGGGGCGATCACCAACGGGCTTGAGCTGTTGGATATGGTGGGCTCCGTACAGGGGCCCGAGATGGAGCTGATCTCGGGCAGCGTCGGAAGTGCCGGGGCACGTATTCGCTTTTTCCGTGTTGCCTTTGGCTCGAGCAGTGATCACCCGCTTGGTCGGGCCGAAGTAACCGAACTGCTGAAAGATATCGAGCGTGCGGGGCGGATACGGTTCAATTGGAACCTGACCGGGCCAGTGCCCCGTAATCAGGTCAAACTGGCCTTTCTGGCGCTTATGTGCTGTGAAAGCGCCATGCCGCTTGGCGGCGCGGTCGAGATCGTTAATCAGGGCAACAAGTGGATCGTGACCGGGGTTGCAGACAGGTTGAATGTCGATGGTGATCTTTGGAAGAACGTCGTGACAGGTCGTTTTCCCACCAAAATCACGCCCGCGCACGTTCAATTCGCGTTGCTGCCTGAAACGGCGGCTGCGATGGGTCGGCGGATTGCCGTTGAAACCTCGGCAACCCGCGTGTCACTTCGGTTTTAAGCCCGGATCGTTCCGTTCCCGCGTACGAGATATTTGAAACTGGTCAATTGCGCCGCCCCGACCGGCCCGCGCGCGTGCATCTTGCCCGTCGCGATTCCGATTTCTGCCCCCATGCCAAATTCACCGCCATCCGCAAACTGGGTCGAGGCATTATGCATCAGGATTGCGCTGTCGAGACGCTCAAAGAAACGGGCTGCTGCTGCGTCATCCTCGGTCATGATGCAATCAGTGTGGTTTGAGCCGTATTGCTGAATATGAGCAATCGCAGCGTCGATATCGGCAACGGGCTTCGCAGCGATCACGTTGTCGAGGAACTCTTTTCCCCAGTCATCCGCCGTAGCAGCAACTGTACTCTCTCCAGCGAGAACACCATCGGCGTGAACCTCGACACCTGACTGGACCAGTGCCGCAACGACGTCACGCCCCAGTGTGTCGGCGATATCCTGATGAACCAGCAAGCATTCAGCGGCTCCGCAAATACCAGTGCGGCGGGTCTTGGCATTCAGTACCACTTCCAGCGTTTTCTGCGGATCAGCAGCCTTGTCGACGTAAATGTGCACGATGCCTTCGAGATGAGCAAAGACCGGCACACGGGCCTCTCGTTGCACAAGGCCCACCAGTCCCTTGCCACCGCGTGGAACGATGACGTCGACATAGTCGGTCAGCGTCAGCAACTCCTGCACTGCAGCGCGGTCGCGTGTGGGCACCAGTTGGATGGCGTCTTCGGGCAGGTTCGCGGCCTTCAGCCCTTCGACCAGACAGGCATGGATCGCGGCTGAGGAATGAAAGCTCTCGGATCCGCCGCGCAGGATTACCGCATTGCCCGATTTCAGACACAGCGCCCCGGCATCCGCAGTCACGTTGGGTCGGCTTTCGTAGATCACGCCAATAACCCCTAACGGTGTCCGGACGCGTTGGATGTTAAGGCCCGTGGGCATATTCCATTCTGACAAAACCTCACCCACCGGGTCGGCCTGATCTGCGACGGTTCTCAGCCCGTCGACCATGCCCTGAATACGCGCCTCATCAAGCATCAGGCGATCCATCATTGCGGGGCTCAGACCCTTGTCGCGGCCGAATTCCAGATCTTTTTGATTGGCTGCGATGATCCGTGCCCGATTGGCCCAAACCGCATCTGCGGCTGCAATCAGCGCTGCGTGCTTTCGTTCAGCTGTTGCGAAAGCCAGTTCACGCGAAGCGGCTTTGGCACGTTTCCCAAGATCTTCCATCAGAGCAGGAATGCTGTCGAAGTCTTTCATATCGCGTGCCTTTCAGATCATCTTATTGAAAGTTAAAGGGCCAGGTCGTCCCGGTGGATGAGGGCTGCGCGGCCTGGATAGCCCAGCGTCGCTTCAATCTCAGAAGACTTACGCCCCTTGATCGCATCGGCTTCCTGCGCCGTATACCGGCTGATCCCCTGAGCCAGACGACGGGACTCCAGATCAAGGATGGCGACAGGATCGCCACGACCGAAATCTCCGGTCACTTCCACAATCCCGGCAGGTAGCAGGCTTTTGCCATTGGCCAGTGCCTTGGCCGCCCCCTCGTCCACTGTGATCTCACCCCGAGGTTTCATTGCCGAAATCCAGCGTTTGCGGGCTGCATGTGGATCCAATGTCGCAGTAAACCATGTGGAATTGGCACCGTTTTCGAGCATTTTCAAAGGGTTAAGAACCGACCCTTCAGTAATTGCCATGGCGCAACCACCAGCGGTTGCCATCTTGGCCGCCAACAGCTTTGTCTTCATCCCACCTTTGGATAGGCCCGATCCCGCATCACCAGCCATGGCTTCAATCTCGGGTGTGATCCTGTCGATTGTCTCGAAGCGCGTCGCGGAGGAATCTTCTTTTGGATTACCGGAATAGAAACCATCCACATCCGACAGCAGAATCAGTTGGTCGGCCCCTACTGTCACGGCGATTTGCGCGGCCAGGCGGTCATTGTCGCCATAACGGATTTCGTCCGTTGCAACCGTGTCGTTTTCATTGACGATCGGTACGACGCCTAACCCCAGCAGAGTTTCCAAGGTCGCGCGTGAGTTCAGATACCTGCGGCGATCTTCGCTGTCTTCAAGCGTCACCAGAACCTGCGCTGTAGTGATCCCATGGGGTGCCAACGCCTCTTCGTAGGCGCGTGCAAGCCGGATTTGCCCAACCGCAGCAGCAGCCTGCGACTGTTCCAAAGGCAGTGCCGCCATCGGCAGGCCCAATACTCCGCGGCCAAGTGCAATCGAACCGGATGAAACAAGGATCACATCTTTCCCCTGCCCCTTGAGCCAGGAAACATCTTGCGCCAACGACAGCAGCCAGTCAGACCGCAGCAGGCCAGTGTCGCGATCAACCAGCAAAGCCGACCCGATTTTTACCACCAGACGGCGTGCCGAGGTCAGGGTTGCCAAGGCTGTGCCTCCTCAGCGGGTTTCTGACGCACACGGTTGTCGTCAATCTGGCTGCGCAGCGCCCGCAGAACTTCGGTTACACCCAGATGCGCCACACCGGACATCGTCATGACGGGGCCGCCCACGGCCTCCTCAAGCTCTGCGACGGCAAGGGCACGTTCTTCGTCATCCAGCGCGTCGATCTTGTTCAGAACAGTGATCCTGGGCTTTTCAGCCAGCTCGCCGCCATAGGCTTCCAACTCGTGAATGATCGTGCGGTAATCATCGGCGACCGTCGCAGAGGTGCCGTCGACCAGATGCAACAACACGGCACAGCGTTCCACGTGACCCAGAAAACGGTCACCAATGCCACGGCCTTCATGAGCACCTTCGATCAGGCCCGGGATATCGGCCACAACAAATTCGACGTTGTCCACGCCGACAACGCCAAGATTGGGGTGCAGCGTGGTAAACGGATAGTCGGCAATCTTGGGCCGCGCATTCGACGTGGCCGCCAGAAAGGTCGACTTGCCTGCATTCGGCATACCCAAAAGACCCACATCGGCGATCAGCTTGAGCCGCAGCCAGATTGTGCGGTCAATCCCCGCCTGCCCCGAATTGGCGCGGCGCGGGGCCTGATTTGTGGCAGATTTGAAATGCAGGTTGCCAAACCCGCCATTGCCGCCCTTGGCCAGCAGAACACGTTGCCCGACTTCGGTCAGGTCGCAGATGACGGTTTCTTCGTCTTCGTCCAGGATTTCAGTGCCAACCGGCACACGCAGAACGATATCGTCCCCATCCTTGCCGGTGCGTTGCTGCCCCCGGCCCGGTTGCCCGTTTTTGGCGAAGAAGTGCTGCTGATAGCGGAAGTCGATCAGGGTGTTTAGCCCATCCACAACTTCGGCCCAGACAGACCCGCCTTTGCCGCCGTCCCCGCCATCGGGGCCGCCGTATTCTATAAACTTTTCGCGTCTGAAGCTGACGCAGCCGCTACCGCCGGCCCCGGACCGGATGTAGACCTTTGCGAGATCGAGAAATTTCATGTGTGTCCCCTACTGCAAAGGCCCCATCGGCCACAAGTCAGAGTTTTTTACTGTATGTCCAGGTGGGCACATTCGCATCGCGCGCCACCGAATAGCTTTCCGCATCGCCCAGATACTGGAACCCGCAATGGGTCAGGACCCGGGCCGAGGCCGGATTATCCTGAAACACACTGGCGAACATCGTCGCGTTCTCCAGCGGGTTGGCGTTAACAAGTGCTTCGACAGCCATCGAGGCAATGCCCGTGTTCCAATAGATCGGCGCGACCCAATAGCCGACTTCAGACTGATTCCGATCAAGCCGTTTCAGCGAAATCACACCGATCAGTTCCGGACCTCCGTCCTTGGTGGCATCCATGACCCAGACGTCTTCATCCCGGTTGTCAGCCATCGAACGGGTTACAAAGGCTTCGATCGATCCGGGGGCCAGTGGATGTGCGATACTGGTGGTCATCCGGGCCACGCGCTCATCACCTGCATAATGCTCGATAAGGCCCATGTCCGACCGGCGCAGGGGGCGTAGATCGAACCGCTCGGTTTCAATGACCGGCTGATTAATTATTGTCTCAAGCTTCATTGGTGTGTTCCTCCTCCGAACAACACGAATAGTACGGACGCGACCGTAAGACCCGCCAACGTCCACATCAGATATTTTTCCGCCGGGCGACCTTCAACCGCATGCGCGATTCTATCCCCGGCAAAAGTCCAGATCGGGTGCAAAACGATCTGGCAGATCAACAAACTAAGAGCGATCGTGAGCGTTGCATCAAAGCTGGACGTCCCCGCCGCGACAAAGCCGGTAAAACCCGCAACAATCATGGCCCAGGCTTTTGGGTTCAGCGGATGCACGATCAACCCCGCCCAGAATCCCGGAACATCACCGACCGCATTTTCGCGCGACAATCGCAAATTCGCGATCTTCCACGCCAGCCAGCAAATATATGCAGCCGAAGCATATTTCAGCGCCGCGAAGACTGTCGGAACCTGTTCCGCCAGTTGCAGCAGGCCAAAGCCCACGGGCCAGATAATCAGCTGCTTGCCAAGCACGACACCGGCCACAAAAGGCAATGCGGCGCGAAACCCATAGCGCGCACCTGTTCCCAGCAGGACCATGTTGGCCGGCCCTGGCGTGCCGACCTGAGAGGCGGCAAATATCAGGAAACTGGTGGTTGCGACTGTCATTGGTTCTTTCGATCACGACTGCGTTAAAACGAGAAAGGGGACCGGCACTTTGTGCCGGTCCCCCATGAATTTTTCTTAAACCTTCTGGGTCTCGGCTTACTCTGCGGCCTCCGCCACTGGCAGGACCGAAATAAAGGTGCGGTTTTTAAGTCCCTTGTGGAACTTCACGGCGCCATCGACAGTTGCAAAGATGGTGTGATCTTTGCCAATGCCTACGCCTTCGCCCGGCCAGAACTTGGTGCCGCGCTGACGCACGATGATGTTGCCTGCGATAGCGGCCTGGCCACCATACAGTTTTACGCCAAGGCGACGACCAGCTGAGTCGCGACCGTTACGGGAGGAACCGCCAGCTTTTTTATGTGCCATTCTCTCTCTCCTTAGCCTTTAGCCAATTCTTTGGCTTGCTCAACCCATTCAGGTTTCACTTTGACCGTTTCGATAGCAGCAATCTGCTCATCCGACAAGGCGGCCAGAGCGGCAAAGCTCGCGATACCGGCCTCAACCAGCTTCTTGGCGGCGGCAGGGCCGACACCGTTCAGTTGGGTCAGATCGTCAGCAGCGGCAGCAGCGGGTGCTTCAGCCTTGGCTACTGCTTTCTTGGCAGGCTTTGCAGCAGGTACCGCTTCGCCAGCCGGAGCTGAACCGATTGCAGCTTTGATGCCCGATTTGTCAGCGCCCGACGCCAGAATGTCGGTGATTTTGACCAGTGTCAGTTTCTGACGGTGGCCAACGGTACGCTTCGAGCTGTGCTTACGACGGCGCTTGACGAACTTGATGACCTTGTCACCTTTGATCTGTTCGATCACTTCGGCCTGAACGCCTGCGCCTGCAACGAATGGTGCGCCAACAACCGGAGCGTCACCCCCCAGCATCAGAACATCGTTGAATTGAACTTTTTCACCTGCGTCGGCAGCCAGCTTTTCAACGCGGAGGATATCGCCCGCCTGAACCTTGTACTGCTTGCCGCCAGTCTTGAGGACCGCAAACATGCGTTTTTCCTTTTCTAACCCGCGTTCTGTGGTCCCCTTTGCGGGTGTTTTGGCCCCAAGAAACTTGAATGCCACCTCGAACAGCGCGCCCTTTTCGGGCTGTGTGAATGACCCCTGACAATGTCATGCAGGCCAAATAATAACGATACCCGGCGCGGAAAACCGGCCGGGATGCGCGCTTATCCATAGAATGCAGGTAAAAGTCAACACCAAAGCGGCGTTAAAGATCGGACGCCCTCAGCGCCTGTGCAACCGCCTGCCCCAGGCGATAGGAAATATCATTGAACATGCGGTCAAAGCCGTCAAACACGGCGTCATTCAGGGCCCGTCCCGTTTCGGTTCTGGAAAACGCGATATTTTCGCGCATCTGAGCCTCGTCCAACGGGCGGTAGGCCATAAGAAGAAACGAGAAAAGCCACTCTTCGGTGTCCTCGCTCCGACTGTCCTTCTGCAACAAAAGCTCGGCCAGCAGTTCCTGATCGTCGGTCCGCGCATCAACATCAAGACCCCGAAAGAAGCTGTAGTCTGACGTCAATGCCCCCTGAACATTCTTTTCAATCAGGTTATTTGCCTCGATATATTCCTTGACCAAAGCGAACTGAGCGGTGCTGCGTTCTGCGGATTTATAGGCTTCTCGGGCCATGTCTTCGATTGCCTGATCCGACATGGCGCGCCGGGCCGAATTTTCCAGCGTTACGATGGTCTGGCCAAGATCGCTTTCAAAAAACAAGATGGCCTGATCAAGCTGAACATCGGACATGCCCGCCACGAAGGCGTCCGTCAAATGTTTCCGCATCCAAAGGGGATCGTAGATACGATTGACCTGCGCCTCGAAATAAGCGCCTCCCTTGTTGTCCAAAAAGGTATCATCAAGAGTCTCGCGATGGCCCTGCCCCTCGTGAACAAGGATTTCCATCACCTGCGTCAGACGCATGGCTTTTGCCAGTCGGTCGACTTTTCCATCGGCATATAGCGGCAGTGCCCAACTCAGAGCGACCACAAATGCCAGAACTACGCGCTGCATCAAATGTCCTGTGCCGGGTGCAATTCGGCCATCCGTGCGGCAAGAACCTCGAACCTCATGGCCATGATCTCATATTGGATGGCGTTCAACAGCTCGTAGACTTCCTGCATCAGCGGCTGTTCCAGCGCGTCAACATATGTATCCAAATCAGCGTCGGAAAAACCTTGATAGGTGTAAGCCGCACCGGCCAGATTAGACAGTTGCAGCGACTGGCGCATTGCCGGTTCATTTTGCTTCATCAATTCGCGCAGTTCATCCCCGCCCAACTGCAGCTCGATGACCCCCGATGCGCTGGCCGCCAGAAGGAAACGCACCTGAATTTCCTGCAAGGCACGCAGTGCCGTGCCTGTGGAATCAATCGCGTTGTTCATGCGTTTAAAACTTTCGACCCGTTTCGAACCGCTCTTGATCAGGTCAGAGATAATCCTTTGACCTGCCAATTGCTTGACGTCATCGTCTTCTTGCATGTGTGAGGCATTCTCGGCCTCGACGAGACGTTGCCCCAGATCAGACGCGTAAAACTCGACAGCGTGTGCCAGGGCCTCGTCGCTTAGGGTCTGCTCCAGAATGGAAACAGCGGTGTCGTGCATTGCATCGACTTCAAAAACCTCGTCCGTCAAACGGGTCCAGTCCGAGCCGAACCCCTCTGGGTCAACACCCAACATCTGCGGCGCGGACCGTGAGCTAAGGGCGATGCTTTCAAGAGCCACGTCAAACCCGGTTGTGGTCAGAAAGGCCTCGATCCGATCTCGGTTCGCTGCGGAAAGCTCCAGAGGAACCAGAACAAGTGCCAGAAACGGGGCGAGAAACCAAATGGCGATGCGGTGTGCAAACTGTGTCATAGCAATCAGAGTAGGTGTTTTACGCTGGCAGGCAACGGAAAATCCCGGCATTCACGATTTCCGGAATTTTTTGCTTGCACCCCCGTTCGTTCCTGACTAAATCCCCCCCTCACAGACCCCCGCGGAGAGGTGCCGGAGTGGTCGAACGGGGCGGTCTCGAAAACCGTTGTGGGTGCAAGCCCACCCAGGGTTCGAATCCCTGTCTCTCCGCCACAATTCCAATATCGAAAGCCGTTAGAAAACGTCTTCCGGTCGGATCTGGGTTCTCAGCAAAATTGCAAGTGGTCCGTTGTCAGAAACTGTAGTGGCTTAGGTCACCCGGCGTGTTCTTGCCGTGAAATCGGGTGCAATCAGCGTAGCCCGGCTCAAACCTCTATTCTGCTGAGAATTCACAGGAATTCCCCTTTGTATATCCGCTACATTTAACGCATCCCGGCGACACATTTTCCAAAGGAGACACACATGTCGCGTATTCTTATCCTGATCATCATCGCCGCTGTCGGTGTTGGTAGTTACTACTATCTCAACCAGTCCGAACAAACCCCGGCTGAACAAGTGCAATCCGCAACGCAGGAGGCGGGCGATGCAGTGGCTGATGCCGCGGCAACCGCTCAGGAAGCTGCGACTGACGCGCTTGAAGACGCAACAGAACAGGCCAGCGAGGCAGGTTCATCCTTGACCGAACAGGCTCAGGAAGCCGCATCGTCGGTTGCCGATCAAGCCAGCGAGGCGGCTTCGTCTGTCGCGGAACAAGCATCCGAGGCAGCACAGCAGGCCGGTGATCAGGTGGCGGCGCTGGCGGGTCAGGGACAGGAATTGCTGAACTCCTGGATTCAGGAAGGCAAGCTGGACGCCACCAATTTCGACTATGAAGGCATCATGACCTCGATTCAGGACAGCACATTGGCCACGGATCTGAAAGAACAGGCGATCAAGATCGTAAATGACATTAAAGAGTCGCCTGAAACCATCGCCTTGAAGATTCAGGAACTGACCGCGCTGTTGACGCAGCAATAACAAAGAAGGGGCCGGTAGCCCGTTCCCGGCCCCTACCCCTCACGCCTATTTTTCGGGCGTGCCCTTACGTTATCGTTTCTCTGAATTGACCCAGTGTGCGGCATTTGATTGGCTGCTCCGACACGATATCCGCGCTCAATGTCACCAGTCGGCAGTTTCCTGTTTAGACAGGTGTGCGCTTTGAACACGCCATCTAGAGGATGATCCCATGACTGACCTGCCCAAAATAATGAAAGCTGCTATCCTGAAACACGGCGGGTACTCGGACACTTCGACCGGACCAGTCATCGAGGATGCGGCCGACTGGCTTGAAGCAGCGGAACTGCCCGTTCCCAATCCCGGCCCCGGTCAGGTATTGATCCGCCTGCGCGCGTCGTCGGTCAATCCGTCCGACCTCCACTTTATCAAGGGTGAATATGGCCAGCCGCGTGTCAAAGGTGCCGCGGCCGGATTCGAAGGCTGTGGCGACGTCGTTGCAACCGGAAAAGGTGCCGAGGCGCTGAAGGGGCTGCGTGTCGCTTTCGTGGCCGCTGGATCCGGTGCCTGGGCGGAATACATAGTGACGCAGATGCAAATGTGCATCCCCTTGCGTCCGGATATTTCAGATGATGACGGGGCCGCGCAAATCGTCAACCCGCTTACCGCGATGGCGATGGTGGACATGGCAAGGGAAGACGGCGATGCATTTGTGATATCCGCTGCGTCCAGCCAGTTGGGAAAACTGATGTGCAGCCTCGGGCGTGATCTGGGGTTGAAACCCATCGCGCTGGTGCGCCGGGCCGAGACAGTCGAAATGCTGAAAAGTCTTGGAGCAGCCGAAGTGCTTGTGACGTCCGATCCTGAAGTCGTCGAGAAGTTTGCCGCGATAAGCGCCACGCTGAAACCTCGGGTCTTCCTTGATGCGGTGACGGATCAACTGTCCGAGAAACTGTTCTGCACCATGCCAAACCGGGCGCGCTGGGTCAGCTACGGCAAACTTTCGACCCAAGCGCCAACGCTTTTTCAGACAGGTCAGCTGATCTTCATGGGCAAACGGATCGAAGGTTTCTGGCTGACGCACTGGATGATGTCGACGCCGCCCGCTGACCAGATGCGGGTTGTGGCCGAAGTTCAGGCCCGCTTTGCCGATGGTCGCTGGAAAACGGATGTTTCCGAACACCTTACGCTTGAAAATCTTGTGCCGAATCTGGCTGACGCGCTGAAAAAGAGTGACGGAAAGGTGATTATCACCCCATAGTAGAATTCACCTGCGTTACCGGAGGATATACGCGGGCGGAACAAGACGCTGGAAAACCGGTGGAGGGAGGACAGTGTGGATAACGCGCAGCTGCTGATTAGCGGGCTGGCGAACGGGTGTGTCTACGGCCTGATCGCGCTTGGCTTTGTTCTGATCTACAAGGCTACCGAAGCGGTTAACTTTGCGCAGGGCGATTTCATGATGCTGGGCGCATTTGTGACCATCGGCCTGACAAATACCGAATATATGGGGTTGCCGTTCTGGCTCGCTCTGCCGGTATCATTGGGAATAATGGCCGCGCTCGGTTATCTTCTGGATCGCCTGATCATTCGCCGCCTGTTTGGTGAAAGCCAGACCGCCGTTGTCATACTGACCATTGCTTTGGGCTTTGTGATCCGTTTCATTGCCGGTCTGATCTGGGGGCACGAGCCGCAAACACTGCAAAACCCGCTTGCGGGCAAAGAAGTGCGTATGGGCGGTCTTGTGCTGGGGATGGAAGATGTCGCGATAATCGTCGTCACGGTGCTGCTGACATGGTCGCTCTATGTTTTCTTCAGCCGCACCAAACTGGGGCTGGCGATGCAGGGCGCCTCGCAAAACCAGCTGGCAGCTTATTACATGGGCATTCCCGTCAGGCGTGTTCAGGGATGGGTCTGGGCTCTGGCCGGAAGTGTTGCGGGAATTGCCGGAATTCTCTTTGCTGCAAAAGGTGCTGTGGATCCGACAACCGGATTGCTGGGTATCAAGGCGTTTGCCGCCGCCGTTATCGGCGGGTTCGGCAGTTTGCCGGGTGCATTGGCCGGAGGGCTGATTGTCGGTGTTATCGAACCCTTCGCCAGCCGGTACATTGCGGCAGGTTATAGCCAGGTCGCGCCATACGCTTTGCTGCTTGCCGTCCTGATCTTCCGACCAAACGGGCTGTTCAGTCAGGTCCGGGTCAAGAAAGTCTGAGCCATGCGTATCGTTTTCAAAACCGACTACATGCAGGATATCCGCCCGTGGAAAGACGGGTTCCAGTTGCGCCTTTATCTGCTTCTTCTGTTTGTCGTCGCGGCTGCGCCTCTCGTGCTGGACGATTTCTATCTGGGTGAACTGACAAACGTTCTGATCTGGACCATTGCCGGTCTGGGTCTGATGATCCTGACTGGACATACAGGGCAAGTCAGTCTGGGCCATGCGGCCTTTCTGGCCTTCGGCTGTTACGCCAACGTGGCCCTGATTGAGGCAGGCGCGCCTTTTCTGGTCGCTTTTCCGCTGGCCGGAATTCTGACCGGGATCGCGGGCGTGACCGTCGCAGTCCCTGCCCTGAGGCTTCATGGTATCTACCTGGCGATCTTTACCATGGCGCTGTCCATCCTGATGGATGACATCATTGTTCTGTCCGAGCCGATCACTGGTGGTGTCGCGGGTAAATATATCGGCGGGGTCGAGGTCTTTGGCCTTACGGTTGACCGCTGGGGGACGCCTGATCTTTTTTTCTGGCTGGTTCTGTCTGTCACCATTCTGGTCACGTTGGGTTACGTAAACCTGCTACGTGCCCCTTTGGGACGCAGCTTCATCGCCGTGCGCGACTCCGAGGTTTCGGCGCAGGCAATGGGTATCGATATCGCGCGAACAAAGATGATTTCGTTTGCCCTGTCCTGTGCGGTTACAGGTTGGGCCGGCGCGTTGATGGGGCTGTTTGCTGGTGCGTTTAACAATGAAACCTTCAGCGTCCTGATCTCGATCCAATTGCTGATGATGATCGTTATCGGCGGGCTGGGCTCGATCCATGGCGCGTTTCTGGGCGCAATCGTCATCGGGTTTTTGCCGCAGTTTCTATCGATTTCAAAGGAATATGTCGGCGCGATCATCGGCGGAAACACCGTTGCCATTCCGGGGCTGGAGTTCGGCATCTTTGGCATGATTCTGATTGCATTCATCCTTTTCGAACCCATGGGCATCTATGGCCGTTGGCTGAAAATCCGCACCTGGTTCGAACTGTTTCCTTTCTATCGCAAGGACATGTTCAAACGGCAGAAATCCTATCTCAAGACGGAGCGTCTGAGATGAACTTGCTGGAATTTGAAAACGTTACCCTGAAATTTGGTGGTCTGACAGCCGTGGACAATTTGTCCTTCCAGGTTCAGCAGGGCGAAGTCTTTGCCATAGTCGGGCCGAATGGCGCGGGCAAATCGACGGTCTTCAATCTGATCTCGCGCTTTTACGAACCGTTTTCAGGGTCGATCCGGTTTGATGGTCACGATCTGCTTCAGGTTAAACCGTCTGGCGTGGCTGCCTTTGGGGTGGCGCGAACCTTCCAGAATATCGAGCTGTTCGAACACGCAACTGTCCTGCAAAATCTACTGGTCGGAAGACACAGGCATCGGACAACGAACTTGATTTCAGAACTTTTGTTCACCCCTGCGGTCCGACGGCAAGAGTTGGAGAGCCGGGAAAAAGTCGAACAGATCATCGATTTCCTCGACCTGCAGGCCTATCGCGACAAGATGATTTCAGGGCTGCCTTATGGCGTACGCAAAGTGGTCGAAGTTGCACGTGCCCTGGCGACCGATCCCAAGCTGCTGTTGATGGATGAACCAGCCTCGGGACTGTCGGTGGAAGAGACGACCGATATGCGCTGGTGGATCGACGATATCCGGCGCCAAATGGGAATTACCGTGCTGATGGTCGAACACGACATGGGATTGGTATCGGGCGTGTCCGACCGGGTCCTGGCCATGGCAGATGGGGCAAAGCTGGCCCTCGGGTCTCCGGCAGACGTGCAATCGCATCCAGCCGTGATCGAGGCATATCTGGGGAAAGCCTCATGAACGCCCCGATCTTGCAAGTCCGTAATGTCGAAAGTTTTTATGGCCCCATTATGGCCATTCGGGGCGTTTCGCTGGATGTTCACGAAGGAAAAATCGTGTCGATCCTTGGCGCAAACGGCGCGGGCAAGACCACATTGATGAAAACCATCTCTGGCGTGATGGACCCGGAAAAGGGAACAATCACCTTTGATGGCGGCGACATTCAGGGCTGGGAACCGCACAAGGTTGTCCAGCGCGGGGTGGTTCACATCCCGGAAGGGCGCGAAGTTTTTCCACTGCTGACGGTTGATGAAAACCTAAGTCTCGGCGCCTACACCCGCAAAGACAAAGACCAGATCGAACAGGATCGTGAGCTGGTCTTCCGTTATTTTCCGATTCTGAAAAACCGTCGGTCGCAAGAGGCCGGAACCCTTTCGGGCGGACAGCAACAGATGCTGGCCATAGGGCGCGGATTGATGGCCCGGCCTCGTATCATGTTGCTGGATGAACCGTCTCTGGGACTGTCTCCTCTGCTGGTGCAAGAGATCTTCGGCATTCTCAAACGTCTGAACGAAGAACAGAACATGACAATGTTGCTGGTTGAACAGAATGCCAATGCGGCGTTGGAACTGGCACATCATGGCTATGTCATGGAGGTGGGTCGCATCGTCATGGACGGTGCCGCGGACGCGCTTTTGCAATCCGAGGATATTCAGAGCTTTTATCTTGGAAAACAGGAAGAAGGCGCGCGCGAAAGCCGCCGCTGGAAGCGGAAAAAGACGTGGAGGTAAGACGGATGGACGCCACGCCCCTACCCCCTCAGGTCATGATAAACGGCGTTCAGTTCAACGCAACGGCAGGGCAGCGCCCGGTACGCGTTGATGGCTGCATCACCATTGCTGAGTTGTTCCAAAGCCGATGTGCCGAACTGGGCAGCCGAACGGCGCATCGCGAAAAAGACCTGGGTATCTGGAAATCCTATTCCTGGGCCGATTACTGGCAGCATGCCAAATGGATCGGGCTGGCCTTGCGCAAGCTGGGACTGGAACGCGGCGACGTGGTCTCAATCCTGTCCGAGGACCGCAAGGAATGGGCATGGCTCGACATGGGCATTCAGGGCGTTGGCGGTATCGCTTCCGGCGTCTATACCACGGATTCCGCCAGTCAGTTGCAATACCTGGTCAACGACAGCGGCACCAGGTTTCTGATTGTCGAGGATGAAGAGCATCTGGACAAGTTTCTGGGAATTGAGGCCGAGGTTCCCGATCTGATCAAGGTGATCATCCTCGAGGACGAAGGGCTGCATGACCTGAACCATCCGCGCTGCATGATGATCGACGAGCTGTTCGCCTTGGGCCAAGAGGCGGAACTGGCCGAGCCCGGGCGCTTCGAAGCGGAAATCGCATTGGCCAAACCGCAGGACATTGCCTTGCTGGTCTATACGTCGGGTACAACCGGTCAGCCGAAAGGCGCAATGCTTAGCAATGAAAACATCCTGGCCGCCATCGAATCCGCTGCACGGGTGCTGCCAGCGCTGCCCAGCGATGAACAGCTGTGTTTCCTGCCTCTGTGTCACATTCTGGAACGTAATGTCTCGGTCTATTTCCCCTTGGCGGCCCGCTGCACTGTCAATTTTGCCGAAAGCCCTGAAACTGTTTTCGCAAACCTTCAGGAGGTTTCGCCCTCAACCTTCACAGCGGTGCCAAGGGTTTGGGAAAAGATCTACTCACACGTCCAGATCCTGACACAGGAAGCCACGCCTTTGGGGCGGCTGGCATTCGGCCTGGCATTAAAAACTGGTGCGCGCCGTGCCGGATATCTGAGCGCAGGCCAACCAGTTCCATCCGGCGTCGCCACCAGATTCTGGTTCTGGGATCAGCTGGTTTTGAAAAACCTGCGCCGAATGTTGGGTCTGGACAAACTGCGACGAGGCGGAACAGGCGCCGCGCCAATCTCGACCGATCTGCTAAAATGGTACTGGTCCATCGGCGTGCCGTTGGTGGAAGGGTTCGGGATGACCGAAACTTCGGGCCTCGCCACGCTCAACACCACAGACAGCAATAAGATCGGAACCATAGGCAAAGTTGTCGAAGGGTGCGACATTCGCATCTCGGACGATGGCGAAATCCAACTAAAGGGCCTGAACATATTTCAGGGATACTGGCGCAACAACGCGAAGACAGCAGAAACCTTCACCGCCGATGGCTGGCTGCGTACCGGGGATATGGGGTCAATAGATAAGGATGGCTATGTCACCATCACGGGCCGCCTGAAGGATATCATCATCACCGCAGGTGGTAAGAACATCACCCCAGCCGAGATCGAAAGCCGCCTTAAGTTCAGTCATTATGTCGCGGACGCAATCATCATCGGGGACAGGCGCAAATTTCTGACGGCACTGATCATGATTGATCAGGAAAATGTCGAAAAATACGCGCAGGGCCATAAAATCCCCTTCTCGAATTTTGCCTCGCTATGCGCGGCACCGGAAATCAGGCAGTTGATCAGTTCGGAAATTGCCGCTGTTAATGCAGAATTTGCGCGGGTCGAACAGATCAAGGATTTCCGTCTGATCGACGTCCTGCTGACCGCTGAAGACGACGAACTGACTGCGACGATGAAGCTGAAACGCGGACTGGTTGAAAAGAAACACGGGCATCTGATCGAAGACATGTACACTTGACCAAAAGATTAACGGGAGGAAAGAGATGAAGAAATTACGCAACAGTCTGGCGGCTGCATCACTGCTGACAGCATCGGCAACACTTGGTTGGGCGCAAACACAGGGCGTGACCGATGATGAGATTGTCATTGGTTCTGTCAACGACCTGAGCGGGATATTCGCCGCAGTGGGTGTTCCGGCAACCAAAGGTGCAAATGTCGTCTTTGATCGGGTGAATGCAGCCGGTGGCGTGCACGGGCGAAAAATTCGTTACGTGGTCGAAGACAACGGCTATCAGATGCCACGTGCGATGCAGGGCTATAACAAACTGCTCAATCGCGACAAGGTATTTGCCATGCTGCAATCGCTTGGCACGCCGATGAACATGGCAGGGTTCAAGCTGTTGGATCCCAAAGGCATTCCCAACGTAGCGCCTCTTACAGCTGCGCGTCAGATGTTGCAGGAACCCATGCGGAACAAGTTCACCTCCTTCTCGACCTATTTCGATCAGGCGCGTGTCGGTGTGAACTATCTGGCTGGCGAGTTTGGCTCAAAGACGGTCTGCACCATGTACCTGCCGACAGATTTTGGTGAGGAAATTCTAGAAGGCAGCAAGGCCGGAGCCGAAGAAGCCGGGCTCACTTTTGGATCAGAAACCACCCATAAACCGGATGAGACAGATTTCGTCGGATCGCTGAGCAAGCTCAAGGAAGAGGGTTGTGATATCGTCACCATGGCGCTTGGGGTGCGGCAGGCGATCACTGTCGTGGGCACCGCTAAGAAAATGGGCCTGACCGATATGAAATTTCTCGGCACATCAGCCAGTTTCCTGACGGTCGTGGCGCAGGTTCCTGGTGGCGTGACCGATGGATTCTACGCGGCAGCCTCATGGCAGGACCTTTGGGCACGCGCGGATCAACCTGCCCCGGCCGCATTTATCGAGGAATACAAGGCAGCCACAGGCGAAGATCCGGTCGGATTTGCCATGCTGGGTTATTCGGCGGCTGAAATGATGGTTAAGGCGTTGGAGGCCGCAGGCCCTGATCTGACGCAGGACAGTTTCATCGCAGCGATGGAAACGCTGGATTATCAGGACGATCTGGTTGGCAACCACATAACCTATGGTCCTGAAGACCATCAGGGCGCGGATACTGTGTTCGTCAACGTTGTTGAAAACGGTGCGTGGAAACTCGTTTACGAAGAATGAATCCCTGACCCGCGCAAAGCAAAAGGGCTCGCAAGTGCGAGCCCTTTCTTTTGGGTATTCCCGGCGAATTAACGCTTCGAGAACTGGAACGAACGGCGGGCTTTGCGCTTACCGAATTTCTTACGTTCCACAACGCGGCTGTCGCGGGTCAGGAAGCCAGCGGCTTTCAGTGCGCCACGCAGGTTCGGATCATAGAGTTGCAGCGCTTTCGAGATGCCGTGCTTAACCGCACCGGCCTGACCGGTCAGGCCACCGCCTTTGACGGTTGCAACAACGTCGAATTCACCTTCTACGCCGGCAACCTGGAACGGCTGGCGCAGGATCAGCTGCAGAACGGGGCGTGCAAAATAGACGTCCTGATCTTTGCCGTTTACGGTGACTTTGCCGGAACCCGGCTTGATCCAAACGCGGGCAACAGCATCTTTACGCTTGCCAGTGGCATAGGAGCGGCCCAGCTCGTCACGTACGGGTTCACGTACGATGACTTCTTCGGCCACGGTTTCAACGCCTGCGACGGCGCTCAGCTCTTCGAGAGTATTGATCTGATCAACCATCGGTCATTAGCTCCGGGTGTTTTTCTTGTTCATGGACTTGACGTCCAGAACTTCGGGGGCCTGGGCCTCGTGCGGGTGCTCGGCACCGGCATAGATACGCAGGTTGGTCATCTGCTGGCGCGACAGGCGGTTGCCTGGCAGCATACGCTTGACGGCCTGGAAGACAACACGCTCGGGGTGTGCGCCATCCAGGATCTGCTGTTTGGTGCGCGACTTGATGCCGCCCGGGTGGCCAGTGTGCCAGTAGAAGTTTTCTTCGCGCTTCTTGCCGGTCATCTGGATTTTGTCAGCGTTGATCACGATGACATTGTCGCCCATGTCCATGTTCGGAGTAAACGACGCTTTGTGCTTGCCACGCAGGCGCATGGCGACGATCGAAGCAAGACGGCCCAGAACAACGCCTTCAGCGTCGATCAGGATCCACTTCTTGTCGATGTCTGCAGGTGTTGCAGAAAAGGTTTTCATGGCAGGATAGTCCTGTTTGATGTGAAAGACCGCCCCAGCGGAGCGGCCCGAATTCGATGGACGGGTTTTATGAGGTGCCTGCACGCAGGTCAAGCGGCATTAGTCTTATTTATGCATGTAAAACCAAATACTTAGAAAATAGGTAATATATTACCCCATATTCAAACGCTGATTTGTTCAGGCGGATTGTCCAATAGAACACGCAGGCGCTGCATCGCGTCCTCGAACCGTTCCAGTGACACATGACCATTCATGGCAATACGTACCGCGTTCGGCGCGCGTCCATCGCGCAGCGCGAACTCGTCGGCGGATCGGAGTTGTATCCCTTCCCGCTCGGCCGCGCGACTGAATGCAGCCGACCGCCAGCCAGACGGAAGGCTCAGCCAGACAAAGGGAACGTCCGGGGCCCAGTTCAGATCAAACCCACCCAGGGTATTGACGGCAACGCGTAGATAATCCCCCATCCGCGTGCGCACATCCTTGGCGATCTGACGCGTACGCGGATCGGACAGCAGAAGGCGGGTCAATTCCGCCAAGGGCTGGGCCAATCCGAAATATCCGTATTCAGCGGACCGGCGCAGATCCACACTTTTTTCTCTGGGGGCGATAGCAAAACCCACACGCAATGCCGGTGTCAGAATCTTCGAGATTGATGACACATGCCATCCCCGTTCAGGCGCCAGTGCCCGAAAGCTGGGCTCTCGGGCATCGCCCATGCGATAGCAATCATCTTCAATGATCTGCAAATCAAAGCGACGGGCAATCTCAACGATCTCTTTCCTCCGCTCCAACGGTGTGTGTGCGCCCGTTGGGTTTTGAACTTCTGGCGACACGCAGACGGCCTGCGCTGTCGTGTGGCGCAGAACATGTTCTAACGCTGCCGGATCGACACCCCATCTGTCCATCTTCACACCGACCACTTCCGCGCGCATCAGTTCGCCTGCGCGACGGAACCCGGCATAAGACAGGTCCTCGACCAGTACGACAGGTTTGGGCCCGCGCAGGATCGTCTGAAACACAACGCAAAGCCCGTTCTGGCCGCCATGTGTCAACACAATATCATCATGGGTCAGTGCGCCCAGCGGAAGGTCTGACAACCAGTCCACAACCGCCTGTCGCACGGGCTGGTACGCGTCACGCGTCGGGTAATTCAGAAACAAACCCGGATCGGCTTGCGACACTTTTTTCAGACATTCACGGATCAGGGACACCTGCCCCATATCTGCCAACCTAGGGCTGAACAGACTTACATTGGCATTGTATTTGTCGTCCCGAAGATGCAGTTGCCGCGCCCAAACGTCGTCAAGAATGGGCGATTTTGGCGGCGCAACAAATGTACCACGCCCGACTTCGGCTTGTAACAACCCCTCATCTGTCAGGATTGTATAGGCGCGCGCGACTGTACCAGGCGTTATTTGCAGGCGATACGCCAGTTCGCGCACCGGAGGAAGTTTGACGCCCACTTCCAAAGATTTGTTATCTATGGCTTTTCGAATTGTGTCAGCAACCAGAGTGTATTTCGGTCCTTTGGATTTCGGTAGCGCCTCTGGCCAAATTGTATCCATTACAATTCTTCCTTTGCTTTTGACACAATTTCAAATGTATCAGTCACGTGTACCAAGTACAACTGATTTGTGTCAATACAATTGAAAGGAATTCCGAGATGACACGCACAATGCACACCCCCGCCCTTCTGCTGCTGACCGACAGCCCCCGGCTGCCTCTGGCCGCTGCACTGGCCGTGCGGTTTGCGGCAGCGGTCACTCAATGGGAGCGTCGTCGCCGTAGCCGCGTCAATCTTAGTTATCTGGATGACCGCTTGCTGAAAGACGTCGGTCTGACACGCCATGATGCGCGCCGCGAGGTAAAGCGCCATTTTTGGCAGATTTAACTGATCCCCAGTCCCATTATTGGGACCTCTTCCTGGGCCGGGGCTTGTCCCCGGTCTTTTTTATCCGAATTTCGCGGCCGCGGACCCTGCAGGTGGCAGGGAATAGGTCATCGTCGCTCTGGCAACAGGGTCTTCCGCGCCATCGGAATACATAAGTACGTCACCGACGGCCAAAGTCCGGCCCAGTTTCAGCAGGCGACATATAGCAATCATGTCCGTGTTGCCTGCTGGTTTGCGTAGAAAATCCAGGGAACTGTTCGTTGTGACCGCCAGGGATTGACGCCCTTTTCGCGCCAGAACCATCGCGTATACACAAACATCAGCCAGCCCAAACATGGATGGTCCCGAAACCGTACCCCCCGGCCGCAGATGCTGATCCTTCACAACAAGGCGCATGGTGATTGTATCTTCGGTCAGGTCCTCGACGACAAAGTCTTTATGCACCTGCGGGAAAACCTCCTTTAGGTATTGTGACAGTTCGTCCCGGTTCATTGCCAAAGCCATGCTTTCCCTCCTGCTCATACCGACCTAGAGTTGGCCCAACATGTGATCGGAGGGCAAGATGGCAATTCTGGAACGTAACGACACCGGCGCTGTTGCACGGCTTACAATGAACGCCCCAGAGCGGCTGAACGCGCTGAGTGACGAGATGCTGTCGGCGTTTCAGGCTGAACTGGACACGTTGCGTGAAGACACGTCGATCCGGGCTGTGATCCTGGCGGGTCAGGGTAAGGTTTTTTGCGCCGGGCACGACCTGAAACAGATGACGGCCGGACGCCAGTCCGAAGATGGTGGCAAAGCTTATTTCAATGACCTGTTTTCGCGCTGCGCGAAAGTGATGATGTCGATCCAGTCCCTACCCCAGCCCGTCATCGCACAGGTCCACGGCATTGCAACCGCCGCCGGGTGTCAGCTGGTAGCCACCTGTGACATGGCCGTCGCCGCGGAAGGCACAAGGTTTGGGGTGAACGGCGTCAATATCGGTTTGTTCTGCTCGACACCAATGGTGGCCCTCAGCCGCAATATCCCCAGAAAGCAGGCATTTGAAATGCTGACGACTGGTGAATTCATATCAGCCGAACGTGCGGCTAATTTGGGTTTGGTCAACCGCGTTGTCCCCGAGACGCGTCTTGAACACGAAGCCAATGCGCTGGCAGAACTGGTTGCTTCCAAGCTGGGATCCGCTGTCAAAATCGGTAAAGAGGCGTTTTATCAACAGCTTCTTATGCCGCTGGATCAGGCTTATGCCTATGCCGGTGACGTAATGGCGCAGAACATGCTGTACCGGGATACAGAAGAAGGCATTTCAGCCTTTATCGAAAAACGTCCCCCAAATTGGTCCCAATAATGCAATTGTTTTGCACATTTTTCGCCACTGTTTTGAATTTTGCACTTTCCAAAAGGGCGACACTGTGGCAAAGCTGGGTCGAGGCCAAGGCCTCAGGACACTTTTGGGTCGCCGTGGGCGGAAGGTCCCTCCAGCTGGTCTCTCTCACCAGCGCTGACAATCCCGCAGCGGCGACCCCAAGACCCCTTCTATAAAATTCGTGAAACCGCTTTGCCTCAGTTGCGCCCGATTGTGGTCTGCCCTATGTGGCATCGCATGACACAAGTTTTGCATATTGTAGGCGGCGGCATGGCCGGGTCAGAGGCGGCCTGGCAAGTTGCTGAAATGGGCGTGGATGTTGTGATCCACGAAATGCGTCCGACCATCGGCACCTTTGCACATCAGACCGGCAATCTGGCGGAAATGGTGTGCTCGAACTCGTTCCGCTCGGATGATGATGAGCAGAACGCAGTGGGTCTGCTGCATTGGGAAATGCGTGCCGCCAATGGGTTGATCATGACAACAGCCGATGAACACCGCCTGCCAGCCGGTGGCGCGCTGGCTGTGGACCGTGACCCGTTTGCAGAAAGTGTGACCACAAAACTTCGCGCCCACCCACGCGTGACGGTAACCGACGAAGAAGTGACGACCCTGCCCAGCGATGGCCAGTGGATATTTGCGACCGGCCCCCTGACGTCGCCCGCGCTGGGTCAGTCCATCCAGGCCGAGACAGGGTCTGACGCACTTGCCTTTTTCGACGCCATCGCACCGATCGTCTATGCCGAAAGCATCGACATGAGCAAAGCGTGGATGCAATCACGCTACGACAAGGGCGAGACCGAAGAAGAGCGGACGGCCTATCTGAACTGCCCGATGGACCGGGATCAGTACGAGGCCTTCATAGACGCGCTTCTGGCAGCAGAAAAAACCGAATTTCACGAAGGCGAGGCAACAGGTTACTTCGACGGCTGTCTACCCATCGAGGTTATGGCCGAACGCGGTCGCGAAACGCTGCGCCATGGTCCGATGAAACCGGTCGGGCTGACCAACCCGCATGAGCCCGGCGTGAAACCACATGCAGTGGTGCAGTTGCGCCGCGATAACGCATTGGGCACCTTGTTTAACATCGTGGGTTTCCAGACAAAGATGAAATACGGCGCCCAGACCGACGTGTTCCGTATGATCCCTGGCTTGGAAAATGCCAGCTTTGCCCGGTTGGGCGGCATTCACCGCAATACGTTCATCAACTCTCCCACGCTTCTGGATTCGCAAATGCGGTTGAAATCCAAACCCAACATTCGGTTTGCTGGACAGATCACGGGTGTGGAAGGCTATGTAGAAAGCGCCGCGATGGGGTTGCTGGCTGGTCGGTTTGCCGCTGCTCAGATTTTGGGGCGTGACCTGCCCGCTGTTCCGCAAGACAGCGCAATGGGTGCTTTGATTCACCACATTACGGGTGGTGCCGAGGCTAAGACCTTTCAGCCGATGAACGTGAATTTCGGCCTGTTTCGCCCCGTGGATGGCCTGAAAGGCGGGCGTCGGGGTCGTAAAGACCGGTACAAGGCCTATACCGACCGGGCCAAAGCTGAATGGAGTACCTGGTTGGAACATTGCTGACTGGACGCGTAATGCGGACTCGGCCTAGCATGCTGGAATGAACGACACGTTTCTGAACAGCACATACAACCTCGGCACGCCTGAAGCGACTGAAGCGCACTATCAGAACTGGGCTGCAACCTATGAAAAGGAAGTCGGTGAACACGGTTACGCCACGCCGGGCCGTGTAGCAGCGGCTTTGTGGTCTTTCGCACCGAAGCCGCAGACCCCAATTCTGGACTACGGCTGCGGCACCGGGTTGTCGGGGCTTGCCCTGCGCGCTGTTGGCTTTGAAGTCATCGATGGGATGGACCCAACAGAGAACATGCTTCAGGAAGCCGCCAGCAAGGGCGTTTATCGAACACTGACCGGATTCGATATCGCCAAGCCCGCGCCGTTGAAGCGTGGGGAGTACACGATGATTACTGCCATAGGAGTGATCGGAAAAGGTGCTGCCCCGCCCGAGACACTGGATTTGTTGATGCACGCGTTGCCCAAGGGTGGTTTGCTTGGCTTTTCGCTGAACGATCATGCGTTGGCGGACCATAAATTCACCTGCCGTCTGACGGATTGGGTCGACATGGGGGCCGCACGTTTGTTATTTCGTGAACACGGCCCCCACCTGCCCGGTATCAACCTTAACTCTGACGTGTATGTATTAGAAAAAGCGTGACTCTCGTAACGCGCTTTGCGCCATCCCCAACAGGCCCCCTTCACCTTGGGCACGCATATTCTGCGCTGGTTGCCAGCGATCGGGCTGCTTCTGAAAGCGGCCGGTTCCTGCTGCGAATTGAGGATATCGATCAATCCCGCTCGCGACAGCTATGGGAGGATCAGATTTACCACGACCTCAGATGGTTGGGGCTGACATGGCCGGAGCCCGTGATGCGCCAATCGGATCGTTTGGGCTTTTACCACAAGGCGCTGGATCAGCTATGGGCGCAGGGTCTTTTGTATCCATGCACGTGTAATCGCAAAGATATCGCCGCTGCAACCAGTGCGCCGCAGGAAGGCGCACCTATGCTTGGACCCGACGGGCTTGTTTACCCTGGGACTTGTCGAAAAAGGTTTGTTGGCAAAGATTTATCGGTACTTCCTCGTCCAACTCAGGACCCATTGCGATTGGACGTGGTCAAGGCGTGTCAGGCGGTCCGCAACCCCGACAGGTATCAGTTTCTTGAGCTGGGTTCGGGTCCGGGCGGCGAAACCGGCATTGTCACCTTTTCGCCTGATGAGTTGATTGCCACCATAGGTGATGTTGTTCTGTCCCGCCGTGACATGGGGACGTCGTATCATTTGTCCGTCGTACTTGACGACGCAGCTCAGGGTATAACACAGGTGGTACGGGGACGGGACTTGTTTGACGCGACCCGCATCCACGTTCTGTTGCAGGTGTTACTGAACCTGCCGACACCCGAGTATTTCCACCACGACCTGATCCGCGATGATGCAGGCAAACGGCTGGCCAAACGCGATGATGCCCGCGCGATCTCAAAATACCGGGCCGAAGGGGCTAGCCCGGGCGACATACGCCGAATGGTTGGGCTTTGACCCCTACTCCATTGGCGCCATCAGTTCAGCCTCGACCCCATCCCGAACGGCGGTAAAAAAACAGGTTCGCCGGTTGGTATGGCAGGCTGCACCGGTTTGACGAACCAGAACCAATAGACAATCCCGGTCGCAATCAATCCGGAAATCCACCAGTTCCTGCACATGGCCCGAGGTTTCGCCCTTGATCCAGAAGGCCTGCCGCGAGCGCGACCAATAGGTTACCCGCCCGGTTTCGAGGGTCTTTTCAACCGCCTGCACGTTCATCCAGGCCATCATCAGAACCTCGCCTGATGCTTCATCCTGCGCAATCGCCGGGATCAGACCCGCCTCATTAAATCTCAATTTAGAGGGGTCAAACACGACTGGGTCAGACATCTGAAAAACCTTTTGCATCCGGTGGGCTGGCCACTATGTATGGGTAACACACGACGAGGGAAAGCCATGAGCGGCGAGAACGACCTGATTAAGCTGTATTCCGGGCGCATTCTGGCGCTGGCTGCGGATATTCCGCATCTTGAGCGACTGGAAGATCCCGATGCAACCGTCAAGAAACGCTCACCTTTATGCGGATCGACTGTAACTGTCGACATCAAGGTTCGCGACGGTCAGATCAGTGCCTTTGGTCAGGACGTCAAGGCCTGTGCTTTGGGGCAAGCGTCTGCCTCGGTCGTTGGGGATGCAATAATTGGCGCGTCGCGGGCGCAGGTCGAAGCTGCGCGCGATCAGTTGGCGGCCATGCTCAAGAATGGCGGTCCTGCACCCGATGCACCTTTTGACGGGCTTGAGGTGCTGATGCCCGCTCGGGATTATAAGAACCGCCATGCGTCGATCTTGCTGGTACTGGATGCCACGGCTGAGGCCATGGCGAAGGCTGAACAGGCAAACTGCGCCTGATTATAGCTATTTGGCGGAAACCCGTTTACCCTCTGCCAAGATTTCAGGAGGGATGGGTTTGAATAATTTGCTCGAGCATTTCGTGACGCTTTGGGTCGTTATCGACCCGATTGGAACAATTCCCGTTTTCATCGCCGTTACTGCGGGATTGGACGCGGCAGGCCGGCGGCGGACAGCGCTGTTAGCAGCCGTGATAAGTGCTGCCGTATTGCTGTTTTTCCTTGTATTTGGTCAGGTGCTGATCGAAGCGCTGGATATCGGGCTGAATTCGTTTCAGGTCGCTGGCGGCATTATCCTGTTTCTGTTTGCCCTGACGATGATCTTTGGTGAAAGCAAACAAGAGGTCGAACAACGGCAAGCCGAAGAAGATCGTGAAGACGCGTATCACCAGCAGAACCCGGCGATATTCCCGCTGGCCGTGCCTTCATTGGCATCCCCTGGCGCGATGCTGGCAATCGTTATCCTGACCGACAACCACCGTTACAGTATCGCTGATCAGGGTATCACAGCGCTTGTCATGCTTTCTGTATTGCTGGTTGCGTTTGTACTGATGCTATTGGCCGAGCCCATCATTCGGCTGATCGGCCATTCAGGCGCGGCGATCATCAGCCGTGTAATGGGGATGATTTTGGCCTCGGTTGCTGCCAACTCAGTCCTGTCCGCACTGTTGGAAATCTTCAAAACCGGCCAATTGTAAAAAAAGCCGCCGCGCTTTCCGGGCGAAAGGGCGGCGGCAGGTATTGCGTGTCTCGCGTGGGGTCCGGTGTACCGCGCGGGGCCGAGGCATGGCCCCTCAAGGGGTTTGGGACAGGCAGGTCACCCTTGACTGAAATGGGGATGACAGCGCGGATATTTCGGCACGAGATCGCAGGCAGAAAGGCTTAGAAACCAACTGGCAGGTGAAGGGCCACCATCAGCATCACGACCAAAGACAACACGCCAACGGCATCCTGCAGGATGGTCGATTGCGCGCGGCTGAAAGCGGTCTTGATCTGGGTCAGCATAGGGTCACCTCCGGTCAGAGTTTTAATCCTTTGTTGACCTTTTGTTCTCATATTTCCAAGCGCAGGTAAAGAACTTTTTGAGAACATTTGTGAACTTTAGGGAACGTTACAGCTAACCCACTGAAATCAAACGGATCGCCTGATCCTGTTTCATCAGCCACAAAAGTACACGTGCGGCCCGTCCCCTGTCCGAAGTCAGTTTGGGATCGGTCGTTAGTAGCGCCCGCGCATCGGATTGGGCGACGGCCATCAATCCTGCCTGACGTTCCAGATCCGCGATATGGAATTTTGGCAACCCGGATTGCGCAGTTCCGATCAGATCGCCCGCGCCTCGCATCTCAAGGTCAGTTTCCGAGATTCGGAAGCCATCCTCTGTCTCGCGCAGAACCTCCAGCCGCTTGCGCCCTCCCTCGCTGAGCGGTGGTTGATACATCAGCAAACAGGTGGATTCTGCATCCCCGCGCCCGACGCGCCCCCGCAACTGGTGCAATTGCGCCAGCCCAAAGATCTCGGCCCGTTCAATGACCATGATCGTTGCGTTGGGTACGTTCACGCCAACCTCGATCACCGTCGTGGCAACAAGGACCTTTGTTTTCCCATTCTGAAATGCGCTCATCGCGGCGTCTTTGTCGGCTGGTGGCATCTGACCATGAACCAGCCCCACAACGCCCTCACCCAAAATGGCCCGCAGGCGTTTGAAGCGTTCCTCGGCCGCTGTCAGGTCCGAAACTTCGGATTCGTCGACCAGAGGGCACACCCAGTAACACTGTCGCCCCTCATCAATCGCACGCCGCAGGTGGGCTATGACTTCGTCCATGCGCTGTGTGTTGACAATCGCCGTTTTGATCGGTTTTCGCCCCGGAGGCTTTTCATCCAGCACCGAAACATCCATGTCGCCGTATTGCGCCAGCGCCAGACTGCGCGGGATGGGGGTGGCAGTCATTACCAGAACATCTGCCCCCTTGCCTTTTTCCGACAACTCCATCCTCTGCCGCACGCCAAACCGGTGCTGTTCGTCGACGATGGCCAATCTCAGCGCCTTGAATTCAACATCGCTTTGAAACACTGCATGTGTGCCAACCAGAATGTGAATATCGCCTTGTTTAAGCGCCTCAAGCTTGGCACGCCGCTCCGCGCCCTTATCACGTCCGGTAAGCAGTTCCAGAACCACTCCGGCTTGCTCCGCCAGGGGGCGTAATCCTTCCAGATGCTGGCGCGCCAGAATTTCGGTCGGGGCCATCATCACGCCCTGCCCGCCTGCCTCAACCGCGATCAGAAGGGCCATGAAAGCCACCAGCGTCTTGCCGGCGCCGACGTCGCCCTGTAACAGCCGGTTCATTCGGGCGTCAGACGCCATATCAGCCGAAATCTCATCAATGGCGCGCGTTTGTGCGCCAGTCGGGCGATATGGAAGGCTTGCCAGCACTTTCGATTGCAGTACCCCGGTTCCCACGCTGACGATTCCCCGCGACTTGCGCTCTCGTTGCCGGGCCAGAGCGAGCGTCAGCTGGTGCGCAAACAACTCGTCATACGCCAACCTCTGACGTGCAGGGGCAAACGGAGCTACATCATCCGCGCCGCGCGGATTGTGACCGGCGTGAATGGCCGCGGACCAGTTTGGCCAGTTTTGCTGTGACACCTGCGCCGGATCGATCCATTCCTCAAGTTCGGGTGCGCGTGCCAATGCGCTGCGGCTGGCCTTGAACGCTGTTTTCTGCGTCAGCCCTTGCGTCAGGTGGTAAACCGGTTCGAATTCCGGGATATCTCCGGCCTGTTCAACGGGCAGCATGTGGTCCGGATGCACCATCTGCGCCATGCCGTCGAACAGTTCCAACTTGCCGGAAACCACGCGGCGTGATCCTTGTGGCAACACTTTCTTCAGATACTCACCACGTGCGTGGAAGAAGACCAGCTGGAAATCGGCCTGACTGTCTTCGACATGAACGCGATAGGCACCGCCCTTGCTGCGGGGCGGTCTGTGCGGGCCAACTGTCACTTCTACGGTCAGAGTGGCCGGCAGGTCCACCCCCTGTATTGAATCCCGCCTGCGCCGATCCACCACGGCATAAGGCAGGCTGAACAGAACATCGCGCGGGGATTCCACCCCGGTCTGCGCCATGGCTTGTGCGGTCTTGGGGCCGACGCCATCCAACGTTTCCAGCCCCGCAAATAGCGGGAAAAGCTGTTCGGGCCGTCCGCTCATGCGCCTTCTATCAGCTGAAGCCAGCCATCCTCGTCCAAAGTTTCGATCCCAAGTTCCGCTGCCTTTTTCGCCTTTGACCCGGCCCCGGGACCCGCGACCAGAATATCGGTTTTCTTGCTGACAGAGCCGGAAACCTTGGCGCCCAACGCCTCGGCCCGCGCTTTCGCCTCGGCGCGGGTCATCTTTTCCAGCGTTCCGGTGAACACTACGGTTTTACCCGCGACCGGACTGTCCGAGGCTGGCGCGTCGGGGGCGATAACCGTCAATTCGCTGCGCAGCGTGTCGAAAGCCCGTCGTTCCTCTTCATTGGCAAATGCGTCCGACAATGAAAGGCCAAGCGTTGCGCCAATACCGTCGATGCCGATCAGCTCTGCCCAGGCGGCATTGGCATCGGCTGCGACATTGGCCTCCGCGATGGCTGCGTCCCGCACTTCTTTCACGCGTGCGCGACGCCCTTCAAGCTGCGCTGCCGCACGCTCTGCGTCTTCCGCCTCATCCGCCCGCCGTTGCGCCAGCGCAGCCGGTCGTGCAGTGTCCAACGCGAGCGCCATCGCATCCCAATCACGATAATACAGTGCCAGATCGCGCGCACCGACTTCGCCCACATGTCGAATGCCCAGTGCAAACAACAAGCGCGCAAAAGGAATTTTCCGCTTTTCATCAATAGCTTCGAACAGGTTCCTGGCAGATGTTTCGCCCCACCCGTCCCGGTTTTTCAACCGCGTCAGACTGGCTGCGTCCCGTTGTTCCAGCGTGAAGATATCAGCTGGCGCATTGATCGGAAGGGTTGGATCCCCATAGAACATTTCAATCTGTTTTGCACCCAGCCCTTCTATATCAAAGGCTTTGCGCGACACGAAATGTTTTAGTTTTTCAACGGCCTGCGCGGGACAGATCAGGCCGCCGGTGCACCGTCGAACCGCGTCGCCCTCTTCACGGATCGCATCGCTTCCGCATTCGGGGCAATGTGTCGGAAAGGCAAAGGGGCGTGCATCGGCGGGGCGTTTGGGCAAGTCGACATCCGACAGTTTGGGGATCACATCGCCAGCGCGATAAACCTGAACCCAATCGCCCACTCGGATATCTTTTCCATCACGGATCGCGCCGCCTTTGGCATCGCGCCCTGCGATGTAATCTTCGTTGTGCAATGTGGCATTGGAGACGACCACTCCGCCAACCGTTACAGGATGCAACCGTGCCACGGGGCTAAGCGCCCCTGTTCGACCAACCTGAATGTCAATCGCCTCCAATCTGGTCCAGGCCAGTTCGGCTGGGAACTTATGCGCAATTGCCCATCTTGGCGTCGTTGAGCGGAAACCCAGACGTGCCTGCAAAGACAGATCGTTTACCTTGTAGACGACCCCATCGATGTCATACCCCAAGGTCGCACGCTGCGCTTCGATATCCCGGTAATGAGCGATCATGTCCTCAGTCGTGGCACATAGGCGGGTCAAGGGATTCGTGGGGAACCCAAGGGTCGCAAGACGCTCAATTGCTCCAATCTGAGTATCTGCCAAAGGCTCTGACAGTTCACCCCATGCATAGGCGAAGAAGCGCAATGGGCGGGAACGGGTAATTTCCGAATCCAGCTGGCGCAGTGACCCTGCCGCTGCATTGCGCGGGTTGGCAAAGGGTTTGCCCCCCCGTTCAGCCTGCCGCTCATTCAACGCTTCAAAATCGGAATGAGACATGTAAATCTCGCCCCGGACCTCAAGAATTTGGGGCGCGTTCTCGATCAGCTGTGGGATATCGGGGACTGTGCAGGCGTTGGCCGTCACGTTCTCGCCAACTTCACCGTCACCCCGCGTCGCGGCCTGAACCAGCTGTCCGTTCTCATATCGCAAGGACAAAGACAGGCCGTCAATCTTGGGTTCAGCTGTGAAAGCCAATGGCGCACCTGCATCAAGGCCCAGATATTTGCGAATCGAGGTGTCGAAATCGGTAATGTCCCCATCGTCGAACGCATTTCCCAGTGACATCATTCGGACGGCATGAGTAACTTTTGAAAACCCGTCCGCCGGTTTGGCCCCGACTTGCTCTGTCGGGCTGTCAGCACGTTTCAGGTGAGGGAAACGCGCCTCGATCTCGGCGTTTCTGCGTTTGAGGGCATCATAATCCGCATCCGACAACTCGGGCGCATCTTCTGCGTGATACAGAGTGTTGGCTCGCGACAGGATGTCCGCCAACCGCGCCAGTTCGGCACGCGCCTCATCATCCGTCAGGTCTGATATGGGAATGGAATTGCTCATGGCCTCGCCCTGTCACGCGTTCTTGGACCTCAGTGATAGGGCGAGGCCATGGCCAGGTCCAGATGTGCTGAGCCGTGAGTGCAAAGTGCCGCCCTGGACTACCAGCGACACAAACGGTTCAATTCAGAGGCCGACCGCCATTCGCGTCTCGTCCAATGTGTTGCTTTGCGGGTCGCGCAACACGTAGCCCCGCCCCCAAACGGTTTCGATATAATTCTCACCACCAGTTGCGTTGCTGAGCTTCTTGCGCAGTTTGCAGATGAAGACGTCGATGATCTTCAGCTCGGGTTCGTCCATGCCTCCGTATAGGTGGTTCAGAAACATTTCCTTGGTCAAAGTCGTACCCTTGCGCAAGCTGAGCAATTCCAGCATCTGGTACTCTTTTCCTGTCAGGTGTACGGTTTTTCCGTCCACCTCGACGGTTTTGGCGTCCAGGTTAACGGCCACGCGACCTGTGTGGATGATGGACTGCGAATGCCCTTTCGACCGGCGGATGATGGCATGGATACGGGCCACCAGTTCTTCACGGTGGAAGGGCTTGGTCAGGTAGTCATCCGCGCCAAACCCGAAGCCTTTAATCTTGCTGTCCGTATCATCTGCACCCGATAGGATCAGGATCGGTGTTTCCACCCTGGCAATCCGCAACTGGCGCAACACTTCATGCCCGTTCATGTCCGGCAGATTTAGGTCCAGCAAGATCAGGTCGTAATCGTAGAGCTTTGCCAGATCGATACCTTCTTCGCCAAGATCCGTTGCATAGACGTTAAGGTTCGCATGCGTCAGCATCAGTTCGATGCTTTTGGACGTGGTCGGATCATCCTCGACAAGAAGTATACGCATTTTCACTGCTCCAATTCGGGTCAATAATTCCAATTAAAATTAAACCTGACCAAGAATGGTTAATCTGACGTTACCGTTGAATCATTTATTCCCGCTCACCTATAGGTTGTCTATACTTTTTTAAGGCCGTGGCTTTCAAAGCCTCGACACCGTGTTCTGCGACCAGGGAAACCCAGCCGTTGAATTCTTCGTCGCTGATCCCGTATTTCTGTTTTGCCTCAGACAGGCTGATCAGCCCGTAAAGTACCCCACGCACGACCAGAATCTTGCGCGAGGCCACCCACCGCCTTGTGCTTGACGGCGGCAGATCGGCGCGTGTCAGTATGGACCCATCCGGCAGAGAAACAGACCTTGGCCCTTCCACTTTGTGCAAATACATCGCTTTACCCTCTTTGCTGCATCAAAGCTGGCACCAGCCTACTTAAGGTCGTATGAAACCGCCTCTTGAGAGTGTGTAGAATTTTCCTATATTCTGCCGGTCTTTCTTAACCCGGACAGGAACCGCCAATGGCCCTCGACACCGAGCCCCCGCTGAACTCGCTTGGCTTTGCCAAACCGCCCTCGGAAACGCGGGTGGTTGTGGCCATGTCGGGGGGCGTCGATAGCTCTGTTGCCGCAGCCTATCTGGCCGATCAGGGCTATGACGTGGTCGGTGTGACACTGCAACTCTATGATCATGGAGCGGCTCTGGCCAAGAAAGGGGCGTGCTGTGCCGGGATCGATATCCACGATGCGCGCCGCGTGGCAGAAGAGCGTGGGTTTCCCCACTATGTTCTGGACTACGAAAACATCTTCAAGGACGCGGTGATCGATGAGTTTGCAGAAAGCTATCTGGCAGGCGCAACCCCCGTACCCTGCATTCGCTGCAACGAGCGGGTAAAATTCAAGGACCTGCTGGAAACCGCCAAGGATCTTGAGGCTGACTGTATGGCCACCGGGCACTATATCCAGCGCAAGATGGGGCCAAACGGCCCGGAACTGCACAGCGCGGAAGATGCCAACCGGGATCAATCCTATTTCCTGTTCTCGACAACGCCGGAACAGCTTGATTTCCTGCGCTTCCCGCTTGGCCACCTGCCCTCAAAAGACGCGACCCGCGAAATGGCGGCTCAATATGGGTTGTCTGTGGCGGACAAGCCTGACAGTCAGGACATCTGCTTTGTGCCCGATGGCAATTATGCCAGCGTTATAGAAAAGCTGCGCCCCGGTGCTGCAGAGCCGGGCGAGATTGTTCATGCCGATGGCCGCGTTCTGGCACAGCATAACGGTGTGATCCATTACACGATCGGCCAAAGGCGCGGCTTGGGCATCGGCGGTCTGAGCGAACCGCTTTATGTGGTCAAGCTGGACGTGGACAAAAAACAGGTCGTTGTCGGCCCCAAAGAGATGCTGGCAACGCGTGTCGTCCCCGTGCGTGAGATCAACTGGCTGGGCGATGAACCCTTCACTTCTCGCGAAGAATGGCACCTGTCAGTCAAGGTCCGTTCGACCCGCCCCCCGCGTGAAGCCATTATTCGACCGCTGTCCGACACCACTGCTGAGGTTGAATTGCTGACACCCGAAGAAGGCATCTCGCCCGGTCAGGCCTGCGTCTTCTATGCCTCAGAAGGCAGCCGCATCTTTGGCGGCGGTTGGATCTGGCGCGGGTACTAGGCTGAAACCGGTTCAACCTCCGGTTCGATCTGGATCTGAAGCGCATCGTTGAACCGGTTGAATGCACCGCACAAAGCGATGCGCCAGGTTAACTCGACAATCTGGGCATCGCTGAACCAATCCCGCAAGTTGGAAACCTCGGCGTCGCGCATGCGGCCTGATCGTGTCGTTACCGCCTCGGCGTATCGCACGACGGCCTTGTCGCACGCGTCCAGCTCGGGGTGGTTGTCAACATCTGGCAAACGCGCCGCGCCTTCGGGGCTGAGACCAGCAACTGTCAACAGCGGAGTATGATGCGAGACGCAGTAGTCACAGGCGTTCAGTTTGGAAACCGTCACCATGGCCAGTTCCAGCGCACGACGCGGCAAGGTCTGCTGTTCCCGTAACGCTGTTAGCATCCCTGCGACATGTTCCAGAACCGGTGGGCAATGTGCGGCGACCCGGGCCCAATTGTCGAACGGACCATAAGCGCCCAAAGCCGCATGAGACGCGCGTGTCTCGTCTGCCATCTCGGCGTCTGACAAAGGGGGAATGCGGGTCATGATGAAAGCTCCTTTTTTAGAGAGGATACTTTAAGTCCGCACCGCTGCAACAGACGGTCGCGGATCACAAACCCGAGACGGAACGCCGGAACAAATTTCTTACAGGGCGTCCGTAGGCGAATTGAAGAGGATATAGAGCCCAACGCAGACCATGATATATGGGGCGACCCTATCCATTCGGGCGACGCGTGGCCCCAGGCTTTTGGCCCGAGGGGCGCCCCAGGCGGCGGTAAAGACCAGCACGGAAGCGGCCAGTGCTGCGCCAATCAAGGCGGCAACGCGGTATGAGGGGGTAGAATCCGCCAATAACGGTGTCATGACCGCGAAACTGTCAATCGACAGGCTCAGGAACAGGGTAACCACCGAGGTCACGGCCCCTTTTGCCTCGGTTCCTTCAGAATTGGCCCCGAAAAGCTGCCTCCAGATACCGCGCAGACCAAAGGCCAGTGGCACAAGACCCAGAAACCCGATCCAAAACGGCGCGCCGCTCTGGTCAACGCCCAAAGCGACGGTCATGGCCAATGTCAGAACAATTGTTTGCGCGACGGCAAAGCCAATGATGGCGCGGCGCTGCTCGATCACCAGTATCAAACCCAGCAAGACGGCCAGATTGTCCAGATTGGTGGAAATCATGGCAATCCCGGCTGAAGCGGCGAACAGCGTGTGATCAAGCATGCTCAATCTGCATTCTGTCCAGCACAGCTCGTGCCGCCCGCAATCCCGGAGCTTCTCCTCCGCGCCCCAACCTTTCCATTGTCAGGTTCATCGCAAGTTGCTGAGCGTCGGGGGCATTGGTCACATCATGCAGGGCCTTGGCGATCTTTTCTGGCTGGCAATCGTTCAGCAGGCATTCAGGCACGGCGCGTGTTTCAGATACCAGGTTGACCAATGTAACAGTGTCCAGCTTGACCATGCGTTCAGCCATTTTCTGGGTCAGCCAATTGAGCTTGTAGGCGATCACCATGGGTGTATTCTGCGCGGCCAGTTCCAAAGAAACCGTACCCGAAGCGGCCAGCGCAATACGTGCTGTGCCAAAGGCCGCGCGTTTTTCGATGGTGGCTTGCCCGGCCCCGATTTGGCGCGGGTCGAGCACTATTGGTGCGCCCGGCCAGTTTTGCGTCATATCGTTGACCAGATCAGTTGTTGCACCTACGGTTGGAACCACGACGCGATAACTGGGATGATCCGTCAAAAACAGCCGCAATGCCTCACCAAACGTGTCTGCCAGACGCTCGATCTCACCCCGGCGCGATCCGGGCAGAGCCAGCAGGACTGGTGCATCCCCTAGGTCGTACCTGCTCCGGATTGCTGCAATCTCAGCCTGTGTTGCCGTCGGTTCGCTGGCAACTGGATGGCCAACAAAGTCACACTCCATCCCTGCCCGCTCCATGTATGGCGGCTCGAACGGAAGCAGTGCCAGCACATGGTCGATGACCTTTGCCATTTTATCCGCTCGCCCCGGACGCCAGGCCCAGACACTGGGCGCGACGTAATGCACGGTGCGGATATCACTGGCGGCTTTGACGATTTTGGCGACACGCAGGCTGAAATCGGGGCTGTCGATGGTTATCAGAACGTCCGGCCGCGTGTCCAACACTGCTTGCGCGGTCTCCGAGATTCGACGCTTGAGGTGGAAAAACTTCGGCAGAACCTCGATCAAACCCATCACCGAAAGTTCCGACATCGGAAACCGGCTGGTCAGCCCCTGAACCGCCATCAAAGGTCCGCCCACCCCGTCGAATTCAATATCGGGGATCAGGGTCTTCAGCCCCTCCATCAACGCGGCGCCCAGCCGGTCGCCCGAAGGTTCACCGGCGACCAGAAAAACACGCATCAGACCGCTCGCTCGCGAATATACAGGAACAGCCCAAGACGGTTACATTCGGTGATGACCTGTTCTTTTTCCAAAACCAGCACACCGCCCTTTTCCAGAACGATGCCAGACAAGCCTGCCGCGACCGCATCCGTGATGGTATCCGGTCCTATGACGGGCAGGTCGGCACGACGGTCCTGATCGGGTTTTGGACCTTTGAACAGTATGCCGCCCCCCGCATCCGGGCGTTGTGTCAGGGACTGAAGCATCCAGGCGGTTCCAAAGATGCCTTCGATTGCCAACACCTGCCCTTTTAAAACGGCACAGGCCTGACCTATATCCGCGGTTCCCATGGCCCGCAGAATTCCGGCAGCGCGGTCTGCATCTGCCATATCACTCTCGGATGGGTGCACATCAGTCAGACAGCCCAAAGGCGGCAACAGGCCAGGGGCGATTTCATGCGCGGCAGACACCCGCAATCCTGCGCCTTCCAACAGGCCAATGACAGCCCGCAAGGCTCCGTCATCACCCGACAGCATGGCCTGCTGGATCACCGGAACTAATGGCATCGTTGCCGCGTCAATACGTTTAGGATCAACCTTCGGGCGCCGAACTGCGCCGGCCATGCAGATCTCGGTCACGCCCTTCGCCTGAAGCCCGGCGATAAAACTGCCAAGCTGTTCAAGAGGAAACACGATATCTGCGACCAGATCATCCGGCAGGAAACCTTCCATCGCGCAGATCAGCGGACGTTCCGCCAATTGGGCAACCAATTCGGTCGGCAGCGCCCCGGTTCCCGCAATCAACGCAAGCATGTTCCTATTTCCTCGGTGTCAGGAACGACCGATCGCTGTGTCCGGTGACAAAATCAACGATCCGCTGCACATAGTCGCTGTCGTTACCCTGACCAAGACGGTAGGCGCGATCCATGAACGTTCCTTCGCCTTCAGACAACTCCTTGAACGCGGCACGCAGTGCAGAGATGTCTTCGCGCGAAACACCTTTACGCTTGAGACCCACGAGGTTCAGACCTTCAAGCTCACCCCTGGATGCTTGTACCAGTCCGTAGGGAATGACGTCTTTGGGCACCATGGTGAGCGCACCGATGATAGCCCCACGTCCAACGCGCACCCATTGGTGCAGGCCCGAAATGCCACCGACGATTACATCATCCTCGACGATACAGTGACCAGCTGCGCCCGCGTGGTTCACCATGATAACCCGGTTGCCGATCTGTACGTCATGGGCCACATGAACACCTGCCATAAGCAGGCAATCATCCCCGATCCGGGTTACGCCACCGCCGCCTTCGGTTCCGGTGTTGATCGTTACATGCTCGCGAATGCGGTTGCGCTGACCGATTTCAAGGCGTGTGTTTTCACCGCCGAATTTCAGGTCCTGAGGAATCTCACCGATCACCGAAAAATTAAAGATCACGGTGTCTTCGCCAATCGATGTATCACCGGTCACAACGACATGAGACTTCAACTCGACCCGATCAGCCAGTTTTACATTGGCGCCCACATAGCTGAAAGGACCGATGATGCAATCCTGCCCGATCTGCGCTCCGTCTTCGATAATCGCGCTGGGATGGATACCGCTCATGTTGTTTTTTCCATATCCCAATCGACATAGGCCGAGAATTCTGCCTCGGCGGCCACTTCACCATCAACAGTTGCGCGGCCGTTGAATTTGAAAAGCTTGCCACCCTTCTTGCCGCGAACCGTTTCGACATGCATTTCTAGCACGTCGCCAGGAACAACTTTCCGGCGGAATTTACACTTGTCGATGCTCATGAAATAGATCAGCAACTCGGTGTCGATGACATCCATACCCACGCCCAGCATCACGCCTGCGGTCTGCGCCATCGCCTCAACGATGGTAACACCTGGCATGATCGGAGTTCCCGGAAAATGCCCCTGGAAATGCGGCTCGTTCATGGTGACGTTCTTGATACCGCGGGCCGATTGATAGCCAGAGATGTCAACCACCTTATCGACCAGCAAAAACGGATAACGATGCGGCAGGATCCTTTGGATCAACTGAATATCGGCGCTTTTGGGTTCCGTTGTCATGATGCAGGTATCCCGTTCTGAATGTTTCTTTTTCAGCGTGGTTAGCAATACAGCCTCGTAAGGGCAAGCGAACCTATTCGCTCTTGTCTTTTTGCAGCCCGCTGCCATCGCCAATTGCCGTGTTTACACGGGTTATCGCAGCTTCTGTGATATCTGACGTGCTTACAACGACATTGGAACGTTCGATGATCACGCTGGCCCCAAAGTCGCGCAGCAAATCAACAAGGATCGGACGAACTATTTCAAAGAACGTCTGTTGCGCCTCTTCGCTGCGACGCGCCAACGCGTCAAGCTTTGCTCTTTGCCCATCACGGTGGGACTGCACCTTGACATCGAACGCTTCGGCCAGAGGTCGAAACTCTTCGGCTGGCATGGTTGCACGCTTTTCAGTCAGGTCTTTTTCCTCGCGGCTGAGTTCCGCGACGATCCGTTCATTTTCTTCCGCAAGCATCGCGCTTTCTTTTTCGATCTCGCGCAAAACACGCTGCCCGAATGCCGAATTCTTGAACAGCTGCTCGCCGGACAATGTGACCACGCTGGCTTGCGGAACACCCAGTTGCTGTGCTTCAGCCGAAGGGGCCTGAAACAGCATCAAAAATGCACACAGGGCCCAAAGCGGGCCCTGTATCAAGGTAAAGAACCTGTTCGTCATCGCAGATCAGAACCGTGCCTGAATGGTCAGGTCAAAGTTCTGTTCCTTGTCGAACGTTTCCTTTTTCAGAGCCTTCGAGAAGTTGAACTGCAAAGGTCCAAACGGCGTTTCCCACAGGACCGAGATGCCGATTACGTGACGAATGGACCCGTCTGCACCAACGATATTTGCCCCTGCGGTGTTCACATCGTTGATGTTGTATAGGTTTCCAACATCATAGAACAGACCGCCCCGCAGGCCCAGCTCCTCGGGCAGACCCAAGGGGAAATCGGTTTCAAAACGCGCGACCCAGTAATAGTTGCCACCGATGGCATCATCCTGGCCATTGGACAAATCACGCGGGCCAATACCGGCCGGTTCAAACCCGCGGAAGGTACGAGGCCCCAAAACAAAGCGGTCAACAGCGCGGCTGAAACCATCGCCAGTCCAATTAAACGCACCCAGTTCCAGTGTTGCACGCAGAACGACTTCTTCGTTCCAGACCCGTGTTTGGGCGATCCCGCGAGCGGTGGTTTTGAAGTATTTGTTATCGCCACCAAGACCCGCCGCGTCGACGCCAACCTCGAACAGAACGCCTGAATTCGGGTCCAGACCACCGATCCGGCTGTCATAGATGTATGACAGTCCCAGCGAGCTGGATGTCCGTTTCCCCTGCGCAATCTCAGACGCAATCACCGCACCGTTGACCTGATCGCTCTGCTGGGTCATCTCGCTGCGGTCCCAATCATAGCGCAACCGAAGAGCAGATAGTTCGCCGATTGCATAGGTCAGTTGAGGTGTGAAAAACAACGAGCTCGTGTCGTAACTCGCAAAGCCGGAATTGGTTGCCGACAGACCCAGTCCAAGGTCGAAACGCAGCTTTCGGCCCAGCAAATAGGGCTCGGTAAAGTTAATCGTGTATTGTTCTGAATCCTGTGCTGTCGAGATGGACACACCAAGATTCTGACCGCGTCCCAGGAAGTTCGCCTCGTTCAGGCCGATTGCAATCCCGAAGCCGTCTGTGACCGAGTAGCTGCCGCCAAGGCTCAGAGAGCCTGTAGGCTGTTCTTCGACATCCACATCCAGAATGACCTGGCTGGGTGACGACCCTTCCCGAGGCTCAACTTCCGCAACCGCAAAGAACCCAAGCGCATTGATGCGTTCCGCGGCCTGACGGATTTCACGCGGGTTGAACGGGTCACCTTCGACGGTGTCGAATTGACGACGGATCACACGGTCCAGCGTGGTGGTGTTGCCCTCGATATCGATCCGCTCAACAAAAATACGCGGACCCTTCGTCAGAACAAATTCGACGTCCAGGGTAAGATCTCGGTCATTGCGCGTCACACGCGGTTCAACACGCAGGAAATCAACGCCCTGCTTCAACCCAAGGCGCTCTTGCCGCGCGATCGAGTTTTCCACCAGCGTCGGCGTATAGGTCACGCCAGGTTTGATTTTCAGCGCATCCTGATACGGCGCCGCATCGACACCGGCGATTTCGCTAACCGTCGTTATCTTTCCAAACGAGAACTTTTGGCCTTCGGTGACGTTCATCACCAGAAAGAACGCATCCCGTTCGCGGGTAAATTCGACGTTGGCGCTGTTCACACGGAAATCGATATAGCCCCGCGACAGGTAGAAATCGCGAATGACTTGTTTGTCGAATTCGATGCGGTCGCCGATAAACGTGTCGTTGCGGAAGAATGTCCGCAGAAACGTTGCCTGTTTGGTTTCCAGTACCCGGCGCAGCCTCCGGTCCGAAAAGGCGCGGTTGCCGACAAAGCTGACGCGCTCGACCTCAATGGTCGTGCCTTCTGCCACTTCAAAGACCAGATCGACCCGGTTGTCGCTGCGACGGATGATGCGAGGAATGACAGTTGCCGCGACACGACCCTGGGCCGAATACACTTCGGCGATCGTGTCAGCATCCGCTTCGGCCGCCTGAGGCGTAAAAACCCGGCGTGGTTGCGACGAGATCACGTCCAGAAGAACGTCGTCTTTGACGCGAGCATTCCCTTCAATGCTGATCTGGTTGATCGTTGGGTATTCCTGAACCTGAATGACCAGAGTCGTGCCGCGCGGTGTCAGTTCGACTGTTTCAAATACACCACTGTCAAGCAAACGCTGATAGGCATCGTTAAGCTGTCCGGCCGTTACGGTCTGGCCCGGTTCTATTCCGGTACGAGCGATGATTGTCCCGGTTTCGATCCGGCGATTCCCCTCAACATCAAACGAGTTGATCGTGTAGCTTTGCGCCGATGCCGCATGTGGAAACGCCAGTAAGCTTACCGCAACAAAAAGGAAAAAAACCGTTAGCGCCTGCCACAAAATATTGTTTATCGGCTTATGCCCCCCGCAGGATGTGCCTGCGTCTCGCCTGTCAGTCATTTTATGCTCTACCCAGAATTTTGAGACTTTAATGCTGAGTAACGGGATTGAATGAGCTTGTCAAAAGGCGATATCGAAGCAGTCAGGCAGACAGCCACGGGACAACAGACCTACGATTTAGCCGAGAATCACATTCCCGCCAGATAGGCGGCCCCAGCCATTGCCAACGCTGTAACGGCAAAGCTCAGCATAACGTCCCAATTCAACATGAACAGGAAGCTAAAGCTTTGATACGATTTTTTCAGCGTTTTGGACATGACTGTTCCCTTTTGACGGGAATACTGTAGCGCTGAAATATGGCGGGAATGCGGCTGGAATTTGCTCCAGCCGCCACATTCAGCAGAACAGGTCGTTGCTGACCGAAAACAGCATCAGCGTCAGAATGATCGCAATTCCAATGCCCATGAGTATGCGCAACGCCCGGTCGCTGGGTGGTTTCCCGGCAATGGCCTCGTAGGCGTAGAAAATCAGATGCCCGCCATCCAGCGCCGGAATGGGAAACAGGTTCAACAAGCCTACGGCCGTCGAAAGGACAGCAATGAAGAAGATAAAGTTCTGCGCCCCCTGGCTGGCCATCGCCCCCGAGGTTTCGGCAATTCCGATTGGCCCCGAGATGTTGCAGGTGCTGATTGCGCCCGTCACCATGTGCCACATGCCGGACAAGGACCCTTCGATGATGCGGCCTGTCTGGATGACACCGCCCTTTAGGGAATCGAAAAGACCAGCCGGTACCGTAGCAGGCTCCAGCATCATGCCACCGACGATTCCGATGCGCCAATGGGTGACAAAACCACCATCAGGCTGCGGTTCATCCGTGCGCCGGGGCGCCAGGGCAAATTCCAACTCGGACCCATCCCGCCAGACTTCAAGCAGCAAGACGCGGCCGTCCGATCCTTCGACATGATCCTTTAGCTGTTCGAAGGCAAAGATCGGTTCACCATTGACCGAGGTGATGACATCCCCTTGCTTCAGTTGGATATCCATAGCCGCGCTACGCGGAGCAACCTGACGGATCAGCGGCGGAAGCATCCAGGGGGCCTGAACCTCAAGGGGGTGGCCATCGCGGATCACGGAATAATCCAGAACCGGTTGAACAGGCAGTTGGTCGATGAATTCCTTCCATGCGACTTCTTCGTCATAGTCCGGTGTCGGACGACCGGCGATAGCCGTAATCACATCTCCCTCGCGCAATTCCTGCACGGTGCCTGGCAAAGGCTGCAACGCGCCAACGGTCAGGGGTTCACGCGAAACGCCCTGTGACCAGAAGATCAGGCCAAAAACCAGAATGGACATGGCGAAATTAAAGACCGGGCCAGCCGCGACAGTTGCTGCCCGTGCCCATAGCGGGGCGCCGTGCATGGTGCGGCGCAACTCCTCAGGATTTTGGGTCGCGATGTCTTCCATCGCCTCTTCATCCTTGCCCGAGGCCGCATTGGCATCGCCCAGAAACTTTACATATCCACCAAAAGGCAATGCTGCGATCTGCCACTTGGTTCCGCGCTTATCCTTGCGGCTCCAGAGCACCGGCCCGAACCCGAGCGAGAAGACTTCGGCATGGATACCCGACCACCTGCCCACAATGTAGTGGCCATATTCATGCACGGCCACAATGACCGACAGCGCAATAACAAAGGCAACAATCGTCCACAGCAGATTGCCGAATTGCGGGATCAGGGAAAGTACGTCCAAATTTCTATCCTGCTCGTTCCATCACAGTGTTATCGACCCACTGACGTGCCAGATGGTCGGTTTGCTGTACGTTATCAAGTGTCATCGGGGCATCAATAAGGCCACCCGTTGCGTCAAACCTGTCCAATACGGCAGAAACGGTGTCCGCCATATCAAGAAAGCCGATCCGGCGCGCAATGAAGTGATCCAGCGCGCGTTCCTTGGCGGCATTGAATACCGCGCCGGCCAGCCCACCGCGCTCCATTACGTCCCAAGCAAGTTTTAGGGCTGGATAGCGTGTGAGATCCGGTTCGTTAAAGCGCAGCTGAGCCAGCTTTGCCAGGTCCAGCCGCTGAACCGGCAGCTTCTGCCTTTCCGGCCAGTGCAACGCATACCCTATGGCATGGCGCATATCGGGGGCGCCCATATGTGCCATCATTGCGCCATCTCGAAACCCGACCATTGCATGGACAATGGATTCAGGATGAACCAAAACTTCGATTTGATCCGGAGATACTCCGAAATATTCTTTTGTTTCTATTACTTCCAACGCCTTGTTGAACATCGAGGCACTGTCGATTGTGATCCGCTGTCCCATATCCCAATTCGGATGGCTGGACGCTTGTTCGACGGTGGCGTTTGCCAGATCCTTCAGCGGCCAGTCGCGGAACGCTCCGCCACTTGCGGTGATAATCACGCGTTCGACCGTGTTGAAATCTTCGCCAACCAGCGCCTGAAACACGGCAGAATGCTCACTGTCGACCGGAAGCAAACGCGCGTCATGGTTTTTTGCAGTTTCCATAACCAGTGATCCGGCGCAGACCAGTGTTTCCTTGTTGGCCAAGGCCAGTGTCGTCCCTTGTTTCAGGGCTTCGATCCCAGGCGCAAGGCCCGCTGCCCCGACGATTGCTGACATGACCCAATCCGCCGGACGCGCGGCAGCCTCGGTAATTGCGTGCGGCCCGGCCGCCACTTCGACCCCACTGCCTGCCAAGGCGACGCGCAGGTCCTCCAACCTGTCTTCGTGTGCCGTGACAGCCAGATCGGCGCGCAACCGACGAGCGTCATCGGCAAGCTGTTGAATATTCGCGCCGCCGGTAAGCGCCACCACATCATAGTCTTCGGGATTACGCGAAATCAGATCAAGCGTGTTTTGCCCGATCGAACCCGTGGCGCCAAGAACGGAAATCCGTCGCATTACATCTTACCCGGCGTGTACAGAAGCCCTGCGATCAGAACAAACACCGCAGCCCCCATCATGCCGTCGAACCGATCCAGAAAGCCGCCATGGCCGGGGATCAGGTTCGAACTGTCCTTGACCCCGAACTTACGTTTGATCGCGCTTTCGATTATGTCACCCGCCTGGCTGGCCATTGATGCGAAAACGGAAACAACAACAAAGGCAAATCCGAAACCCGCGTGGCTTGCGAAGGCGATACCGACACAGGCCGCGGCAGCCCATCCGCCTGCCGTTCCAGACCATGTTTTCTTGGGGCTGACCTTTGGCCAGAACTTGGGCCCTCCGACCATTTTGCCCACAAAATAGCCCGCCACATCCGTGGCCACCACCACCGCTATCAGCCAGACCATCCAGCCAAATCCCGAGTTTTCGCGAATGGAAATGAATCCCAGACCAGCCGCAACAATCCAGACCGCGAACAAGCCGTATAAGGTTTTCGAACGACCGATCTGTCCCATACCCACCAAAGCTGGCGCAAGCACGACAGGGAGCGTGTATAGCGCCGGCAGGTGGTAGCTGAGGATAACGGCAAACGCAGTCAGAACGCCCAACTGCACGGCCACACCCTGGCTTTCAGGGTCAATCATCCGAACCAGTTCCCAGGTCATCAGGCCACAAGCAGCTGCAATGAAGACCTCGAACCAGAGACCGCCAAGCCAGACTTCGATGGCCCCGATCGCAACCAGAACGGCGGCAGAAAGGACCCGGCTCGTCAGATCAGACCACCGGCCATCACTCATGCCAGAACCGCCCCGTACCGGCGCTCTCTGGCCCCATAGTTGCGACATAGCCTTTCGAGTTCTGCCGCGGTGAAATCCGGCCACAACGTATCTATAAATTCATACTCGGAATAGGCGGACTGCCACAGCAGAAAATTTGAAATCCGTGCTTCGCCACTGGTTCGAATGACAAGGTCAGGATCCGGAAGAACGCGTGTATCCAGATACTTAGGCAACGTTTCTTCATCCACATCCTCGGGTTTAAGCCGCCCGTCGGCCACATCCCGCGCGAGACGTTTGGTGGCGCGCGCTACCTCGTCCCGACCGCCATAATTCAGGGCGACCGTCAGATGAACAAGGTCGTTGTCCTTGGTTTCTTCTTCCAGTGAATCCATCAATTCGATCAGTTTTGAATCCAACCTTACCCGATCACCTATGAACCGAACCCGGATGCCATTATCCGCCAGGGTCCGTGTCTCCTTGATGATGTAGCGCCGAAACAGGCTCATCAACCCGGCCACCTCAACCTGCGTTCGCTTCCAGTTCTCAGTCGAGAATGCAAACACAGTCAGGTACTTGATCCCCAGATGTGGGCAGGCCTCGACAACCTCGCGAACACGCCGCGCACCGGCATGGTGCCCAAACAGCCTGGGGCGACCACGCGCCTGCGCCCAGCGGCCATTGCCATCCATGATGATAGCGACATGGCGCGGGCCGCAGACCGGATCGGTTTGGGGATCTTTCGGCATCAGACCAGATCAGACCTGCATGATTTCAGTTTGCTTGGTTTCAAGCGCCGCATCTACAGCCTTGATCATCGCATCCGTCAGATCCTGCACTTCGCTTTCCCACAGCTTCTGGTCGTCTTCAGACATACCGTCCGCTTTTGCCTTCTTGATCTGATCCATGCCGTCCCGGCGCACATTGCGGATCGCGATCCGGGCGCTTTCCGCATATTGGCCAGCGACCTTGCCCAGTTCACGGCGACGCTCTTCGTTCAACTCGGGAATCGGCAGCATTATGATTGTGCCGTTCAGCTGCGGGTTGATGCCCAATCCGCTTTCGCGAATGGCCTTTTCAACCTTTCCTACCAATGACTTATCCCACACATTTATAGTGACCATGCGCGGCTCTGGGACGTTGACGGTGCCCACCTGGTTGATCGGTGTCGTCGAGCCGTAAGCGTCTACCATAATGGGCTCAAGCATCGAAGCCGAGGCGCGCCCGGTTCTCAGCGAGGCAAATTCGGTTCTCAGATTGGCCATTGCGCCATCCATGCGGCGTTTCAGGTCATCGGTGTCCAGTTCGAAGTCGTCAGACATGCTGCTCACTCCCCGTATTCAGGTACTCTTTGGATGGGTCTTACGCCATCACATTTGGGATGTATAGCAATCATGAGGCGGTTTTGTACCAATGGCCAGAGGTGTTGCGATCATTTTGTACCAAACGCGCCTTCGCAAAACCCGACACGGCATCGTATCGGGTTTAGGCTGTCATCTGCGCTCAGGCATTCACGTCGACAACAACGCGCCCTTTGACCTGCCCTTTCAGGATATCGGCACCCAGTTGCGGAAGATCAGACAAGGCCGCCGGTTGAACCATCGACTCGAGCTTGTCCATGGGCAGGTCGGTGGCGATCCTTTTCCAGGCACGAACCCGGTTTTCATAGGGCTGCATGACACTGTCGATGCCCAAAAGATTCACACCGCGCAGCAGGAAGGGAATCACCGTTGCAGGCAACGCCGCACCGCCCGCCAGACCCACGGCCGCGACCGAGCAGCCGTATTTCATTTGCCCAAGCACACGCGCCAGCATCGCACCGCCCACAGCATCCACGCAGCCTGCCCAGGTTTCACTTTCCAGCGGGCGCTTGGTTGTCTCATTCAGCTCATCGCGGGGCACTATTGTCGTTGCACCCAGCGATTTCAGATAATCTCCGGTTTCGGGTCGCCCGGTCACGGCAGCCACCTGATAGCCGAGATGACCCAGAATGGCAGTGGCCACCGACCCGACACCACCGGCCGCCCCGGTTACCAGAACCGGGCCGCGATCGGGGGTCAGCCCGTGATCCTCCAACGCCATCACGGCCAGCATCGCGGTAAACCCGGCGGTACCAACAGCCATCGCCTGCCGGGTATCAAGCCCATCCGGCAGAGGCACAAGCCAGTCCGCTTTGGCACTGGCTTTCTGCGAATAACCACCCCAATGCGCCTCGCCTACCCGCCACCCGGTCAGAACAACCTTGTCACCCGGCTTGTAACGCGCATCGGTCGATGCCTCGACAGTACCGGCATAATCAATTCCGGGGACATGCGGATACGCCCGCACCAAACCGCCCCCCTTGGGGGACAGACACAGACCGTCCTTGTAGTTCACTGTGGAATATTCAACCGCGACCGTGACGTCGCCATGCGGCAGATCATCCAGCGTGAGTTGCCTGACCGACGCGCTCGCCAAACCGCTTTCTTCGTCCTTGTCCATCACAAGTGCATTGAACATCTCTCAATTCCTTTCGTGTTTCTGTAACCGGCCCGTTGCTTCACCTGGCCCCAAATATCCCGGGGGAGTCGCGCAGCGACGGGGGCAGCGCCCCCAAAACCCCCCTTTAAATCCAGAAATGCGGCTGCACGGTCGCGCGGCGCATTCCATCTGGTGTTTCTACGTCCAGCTCCGTTCCCGCATCCCAATGGCTCAGGCGTACCATGCCAATGGCGACGTTGGTGTTGAAATCGGGTGACCACGCGGCCGAGGTCACCTGCCCCACACGCTTGCCGTCCGCGTAAAGGCCCCATGGGCGGTCGCAGCCCGGTACAGGATCGCCGGCAATGGCGACGGGGCGGATTTGCTGAACAGGCCCTTCCTTGGCCACACGCAGCAACGCGTCCCGACCGATACAGCCAATCGCGGTATGTGTGTTGCAGAACTTGCCCAAACCGCACTCATGCGGGGTGTTGTCGTCGGTCATGTCATTGCCATAAGACAAAAGGCCGCCTTCAATCCGTTCGATCACGTTCGGGCATCCGGCGCGCACCTGCAAATCTTCCCCTGCTGCAAACAGGGCGTTCCACAGGGGCATGCCGATATCGCTGCCTTCCACATAAATCTCGAACCCGCCTTGTTTGGAATAGCCCGATCGCGCCACAGCCAGATCGCGACCTTCAAACTGGAACATATCGAATTTGAAGAACCGGATGTCGCGCACCCGGTCGCCAAAGACACGCGCCATCAGGTCGTCGGCTTTGGGACCCTGAACAGCAAGAGGTGACACATCCGGTTCGTCCACCAGCACATCCAGACGATATCCAACGGCGATTCCCTTGACCCACAACAACAGGTCGCTGTCAGCGATTGAAATCCACCAGCGGTCTTCGGACAGTTTTACCGCAACCGGGTCATTCAGCATGCCTCCGGTTTCGTCCACGATGGGGACATAGAAACATTGCCCCGGCAACATCCCCCGTAAATCGCGCGGGGTCAGCATCTGCATCAAGCGCGCGGCGTCCGGTCCGCGCAGCTCGATCTGCCGCTCGCATGCGACATCCCAGACTTGCACATGGGATTTCAGATGCCGGTAATCGGCTTCGATGCTGTCGAAGACCGTGGGTAACAGCATGCGGTTGTAAACCGTGTATCCCTTGACCCCTGCGGCCTCGACCCCTTCTGAAAACGGTGTGCGCCGCAAGCGGCGAGAGGCGGAAATCTGCGGCATTCAAACCTCCTTGGGCATAAAGACGATGTCGCTGACGGGCGTTTGCGAACCAACTTCGGTCAGCATTTTGTGCAATTGATCCCGGTGGTGGGTCTGATGGTTGAAGATATGGATGACACAGTTTTCGTAAGACATTGTGATGTCGACCTCTTTTACGACTAAGCACCTTTTGATTGGCCCAATCAACAGTCAGTTTCTGATGCGACAACTATTGCAGAAACTCGGCCAACTGCGAGTTTTGCCAGTGATTTTACCGCGCCATCTCTTGCGCAAGCGCGCCTGTGATCATCACTTGGGCCCGTGCCAATCGATCGGACAGATTTCAGCGGACTTGCCGCCAAAATCCCAAACGCGCCCGTAGTCGCGCACTTTCGACTTGGTGCCGCGCGCCACGATGATGTCAGGACCCATCCAGTATTTGGAGTTTGAAACCATCACGGGATGTTCGGGGTCTTTGCCCGCCAGCATCTCGATCTCACCCTGAATCTTGCGGCCGATCATGATGCGGCGCTTGGTGCCGTCACGCTCGATCTGAACCGGTGCCCGTTCGGCCCCGATGATTTCGCTGACGAGCATGGTGAACAGACCGGTGGTACCGCCCGCCTGCCCGCTGAAGATTTGCAGCAGCCCGTTATAGGCTTTGCCGCTGGCGCGCTCATCTACGTAAGCCGCCACTTTCCACTGGCCTTCGCCCATCCGGCCGGGAATATCGACCAGCAGGCCGATATTCAGACCCGACAGGTCCTCGCCCTCATAATGGCCCTCATCAACGACAATACCCATCCAGGCATGACAATGCCCTTCGGTCGGAGGGTGCGCGCCCAGTGAAACGACGCAGGGACAGAACACATCGCACGAGCAGTTCAGGATCAACTCCCCCTTGATGGCCCAGTCCGTCGGGCTCATCTCGCGACGTTTGGGATTGGGCATCCGGCTGTCGATACGCTGGCTGACGGGCAACCGGTCGGCATCCGGTTTTCTGTTCTTTGCCATTGGCTTATCCTCCGTAGTTAATAGGGTAAACGAGCAGGACAAGACCGCCCGCAATCAATACAAATCCCACCGGTCGGGTTACAGCATGACCGATCTGGGGAAGTTTCTCCAAAACCATGAATAGGGTCGCAAGACCCATCCACAAAAGGCTCATGACACCGCCCACAAAACCAAGCGCCATGAAACCCCAGCAGCATCCGACGCAGAAGGCACCAAGGTCCAGCCCCATGCGGACGCCGCCCGCAAATCCAGTTCTCCAATGGCCCAGGAAATAGGCCATAGGGGCGTGGCACACACCATGGCAGACCTCTTTGGCGCGCGAGAACTGAAACGCGCCAACTACGATCATCAACCCGCCCGCAACCCAGCCGGACCTGGCAATGCCCAGCATATCAATCACGCCACCAAACAGCAGGGCCCGCTGCGTTCCCGCGATCACAGCCGCAAACCCGACCCAAACCAACGAATACCCTGCAAGTACACCCAGCCAACCGGCACGGGTGCCATTGGCACCGCGGATCAGGTCGTCATAGCTGCGCAGGGTTGGCACAAGTGTCGGCAGCATCATGGCCGCCATCATGATCGCCCACATCCAGAACAGCGTGCCAAACTCGGCCATCGGCATGTACATATCCATGCGCGGGTCCATCGCAGCCATCGCCTGCCCCATGGGCCCCGGACGACCAATCAGGTCAAGGTCCATGTCGCGGCCCATCGCGAACATGACCCACCACGCCCACAGGATCAGGACATAAAAGCCCAGCCACATTCCGCTGCGCAGCCAAGTACGACTCACTTCGGCCTCCCGACTCAACTCTCTTGCTTTTCAAATGTCAGACTTTTAAATGTCAGACAAATAAAAATTTGCTCAGGGTCTTCTGAACATGAAAACCGCACCTCGGAAAACCGCCGACCTGTCTGCCCAGATTGCGCAAGCCATCCGGGACGCGATTGTTTCAGGCGAGTTGATCGTGGATGCGCGCCTGCCCTCGGAAGCGGAACTTTCCGAGCAATTTCAGGTCTCGCGCCCAACGGTGCGTGAGGCTTTGAAACGACTGGCGGCGCAGTCCCTGATCCGCACGCAGCGTGGCGCTACCGGAGGTGCGTTCGTGAACCGCCTGAGTTTCGAAGATGCCTATTCGCAGCAGATCACAACCTCGACCCTGCTGCTGTCGATGAACGCGGTCAGCTTTGATACGGCCTGCGAGGCCCGCTATGCGCTGGAGCGCGCCTGTGCCCCCCTGTCTGCCCAAAGACGAACGGCGGATCAGCTTGCCACGATGCGGGCGGAAATTTTTCGCCAGTCCCAGCCCGGCCTGACGGATGAGGCATTTTGTGCCTCAGACGTCACGTTCCACAGGGCCCTGGTGGACGGGGCCGACAACCCGGTCCTGTCCTATCAACTGGCTGGCGCGGTCGAGGCGATGCAGCCTTTGATGAACATGATTACCTTCACGGCACGTTCGCGCGAAGAAATCATCGCATTGCACACCAGAATTGCAGACGCGCTTGAGGCCAGAGACGCAGATACCGTCGACGCCGCGCTGGTCGATCTGGAACATTACACACAGCAACTGGCCCACGATGTGGCCGAACGCAAACGGAAACCGGCCTGAGGGCTTAAACGGAAACAAACTTTCAAAGGCAAAGGTACGAGCAGGCAGAATGTCATCCGGCGTCAAGACCGGAACTCTCAATATGAATTGAATGACAATGACTTACGGGAGGACGTTATGAACAAAAGACCGGACCCAACCTTTTATCCGTCAGCCAAGCTGGCAATGGAAGGCCCTGCTGAAACGCTTGCTTTCACGCTGATGCTCAGCCCCGATTTTTCGCAACCTGACGGGCTGGCAGTTGTGAATGTCGATCCAACCTCGGCCGATTTCGGGAAGATCGTGCATCAGGTGATCATGCCCGAAAAAGGCGACGAGTTTCACCATTTCGGCTGGAATGCCTGTTCCTCATCGCTGTCACCGCTCAGCGGTCATGCGTTTCTGGAACGTCGCTATCTGATCATCCCCGGTATCCGTTCTAGCCGGATATACATCATCGATGTAAAGAACCCGCTTGAGGCGAAGATTCACAAGATCATCGAACCCGAGGAAGTCTTTGATAAAACCGGGTATTCACGACCGCACACGATCCATTGCGGGCCGGAAGGCATCTATGTCAGCACGCTGGGCGGCGGCGGCGAGGACGGCACGGATGGTCCTCCGGGTATTTTCATCATGGATTGTGAAAGCTTCGAGATCATCGGGCGCTATGAGATCGAGCGCGGCGTGCAGGACAAGCATTATGATTTCTGGTGGAATCTGCCGCGCGATTACATGGTCAGTTCCGAATGGGGCCTTCCCCCACAATTTGAAAACGGGCTGGTGGCAGAGGATCTGCTTTCGAACAAATACGGTCATCGCATCCATTTCTGGAACCTGCGCAACCGGACCAATATTCAGACCATCGATCTGGGCGAAAACCACCAGATGGCGTTGGAAATCCGGCCCGCGCATGACCCGGTCAAACAACACGGGTTCTGCGGCGTTGTCGTTGATACCACCAACCTTCAAGGCGCAATCTTTACGTGGTGGCGCAATGACGACGGCACGTTCGAAGCCAAGAAAACGATCACCATCGACCCGCAACCCGCTGATCCAGATGATCTTCCTGATCTTCTCAAGGGGTTTGCCGCCGTACCACCACTGGTCACCGATATCGACCTGAGTCTGGATGACAAATACCTATATGTCGCCTGCTGGGGCACCGGCGAGATGCATCAATATGATGTGTCCGATCCGATGAACCCGACCCTTGCCGGGAAGGTCGAAATCGGAGGGATTGTCAAAAAGACCAAACATCCGAACGGTCAGACTTTTGGCTATGGGCCGCAAATGGTCGAGATCAGCCGCGATGGTAAACGCGTCTATTGGACCAATTCGCTTTATTCCACGTGGGACGATCAGTTCTATCCCGAAGAAGGCGGCGCGGCCATGGTCAAGGCGGATGTGGGCGAGAATGGCGGGCTGGTTTTGGACCCGAAATTCTGGGTCGATTTCCCCAAAGGATATCGCAGCCACCAAATCCGGCTGGAGGGCGGAGATTGTTCAACCGACAGTTTCTGTTACCCCTCGGTCTGAATTGGAAACCCTGATGACATCAACGGCTGGCCTTTGGCTGGCCGTTGTTCTGAGCGGCGCGTATCACGGGCTGAACCCCGGGATGGGCTGGCCGCTGGCGGTTTCCTCTGCCCTGATGGAGCAGCGCCAATCCGCCCTGTGGCGCGCACTGGCGGCCTTGGCCGGTGGGCATTTCGTTGCCATGCTGGGTGTCCTTCTGCCCTTTGCGCTGATGGCCGTTCTGGTCGATTATCAAAAGGAAATCCGCATCTGGGCTGCGTTGATTGTCATCGCGATGGGGCTTTACATTGCAATCACCCGCCGCCATCCCCGTTTTCTGTCGCGTATACCACCCAGCAAACTGGCTCTGTGGTCGTTTCTCGTGGCTCTTGCGCACGGGGCCGCCCTTATGCTGGTTCCGATCTATCTGGGCCTGTGCCAGCTGGATGAACTGGATGCCGGTCATCAGGCGATTTCCAAAATCATGACAACAAACGGTCTGCTGGTTCTGGGAGTTGCGGCCTTGCATACCGCCGCCATGGTTCTGGGCGGAGGGTTTCTGGCCTTCGCCGTTTATCGTTGGCTGGGGCTGCGTTTCCTGTCCCGCAGCTGGTTCAACCTTGAACTCATCTGGGCGCTGAGCCTTGTTTTGGTTGGTCTTTTGGGGCTGTGGTCGGCGGTTTGATCGCTTTCCTTTGAGCCGGAACACACTGTCCTTGGGCGTAATCAATGCCGGTGCCGCGCTAGACCAGTTCCTGCCATTGGCGCTGGATAACCCGCCTTTCTTGAAGGCAGCTACTTTCGGTGGAATCGAACGGGTGCTGGTGATATGGTTGATCGCCGGAAACTTCAATAGGGTCGCGTAACGCTCTGTAATTAAAGACAACAAAGATGTGCAATCCGGGTTTGCATCCGCCGCTCACCTCACCTATATATGAGATGTCCTTCGGGACTATGGACATAAACGCGCTCGTAATAAGCGGATCGGACCCGGGGGCGGTACCCGGCGGCTCCACCAAAATCCTTCGTTTGAGGATCATGGGGCCGAAACAGGATCGACGAACGTCTAAAGGGGTAAGCTTTGTCTCGGCTGTCTGCCACCGTTACCGGCGAAAACAGTACAATTGCAAACGACAATCGTGCTCCGGTTGCAGTTGCTGCGTAAGCAGTAACAAGACCGAAACTTAAGTCCTTGCGCCTAGCCGCGTAAGGCGGGGTTCGCAGGTACCTGGCAACAGAAACCTGCACTTCCCCCCAATATGTCTGATATTTATGCCGCCTTTGCGCAGATTCAGAGTTTGTTCATTCCTTTTTGCCATCGTGTTCGCAGTTGGACAGGAGCGTTGGGATGACGAATTCAGAGATACTCAGATCCTGGTATTCTGAGGTTTGGGAAAACGGAAACACCGAGGCGATCGATCAGTTCTTTGCACCCGAAACCATGGCCGAGGGGCTGATCCCCGAAATGCAGGTGGGTGCGGACGATTTTCGGGACCTCGTCACGGCGTTTCGTCATGTCTTGGGGGATATCAAGGTGGATTTGCCCAAGATCATCGAAAACGGCGATTGGGTATCCGCAATCCTGCATGTGCAGACGTGCCGGGCCGATAACGGTGCCCCTTTGGAGGTGACCGGTCAGGTCATGGCCCGGTTCAAAGACAATAAGATGGTCGAAGCGTATAATCATTTCGATTTCATCTCGTTTTTTGAAGAGATGGGGCAGTTTCCCGCCGATACCCTTCCCGTGTGCATGACCGGTCAGCGGCTCGACTGGTCCTGACGGTTCAAACCGCAATCTTGACCCCCTATGTTCTTGCGCGGTAGCACTGACTCAGGGGGTCAGCTTGCGAACACCCCGTGAGGCGTCAGCCCAAGCTTCGCATGGATCCGAATGACTAAAGGAGACATGCTATGGCTGCTCTTAACGCCATTACACCGACCCAATTGAGCCGGTTAATCGGAACGCCTCAGGCGCCTGTTCTGATCGATATACGCACTGATGCGGATTTCAGTAAGGATCCGCGGCTGATTCCGGGATCAATTCGCTGTCCGCACACGGAAATCGACGCGATGAGTCGTCTGATTGGTAACGACCCTTGTGTAATAATCTGCCACAAGGGCAAAAAGCTCAGTCAGGGGGTAGCGTCCTGGCTACGAGGGGCGGGCAAAAACGCCGAACATCTGGAAGGTGGGTTTGAAGGGTGGCACGAACAGCGTGAGGCGCCGTTGATCCCCCAGTCGGTATTACCGGCGCGCGTTAATGGCAGCACATTGTGGGTTACGCGCCAAAGACCCAAAATTGACCGCATCGCCTGCCCCTGGCTGATCCGCCGGTTTGTTGACCGCAAGGCACGGTTCCTTTTCGTCGCGTCGGAAGAAGTTCAGGGAGTCGTTGATCATTTTGATGCCACCCCCTTTGACGTTCCGAGTACATTTTGGACGCATCAGGACAGCGGCTGCACATTTGACACGATGATCCGGGCATTTGACCTGCGAACCGAGGCGCTTGAGCGTATGGCCCGGATCATTCGCGCTGCGGATACCGACCAGCATGATCTGGCCCCGGAAGCCGCTGGGTTGCTGGCGTTCTCGGTAGGTTTGTCCCGCCAGTATCGCGATGACCATGCTCAACTTGAAGCCGGATTGCACCTTTATGATGCTCTGTTCCGCTGGGCACGCGACGGGTTTGATGAAAAGCATGACTGGCCATCGGGTCATGGCGCATGAGACCTTCGGCACTGGACCTTTTCAAGGTATTCGGACGGATCGGCCTGTTGTCATTTGGCGGCCCCGCCGCCCAGATCTCGCTGATGCATCAAGAACTGGTCGAGCGCAGGCCCTGGCTGGATGAACAGACCTATCTGCGCGCGCTTTCCTTGTGCATGTTGCTGCCCGGTCCAGAGGCAATGCAATTGGCAACCTATGCTGGCTGGCGCTTGCGCGGTGTCGTGGGCGGGCTGATTGCGGGCAGCCTGTTCGTTTTGCCAGGGGCGTTTGTCATTGCTGTTCTAGTCGCGCTTTATTCAGCATTTGGCGACGTTCCACTGGTGCAATCCGTATTTACCGGCATCAAGGCGACCGTCATCGTGATCGTCCTGCAAGCCCTGCGCAAGCTGTCAGGTAAGGCGCTGACGGATATGGAACATCGTGTCATCGCGGGCCTGTCGTTTCTGTCGATCTTTCTGTTCAACCTGCCCTTCCCGCTGATCATTCTGATTGCGGCCCTGTGGGGGTATTTGCGTCATCAAGGACCCGCTGAGGCAGCCACGGCTCAGGACACGCCGCACCTTGCCCGCTCGGCCCGGACGATAGCGATCTGGTTGCCGCTTTGGCTGGGGCCGCTTGTTGCGTTGACACTCAGCGGGCATCAATTGCTCAGCGATTTGGGGTGGTTCTTTGCCCGTCTGGCCGTTGTGACCTTTGGTGGTGCCTATGCCGTTCTGGCCTATATGTCGCAAACCGTTGTGGATCGGTACCACTGGATCGGTGCAGACCAGATGATCGACGGATTGGGGCTGGCGGAAACCACCCCCGGACCATTGATACTGGTTACGCAGTTCGTCGCCATGCTGGCGGGGCAGATCAACGGTGGATTCTCACTGGCGCTTGCTGCGGGCGCTGTCGCACTATGGGCAACGTTCGTGCCCTGCTTTTTGTGGATTTTCCTGACGGCCCCCTATCTTGACCGTCTGGCCACGCGTCCGCGCCTGTCTGCCGCCCTTCACGGCATCACCGCCGCTGTTGTCGGAGTGATTCTCAACCTTTCCGTGTGGTTTGCCCTGAATGTTCTTTTCGAATCGGTGCCAGATATGAATTTGGGTCCGGCGGCAATACCCGTGCCCCGACTGTCCTCGCTCGATATCCCGGCGCTTGCGTTAACCTTTATTGCTGGAATATTGATATTTAGACTAAAATTGGGGATCGGTACGGTGCTGGTTCTGATGTCACTGGCAGGGCTGGCTGCGCATAATATCTGATCAATACGATCATACCTGCCCTTTCGTTTCCGAACAAAACCCCTATGCTGAGCTTAACCACTTTTGAGGATGACACATGTCGCAAGGCATCGACTATGGCAACCTGATGCACACCGCCATGCGCGGGCTTATCAAGACTGTGCTGACGGATGTATCGAAATCCGGTCTGCCCGGAGCGCATCACTTTTTCATTACCTTCGACACACGCGAAGATGGCGTGGACATCGCGGATTGGCTGCGCGACCGGTATCCGGAAGAAATGACAATCGTCATGCAGCACTGGTTTGAAAACCTCGAAGTCGGAGAGAACGGGTTCGCCATTACTCTCAATTTCGGGGACGCGCCGGAACCGCTCTATATTCCTTATGGCGCGATCAAGACCTTTGTCGATCCATCGGTGGAATTTGGACTGCGGTTCGAAAGCCCGGACGACGAAGATGATGACGATTATGTTGCAGATGACTTGATCGAGGTCGAAGAGGAAGAAGAGGCACATCACGACGCCGATGTCGTGTCGCTGGACAGCTTCCGCAAATAAGCCTTTGAGCCCCGCCCGGCGCGGGGTTCAGCGTTTCATCAGAAATGTTTCGACTGATCGGGATTTCTGGCCGTCTATGAAGCGTGAAAATGACAGGTTCAGCCCGTCTTCGGCTAGTGTTCGGTCGAACTGCTGCAATTCATATCCGCCGTCCACGTCGATGAACAACGAAAACACGGTCAGTGTGTCGCCAACGATACGTCCCCATACGAAGGGTTCACCTTTCATCGGGTCCAGCGGAACCTCATGACCGAACACATTGCGTTTCATCGCGGCCGAGAACACATCCGGGCGGTCCGAGGGCACGAAGTCAATCGAGAACTGCTGTTCTTTTACCCGCCCGTCTAGCTTGTAGGTGGTGGTTTGCCAGCTGACGTTGAACCCGTTTTTGGTCTCGAAAATTGAAACGCTCATATCCCTTGGAGTTGAGGTTCCGTCCGCATCCACGACATTTGCCGAGCCCACATAATCCCCCAGGAACGGGGTAATGTCCGCGGCGCGCGCAGATGCGCCCAAAACGGACAGCCACAAAGCACAGACAGCAAATAACACGATCGCTTTTTCAAGCGTAATGCGATGGAAATTCGACATCTTGTCCTCCAAGGCGGCTACTAACCTATTGTAGCTGAGAGGGGGCCGCGCACAATGGCACATTCCCCGACGATAACAATAAAAGTGACGCACCCCGCGCCTATACCTTTGACGCCCTTGGGTTTAAAGTGCGCGCAACTGGCCGATTGCGTCACGGCTTAGCTGCGGCTAAACGGCATACAACAGCATACCAGACGGAGTGACAGATGTCTCAGACCCGCACCGAATCCGACAGCTTTGGCCCGCTCGAGGTTCCTGCCGACAAGTATTGGGGCGCGCAAACGCAGCGTTCGATCATGAACTTTCCGATCGGTTGGGAAAAACAACCCATTGCCATTGTGCGTGCGCTGGGCGTGATCAAGCAAGCCTGCGCGATGGAGAACAAGGCAACCGGCAAGCTGGATGCCAGAATTGCCGATGCCATCATTCAGGCTGCGGGTGAGGTGATCGACGGCCAGTTTGACGACAACTTTCCGCTGGTCGTCTGGCAGACGGGTTCCGGCACCCAGTCGAACATGAACTCGAACGAGGTCATCGCGAACCGCGCCATCGAAATTCTGGGCGGTGTCATCGGTTCAAAAGACCCCGTGCATCCGAACGATCACTGCAACATGGGTCAGTCGTCGAATGACACCTTTCCCACCGCGATGCACATCGCCACAGCGATGAGTGTTCGTGACGTCCTTCTGCCCGGGCTTGAAAAGCTGGCCTCTGGTCTTGAGCAGAAGGCTGATGAGTTCAAGGACATCATCAAGATTGGCCGGACCCATACACAGGATGCAACGCCTCTGACACTGGGGCAGGAATTCAGCGGTTATGCCCACCAGATCCGTCAGGGGATTGCACGCGTTCACGCAGCGCTTCCCGGCATCTATGAGCTGGCGCAGGGCGGCACCGCCGTAGGCACCGGCCTGAACACGCAAAACGGTTGGAGCGAAGCTGTTGCGGGTCATATGGCGCAGATCACCGGCCTGCCCTTCGTGACTGCGCCAAACAAGTTCGAAGCGCTGGCCGCTCATGACGCTATGGTCTTTATGTCCGGGGCTTTGGCGACCATCGCGGGCAGCTGCTATAAGATCGCCAACGACATCCGTTTCCTGGGCTCTGGCCCGCGTTCGGGGCTTGGCGAACTGATCCTGCCCGAGAACGAGCCCGGCTCGTCCATCATGCCCGGCAAGGTGAACCCGACCCAGGCCGAGGCGCTGACACAGGTTGCTGCGCACGTAATGGGCAACAACGCCGCGATGAATTTTGCAGGCAGTCAGGGCCATTTCGAGCTGAACGTCTATAACCCGATGATGTCCTACAACCTGTTGCAATCGATCCAGCTGCTGGGCGACGCCGCCGACAGCTTTACCGAGCGGATGTTGCTGGGCATCAAGGCCAATGAGCCGCGCATCGACAAGCTGATGAAGGAATCGCTGATGCTGGTGACGGCGCTGGCCCCGACCATCGGCTATGACAACGCCACCACGGTCGCCAAGACCGCGCATAAGAACGGCACAACCCTCAAGGAAGAAGCCATTGCGCTGGGGTTTGTGGACGAGGCAACCTTTGATGCCGTTGTACGCCCCGAACAGATGATCGGCCCGAAAGACTAATGGGCAAGCCGGTCAACCTGAACCGGTATCGAAAAGAAAAGGCGCGGGCCGAGAAGAAGGCCCGCGCAGATGAGAATGCCGTCGCCTTTGGGCGCACCAAGTCCGAGAAAGCAATTGTCAGGCTTCAGCAGGACAAGCAGAAGCGTGACCTTGACAATCACGAGCTGGATGAATGAGCGGTCGGCCGATAAAACGTTCATTGACCCTCAAGGGCCACCGGACATCTGTCTCGCTTGAAGATGAATTCTGGCGGGCATTACGCGACATTGCGAAAGAAAAAGATCAGCCAATCAATGCACTGGCCGCGCAGATTGATGTTGACCGCGACCCGGAAACCGGATTGGCCTCGGCTATTCGCGTGTTTATTCTGAACTGGTACCGAGACAAGGTTTAACACTTGTCAGATCTTGGTCGTTGGGTGTAACGTCCCCGAGGAACAAAAGGGGTACATTCATGAGCAACACAGTATTGGGGCCAGACGGTCAACCTCGGTGTTCCTGGTGCCAGGCCGCGCCGGAATTCTTTGACTATCATGACAACGAATGGGGCTTTCCGGTCTCGGATGATCAGCGGTTATTCGAGAAACTGTGCCTGGAAAGTTTTCAGTCGGGTCTTAGCTGGCGCACGATCCTGAACAAGCGCGAGAATTTCCGAGAAGCGTTTTATGGATTTGATTTCAACAAGATGGCCGAATTCTCTGAAGCCGATGTTGAACGTCTGCTGCAAAATGATGGGATCATTCGCCACCGGGGCAAGATCGAGGCGGTGATCAATAACTCCCGCCGCGCGCAGGAGCTGGTGGCGTCTGAAGGATCGCTGGCTGCTTATGTCTGGCGGTATGAGGCGGAAACGCCGCCGCCCCCGCAATCGGCATCCACATCGCCCGAGTCGGTGGCGATGTCGAAGGACCTCAAGAAACGGGGCTGGAAGTTTGTTGGCCCCACGACGGTGTTTGCGTTCATGCAGGCCATGGGACTGGTCAATGACCATGCCGAGGGCTGTATCAGCAGAAAAAAAGCGGCACAGTTGCGCCGCTCTTTCACGAAACCCGTCTGAGAATCAGACAGAGGCTTTGAAAATCTTGTCAATATTGCCGCCCAAAGCGGCGTTGAATTCGGCGTCTGACTGCTGTTTCGAGAGACCTTCGGTCAGTGCGCGAGAGAAAGACGCGATCATTTTGCCGTTTTGACCCAGCAGGTTACAGGCCTCTTCGGTCGAATACCCGCCTGACAGCGCGACGACGCGCAGAACGCGCGGATGGTCGGCCAGTTCGTCATACAGGTTTGCCTGTGTCGGGATCGTCAGCTTCAGCATGACCTCCTGCCCTTCGACCAGCTGGTCGAGGTTCTTCAGGATTTCAGCTTTCAGAATCTCCTCGGCCTCGGCTTTGGTTTCTGAATGAATGTTGACCTCCGGCTCGACGATTGGAACCATCCCGGCTTCAGTCACTTCACGGGCTACGTCGAATTGCTGGGCGACCACGGCCGCGATGCCTTCGGCATTAGCCTCGTGGATGACCGAACGTTCCTTGGTGCCGAATACGCCTTCTGCCTTTGCCAGCGTGTCGGCCAGACCGGGGATCGGCTTCATCAGCTGAACGCCGTTGGCCTGATCCTCGAGGCCCTTGTCGATTTTCAGAAAAGGCACGATGCCTTTGACCGACCAAAGGTAATCTGCGACCTTGCGGCCCTCGATCTCTTCCCCGAGGGTGCGTTCGAACAGGATCGCACCGATGACTTTGTCCTTGGTGAAGTCATTTGCCAGAATGATCCGCGCGCGCATCTTTTGTATTTCACCGAACATCTCAGCGTCCGAACTGTAGGTCGACGCGTCAACGCCGTACAACGCCAAAGCTTTCGGGGTCGAGCCGCCGCTTTGATCCAATGCCGCGATAAAGCCTGCGCCGTTGATCATCTGCGCGCGCTGTTCTGCTTTGGCCATAGTGTTTTCCCGTTCAATGATGATTCCGATGTCTCCCCCCGCATACATCACAGTCAGGACCGATGGTAGTTTGTTAGCGCTCAATCAGCCGCAACCATATGCCATCCCTGGATCGAACGGTCAGGTGGGCCACCGGAACCGGCGTTTTGCCGCTGATTGTTTCGAATTTGAAATTTCGCACCAGCATCGACAGGATCAGCGGCCCTTCGACCATGGCAAACCCGGCCCCGGTACAAACGCGGGGACCTGCGGAGAAAGGGATATATGCTTCGCGCTGGCATGTCTTGCCGTTTTCACTGTTCCAGCGAGTCGGGTCAAAGCCGTCGGGATTGTCCCATAACCGTTCGTGACGGTGCAGGTGCCAAGGGCTGATGACGATTTGTGACCCGTTGGGAACGTCCCTGTTTCGGAAACGGTGTGGGCCCGTGGCCTCTCGCACCATCATGGGAACCGGTGGGTAAAGGCGCAGTGCCTCGCGAAACACGTCGCGGCTGATCTTGAGTTTGGAAACCGAGGCAAATGTCGGATCGTCTAGAGTGGCAGCTTCGTCAGCAATCCTTTCCTGCCATTCGGGATAAATTGCCAGCAGATAAACTGTCCACGCCAGAGCCGATGCGCTGGTTTCATGGCCTGCCAGAAAGAAGATCGCGACCTGATCGACCATTTCCTCGGGCCCGAAAAACTGACCGGTTTCAGGGTCAGCGGTCGTCATGATCTTGGTTGCCAGATCGTCGGGTGCGGTTCCGGCCTTGATCGCCTCAGCCCGCTCATGGGTCAGGTCAGTGATCAGGTTGCGAATATCTTCGGCGTTTTTCCGTGTCGTTCGGGAGTGAAACCGAGGCATCCATTTGGGCAGCGGAACGAAAGCTGCAAGGTTCAGCAGAGGTTGTTCGCGCTGGTAGCTGCGGAACTTTTCAAACACCTTGTTAGCTATGGCGTGGTCGATCGGCACCGAAAACAAGGTGCGAAAGATCACATCCGCTGCGGCATGGCTTGTCTGCTCTTCGACTTCGATCTGTTTGCCGGCATGGGGCCGCAACCGCTCAACACATGCGTCTGCCGCGGCCAGCATGGCGGGAAACGTGTCTTTCAGCCGCCCGCCCTCAAATGCCGGGTCAATGATGCGCCGCTGACGTTTCCACGTCTCTCCATTGGTCAGAAACACCGAATTTCCAAGCAAGGGGCGCAGGCCTTCGCTGATCCGGCCCGATTTAGGGAAATCTTCGGGGCGTTTCCTGAGGACGGTGTCAATCAGGTCCGGTTGATTGATCAGGAAAGATCGAAAGAAGGGTGTCCTGAATTCGGCCATCCACGCGCGATAAAGGCGCGCTGGCTGCGCAGACAGCAGATCCTGACGAAACAGTTTCAGATAGCGCAGTAGGGAAACCTTGTCTGCGCGTGGCTGGGGCTTGGGCGGGGTCATGGGCGCACCGACGTGTATTTGGACACTGGCGTCTCAATCCGGCTGCGCGAAGGTGTGCGCCCAAGGAACCGCTGCTTTAGCGTCAAAGGGCCTGCCGTTATCCGAAAATAGTCGTACAGACCCGGCTTATCGAAGGCGCAAAGGTACTGAAAATGCAGCCGGAAAAACCGCCAGCGCAAGGCTTTCCAACGTTCAGGTAACAGGGTTTGGGTAAAGGCCGCCGACAGGACAAGCGGCCAGCGTTTCTCTGGTCCGGCCACCCCTGTAACGGCCACCGGATCACACAGCGCAAATGCACAGCCATCCCCGGGGGCCGAGACATCGACCCACGTGATGTCTGAACTGGAGGACAGGAATTGAAGGTCGGACCGAAGGCCATGCGCATTTGGCAGAAAGGATACCATAGGCATCACCTGCCCCAGGCTTAGGAACGACAACTCTGCCCCCTGTTTCGGCACAGCCCTGTCGCGGATCAGGTCGGCCAGAACAGACACCCCCATATGCGCGCCCGAACTGTGGCCCACGACCAGTACCTCATCCACACCGGATATCAGAGCGGCTTCAATCGCCTTGCGGAATACGGCCAGTCTGTCCTTCAGTTTAAGCGGAGTTTCCCCCTTCAGCTGCGCGGAATAGGCGTAATCATGCATCAGGTAATAGGCAAACAGCCGGTTGTCGATCTTGCGGAACCACAGCATCAGCGCAACCGCAACGGCGATACCCGGAAACAGACCCCACCAGCCAGCCATCGCCACACATGCCCACACGACTGCAAACGCAACCAGCAGCTGAGACACCAACATCGCCACCGGATAGAGCGCCGCAATCACCGGGCCCTTGCGCAACCGCATCAGGCGCCACAAAGCGCCGGTCGAAATGTATATCCACGCCGTGTGGGCCAACTGCGCGTAGGTTGCAGGGATCGACGCGGACATGCTGTCGCGCACGATGTCTGACCAGACAAGAACTTCGATTTCTGTCTCAACAGACGCACCGTCCTGCAATGATGTCACGGACCAGCCGAACAGACCTTTTGCGGACTTGGGGGCCATGGCGATCTCATATCCCGAGATCCGGGCCTGCGCCTGCGACTCGGTTCGGTAAAGCTCGCGATATCGTCGCGGCGGCATCGGGTCATAACCGGGGATGTAGAACACCCGGCGTTTGCGAACCTGTGACTGATTTCTCTGACTGCTCATGCCTTTACCTTCTGCCGCGCAGGTTAACGCAGGCTTTAGGTCAAGGTAAGGGGGGCAGACGCTCAGCCGAAATTCGCAAGCGCCGGGAAGGTTTCAAGCAACCACCAGCTGAAGCGGGTGAACAGGCCTGTGATCAGCATGATGCCCACGAACAGCAGCAGTCCTCCCATGACCTTTTCGATCACGCCCATATAGGGCTTGATCCGGTTCATCACGGTCATAGAGCGGTTGAGAAACATGGCTGCCAGCAGAAACGGAATACCCAATCCGGCTGCATAAACACCCAGCAACAGCGTGCCGCGCGCCACCGAGGCCTCGGTTGCCGCAAGGGACAGGATCGCGCCCAGCTGGGGGCCGATACAGGGCGTCCAGCCGAAAGCAAAGGCCAACCCAAGAATATAAGCACCAAAGACCGAGCCACCGGAATCGCCGGTTTCGATCCGCGCTTCGCGGTCCAGAAAGGGGATGCGGAAGACATTCAGGAAATGCAGACCAAAGACAATGACAACGGCACCGGACAGTTTGGCAAAAAGCACCTGATTTTGCAGCACGAACACTCCAAAGGCAGATGCGGTAAATCCCAACAGTAGAAAAACCGTCGACAGGCCCAGCACAAAGAACAGCGCTGACATGGTTGCCTTGCGCCGGGCGCGGGCCTCATCCTGCATTTCGTTGATCGTGACGCCGCTCATATATGCCAGATAGGGCGGCACGATGGGCAGCACACAAGGCGACAGAAAGCTAATCAGGCCACCCAGCAGGGCAACAAACATGGCGGGCAGCAGCCCCGCGTCTATGATTTCTATTCCGAACATGTCTAAGCACATAAGTGATGAATGGCGGTCCGTCACGGGGCCAATGAGTCACATCCTCGTGCTTGGAATCTGGACAATATTACAACTACGCCCTATCCCGAAAATCATGTCAGAGATTACAGATACGCTGGATGCGCTGGGCCTTCTTTGCCCCCTGCCCGTCCTCAAGGCCCGCAAACGGCTGAAATCCATGCCGCAAGGTTCTGTGTTGCGTGTACTGGCTGATGACCCGGCAGCCATCATCGATGTCCCGCATTTTTGCGCCGAAGCTGGCCACACATTGCTGTCTCAGGATTTGGATGGCGAACATCAGGTCTATCTGATCCAAAAATCCGACTGACTTAATGATATAAAAAAGGCGGGCAAATTTGCCCGCCCTTTCATCAGTTGCCCAACGACCACCATCCGCGCCGTTTGGGCCTGTCGGATTCTGGCTCAGGTTCATCTGCCACAGTTTCAAGCACCGGTTCAGGTTCTGCTGCCACGGGTGTTTCTTCCACCGGTGCGTCTTCGACCGGCTCATCGGCAGATTGAACTTCAGGTTCTTCCATCGCAACGACCGCTTCTGCTTGTGCGACTTCGTCAGTCTGCTCGGCTACGTCTTTTGCTTCCGGCGCAGCGTCAGCAGTCTCATCGGCTTCGCTTTGCTCGGCGACAGCCGCCTCGGCAGGTTCGGCTTCTGCGTCTGAGGCCGCCTCTTCAACCGCCGGTGCATCGGCCCCGGCATCGGTGTCCGGTGCTTCCGACTGTTCCGCACCCTCTTCTGCTACCGCATCTTTCTTACGACGACGCGGAGCGCGCTTACGCTTGGGCTTGGCGGGTTTTTCCTCTTCCGTTGCTTCGGCTTCGGTTGTCTCGACAGCGGTTTCCGTTTCAGCGGATTCGCCTACGGCATCCTCCTGCTCTGACCCTTCGCCGTCATCCGCGCCCTGTTCCGCCGCGTCACCGTTGCCCGCGCCTTTCTTGCGACGACGACGGCGGCGCTTGCGCTTGGGTTTGGTATCATCTTCAATCGACGCGATATCCTCTTCGGCTTCCTCCTCTTCCGAAGAATCCACCAGATCCATCAGCGAGGCATCGACCGACACGACAGGAGCTGTCGCTTCGGGAACAATGCGGCTGGCGGTCTTGAATTTCTCCATCGAGAAATCCGGGCTGACCAGATGCACATCGCCTTCGATCCGTACAGACAGGCCATAGCGCGATTCGATCTGGGCAATATGCTCGCGCTTCTGGTTCATCAGGAAGTTCGCGATACTGACCGGGCAGCGCACCAGAACCTCGCGCGAGCGGCGGCGCGTGCCTTCTTCTTCGATCTGACGCAGGATCGACAGCGCCATGTTGTCGTCCGAACGGATCAGGCCGGTGCCATGGCATGCCGGGCATGGCTGCGTGGTCGCCTCGATCATACCCGGGCGCAGCCTCTGACGGCTCATCTCGAGCAGGCCAAAACCCGAAATCCGGCCGACCTGAATGCGGGCACGGTCGGTTTTCAGCTTGTCCTTAAGACGCTTTTCAACCGACGCATTGTTCTTGCGCTCGTCCATGTCGATGAAATCGATGACAATCAGACCGGCAAGGTCACGCAGACGCAACTGACGCGCCACTTCTTCCGCGGCTTCCAGATTGGTTTTCAGCGCTGTTTCCTCGATCGAGCCTTCTTTCGTGGCCCGGCCCGAGTTCACGTCGATTGCCACCAGCGCTTCGGTCACGCCGATCACGATATACCCGCCAGATTTCAGCTGAACGGTCGGGTTGAACATCCCCGCCAGATAGCTTTCCACCTGATAGCGCGCAAACAGCGGCAGCGCGTCCTCGTACCGTTTCACATTCTTGGCATGGGACGGCATGATCATCTTCATGAAGTCCTTGGCGATGCGGTATCCGCCCTCGCCCTCGACCAGAACCTCGTCGATATCGCGGTTATAAAGGTCCCGGATCGACCGTTTGATCAGATCGCCTTCTTCATAGATCTTCGCAGGTGCAATGGATTCCAGGGTCAATGCCCGGATCTGCTCCCACAGGCGTTGCAGGTATTCATAGTCGCGCTTGATTTCCGATTTTGTGCGCTTGGCGCCTGCAGTCCGGATAATCAAACCCGCCCCTGTCGGAACATCAATATCCGCAGCGATCTCTTTCAGCTTTTTGCGGTCAACTGCGTTGGTGATCTTGCGGCTGATCCCACCGCCACGCGCGGTGTTCGGCATCAAAACACAATAGCGACCTGCCAGCGACAGATAGGTCGTCAGGGCTGCCCCCTTGTTGCCGCGTTCTTCCTTGACGACCTGCACCAGCAGCACCTGGCGCACTTTGATCACTTCCTGAATCTTATACCGGCGTGGGCGTGGCTTGCGCTGAGGGCGGATGTCCTCGCTGTCGTCTTCCTCGGCTACGGTTTCAATCGTGTCATCTTTCGCGGCTGCGTCAGCGTGTTCCTCATCCGCATCGCCATCATCTGCGTCCGGGTCATTCTCAGACAATTCAGACGCTTCATCGCCATCGTCAGCGATTGAAGCATCCGCCGCGTCATCAGAATCCCCTGCTGCATCGTCTTGTGAAGACTCGACCGTTTCAGCCTGAGCCTCGTCTTCCGAAGCCGTTTCCTCAGCAGTGTCATCTGACACAGCTTCTGGCGCTTCGTTGTCCGCAGGCTCCTCAACAGGTGTTTCACCGACGATTTCCATAGGCGATGTCCCCTCGGGCACCTCCATGTCGGCATCGTCAAGGTCGATGGTTTCCATACCGGTCGGCTCGGTCGAAACTTCAATCGTTTCGACCAGATCGTCCGATTTAAGATCCGCGGCCTTTGATCGGGCGCGCGAACGCCGCTTTTTCGGCTTGCCCTCGTCGGCCTCATCCCGCGCCTTCATGGCCTCGGCATAGGCGCGATCTTCCTCCATCAGCGCCTCGCGGTCGGCTATGGGGATCTGGTAATAGTCCGGGTGAATTTCCGAAAACGCGAGGAAGCCGTGCCGGTTCCCGCCATAATCCACAAAGGCCGCCTGAAGCGACGGCTCAACCCGTGTTACTTTTGCAAGATAGATGTTGCCAGCAAGCTGGCGCTTGTTTTCGGATTCAAAATCGAACTCCTCGACCTTGTTTCCGTCGACCACCACGACGCGGGTTTCCTCCGCGTGGGTGGCATCGATAAGCATTTTCTTAGCCATGTGTCCTTGGTGCACCGCGCCAAACGCGTTGTCCTGACCCGTCCAGGTGGACAGGCACATTTGGGGAGGTGTCTTGTCAGGGCGATATCGGACGGCGCGCGGCAGGGTCTGGCGCTGTGGCCCCCTGCCCGGTCACTCAATCGTTGCGCGCGCGTCATCGCGGTTCTTCTCCGACAGGCGCGTTAGCCGCAGCCTGCCCATTTATTCCTTTCGCCCAGACGTTCCGGGCTCAGGTACTACATTGCCCCGAAAGGGGCACAATCGGTCTGCTTTGCGGCGAATAATATGTCATCACCTTCAGCAAAGCAGCGAAACTCAATGATTCGGGGCTTATGGACACAAAACTGGCCCGGCCCGTCCGGACACAATAAAAGCAGTCCTGTGGAAAAGACAATGGGCAAACTGCACCGCCCCCAACCGTGGCATGCGGGATCGCCTTCATCTGGCCAAAAATATCCCGGGGGAGTCGCCAAAGGCGACGGGGGCAGAGCCCCCGTCACCCAGTTTACAGATAGTCCGACCGCTGGAGGCCGTATTTGGCCATCTTTTCATTCAGCGTTCGGCGCGGCAGGCACAGTTCATCCATCACAGACGCGATAGATCCTTTGTGCCGCCGCATCGTGTTGTCGATCAGCATCCGTTCAAAGGCTTCGACATATTCCTTCAGCGGCTTGCCTTCGGTGGTCATGACCGGCTGCATTTCCTCGTGATCCGACATCAACAGCGAGGCGATCGTTCCGGACCCACGGCGCGATTGCAGTACCGCGCGTTCGGCAATGTTGATCAACTGGCGCACGTTCCCCGGCCAGGGCGCCTGCAACAGCTGCGCGGCTTCCTGAGCGCTTACCTGAGGCGCATCACAACCGTATTCTTCGGAGAACTGCTCGCTCAGACGGGTAAACAGGGTCAGGATGTCCTCGCCCCTCTGGCGCAGGGGCGGCATGGTGATGCGCAAGGCGGCCAATCGATAGAACAGATCAGGCCGCAAGACATCTTCGGAGGTTTTTCCGGCCTCTTGCAGGTTCGAGATCGCTACGATGCGTGTCTCGGCCGGCGTGCCCTGCTCGTTCATCACGCTGAGCAGCTTGGCTTGCAGGGAATCGCTGAGCGCTTCGACATCTTCCAAAACCAGCGTTCCGCCCCGCGCCTCTTCGATGGCGGGCAATTGGGCGTCTTCAGGCATCATCGGCCCAAACAGACGTTTGGCCAACGCGTCTTCCTCGTGCGCCGCGCAGGACACCAGCACGAATTTCTTGCCGGCACGGCTTCCAACCGCGTGCAGGGCGTGTGCGACAAGCGTCTTTCCGGTCCCTGTCTCTCCGTCGATCAGCACATGGCCATCCGCCTGACCTAGATCGAGGATATCCTCGCGCAGGCGTTCCATAACCGGGCTGGCACCGATCAGTTTGTTCATGATCTGGGTGCCGCCGGACAATTCCCGGCGCAGCGCGCGGTTGTCCAATGTCAGACGCCGCGCATTGCTGGCCCGTTTGGCCAGTTCAGACATGCGGTCGGGGTTGAAGGGTTTTTCAAGGAAATCGAATGCACCGACACGCATCGCCTCAACAGCCATCGGAACATCGCCGTGACCGGTGATCATGATCACGGGCAAGGTGCTGTCAGCGCCCATCAGCTTTTTGAGAAGCTGAATGCCGTCCATTCCGGGCATCTTGATGTCCGAAATCACTATCCCCGGATAATCCGGACCCAACACCTTGAGCGCATCTTCCGCGCTGGCGAAGGTTTCCGTGTCATAGCCGGACAAAGCGAGCCACTGGCTGATCGATTGGCGCATGTCCTGTTCATCGTCAACAATGGCAATTTTCATGGCTTGTGCCATAGTCATTCCTCGTTATTCCGCGGCTTCAAGGCCGTCGCTTCCCAGTGCAGGCAACTGCATTTCAAACACCGCACCGCCATATTGGCCGTTGCGTGCAGTCAGCCGTCCCCCATGGTCGTTCACGATCCCCGACGAGATGGCAAGCCCCAGACCAACACCGTCTCCGGGCTGTTTGGTTGTGTAGAACGGCTCGAACAGGTTTTCGATATCCTCGATTCCGTGCCCGTTGTCGCGTACGGTCAGCACAGCCGTGTCACCAGCTGCCAAGATGATTTCCACATCCGGCTCCGCCACTGATTTGGTGGCGTCCAGCGCGTTTCGCAAGAGGTTGACCATGACCTGTTCGATGCGCATTCGGTCCCCCATCACGATCACGGGTTCCTCTGGTACGATCTGTGTGATCTTCACGTGTCGCTGACGCAATTGCGGCTCCATCATCGACAGGGACGAGGCCAGCGCTTCACCAAGATTTACTGGTGAAAACGCATCCGCACCCTTGCGCGCATAAGACTTGAGCTGCCGGGTAATTGCCCCCATCCGTTCGATCAGACCATCGATGCGGCCAAAGCTGGCAAGGGCCTCTTCCGGGCGGTTGCGGCGCAGCAGCAGACGGGCCCCGGCCAGATAGGTTTTCATTGCCGCCAGAGGCTGGTTCAACTCGTGACTGACCGCTGCCGACATCTCGCCCAGGGCGGCCAGTTTCGAGCTTTGCGCAAGCGTCTGTTCCGCCAAATCCAGCGTCTTTTCAACCCGTTCACGTTCAGCGATTTCCCGCTGTAGCCGTGCATTCAATGCGCGAAGCTCTGCCGACTCGCGCTGGAACAGGGTCATGCGCAACGTGGCACGGCGGCTCAACGCATAGAACGCAAGCGCCAGAAGAATCGCAAACCCCATGATTTCCAGCGCCAGAACGCTGTTCACCTTTTCCCGGATCGAGGCATAGGTCGTGAACGAGGTCATCTGCCAGCCGCGGAAAGGAATGCGCGTCTCGATCCGCATCACCGCTTCGCCCTGAAGATAGGCATCAGGCGGCAGCGCGGTCCAATCGGTTGTTGCCCGGATCGCGCGCTGGATCGCCCCTTGTGGCGGTTGGCGCAGCATCGCCGTGTTCTCATCCAGCCCGCGCCAGCGGGGTTCCGTGGACAAAATGATGTTGCCGGTGCTGTCGGTAACCATCACCGCATCCGAGATACCTGCCCAAGCGCGTTCGAACTTTTGCAGGTCAACCTCGACGACGATTACGCCCAGGAACTCGGCCCCGTTCTCCAACCGGCGCGAATACACAAAGCTGTACCCGCCTGCGTCCTTGGGAATAACAGAGAAGATCGTCGCGTTCGAGCGGATCGCATCCACAAAATATGGCGTGTTCCGATGTCCTTCGCCCAACCTGTTTCGGTCGGTCGCGGCAACTGTGCGCCCGTCGCTGTCCAGCAAAACCAGTGAGGCCGCGCCGATCTCTTCCACGAATGAAATAAGGCGCTGTGTCGACAGGGTGTAATCGCCTGACTGCAATGCGGAAATCAACGTTGGGTCGCGGGCAAGCAATTGCGGAACAATCGAGTTGCGGCGCAGTTCACTCAGCAAGTTGCCCGAATACAGCGTCAGCCGCAGTTCCGCCCGGTTGCGCGTGGATTCGGTGAACCTGTCGGTCAACAGCCGGTTCGTGACCCACACTGTTGCAATTGTCGCGACCAGCAGAACAAGAACCGCCAGCCGCAACCGCCAGCCCAGCGGTGCACCACGAAACGGTTTCAACATATTTGACCAGCCAGATCGAACTTCTGTGTTCATGGCAAAAGGTTACGCCCCGGCGGGCGAGACCTCAAGTCACGCCGCTTCAAACACACCTGACAATGCGCGGAACAACGCCACCCCGTCTGTGCCGCCATGACCCTGATCAGCTGCGCGTTCGGGGTGCGGCATCATGCCAAGAACGCGGCGGTTTTCCGACAGGATTCCGGCGATATCCCCGATCGAGCCGTTCGGGTTTTCGGCATAGGTAAAAGCGATCCGGTCCTGATCTTTTAGCGCGGCCAGCGTCGCGTCATCCGCAAAATAGTTGCCATCGTGGTGCGCAATCGGAATACCGATCACATCGCCTGCGTTGTAGCCGCTGGTAAACGCGCAGTCGCTGGTCTCAACCCTTAGGCCAACGGTCTTGCAGATGTATTTCAGCCCAGCATTGCGCAGCAATGCGCCCGGCAAAATGCCGGTTTCGGTCAGAACCTGAAAACCGTTGCAAATGCCTACGGCATAACCGCCGCGCTGCGTGTGTTCGACGACGGCCTTGCAAATCGGCGATTGGGCCGCGATTGCGCCGCAACGCAGGTAATCTCCATAAGAGAACCCGCCCGGCACGCCCACGATATCAATACCTTCGGGCAAAGCCGCGTCTTTGTGCCAGACCATATCGACCTGAAAACCGGCCTGCTCAAAGGCGACGGCAAGATCTCGGTCACAGTTGGATCCGGGGAAAACGATTACGGCTGCACGCATGGCGGGCCCTCCTACGAGACAAAATCTGTGACAACCGCAACACCCGGAGGCGTTGGATGGTCAAAAGCGGCAAGCTCGGCGCTTACCTGGTTTAGGGTTATTTTCCGGGTCACCAGCGGGCTCAGGTCGACCCCTTGACCCGCGATCAGCGACAACAGCGACGGATAGCGCCAGCTTGGCATCCCACGGGTGCCAAATACGGAGAGCTGACCAGAATAGAGCACATCCATCGGCAACGACATCTGTGCATGGTCCCCCGTGGGCATTCCGATTTGCACCATGCGCCCCATTTTGCGCAGGGATCGCATGGCGGAAACGGTCGTGGCTTCGACGCCAAGCGCCTCGATCGCAACATCGGCGCCGCCACCGGTGATGTCTTTCACCGCCTGTGGGGCATCACATGTCGCGGCATTGACCACCGCGTCGGCGCCCAGAGTTTTGGCATAGGCCAGCTTGTCCTCGGTGATATCGACAACGATTACACGCGTGCCGAGCGCCTTGCCAAGAAGAAGCGTTGATATTCCGACACCGCCGCCGCCAAATACAGCGATCCACTCGCCACCCTGCACCTGCGCCCGGCCAACAAGCGCCTGCCATGCTGTGGTTACGCGGCACCCCAATGCGGCGGCGATTTCAGGCGCGATACTGTCGGGCAAAGATGTCAGGTTGGCATCGGCATGAGCCACGGCAACATATTCAGCAAAAGCCCCGTCACAGGTAAAGCCGGGCACGACCTGGTTCGGACAGATTGTCTGATGACCCTTTGCGCAGTCCGGGCAATGCCCACAGGCAAGGATAAAGGGCGCAATCACCCGGTCCCCAACACGCCACCGTTTAACGCGCGCACCGACCGAGACCACCTCGCCGCAAAACTCGTGACCGGGTGTCATGGGCAGGACAACGTCCGGGTCTGAGCCCGACCACGCGTGCCAGTCGGACCGGCACACACCGCAGGCCAGCACTCGCACCACAACACCGTCTTCGGCGGGAACCGGATCGGGGATCGTCGACACCTCAAGCGGTTGACGATAGGTGATCAGACGCGCGGCCCGCATCAATCAGACCAGTTCGATCTCGTAGCGTTCGATGACGGTGTTGGCCAAAAGCTTTTCGCACATCTCGGTCACGTCTGCCTCGGTTGCGCCATCGGCAAGCTCAAGATCGATGACTTTGCCCTGACGTACGCCTTCGACCTGATCAAAGCCCATTGCACCTAATGCGTGACGTACTGCTTCGCCCTGCGGGTCCAGCACCCCGTTCTTGAGCATCACATGAACCCGTGCTTTCATTTTGGCAACTCCAACTGTGGGCCGCATACAAGGCCCATTTCGTTGCGCGGGGGATAGCGCGCCTGATGGGTTTCGACAACCCTGTTTCAAACGCAGTTTGCCGCAGGCGAGTGACGATCCTGCGCCGTCAGATGGACCTGAGTAGTTGTGCTGGCACGGCGGCTGGAAACTTCGGAATAGTCATCTGATCAAACGGCCCGGCCACACGCAAGCACCCTGCTCTGCCAATAACTTGGCAAAGGCAAAACGCCGCCCTGAGGGGGCGGCGCTGCTAAGGCGTGGTATTTAGTTGATCAGCGTCGGCTTGGTGACGTTGCTGGCAGGCAGCACACCCAGTCTTCGGGCGACCTCGGAATAGGCATCTGTCAGGCTGCCCAGATCGCGGCGGAATACATCCTTGTCCAGTTTCTGACCGGTCTTGATATCCCACAGGCGGCAGCTGTCCGGGCTGATTTCATCCGCAACGACCAGCCGCTGATAGTCGCCTTCAAACACGCGCCCGATTTCGATCTTGAAGTCAACCAGACGAATACCCACCGCCAGCATCACGCCGCTCAGGAAATCGTTCACGCGCAGCGCGAGGCTGAGGATGTCGTCCATGTCCTGCTGGCTGGCCCAGCCAAACGCGGCGATGTGTTCCTCGGTGACAAGAGGATCGCCCAAAGCATCATCCTTGAAGCAATATTCAACGATCGGACGTGGCAATTGCGTCCCTTCTGCGATGCCAAGACGTTTCGACATCGAACCGGCCGCGTAATTGCGCACGATCACTTCTAGTGGAATGATCTCGCAGTTGCGCACCAGCTGTTCGCGCATATTCAGGCGCCGGATGAAGTGGTTCGGAATACCAATCTGGGTCAGCCCGGTCATGAAGAACTCGGACAAACGGTTGTTCAGCACGCCTTTGCCGTCAATCACGTCTTTCTTCTCGGCATTGAACGCGGTGGCGTCATCCTTGAAATACTGTACGATGGTGCCCGGTTCGGGGCCTTCATACAGAATTTTGGCCTTGCCTTCGTAGATTTTCTTGCGACGCGCCATAAGCGACCTTTCCAGACTGGCGAAAGGGAATGAGTCCCTTCACGTTGGCGTCCTCATAGTGCAAGCCCTGCGTTCCCGCAAGTTCGCTGCCCCGAGGGCCTTTGACGCAGCGCAAATACCTTGCACCCAGAGTGTCCTATTGTCATATCATCAGTGAGAAACGGTAATCCAAGGGGTCCCCAACCAATGACCACATTCGACGAACGTGAAGCCGCGTTTGAAAGCAAATTCGCCCATGACGAAAAGATGCAGTTCATCGCTCGGATGCGCCGCAACCGCTTTATGGCTGTCTGGGCGTCTGCGCTGAAGGGCGAAACTGTTGAACAGGCACGGAAATACGGCCAGGAACTGGTTCATACCGACCTACAGCATGTCGGCGAAGACGATGTTGTCGAGGCGGTCAAAGCCTACTTGGGTGATCTTGCGGATGAAGCCACGATCCGTTCGAAAATGGCCGAGCTTCTGGTTGAAGCCAAAGAACAGGTGATGGTGGAAGGCGAGCACTGATTGCCTGAAATGCAAAATTCATGATCTTCATGAGTTTTATGAAATTGATTTGACGCCCTGGTCATGAGACACGGGGCGTCTCTGTTTTTTTGCAGCGTTTATACGCTTTTTCTGGAATAACCCTATGACAAACGCGCTGAGCAAACTTCTGGACACCAAAGACGCCATTCTTGCGGACGGTGCAACGGGGACCAACTTATTTAACATGGGTCTGCAATCAGGTGACGCGCCTGAGCTGTGGAACGTGGATGCTCCGGACAAGATCAGGGCGCTGTATCAGGGGTCGGTCGATGCGGGCAGCGACCTGTTTCTGACCAACACGTTTGGAGGCACTGCGGCGCGTCTGAAACTGCATGATGCGCAGAACCGCGTGGGCGAGTTGAACCGTATCGGCGCAGAACTTGGACGTGAAATCGCGGACAAAGCCGGGCGCCCTATCGTCGTGGCCGGATCGGTTGGACCCACCGGCGAGATTATGGAGCCGGTCGGCAGCCTGTCGCATTCCGACGCGGTTGAAATGTTCCATGAACAGGCCGAGGCTTTGAAAGCGGGCGGAGTTGACGTTCTTTGGGTGGAAACCATCAGCGCGCCAGAGGAATTCCGCGCGGCAGCCGAGGCCTTTGCGCTGGCCGACATGCCCTGGTGCGGCACGATGAGCTTTGACACGGCCGGGCGCACGATGATGGGTGTCACCTCGGCCGATCTTGCGCTTTTGGTTGAAACCTTGCCAAACCCACCGATCGCTTTTGGGGCCAATTGTGGCACCGGTGCGTCGGATATCCTGCGCACGGTTCTGGGTTTTGCAGCGCAAGGCACCGAGCGTCCGCTGATCTCAAAGGGCAATGCGGGCATTCCGAAATACGTGGATGGCCATATCCATTATGACGGGACACCCGAACTGATGGGTCGGTATGCTGCCATGGCACGGGATTCGGGCGCAACAATCATCGGCGGGTGCTGCGGGACCATGCCCGATCATCTGCGCAAAATGCGCGAAGCGCTGGATACCACTTCGCGCGGCGAGCGCCCGACACTGGATCAGATCACCGAGGCACTGGGGCCGTTTTCGTCGGCTTCGGACGGAACCGAGGACGACGCAGGCCCCGAACGCCGCACGCGTCGCCGTCGCCGCGCCTAACGCTTATCAACGCCCTTCGAATTTCGGAGGGCGTTTTTCCATGAACGCCACCACACCTTCTGCAAAATCCCGCGACCGGCCACATTCACCTTGAAGATGCGCCTCGGTTGCAAGCTGCTGCTGCAATGTGTTTTCGTAGGTCCCGCGGATGGCACGCTTGATCGCGCCATAGGCGGCGGTTGGACCTTTGGCCAGATATTCTGCCCTTTTGTGCCAATGTGCGGCAAACGCATCATCGGGGACAGCTTCCCAGATCATGCCCCATTCTTCGGCCTGCCGGGCGCTGATCTTGTCAGCAAACAAGGCGGCCCCCATTGCTTTGGCCAAGCCCATCTGACGCGGCATGAACCAGGTGCCCCCGGCATCGGGCAGCAAGCCGATACGTGCAAAAGCCTGCAGGAAATACGCACTCTCCGTTGCAATAACCACGTCCGCACACAGCGCAAGGTTGGCCCCTGCCCCCGCAGCAGGTCCGTTTACAGCCGCGATCGTCGGAACAGGACAGCTGTGGATGGCTTCCAGCATCGGCTCGTACTCGTCGCGCAATGATCGTTCCAGATCGATCTTGCCGGTCGATGATGCATCCCCCAGATCCTGCCCGGAACAAAACGCCGGCCCCGCGCCGGTGATAACGATACAGCGCGCTTTAACCGCGGCGTCTTTCATCGCGTGGGTAATCTCTGCCCGCATCCGAGTGGTCAGCGCGTTCATCTTGTCCGGTCTGTTCAGGGTCAGAACCGCCAGACCGTCCGATATGTCCAATAGAACCGTTTCGTAATTCATGAAAACCTTTCCCTCGCGCCACGTGTTTCAGCACACTTACTTGTCCGGGCAGGATGGGAAAAGCAGAACCAAACGTCAGTCTTCAAGAATTTGGCGAAGGCGTTCTTGTTCTTCCGCACTTAGAGCTTCGGTTTCACCCGAAACCTGCGCCCTGGCGCGTGTGCGAAGAAAGTTCAGCCCGACTGCGGCAGCGATCAGCAGCATGATCGGCCCGGCAAGCCACAACAGCAGGTTCGAGCCACTGGTGGTGGGCTTGAGCAGGACATATTCGCCGTAGCGGTCAACGATAAACGAGATGGCCTCTTCGTCGCTGTCACCCGCAACCAAACGTTCGCGCAAAAGCAACCGCAGATCGCGCGCCAGATCGGCGTTGCTTTCGTCAATGCTTTCATTGCGACACACCAGGCACCGCAATCCAACACTCAGGTCGCGCGCCCGCTGCTCCAGAACCGGGTCGTCCAGAACTTCATCAGGTTGTACCGCAAACACGGGTGCTGCAAGCAGCAGCAGGATCAGAACAAGGCGCTTCATTCTGCGGGTACTCCGCCAGCGGGGGATTTACGCGCGCCTGCGGCGACGCGAAAACGCCTGTCGCTCAAGCTGAGGACACCGCCGAGCGCCATCAGGATACATCCACCCCAGATCCAGTTCGCCAGAGGCTTGATATAGGTTCTCATGACCCAGCCACCGTCTGCCTGCTGATCCCCGATGACGATGTAAAGGTCACCAAGAAAACGATAGTCAATCGCGGCCTCGGTCGTCGGCATACGTGCGACGGGATAATCCCGTTTCTCGGGATGCAGCGTTCCGATGGCGCGACCGCCCTTTTCCACCAAAACATCAGCCGTGGTTGAAAAATAGTTCGGCCCCTGTACCCGTCGCACGTCCTGCAACGTCAGTGTAAACTGACCCACTTCGAACGGCTGGTTCAGCTGCGCCACACGGATATCTTCTGCCTCCCACGCGGTCAGACCGGCAATCGCAAAGATCGTCACGCCAAGGCCGGTATGGGCAACTGCCTTACCCCAATCGGCGCCCGGAAGTCGGATCAGACGTTTGAAGCTGCCATTGCGGCCTGTCCGGCTCCACAAATCAATGGCGGCACCGAAAGTGATCCATGCCCCCAAAAACAGGCCTACGGGCCCTAACGCGCTGCGACCGGTCTGCATTGCCCAAACCAACAACGCAATCGCCAGCGCCAGACCAAAGGCATAGCGCAGGGACCAGGCCGTTTTGCCCAACCGACCGCGTTTCCACGGCAGCATGGCCCCGACCGGCAGAATCATACCCAGCAAAACCATGAATGGTGAAAAGGCCGCGTTGAAAAACGGCGCCCCGACCGAGAGTTTGCGGTCGAACATCATCTCGGCCACCATCGGCCACATCGTCCCGACAAAGACAACGAAACAACTGACCGCAAGAAGGACATTGTTCACGATCAGCGCGCTTTCGCGGCTGACCATGCCAAAAACGCCCTTGGCCTCCATCGCCTGCGCCCGCGCGGCAAACAAGGTAAGCGCGCCACCGATGAAGAAGACCAGAATGATCAGGATGAACACACCGCGTTCAGGATCATTGGCAAAAGCATGTACCGAGGTCAGCAGACCTGAACGCACGATAAACGTGCCGATCAGGGAAAATCCAAACGCAATAATTGCCAGCAGAATGGTCCAGCTTTTCAATGCTTCGCGCTTTTCCACGACAATTGCCGAGTGCAACAGCGCCGCCGCTAGCAGCCAGGGCATGAAGGATGCGTTTTCCACCGGGTCCCAGAACCAGAAACCGCCCCAGCCCAGTTCGTAATAAGCCCACCAGGATCCCAACGCGATTCCGATAGTCAGGAAAACCCATGCCGCCAGCGTCCAGGGGCGCACCCACCGGCCCCATGCTGCATCGATACGCCCTTCGATCAGGGCAGCAATCGCAAAGCTGAATGCCATGCTCAGCCCGACATAGCCGAGGTACAAAAACGGCGGGTGGAAGGCCAGCCCAGGATCTTGCAGCAGTGGGTTCAGGTCACGCCCGTCAAACGGAGCGATGGCAAGCCTGTCAAACGGGTTCGACGTGAACAGGATGAAACCGAAAAACGCCACGGCAATGGCCGACTGAACGGCCAGAACACGGGCCTTGAGTGTCGGTGGCAAGCCGCCACCAAAGAAAGCCGCCGTCGCTCCAAACAGGGTGACGATCAGCACCCACAGCAGCATGGATCCTTCGTGGTTGCCCCATGTTCCGCTGATCTTGTACAGCATCGGCTTTGCCGTGTGGCTGTTCTCGACCACAATCCTGAGGGAAAAGTCAGACGTTACAAACGCCCAGATCAAAGCACCAAATGCAAACGCCGTCAGCAGGAACTGGACGATCGCGGCGGGCTCTGCAAAGGCCATCCAGCCGGTCCAGCGTTTTGAGGCGCCGATAAGTGGAACAACGCTTTGCACTATGGCGACAAAGAACGCGAGGATCAGGGTGAAGTGGCCAAGTTCTGTAATCATGCCCCGGAATATACGCCGGTGCGGAACCGGGGGCCATGACCTTTAGCTAGTTCTGCACGCACAAAGTGTCGCGGGTCAGATACCGCGAAGCTTTCGCCAATCGTTCAGAGCCTGGTTTTCTTCGGGAAGTACGACATCGCGGGTCAGTACAGCATTCGGACCGGGATCAACAACTCCCGGGCTGTCGCTCTGCATGGTGCGCAAGGCCTCGATATTGCTCAAGACCGTTGGCAGTTGCGTCATGGTTGAGCGGATATCCCGCTGAAAATCCTGCATTTTACTTTGGTGACGCGCGCCAAAGTAAAACGACACGATCACGCCCAGCAACCACCAGAGCGGCTCTGGTACCAAGGCTATGCCCTGCATCCGTGCGGCAAACCATATTGGGTCGACCATGGCGGCAACGAACAAGCCAAGCGTTCCCAATGCCAGCGCCGGGCGCGGCAACCTGTTCACGCCGTCCATGACACGGTCAAACAGCCCCTTCTGAGGCGCCTGAAATTCGGAGCCAAACTGTAACATGGCCTGAGTTTGAACCTCATTAGCCCGTACTGCGCTTGCTTCGGTGTTTTCACGATAGAGTTCTGCGGTTTCCTGCAAGACGTTGCGGCCGTTTCCAAACAGCAGCGCCAGCACACTTGAAATCAGCCCCATGCCGCGATCCTTTTGTTAAAGTCGCTGTCCGAAAGGTGATAACGCGGCGAAAGAAACTCTTCGGCCCGCATTATCCAGCCACCTTTGCCGCCTGTACGGCTGCGCGCGTATTTTCTGGATGCAGCCCGCCGATCAGCAAGGCGAAAATAGTAGTTTCGCCGCGCTATTCCGTAAGCGTCGCGCAGAACATCGGGCTCTGGCTGCGCCGCGCTTTCGCAAGCCGCCACGGTTCGCGGGCCGATCACACCATCGGCGGTGACGTTAAACCCCATTTCCTGTAGCAGCCGCTGAAGAATCTTCACCGCCTGCGCACCGGCATTCACATACATGTCGAAAACAGAGGCATGCAGGGTTTCGGGCAGCTCACCAATGCGCGGCTTGTCGAAATAATGCTGCACAAAGATGTCGACCGCTTGCCGAGGGGACAAAGCGCGCACATCCGCCTCGTCAATCCGGCCGTCGCCGGTCAGATCCAAGCCCAGCCTGCGCAGAGTGTGAATCGTGACCCCGAACTTGGTTGCTCCGCCCGGATCGTCGGGGTCATAAACAAAGCCCCCTTCACGGGCCACAATATCTTTGGCAATTTGGCGTACCGTTTGCATACCACCCTCGTAACGTTAGGTGGCCACACCGTTTCCGACAGACATTAACGATTCAAAACGAAACGGAGCGCTGCATGCACCATGCACGCAACGCTCCGAAGCAGGTTCAGAGGTTTTTTAGCTTTCTTCCGCGCCTTTATAGACACCTTGCTCTTTCAGAGCGTCCATGACCTCTTTCGGCATGTAGGTTTCATCATGTTTGGCAAGAATTTCAGTCGCTTCAAAGACCCCGTTCACGTAACTGCCCGTGCCGATCATTCCCTGATTTTCCGAGAATAGATCAGGCAGAACACCTGTGAACGAGACCGGAACGCTTTCGCCACCATCCGTTACAACAAAACGAATGGTTTCGCCCTGTCCGCGAATGATCGAGCCTTCTTCGACCAAGCCGCCAATCCGGAACACTTCGGTTGGTTTCGGCGGCTCAGCAATCACCTCACTGGGTGAGCGGAAAAAGTTGATCCCGTCCTGCAATGCCCAGCCAATCAACGCTGTTGCCGCCACCAAGGCAACAACTGCCACCAGAATGACTTGTACGCGCCGACGTTTCTTGAGCGTTTTCATACCATCCTCACGGGAAAAGCGGGGCCATCATCAGGCCCAGAGTTTCATCTTCACCTAACATCAGGTTCGCGTTCTGCAAGGCTTGCCCACTGCTACCTTTTGTCAGGTTATCCAGCGCCGCAATCACAATTGAGCGCCGCTCAATCCTATCCGCCACAACACCGATATGACAGAAATTCGACCCCCGCACATGGTGGGTTGAAGGAGTCTCACCCATCGGCAGCATCTGGATGAACGGCTCGTCCGCGTAGGCTTTGGCAAGCGTTTCGTAGATGCTGTGCGGGTCGCCCTTCACATAGGTTGTGGCCAGAATACCCCTGTTTGCAGGGATAAGGTGGGGCGTGAACTGCACATACACAGCCCGACCGGCAAGTTTCGAAAACTCCTGATCAAACTCGCCAAGATGTCTGTGCGTCCCTCCAACGGAATAGGCGTTGCTGCCTTCGCTCAGTTCAGCGTGCAGCAGGTTTTCCTTCAATGACCGCCCTGCCCCTGACACGGCGCATTTCAGGTCCAGAACGATATCGTCCAGATCAATGACCCCGGCAGATATCAGCGGCCGCAGAACATATTGCCCGGTCGCCGCATTGCACCCGGTGCCCGCAACAAGCCGTGCCCCCTTGATGTCTTCGCGGTAGAACTCGGTCAGACCATAGATCGCCTCTTCCTGCTGTTTTAGCGCGGTATGCGGATTGCCGTACCATTTTTCGTACTCGTCAGGGTCGGCCAGCCGGAAGTCGGCAGACAGGTCAATGATTTTCAGATCTTTCGGCAAGTCCCGGATCACTTCCTGACTGGTTTTGTGCGGCAAAGCGCAAAAACACAGGTCAACCTGCGAAAAGTCGATCTCGGAGATTTTGCACAGATCAGGCAGATCCATGTGGCGCAGATGCGGGAAAACCTGCGCCATGGTCATGCCAGCCTTACGTTCGGCGGCCAGCGCGACGATATCCATGTTCGGGTGCTCGGCGATCAGCCGCACCAGTTCAGCGCCGGTATAGCCCGAAGCGCCCAAAATTGCGATTTTATGGGTCATGTCAGACCTCTTTCACTTGAGTGTCACATGTTTCGACCGCCGATGTGACGGCCTTGAAATAAGGGAAGCAAAGTGGCTGCGTCCTTGACCTAAGTCAGGCAGCCTGGAACGTGATTTGTCGTCGGAGGAACTGCGTCGCCCGGTCGCTGACTACATTGGGTTTGCCAGTTGTCAGAAAACCACTCGGGCCCTCGCCCAACATGTTGGGGTGACGTTGCAGGTAATCTGCCAGACTGTCAGCAACAAGCGCACCCTGGCTGTAAACCTGCACATCGTCACCCAACGCCGCCTGGAATGCTTCGGCCATCAACGGGTAATGCGTGCAGCCCAGAATAGCAGCCTGAGGTTCTGGCATTTTGCGTTTCAGCGCATCCACATGGCTGCGCACCAAGGCTTCGGCCAGGATCATGTCACCGTCTTCTATGGCATCCACAACGCCGCCACATGCCTGTGCCTCGACATCTACTCCGATGGCCCGAAATGCCAGTTCCCGCTGAAAGGCCCTGCTGGACACGGTGGCAGGCGTTGCAAACAACGCCACATGTTTGACGGCCACTTCGCGCGGCGGAGAATTGTCGCCCCATTGCCGTTCGGTCAGTGCTTCGATCAACGGGACAAAAACGCCAAGAACGCGTTTGCCGCTGGGCACGCCTTCTTCCTGCATCCGCCGCAACGCTGCGGCGCTGGCCGTGTTGCAGGCCAGAATCACCAGATTGCAGCCACGCGACCACAGATCTTGAACCGCCTTGCGGGTCAGCTGATAGATATCCTCGGCATCACGCACACCGTATGGCGCGTGTGCACTGTCTGCAAAATACAGGAAATCAACGTCCGGCAGACGTTGCTGTGCGGCACTCAGGACGGTCAGACCGCCCAAACCGGAATCAAAGATACCTACTGCCATTAGATCACTCAGGCGCGATGCCGTTCCTCAAACTCATAGCCGTAATCATAAGACTTCAACGGCGTTGGAGACAGCTCATACGTGGCTTTGCGCAGGAAATCCATCATCTTGCGCGTATCCTTGCTGAGCGGGTCCAGAATGTCGCGCCTGATCGGCTCTCCGACTACGACCTTCACCGGTGTATCAACGCGTTTCTTGAACTCTTTGATCAGCAGGCCCATCCGCAAAGTACTGTGCAGATGGCTGGCGATCTGAAACAGACGAGAGGTGTGGCCATCAAAGAAAACCGGAACAACTGTGGCATTAGATTTCGCCACCATCCGCGCGGTAAACCCGCGCCAACCCGGATCCATGGGGTGGGAAAACGGCTTAACCCCGGTGCTGACCGTGCCGCCGGGAAAAATGCCGATCGCCCCGCCTTCGCCCAGATATGTGAGTGCGGTTTTGCGGGTCTCAAGGTTCAGCTGCATCGCCTCTTTCGTTTCATCAAACGAAATTGGCAGAATGATGCGATTCAGGTCTTCGGCCTTGCGAAACACCCGATGGGCCAGAATGCGGAAATCACCCCGCGTCTCGGACAGGATATGTCCCATCATCAGGCCATCCAGAATTCCGTAGGGATGATTGGCAATCAGGATCAGAGGACCGTCTTTCGGGATATTCGAAAGCGATCCCCCCGCCACGTCCAGTGTAAGCCCATAGCGTTCGACCATCACAGCCCAAAAGTCGCGCCCATTGGCAACGTCTTTCTCGTACCCGTCCGCGCGTTTGATCAGGCGCATACGGCCCGTCGTGTTCTCCATCAGCTTGATGACCATCCGCCCACCTTTGGTTTCCGCGGAATGCGCATAGGAAATGTCGGGAACGGCATGACGACGGGAAGGCATATGGGTCTCCGGTTTGCTGCCTGCAAAATAAGTGCAAGTAACGATTTTGCCTAGCTATCGTGACACGCTTGTGACGTTTTATTCCGCCGCAGCCTGCAACCCTGTCCCTCCGCCGCGAATGACGGCCAGCAACTCCTCGCGCCGTTTGGCTGCTTTGGCCTCGTTCTCGCGCAATACGGGGCCAAACCCACGGATATCCAGCGGCAAACGAGCCAGGGCAGCAATCGCATCGCGTGTTGTCTGCGATACAAGCGGCAGAACCTCGCGCATGTCCTTTTCATATTGACGGATCAACGCACGTTCCATCCTGCGTTCCGACGAATAGCCGAAGATATCCAGTGGCGTACCGCGCAGTGCCTTCAACCGGGTCAAAAGCTTCAGTGGGCCAAGGATGGCTTCGCCAAACGCACGTTTGCGGGGTCTGCCGTTGCTGCCCGATCCCCCCAAAAAGGGCGGGGCCAGATGGAACGTCATCTTGAAGTCGCCATCGAACTCGGCAGCCGCTTTGTCACGGCTTGTCAGAAGAAGGCGCGCGACTTCGTATTCATCCTTGTAGGACAAAAGCTTGTGATAGCCTTTTGCCACCGCCTCGCGGATATCCGCATCCTCAACACTGTCGACCAGCTTGCGATACCGTTTGGCCAGCCGCGCACTTTGGTAATCGGTCAGATGGCTTGCGCGGAATTCGATCTTCTGATCCAGCGATCTGGGCATCTCGGTCACGGTCGGGGACAGAATGGACTGCACTTCAGCGGGATGCAGAACCGCCCAACGCCCGATATCGAACGCACGCTTGTTCCGTTCAATCGTAGTTCCGTTCAATTCGATGGCATCAAAGATCGCCTGATGGCGGACGGGCAACAACCCCCGCTGCCACGCCGCGCCAAAGATCATCATGTTGGAATAGATCGAGTCGCCCATCACGGCGCGTGCCAACTCGGTCGCGTCAAACAGCGAGACACCTTCTTTTAACCGTGCCTGGAGGGCCAGTTCCAGCTGATCGGCAGGAATGCGGAACTCGGTATTGCGCGTAAAGTCGCCTGTTACCGTCTCATGGCTGTTCACAACGGCGCCTGTACGGCCTGTGCGCGTCAGGCCCAAAGTTTTGGCTCCAGCGGACACCACCAGATCACCGCCGATCAGCGCATGGGCTTCGCCGGTTGCGACACGGATGGCGCTGATGTCTTCGGGTGCGTTGGCCAGACGGCAATGGATGTGAACCGCGCCGCCCTTCTGCGCCAAGCCCGCCATTTCCATCATGCCCGCGCCTTTGCCGTCAATCTGGGCAGCCTGCGCAAGAATCGCGCCCAGCGTGACAACACCGGTTCCCCCGACACCCGTGATCACCACGTTATGGGTGCCGCTGATCTTGGGCAACACCGGCATCGGCAGGTCCGGCAAGTCGATTTCGGTCGTTGCCTCTTTGCGGATTTTCGCCCCCTCAAGCGTGACAAAGGATGGGCAAAAGCCGTTCAGGCAGGAATAATCCTTGTTGCAGCTTGACTGATCGATGGCGCGCTTGCGTCCGAGTTCTGTTTCCTTGGGCACAATCGACACACAGTTCGACTGCACCCCGCAATCGCCGCAGCCTTCGCAGACATCGGTATTGATAAATACGCGCTTGTCCGGGTCCGGGAACGTGCCGCGTTTGCGGCGACGGCGTTTTTCGGCCGCACAGGTCTGAACATAAACGATGACCGAGACGCCCTCGATCTCGCGAAATTTCTCCTGTACCTGCATCAGTTCCGCACGCTCGAACGTCTGAACACTCGACGGCAAAGCCTTGAAGTTCACGTCTTCCTTTTCGTCATAGACCAGAGCAACCTCACGGACACCCATGGCCTTGACCTCGGCAACGATCCGTTCTGCGGTCAGATCGCCTTCATTCTCCTGCCCACCCGTCATGGCGACGGCATCGTTGAACAGGATCTTGAAGGTGATGTTCGTGCCTGCTGACAACGCCGCGCGGATCGCCTGAACGCCCGAGTGGTTATAGGTGCCATCGCCAAGGTTCTGGAACACGTGTTTGGTGGTCGAAAACGGTGCCTCACCGATCCAGTTCGCGCCTTCACCGCCCATCTGGGTAAAGCCGGTGGTGTTCCGGTCCATCCACTGAACCATGTAATGACAACCGATCCCTGCATAGGCACGGCTGCCATCGGGGACTTTGGTCGAACTGTTATGCGGACAGCCCGAGCAGAAATACGGAAGCCGCGTTGCAATTTCCTGTGCGTTGTCAGCCCGGCGTGCTTCGGATAATGAGGCCAGACCCGCACGAATACCATCGGTTTCGCGCCCTTCTTCGATCAGGATCTCACCCAGCTTTTCGGCAATCATGATCGGGTCCAGCGCGCCGCGGGTCGGGAACAGTTCATCGCGATGCAACGTACCGGCGCCGCCCTTGTACCACCCATAAACCCGGCGGCCGCGACGGTCGTCAAAGATAGCTTCTTTGACCTGAACTTCGATCAGCTTGCGCTTTTCCTCGACGATCACGATCAGGTCCAGTCCTTCGGCCCAGTCGTGGAACCCGACCATGTCCAGCGGGAAGGTTTGTCCCACCTTGTAGGTCGTGATCCCCAGCCGCTCGGCTTCGGACTCGTCGATGTTCAAAAGCGAGAGCGCATGGGTCAGGTCCAGCCAGTTCTTACCGGCCGCAACAAACCCGATCTTTGCACCCGGTTTGCCCCATATCCGCTTGTCCAGCTTGTTGGCATGTGAAAACGTCTCGGCTGCAAACCTCTTGTAATCGATGACGCGCGTTTCTTGCAGGTGCGGCGTGTCCCCAAGGCGGATATTCAAACCGCCTTCCGGCATATCGAAATCAGGTACGACAACCTGCATTCGGTCGGGGCGACCATCCACAACCGAAGTAACCTCGATTGTGTCCTTCATGGTCTTTAGCCCAACCCAAACCCCGGCAAAACGGCTGAGGGCATAGCCGTAAATTCCGTAGTCGAGGATTTCCTGCACGCCCGCCGGGCTGACGACAGGCATATACATATCCACCAGTGACCATTCGGACTGATGCAACACGGTCGAGCTTTCGCCAGTATGGTCATCACCCATCGCCATAAGCACACCGCCATGCTTGGCGGTACCGGCCATATTCGCGTGGCGCATGACGTCACCGGACCGATCTACGCCCGGCCCCTTGCCGTACCAAAGACCGAAAACCCCATCGAACTTACCGTCGCCGCGCAAGCCGGCCTGTTGGCTGCCCCACAGCGCTGTTGCCGCCAGATCTTCGTTCAATCCAAACTGAAACGTAACATCGCTTTGGGACAACTGCTTTTGCGCCCGCATCATCTGCTGATCAACAGCGCCCAGTGGCGAGCCACGATATCCAGTCACCAGCCCCGCAGTGTTCAGTCCCGCCTGCCGGTCTCTGACCTTTTGCATCAGCATCAACCGGACAAGCGCCTGTGTTCCGTTCAGAAGAACGGGGCTTTTCTCAAGATCGAACCGGTCGTTTAACGTAATCTGTGGCTGACTCATCAGACGTCTCCCCTCGCCAGATCAGTGTGCATGTACTCAGCGCATTTTAGGTCATAATTTCTGACCTGTATAGGTTTTATGCACTGAACCGTAACGATTTCGGCCTTTGATTGTAGAACTTGTTACCTGTTTCATATAGGCGTTCGAAAAGATAACGAAAGTTGCGGCGATGGATTGGGACAAGCTTAGAATATTTCACGCGGTGGCCGATGCGGGCAGCCTCACACATGCCGGGGACAAGCTCAATTTGTCTCAATCCGCCGTGAGCAGACAGATCCGTGCGCTGGAAGAGTCATTGGATGCCACCCTTTTTCACCGTCACGCCCGGGGGCTGATTCTCACCGAACAGGGTGAATTGTTGTTCGACGCCACATCCGCCATGTCAAAACGGCTGGACGCAGCTGCCGCACGCATTCGCGACAGTGAAGAAGAGGTCTTTGGCGTTCTTCGGGTCACGACGACCTTTGGATTTGGCACGCTTTGGCTCGCCCCGCGCCTGCCCAAGCTTTATGAACAATTCCCTGATCTCAACATCGACCTGATGCTGGAAGAACGTGTTCTGGACCTTCCCATGCGAGAAGCGGATGTCGCCATTCGTATGAAGGAACCCAGCCAGGCAGATCTTGTGCGAAAACGCCTGATGACGGTTCAGATGGCGCTTTACGCGACGCACAACTACATCGAAGCCCATGGCGGAATGCTGAAATCTCTGGAGGATATCCAAAATCACCGGCTGATCTGTCAAACACCCGCGGCACCCCAGGTGGGCGCCAGCGCGGCCATGGTACGCCATCTTATGACCTACAATCCTGCTTCGCTGTTGACGGTGAACAACTACTTTGGCGTTCTTCAGGGTGTGTTGCACAATCTCGGGATTGGGGTTCTACCAGATTACGTCACACAGGATTTCCCGCATCTTGTGCCGGTTCTGTCGGATATCGAAACCGCTGACGTGCCGGTGTATCTGGCCTATCCCGAAGAACTTCGACATTCAAAACGTGTCGGGGCGTTCCGTGACTTTGTGCAGGACGAGATTATCGCACAGCGCAAACAGCTGAAAAAGATGGGGAAACTATAGCTATGCACACAAAGCATAGCGGGCATGAGGTCATTTCAGGGTTAATTTCCTTGAACGTTCACAAACTGACCCCTAAATGAGCACTCGAAGACGGTGATGCTGAAACGCTCATCATCTTCATACCTCCCTGTTGGACTATGGCCGAGCTTATTGCTCGGCCTTTTTTTTGCTCAAGGTGTTGTATCAAGTCAGCGAAAGCTCTGGGAAAAATACACGCATAGGCATATGATCCCAAAAAAAACGAAACAATTTCGTGTTCGAGGGAAAATCCATGTTCCACCTATTCCGCCTTGTGTTGGCGATTGTCTCCGCTTTATTTTTGGCGGTTCCGCTATATGCGCAAGACACCGGCTCAACATCCACAGTGACCATTCCAGACGATTTAACGCCTGAACAGGTCGACGGTCTTGTTGCCCGCATGTCAGATGATCAGGTGCGCGCAATTCTTTTGGAACGCCTAGATGCGGTTGCCGAAAAACAGGCTGCCGAGAAGGCGAACGTGGAAGACCCGCTAACCGAAATAAGCGAAATATGGGCCGAGATGGTGTCGTCCTGGACACACGTTCTGACCACGCTTCCAAATATCGTCACAGCACAGATAACTGCGTTTGGCAATTTCAGCGACACGTTTGGAACGAACGGTGTCTTTACCCTGTTTGGGCTTATTCTTTCTGTGTTGATTGCTGGTTTAATAGCCGAGAAGCTGTTCATTTTCCTGACCCGTCGCTGGCATGAAGCGACCGAAGTTGGGGAGGAGGCTGATCTCAAGGGAGCTGTCAGTTATCTGTTCCGCAGGTTCTGTCGCGAAATTGCCGGGCTGATCGTGTTCTATGTCGTCATTCGCGCGATTGGTCGCGGGATTCTGACACCCGAACAGATCACCTATGCCGGTCCGTTTGTGTTCTATCTGATCTGGATCCCGCGCCTGGGGGCTGCGGCCTCACGTTTTGTTCTGGCACCGGAGAAGCCCAAATATCGGTTGGTGAGTATTGACGATCATTGGGCAAAGTATCTGCATCGCAATCTGATCGGGTTGTTGATCCTGATCGGGTTCACGCTGTTTGTTGTGCGCTTCAACGCTCTTAATGGCGTGACAGGCGACGATACACGCATCGGCTTCTGGCTGAACGCGGCAACCCATGTCTACATCGCTATCATCGCATGGACCGCGCGCGAAGGGCTGTCTCAGATGATGCTGGGAACAGATCCGGATCACACGAAATTCGATAAAGAAGTTGCGCATTATTATCCCTACTTCGCCATTGGCGTTTCGGTGACAATCTGGCTGCTGGTCGAATTCCTGGTCGCGCAACGCGATCCATCGACGCTGAGATTGTTGGGTCGTGGTGCGCATTTCACAACCATGTTCTGGTTGCTGATTGCCCCTGCTCTCGACACGTTGATCCGCGGGCTGGTACGCCATTTGCAGCCGCCGATGTCTGGCGAAGGCCCGCTGGCCGAACGCGCTCATCGCGCGGCCAAGCGCAGCTACATCCGGATTGGGCGGGTCATTGCCGGGCTGATCATTGTCTTCATGATCGCCCGCACCTGGCATCTTGACCTACGCAATGTCGCCTCGGCCGGTGTCAGTGCCGAAGTTGGCGGTGCTGTCATTGAATTCCTTCTGATCATCGCAGTCGGCTACATCCTGAACGAGGTCGTCTCACTATGGATCAACCGCAGGCTGGCCAAAGAGCAGACCGCGGCTGAAGCGGTCGACGAGGAAGCAAGCGGTGAAGGCGGCGGTGCCGGGGGCTCTCGTCTGGCGACGGTTCTGCCGCTGATGCGGATTACGGTCCAGATCACCATCTCGGTTATCTTCGGTCTGCTGGCACTGGGTGCGCTGGGTATCAACATCACACCGCTTCTGGCCGGTGCCGGTGTTCTGGGTCTGGCCATCGGCTTTGGTGCTCAGAAACTGGTGGCGGATATCGTCGGTGGTGTTTTCTTCCTGATCGATGATGCCTTCCGCGTCGGCGAATATGTCGATGTGGGCGGAACCACAGGAACGGTCGAAAAAATCTCGATCCGTTCGATGCAACTGCGCCATCACAGGGGGCCTGTGCACACAATCCCTTATGGTGAAATCCAGAAGCTGACGAATTACAGCCGTGACTGGGTGATCATGAAGCTGAAATTCACCGTGCCCTTTGATACCGATCCCAACAAGGTCAAGAAAATCTTCAAAAAGATCGGGGCCGAGATGATGGAGGACGAAACCCACAAAGAAGGCTTTCTGCAACCGTTCAAATCGCAGGGCGTGTTCGACTTCGACGATGTCGGCATGATCATTCGCGGTAAATTCATGGCAAAGCCCGGCAAGCAGTTCACCTTGCGCAAGGAGATCTTCAACAAGGTCAAGGCCGAGTTCAAGGCCAACGGCATTGACTTTGCCCGCCGCGAGGTGCGCGTTGCAATTCCCGGGCTGGAAGAGGTCGAGCATCTGACGCCCGAACAGAAGACTGCTGTCGGCGCCGCAGCTGCTGCCGAGGTCAACAAAGACCAGGGATCGGCGTAATCTTCAGGGTTTACGTCGGCGATTTGCAGCAGGACTGCTGTGCGGTTTAACGGAACCGGCCGTGATGCCGGTTCCGTTTTTCTTTGAAAGACGCGACCTGCGCCGTCTTGACCCTTTCCACACGCGCGCGCTTGCCCTACAAGGCGCGCAATCTCGGCCCACTTGGACACAGGACAGAAGATGCAAGAGCCCGCTATCACACCCGATCTGATTGCAGCACATGGGCTCAAGCCCGAGGAATATGACATGATCCTCGAGATCATCGGGCGTGAACCGACCTTTACCGAGCTTGGTATTTTCTCGGCGATGTGGAACGAACATTGTTCTTACAAGTCGTCGAAGAAATGGTTGCGCACTCTTCCAACCTCGGGGCCTCAAGTCATTTGCGGCCCGGGCGAGAATGCCGGTGTCGTGGATATCGGGGACGGTCAGGCCGTGGTTTTCAAGATGGAAAGCCACAATCACCCGTCCTACATCGAACCCTACCAAGGTGCGGCAACGGGTGTCGGCGGCATCCTTCGGGACGTGTTCACAATGGGCGCGCGCCCGATCGCTTCGATGAATGCGCTGTCCTTCGGTGAACCCGGCCACCACAAAACCCGCCAGCTGGTCAACGGCGTGGTCGAAGGTATTGGCGGCTATGGCAACTGTTTCGGTGTTCCCTGCGTTGGGGGCGAGGTCCGCTTTCACCCGGCTTACAACGGCAACTGCCTTGTGAACGCCTTTGCCGCCGGTTTGGCCGACAGTGACAAGATCTTCTACTCTGCCGCGTCGGGCGTGGGCATGCCGGTGGTCTATCTTGGTGCAAAAACTGGTCGCGACGGTGTTGGTGGCGCAACGATGGCCTCGGCCGAATTTGACGACACCATCGAGGAAAAACGCCCCACTGTTCAGGTGGGTGATCCCTTCACCGAAAAGCGCCTGATGGAAGCAACACTGGAGCTGATGCAGACCGGCGCCGTGATCTCGATTCAAGACATGGGTGCTGCGGGCCTGACCTGTTCCGCCGTTGAGATGGGCGACAAGGGTGGTCTGGGCGTGCGCCTGGATCTGGAAAACGTCCCCCAGCGCGAAGAGAATATGACAGCCTATGAGATGATGCTGTCCGAATCTCAGGAACGCATGCTGATGGTTCTCAAGCCCGAGCTTGAGGCCGAAGCCCGCGCCGTGTTCGAGAAATGGGACCTGGACTTTGCCATCGTCGGTGAAACGATTGCCGAGGATCGCTTCCTGATCATGCATAACGGTGAGGTCAAGGCCGATCTCGTCCTGTCCAAACTGTCTTCGACCGCGCCCGAATATGATCGCCCTTGGGTGCCGACGCCCGAAGCCGAAGACCTTGCCGAAGTGCCTCAGATCGACCCGATTGACGGCCTGCGTGCCCTGCTGTCGTCGCCCAACTACGCGGGCAAGCAGTGGGTTTATGAGCAGTACGACACGATGGTGATGGCGGATACAAACCGGACACCGGGCCTGGGTGCGGGTATGGTGCGTGTTCACGGCACCGACAAGGTGCTGGCGTTCACCTCTGACGTGACCCCGCGCTACGTCCGCGCCAACCCGGTTGAAGGCGGCAAACAGGCGGTGGCCGAAGCCTACCGTAACCTGACGGCTGTTGGGGCCAAACCGCTGGCCACAACAGACAACCTGAACTTCGGCAACCCGGAAAAGCCCGAAATCATGGGTCAGTTTGTCGGCGCCGTTCAGGGCATCGGCGCCGCAGTCGGCGCGCTGGACATGCCGATCGTATCCGGCAACGTGTCGCTGTATAATGAAACCGACGGTCAGGCGATCCTGCCAACGCCCACAATCGGCGCTGTCGGGCTGCTGAATCACAGCGATGAAATCATCGGCAACGAGGTGCGCGAGGGCCACGTGGCTTTGGTGATCGGCGAAACCAAAGGTCATCTGGGCCAGTCCGCCCTTCTGGCCGAGGTCTTCAACCGAGAAGATGGCGACGCGCCGCATGTGAATCTGGACGCTGAAAAACGCAACGGCGATTTCATTCGCGCCAATCGTGGAATGATCAAGGCCTGCACAGACCTGAGTGATGGGGGCCTTGCGCTTGCGGCCTTCGAACTGGCCGAGGCCGCCGGGGTAGGCGTGTGTCTGGATGATGCACCGACGGAATTTCTGTTCGGGGAAGATCAGGCACGGTATTTGGTCGCTTGCAACTTTGATCAGGCCGAAGCGTTGATGATCGCGGCGGGTCAGGCAGGTGTACCGCTGGTCTCGGTAGGTCGGTTTACTGGCGATACCGTCAGGATCGGCGGCTCGGAGGCCTCGTTAGAAGACCTGACGGCCGTTTTCCGCAACAGCTTTGCCGACGCCGTCGCCTGATCAGGCTGTTTAAATATCGCTCGAAACCTGCGCCCTGAATAAGCGCAGGTTTCGTCGTTTTGGCACATTCATGTGCCCTTGCGCGCCAGGTTCAAGCGCTCTACATCTTTGGAAAGACCTTCAGGAGTTACCTACATGCCGATGAGCGCCCATCAAATAGAACACCTGCTGCGAGAAGCCTTTCCTGATGCGGTCATTCAGGTTGGCGGCAACGACGGTGTTCATATGTCCGCCATGGTGGTGGACGAAAGCTTTCGCGGCAAAAACCGAGTTCAACAACAGCGCGCCGTCTATGCGGCCCTGAAGGGCAAGATGGATGGCCCGGATGGAGAGCTGCACGCACTGGCATTGACCACGAAAGTGCCTGAATAGCAGACGAACCGATAGGATGGGCTCTACTGAGACTAACCTTTCTGTTCTTAGACGTTATCAGCTCCTTGGCGATCCTGTTTTGTGATCTACCGAAGCTACTGAAATATGGGCCCAGATATTGGCGCGTCACAAGGAATATGAGACGGCGAAAACTCACACAGCGCAAAGGTTGAGAGTGCCCAATTATGAATGGCTTGTTGTTCTGGATAGGTTTATTTGCAGCATTGATAGTTGCCGCCGCGCTGATCGAAGCCTATGTCAAACGCAACCGAAAAAGAAAACTGTCCGATATGCGTCCGGATCCGGGTGAACTCAGCAAAATGGGCGGCCTTGAGAGATATGGGCTTGATCCGGTGAAAATGGCGCAGGCTGAACACCGGCAGCTTGAAACGGAAGGATGGGCACTCAGTTTGCCCAGTGATGGAACAATCCCCGCAGATGCGGATGAAAAGGGAAAACAAGATGACCGACGTTAAGACCCGGATCGACGAAACCGTCAAAGCCAACGATGTGGTGCTGTATATGAAAGGCACCAAGGAAATGCCGCAATGCGGGTTCTCCTCGCGCGTGGCTGGCGTGCTGAACTATATGGGCGTCGAATACACGGATGTGAACGTTCTGGCCGACGAAGAAGTGCGTCAGGGGATCAAGGATTATTCCGACTGGCCAACTGTGCCCCAGCTTTATGTCAAAGGCGAGTTTGTTGGCGGTTGCGATATCATCACCGAGATGACCTTGTCGGGTGAACTGGATGCGTTGTTCGACGAAAATAATGTCGGCTACAACAAGGAAGCAGCCGACAAAATCCGCGAAGCAAACGCGTAATCCGGCCTACCGGCTGGAACAACCCCGATAGATCTCCTGCTCATTGGCGGCGCCCGCCGCCAAATAGCTAACCGACGCGTCCCACCCTTTCGAGCGCAGGATGTAGGTTCCACTTTCACCAAAGGATTCGTAGCGGATACCTGAACCGCTTTCGACCTGACGCATAACAACCAGAGAATTGTCCACCAAGGTTGCCGCGGCCCCTGTACTATCCGGTGCGTTGAAATAGGTAACAGGCAGCGGTATTCCGTTTTCGCAGGTGAAGGTGACAGACAGAATATCGATTTCGGCCAGTGCCGTTGTTGCGGGCATGACCAGCGCCGCAACACAGATGAATTTGCGCAGGACCTTCATCGTGCCTTTTTCTCCTCAACTACTGCGGCCAGCGCTTCGGCTCGTGCGGCCAGTTCGGCCAGCGTATCTGTAACAGATGGCGGAACCACAGCCACTTCGATGCGCTCAGGTTCGGGCGCCGGGGCGCTTCGCAGCGCCTGAAGCTCGGCTTCGGCTTCGGCCAGTTTCCCTTCGAGCGATTTGACCTTGTCCTCTGTTGCCGCAGTCTTGTCGGCCAGCATCAAGCCGGCCATCAGCAACATGCGGGATTCCGGCATACGACCGATCTGATCGGACAGCACCTGTGCCTCGTCGTCCAACACTTTGGCGGCAGCGTGCAGAAAGGGCTCTTCCCCGTCCCGGCAGGATACGTCAAAACCGCGCCCGCCGATATGAATGGTCACTTCGGGCATCACTCTACCTCACCTTCAACAAGTTTCGCCTGCGACAGCAGAGGTTCCAACCTTGCAAGAACTGCCTGCGCTTCGGCGGCGTCTGACGCCTGTGCCGCGCGCGTTGCTTCCAGTTCCGCGACGGTGGCCCGGTTCAGCAGCTCGGCATCTGCGACACCTTCGGCGGCGGCGGCGCGCAATTCCTCTATCGCAGTGCGCAACTGCTCGTTTGCCTTGCGCATCCGTTGCAGATCGTCGTCCAGTCGCGACATTGCAGCGCCGTGACTGGTCCGTTCAGCGCGCAGCATCTCAAGCTCGGCGCTCAGGTCGTCGACGCGGACTGTATCTGACAGTTCGTCCTTTAGACGGCTGTTTTCCGCTTTCAGCGCCTCCAGCTCGGTGCTGTTGTCCAATGCGGCCTTGGCTTCGGCCAATTCAGCGCGCGCGGCTTCGACCGTCGCGATTTTCGCACGGGCTTCTTCCAGCTCGGAACGCAGAGCGTCTGTTTCGGCTGTATTGGTCGGAGCGCTTCGCAACTCCTCAAGATCGGCTCTCAGCCCATCCACTTCCTGTTCGTGCTGTTCCTTTAGGGTTCTCAGACGTTCCTGAAGCTGCGCGTTCGCAACTTTTTCATCTTCAAGCGCTGCCTGGAGGCCGTCCTCCGGGCGGGCATCTACGGACGCGCCGCCCAATGCGTCGACGCCCGCTCCGATACGGTCCATCGCCGCAATAATGCGGTGCTGTAATTCCTCAAGTTGGCTCATGCCCCTGTCACCTCTTTATCAAGGTTCATTCTGTTGCGAAGCGATCCGAATCAAAATCGAATCCCGCCTGCCGCCAGTCTAACGGAATGCGACAGAAAATACCCACTGTTTGCTTTCAACCACTTGGACCACGCAGTTCACGCAATCCAAGCGGATAAACCCCGGTTCTGCTTGCACTTTGAGTGCTGAGTGGTATTGAGCCCGCAATCTGCTTTTTATCCAAAGGAACAACGCCCGTGGACCTGACTGCGCTGCGCAATGCCAACCCCGAACACTGGGACAAAGCTGCGGCCATCCGCACATTGACCCTTGATGCCGTCGCCGCTGCAAACTCCGGACATTCCGGTATGCCCATGGGCATGGCGGATGTCGCGACCGTCCTGTTCGAAAAGCATCTGAAGTTTGACGCCTCGGCCCCGAACTGGCCGGATCGTGACCGCTTCATCCTGTCCGCAGGCCATGGTTCGATGCTGGTCTATTCGTTGCTGTACCTCACCGGATATGCAGATGTAACGCTGGAGGAGATCAAGAATTTCCGCCAGCTGGGCGCAAAAACCGCAGGCCACCCAGAAAACTTTCTGGTCTCTGGTGTTGAAACCACGACCGGACCGCTGGGTCAGGGTATCTCGAACGCCGTGGGCTTTGCGATGGCCGAGGAAATCCAGCGCGCGCATTATGGCAAGAAGGTTGTTGACCACTATACCTATGTCATCGCGGGCGACGGCTGCCTTATGGAAGGCGTAAGCCAGGAGGCAATCACCCTGGCCGGTCGTCACGAGCTGAGCAAGCTGATCGTCTTCTGGGACAACAACAACATCACCATCGACGGCACCGTCGACATCGCCGACCGCACCGATCAGGTTCGCCGCTTTGCGGCCTCGGGCTGGCATGTGATTGAAATCGACGGTCATGACCCCAAGGCCATCGACGCGGCCATCGTTCAGGCGAAGAAGTCGAACAAGCCGACAATGATCGCGTGTAAAACCCACATTGCTCTGGGCCACGCGGCGCAGGACACGTCAAAGGGGCACGGTGCGCTGACCGATGCGGATCAGCTGAAGGCCGCCAAGAAGGCTTATGGCTGGGCGCATGACGCGTTTGACGTGCCTGCCAGTGTCAAATCCGCATGGGAAGCTATCGGTGCGCGTGGCGCTGCCGAGCGTTCGGAATGGGAAGAGCGTTTCGCACAACTGTCCGAGCGTAAGCAGGCTGAGTTCACCCGCGCATATGCATTCGAGGCCCCCAAGCGTCTGGCCGGAGCCATTCGCGCCTTCAAAAAGCAGATGTCCGAAGACCAGCCGAAACTGGCCACCCGTTCGTCGTCGGAGAAGGTCCTGAACGTTGTAAACCCGATCATGACCGAAACCGTTGGCGGTTCGGCGGACCTGACCGGGTCAAATAACACAAAATCGGCCGATATGGGCGTGTTCCTTCCGGAAAACCGCAAGGGTCGCTATATCCATTATGGTATCCGTGAACACGGCATGGCGGCGGCGATGAACGGCATGGCGCTGCATGGTGGTATCCGCCCCTATGGCGGTACATTCATGGCCTTCACCGATTATGCCCGCCCGTCCATGCGTCTGGCGGCGCTGATGAAGATCCCTTCGGTTTTCGTGATGACCCATGACTCGATCGGTCTGGGCGAAGACGGCCCGACCCACCAGCCTGTCGAGCATCTGGCGATCTCGCGTGCAACCCCCAACACTTTTGTCTTCCGCCCGGCTGACACCATTGAAACGGCCGAGGCATGGGAACTGGCGCTGACCTTCAAGGACAGCCCCTCGGTCCTGTCGCTGACCCGTCAGGGTGTTCCAACGGTACGTACCGAGCACAAGACCAAGAACCTGACCGCACAAGGTGCTTACGTTCTGGCCGAAGCAGAAGGTAAGCGTCAGGCAATCCTGATCGCCACAGGTTCCGAAGTGTCGCTGGCCATGGAAGCCAAAGCGATGCTCGAGGCCGAGGGCATCGGCACCCGCGTCGTCTCGATGCCCTGCATGGAGCTGTTCGCACAGCAGGACGAAGCCTACCGCAAGCGCGTCCTTCCGGCGGGTCCGGTCCGCGTTGGTATCGAAGCCGCGGTTCGCGCTGGTGGCTGGGATCGTTGGTTGCTGGGTGAACGTGGCCGCGAAGCCAAAGCCGGGTTCATCGGCATGTCCAGCTTTGGTGCCTCGGCCCCTGCGGGAGAACTGTACAAGCATTTCGGCATCACCGCCGAAGCGACCGTCGCAAAGGTCAAGGAATTGTTGGGGCTGTAAATCAGTCCCACCTGATCGAGCAAAGGGCGGCCTTGGCCGCCCTTTTCATTTGGGTTCAGCCTTAACCCGAAGTGCAAGTTCTTCATAGGCTTTCAGAGCGTAATCCAATCGCAACTCATACCGTCCTTGCACCACCACTTTCTCAGGTTCTTGCAGGCCGAGACAATACAACGCTTGGCGAAGATGGGTTCCAGACAGCGGAACATAAGTAGCCGATTGACCCACTAAAGCGTTGTAAAAGCGTCCCCCGAACCAACGGCTACGCTCCTGCGCCCTGAAAGCGGTATCAACACGAAAATGCAAGAAACTGTACAGCTCGGATTCATCGAATGGGACTTCGTCGGCCGCAACACTCAAAGCCGATAGAATTGAGGATCTGCCGTTTAATCCGCGCGTGCCCACTTTTCGAATAAGCGGGCCATCGATCGTCGTGCCTAGACGGTAACGGGTCAATTCAGTGTTTCGCATTCTTACTTAACATTGGTGCTATGATCCGGGTTGCAACAGGGATCAAAACCAACCCCCAAGCTAAACCAAATACGCCATCCATCGTGGCCTTGGACACCCACTCAACCACACCAACCCATTGATCAGAGACAGAATGCCCAATGGTATAGGCCCAATCATGGATATGATGGCCCAACCATCCAAAGCCCAACACCTCCATCCCGTGGATGACGATCGAGCCCCCCACCCACAGCATCGCCGCTGTTCCGACAATGGACAGTATTTTCATCACCCCGGGCATTGCCTTGACCAACCCTCGGCCCAGACCGCGACCGATAGGTATCGGCGCGTTCTGCGCCAGATAAAGCCCAACATCATCCATTTTCACGATCAGAGCCACCGACCCATAGACGGCCACCGTCACGCCGATCCCCACAACGGCCAGCGTCGCGGCCTGCATCCATAGGTTCGGGGCTTCGATCGCCGCCAGTGCAATGGTCATAATCTCGGCAGACAGAATAAAATCGGTCTTGATTGCGCCCTTGACCTTCTGCTCTTCCAGATGGCCCGGGTCCCGGTTTTTCATATCCTCTTCAATTACATGGCTACCATGAGGAAACAGGACGTGAAAAATCTTCTCGGCGCCTTCAAAACACAAATATGATCCACCCAGCATCAACAGTGGGGTGATCAGCCACGGGGCGAAATTGGCCAGCAACAAGGCCACCGGCAACAGGAGTATGATTTTGTTGAAAACCGAACCGCGCGCGATACGCCAGATGATCGGCAATTCGCGCGCCGGGGCAAAGCCCTGAACGTATTTTGGTGTTACCGCAGCGTCGTCAATGATTACGCCTGCAGTCTTGGCCCCTGCCTTGCCTGCCGCAGCCACGACATCATCCACCGATGTCGCCGCGACCTTGGCGATCCCGGCCACATCGTCCAACAAGGCCAAAAGACCACTCATCGCGTTTCCTTTCCCGTTCGCTGCCGCATCCGGACCCTACCTGATCCAACGGCTAGCGCAAGCGTTAGCGCAACCGTCGCAGGTTTGCGCTAACACCTTAAAAATATGCCGTTTTTGCCCTTTTGAGATTCCCATTTCGCCGCTATATGGCCCTCAACGCAAGCGCATCAGGAGACGTCACATGACCATCAAGGTCGGTATCAATGGTTTTGGCCGTATTGGCCGCTGCACCCTGTCGCACATCGCCGCGTCGGGGCGTAACGACATCGAAGTGATCAAAGTCAACGCAACCGGCCCATTGGAAACCTCTGCGCATCTGCTGAAATATGACAGCGTTCATGGGCGTTTCCCGCGCGAAGTTTCAATCGAAGGCAACACGATGGATCTGGGTCGTGGCCCAATGCAGATGTTTTCGACCTACGATATGAATGAACTGGACTGGGAAGGCTGTGACGTCGTTCTGGAGTGCACCGGTAAATTCAATGATGGCACCAAGGCCAAAACACATCTGGATCGCGGTGCGGGCAAGGTGCTGCTGTCCGCCCCCGGCAAAAATGTGAACAAGACCATCGTTTTTGGTGTGAACCACAACACCCTGACCGCGAATGACAACATGGTGTCGAACGGCTCCTGCACAACAAACTGCCTGGCCCCGCTGGCCAAGGTTCTGGACGAGGGTGTCGGCATTGAACATGGCATCATGACCACCATTCACGCCTATACCGGAGACCAGCCCACGCTGGACCGTCGCCACAGTGATCTCTATCGCGCCCGCGCTGCCGCAATGTCGATGATCCCGACCTCAACCGGTGCTGCCAAAGCTTTGGGTGAAGTTCTGCCAAACCTGAAAGGCCGTCTGGACGGGTCCGCCATCCGGGTTCCTACCCCGAATGTTTCTGCGGTTGACCTGACGTTCCGTGCGTCGCGTGACACCTCGGTGACCGAAATCAACGCAATCGTCGAAGAAGCAGCCAAAGGCCCGATGCAGCGCGTTTTGGGATTTGAGCCCGCGCCGCTGGTATCAACCGATTTCAACCACACCGAAGAAAGCTCGATCTTCGCACCCGACCAGACCCGCGTCGTCAATGATCGCATGGTGCGCGTGCTGGCCTGGTATGACAACGAGTGGGGCTTTTCGGTTCGCATGGCAGACGTAGCCGTCGCCATGGGCCGCCTTAACTGACCCTTCGGACTTCGCTTGTACGTTGGTGCCCGCTCAGGTTATCTGAGCGGGCATTTTCATTCGGAACCGACATGAACAATCAAATTGCTATGTGGCTTGGCGTCCTATTGCTTGGGGGCATGATGCTGGACGTGGCCTTGTATGGTACCGAGCACATGTTGTTCCTCGGCAAGAAGCTTTACGACTTTCTGGACTGGCTCGCTTTTTGGCGATGACAGAGGTTTTTCTTGACATTTCTCTTGATGTGTAATTGTTAGCGCTAACTCATATAATTGTGATATTTGTACGGAGCGAACCATGACCCTGAAACTAGCGATCAACGGATTTGGACGGATCGGGCGCGGGGTTCTGCGCGCGGTGATGGAAAGCGGACGTACAGACGTTGAGATCGTCGCGATCAACGACTTGGGCAAACCCGACATGAACGCGCATCTATTCGAGTTTGACAGTGTTCATGGCCGTTATCCCAACCCTGTCACGCTTACAGACGCCGGCATGGATGTGGGGCGCGGCCCGATCCGCCTGAGCAGTGAGCGTAATCCCGAAGACCTGCCTTGGTCTGATATCGACGTTGTTCTGGAATGCACCGGGGTTTTCCGCACCCGCGAAGCAGCGGAACGTCACTTCAAGAACGGATCGCGGAAAGTCCTGATCTCAGCCCCGGCACGGGGTGACGGCGGTGTGAAAACCATCGTCTTTGGTGTCAACGATAACGAACTGACAGCCGACGATCTGATCGTATCGAACGCATCCTGCACCACGAATTGCCTTTCTCCGGTTGCCGCAGCTTTGGACGCTGGTCTTGGCATCAAACATGGCAACATGACCACCGTTCACGCCTATACCGCCAGCCAGCCTGTGCATGACACGGTTGGAAAAGACCCCTACCTGTCGCGCGCCGCAGCCCTGTCGATGATCCCTACCACAACCGGTGCAGCCGCCGCCGTGGGGCTGGTACTGCCGCAACTCAAGGGCAAATTGACGGGTCAGGCCATCCGGGTACCCACCCCGAACGTTTCGGTCGTTGATCTGGTTGCCGAGGTTTCGCGCCCAACGACCGAAGATGAGGTCAATCAACTGTTCATTGACGCCGCGGCAAAGATCCCCGGTGTTCTGGCGGCGGAAAGCCGTCCTCTGGTCTCGGTCGATTTCAACCACGACTCGCACAGCTCGACAGTGTCACTGGCGGAAACCAAAGTCACCGACGGCACGCTGGTTCGCGTGCTGGCCTGGTATGACAACGAATGGGGCTTTTCGAACCGGATGCTGGATACGGCCGCCGCGATGGGCGCCCTAGCCTAACCGCTTAACCGCTCACGCAGTGCGGCATTGACACGGGGCGTGACAAACTTTGACACGTCCCCGTTCAAGCGGGCAATTTCTTTCACCAGTTTTGAAGCAATCGCCTGATGGCGTGCTTCGGCCATCAAAAAAACAGTCTCGATCGAGTCGTCCAGTGCGCGGTTCATGCCAACCATCTGGAATTCATACTCGAAATCCGCGACAGCGCGCAAACCGCGTACAATGATCTGCGCACCGACATCCCTTGCGCAATCGATCAAGAGATTTTCGAAGGGATGAGCGATGATTTCCGTGCCGGTTTGTTCGGTCAGTTCGGCGCATTCGGCCTCGATCATGGCGACGCGCTCTTCCAGCGAGAACAACGGGCCTTTGTCCCGGTTGATGGCGACGCCAATGACCAGTTTATCCACCAATGCCGCCGCCCGGCGAATTATATCGATGTGCCCTATGGTGATAGGGTCAAAGGTTCCCGGATACAAACCAACCCGCATCGCGCCCTCCTGCGCAACAAAATTTCTGCGCAAGCAAACACAACTTTGCTGCAGGTGCAAGTGATTGCTTTGGCACCCCTTGCTGTTAGTGCCCCATTATCATGCCTTCCAGAGCGTCTTTTTCCATCGCCAGTTCGGCCAGTTGGGCCTTTACCACGTCACCAAGTGTGACGATGCCGATCAGTTTACCGTCTTCGACAACCGGCATATGGCGAAAGCGCCCTTCTGTCATGCGGGCCATGATATCCTGAACTGAGGCCTGACGCGTCGTCGTGATCAGATCCTGCGTCATGTAGGATTTTACAGGCTGGTCGAGACAGCCGCTACCGCTGGCGGCAAGCTCGCGGACGATGTCGCGTTCAGACAGAATTCCAATAGCGGTTTCTCCGCCATCGTCCGAAATAACAACCGTCCCGATCCGCTTTTCCGCAAGAATTTTCGAGGCTTCTGAAACTGTCGCCGTTGGCGCCACCGTTACAACGCCGTTTGTCGCTTTGGACGTCAGGATAGCCTGTACCAACATGAAGAATTCCTCCGGAATAATAACACTTATTCCAAAGCGTTGCGCGATTGTGGCGACCTGTCAAGCACCGGCATCTGCTTCCAATCGAAGCACTTCCTCGCGAATGCCGCGCGTTAGGGCATCGGCAAAGCGGTTCAGCCGTTCATTGCGCTGATCTCCTTCATGCCGGACCAGATAGAAACTTCGTGTCAGACTCACTTGATCCGTCAGGATTTTCCGTAGCCCCGGATGGAACGGCAACGTAAAGTCATGTGCCACGCAAACGCCTGTTCCCAAACTGACCTGCCGCAATTGCACCGAGACCGAGTTCGATGCAAGCGCGACACGGTCAACCCCAATATCGTTCAGGTAATCCAGTTCACGGTCAAAGATCATGTCAGGGATGTAACCGATCAACCGGTGCCCCTTGAGGTCAGCGACCGAGTGGATTGGTTCGTGACGTTTCAAATATTCATCGGTCGCGACCATGTGTAGTTTGTAGTCACTGACTTTCTTGACCAAAAGCTGCCCTGCGGTTGGCGCGCTGACGGTCACGGCCATATCGGCCTCGCGACGGGACAGGTTGATCACCCTCGGCAGAGCCAGAATCTGAATATCCAGTTCCGGGTTTGAATCACTGATCCTGGCGCAGACCTGGGGCAACAGGTAATTTGCGCTGCCATCTGGCGCGCCGATCCGGATTTGCCCGCTGAGTGATTTCGTGGATCCTGCCACGGCTCCGGCCGCTGCGCGCATCGCCTCTTCGGCATGCAACCCATGCTCCAACAGGCGCTGCCCTGCCGGTGTCAGGACATAGCCCTGCTGCGACTTGGTGAACAACGCAGAATCCAGCGTCGTTTCCAATCGCGCAACACGTCGCCCCACGGTGGCGGGGTCGATTTTCAGGATACGACCAGCGGAGGAAAGACTTTCCTCGCGCGCCACGGCCAGAAAGATCCGCATATCGTCCCAGTTTGGAGTCACACCGCTTCCTTTTGCATTTTTGCAAAACTCTTTTGAGACATTGCCTCTGTTCGCGGGATTTCTGCAAGCCTATTGTGCGCATAAATCTATCGGAGGAGTTATTGATGCAAGATCTGACCCATTTCCTGAACGGCGAAATGGTCGCCGGTACATCCGGTCGTTTCGACAACGTCTACAACCCGGCAACGGGCGAGGTTCAATACAAGTGCCCGATGGCCAGTGCAGCGGAAACCACGGCGGCGATTGAGGCCGCAGCCGCTGCCCAGCCCGAATGGGGCGCAACCAACCCTCAGAAACGTGCACGTGTCATGATGGCAATGGTCGGCCTGATGAACCGCGACATGGACAAACTGGCCGAGGCACTTAGCCGCGAGCACGGCAAGACCATCCCCGATGCCAAGGGCGACTTGCAGCGTGGTCTGGAGGTGATCGAATACTGCATCGGTGCACCGCAGATGCTGAAGGGTGAGTTTACAGACAGCGCAGGCCCCGGCATCGACATGTATTCCATGCGCCAACCGCTAGGTGTCGTGGGGTCGATCATGCCCTTCAACTTCCCTGCGATGATGCCCCTGTGGCATGTCGGTCCTGCACTGGCCTGCGGTAACGCCGTTGTTCTGAAACCTTCCGAGCGTGACCCCTCGGTTCCGCTGATGCTGGCCGAACTGTTTGTCGAAGCCGGTCTGCCCAAAGGCGTGTTCCAGGTCGTGAATGGCGACAAAGAGGCCGTTGATACGATCCTCGACAGCGAGATCATTCAGGGCGTCAGCTTTGTGGGGTCTACCCCGATCGCGCAGTATATCTATAGCCGCGCCACAGCAAACGGCAAACGCGCGCAGTGTTTTGGTGGTGCCAAGAACCACATGATCGTCATGCCGGACGCCGATCTGGATCAGGCCGCCGACGCGCTGGTCGGTGCCGGGTTTGGCGCAGCTGGCGAACGCTGCATGGCAATCTCTGTTGCGGTTCCCGTTGGTGAAGAAACCGCGGACAAGCTGATCGAAAAGCTGATCCCACGCGTCGAAAAGCTGAAAGTAGGCCCCTACACCGCTGGTGACGATGTCGACATGGGCCCTGTAGTAACAGCAGCCGCAAAAGAGCGTATCCTTGGCCTGATCAATTCGGGTGTCGAGCAAGGCGCAAAGCTGGTTGTCGATAACCGCGACTTCAGCCTGCAAGGTTATGAGGACGGTTTCTTTGTCGGCCCGCACCTGTTTGACCACGTCACTCCGGACATGGACATCTACAAACAAGAGATCTTTGGCCCGGTTCTGTCGACTGTCCGAGCAGGTTCCTACGAAGAGGCGATTGGCCTGGCGATGGACCACGAATACGGCAACGGCACAGCGATCTTTACCCGCGACGGTGACACAGCGCGCGACTTTGCGAGCCGGATCAATATCGGCATGGTGGGTATCAACGTTCCGATCCCCGTTCCGCTGGCTTATCACACTTTTGGTGGTTGGAAAAAATCCATGTTTGGTGATCTGAACCAGCATGGCCCGGACAGCTTCAAGTTCTACACCCGCACCAAAACAGTGACCGCACGTTGGCCGTCCGGCATCAAGGAAGGTGGCGAGTTCAACTTCAAAGCCATGGACTGATTTCTGCCTGCACGACCATGGAACCCGGCCCCATTCAGGGCCGGGTTTTTGCATCTTTCCGCCGACCAGCTTTCAAATTCCCCACGCTCACAAGAAATTCAGGTGCGTCGCTCTGGAAAATTGCGTCCAATGGAAATATCTTGCCGCCAAATACACAGCGAGCAGTGAACTTACCGGAGGCAACCTTGTCCCAATCCCGAATAACCCGTCGTTCCGCCCTGCTAGGCGTTGCATCCCTGATGGCGACCCCCGCCCTTGTTCGGGCACAAAGCACTGATGCTTTCCCGCAAACCGAAGACGCGATCAGCACACAGTTGCCGGTACGGCGCAATGTGTCGTCCTTCTCGCAGCAAAACTGGCAGGACCATTTTGATGAGCTGGGCGTAGGCTGCCTGTTGGCCGACATTACCAGCCGCGCGGTTCACTATTGGGCACCGGATGGCACCTATAAGCTGTACCCCAGCTCTGTTCCCATGAGCGAAGAGCTTACAAAACGCGGCTACACAAAAGTTGTGCGCAAGACCGAGTTTCCAAGCTGGACACCGACTGCCTCGATGCGCGAGCGTGACCCCAGCCTGCCTATTCGGATCGATGGCGGTGATCCCGGAAACCCGCTGGGCACACGTGCAATGTATTTGGACTGGCCCGCTTACCTGGTTCATGGCACGCATGACACCCGCAAGATCGGCCGGCAGAGCTCTTCTGGCTGTATCGGCCTTTACAACCAGCATGTCGAAGAACTGTATCCGCTGGTTAAGGTCGGCACACAGGTTCGTTTGATCTAATCTACCAGCTCAGAAAAGCAAAAGCCCCGGTCATACGCCGGGGCTTTGATCTCTTAAGGAACAGAGCGTCATTCCGGCAGGATAACAGCGTCGACCACGTGGATCACGCCATTGCTGGCTTCAATATCTGCCTGTATGACCTTGGCGTCATTCACTTTGACGCCGTTTTTGGCATTCACGCTAAGCCGATCACCCTGAACAGTCAGAACCTTGGCGCGCTTGCCAGCAATGTCGCCGGACATCACTTTGGCTGGTACTACATGGTATGTCAGGATCGATACGAGTTGATCCTTGTTCTCCGGCAACAACAACGTTTCCACCGTGCCTTCGGGTAGTGCGGCAAAGGCTTCGTCTGTCGGGGCAAAGACGGTGAATGGACCTTTTCCTTTCAAGGTATCTACCAAACCTGCGGCTTGAACTGCGGCCACCAACGTGTTGAACGATCCGGCTGCTACAGCGGTATCAACGATATCTGCAGCCTGCGCTTTGAGCGGCATGGCAAATGCAAATGCGGCGGCGGCACCCATAAAAGTACGACGAAACATGGCTGTCTTCTCCTCTCCAGCTTGTTATGGAAAGGGATACGGGGCTTTCGTCACGCCGGATCAGTCTGAGATCATTTTTCTTTTAGCTGCACCCAGATGCTTTGCGCGCGCCCTTCAGCCAAAAAGGGCAAATCGGCGACAGCATCGGGTCGATCCTGTTGCAAGTAATATCCCGGCCAAAGCATTGAATACGCGCCAGATTGCAGCAAAGCGTGCAGCATGTACTGCTCACCCCAACCTGGGCAATCATAGAAGAACCGCTTGGGGTATTCGTAGGGCAGAAAAACATCGTGCACATGGATCACCACTCCGGGCTTCAGTGTTGGAATGATGCGGCAAAAAAGATGAGCGACGTCGTTGCTCATCCGCACGACGTGGCTGGAATCAATAAACAGGATGTCGCCGGCTTCCAGCTCTGAAAACAGCGCCGGGTCGGCCTCCTCCAGCCGTTTTTGTTCGAACCGATCAACAACATGGACAATGTCAGCGCGGGGATACGGATCGATGGCCGTAATTGTGGTGTTAAACCCGCCATCGATGACCGCCTGCCGGGTTACTCGGGTCGAGTTACCGCATCCAACCTCGATCACCCGCCGGGGCTGAAAGCGGCGGATCATCAGATACAAGGCATCCGCGTCCGGGCTGTCGTAATAGCCGTTTCCGGTACGATAGCCAGTCTGATTGCGCTCTGGATCCTTTAGCGCCTCTAGCGCATTCTTGTGCATGGCGTATTCACTGGCCAGCTGCGAAATATCAAACCCATCCATCCCCGGGGACAAAGCATAGACGGGGCGCGTCAGACCTCCGGCAGCCTCAAAAGCTTTCAACCGTGTGCGCTCATCCTGTTCGGTGACCTTGTCGACCAGTTTCACACCCAGCTCATCCAGGGCGGCGTTGATCTGCGGGAATTTTCTGGGTTTCAAGTCGCTGGCTCCGTAGTCTTTGCTGCGATGTTCCTTACCTTTGCTAGTCGTTCCTCTGCAAGGACAAGCCGGGCAAACCCTTGGCAAAAAGAAAATTTCCGTATTCACTGATCGAAATAACTACCGCGAGGGCCGCCATGCAGCAGGAATTCACGATCGGGATCGAAGAAGAATACCTTCTTGTAGACCGCGACAGCCTCCAATTGTCCGAAGCCCCCGAAGCGCTGATGGAAGCCTGTCAGAATGATTTCGAAGGTCAGGTCAGCCCCGAATTCCTGCAATGCCAGATTGAAGTCGGCACCCGCCCGCATGCAACCGTCGCTTCGGCGCGCGAGGACCTGAAACGCCTGCGGTCCTGTGTATCAGAACGGGCAGCGGATTATAATCTGTCGCCAATTGCCGTGTCGTGCCACCCTTTCGCAAACTGGAAGGATCAGCATCACACCCGCAAAGAACGCTATGATGAGCTGCAACATGCGCTGGGGGGCGTGGCCCGCCGGATGCTGATCTGCGGAATGCATGTTCATGTCGGGGTTGAAAGCCAAGCATTGCGTTCTGATCTGATGCCGCAATTGTCTTACTTCCTGCCGCATCTTCTGGCGTTGTCCACGTCCTCGCCTTTCTGGAATGGCGAGGATACGGGCCTGTCTTCGTACCGCCTGACTGTCTTTGATAATTTGCCGCGCACTGGTCTGCCGCCGGTCTTTGCAAGCTGGGGCGAATATGAACGCACGACAGGTATTTTGATTGAACTGGGGGTCATTGAAGATACCACTAAGATCTGGTGGGACCTGCGCCCCTCGCATCGCTTTCCAACGCTTGAAACGCGGATTATGGATGTCCAGCCAAGGTTGGAGCACACGCTTTCACTTGCCGCCCTTATTCAGGCGTTGACCAGAATGCTGTGCCGCTTGAAAGATCGCAACTTGCGCTGGCGGCAATATGATCGCTTTCTTATAGGTGAAAACCGCTGGCGCGCACAGCGATATGGTGTGGGCGAAGGATTGATCGACTTCGGCGATCGCTCGATCAAACCCATGTCCGATTTGATCGGTGATCTGATGGGATTGCTGGCCGAAGATGCCGAGGCACTGGGCACAATGTCGGAACTGGCCCGCCTGCGGCAGATTGCCGAAAACGGCACCTCGGCCACACGCCAGCGCCGCGTTCACGCCGAGGCTGCCGCACGAGGAGAAGATCCCGGCAAGGCCGTCGTACGCCACCTGATCGAAGAGTTCCATGCGGATCTTTAGGCACTAACGACAACAGCCCCGTGCCCAGAGCCATTGTTGAACCTGCAAAATTTCTGTAAGAATTCAGAAATAAACAACTGTTCAATTCATTGCCGATGGGAGGGAGCGCCATGGATTTCGCACTCAGCGAGGAACAAACAGCCATTTTCGATATGGCACATGCCTTTGGGCAGGAACATATCGCCCCTTTTGCCCGGCAATGGGAGGCTGATGGAACGATCCCCAAAACCTTGTGGCCCCAAATCGGAGAGCTTGGCTTCGGTGCCCTTTACGTGTCAGAGGCTAGCGGTGGGTCAAACCTGACCCGTCTGGATGCAACCCTGGTTTTTGAGGCCTTATCGATGGCCTGCCCGTCGGTCGCAGCCTTCCTGTCGATCCATAACATGTGCGCCAAGATGCTCGACAATTTTGCCGACGATGACCTCAAGGCGCGCATTATGCCCGATGTTCTGAGCTTGAAAACTGTGCTGAGTTATTGCTTGACCGAGCCCGGCTCTGGATCGGATGCGGCGGCGCTGAAAACACGTGCCGAACGAACCAATGAAGGCTATACGCTGAACGGAACAAAAGCCTTCATTTCAGGCGGCGGATATTCCGACGCTTACGTCTGCATGGTGCGTACCGGTCAGGATGGACCCAAAGGGATATCGACCGTTTACGTTGAAGACGGCACGCCCGGACTCAGCTTCGGCGCGCTCGAGCAGAAGATGGGCTGGAAAAGCCAACCCACCGCGCAAGTTCAGTTCGACGATTGCAAGATACCGGCCGGAAACCTTGTGGGCACGGAAGGAGACGGGTTCAAATATGCGATGATGGGGCTGGATGGCGGGCGGCTTAACATTTCGGCCTGTTCCCTTGGGGCCGCTCAGGCGGGGCTGGACATGACGCTGCAATACATGTCTGAACGTAAGGCTTTTGGCCAATCCATCGACCAGTTTCAGGCCCTTCAGTTCCGTCTGGCGGATATGGAGATCGAATTGCAGGCCGCGCGCACGTTCCTTCGGCAGGCAGCCTGGAAGCTGGATCAGGGCGCATCCGATGCCACGAAGTTCTGCGCCATGGCCAAGAAATTCGTCACTGAGACCGGATCGAAAGTGGTGGATCAGTGCCTGCAATTGCATGGTGGTTATGGCTACCTTGCTGATTACGGCATCGAAAAGCTTGTGCGTGATCTTCGTGTGCACCAGATATTGGAAGGCACGAACGAGATCATGCGTGTGATCGTATCGCGCCAGTTGCTTGCCAATCGCTGAGGCATCCATGTCAGATATCGATATCCGCACCACAGGCCGTGCCGGGCGTATCACCCTGACCCGTCCTCATGCGCTGAACGCGATGACCTATGACATGTGCATGGCCATCGACACAGCGCTGCGCAACTGGCGCGAGGACGATGAGATCGACCTGATCATCCTGGACGCCGAAGGGGAAAAAGCCTTCTGCTCGGGCGGTGATATTGCTGAACTTTATGAAACCGGCACCAAGGGCGATTTTTCTTACGGTCAGAAATTCTGGTGTGACGAATACCGTCTGAATGCCCTGACCTTCGAATATCCAAAGCCGGTCATCAGCTTTCTTCAGGGGTTCGCGATGGGCGGCGGTGTTGGCATCGGATGCCATGGCAGCCATCGCGTTGTGGGTGAAAGCGCAAAGATTGCCATGCCAGAATGCTCCATCGGACTGGTGCCGGATGTCGGCGGCTCTTTGATGCTGGCCCTTGCACCCGGACGCACGGGTGAGTTTCTGGGGACAACGGGCTATCGGATGGGGCCTGCGGATGCGATCTATGCAGGGTTTGCCGATCTTTTCATCCCGCAATCACAATGGTCCGATCTGATCGAGCTGCTCGAAGCCTCTGGAAACGCTGAACTATTGGCTGACCATGCCGATACACCTTCTGATGGTGAATTGGCGAACTTGCAGGCCCAGATCGACCAGCATTTTTCCGGTGAAACCCTTGGCGACGTTCTGAACAGTCTGCACAGCGACGACAGTGAGTTTTCGGCGAAAACTCTGGGCATGCTGAGGAAGAACGCGCCGCTTTCCGTGGCCTGCACGATCGAGATTCTTCACCGCCTGCGCACCCCTTCTCTGACCATACGCCGAGCTCTGGAGATGGAGTATCGTTTCACCTACCGCGCGATGGAGCATGGAGATTTTCTGGAAGGTATCCGCGCTCAGATCATCGACAAGGATCGCAATCCGAACTGGCAGTTTCCTGACATGAACGTCCCTCTGGTTGCCGTGTCGAAAATGCTTCAGCCCCTGGGTGCGGACGCCCTGACTTTCGAAGAGGATTAAGAGATGCAAATCGGTTTCATCGGACTGGGAAACATGGGCGCGCCAATGGCGGCCAATCTGGCAAAAGCCGGTCATAAGGTACTTGGCTTTGACACAGCGGGCGTGACGGTTGACGGGGTTACTCCGGCCGAAACCGCTTCGGAAGCCGTTGCAGCGGCCGAAGCTGTCATCACGATGCTGCCAAACGGTGCGATTCTGAGGGCCGTTGCCGATCAAATCATTCCCGCAATGGCGCAAGGTGCCGTGTTAATCGATTGCTCGACGGTTGATGTGGAAAGCGCGCGGGCAGTTGCGGATCAGGCCATCAACGCCGGACTGTTGTCCGTAGACGCGCCGGTTTCAGGTGGCATCGGTGGCGCTGCTGCTGGCACGCTGACCTTCATGGCTGGCGGATCAGAGGCCGCGTTTGCCAAGGCATCCCCCCTGTTCGACATCATGGGGCAGAAAGCTGTTCACTGTGGTGAGGCCGGTGCCGGCCAGGCCGCCAAAATCTGCAATAACATGATCCTTGGTGTCACCATGATCGCAACCTGTGAAGCCTTCGCCCTAGCCGACAAGCTTGGTCTGGACCGGCAGAAGATGTTTGACGTGGTAAGTACGTCGTCCGGATACAGTTGGACGATGAACGCCTATTGCCCTGCCCCCGGTGTCGGTCCGCAAAGCCCGGCGGACAATGGGTACGCCCCCGGTTTCGCGGCCGAGCTTATGTTGAAGGACCTGCGCCTGAGCCAGCAGGCGGCAGAGAGTGCAGATGCAGATACACCGATGGGTCAGGTTGCCACCGCGCTTTATGAGCAATTTGTCGAGAATGAAGATGGCAAGGGACGCGATTTCAGTGCCATGCTGCCACGGTTCGAAAAGCGCGGGCGTGAATAAGACAACTGGCGGCATCTTGCCCAACGATTTGACAGATGTTGGGCAAGCGACCATCTAGGCAGTCATGAACAAAAGGCCCGGCTGGCCAAATCGCAAAGGACGGCGACATGACGAGATTTTTGGTGACGACGGCAACTCTGACGGCTTTGGCCCTTTCCCCGGTTGCCGCGGTTGCAAAGAATAAGGCCGGTCATTGCCCTCCGGGTCTGGCCAAGAAATCCGTTCCCTGCGTGCCGCCTGGTCAGGCAAAGAAAATCTATCGCGATGGTGACTTCATTACCAACGACTACCGTTGGATCAATGACCCCTATCGCTATGGGTTGAACCGAAACTACTCATATGTCCGTGCGGGTGATTACGTGTACCGGGTCGACCCCGAGACACGCAAAGTCCTGAACCTGATCGGCGCGATCGCAGATATCCTGAACTGAGGCCGCGTCTAGGCACTTATTCTGCCGCGACGCGCGCCCCTTTCAGCATCGGCTTCAGGTATCGCCCGGTGTGGCTGCGTTCAACATCGGCTATGTCTTCTGGTGTTCCGGTGGCGACGATTTCGCCACCGCCATCACCACCTTCAGGTCCAATGTCGATGATATGATCCGCAGTTTTGACCACATCCAGATTATGTTCAATCACCACCACAGTATTGCCCTGATCGACAAGTTCGTGCAGCACTTCCAACAGCTTGCGCACATCTTCGAAATGCAGACCTGTTGTCGGTTCGTCGAGAATATAGAGCGTTCGCCCGGTTGAACGCTTCGACAGTTCCTTAGACAGCTTTACCCGCTGCGCCTCGCCACCTGACAACGTTGTGGCTTGTTGACCCACCTTGATATAGCCAAGACCCACACGAGCAAGGGCGTCCATCCTGTCCCGGATTGACGGCACGGCCTTGAAGAACTCCTGCGCATCTTCCACTGTCATATCAAGCACATCCGCGATGGATTTGCCCTTGAACTTGATCTCAAGCGTCTCGCGGTTATACCGCGCGCCTTTGCAGGTTTCGCAAGTCACGTAGACATCCGGCAGAAAGTGCATCTCGATCTTGATGACACCGTCACCCTGACATGCCTCGCACCGCCCGCCTTTGACGTTAAAGCTGAAGCGACCCGGTTTGTATCCGCGTGCCTTAGCCTCGGGCAGACCGGCAAACCAATCTCGGATCGGGGTGAAGGCGCCAGTATAAGTCGCCGGGTTTGAACGCGGCGTTCGCCCAATGGGTCGCTGGTCGATGTCGATGACCTTATCGAGGTGTTCCAGCCCCTTGATGGTTTCACAGGGTGCTGGTGTCTGACGTGCTCCGTTCAGCCGCATTGACGCGGTTTTGAACAATGTCTCGATGGTGAGGGTGGATTTACCCCCGCCAGACACTCCGGTGACACAAACGAATTTGCCCAAGGGGAATTCGGCTGTGACATTCTTCAGGTTGTTGCCTGTGGCCTTGACCACCGTGACTTTCTGCTTCTTGCCTTTACGGCGCTGTACCGGAACTGCGATTTCACGCGTTCCTGCAAGGTACTGCCCGGTAATGGAGGCCGCATCCGCCGCGATTTGCGCAGGCGTTCCATGACTGACCACCTGCCCGCCATGTACACCTGCTCCCGGACCGATATCGAAAACATAGTCAGCTTCACGGATGGCTTCCTCGTCATGTTCTACAACGATCACCGTATTGCCCTGATCCCTCAGGTTCTTGAGCGTACCCAGAAGCCGGTCATTGTCTCGCTGATGCAGCCCGATCGAAGGCTCATCCAAAACATAGAGAACCCCGGTCAGCCCCGAGCCGATCTGACTGGCCAGACGAATACGCTGGCTCTCGCCACCTGACAGTGTTCCGCTTGAACGGGACAGCGTAAGATATTCCAAGCCAACGTTATTCAGGAAACCGAGTCGCTCGCGAATCTCCTTGAGAATGGCGCGGGCAATTTCGTTTTTCTGGGCGCTCAGGTGGTTGGGCGCGTCTTCGATCCACGCCAAAGCCTCACGGATCGACATCTGCACCACCTGCCCCACATGCAGCCCGGCGATCTTTACCGCCAGCGCTTCGGCCCGAAGCCTGTAACCTTCGCAGGCGCCGCAGGGACGATTGTTTTGATATCGTTCAAATTCCTCACGAATCCATGCGCTGTCGGTTTCGCGGTACCGGCGTTCCATATTCGGGATCACGCCTTCAAAACTGCGGGTCACCTGATAGACGCGCCCACCTTCATCGTACCGGAACTGAATTTCATCATCCCCGGACCCACGCAGAAAGACCTCCTGCACATTATAAGGCAGGTCTTTCCAGGGCGTGTTCTTGTCAAACTCGTAATGGCGCGCAATGGCCTCGATTGTTTGTAGGAAATAAGGGGATTTACCCTTGCGCCACGGTGCCAAAGCACCATCGTAGAGTTTCAGCGTCTGGTCCGGCACCACCAGGCGTTCATCGAAAAACAACTCAACTCCAAGACCGTCACAATCCGGGCAGGCACCGAAGGGCGCGTTGAACGAAAACAGGCGTGGTTCGATTTCGGGAATGGTGAAACCGCTGACCGGGCAGGCAAAATTCTCGCTGAATGTGATGCGTTCCGGATCACCCACACGCGGGGCAGTTTCCAATATGGCAATCCCGTCCGCCAGATCCAGAGCGGTGCGCAGGCTGTCGGCCAGGCGCGTTTCCATACCTTCCCGCACAACCAGTCGATCAACAACCACATCGATATCGTGACGGAATTTCTTATCCAATACAGGCGGTTGATCCAGTTCGTAGAACTCTCCGTCCACCTTGACGCGCTGGAAACCCTGTTTGCGCAGCTCCAGGAATTCTTTTTTGTACTCACCCTTCCGATCGCGCACGATGGGGGCCAGAAGATAACCGCGCGTACCGTCTTCCATTGTCATGATCCGGTCGACCATGTCCTGCACCTGCTGCGCCTCAATCGGTTGCCCGGTGGCTGGGCTGTAGGGCGTTCCGGCGCGGGCAAACAGCAGACGCAGATAGTCATAGATCTCGGTCACCGTGCCCACAGTTGAACGCGGGTTCTTGGACGTCGTCTTTTGTTCAATCGAAATTGCCGGAGACAGGCCGCTGATATGATCGACATCCGGTTTTTCCATCATATCCAGGAACTGCCGGGCATAGGCCGAAAGGCTTTCGACATACCGGCGCTGGCCTTCTGCATAGATGGTGTCAAACGCCAATGAGGACTTCCCCGAACCCGACAATCCAGTTATGACCACCAACTGATCCCGAGGGATATCAACGTCTATACCTTTGAGGTTATGTTCGCGCGCGCCGCGCACCTCGATATTCTTCAGCTCAGCCATATGCGGCCCCCAACAAACAAGTGGTTAAGAGATAGGCGAGCCAGACCAAGACTCCAACAGAAAAGTTAGAACATTTAGTGAACAGTCGAATTTTCGCCGATCAAAACCTGCAATGAACACAGGATTGACTAAAGGTGCCTAAAAAGGCGCAACCCTTGATCTGTTAGAGGAGGAAAATGGCGCGGTTGACGGGGCTCGAACCCGCGACCCCCGGCGTGACAGGCCGGTACTCTAACCAACTGAGCTACAACCGCGCATCTATTTTCGTGGCCTTTAACCTGGACCAAGGATGGCAGCGATGGCGCGGTTGACGGGGCTCGAACCCGCGACCCCCGGCGTGACAGGCCGGTACTCTAACCAACTGAGCTACAACCGCCCGCTGCAAGTTCATTGCTGAACGTTTGGGTGTATTATGGCTACGCTCGGGCAGCGTCAAGCGGCGTTTTCAAGTTTTTTGTCAGATTCCAGATTTTTGTATACGGCGCGATTTTTTGCGGATGCCGCGGGTTCTATTTCCCTTGCAGCCAACCTTCGGGAAAGATATCACCCCGTCCCATGGGTGATTAGCTCAGTGGTAGAGCGCTTCGTTCACATCGAAGATGTCAGCGGTTCAAATCCGTTATCACCCACCATTTTCCCGCATAGCTTTCCACCATTATTACGCAACTACACCGTGTACAATCCACTGCCTCAGCTTAGGTTCTTCGATTGGCCTCAACACAAAGAAGAAAATTTGATTGCACAAAAACACGTATGAAGTATTGATCTTCTGCGCATTTTTGGAGCATGAAATGGACCCTTTGAAGCTTTTTAAACAATTGATGACTGCATCGGTTTATCCCGAATCTGCCTACAGGGTTGAGCAAGTCAGAAACAGTCAAGATCCCAGTGTCATGCAGAAGAATTCGTTGATACGCACGCTGGCCAAGCAAAACCTGCTTCTGGTTGAAAAGAAAGACTACATTCATTCTGACCGGATCGAAGGCCGTGATTGGCCCATGTTTGGTTATACGATGGTTGGCCACAAACGCCTTGATAACATTCAGGAGGCCGTTGAGAGCATTCTGGACAAGGGCATTCCCGGCGACCTGATTGAATGCGGTGTTTGGCGCGGTGGTTGCGCGATGGTTATGAAAGCCGTCCTAGAGCTACATGGTGACCGAGATCGTAAGGTCTGGTTGGCAGACAGCTTTGCAGGATTGCCTAAACCCAATAGTACGGATTTTCCGGACGACACAGGCTACGATCTGTCAGAAGAAGAGATTCTTGCTGTTCCCGTTGACACAGTTAAGGCCAATTTTGAACGCTTTGACTTGCTGGATGAACGGGTAAAGTTCTTGCCTGGATGGTTCAAAGACACACTTCCAAGCGCTGAGATTGAACAGATTGCCCTTCTGCGTGCAGACGGCGATCTATATGAATCGACCATTCAAATTCTTGAAAACCTGTATCCCAAAGTGGTCTCGGGTGGGCACGTCATTATCGACGACTACAACTCATGGCCACCATGCAAGAAGGCCGTGGAAGATTATCGCAATGCGCATGGGATTACCGAGCCAATTATCGAAGTTGATTGGACCGGAGCCTATTGGATCAAGAACTAAGCCTCTCCTTCAAATAACCTGTTCATTGCCTGAACAGCGCGTTGATTTGTTCTCGCTCAAAATGCGCGTCGAGCGTCTCTGGGGCTTGCTTGAAAGTGCAAATTCTCCGGCAATCAGAGGGCTGCTGTTGCCGATATATTGACGCTGGTCAGTCCAAATACGAATCCCCTGTGTCGCTTTGAGCAACAGCCTCAATACGACGAAAAGAAATGCAACAAGCCAGCCTCACGCAATACTTGTACTTATTCAATAAAAACCTGAGCCTGTTCATCACGTCTTGATCAGTGTCGATCTTTGGCCCTTGAGACCGAAAGACGGCGGGGGTACCCCCGCCGCCTTGGAGTTCAATGCGCAGTTGCTAAAGACTCAGTGTTTCCAGAAGCTTGCGCCGCCGCTGCTGCGGCCTCTTCCGCGGCTTCATCCCACTCGATCGGTTCAGGTTTGCGCACCAATGCGTGTTCCAGAACTTCCGAGACATGTTTGACCGGGATGATCTTCAGCCCTTCTTTGACGTTGTCCGGGATATCCGCGAGATCCTTTTCATTCTCTTCCGGGATCAGAACGGTCTTTATCCCACCACGCAGCGCGGCCAGTAGCTTTTCTTTCAATCCACCAATCGGCATCGCATTCCCGCGCAGTGAGACTTCGCCGGTCATCGCGATGTCTTTCCGAACCGGAATACCGGTCAGAACCGAGACAATCGACGTGACCATGGCCAGACCTGCCGATGGGCCATCCTTGGGTGTCGCGCCATCCGGCACGTGAACGTGAATGTCGATCTTGTCAAACTGCGGCGGCTTTACCCCGATCTGAGGTGAAATCGAACGCACATAGGACGAAGCGGCGTCGATGGATTCCTTCATCACATCGCCCAGCTTACCGGTCGTCTTCATCCGCCCTTTGCCGGGCAGTTTCAACGCTTCGATATGCAGCAGGTCGCCACCCACTGACGTCCAGGCAAGACCGGTGACAACACCAACCTGATCGTCCTGCTCGGCCAGACCGTAACGGAATTTCGGCACGCCCAGGAAATCTTGCAGGTTTTCGGGTGTAACCTTAACGGTTTCTGCATCCTTCTTGATGATCTTGGTCAGCGACTTGCGCGCGACCTTGGCGATTTCACGTTCAAGGTTCCGTACACCCGCCTCGCGGGTATAGGTGCGGATGATCTTTTGCAGCGCCTCATCGGTCAGTTCGAATTCCTTGGCTTTCAAACCATGGTTCTTGACCTGTTTGCTGATCAGGTGCTGCTTGGCGATCTCACGCTTTTCGTCCTCTGTGTAACCGGCCAACGGGATGATCTCCATCCGGTCAAGCAAAGGCCCGGGCATGTTGTAGCTGTTCGACGTGGTCAGGAACATCACGTTGGACAGGTCATATTCAACCTCAAGATAATGGTCCATGAACGTGTTGTTCTGTTCCGGGTCCAGCACCTCAAGCATCGCGGATGCTGGGTCGCCCCGGAAATCTTGTCCCATCTTGTCGATTTCATCCAACAAAATCAGCGGGTTCGTGGTCTTCGCCTTTTTCAACGCCTGAATGATTTTGCCGGGCATGGAGCCGATATAGGTCCGACGATGGCCCCGGATCTCGGATTCGTCTCGAACACCACCCAGTGAGATGCGAATGAACTCACGCCCGGTAGCTTTGGCAACCGACTTACCCAGCGAGGTCTTGCCCACGCCCGGAGGGCCGACAAGGCAAAGAATCGGCCCTTTCAGCTTTTTCGAGCGCTGCTGAACCGCGAGGTATTCAACGATCCGTTCCTTGACCTTCTCAAGCCCATAATGGTCCGCGTCCAGAATCTCCTGCGCGCGGCCCAGATCCTTTTTGACACGGGATTTAGTGCCCCAAGGCAGAGCAAGAATCCAATCCAGATAGTTGCGCACAACTGTGGCTTCGGCCGACATAGGTGACATGTTCTTGAGCTTCTTAAGCTCACCCTCGGCCTTTTCCCGCGCTTCTTTCGACAGCTTGGTTTCGGCGATTTTGGCTTCCAGTTCAGCAACTTCGTTGCTGCCGTCCTCGCCATCGCCAAGTTCCCTCTGAATGGCCTTCATCTGCTCATTCAGATAATACTCACGCTGCGTCTTCTCCATCTGGGATTTGACACGGGTCTTGATCTTCTTCTCGACCTGCAGAACAGACATCTCGCCCTGCATCAGGCCATAGACCTTCTCAAGCCGCTCGCTGACGCTGAGGGTTTCCAGAAGCTCCTGCTTTTGTTCGACTTCTATGCCCAGATGCCCGGACACAAGGTCGGCCAGCTTCGCAGGCTCGGTGGTATCGCCTACTGCGGTCAGTGCCTCTTCGGGGATGTTCTTGCGCACTTTGGCGTAACGCTCGAACTCATCCGCGACAGTGCGCAACAGCGCTTCGGTCGTGGTGACGTCGCCGGGAATTTCGGTCAGGTATTCCGCGCGGGCTTCGAAAAACTCTTCGTTTTCCAGAAACTCGGTGATCTGAACGCGCGCCTGCCCCTCGACCAGCACTTTCACCGTGCCATCGGGCAGCTTCAGAAGTTGCAGCACATTGGCCAAAACGCCGGTGCGGTAGATGCCTTCTTCATCCGGATCGTCAACGCCGGGATCGATCTGGCTGGACAACAGAATTTGCTTGTCATCCTGCATCACCTCTTCCAGCGCGCGGACCGATTTGTCACGGCCTACGAAAAGCGGCACGATCATATGTGGGAACACCACAATATCGCGCAGCGGCAGGACGGGGTAGGAGGAATTCAGAGGCTCTTGCATGCTCTATCCTTATCGTTGGCAAGACGGAACTTGTCCCTCATCGAGGCAACATTTGTCCGTCTCCTGTCTTGGACGATAAAGGTGGGGCCTCATCGCCCATTTTCAACCTTACCGCCATGTATCACCAATCAGAATGAACCGAGGTTTGGCGGACTGCAAGGCGTGCCGGGAACATATCCACCAAAATAGTAGGATACGCCCCGGTCTTGCGCGATCAGTCGCCAGAAAACAGCCCGGCTGCGCAGAACTGGCAGATTTCTTCCTGGAGAGGGCAAAATATCACAGCGGTTCGATATCCCCCTGCGCGCGTTGCGCGTGGAAATCGGCCTGCCAGGCTTCGAACGCACCATCCGCAATCGCGTCGCGCATGCCGGCCATGATCTCCTGAAAATAATGCAGGTTATGCCATGTCAGCAACATGCCAGAGATCATCTCATTCGCGCGGAACACGTGGTGCAGGTAGGCGCGGGAATAATTCGAACAAGCCGGGCAAGTGCAGTGTTCGTCCAGCGGCCGCGGATCGTCTGCGTGACGGGCATTCTTGATGTTCACCACGCCGTAGCGGGTGAAAACCTGCCCTGTACGCCCAGACCGCGAGGGCAACACGCAGTCCATCATATCGATCCCGCGGGCAACAGCACCGACGATATCGTCGGGCTTGCCGACGCCCATCAGATAGCGCGGCTTGTCCGATGGCAGGAAATCGGGGGCATAATCGAGGCAAGAGAACATGGCCTCTTGCCCTTCGCCGACCGCCAGGCCACCAACTGCGTAGCCTTCGAAACCGATAGATTTCAACGCCTCGGCGCTTTCTTCGCGCAGGTCTTTTTCCAACCCACCTTGCATAATGCCAAAAAGCGCATGCCCCGGACGATCGCCAAACGCATCGCGCGACCGTTCCGCCCAACGCATCGACAGGCGCATCGACTCGGCAATGCGGTCACGATCCGCTGGCAGCGCAGGGCATTCATCGAAACACATGACAATGTCCGAGCCCAACAGGCGCTGGATCTCCATGGACCGTTCCGGCGTCAATTCGTGCTTTGACCCGTCGATGTGGGATTTGAAGGTCACGCCCTTTTCAGTCAGCTTGCGCAAACCGGCCAGCGACATGACCTGAAATCCGCCGGAATCTGTCAGAATGGGCCGATCCCAGTTCATGAACTTGTGGAGTCCACCCAGTCGATCAATACGCTCAGCGGTCGGGCGCAGCATCAGGTGATAAGTGTTCCCCAGCAGGATGTCTGCCCCGGTCGCCCGAACGCTTTCCGGCATCATCGCTTTGACCGTTGCTGCAGTGCCAACCGGCATAAAGGCAGGCGTTCTCACGTCGCCGCGCGGTGTGCTGATCACTCCGGTCCTGGCTTTGCCGTCTGTTGCCTTCAGATCAAAAGAAAACTGTTGGGTCATGTCATCCCTCGGGTCGCCGAACCGGGCAGGCTTTGCCCGATCCGTTTGGTCTTTGCAACCCGTCAGGGTAGCGAGGCAACACGGTCTGTAAACAGTTGAACAACCCCTGCCCCGTCCACGTCGCGGCAGACCCGAACTACGGGACGTTCCGGATCAGGTCGCGTTGCCCCCTTCTGGTCGCCTTCGGTGACAACCCGCAGACCCGTTTCGACCATGTCAAACATGGCGCCATGAGAACAAGCGATCACAGCCGTCGAATCGTGTAGGCCGCAGCCTTCCAGACCACCGACGTCCTTGTAGAACTTCAGGTAAAAGCGAGAGATATCGCGCAGAAAGGACCCCATATCAGGTGATCGCATTGCCAGGCTTTCGAAATCCGCAGTCTCGTAGAGCGTTTTCAGCGTGACATCCAAACCGACAAGAACGGTTTCCGGCGGCGTGGCAAAGACCTCTTCAGCGGCAATCGCATCATGATAGATGTTGGCCTCAGCATGTACTGTAATATTACCCGGGCAGTACACCGCCCCGCCCATTATAACCAAACGCCCCAGATTGTCGGCGAATTCCGGATCCAGACGAATGGCGTTGGCGATGTTGGTCAGAGGGCCCACGGCGCAAACCACCAGCTCTTTCTTGTGGGTTCGTGCCATGTCGACCAGAAATTCAGCAGCTGACAGGGCGTGGTTACTTCCAATCTCGGGAATGTCAGTCAGGTCACCGAATCCTTCGGGACCATGCACATGTTCGGATGGCGAATGTGTATCGGCACCCAATGCAACGGCAGCCCCTTCCGCGACAGGCAGATCCAGACCCAGTTTATCAAGCAGGAACCGGGCATTGCGGCTGGATTGATGTACATGCGTGTTTCCAAACACCGTGGTCAGGCCGATCAGCTCGATCTCGGGTGCTGCAGCGGCATAGGCGATTGCCATGGCATCATCGATGCCAGGATCTGTATCGATTATCAGTTTCATCCCCGCCCGATACCGCAAACAATTAGGGATGCAAAGCGGTCACAGCACGATTTTTCGATACAGCGTTTCATTATCGAGGCATTTGCATGGGACTGCTTTCCCCTCATACCAGAGTTGAAATCGAGCGACTCAATCGCCACATGTATACTATAGTACACAAAAACAAGAGGACAGTATGACCGAAGACCAAATCATCGGATTGCTTTCGTCAAACATCATTTACCTGCTGGCCGCGGTGCTGGTAATTGTTATCATTTTCAAGGGCATCAAGATTGTGCCTCAGTCCGAAAAATATGTGGTTGAACGGTTTGGGCGCCTGCATTCCGTGCTTGGCCCCGGCATCAACTTTATCGTTCCGCTGCTGGACATTGCGCGCCACAAGATCTCGATTCTGGAACGCCAACTGCCAAACGCGACGCAGGACGCAATCACCAAGGACAACGTTTTGGTGCAGATCGATACATCGGTCTTCTACCGTATTCTCGAACCTGAAAAGACGGTCTACCGAATCCGCGACGTTGATGGCGCGATTGCTACCACTGTCGCCGGGATCGTTCGCGCCGAGATCGGTAAAATGGATTTGGATGAGGTCCAGTCGAACCGGTCCCAACTGATCACGCGTATTCAGGAAAGCGTTGAAACCGCTGTCGATGACTGGGGCATCGAAGTCACCCGCGCCGAGATTCTGGACGTAAATCTGGATCAGGCCACCCGTGACGCCATGCTGCAACAGCTGAACGCCGAACGCGCCCGTCGTGCGCAGGTGACAGAAGCCGAGGGCAAGAAACGCGCAGTCGAGCTGCATGCCGACGCCGAGCTTTATGCGGCGGAACAAACCGCCAAGGCGCGGCGCATTCAGGCCGAAGCCGAAGCTTATGCCACTGGTGTGGTCGCCAAGGCCATTCAGGATAACGGCATTGAAGCGGCCCAGTATCAGGTTGCCTTGAAGCAGGTTGAAGCCCTGAATGCGCTTGGAAACGGTACTGGCAAGCAAACTATTGTTGTGCCTGCCAACGCACTGGAAGCCTTTGGTGACGCATTCAAAATGTTAAAAGGAGGAAAATGATGGCAGACCCCTTCTGGTTGACCTGGTGGATCTGGCTCGCCGCCGCATTGGCGCTGGGTATCCTTGAGATTGTCCTGCCAGGGTTCATTTTTCTGGGCTTTGCAATCGGGGCCGCAGTCACGGGCCTTATCCTTGCCGTATCCGGAATGGCTCTGTCTTTGAATGTGTTGGCGTTGATCTTCGCAGTGATGTCACTGATTGCGTGGCTTGTTTTGCGGAAACTGTTTGCATTGCCGCAAGGTCAGGTCAAAACCTTCAACCACGACATCAACGACTAAATTGCCGCGGCGCCCCTATCGGCGCCGCCGCCCTACTGGACGCTGTTGCGGCTATTCCCTATATAATCACTCAGGCAACAGACCCGAGGCAAAGATGACCCACCCGAGCGAACAGTTTGAAGGCACACCGCTGATTGCGCCGTCAACCATTGAGCACCCCCTGTACGAGCCCGTGGTCGAGGCGTGCCGCACGGTCTATGACCCGGAAATCCCCGTGAATATCTATGACCTCGGCCTGATCTACACGATCGACATTTCCACGGACAACGCGGTGAAGGTGATCATGACGCTGACAGCCCCCGGATGCCCGGTTGCCGGCGACATGCCCGGATGGATCATGGAAGCGATCGAGCCTGTTGCAGGCGTCAAAGAGGTCGACGTGGAACTGACCTGGGAGCCACCCTGGGGTATGGAGATGATGTCAGACGAAGCACGTCTGGAACTGGGATTTATGTAGGCACCGACCACAGTTTCCCGGCTATTTGTCACAAAACATTGGTGTTTTTTGTTACCTGTTCGTGCTGTACCTGTCACAATGATACGGGAAAAGACCTGCGGACGGCACCAATCGGTATCGTACCTCGGGCCAGACATGATTTGACCGCCCCCCGAATTCCGGCCAGAAACACGGACCGTTCTTGCCCGAGAACGGTCCTTTTCATATCCAGATCACCTAACGACGGGTGATCAGTTCAAATTGCAGGTCTTTTTGATTTCCGCAGATCTGGCATCCAGTTGATTGATGTAGTCCCCCGATAGCATTTGCAGCCTTTTGTGTTCCGTTCCTGTGACCAGCCCCAAAAGTGCCCCGGCAGGAGTAATGGCGGCAACACTTTCCAACTGTTGGTCCTGCGCGTGCTTTTTCTCAGTCGCGATGGCGCGCAGATCGCCCTCGGCGGTCGCGCAGTTTACCGGATGCCTCTCTCCATCATTGGCGGCCACCGCATCATCCGGAACAAACAAAAGAACTGCAATGGTAAGTACCGCTCCCAACAAGACTGGATTAAAAATTGCATTTAATCTCTTCACAATATTATCCTTTCCGATGATTTCACAATGCGAACCGTTTTGGCGATCAACCAGCTTAAACCTATTCAGCTCCACGGTTTAACGGTCGGGTGTTTTCAGCGAACCCATACTGTATGCCGGGTTGTTTCATCCTGATAAAACTCTTTATAACACACCGTCTTGAGCCTTGGCCCCCTGAGCCCTAGATTAAATGCAACGCGCGACAACGGAGACTTACATGTTCGGCATTCCCGGCAAACAGGCTGTGACCATGACGCCCAAAGCCGCAGAGCAAATTACCCGCCTGATGAACTCGGGTGGCCACGTCGGCTTGCGCATTGGCGTAAAGAAAGGCGGCTGTGCGGGCATGGAATATACCATGGAATATGTCGATCAGGCCGATCCACACGACGAAGTCGTTGAACAGGATGGTGCACGCGTCATGATCGCACCAATGGCGCAGATGTTTCTGTTCGGGACTGAAATCGATTACGAGGTGTCGTTGCTGGAATCAGGTTTCAAGTTCAGGAACCCGAATGTCGTCGACGCTTGCGGTTGCGGTGAATCCATCAAATTCGATGAGAGCATCGTGCAGAAATCCTAGTTTGCGCCGGGTAATCCTGTGACTCGGGCCCGACCGAACGCCGTGCGTCGATCAAAGCGCACGAACCCACCCGATCAGTGGAATTGTAAGATCGTGCCGACAATGCTATCCGCATCTTAAATCATCGAATGATCAGGGAGATACGGGTATGCGGCGCAAGCTTGCGGCAGGAAACTGGAAAATGAACGGAACCGGTGCTGCGCTGAGCGAGCTTGAAGCACTGTGCAAGTCCCACCCAGACGCTTCTGTCGATATCCTGATCTGCCCTCCGGCAACATTGCTCAGCCGCGCGGCAGACACCGTACGCGGGTCAGCAGTTACTGTTGGCGGGCAGGATTGCCACGCGGCAAGCGCAGGCGCGTATACAGGCGAAATCAGCGCTGAGATGCTGCTGGACGCGGGCGCGACATCAGTCATCCTGGGTCATTCCGAACGGCGCGTGGACCATCAAGAACATGACGAGGATATACGCGCCAAGGCCCGTGCTGCGATGGATGCGGGGTTAAAAGCGATCATTTGCGTTGGCGAAAGCCTGGAACAGCGCGAGGCGGCCAATACGCTCGACATAATCGGCGGTCAGATGTCGGGGTCGATCCCGGATCAGGCAACCGGCGAGAACCTGATCATTGCATATGAACCGATCTGGGCCATCGGCACTGGCAAGGTTCCAACGCTTGATGAGATCGGAGAGGTTCACGACTTCATCCGCGCCCGGTTAGAGCGTCGTTTTGGCGAAGGTGTGGGTCGCTCTGTCCGTTTGCTTTATGGCGGGTCGGTAAAACCCTCCAACGCGGCGGAGATCTTTGCGGTTTCAAATGTCGATGGTGCGCTTGTGGGCGGCGCCAGCCTGAAGGCCGGGGATTTCACGGGCATTATTCAGGCGCTGGAGAGCGTCTAGGTTTCGCCTTTACTCGGCAATATCTTCCGCCCAAAGCTCTGGCTTTTCTTCGATGAACCGCTGCATCAGTGCGATGCAGTCGGGATCGTTGGCTATCACCACCTCGACGCCGCGGTCGCGCAGGAAGTCTTCGTTGCCACCAAAGTTCTGGGTATCGCCGACCACCACGCGCGGGATACCAAACTGAACGATAGTGCCGGAACACATCATGCAAGGTGACAAAGACGTGTAAAGAACCGTGTCGCGATAGGTTTTCTGACGCCCGGCTTTGCGCAAAGCATCCATTTCCCCATGTGCGATCGGATCCCCGCCCTGTACACGTTGATTGCGCCCTTGTGAAACAATTTCGCCACCCCGCGCCAGAACTGATCCGATAGGGCATCCACCTTCATCAAACCCGGCTTTTGCCTCGTCATAAGCCACGCGCAGCAGGCGCTTGTCGGTCTCGGTCAGCATTCCAGTCTCCAATTCCCGTGTTTTCCAAACCCTGCCCAAGCAAAATGGCTTGGTCAATAAAACGCTCACGCCAGCTTCATCAGGATGAGACCTGACACGATCAGAAGAGCCGCCAGAATCCGCGCAGGGCTAAGGGCTTCGCCCAGAAACAGGATACCTACACAGAACGCCCCCACAGCCCCGATACCGGTCCAGATGGTATAAGCCGTGCCCAACGGCAGGTCGCGCATCGCCAGCGCCAGAAGACCGAAAGACCCGATCATCGAAAGCCCCATCAAGGCCGTAGGCAACAATCGGGTGAAACCAGCCGATTGCTTCATCGCTACGGCCCAGACGATTTCCAACAGGCCAGCAAATAGAAGGAATACCCAGGGCATAAGACAACCTCGTATCCGTTCGGGTCGTCCCGAATAATGTCCCGATATGGGGAGGTCGTCCTCTGGACCCGAGATATGAACCCGGTGCGCGGTTTCAAGATACGAAAAAGCCGGGCGGTCGAAACCGCCCGGTTACGTACATCGTCAAACAACCTAATTGGTTATGATTTCCGGCCCCATGAAGGTGTTGGGCAGGAAGGTCGAGATCCACGGAATATACGTCACCATAATCAGGAAGACGAACAGGACAGCAAGGAACGGCAGCGCCGCCCTCACAACGCTCATCATCGGCATACCCGCAACACCCGAGGTTACGAACAGGTTCAAACCGACCGGGGGCGTGATCATCCCGATCTCCATGTTCACCACCATGATGATGCCCAGATGGATCGGATCGATACCCAACTCGATGGCAATCGGGAACACCAGCGGTGCAACGATCACCAGCAGGCCCGACGGCTCCATAAACTGACCACCGATCAGCAGGATTACGTTGACCACGATCAGGAAGGTTACCGGTCCAAGACCCGCTGAAAGCATGGCGCTAGCAATGTGCTGCGGCACCTGTTCGTCCGTTAGAACATGTTTGAGGATCAGCGCGTTGGCGATCACGAACAACAGCGTCACCGTCAGCTTTCCTGCCTCGAACAGAGTATGCTTGGTGTCGGGGTGAAAGAACGCTGTGACCAAAGCGTAGGGCTTTTTCAGCAGTGGCAGGTTCTGTGCGTCCCCTTCCGTACTCAGCGGACCCATGTCCTTGTAGACGAAACTGGCGATGAAGAAGGCATAGACGGCAGCAACCGCGGCAGCCTCGGTCGGGGTAAAGATACCCCCATAAATGCCACCCAGAATGATAACGATCAGGAACAGGCCCCAACCGGCCTCGCGGGCCGAGGTAAAGACCTCACCCCACCCCTTCCATTCACCCTTGGGCAGGTTCTTGACCTTTGCCATGACATAGATGGTGATCATCAGCATGAAGCCAGCCATCAGACCGGGAATAACGCCAGCCAGGAACATGCGCCCAACTGAAACTTCGACGGCGGCGGCATACACAACCATCACGATGGACGGTGGGATCAGGATGCCCAGCGTACCCGCGTTACAGATCACACCGGCGGCAAACTCTTTGGAATACCCAACCTGGCGCATACCTGCGATGACGATCGAACCGATAGCTACAACCGTGGCCGGGGACGATCCTGAAAGCGCGGCAAACAGCATACAAGCAAACACACCCGCAATCGCCAGACCGCCGGGCAGATGCCCCACGCAAGCAATCGAGAATCGGATGATCCGACGCGCTACGCCGCCTGTCGTCATGAAGGACGAGGCGAGAATAAAGAACGGGATCGCCAAAAGGGTGAAATGCCCCTCGAACGCCTCGAACAGCGTGCCTGCGACAGAAGCCAGCGAACTGTCGGAATAGATCAGCAGGAACAGGGTCGAGCTGAGGCCAAGTGCAACCGCAATCGGAACCCCGATCAGCAGCAGGCCGATGACCATCGAGAAAAGAAGGATAACGTCCATCAGTCATGCACCCCTTGTTGTGCGCGGACTTCCTCAATCTCGTCCTCGACTTCGTGGCTGGCGACAAGGCGATCGGTCTCACCACGCCAGATTTGAACGGCGACCTGCGTAAACCGGATCACCAGCAGCAGCATGGATACAGGCAGAACCAGGTAAGGTACGACCTTGGGCAGTTTTTCATACCCCTCGCCATAGTTGATCAGGTCTTCCAGAAAGCGCAGCGGCGCAACCATGGGGATGTCGTCCACCTCGTAGAAACTCTGGCTGCGTGCGCCGAAATCAAACCCAGTCGGGAACCAGCGGCCCGATGTTGGCGGCAGATCTGCAAAGACGGCCCAATAATCATATGCCCCCTTGAGCATCAGCAGCGAAAACACCAGACAGCATCCGACCGAGACTAACGCCATTAGACGCCTCGGTGCTGGCGCTAGCATGTTTAGGATTGCATCCACGCCCAGATGAGCATGTTTCTTGACCGCGTAAGACGCGCCCAGCAGCACCAGCCAGCCAAACGTGAACACTGTCAACTCAAGCGCCCATAGGATATTGGAATTAAAGACAAACCGCGCGATCACGTTGGCAAATGTAACGACCGTCATAAGGCCCAAAAGCAACGCGATCAGGGTTTCTTCGATATGGTCGATCAGCCCGCCCTGGCCGGAGTTCGCACCAGACATCTTTCAGTCCCCGCATTTTATTGAAGAGAGAGTTGAGAATGGGGCGGGCCATTTCAGCCCGCCCGGCCTGCGCGTCGAATACTCCCCAGTCCCCGGACGCGCGGTCTTTGACCGGATCAGAAGCCGGCGTTGATGGCCTGTGCCGCGTCGATCTTGTCCTGACCCACGTCACCGGCGAATTTGTCCCAAACCGGTTTCATCGCGTCGACCCAGGCCTGACGCTGTTCAGGGGTCAGTTCACGGATGACGCCGCCCGCATCGATGATCGACGCTTTGGCCGCTTCGTTCACAGCAAAGGCTTCTTTGTTCCGGGTCTCGGTAACTTCGGCCAGAATGGTCAGGAACTGATCCCGCACCGCCGGATCAAGACTGTCCAGCCAATCCACCGATGTCACGACCAGATAGTCGATGATGCCGTGGTTGGTTTCGGTGATACCGTCCTGCACCTCAAAGAACTTCTTGCCGTAGATGTTCGACCAGGTGTTCTCCTGCCCGTCCACCACGCCCTGTTGCAGCGCGCCATACACTTCCGAGAACGCCATTTTTTGCGGGCTGCCACCAATGGCCTCCATCTGAGCCACCAGCACATCTGACGACTGCACGCGGAATTTCAAACCGTTTGCATCCGACGGATCAACCAAAGCCTTGTTGGCCGACATCTGCTTCATGCCGTTGTGCCAGAACGCCAGCCCTTGCAGGCCGCGGCGCTGCATGCTGTCTTTCATCGCCTGCCCCTCGGCCGAGGCCTGGAACGCGTCTACAGCGTCGACGTTCTTGAACATGAACGGCAGGTCAAACAGGCGGAACTGTTTGGTGAACTTCTCGAACTTCGACAGCGAGGGCGCTGCCAGTTGCACGTCGCCCTGCAACATCGCTTCGAGAACTTTGTCGTCGTTGTAGAGCGTCGAGTTCGGGTAGACCTCGACACACATCGTGCCGTTCATTTCGTCGTTGACCCGCTGCTCCAGCAGCGATGCCGCGATGCCCTTGGGGTGTTTGTCGGTGTTCGTCACATGCGCGAACTTAACGACGATTTCACCTTCGTCGCATGCAGCCATACCAGCCGTTGCGGTTACAGTCAGAGCAAGCGCAGTTGCTGCCGTTGTCAGAAGCTTCATCTGATATCCTCCCAGAGTTCCTTGAAACTTGCAGTCGACGCCGGGTAAGCGCCGTATGGCGTGCAGTGAAGCGACTCAGGGTAAAGCACACAACTTTTGACTGCGATTGCGGAAAGTGTCTGATTACATGTTTAATACCAAAGTGTTACAGCTTTGTTGGTTCGGGTTCTGCGCTTCACAGTCCCGAGCCGTGCGAAAACTCGCACATCCTCAGTGCGGCTTGTGCGGAATTCCGCACATATTCCGAATCACTTCATTCGAATCAGAAGTGCCAATCCAGTTCCCGCTCATCTGCGGTAATCCTCGGGACGAATCTGATAGCGCGCCAGCTTGTCGTAAAAGGTCTTGCGCGGCAGCTTCAGCGCCTTGGCCGCATCTGACGCTTTTCCATTGTGGCGGCCCAAAGCTGCAATCAACAAAGATCGTTCCACCCGCGCCATCTGTTCGCTCAACCCCAGGTCCGTTGCTTGTGTAACCTCCTCGGGCATTCCAAGAACAAACCGCATTGCTGCCGACATCAGCGAACGGGCGTTGCCCGGCCAGTCGCTGGCCATCAAGGCGGCCAGATGTTCGGACGAAATCTCGGGAATTGCGATGCCTGCCTGTTCGGCCGCTTGCGCCACATAGTGGCGAAAAATCACCGGAATGTCGTCGGGGCGTTCCGCCAATGATGGAACACGCACCCGCATCACATCCAAACGATAGAACAGATCTGCGTTAAACCGCCCTTGCGAACATAAAGCGGACAGATCAGCGGTTGTTCCTGCAATAATACGCCCCCCCGGACCGCGCTCGATGATCTCCAACGCCGCAAACTGCGTGGCTTGGGGCATGGCGGACACTTCGTCCAGAAACAGGGATCCACCCACAGCATCGCCGCAGCTTTGGGCAAGATCATCGGGGCTTAGGCTTGAAGCCGGACGTTTGACAAAAGGCCCCTGACCAGCGGGCGACATCAGGTGGACCACTTCGGCAACTTTGGATATGCCGCTGCCCGGCGGGCCGGTAACAAGAACTTCGGCCCCTGTCGGTGCAACAGTTCGCACACGATCCCGCAGTGCCTCGGCTTGCGGCGACAGACCAAACAGCAAACGTGCGGCCGGATCCCCCCTTTCAAGTTCAGATTTCAGGGCGCGCTGTTCCAAAACCTGAGTGCGGGCCGCGAATGCGCGTTCAAGAACGTCCATCAGGTCAGACGCAGCGCATGGTTTCTCCAGAAAATCGAACGCGCCTTTTCCCATGGCTTCCACGGCCATTGGGATATCGCCTTCTCCGGTCAAAAGGATCACCGGAAGCTCGGGGTCGATGTCCCGAGCATACGCCAACAAGTGGAAGCCATCCCGCCCGGGCATTCGAATGTCCGAAATAATCACACCGGGGAAATCCCGCCGAATATTATCCTTGGCCGCCACAAAAGAACCGGCTGTTGTCGGTGCGTAATCTGCAAGTTCAATGGTTTGCGCCAATGCCTCGCGAACAGCTGCGTCATCATCGACCAACAGAACCCTGCGCATCATGCTGCCTCTTCTTTTCCATAGGGTTCCAGTTCGACGGTAAACACTGCGCCATCAGCTGTGTTTGCCCCGCGAATTTCACCCCCAAAGCTTTGAACAAGACCATATGATATAGAAAGACCAAGCCCCAGACCTTCAGAGGATCCTACGCTTTTTGTCGAATAAAACGGCTCGAACACACGGTCGGGGTCTTCAATCCCCGGGCCGGTATCCCGCACAGAAACGCGCAACCGGTCTTCTTCGTGCATCACAATCGAAATGTGCCGTTTGGGTCGCCCCAGCATCGCATCCGCCGCGTTATTGATCAGATTAACAAAGACCTGCACCAATCGGACTTCACCCCCCCAAACATAAACCGCAGACTGTCCCGGCTCCCATTCCAGCGTCACATCATCGTCACGCAAACGGGTTTCGGTCAACTCGACGGCGGTTTTCAGAACCTGCACCAGATCGACCCGGCCCATTGGTTCGCTTTCGTTGCGGGCAAACGCGCGCAGATTCTTGATGATCCGGGCCATGCGGGCGGCCATTTCCGAAATACGCCCAAGGTTTTCGCTGGCCCTGTCGCCTTTGCCGCGTTCAAGAAAGGCCGTGCCATTGTCCGCGAATTGCTGGATTGCCATCAAGGGTTGGTTGAGTTCGTGGCTGATCCCCGCCGACATTTGCCCCAATGCGCTGAGTTTACCTGCCTGCACCAGTTCGGCCTGCGCTTTTTTCAGGGCTGCTTCGGCCTCCTGACGTTCTGCAACTTCGCGGCGTAACGCAGTGTTCGCTTGGGTCAATGCACGGGTACGCTGCGCCACCCGGCTTTCCAGAACCATGTTGGCATTAGCCAGCGTCCGTCGCCGCTCCATGGCAAGATACAGCATGGCACCAAACGCCAGACAGATCGCTGCGACCGCCGCCGCCTGCAACCCCGCAAGTCGCCGGGCCGGAGCCACGTCCACCAAAACCTCGGCGGTCATATCGATCACAGGCAGTTCAAGCGTTAGGTGCAACGCGTCGCGTGGCAAATACCGCCCCCAGTTCAGCCGCCACAATTCATGCTGGCCGACCCGCGTCGCTGCAAAATCCACCGACGCACCTTCTGGCGGTGTCAGCCCGGACTGGCCAGCCTCGCGGCTCCAGAACAGCAAGTCTGATCGGTTCGAGATGAAGACGACACCGTCAGAATCAACAAAGAACACGGCTTCGGTACTGCCCCGCCAGGTTTGTTCAATGTCCTGGACGTCGGCAACCACCATCACTGCACCTTCGACTTGCCCAGACGGAGCAAAAGTCGGAGCGGCATAGGAATATATCCGGTCGCCACTCTCTGGAACCACCTCATGCGCGGTGCCCACCGCACCCTGCATGGCGCGCCTGAACGCTGGATGTGCGGACATATCTCGCTGTGCCACTGGCTGTGCGGTGACCAGAACCCGACCGCTGCGATCCAGATACATCATGTTGACGGCCGCTGTCTTGTCGGCGACGTCCAGCAACATCGCTTGCGCGTCATGTATTTGTGTCGGTGTATCCAACGCGTGCAAGGCGGGATGTGTCGCCATCAGAACCGCCAGTTCCTGATAGACCTGCATCTGGGTACTGAGCCGATCCGCCGCCAGTTCAAGGTCAGCTTCGGCCTTGTCACTTAGCTGAGACAGCGCCTGACGATAACCATAAGACCAAACAAAACTCGATAGCAGCCCGACAGCGGACAAAAAACCGACAATGATCCAAACTCTCTGCATAGACAGGGTCTTGCATTCAACGCGGCTCGTGGCAAGTGTGCGTCGCATGAAGTCATTCTCGCAATCCCCGACAGATCCGGGTTTCGTTCAGAACCCCTACCCTTTCTATGATCATGCCCGCACTGCTGGTGATCTGTTCTATTGGCGCGACTACAATATGGTTGCTGCAACGTCCTGTCAGGCGGTGCGGACACTTCTTCGCGACCGCCGGTTTGGGCGGGAAGTTCCGCCTGAATGCGCGACACAGGGCCCTGCCCATCTGGCCCCCTGGCTGGCTATCGAAGCCCACTCGCTGCTTGAAGCTGAACCCCCGCGACATACCCGCCTGAGAGCGCTTGTCATGCGCGCTTTCACGTCGCGGGAAATTTCTGCATTGCAGCCTTCCATTGAATCGCTATGCCACAGTCTTATCGAGACGTTTCCGAATACACCTTTCGACCTGTTGAGTGCCTATTGCACGCAGGTCCCGGTGAGAACCATCTGCCGACTGCTGGGCGTTCCCGAAGACATGGCACCCAACCTGTTGCAGTGGTCGCATGACATGGTCGCCATGTATCAGGCCAACCGGACGCAGGCGACCGAGGATAAGGCGGCCAAGTCGTCTCAGGAGTTCACGGATTTCCTGTTGGGATACATTAACCAGCGACGCAATGATCCCCGTGACGATTTGATCACCCGGCTTATCAGCGCCGAGGAAGAAGGTGAAAAGCTGACCATCGACGAGTTGGTCGCAACATGCATCTTGCTGCTGAATGCAGGTCACGAAGCAACTGTGCATTCGCTGGCGAACGGTGTGAAAACTCTGTTGCAAACTTATACCAGCCCCGGCGTTCTGGCACCGGACCAGATCGACGCAACGATTGAAGAAATTCTGCGCTATGACCCGCCTTTGCACATGTTCACACGTTATGCGTATGAAGACGTTGACATATTTGGGCATTCGTTCAGGCGCGGTGATCAGGTCGCACTATTGCTTGGCGCTGCAAACCGCGACCCTGCTGTCTGGGATGAACCCGAAAGGTTTGTTCCGACGCGCTCGATTGAGGTCAACACAAGTTTTGGCGGAGGCATCCACTTCTGCGTCGGCGCCCCTTTGGCAAGGTTGGAAATGCGCATAGCCCTGCCCATTCTGTTCAATAGCTGCCCGAACCTGCGGCTCGCTACAGAGCCAACCTATTCAGACAGCTATCACTTCCATGGTTTGGAACGGTTAATGGTTCAGGTCTGACCTGTGTAAGGCGCGGCTCGATCCGGCGTTGGAAGCACCTGCCTTTTACGCCCCTTCAACCAATGCGTTGAGGGGAAGCATCGTTGTGGACTTGATTTCTTCCATCGACAAAAGCGCGGTCACGTTGTGCACTCGCACCTCCGATATCAGCGACTGGTAGAATTGATCATAGGCGCGCGCGTTCTTGACCCGAACCTTGAGTATATAATCAATGTCACCTGCCAGCCGATGCGCCTCTTGCACCTCGGGGTGATCACGCAACGCCTTAAGGAACTTGCGCTGCCACTCAGCCTCGTGTTCCGATGTGCGGATCAAAACAAAGAAAGTCGCTTCAAACCCGAGCGCTTCGGCATCCAGCAAAACCGTTTGCTGACCTATTATTCCTGCACTCTTGAGCTTGCGTATACGATTCCAGACAGGCGTCTTTGAACTGCCGACCCGAGCCGCTATTTCGTCCAGTGACTGCCCTGCATCGCGTTGCAGCTCGGCCAGAATTTTCCGATCCGTATCATCTATCCGCACCGACATTCCAATTTTCCTTCCACATCGAAGTTTTCGTTCCAAAATTTTTCATTGACGGAACGTTTGTCCTTATTTGAGCGCCCATATGGCGCTTTGGTGGGAATATTTCCTATATTGAGGGTCAAGTCAAACCACACCCGAGATGATCCAATGCAGGACGTTCGCACAACAGGCCCCAAAGGACATGTCGACTTTGTCGGCGCAGGTCCGGGCGACCCCGAGTTGCTGACGCTCAAGGCGCTGACCGCGATTGAGCGGGCTGATGTTGTGCTGCATGACCGCCTTATCAGTGAACCCGTTCTGGACATAGCCGGTCAAAGCGCCGCCTTGGTTGATGTCGGCAAAGCCGGGTTCGGCCCATCCTGGAAGCAAAGTGATATTGACGCGCTTTTGGTCGAATATGCCCTGAATGGTAACCGCGTGGTCCGCCTGAAGTCCGGTGATCCCACTGTCTTTGGCCGTCTGGATGAAGAGATCGAGGCCGTCGAGGCGGCTGGCATTTCGTGGCAGATCGTTCCTGGTATCACAGCGGCCTCTGCCGCGGTGGCTGGCATCGGCCAAAGCCTGACACAACGCGGTCGAAATTCCTCGGTGCGGTTCCTGACTGGGCACGACATGAAAGGTTTTGCCGATCATGACTGGAATGCCCTGGCACGGGCTGGTTCGGTTGCTGCGATCTATATGGGCAAGAAATCTGCCCGCTTTATCCAGGGTCGCCTGATCATGCATGGCGCCGATCGCGCCACCCCTGTCACGCTGGTCGAAAACGCCTCGCGCCCGAACCAACGGATACTGTCCACCACACTGGATCAACTGCCCGCCGACCTGGCCGCCGCCGAATTGGACGGACCGGCCCTGACATTCTATGGCCTTGCCCCGCGCGAAGCGGCGCAGGCCGTAACCGAATTCAATAAGGAGCTTGCCTGATGGCCCGCGCTTTTACCCCCAAAGTCGTCACCGCAAATGATTTGCTGGTAGGTGACGTCATTTACCAGACCGAAGATGACAGTTGGACGCGTGATCTGTCTCAAGCGGAACTGATCACTGACGAAGCACATGCACAGGTGCGTCTGCTGGATGCGGCGCGTCAGGCAAATAAAGTCGTTGGCGCCTATCTAGCCGATGCCGTTGCTAGCAAGAACGGCCCCGAGCCCACCCATTTTCGGGAAGATTTCCGCCGGACTGGTCCGTCCAACTATGCCCACGGCAAACAGGAAACTTCCCCGCAGCCCCGGGCCTGACCTCTGGCCATATCTCTCCCCTTCAAGGCCCCTAGGTTCGGGGCTGCAAACAAGGACAGCTAGACATGTATCGCTACTCCGAGTTCGACACAGCATTTTTGGCAGAACGTAACGCGCAGTTCCGCGCCCAGGTCGAGCGTCGCATTGACGGCTCGTTGACCGAAGACGAATTCAAGCCGCTGCGCCTGATGAATGGGCTGTACCTGCAACTGCACGCCTACATGCTGCGTGTCGCCATTCCCTATGGCACGCTGAACAGTGCGCAAATGCGTCAACTGGCGCTGCTGGCCGAGAAGTGGGACAAAGGCTATGGCCATTTCACCACGCGTCAGAACATCCAGTACAACTGGCCAAAGCTGAGCGACGTGCCGGATATGCTGGACGCGCTGGCCGAGGTTGGCATGCACGCCATACAGACCTCGGGCAACACTATTCGCAACGTGACCGCCGACCACTTTGCTGGCGCCGCAGCGGATGAGGTCGCTGATCCCCGCCCTTACGCCGAATTGCTGCGCCAGTGGTCGACCGACCACCCGGAATTCCAGTTTATGCCGCGCAAATTCAAGATCGCCATCACTGGTAGTGAAAACGACCGCGCCGTGATCAAGGCACATGACATCGGCCTGCAACTGGTTGAGCGTGACGGCGTTCTTGGCGCGCGCGTCATTGTTGGCGGTGGCCTTGGCCGTACGCCCATGATCGGCAAGGAATTGTCCGAATTCGTCGCCTTTGATGACCTGCTGGCCTATCTGGAAGCCACCGTTTCCGTATGGAACCAGATTGGTCGCCGCGACAACAAGTACAAAGCACGTATTAAGATCACCGTGCACGAGCATGGCATCGACGCTATCCGCGCCAAGGTTAACGAACGCTTCCTGAAGGTCCGCCCGCAGTTCAAAGGCGCGGACATGAACCTGCTGGAAGAGATAAAGGGCCACTTTGCACCGCCTGCCTTCCGCCAAGCTTCGGTCGCGTCGTTTGAAAGCTCCTATACCAACGATCCGGTTTTCCGCTCGTGGGTCGATACCAACATCGCGCCGCACAAGGACGCGGACCATGCGATTGTCACGATCTCGATCAAGAAGCATGGGGCAACGCCGGGCGATGCAACTGCCGAGCAAATGCGCGTGATGGCCGATCTGGCCGAAGAGTTCGCCTATGACGAGCTGCGCATCAGCCACGAGCAGAACGTGATCCTGCCGCATGTCCATAAATCGGACCTGCCCGCGATCCACGCCAAGCTGAAGGAATACGAACTGGCAACCGCCAATATCGGTCTGATCAGCGATATCATCGCCTGCCCCGGCATGGATTATTGCGCGCTGGCGACGGCGCGTTCGATCCCGGTTGCTCAGGAAATTGCGACGCGGTTCGAGGACCTGAAGCTCGAGCATGACATCGGCCACCTGAAGATCAAGATCTCAGGCTGCATCAACGCCTGCGGTCACCACCATGTCGGCCATATCGGCATTCTGGGTCTGGACCGCGCAGGCGTGGAAAACTACCAGATCACTTTGGGTGGCGATGCGACCGAAACTGCAGCAATTGGTGATCGCACCGGTCCGGGCTTTGCCTATGACGAAATCGTTCCTGCCGTTGAGCGCATTGTCGACACCTATCTGAACCAGCGTGCAGGCGCAGAGGAGACATTCCTGGAAACATATCGCCGGGTGGGCATGGCGCCGTTCAAAGACGCCCTCTACCCCGAGGCCCGAGCAAATGCCGCTTGACCTGATCCAGACGGAACTGGGCCGGGACAGACGCGAACTGACTGAACGTGTCGAAGACCTGAATGCCCGGTTCCGGCACCACAGCGCTCATGATGTCATGCATGGGGCGATTGATGAGATCGATGAGCTTGCTCTGGTCTCGAGCTTTGGTGCGGAATCTGTCGTTCTTTTGCACATGGCGGCGGTGGTGAACAAGGCAACGCCCGTTCTTTTCGTGGACACGCAAATGCTGTTCACCGAAACGCTGGAGTACCAGCAGGAGGTGAGCGAGCGTCTAGGGCTTACCAACATTCGCATCGTCCGGGCCGAGGATGCAGAAGTTGAGCGCGAAGACCCATACGGTGCGTTGCGCCTGCGCGACACGGACGCGTGCTGCAACCTGCGCAAGACGTTCCCGCTGCAAAAAGCACTGGTGGGGTTCGATGGCTGGATAACCGGACGCAAGCGATTTCAGGCCGGCACGCGCGCCGCGCTGGAATTCTTCGAGGTCGAAGATGGTACAGGCCGGATCAAGGTCAACCCGCTCGCCCATTGGGCGCCCGAGGATGTGCGGGCCTATATGGAAGAAAACAACCTGCCCCGGCACCCGCTGGTGGCCAAAGGATACCCTTCGATCGGCTGTGCGCCCTGCACCTCGCCGGTCAAAGAGGGCGAAGACCCCCGCGCCGGACGCTGGCGCGACCAGAATAAGGAAGAATGCGGCATCCATTTTGTCGATGGCAAGATGATGCGCGTCGGAGAGAAAACATGAACGTAATCGTAACGGATGAGGGCTTTTCGCCCGATGACTGGACCGACGGCTTTGTCACTTTGGATGACGCCGCCAATGACGTGGTCGCGCTGGACGTGAGCTCGGAGACAGACCCGGACGAACTGTATGACCGGTTGGGCGGCACCAGGCTGGTTCGGGTAGACTTCCCCTCCTTCGCAGATGGTCGCGGCTTTACCATCGCCCGCACATTGCGCCTGAAGGGCTACAAAGGCCGGTTGCGCGCCAAAGGGCATGTGCTTGCCGATCAATACGCCATGGCGCGCCGCAGCGGCTTTGACGAGGTCGAGATCGACGGAGAATTGGCAGATCGCCAACCCGAGGATCAGTGGCTGGCCCGCGCGAACTGGAAAGAGAATAACTATCAGGCCCGCCTGCGCGGCTAATCCCGCACTTGCCAGCTTGTGACGCAAAGGGGGCAATCTGTCCCCTTTTCCTGACTTGGATCAAAGATTAAACGGAGATGTCGGTTTAGCAGACCGGCAGGTAAACGATGACAGAGATGAAGCCCGTGAGCGAAGCAACCGCAGTAAAAGTCCCCGTCCTTCCGGACGCGCAAACCGTAACCGACGTCAAACACTGGACCGACAGCCTGTTTTCTTTCAAGGTGTCGCGCCCGGCCTCGTTGCGGTTCCGCTCGGGCGAATTTGTGATGATTGGTCTGCTGGGTGACAACGGCAAGCCGTTGCTGCGCGCCTATTCCATCGCCTCGCCCTCGTGGGATGAAGAGCTGGAGTTTTATTCGATCAAAGTTCAGAACGGCCCGCTGACGTCGAAATTGCAACATATCAAACCGGGTGATCAGATCATCTTGCGTCCCAAACCGGTTGGCACATTGGTGCATGACGCCCTGCTGCCCGGCAAACGCCTGTGGTTTTTTGCAACCGGCACCGGCTTTGCACCTTTTGCCTCGCTGCTGCGTGAACCACAGACCTATGAGGATTATGACGAGGTCATCATCACCCACACCTGCCGCGAAGTGGCAGAGCTGGAATATGGCCGTCAGCTGATCGACAGCATCCGCCAGGACGAACTGTTGGCCGAACTGATCGGTGAAGGATTTGCCGACAAGATCCGCTATTACCCGACCACCACACGGGAAGAGAGCCCCAAGATGGGCCGCATCACCACCCTTCTTCAGGATGGCACCGTATTTTCCGATCTGGGTATTGATGGCGGCATCAAGCCTGAAACCGACCGTGCAATGGTCTGCGGTTCGCTGGCTTTCAACCTGGATATCAAGGAAATTCTCGAGGGGTTTGGTTTGCGTGAAGGCGCTAACTCGGAACCCAAGGAGTTCGTGATCGAAAAAGCCTTTGTCGGCTAAAGCAACCCTGCGTTCAGGGCTTTGCCGCCTTGAACGCGAAAAACACCGGCAGAAAACAAGTTTTTTCGCATTACCCTGTATTTATGCCGCTTGAAGTGCGGTCTCGCCCGGTTTAAATTCCGGGCTCGAAATTCTGCAATCATCAAAGGAATGAACCCATAGCTCGCAGACCTCACAACGCGCCGCCTCAACGTGAAACCGGCCCGCGCGTAAATGAAAGAATCCGTGCCCCCGAAATTCGGCTGATTGGTGCCGAAGGTGAAAATGTCGGGGTGGTTCATCCCGCCAAAGCCATGCAGATGGCCGCAGATGCAGGTCTTGATCTGGTCGAAATCTCACCTAATGCGAACCCACCGGTCTGCAAGATCATGGATTTCGGCAAGTACAAGTACGAAACGCAAAAACGCGAAAACGAAGCGCGCAAAAAACAAAAAGTCATCGAAGTGAAAGAGGTCAAATTCCGACCCAACACCGATACGCATGACTATGACGTCAAAATGAAGAACGTCTTTAAGTTTCTGGAAAAGGGCGACAAAGTCAAAGTCACCCTGCGCTTTCGTGGCCGTGAAATGGCACACCAGAACCTGGGTCGCGAATTGCTGGAGCGTGTGGCCGAAGACATCAAAGAGGTCGGCAAGATCGAGAACATGCCGAAGATGGAAGGCCGTCAGATGGTCATGATGATCGGTCCGCTTCCGCATAAGTAATCTGCTTCAAAGACCAAAACGATCAAAGCCCCTTCGCTGCCGAAGGGGCTTTTTTTGTTCAGGTCGCGCGTCTGCTTCGTAACCAGTTGACCGCATCCCTGAAATCGAAAAGCAGGGAAATTACGTCAACGATCAGAAGCACCCAAAGAAACTTGGCAAAGGCAGTGCTCAGGGTCGCATCGGAAAACAACAAAAGCGCTACAATGACAACTAGTGGAACCCAGCACAGAATGTGCGGCAAGGCCATCGCGCCACTCATCCCGCGCGCAACCGCCATGATGGGTATGTTCAGCGCCATACCGGTAATCGCCAGAACAGCGATGAGCATCCCTTGTGGCTGATCCAGGAAAGCAAGCGGAACCAGATTAACCGGCACCAATATTACGGCCACCCAGATCTGCACCCAAAGGGGAAGCGCACGGAAACTGCGCCAAATATCCAGCACTATTGATTTCGCCTTTTCAGATACTTCTCCCGCGACATTAACAAATAAGCTGCGGGCGAACAGTGCGCTCACGGTAAAGTCAAAACACAGCAGAAAGGGCGCGTTCCAGTTTGCTGACGAGTTCGCCTATCTGTTCCTCTTCAATAATAAAGGGCGGCGCCAGCAGTACATGATCGCCGTTCCGGCCATCCCGCGTGCCAGCCATGGGATAGCAAATCAACCCTTCGTCCAGTGCTGCCTTTTTCACCTTACCTGCGATGCCACGTGATGGATCAAAAGGGGCCTTGCTGTCGCGGTCAGCGACCAGTTCAACACCACGGAACAACCCGCGCCCACGGATATCTCCCACGTTCGGGTGCTGTCCGAATGCAGCCTCGAGGGCGGATCGCAGCTTGTTGCCCATGACCCCGGCACGCGCAGGTAAATCCCGTTCGGTCAACTCACGGACTACCGCCAATGCGGCGGCTGTGGCGACCGGATGACCGACATAGGTGTGTCCATGTTGGAAAAACCCTGATCCGTCGCGGATCGCGTTATAGATCTTGCCGGTACACAGCATGGCTCCGATCGGTTGATATCCGGCCCCCAACCCCTTGGCGATACACAAAATATCCGGCGCGATGTCGTCATGATCGCAGGCAAACAGGTGACCGGTTCGGCCCATACCGCACATCACCTCATCCAAAATCAGCAACACACCATAGTGGTCGCAGATCTCGCGAATACGCTTGAAGTACCCTTCAACCGCAGGGACTGCGCCAAGGGTAGCCCCAACCACTGGTTCGGCCATAAATGCCATGACAGTATCAGGGCCCAGCCGCAGGATTTCGGATTCCAGCTCATTGGCCACACGCTGACCATAGTCAAAGCTGCTCTCGTCTTCCGGTTTTTCGGCATATTCGTAGCAGGCAGAGATATGCGTCATCTCGATCAGCATCGGGGCGAATTGTGCCCGTCTCCATGCGTTACCCCCTGCGGACAAAGCCCCCAAAGTGTTGCCGTGATAGCTTTGCTTTCGCGCGATAACGTGACGCCGTTCAGGCTGACCAATTTCAAGGAAATACTGGCGCGCCAGCTTGATCGCCGCTTCGGTCGCCTCGGACCCGCCCGAAACAAAATACACCCGGTCCAGATCCCCCGGCGCGTACCGGATCAACAATTCGGCCAAAGCCTCAGCCGGTTTTGATGTCATGAACCCTGTATGCGCAAAGGCAATCTGTTCCACCTGCTGCTGTACCGCTTGGATCACGGCCTGGCTCGAATGGCCCAGACAAGATACCGCCGCATCACCGCAATCCAGGTAACGCTTGCCCTTTGCGTCGATCAGATAACAGCCATCGCCGCCGACCGCGACAGGAAGGTCCGATTTCGTGTGACGTGGGAAAACATGACTCATTTCTGTGCCCTTCCAAGCAATTCGACTAATGCTGCAACCGAGGCCGCGTTATCTGCCCACGGCCTGCCATCCGGCCCCGTCAGACTGTTTTCAAACCCAACCCGCACGTCACCACCGCGTCGCGCAGCCTCAGCCAGACAGGCATGTTCTTGCGTTCCAAAGGCGCACACCATCCAACTGGCCGGGCATTCTGGAAAGGCGTCGAGATCGGCAGGCACAGATTGCTGGCCATCGCTGTATCGCCCCAGAACAAGCAAACGATCTGTCTGATCCGCCTGTACGATGCCCAAAGCGAGCCACTGTTCCAGTAAACGTGCGTCCTCAGTATCATACAAGATATGCTGAACCCGTGTGCCCTGATCCGCACATAGTGCATAGACCCTGGGCGCAAGGTTCAGATCGCGGGCGATTTCACGCACCGAGATTGATGCCCATTCAGGTCGCACCTTTTGCAAACAGTCCAGTTGCGATGCCACGTCGAACTGCCCGGCAGCTTCGGTCGTGATCTGTAGCTCCATTTTTGGAACTTCGCGCTGCAATTCCGCAAGCGTTTCCCGGTACAATCCGGCGTCCAGTGAATGCCGTCCGTCTGCATCCCGAATATGCAGATGCAACCCATCCGCACCTGCGGCATGGCAATCCCGCGAAGATATGACGATCTGATCAATCCTGAGTGGCAAGGCTGGATGATCCAACGCGTACCGCCGGGCACCGTTTGGCGCAACTAGAATGTAGGGCCTGTCCGAGCTGTTAGTTGTTTTTGATGTCATAGCACCACCCAAGTCTTTGCCCTCAGTTAGATTCGCTGGATGATGTTTTCAATTTACACAAAAGAAAACATATGTTTCTTTTCGGCATGACGCCCACCCTTACAGCCTTGACCAGCCAAATCCGACGCGAGATCGACGGAATGCCTGCGCAGATGCAAGTCGCAGCGAAATATATTATCGACCATCCAGGTGATTTCGGCCTGAACCCGGTCCGAGCGACAGCCGACCGGATCAGCATCAGCACCAGTGTTCTTGTTCGACTGGCGCAGCGTATGGGATTCGACAGTTTTGACGCCTTTCGCCACCCATTTCGCCTTGCTCTCACAACCGACAGTGAAGACAGGATTGGTCAGGAATGGTTAACCACGTCACCCAGACAAGACCCTTTCAATGACGCACAGGCCAGATTTGCGCGCAATGAGATGAATGTTGTGTCCCGATCCCTGCGCCTGATGGAGCCGCAATTGGCCAAGCGTGCCGTTGAATACATGGTGTCTGCACGTCGTTGTTATGTGACCGCCACAAGGTCCAGTCATGCGCTGGCCTATTATTTTCACTACGCCGGCCGCATGGCCCATCCCGGATTACAGCTGATACCAAGACACATGGGCTCGGCTGTCGATGACCTGGTCGAGGCCACGTCCGAGGATTGTTTGTTTGCCATCACCGTCCATCCCTATTCCGCAGATACGATCCATTCGATGCGTTTTGCCCGCGACCGGGCCATGAAGATTGTGTTGCTGTCGGATAGCGAGGTGATTGCACCCGGCGTCAACCCGGATGTCGTTCTGCCCGTCAGCACCCGCACTTTACATCCGTTTTCTAGCTTTTCTGGCGCGATGGCGGTTCTGGAATGCCTGCTCGGACATCTCTTTGATGCAGGAGGAGACGCCGCACGGGATAGGGTCGAACAGTTTCAAAAAGCCCGGGAGGACACCGGCGCGTATTGGCGACCCGGCGTATTGCCAAGGATGAGAAAACCCTAGAATATCAATAGTACATTGGCCGCAAGTACGGTGTGATACGCCATATCGCGGACCTTGACGGCGGTCAGTCGTTTCTTTTCGCCCGCGGCTGAGGTCTGGTCGGGATTTCCTTCAACAATCCGCCAACCCCCATTCCGGCAATATCTGCACCTGTTGTTTCAATCCCGCATGCGACACGCGACAGCACCCAATCGGCCCCGTTCAACGCCGGAGAGCGCGCGCATCCCGGCAAGCCGATCACAGGTCGGCCCTGCAAGTCCCCAAGAAACAGCAGGTTTCCCGGATCAACCGGCATACCAAAGCGATCAATCGTCCCGCCAGCCAGCCGAACGGCCGACGGTGCGACATCGTTGGGATCCGAGGTGGCCGATCCCGTCAATATCATCAGAAGATCGCCTTTCCCCATAGAAATCGCGCTGGTCAAGGAATCTGTTCGATGCGGAACAATCTGCACCTCCGCAAGCTCCATTCCCAATGCCTCGACCCGTCCCCGAATGGCCGCAATCCCCTTTTCGTTCGGTGGACCACCGGGAATTTCCGTTACAACAAGACCGGCTGTCCGATGAACAGGCCGCGCCAGACGCACAGCTCCTTGTGCCAGCCCGGCGGCGCGCTGAACATCAGCCTCTGGCACGGCATATGAGATGACCTTAATGGTCGCCACCATGCCGTTCGCACCCATTTGCTGGTACTGCGGAACGGTCGCAACGGTAATCATTGGATTGACCAGATTGAACAATTCAAGTGCACGAACATCGAGCACGGCAACCCCAGGCCCGTCGGCCAAAAGGTTTATCCGCCCGGTAAATGCCTCGGTAACACGCAAGTTGGCTGATGCCGGATCAGGTGCCAGCGCAGACGCCAGCTTACGTGCCGCCTGATCTTCATGGCAATCGCCGGAATCCAGTCGGGCAACAATGACCTCGCTTAGACCAGCCTTTTCCAGTTGCGCCACATGTTCCGAGCGCAATTCAAGCCCCTTGCGAAGCTTTCGCCCATCCGCTGTAACCGAATGCGCCAGAATGGCCCCCTCTGCCTGGGACACCGGCACAGGCCCAAATTTCATGCTTTCCCTCGCAGAACTGCAGTGATCTGCGCCAGTATCGCAACCGCGATTTCCGAGGGACCGGCGGCCCCGATATCCAGGCCAATGGGCCCATGAATGCCAGAGATTTGCGCATCGGTAAAACCCGCCGCTTTCATACGCTCAATGCGCTTGGCATGGGTGCGTGTTGACCCCAATGCACCGATATAGAACACATCGGCGGCCAACGCGGCTTGTAGCGCCGGATCGTCAAGTTTTGGGTCATGTGTCAGCAGGACAATAGCGGTCCGCGCGTCCAGTCCCAGCTTCGCAACGGCTTCATCCGGCCAATCCGTCAGGATCGTTTCACCGGGAAAACGTGCTCTGGACGCAAAGGCGTCACGCGGGTCGATAATGGTTGGATCATAGCCCGCAATCCGCGCCATCGGCACCAGAGCCTGCGCGATGTGAACCGCCCCAACGACCAGCAACCTCAGCGGTGGGTTATGTACTGCGACAAAGGTCTGGCCATCCTCTTCGAACCCTGACCGATCCATACGCAGCCTGTCGGCATAAGCATTGCGGCGCAACGCCCTGCGCCCGGTCTCGACATTGACTTCGTAGGCAACGGGCTCACGAGCGGCCCGAGCGGCAACCAGTTCCGCCAACATAGATTCGGGCAGGACTTCTCCTATGGGTTCGACAAGAATGCGTATAGTCCCCCCACAGGCCAAACCAACCGCGAAAGCATCGTCGTCACTGATCCCGAATTCAAGCAAACGCGCTTCGCCTTCATCAATGGCTTCAAGCGCCTCGACGATAACAGCACCTTCGACACATCCACCAGAAACGGAACCTTCTATCCGACCATCGCCACCAATCACCAATTGGGATCCCACCCGCCGCGGTGCACTGCCCCAGGTTTCGACAACTGTAGCGAGCGCCGCGCCGCGCCCGCTGCGGTGCCAGTCAAGCGCCGTTTCAGGACTGTTGTCGAATCGTTCCATCGGAACCTCCGGATGACCTATGACACCAACATAAGCGGGAATTGCGTGATGAAAAGCGCATCAGGCTTACCAAAAGGTCTATATTGAACCCCATAAGGCAACGCCATTGCCCGAGCCATATTCAACAAATCATAGCATTGATTGTTTGTGACCCGAGTTCTAGCCTGTGCAGGCAACCGACTTCAGGTCTGGCTTGCATACCATACAAATCATAGATCGGAGACATGCAGTTGAAACGTATTCTTGCATTGGGCGCGGCAGTTGGTCTTTTGACTTCAACCGCAGCGTGGGCTGACACATTCCAACGCTATGGAGAGGTTGAAGGCTGGAAAGTCTTCATCGACACTGAAAAGAAATCCTGCCTGATCGAGGCGGTGGATGATGCGGAAAACGTCGTTCAGATGGGCCTGACCGAAGATCGTGGCGTGGGATATGTCGGCATCTTCACCAAGGCTGAAACCGATATCAAACGTGGCGAGACGCAAGAAGTCGCCATCCTGCTGGGCGACAACATATATCTGGGTGAAGCGACCGGCATGAAAGGTAACATCACCAAAGGCTATTCCGGTGGTTATGTTCTGTCGGACAGCCCACAGTTCGCGGATGATCTGGCCAAGAAGAAGGTCATGATCGTGTTTCCCGAGACATCCTACGCCTTCACCGTCGATCTGACAGGCACTTACAAAGCCATGGAGATGGCCCGCAAGTGCAATGAAGAACAGCTGTCGTAAGCTGCTAGTCGGAAAGCGCGGCCATCAGCCGTGCTTTCTGCCCCTCATCGTCGGGTTGTGAAATCGCTGCGGCCAAGTCTTCGAGTGAGGCAATCGAATGCCCTGCGCGAAAACTGTCAACATGCGGTAGCATCGCGGCAACCCCTTGCGCCCTGGGCGCGAACCCGTCCCAACGCAACAAGGGATTCAACCAGATCAGGCGTTTTGAGGACAGGTGCAGACGCTCGATCTCTTTCCTGAGGAGCTCGGGATCATCCCGCTCGAGCCCGTCTGTGATCAACAGAACAACCGCCCCCTGCCCCATCACCCGGCGTGACCAGTCCCTATTGAATTGATGCAGGCACTCTCCGATACGCGTGCCGCCCTCCCAATCCTGCGCCTCGGCCCCTGCTGCGGCAAGTGCCGCGTCTACATCCCGTTGGTGCAGGTGGCGCGTTATGTTGGTGAGGCGTGTGCCGAATGTGAAGGCATGGACCTTGGCCCAACCCGCTCCCTTGGCGTTGGACACTGAATGCAGGAAATGCAGGATGATCCGACTGTACTGGCTCATCGAGCCGGAAATATCGCAAAGTGCGACAAGATTTGGCCAGCGTAGTTTGGGCTGTAGCCTGGCAATTTCGCGCAACTCACCCCCTTGCCGCATGGCCGCGCGCAATGTGCGGGCACGGTCGATGCGGTGCCCCAAATGACTTGTCTGCCCGCGGCGTGATTCAATTGGCTTTACCGGCAGTGTCATCCGCGCCAATACGCGCTTGGCCTGCGCGATTTCGGCCGTGCTCATCTGCTCGAAGTCCAGATTGCGCAGCCGTTCCTCGGATGAGGCGGTCTGGGTCGCGTCGATTTCGATCTCGGTTTCGCCTTCCTCTTGCCCGGCAGCGTCCGGCAAATCACGCTCAACCCCGTCCAGCAGTGCCTCAGCCGCGCGCTTTTCACCGGCGTCGGCCTTGCGCACCTCCTGAACGCCCCGAATTGCAGGAAGCATCATCGCCATCATGTGTTCCATGTAACGCGGGTCTCGCCAGTACATTCGGAAGACTTGCGCAAAAATCACGCGGTGTTCCGGGCGGTTCACGAAACAGGCGTGTAAGGTCCAGTAGAAATCCTGTTTCTCGGAAAAACCTGCCGCCTGCACGGCACGAATAGCGTCGATCACGCGACCGGGTCCGATTGGCAGCCCAGCCTTTCTGAGTGCGCGGGCAAAATGGGTGATGTTGTGCGCCAGCTTTGGGTTGTCCGGGATATCCAGCGGAAGTTGTTCGGCCATCAGACGTTACGGGGGCTCTGCCCCCATACCCCCGGAGTATTTGAAAAAAGATGAAACATCAGACCGGTTCGAGCGTGGCCTTGGCCTCGTCGAGGATGCGTTTTGCCTCGGACCCCTGAAGTTTTTGAATGTCGTCCTGATATTTGAGGATCGCACCCAGCGTATCCCCGATCACCTCGGGGCTGAGGTTCATCACATCCAGCGCCAACAGGCATTTCGCCCAGTCGATGGTCTCGGCCACACCGGGTTTCTTGAACAAATCCTCGGTGCGCAAACGCTGAACAAAGGCTACAACCTCGCGACTGAGTGCTTCCGCAGCTTCAGGCGCACGGGCGTGCAGGATTTCGAGCTCACGCTCGAAGTTGGGGTAGTCGACCCAATGATAGAGGCAACGGCGCTTGAGAGCATCGTGCACTTCCCGCGTCCGGTTCGAGGTGACGATCACGATGGGCGGTTCAGGTGCTTTTATAGTGCCAAGTTCGGGGATGGTGACCTGAAAGTCACTGAGCGCTTCGAGCAGAAACGCTTCAAACGGTTCGTCGGTCCGGTCCAATTCGTCGATCAGCAGAACTGGCGCTCCGTTTTCGTCCGGGCGCATCGCCTGCAACAAGGGGCGTTCGATCAGGTATTCGTCCGAGAACAGTTCAGTCTGCAACGCGCCCCGGTCGGCCCCACCCGCGGTCTCAGCCGTTCGGATCGCGACCATCTGCGCCGGAAAATTCCATTCGTAAACAGCTGACGACGCATCCAGCCCTTCGTAGCACTGCAACCGGATCAGGCGCCGGTTCAACCCGGATGCCAGAGCCTTGGCGATCTCGGTCTTTCCAACCCCTGCTTCGCCTTCCAGGAACAACGGGCGTCCAAGCTTCAGCGACAGGAACACAACCGTCGCAAGGGCACGACCGCAGACATAGCCCTGACGACCCAGCATCTGCTGCACGGCATCGATGGAATCTGGCTGTGTCATGGAACCCCTCTCTGCTTTAGGGATAAACAGGTCATGCAAGTGTCTGGGCGTCAAGGCCTCAACCTTGGACAGAGCTACGACGTTCAGGTCGGTTGACAAGATTTTTTTTGTGCCTTGCGCGGACGCAGTTGGTCTTTCGCAACAGCTATGCTAGCGGAAGGCCATGACCGACACCCTTACGCTCCGCCGCCCCGACGACTGGCATCTGCATCTGCGCGATGGCGCGATGCTACAGGCCGTCCTGCCCGAAACCGCGCGCCATTTCGCCCGTGCGATCATTATGCCGAACCTTGTACCGCCGGTTGTGCGCGGCGATCAGGCCGCCGCCTATCGAGACCGCATTATGGCGGCTCTGCCCGATGGTATGACGTTCGAGCCGTTGATGACCCTGTATCTGACCGAAGATACAGATGCCGCAGATGTCGCAGCGGCCCATGCCAACGGTCTGATCAAAGCCGTCAAGCTGTATCCTGCCGGGGCTACCACCAACTCCGCCTCAGGTGTGCGCGACTTCGACAAAGTGCGCCCGGTGCTTGAGAAGATGGCCGAAATTGGCCTGCCCATGTGTGTGCATGGCGAGGTGACGGATCCCGAGATCGACATATTTGACCGCGAAGCCGTGTTCATCGACCGTGTTCTGGATCCGATCCGCAGATCGACTCCGGGCCTGCGTGTTGTGATGGAACATATCACCACGTCCAATGGTGTGGATTATGTCAAAGCCAACGCGGTTGATCTGGGTGCAACGATCACGGCGCATCACTTGATTATCAACCGCAACCATATCCTAGTTGGTGGCATCAAACCGCATTACTATTGCCTTCCTGTTGCCAAGCGCGAGGAACACCGTCTGGCCCTGCTATCCGCCGCAACATCGGGCGATGCGCGGTTTTTTCTGGGCACGGACAGTGCCCCGCACACGGATGCAAACAAGGAAATGGCTTGTGGCTGTGCGGGCTGTTTTACGGCGACCAACACCATGTCTCTGGTGGTTGAAATGTTTGACCGGGAAGGTGCATTGGAAAAGCTGGAAGGCTTCGTGTCGCTCAACGGGCCGGGTTTCTATCGCTTACCGGTGAACCAGGATATGATTACCCTGACCAAGGGTGAGCCCGTTTCGTATCCCTCAAAGATTGAAACAGGCGATGGACCAGTGACTGTATTTGACCCGGGCTTTCCGTTGCACTGGTGCGTGGCTTAACCCGCCATACGTTCGGCCAGATCGCGGGCACGTCCCCCAGTGCGCAGCATCGACCAGATCGTGTCCGCCTCATCCGCACCGATCAGCTTGGTCGCTTTGTCGCGCACGCGATCCTCACGGTCCGACAACGACACTGTGTTCAGCAGATCATGCGTCGCTTCGCGGCGAATGCCATCGCGACGCAGCAGGAACAGATGCGCCTGCGTTTCTGACAGGCTGTCATCTGCCTCGACCGTGATGCGGTCGCGCAAAGACGTTATACGCGGGTCGACGCAGACCTTGTCGGTGAAACTACCAGGCAAAGCCGTATCATATCCCAGCGCCTGCATCGCGATCACTGTCCGATAGGAAAACTTGGCCCCCAGTCCGGTTGACGGTGACAGTTGATTGCACACACTCATCCAGCGCGGATGAGTCTTAATCTGGATCTCGGCGACCTCTGGCTCCGCTATGTCCAACTCCCGCGCGGCTTCCAGAGCGGCGTGAAGACCGTGGCAACAGGCGTGAAACTTGTGGCTGACCGTTTCAAACAGCCATTCATCGCCCAACCCATCCAGAGCAGTTTGATCCGCTGCACCTTGATGCGTTGCCCCAAATCCATAAGGACCCTCCAGCGCGTCGGCGTTGGCCTGAAAACCGCGCTGTACCAGCAAGGCCGTCTCGACCCCTGCTGAAGCGGCAAGTCCGGCATTATACGGCTTGCCCATGGTTCCGAACTGCGCCTTCAGCCCCGCCGCACGCGTCGCCGTCAGACCCAGAACCATTCGCATCTGGTTTGCGTCAAAACCCAGCAAACGGCCAACAGCGACTGCCGCCCCAAAGGCACCGGATGTCGCCGTCTGGTGAAACCCTGCCTGATAGTGACCGCGCCCCAGCCACAAGCCAATTCGGATTGAGGTTTCCATACCCACCAAAGCGGCTTCGAGAAAGTCGACAAGAATACGGTCATCCCATTCGGCCACCGCAAGGGCTGCAGGCAAAATGGCGACGGAAGGATGCCCGATATGGGCGAAATGCGTGTCATCGTAATCCAGCGCGTGAGACACCGTGCCATTCACCAACGCCGCACCACGTAGCGGCGCCGAGCCGCCGCCAAAGAGATGCGCCTGAGGGTTCCCGCCTTCGGAAAGTATCATGTCGCGAACCGTGGTTGAGACGGGTTCGCGCGCGCCTGCCCGGCCCACAGCGACCCAGTCAAGAACAGATAGCGATGTGACGATTCGCGCCTGAGACGACGTAGAAATCGGCCCTGCCGCAAAAGCGGCCAATGATACTGTAAATTCCGTCATGCGCGTAGTCTAGCGTGCGCCTGACAAGGGTAAAGACCTAGCTGTAGAGTTCTTGCGCGCGCGCCTCGAACGCGCGCACGATCCGATGCATCGCTTCGTTGAAAACCACACCGATAATCCCTTGCAGGATGGCGTTCTTGAATTCGAAATCCACATGGAACGAGACGTTGCAGCCCCCATCAGGCGCGTCCTCGAACTGCCAGTCGGATTTCATGTATTTGAAGGGGCCGTCCAAGTATTCGGTGTCGATTTTCTTTTGATCCGCAAACAGGGTGACTTTGCTGCCAAATCGTTCCCGGAAAACCTTGAACGAGATGACCAGATCAGCCTCCATCACCTCAGCCTCTTCCATCGCATAGGTCTTGCGAATGCGGGCAGCAGCACACCATGGCAGAAATTGGGGGTACTTGGCCACATCGGCAACCAGGTCGTACATCTGCTGGGCTGTATACGGCAGGTGGCGGGTTTCCGAATGGATAGGCATGACGTCCGGTATTTGCAGGTGACAATGGCGCGTCATGTCGTATGTTGCGCGCCAAAGATCAAGGGGGCTGCGATGACTGACCGCGCATATGTGATAGATGAGATGATCTCGGCAAAGGCCATCGCCGCTCGAATCGAGGAGCTGTGTCGCGACATTTCGGCAGAGTTCAAAGAAACAGACAAGCTGGTGGTCGTGGGTCTGCTGCGCGGCAGCTTTGTTTTCATCGCCGACCTTGTGCGCGAACTTGACCTTCCGATCGAGGTGGATTTCCTTGAAGCATCTTCTTACGGAGACGCGATGGAGAGCAGCAGGGAAGTTCGCATTCTCAAAGACTTACGCGGCGCAATTGAAGGGCGCGACGTGCTGGTTGTCGAGGATATCGTTGACACAGGCCATACGTTGAACCATGTCACCAAGTTGCTGCAAAGCCGTAACCCCGCGCGCCTGAAATCCATTGCCTTGCTAGACAAGCCGAGCCGCCGCGAAGTGGATTTCCGATCAGACTGGATCGGTTTTGAGATACCAGACGAATTTGTCGTGGGTTATGGAATTGACTACGCCCAACGCAATCGCAACCTGCCCTATATTGGCAAAGTCCGCTTTACGGACGAATAGCCCGAGCGGGCCTTTTCCGGCCTCGTACTCAGACCCGATAAAAATTCATTATTTAGAATATCAATAGACAACCATCGCCTCGTCGCTTTACCCTTCAGGTAGTCACAGGAGGAATTTTGATGAAGCGTCTTATCGCGATAGCTGGCGTTATTATGGTGATCGTGTCCATTTCAAGCGCGTCATATGCAAAAGACAACAAGGGCAAAGGACAAGGTGCCAACAAAACCAAAGTAGAGAAATCCATTAAGTCAAACGGCAAGGCTGTTCCGCCCGGTCAAATCAAACGATACACCCGAGGTCAGAAATTACCGGACGACCTGGATTTTGACTATATTGACGACCTCGACAACTGGAAGCTCAAACCGCTGAAGCCGGGGCAACGGTATATTCGGGTCGACGACGAAATAATCTCGATATCAGATGATACGAAGACTGTAATAGAAGCTGTTGGAATCGTTGGCGATCTGATGAATTGAAAGCCTCGGTCCTAGCAGTCGCGGCCTAACACAGCTTCGATGGTCCTCAGAAATATCCCGGTCCCAATCGGAATAAGCGCATCCGGGAAATCATAGTCCGGGTTATGCAACTGGGGTTGGTCACTTCCCGACCCCAACCAGAACATGGCGGTTTTCGCGCTTTTTCCGAACTGGCCGAAATCTTCTGAAAACCGCTGTGGCTGATCGACCAATCTGCAAAAAACGCCCTGCTCCGTGCAGGCCTTGGACAGGATCGAAACTGCTTCCGGGTGATTGGCACAAGCCTCAAACACTTCGTCATAACTGATTTCGACCGCCAGCCCTTCGGCTTTGGCCGTTTCGTGGACCAACGATTCAGCGTCGCTGATCAGCTGCGCCATTCGCGCGTCCGTGACTGTGCGAAGCGTCACCCACAGCTCGGCCCGCCCCGGTGCTACTCCGACCGTGCGCTCACCCAACGTGGCATGTGTGACGGTGGTCAATGCGTAGTCGTCATTCAGATCCCCTCCGCCACCTAACGCGGTCAAAGCCGGCATCAGACTTGCCAGCGCACTGGCAGGTGACACCCCATCTTGCGGAGCAGCGGCATGCGACGTCTTTCCAGTCAAAACAATCTGCATCCCGCGTGAGGCACAGTTGGCAGGACCGTCACAAATTTCGACCGCGCCCAACTCCAATCCTGGTAAGTTGTGCAAAGACAGTACGAGGTCGGGCGCAACCCCGGCGAACTGGGGATCAGCCCGGAAAGCGATTGCACCATGGCCGGTCTCTTCTGCTGGCTGGAAGATCAATACGACGCGGCCCTTCTTGGGGCGGTGATGTTTCAACCCGTCTGCTACGCCCAGAACCATTGTCATATGCCCGTCGTGGCCGCATAAATGCCCTTTTCCCGCGACCTGTGATACGTAGGAATGGTCCGCCAACTCCTGGATCGGCAACCCATCCAGTTCGCAGCGAATGCCCAGGGTGGGACCAGGTTGGCCACTTTCGAAAACGGCGGCAATCCCGTGCCCACCTATTCCGGTCAGGACATGGTCAGCGCCTGCGTCGCGCAGAAGTTCAGCCAACCGTGCTGCGGTATTCTTTTCCTGTCCCGAAAGTTCAGGCTGTTGATGCAGCTCGTGGCGCAGACATGTCAGTCGCGCGATCTGATCCGGTGTCACGCGTGTTGCAGCTTTTCTAGACGCGCCGCGCGCAGCCGGGCAAAATCATCACCAGCGTGATAGGAAGACCGGGTCAACGGTGACGCAGATACCATCAGAAAGCCTTTGCCGTAAGCTGCCTTTTCGTATGACGCGAACTCGTCGGGTGTTACGAAACGATCAACACCGTGGTGTTTCGGTGTTGGTTGCAGATACTGGCCAATCGTCAGAAAATCGATATCCGCCGCGCGCATGTCATCCATGACCTGACGCACCTGCTGTTCGTTTTCGCCAAGCCCAAGCATGATGCCAGACTTGGTAAAGATCGACGGATCAAGTTCTTTCACCCGCTGCAAAAGACGCAGTGAATGGAAGTACCGCGCGCCGGGGCGAACCTCGGGGTACAAACCCGGTACGGTTTCCAGATTATGATTGAAGACGTCCGGCTTTGCCTGAACCACAATTTCCAGAACGTCAGCATCGCATTTCAGAAAATCGGGCGTCAGAATCTCGATCGTGGTTTTGGGAGAGCGGTGCCGCACCGCGCGGATGGTCTGAGCAAAATGCTCGGCACCGCCATCACTCAGATCATCCCGATCAACGGAGGTGATAACCACATGGTTCAGGCCAAGTTTTTCGACCGCATGTGCCACCCGGCCGGGTTCAAAGGCGTCAAGGTCGTCTGGGCGGCCAGTAGCGATATTGCAGAATGTGCAGCCACGGGTACAGATCTCGCCCATGATCATCATGGTGGCGTGGCCCTGGCTCCAGCATTCGCCGACATTGGGGCATCCCGCCTCTTCGCAGACTGTGACCAGATTATTGTCGCGCATGATCCGGCGCGTATCTGCATAACCTTTGCCGCCGGGTGCCTTGACCCTGATCCAGTTCGGTTTCTTGGGCTGCGCATTATCCGGGCGGTGCGCTTTTTCCGGATGGCGCTGTTCGGGGATCTTCAGATCTCGCACGGGCAATATTCCTGACTTTAGGTCAATCTTGTCGCTCATAACATAAACAGATGTGCAGTGTTACACCAGCGGCGCATAGCCGCTATGCAACGCCGCCGCGCATGAGCGAAAACGAGATTGTAAAAATCCGTTTCACCGCATGTTTTCAATGAGTAATGAGAAGAGGTTATTAATTCAAAATGCGGCATATCGTCGATTGAAGGCAGTTTAGAACTGTTTTAAGTCACGGCAAAATCACAGGTGAATCACAGGAGCTTGAACATGAAATCCGGCGCAATACTGCCCAACGTGACCTTTCACACCCGTGTCCGCGATGACTCAATCGAAGGACCAAACCCATTCCGTTGGGAAGACAAGACCACCGCTGACTATTTTGCCGGAAAACGCGTGATCCTATTCTCATTGCCCGGCGCGTTCACGCCCACCTGTTCGACATATCAACTGCCCGGCTTTGAAAACGGATATGGCGATTTCATTGCCCAGGGTGTCGATGAAATCTACTGCATGTCTGTCAACGACAGCTTTGTGATGAACAAATGGGCGCAAGATCAGGGCCTGACCAACGTCAAGGTCATTCCGGATGGATCGGGCGAATTCACCCGTAAAATGGGTATGTTGGTTGACAAGGACAATCTGGGCTTTGGCATGCGGTCATGGCGCTATGCTGCCATCGTAAACGACGGTGTTGTCGAAGCCTGGTTCGAAGAACCTGGCCTGATGGATAACTGCCCCGAAGATCCCTATGGCGTGTCTTCGCCCGAAAACCTGATGAAACATCTTCAGGCGATGGCAGAACCCGAACTGGCTTGAGTAATAACAAGACGAAAAAAGGCCCGTTTTAACGGGCCTTTTTTTGTACCTTCAGCCAATCATGCGGTCGCGTTCAGCCTGATCCCGATAGTGACGTTTCAGCCGTTGTAACGCGATCCGCAGAACAATCTTTCCGGATCGTGCCGACCAACCCATGCGTTTTTCCGCCAGTTCCAACCCTTCGAGATAGCAACAACACCGCAGGGCAACATCACTTAGTCCGGGGCCAAGGTCAGACAGGGCCCGCGCCACGCGGTCCCGCGCATCCGATGATCCCTTTCCTCCGTGGCTTTCACTGTCATAACTGCTGCGGCCACCAGCCGTTAGAAACCGCTCCCAGTTCTGTGAAACCTGAGGACCAATCTGCGCCAACTCGAAATCTTCGCGCAACCGCTCTCCTGCGCTGACAAGCGATTCATCCAGAAAAGGCTTGCCATCGCGGTCGCGTCTGCGTGCAAGGGCAACCAACGGGCTTTCCGTGGCGCTATAGCGAATGCGCCTGATCCGGTCAGTCGCCCCACCCGATGTTTTTGCCTGAAACAACGACTGAGCTTCGGCAAATCCGACTTCGGTCCCCACCCGCGCCTTGTTTTCCGCTTTTGCGATCAGGTGGCTCAGTGCCGTTCGGCCAGCCGCAGAAATTCTGTACCGTGAAATGCGACCGGGGTTATCGCAGGAAATCCAGTCCTTTAAGGCCAGAGCCTGAGCGATCTCGCAATCGACGACCGCGGTTCTGGTCGCTCCGGCGTTGCCGGTGTCACGAACGACTACCGCTTTGTCCATTTCTTCAGCCACGGCAAGAACCGAACCTGTCTCGCTCAGGCGGCGCAGAATGCGCAATGCCTCTCTTTCGAACGCCTCTTCCTGGGCAGCTTCATCCGCGATCACGACCGAGTCGCCTGCGTCGTCGGGCATGGAAAAATGTGTTTCTGCCAGCGACTGCAACGCCGCATCCACCAAAGGATCGTCACGGCGCATCTCGATACGCCGGATTTGCCGGAGGATGGTTGACGCATGGCAACCTGCCGATCTCGCGATATCGCGGATCGAGCGTCCGGTTTCGGTATGAGCAAGGTATCTTTGCGCCCCCTCTGGAACCCATGCCGGAATGGTGAAAGCCATGTTGTTTTCCATGATTATTTGCCCTCGTCGACAAAACAAAATGTCACTTTTCGCCCTCGGATAGCGGGTTAACCAAATCTAACTAGAGGTCCATTCGTTACTCGTTCGTTAACCGCACAAGGCACGAACCAGATTTGATTCAAAAAGATAAACAGTCGTGAAACCATCGTTCGGAGAGGCTGTCACGCAGGCAACACCCGCTTAGGTTGTGCATTAAATAGTCCGGTAAACCTTCAGACACGGGACACGTAAGATGCAGGACCTGATGACAATGATCTCAATGCTTCACCGCCCACGCATGTTGGCAAGAGCCGCCAATTTCGGAGCGAGAGAGTACAACCGGGACAGGCATCTGCAACGTATTCTGGGATACGGGTCATTGCCGGGTTCAGGTCAGGCCCTGCTGCAATTGATGGAGATGGAAAAAGAGGTGAATGAACTGCGCAAAGAAGATGATGCCGCATACTCTCTGGTCCGGCATCTCGACATTCTTATCGCGCTGTTGGGTGAGGCGCGGCTGTATCAGGCCAACCGCGCCCCGGTCCTTCAATAATTAGGAAAACGCATCCGGCATGGAGGCCTTTTTCTCGGCGATATAGGCTTCCAGTGCTGCGGCTGTATCCGGCTCCATATGCGGTTGCTGATAATTCGCCAGCAGGTGTTCAACCCGCACAGAGGCCAGAGCCCGCGTATCACGCGCACCTTCTTCCTGCCAGGTTTCATATGGCTTGTAGTCCAGCAGATCGGACTTCCAGAACGATTCCTTGAAGTTCGCCTGCGTGTGGGCGCATCCTAGATAGTGCCCGCCGGGGCCAACTTCCCGGATCGCATCCATGGCCTGCGCGTTGTCATCATAGGCCACGCCCTTGGCCAGCGAATGCAAAACGCCCAACTGGTCGGCATCCATAACAAATTTCTCGAAGTCGGCCACCAGGCCACCTTCCAGCCAGCCGCAGGCATGCAGCATGAAGTTCACGCCAGCCAACAGACCCATGTTCAGCGAGTTCGCTGTCTCATAAGCCGCCTGCGCATCCGGAAGTTTCGAGCCGCAGAACGACCCTGCGGACCGATACGGCAAGTTCAGACGCCGCGCCAGCTGACCCGCGCCATAGGTGATATGCGAAGCTTCCGGCGTACCGAAGGTCGGCGCGCCAGAATTCATGTCGATCGAGGTCACGAATGCCCCAAAGATCGCGGGAGCACCAGGACGGACGATCTGGCTGTACGCCACACCGGCAAGAACCTCGGCCAGAACCTGGGTCAAAGTACCGGCCACCGAGACCGGCGCCATCGCACCGCCCACAATAAAGGGCGAGATGATGCAGGCCTGATTGTTGCGGGCATAGACTTCCAGCGAGCCCATCATCACATCGTCGAATGTCATCGGCGAGTTGATGTTGGTCAGCGACGTCATCACCGTGTTTTGCTGGACGAATTCCTTACCGAACAGGATTTCGCACATTTCAACCGAATCCTGCGCCCGGCTGGGATCGGTCACCGAGCCCATGAAAGGCTTGTCCGACAGGGTCATGTGCGCCTTCAGCATATCCAGATGGCGCTTGTTCACCGGAATGTCGGTCGGTTCACACACCGTACCGCCCGAATGGTGCAGCCACTTGGACATATAGGCAAGTTTCACGAACTTGTTGAAGTCGTCCATCGTCGCGTAACGACGGCCGCCTTGTGCATCGCGCACGAAAGGAGGGCCGTAAACCGGGGCCAGAACCATGTTCCGGCCACCAATCACGACCGACTTCTCGGGGTTGCGGGCATGTTGGGTGAACTCGCTGGGCGCTGTTTTAATCAGCTCACGAGCAAGGCCGCGCGGAATGCGCACGCGTTCACCGTCGATATCCGCACCCGCGTCGCGCCAGCGTTCCAGAGCGGCAGGGTTATCAACAAAGTTAACACCGATCTCTTCCAACACGGTTTCCGCGTTGTTTTCAATGATCTCCAGTGCCTCTTCGTTGAGGATTTCGAAGTTCGGAATGTTGCGTTCGATGTATTTCGCGGTCTCGATACGAACTGCAGTCCGCTCGGCACGGCGGGCAGCGCCACCGCCACCTCTCGCCCTGCGCCGGGTGTTTGCCTCAGTCATGAGAAGATCCCGTGTTGTTGGTTAGATTGAGCGTTTGATACAGGTTTGCCCGGACGCAAGCATAGGGATTGCGGCAAGTTGGGGGGAAAAGCGACATTGCCGTGCGGCAATCCGGCGAACCGGCCGCCAAGGGTGAAATCTGGAATTGGAAAGCGTACCCTTCTGCCCTGTCCAAGTGCGCCGACGGAGCCACCGGTGTAAACCCTCGAGTCAAAAATTTTTGCAGTGATCTTTTTTGATTCCCGCGCTGGAATCGGACCTCGCTCTTGCGAAATGTGCGGGCTTGCCCTAAGGCGCTGACATGACCCAGACATCCCACGACCGCCTTCTGATCATCGACTTCGGCAGCCAGGTTACGCAGCTTATTGCCCGCCGCCTGCGTGAGCTGAATGTCTATTGCGAAATTCACCCTTACCAGAATGTCACGATGGATTTCGTGCGGGAAATGGCCCCGCGCGCGGTGATCTTCTCGGGCGGGCCGGACAGTGTGACGCGCGAGGGCTCGCCCCGTGCTCCGCAAGAGATTTTTGACTATGGCGTGCCGATTCTGGGCATCTGTTATGGCCAGCAAGTGATGATGCACCAGCTTGGCGGCAAGGTCGAAAGCGGCCATGGCACGGCCGAGTTTGGTCGGGCTTTTGTCACGCCAAAAGACAAACTGGCAATTCTGAACGGCTGGTTTGACGACGGGGATGAACAGGTCTGGATGAGCCACGGCGACCACGTCAGTGAAATCGCACCGGGGTTTCAGGTCTTCGGCACATCGCCTAACGCGCCCTTTGCGATCACAGCCGATCCGTCGCGTCACTTCTATGCCGTGCAATTCCACCCCGAGGTGCACCACACGCCCAAGGGCGCGAAGCTGTATGCGAACTTCGTCAAGCTGGCCGGTTTCAAGGGCGACTGGACCATGGGGGCCTATCGCGAAGAAATGGTCCGCAAGATCCGCGAGCAGGTTGGCGACAAGAAGGTCATCTGCGGTTTGTCGGGCGGTGTTGACAGCTCGGTCGCGGCGATCCTGATCCACGAGGCGATTGGGAACCAGTTGACCTGCGTCTTCGTCGACCACGGGCTGTTGCGCAAGAACGAGGCGACAGAAGTCGTCGGCATGTTCCGCGACAACTACAACATCCAGTTGATCCACGCGGACGAATCCGAACTGTTCCTTGGCGAGCTTGAAGGGCAAAGCGACCCGGAAACCAAGCGCAAGATCATCGGTAAGCTGTTCATCGACGTCTTCCAAAAACACGCTGACACCATTGAAGGGGCCGAGTTCCTGGCGCAAGGGACGCTTTATCCGGATGTAATCGAATCGGTGTCATTTTCGGGCGGGCCTTCTGTAACCATCAAATCGCACCACAATGTCGGTGGCTTGCCGGAAAAGATGGGCCTGAAGCTGGTCGAGCCCCTGCGAGAGCTGTTCAAGGATGAGGTTCGCGCGCTTGGCCGCGAACTTGGCCTTCCACAGAGCTTCATCGGACGTCACCCTTTCCCCGGCCCTGGTCTGGCAATCCGCTGCCCCGGTGAAATCACCCGCGAAAAACTGGGCATCTTGCGTGAAGCTGATGCGATCTTTATCGACCAGATCCGTAAACACGGCCTCTATGACGACATCTGGCAGGCTTTTGTTGCCATCTTGCCAGTGCGGACCGTAGGTGTCATGGGCGACGGGCGCACCTATGACTACGCCTGCGCGCTGCGGGCCGTAACATCTGTCGATGGCATGACCGCGGACTACTACCCGTTCAGCCATGAATTCCTGGGCGAAACGGCAACGCGGATCATCAACGAAGTCAAAGGCATCAACCGGTGTACCTATGACATCACATCGAAACCCCCCGGCACCATCGAGTGGGAATGACCGGCGGGTGTCTGCGTAAAACTTAACTGATTGAGCGGCAAAACGCCCTACTCATTCAAGCCTTTGTACCGGGCAGTCAACTATACGACCTTGAATCTGGCGCACCTTCGGCGTTTGAATAGCCGGACGAACCTAGTCTGCTTATCATAAGCGCTTGGCTTTGCGGTCTTTTGGCAGCGCGGCCCCGCGACGAACCTGAGGGACGCTCGAAATGAGCCATGCGCAGAAAGACGTAATCAAGGCCGGTCTATGGATGACCGGCGCGATCGCCTCATTCTCTTCCATGGCGGTTGCAGGGCGTGAACTGAGTTCTGCGCATGATACCTTTGAAATCATGATGTATCGCAGCATCGTTGGGTTCGTTGTTGTTGCAACTGTCCTGACTGTGACTCGCAACTGGCAGCAAGTTTCGACGGAACGGCTGGGATTGCACGCCTTACGAAACACCTTACATTTCACGGGGCAAAATCTCTGGTTCTACGCCGTGGCAGTGGCTCCCTTGGCGCAGGTATTCGCGCTGGAGTTCACACAGCCGCTTTGGGTAATCCTGCTCTCGCCGCTGTTTCTGAACGAACGGTTGACGCCGCTCAGGTTGATAGCGGCGCTTATCGGGTTTTCGGGCGTTCTGATCGTCACGCGCCCCGGCGCTGCCCCTTTGAGCCCCGGCCTTATGACAGCCGCCGCATCCGCAGTATTCTTTGCGTTTACAACGATTACCACCAAGAAGCTCACGCGATTTGCCAGCATTGGGTGTATTGTTTTCTGGCTGACTACAATGCAAGCAGTCCTTGGGGCCACAGCCGCTGGCATCCATGGTCAGATTGCGCTTCCGACAATGCAGACCGCTCCCTATCTGATTTTGGTTGGGCTGGCGGGTTTGCTGGCGCATTTCTGTATTACCAATGCCCTATCCATAGCCCCGGCAACCGTGGTCATTCCCTTTGATTTTGCACGTCTTCCGACAATCGCAGTAATCGGGATGCTCCTCTATCATGAACCCATCGACCATTGGGTACTGATCGGCGCTGCCGTCATCTTTACTGGCATTTTCCTGAACATCTGGTCCGAAAATCGTAACAGTTTGGCAACAGTTCAGAACCGTAGTGGCAACAAGTAACGCACCGTCACCAGTTGACCTTAAACTAACTGAAAAGAAAGTATCGCGCATTACACACGGGTAAGCGCTGGACTCACTCAATTCTTCGCCAGGCAAATACTCGAAAAAAGTTCGGGAGGACAGAATGAAAACAACACTACTCGCAACGTGCGCATTGTGCGTTGGAGCAACGGCTGGTTTTGCAGGCGGTCTGGACCGCAGCGGTCAGGGTATCAACCTGATCTTTGAAGAAGGCTCTGCAGTTCAGTTTCGGTTGGGGTATACCGACCCAAGCGTGACCGGCACGATGCCAGACATTTTTGGTACAAACGGCGGCCAACCCATTAGTTCAGGTGAAGTTGCGAACGACTTTTTTACACCGCACCTTGGGTTCAAAACGGCGCTTACCGAAAAGCTTGATTTCGCACTGATCTATGATCAACCCTACGGTGCCGATATTCAGTATGCGGCCGCCTACCCGCTTTCGATCAACCCGGTTAATCCCACAGACCCCCGCGTGTTGCAGGCAACTGCTGACACTGATGCGATTACCGCTTTGCTACGGTACAAATTCGACGGTGGATTCAGTGCGATCGGCGGTATTCGCGCGCAGCGCGTCGAGGCTTCGATTACTGTTCCCATTACCGCAGGCTATCAGGTGAATACTGACGCAGATACCGCATTCGGGTATGTCGTGGGCGTCGCCTGGGAAAAACCTGAGATCGCCGCGCGCGTATCTCTGACCTATAACTCCAAGATCAGCCACGATCTTTCACAGACAGAATCCAGTGCTTTGACTGGAGGGTTGCCTGTAAACACTTCGAGTGAGATTGAAACACCGCAGTCTGTGAATCTGGATTTTCAAACGGGCGTGGCGCCCAAGACATTGTTGTTTGGCTCGATCCGTTGGGTCGACTGGCCACAACTTGTGTATAATCCGCCAAACTATCCGCCGACCAGCAACCTGGTTGACTATGACGACGCCACGTTCACCTACTCGCTGGGTTTGGGTTATCAGTTCTCGGAAGAGTTTTCTGGTGCTGTGACACTGGGCTACGAAACTTCCCAAGGTACGCCGGTTTCGAACCTCGGTCCGACAGATGGGTTCTGGAGCATCGGTCTGGGTGGCACGTATTCGCTTGAGAAGGCAAAAATCTCGGGCGGTGTTCGTTATACCGACATCGGGGATGCCACCGCGAATGGTGCTGGTCCCGCGGCACGTGGTACGTTCACAGGCAACAGCGCCTGGAGCGTTGGTTTCCAGATCACATACGCTCTGAACTGATCTGAGTAATCTTATGTAACTGTAAAGCCCCGCAGTTTCTGCGGGGCTTTTTCGCATGAACCGGGTCGCCGTTGGTTAACATCAATGAAACAGTGCCCGCATGAACGAACAAAAACACCTCTCTCTCCGCGCCTGGGCCGAGCTTTTGCTCCTTGGACTGATCTGGGGCGCCTCCTTTGTTTCCATCCGGGTCGCTCTGGACACGCTTCCCGTGATGACCTCGGTTTTGCATCGCACATTCTGGGCCATGCTGGTTTTGTGGCTGGTAACTTGGATCAGGCGGATCAAGGTGCCGCGCGCGCCCCGTATCTGGGGCACTTTTCTGGTCATGGGGCTGTTGAACAACGTCATCCCCTTCAGCCTGATGGCTTGGGGGCAGCTTTACATTGACACGGGTCTGACGGCGATCCTGAACGCGGCGACTGCGATCTTCGGCGTTTTGATAGCAGCACTGTTTTTTCGCGACGAGCGATTGACAAAAACCCGGCTACTGGGTGTCTGCCTGGGCTTTCTTGGTGTCTCAATCGCGATTGGAGTGCTGAACTTCTTGAGTTTCAGCCTGCAAAGCACCGCTCAGCTTGCAGTGTTGGCCGGAACAGTTTCCTACGCATGTGCCGCGGCTTGGGCGAGGCAGACTTTATCGCACCTTCCCCCGGTGATTGCCGCCGCCGGTATGCTGACGGCTTCGACAGTGCTGGTATCGCCAATAACACTAGCAGTTGATGGAGTACCCAGCTTGGCGTTACCCGCAATAACCTGGGTGGCCATCGGGTACTATGCGATTGTCGCAACGGCCGGCGCATATCTGCTTTACTACCGGGTTTTGGCAATGGCCGGCAGTGGCAATCTGATGCTGGTCACACTTGTCATACCTCCGGTCGCTATTGTTCTGGGTGCATTACTGCGCGAAGAGTCCCTGCCCCCAAATGCCTTTCTGGGCTTTGCCGTTCTGGCGATTGGCCTTTTGGTTCTCAATCGTTCGTCCCGGCCCAATTGACGCCGTGCGCTGCCCGATTTAGCTAGGGCAAAAAAGGACAGCGCAAAATGATCTACACCTCAGCCAATGACTGGCGCACGGCAAGCCGAAAGAAAGTGCTGTTCTTTGGCATGTCGGGGTTGGGCAAGACCTACGTATCCAACATCCTCAGAGATTCTGGGAACTGGTTCCACTACTCGATCGATTACCGGATTGGCACGCGCTATATGGGCGAGTACATCACCGACAATGCCAAGGCCGAGGCCATGAAAGTTCCGTTCTTGCGTGAACTGCTGTTGTCGGATTCGATCTATATCGGTTCGAATATTTCATTCGCCAACCTGACACCTGTTGCCGCTTATCTGGGCAAGCCGGGAAACCCCGATCTGGGCGGCTTGGACATGCCGGAGTACCGCCGCAGGCAGGAACAGTTTCGCTTGGCCGAAATTCATGCGCTGCTGGACACCGAATACTTCATCGACCGCGCCGAGCGTCTGTACAAATATCCTCACTTTATCTGCGATACGGGCGGATCCATCTGCGAGTGGGTAGATCCCGAAGACCCAAGGGATCAGGTTTTGTCCGAACTCGCGCGGCACACCCTCATGATCTGGCTGAAGGGTGACGAGGGTCACACAGCCGACCTTGTGCGCCGTTTCGACAAGGCCCCAAAACCCATGTCCTATCAGGCTGATTTCCTGACACGTTCCTGGACCGAGTATCTGGATCAACACGGCTGTGCAGAGGCCGAGGTCAACCCCGATGATTTTGTCCGCTGGACCTATGCGCAAGCCCTGGCCCATCGTCAGCCCCGATACGAGGCGATGGCAAAGAACTGGGGCGTGACGATTGATGCCAACGACATCGGCAAGATCCGCGATGCGGCCGATTTCGATGAGTTGATCGAACGCACCCTTGAGGCCAGACGCAATAACGCCTAACTACCAGTTTTCCCTAATCTCTTCGAAGTCAGACACATGCCCATCAAAATTCCCTCTGATCTGCCCGCCTTTGACGTCCTGAACAAAGAGGGCGTTATGGTCATGTCCGAGGATCAGGCAATGCGTCAGGATATTCGCCCCCTGCGCATCGGGCTGCTAAATCTGATGCCGAAGAAGATCCAGACGGAAAACCAGTTTGCGCGCCTGATCGGTGCAACCCCGTTGCAGATCGAACTGTCATTGATCCGTATGACGGAACATCAGACAAAAACTACTGCCGCCGAGCATATGTCCGAGTTCTATCAGCCTTTTCAGGAGGTCAAGGACCAGAAATTTGACGGCCTGATCATTACTGGCGCGCCGATCGAGCATCTGGAATTCGGTGATGTCACCTATTGGGATGAAATCAGCGAAATCTTCGACTGGACCCAAACCAACGTTCATTCAACCTTTGGTGTTTGCTGGGGAGGGATGGCGATGATCAACCATTTTCATGGTGTTCGAAAGCACATGCTGGATGCCAAGGCCTTTGGCTGTTTCCGCCACCGCAATCTGAACCCTGCATCACCTTTTTTACGTGGGTTCTCTGACGATTGCGTTATCCCGGTCAGCCGCTGGACGGAAATGAAACAAGATGAGATCGACGCCGCGCAGGGTTTGACGACCCTGCTGGGCAGCGATGATGTGGGCCCTTGTCTGGTCGAAGATCCCAGCCACCGCGCGCTGTATATCTTCAATCATTTTGAGTATGACAGCGACACGCTGAAACAGGAGTATGACCGCGACGTCGCCAATAACACGCCCATCAACGTGCCGATCAACTATTATCCGGATGATGACCCATCCAAGACACCTCAAAACCGTTGGCGCAGTCACGCGCATCTTCTTTACGGAAACTGGATAAACGAAATCTATCAGACGACGCCTTTTGATATGAGCAAAATTGGCCACTAAAACCTTGATATCCTTTAGCCTCATCATTCTGGGCCTTGTCGCTGTGACTGCGTGGCGCAGCGCCCGGAATGAAGCACATGCAGAAGCGGCTTTCCCACCCGAAGGCCAGATTCTTGATGTCGACGGAATCGCGGTTCATGCGGTTGTCATAGGGAATGGGCCGGATGTTGTCCTTCTTCACGGCTCAAGCGGCAACACCCGCGACATGACCTTTGCGCTGGCACCTATTCTGGCGGAAAACTACCGCGTCATCGTTTTTGACCGGCCCGGCCTGGGGTTTTCAGAAAGTTTCAACCCAGACGGTGAAACGATCACGGAACAAGCGGATATCCTGCAAAAAGCTGCTGCCCAGCTTGGGGCGGACAAGCCTGTCGTGGCGGGCCAAAGCTATGGTGGTTCAGTGGCGCTTGCATGGGCGGTCACCAGGACCGACGACCTCTCAGCACTTGTTCTGATCGCACCCGCCGCCATTCCGTGGGAAACGCCGCTGGATGGGTTTAACCAATTAGCGTCTACCACGCTCGGCAATACGCTCGCCCTGCCTCTGATTTCTTCCTTTGTGCCCGATTGGTACGTAACGCGGGCATTGGACAGTGTATTTGCGCCCCAATCGGCCCCCGCTGGATATGCTGAACATTTTGGGCCCGGCCTGACCATCCGGCGCAGTTCCATGCATGCAAATGCCAAGCAACGGGCCAACCTATTGGATGAGATAACCCAATTGCAGCCGCGATACGGTGAGATTTCAGTGCCAACCGAAATCGTTCACGGCACCGCCGACGACACTGTCGGCCTTGAATGGCATTCGCAACGTCTGATCCAGCAAATCCCGCAGGCCGAACTGGTCGCGTTACCGGGGATCGGTCACATGCCGCAGGTTGTCGCAGCGCCCGAGGTTGCTGCCGCAATTGATCGTGCAGTGCAGCGTGCAGGTTTGCGTTAATCCAAGCTCTAATCCATAGTCGGATATGGGTTTTATCGCGAGGTGACATATGGCTCGGACCGAAAAAGGTTCTATCGAGAAGTATTTTCAGGATAGCGCGCCCAAAGCTGTGCGGGATGAGATCGAGAATTCGAAGAAAGGCGATATCCTGAACCCGACCTACCCATATAGCGAGAAGATGAAACCCAAGGACTATGATGAGCAGATGGAACTGCTCCAGATCGAGCTGGTCAAAATGCAGTCTTGGGTCAAGGACACGGCGCAACGGATCGCCATCATCTTCGAAGGCCGCGATGCTGCCGGTAAGGGCGGAACGATCAAACGGTTTCGCGAAAACCTGAACCCGCGCGGAGCGCGCAATGTGGCGCTCAGCAAACCCTCGGAAACTGAACGCAGTCAATGGTACTTTCAGCGCTACATCCCGCACCTGCCTGCAGCCGGCGAGATCGTGTTCTTTGACCGCAGCTGGTACAATCGCGGCGTGGTCGAAAACGTCTTTGGTTTCTGCACCCGGGAAGAGCGCGAGCGGTTCTTTCGTCAGGTTCTGCCGCTTGAAACGGGTCTGGTCAATGATGGCATCAAACTCTTCAAGTTCTGGCTCAATGTCGGGCGCGCTGAGCAACTGAACCGTTTTCTGGCCCGTGAAACCGACCCGTTAAAGCAATGGAAACTCAGCCCGATTGACGTGGCAGGGTTGGACAAGTGGGACGAATACACACAGTCGATTTCGGAAACTCTTACCCGGTCACACTCAGACATATCTCCTTGGACAATAGTCCGGTCCGACGACAAGAAACGCGCCCGTCTTGCAGCAATTCAATCGGTCCTGCACACGCTGGACTATGATGAGAAGGACGCAAAAAGCATTGGTAACATTGATCCCCTGATCTGCGGTGGTCCGGATGTCTGGGAAGCGTAGGTTGCGTTTTCGCCCTGCCCGGCCAAGGCTTTCAAGGGCAAGTGTTGGACGACCGGGTGTATTTGATCTATCCCCTTGTCTTCCAATACCTAATCGAAGAACCTGAGGCCGGGATGTCGAAACGCGGTTATCATCACGGAAACCTAAAGCAAGCTCTGATCGAGGCAGCCTTGTCCCTGATCGAAGAAAAGGGGCCGACAGGTTTTACGTTATCTGAAGCCGCCAAAACCGCTGGCGTAACACCAGCCGCAGTCTATCGCCATTTTGAAGGGCGCGAAGACCTTATCGCCGAAGCCGCACGGCAGGGATTCGAGATGTTCGCGGACCTGATGCAATACGCTTATGACACAGGCCAACCCTCTGCCCTATCCGCCTTCGAAGCAACCGGGCGGGCCTATCTGGCTTTTGCCCGGAAGAACCCCGGCCACTACATCGCCATGTTTGAAAGCGGAATTTCGTTGAATCGCACCCCAGAATTATCCATGGCCGCCAATCGGGCCAAATCGGTTCTCGAGAAAGCAGCCGCTGACTTGTCGCAACATATTCCACCAGAAAAGCGCCCGCCCGCGTCGATGTTCAGCGCGCACATCTGGGCGATGAGCCATGGCGTGGTCGAATTATACGCGCGCAATACCGGGGCGACGTCTCCCTTCCCCCCGGAAGACCTGCTGGAAAGCGGCATTGGTATCTATCTGCGAGGGCTGGGTCTGATCCCTCAGGACGACTGACACCTTTCAAAAAGTTCGACTGCTTTGCGGTAAGCTCAGCCCGGACGTTACGTTGATAAGATTCATCTCGCCCATTCCCTTTATGTCGACACGTCCCAGGTCCGAGACCTGAAACTCGTCAATCAGGGCGTATTTCATCTCTTCCGGCGCAACGATTTTCATAGGATTGGCGAATATTTGCAGTCGGGACGCGATATTTACCGCCGGACCGAAAACGTCGTAGACGTATTTTTGAATGCCCACGACAGACCCGACTGCGGCCCCCATGCCCAAACCGATCCGGGCCTGCCATTTGTGCGGATGGCTTTCGTTACGGCGTTCGAGATAACGCAGGAAACGTACCGCGCAATGAGCCACTGCAGTCGCGTGATCGGGTGTCGGGTCAGGCATGCCTGAGACCGCAAGATATGCGTCACCTATTGTTTTGATCCTTTCACACCCGAATTGTTCAACGATCCTGTCAAACGCCGTGAAAATGTCGTTCAACTCACTCAGGGTCACTGTCGGGTCGGTCTTGGCCGCGAAATCGGTGAAACCCACAAAGTCCAGCATGACCACAGACACCTGCTTGTAGAGCTGCGGAGTGACAACACCGAATGTCTTGAATTCTTCATAAACCGCCCGTGGCATCAAGTTCAAAAGCAGGCGTTCAACCCGTTCTTTCTCGCGTTCCAGTTCTCGTGTGTTGCGTTCGACCATGGTGGAATAGCTGTCGATCATGCTTTCCAGCTCGCGAATGCGCGTGATGTTCTGGCACTCGACAATCAGAACCTGCTCGGACAATCCGCTTGCCAACGAAACTGCGACCGCAAAGATCAAGGTCCGCCGCTTTGGTTTGATCTGCAACTCAACCGAATATCTCAGGCCCGATTGCTTGACGTCTTCCAGTTCTTTGGGATCAAGGGCAGGCAGAATGTCCGTAAGAGTACTGCCGTTCTCGGGGGTTCCAAACCACTCTGCGAAAGGTCCGTTATGAAACACGAACTGAAGATCCGAGGCGCGCACCACGGCAATGCCGACACCGATGGCGCGTAACAGCTGTTCGTTTATCGCATGAATGCTCATGCCGCGTTTCGGGCGACGATAATTGAACGCTTCCCTTCAATTGCAGCCAGCGCGGTTTTGATATCCTGATCGGACATACCATGCACGCTCAGCGCTTCGCCAAACAGCTCAGCCATCACATCAAATTCGTCGTGTGAAATACCCAGATGCCTGTGAACGGCTTCGATCCTGTCATCACTGAATGACGCCGGTCCGCCAATCAGGGACGATACGAATTTCGTCTGATGATCAATCAGCCGAGGCATGTCGATATCTTCAAAATAATGGCCTATATCATCCGAATCCAACGCCATTTCATAGAAGGTCATCACGACACGGCTGATCGTTTTGAAGCCACCGTATTTGTCATAAAGCGTTTGTGTCACACGAAAACCCAAGCGATACAGAACAAAAACACTATAACTCTATATCAAATTGATATTTTTGTTAATGTTTATAGTGTTTTTTATTTTCCGGCTTAACGGGTGTTCTTTTAAGGGAAAGCAATAGCGACCAGGGTATACGATCCTGGGCTTTCGGAAATCTGGCGTGGTTCACGAAACTGCGTTGCACAGCCAAGACGCCGGGGCAGACATAGTTCTCTGTTAGAAGGAGTAATGGCGGAGAGACAGGGATTCGAACCCTGGAGACGGTTCCCCGCCTACACACTTTCCAGGCGTGCGCCTTCGACCACTCGGCCACCTCTCCGTGCCGGCGATGTTTGGACCAATGTCATGGAATTTGCAAGGCCCCAATTCGGTGAAATCACGGGAAAGATCAATTAAATCCGGTCGCCTTTCCGGTGTGCCAAACCACCGGAAAGGCTACTCTTCAGCTTTCGGACAGGTCGTCAGATTTCATCGCCAGCGTCGGGGTCCAGATCAGATTCGGTCAGTTCAACTGGCTCTCTTGTCGTCAACTCATCTGCCTTCTGTTTGGACGCAGAACCAGCAGCTTTCACCTTGTTTGAGGTCTGCAAAGCTTCGGGATTACGCAACCAGATATCACGCTGTGCAAACGGCACCTCGATGCCTGCTTCAAGGAAGCGTCGGTTGATTTCGTGGTTCATGTCGGATTTGACGGACAGAACCCAGTTCACATCCCGCAGGATCGCCCTGATTTCAAAATCCAATGCATCCGCTCCAAACCCCTGAAACACCACACTGGGCGCCGGGTTGGCCAAAACCATCGGGTGGTTGTTCGCAACCTCACTCAGGATGGTCTCGACCAGACGCGTATCAGTGCCATATGCGACGCCGACCGGAACAATCACCCTGCCGATTGTATTGCCACGCGTATAGTTGGTGACAACACCGCTGATCAGGTCCGAGTTGGGAATGATCACATCCGATCTGTCGAACGTCTCGATACGGGTCGAGCGGACGGAAATGTCACGTACGTAGCCCATCATCCCGTTCACATCAATCCAGTCACCCTTGGAGATTGGCCGTTCGACCAGAAGGATGATGCCGGACACAAAGTTGGACACAATCGTTTGCAGGCCAAAGCCAATACCGACGGACAGTGCACCAGCAACAATTGCCAGCGACGACAGGTCGAACCCCGCGACCATAATCGCTGCCAACGCAGCCAGAAAGATCCCGATATACCCCGAGCCAGCGACAATCGCATTCTGCCCGCCCGGATCGATGCTGGTTTTGGGCAACAGCGAGTTGCGCAACCCGCTTTGCAACAACCGTGTCAGCGTATATCCGATTGCGAATACAGCGATAAATGTCAGGAAATTGCTGGGCGAGATCATGACACCGCCGATGTCAAAGCCAAGCAGCAGACGTGACCACACCTCAAGCAGGTCCGTTTCACGCGCACCCCAGTATATCGCCAGAACAGGCAGCGCGACGATGGCCAGTGCAAAGCCCACCAAGACTGAAAAAAGAGAGTCGCGCGCAGCGTCGCCCTGCCCTGTGATCCATCCGTATATCTGACTGACGAACCGTTGAAAAATTGCCAATGCGGCAATCAGAACCAGCGTTTTTACCGCCGGAAACACGATCGCTTCGGCCGCATTGGTATACCCGGCGATTGCCAGAACGGGTGTTGCAATCCCCAGCAGGAACATGGCCTTGCGCAGGAATTCCAATAACTGGCTGAATCCGGCGGCCCGGGTAGACGCCGTCTGGTCCAGCAGGCGGTCGTTCGTTCGGGTCTGCCGCACGCGGAGCAAAAGCAATGCCGTTCCGACGATCACGGGAAAGCTAATAACCGCACGGGTCGCATCCGAGACGTTTTCGATCTGCTGAAACAGAAGCGCCAGTTCGTGCAGGATCAACATCAAAGCCAACAGATCAATGTATATCCGCAATTCGGTAATCCGAGCAGCAGACAGGCGCTTGAATCCTTGTGAAGCGCCAATCACGTAAATCTGTCGGCCAATCCAGTCGTAGAAGAAGGCAATTGCCGCCCAGTAGGGGATTTTTTCCAGCAACAAACTGCCTCGCAGACCCGGAATACCCGAAAGACTGATCGCGGCGATGGCGGCAACGACACCGATCCATGGCAACAGAATCCGCAACAGAGAAATGATGAAGGACCAAACACCAGTGCCCGCTCCGCCCAGCAACCTCAGATAGTCGCCGCCCCGCTCGGACCAACGTTTGCCGAAGATCAGTAAAACCGCGGCCAGGATCACCAGAAACAGGATTCCCAAGCCACGATCACGGATACGTTCTTTCACTACGTCCGAACGCAGGTTGGTAATTGTTTCATTTGTCAGGCTCTGAAGCGCCTCTTTTACGTCTTGCCATGCAGGTCCCCAATATACGGGGTTGATCGGTGACGGCCCGCGCTCAAAGAATTGTTTTGTCTGCCGCGTCCGGATGATCCGATCGATTTCACTGATCAATCCGTTTGCACGGGTATACGCTTCTTCGGAAATGATGCGCGGAACGCGCAAACTGTTGAGCTGATCATTAAGATGAGTTCGCAATTTAGCGATGTCTTCAGGTTCGGTCGCGTCCCCTTCCGGTTTCGGACCAAGCGCCTTGATCTGGCTTTCCAGCGTTGTGATACGGTCTGTGTTGGCGCTGCGTGCCTTGTTAAAGTCCTCTCGGTAACCGTTTATTTCAGAACGTAAATTCTCAAACGCAGCGTTTGACGCACGGTTCGCTTCAATCACGGACTCGGCACGGTCAGCCGTTTTTATCCAGCCCCGGTAATACTCACTTTGCCTGTCGGTCAGCTGCGCGACAGCACCGCCTGCGAGCCCGACAAGACACAGGAATACCAGTGTCAGAAACAGGCGAACCTGCCCAGGCATCACACGTCCTCGAAAACGCCGGGAATGCTGCGCGGTGCTTCAGTCATCCAATCCGGCACCGGCAATTCTTTCTCGCGCAGGAAATCCGGGTTGAACAGCTTGGACTGATACCGCGTGCCATAGTCGCAAAGGACAGTCACAATCGTGTGGCCCGGCCCCATTTCCTTGGCCAGACGCACGGCGCCCGCCATGTTGATCGCGGTTGACCCGCCCATAACCAGCCCCTCTTCACGGAGCAGGTCAAAGATATAGGGCAACGCCTCGGTGTCAGTGATCTGATAGGAATGATCCGGCGTGAACCCTTCCAGGTTCTTTGTTATCCGCACCTGTCCGATACCTTCGGCAATCGATCCGCCCTCCATCGCGATTTCACCGGTGGTGTAGTAAGAGTAGAGACCCGCACCCATAGGATCGGCCAGACCGATTTTCACACCCTTGGGCTGTAACGCTTCGGCAACCCCGGCCAACGTACCGCCCGACCCGACAGCACAGATAAACCCGTCGACCTTACCTTCTGTTTGTTCCCAGATTTCGGGTCCTGTGGTTTCAACATGGGCCTGACGGTTCGCCACGTTGTCAAACTGGTTGGCCCAGATCGCCCCATTAGGTTCCGTCTGCGCCAATTCCTCGGCCAAACGGCGGGAATAATGCACGAAATTATTGGGGTTGCGATAAGGTGCGGCTGGAACTTGAACCAGTTGTGCACCTGCCAGCCGCAGCATGTCTTTCTTTTCTTCCGACTGGGTCTCCGGGATCACGATCACGGTCTTGAACCCCATTGACGCACCCACCAGCGCCAGGCCAATACCGGTATTGCCTGCGGTGCCTTCCACAATGGTGCCGCCGGGCTTCAAATCGCCCCGCGCAATGGCATCACGGATAATATAGAGTGCAGCACGGTCCTTGACGGATTGACCGGGGTTCATGAATTCGGCTTTTCCGAGAATTTCGCAACCAGTTTTTTCACTGATGCGGCGCAGCCGGATCAACGGTGTTTTTCCTACTGCGTCAGCAAGATCTCGTGCAATGCGCATGACGGCCCCTTGTCGTTTTGTACCATCGAAGATTTACAGCCGCACCGCCGCGACCACAAGCAGGATAGTCACCCGCGCAATCTGTCCCGATGGCGGGCCAGCCAATAAGCCAGAGACACCAATTGTAGATCCTTGAAAACATGACGATCCGTCAAGTCTATGAATTCATCGAACGGCAAGATTTGACTACGGATGTCTTCACCTTCTGTGTCCAGGCCGCCAGTGATTGTGGTGTGTGTCAACTCACCCAGGCCAACATAAAGATACATGAACCCGGTGGAAGATCCGCTCGAGGTATAGGCCCCGCCGGCATATTCCAGCCTATCAAAACGAATACCCGCCTCCTCCATCGCCTCGCGATGCGCGGCCTGTTCGGGTGTCTCGCCCGGATCAATCATCCCGGCCACCGCTTCCCAAAGCCAGGGTTCCGGATCGTTGTTCAGGAAAACCGGCGGTCTGAACTGTTCCACGATCAAAACGGTATCACGGACCGGATCATAGGGCAGAACGCCGACCGCACTGCCCTGCAACAAGCTTCCACGGCGCAGCACCGGACCCATGCTGCCGTCATGCCGCCGGTGTTGCAGATCGATTTCCTCCATCCCGAAATAATCGAGATACACCCGGTCATGGCGATGCACGATCACGTCTTTTGCAATGTCCCGCGGATCACCGGTTCGCCGCTGCCCGGCCATAATCTTCGACCAGGCACGCGTTTGCGTGGCGCGAATACTGCGGGCCATGACCCGGGGGGCGACCTTCCCGAAATAGGCCATCTCTTCCTCAGCTGCGAGCGTTGTGAGTTCGCCCAATCTGTCCGCCCAGTTCTGAAGCGACCACAAATCACCCGGTCTCCATGCATCGGGTGCCGGAAAAAAGACCTGCGCTTCGGCCTCGGTCCCGTCTTCTAATTCGACTTTCAAAGGCTTCAGATCATAGTCGAAAGACCCTTCGTAATAATCCAGCCTGGCCAGATCCTCAGGCGACAAGTCCTGCACGAGCAACCCTTCGGCACTGGCGCCTTCCGTTTCCAGGATCATCGGGAAATCCTGCCCCTGAACAGAATGGACAGCATGTCTTCGAAGTCGGGCGGGCCGTGCTTTGCTTTCGCTCAGAGGATGACCAAGAACGCGTTCCAACAACGGCAAGTGCCGCAGCGTTCCATAAAAAAACAAATCAGACAAATTCGATCTCTCTTGTAAGGAAACGGATCAGCGCCACGAACGGTTGGCCTGTTCTGTGGCCAGCCCCGAGACAACGGCACCAATCAGGAATGCAATCAGGATTTCCGGATAAATCAGCAGCTTACCGTACTCAATCCCGATTTTGAAAATGGCCAGTATGGCCTCGAACGGGCCACCGTAACGATTGCGCATGGCAAGCCGGAACATTTCATAACAGCCCTGCACGAACAGCGCCCAGAAAATCATCGAGGCGACACCAGTCAGCCCATTGTTGATCGCAGCAGTCCAACCGCGCCCGGCCCGCTTACCCATGATGCCCCACCCGCAAACCGCACCAAGGGCCATGTTGACCACGGTAAAGTACCCATAATCCTTACCTTCTTCACCGTTTTCGATGATCATGCCAGAGACAATGAAGGCCAGCACGATGAGGCAAACGGCGGCTACGAGACGCGAGGCAGTGGGCATATAACGGTCCGTCAGTTAACTTGCTTTGCTACGGTGATCTGTGTCACATCGCAATTGCGCGTGTCAAAGGCTGCGCCACACGCCGTCAAATAATAATTCCACATGCGGCGAAAACGCTCATCAAACCCCAGATCTGCGATCTGTTCCCATTTTGCGTTGAACGTTTCATACCATCTCCGCAGTGTCAGATCGTAACTTTTGCCGAATTCTTTCGACTTCACCACATTTAGACCGGCCTGATTGATCTGCTGCCGCAGGATCGAAGGTGATGGGAGCATTCCGCCCGGAAAGATGTATTTCTGAATGAAATCTACACCGTTCTTGTAGTAATCCCAGCGGTGGTCACCCACCGTTATGATTTGCAAGGTCGCTTGTGCCCCCGGCTTCAGTCTCTCACGAACGGTTTCAAAATAAACCGGCCAGTATTTTTGGCCCACCGCCTCGAACATCTCGATTGAGGCGATGCCATCATATTGTCCACGCTCGTCGCGATAGTCCTGCAACTTGAACGTCACTTGATCCGAAAGTCCTGCTTTTTCAATACGCTCTTTCGCATATTTAAATTGTTCCTCACTGATCGTAAGGCCGGTTACATGCAGGCCCCGTTCTTTCGCGGCATATTCGGCAAAACCGCCCCATCCGCATCCGATTTCCAGAATGTGGTCGCCGGGTTTGGCCCCCATCTCATCGACAAGGCTTGCGTATTTGGCAGTTTGCGCCTTCTCCAGACTTTCTTGCCCGGTCTCAAAAATGGCACTGGAATAGGTCATCGTGTCATCCAGCCACAAACCGTAGAAGTCGTTACCTAGATCATAGTGGTACGAGATATTCTTCTTCGCCTGCGTCCTGTTATTACGGTGAAGCCAGAACCGTAGCCGTTCATAGGCCTGAACAAGAAATTTCCCAGTAAATCCGTCATAGACGGTCTCAGACCCCAAATGGACCAGATCCATGAATGAGCGGAGGTCTGGCGTGCTCCAATGTCCCTCAAGGTAGGCATCAGAAAAACCCAGTTCGCCTTCGCGGATCAGGCGGGCAAAAACATCTCCGTTGTGAATGTCGATCTGGGCGACGGGCCCTGCCTTGGGCCCCTCAGCGCGAAAAGTGCGGCCATCGGGCAATGTAATGTCCAACCGCCCCGACTCCATTCGGGTCAGCATCTTGAAGACCTGGGCGAAATACCTGGGCAGATCCGACTGCCCCTCTGTCGTCGTCAGCACCATCCGCTCTCCCCTCTGCGGTACAGTTATCAGGCTAGGGCGCGATTTTGTTTCTGGCAAGTTTTCAGTTCCTTAGTGGGATTTTCGGCTTTCATACGCACGCAAGGCGCGGTTTCGACCGTCTGCCAGTTTCACGACAGGTTCGGGATAATCCGCCTGCGGACACAGGTTCCATGACCGGGGAACCGCAGCAAAATAAGAAAGCGCAATGTCACTGGGTTTCGTCTGGCCTTCGGCGATCCAGCGCCGCAGGTAAGACCCCTGCGGATCAAACTTTTCCGCCTGCGTTTGAGGGTTGAATATGCGAAAGAAAGGTGCCGCGTCGGGGCCTGACCCAGCAACCCACTGCCAGCCCATGGCGTTACAGGCCGGGTCCCAGTCAATCAGGCAATCCTCGAACCAACTCATCCCGATTTTCCAGTGTGTCATCAGATGTTTGGTCAGGTAGCTGGCAACAATCATCCGGGCCCGATTATGCATACGGCCTGTCACATACATCTGTCGCAGGCCAGCATCGACGACAGGAATTCCGGTTCGGGTCTGCCTCCAGGCGGCAACTTCAGGATGGTGCGGATCGACGTTCCAGGGGAAATCATCCCATTCCGCTTTCCAGTTTTCGGTCAGCAGATGCGGTGAGTGATACATCAGGTGATAGGCAAACTCACGCCAGACCATCTGCCGCAGAAATGCCTCAGTGCCGGGGGTTCCCATCATCGCAGCCTGTTGAACCCTGTGCCAGACTGTACGTGGCCCGATCTCGCCCAATGAAAGGTATTCTGACAGGTTTGATGTTCCTTCCAAATCCAATCGGTCACGGTCAGTGGAATAACGGGGGATATGGTCGAGAAAGTGCTCAAGGCGATCGCGGGCGGCCTGCTCGCCGGGTTGGACATGGGGACGCACGATTGCAGCACCCCGATTCATGTCCGCACCCATCTGCCAGGTGCTTAGTCTGTCACTGGAAGGCCAGGTAGCTGGCGCTGCCAAGCGTGACACCAACGCATCCGGCGCGGGCACGTCCCGCCGCTGAATCGCGCGCCACATAGGGGTGTAGACACGAAACGGCTGGCCCTGTTTTGTTGCTACCGTCCAGGGCTCAAAAAGCAAATGACCGGAAAAAGACTTTGCGCATACCCCCAGTTCGGTCAGAGCCGTTTTGATCTGTGTATCGCGTCTGATCGACGCCGGATCATAGGCCCGCGACCAATAGACAGCCTTTGCGCCCGTCTCTTTAACAAGTGTCTGCAAATGCTCAAGCGCATCGCCACGCCGCAGGATCAGGCGGCTACCCAGCCTCGTCAGAGCGTCGCTAAAGACCCCCAGACCCAGCCCCAACCGCCATTTCGGGGCCGCGCCAAGGTGTCGCACAAGAGGGTCATGAACAAAAACTGGTATGATCGGACGACCGCTTGCGACAGCTGCAGTCAACGCCGGATGGTCCGACAGGCGCAGATCCCGTCGGAACCATAAGATGATCGGAGAATGCTCGTTTTCCATATTCGCCCAGTTGGTTTCTTCATTCTACGAATCCCGGCGGAAAGTGGATTACAAAACGCGTTCAAGCGCCTCCAAAAGCTGATCAACCTCCTGCTGCGAGGTATAATGCGTAAAGCTGACCCGCAAAACGCCCTCTGCCGGATCTACTCCCATCGCTTTCAAGGGGCGCACAGCATAAAAGTCGCCGCCACCGGCCATAACGCCGTATTGCGCCAGTTCCGCCGCAACAGGTTCAGCCGGGCGGTTCAACGACAGCGCAACGGTCGGCGCGCGCCGGGTGGCGTCTGATGTGCCGATCAGACGCACCGCATTGCGATCCTTTACCGCGTCCAGAACCGGTTGCAGTAAGGACACCTCATGCGCGCGCATCAGATCATGGGCAAATGCACCCTGCTCTGCCGCGCCCATGTCAGGCCCGCCGTGATGAGCACACAGAAGCTCGACGTAATCGGCCATACCTGCACTTGCCGCAATCTGGGCATGATCCGGGCCTGCCGGGGTAAAGCGTTTATACAGAACATCGGCGTTGAAATAATGCGCCTGGTTGGGCAACAACTCTCCTAATGTTCGGCGAATGACCATGCAGCCTTGATGAGGGCCGTACGTTTTATAGGCCGAAAACAGATAGATATCCGGCCCTAGATCGCCAACATTCGGAAACCCGTGCGGGGCATAAGATACGCCGTCCACGCAGACAAATGCGCCTGCCGCGTGGGCAATCGCAGTGATCTCGGTGACCGGGTTAATTTCTCCCACGACATTGGAACAATGCGGAAAGCAGACCAGACGCACTTTTTCGTCCAACATATTTTCCAGATCCTGCGGGTTCAGTGATCCGGTCTCCGGATCGATCTGCCATTCCCGCACCTCAATCCCTGCCTCGGCCAGACGGCGCCAAGGGCCAGAATTTGCCTCGTGATCCTGATTGGTCACGACAATCGCCTCGCCGGGTTTCATCCACTGCCGGAATGCCTGCGCCAAAACATAGGTGTTTTGAGTTGTCGATGGGCCAAAGCTCAGCTCATCGGTTTCAACACCCAGTATGGCGGCCATGCGCGTGCGTGCCTCATCCATCTCTGCGCCTGCAAGACGGCTGGCCTCGTACGGGGCGTAGGGCTGAACCTTTCGCTGTGTATAGAACCGAGTCAGACGGTCGATCACCGGCTTGCAGGTATAAGACCCGCCCGCGTTCTCAAAAAACGCCTGTCCTTTCAGGCTGGGTTCGGAAAAAGCCGGAAACTGTGCCCGAACGAAATTGATATCCAGAGAGCTCATGCCTCATTGCTCCTTAGTTGTGCTGTCATATCAACAAGATGCCCGCTCATGTTTCCGGACATCTCAGAAATCATGGCAGGTCTTCCAGCCCAGCCTGTGCTTGCGTCATGGACTGACGAAACACCGGGCAGCCCTTCACCGCAGAAGGACACCGTTACTTAGACAGCGCCATCCGCGACCGTCAAGCTGAAGCAAAAGAAAAAGCCCCGGCGGGACTGCCAGGGCTGAGTTGCTCATACTCTGGGCCAAGTCTCGTTCGGGCCTCAACCCTGAACCTTGGTATACGTCCCCTCGCCTGCAAGAATACCACGGAAACCACCGGGCTCATCCAGACCGAAGACGATCAGAGGCAGGTTGTTGTCACGCGCCAGCGCGATGGCCGACGCATCCATGACCCGCAAGCGCTTGGCCAGAACGTCGTCATAGGTGACCGTGTCATAGCGCACCGCGTCGGCATGTTGCTTGGGATCCTTGTCGTAAACGCCGTCGACACCGTTCTTGCCCATGAAAATCGCCTCGCATGCCATTTCATTGGCGCGCAATGTCGCCGCGGTGTCGGTGGTGAAATACGGGTTACCGGTTCCGGCAGCAAAGATGCACACCCTTTTCTTTTCAAGGTGCCGCACGGCACGACGGCGAATATACGGCTCGCACACCTCATCCATCCGAATGGCCGAGATAACCCGCGTGAACACCCCAATCTCTTCCAGGGCTGACTGCATACCCAGTGCGTTCATCACCGTGGCCAACATCCCCATATAGTCTGCTGTGGTCCGCTCCATACCCTGAGCAGACCCACTCAGGCCCCGGAAAATGTTTCCGCCACCGATAACCATGCAGATCTCAACACCCAGATCGTGAACCGATTTCACCTCTTGCGCGATGCGCTGAACGGTTGGAGGGTGCAGGCCAAAGCCCTGATCTCCCATCAATGCCTCTCCTGAAATTTTCAACATGACACGTTTGTATGTGGTTTTCGGGGTTTCGGCAGTTTCAGAAGACGGGGAAAGGCTCATGTTGCGCTCCGGGCTGGCACGGGGTTAATTTCCGGCGCAAAATGAAGCAAAAGCTCCGCAGGTTCAATGCGGTTGGTGAGGATTGAGGCAACCGCATATGACCCGGCGATCAACAGACGCGATATTTCGGCAATTGCCCCCTATTCCCGATGACAAGCCTGTCCTGATTGCAGGGCCCACAGCATCCGGGAAATCAGCGCTGGCACTGGAGATCGCCGAACGCCATGGCGGGGTCATCGTCAATGCCGATGCAAGTCAGGTTTATGATTGTTGGCGCGTGATTTCGGCCCGACCATCTGCCGAAGAAGAAGAACGCGCACCGCATCTGCTCTATGGTCACATCGCCTATGATCAGGATTATTCAGCCGGTCACTGGCTGCGTGAAGTGGTGCCACTGCTGACCGGGAGCCAGCGGCCAATCATCGTCGGCGGCACAGGATTGTATTTCACGGCCCTGACCGAAGGCATGGCCGAGATCCCTGCTACCCCAGTGCAGGTGCGGGCCGAAGCAAACTTACTGACCCTTGCTGATCTTGTTGCCGGGGTTGACGAACAGACTCTGGCTGGTCTGGATATACAGAACCGCGCGCGCGTGCAGCGCGCTTGGGAAGTGCAGCGTGCCACGGGGCGCAGCCTGATGTCCTGGCAGGCCGATACTCCACCGCCAATCTTACGGCTGAAAGATGTGGTTCCAATCGTTTTCGACGTCGACAAAGCGTGGCTTCTGAACCGGATTGAACGCCGTTTTGACCAGATGCTGGAACTGGGCGCAATCGACGAAGTTCGCGCCATGCGGGATCGTTTCGACCCCGTTCTTCCCGCCTGCAAAGCCATTGGTGTGCCAGAGCTTATGGCCTATCTGGATGGAAAACTGACTTTGGATCAGGCCCGTGAAAGGGCCACAATCTCGACCAGGCAATTTGCCAAACGCCAACGCACGTGGTTCCGGGCCAGAATGAAAACATGGAATCACGTTGATTTCTCAAAGTGATATCTAGTGTTGTTCATTCCACAAGATTTGACAACCAAAGTAAACGGATCAACGGAAACGAATTAGTTTTTCGTCTGTTATCAGTGATTTGACACAGAATCTCCGCAAGGATTTCTCCTGACGAAGCGCCACATGACAAAATCCGCGCCAAAGTATCAACACTGCGGGAACGTCGCTTTTGTGCATTTTATGTCGATTCCGAACGTTGACGTTAAGTGAATTCTGGTGCCGAATAGCGGCATGGGGATGCACAGAGTCCAAAAACCGGAACCCTTCTTTCTTTCGACAGGACAAGCCCGTGTCGCTTAGAACAATAACAAATCAACAAAATCAATGTCACAGGGAGACATTTATGACCAATACGGCAATCACCACAGACAAGGTGCACTGGGCGGCCGAGATGCACGCGCAGGAATACCGTGACGGCAAGCTTAGCCGCCGGGAATTTCTGGCCCGCGCGACGGCGCTGGGTGTCGCGGTACCGGCAGCCTATGGATTGATCGGTCTGCAGTCGCCTGCGGCGGCGCAAGAGCCGCAGCGCGGCGGCACCATCCGCTATCAGATGGAAGTGCGTGCGCTCAAAGATCCGCGGACTTATGACTGGACGCAAATTGCTACTTTCACAGCTGGCTGGCTGGAGTACCTCGTCGAATACAACAACGATGGCTCGTTCAAGCCGATGCTGCTGGAAAGCTGGGAAGCTAACGCCGATGCCACCGAATACACATTGAACGTTCGCAAGGGCGTAAAGTGGAACAATGGCGACGATTTCACAGCCGAAGACGTGGCCCGCAACATCGCTGGATGGTGTGACGCTGGTCTGGAAGGCAACTCGATGGCATCGCGTATGGCGTCGCTTATCGACGAAAGCACTCAGCAAGCTGCGGACGGTGCGATCACCGTTGTCGACTCCCATACTGTAAAACTGAAGTGCAACGCGCCTGACATCACGATCATCCCGGGCATGGCGGACTATCCCGCTCCTATCGTTCATAGCAGCTTTGATGCAAACGACATGCTTTCAAACCCGGTCGGCACAGGCTTCATGCTGCCCGACAGCCACGAAGTTGGCGTCAAAGGCGTGCTGGTGCGCAACGAAGGATTCGAATGGTGGGGTTATGAGGCCGGCAAAGGCGGCTATATAGACCGCATCGAGTTCATCGACTACGGCACTGACCCGGCTGCATTCCTTGCGGCTTATGAGGCCGAAGAGATCGACATGAACTGGGAGTCTGTTGGCGAATTCGTCGACATCTTCGACGGCATTGGGCTTGTGCGCTCGGAAATCCCGTCGGGCTTCACCATCGTTATCCGGCCGAACCAGTTGGCGGAGGACGAAAACGGTAACAAAATCTACGGCGACAAGCGCGTTCGTCAGGCTTTAGCCATGGCGGTGGACAACGAAGTGTGTCTGGAACTGGGTATGTCGGGTTATGGCATTCCGGCTGACAACTGCCACGTCGGGCCAATGCACCCTGAACATGACTCGGCCGTAACTCGCATTCCGTATGATCCTGCCGGCGCGAAAGCCCTGATGGACGAAGCGGGTATGGGTGACTTTGAGCATGAAGTGCAATCGATCGACGATGACTGGCGTCGTAACACCACAGCTGCGGTTGTAGCGCAACTGAACGACGCTGGCATCAAGGCCAAGCACACAGTTCTGCCGGGATCAACTTTCTGGAACGACTGGACGAAATACGCCTTCTCGTCGACGAACTGGAACCACCGCCCATTGGGCACCCAGGTTCTGGCGCTGGCCTACAAGTCAGGTGTTGCCTGGAATGAATCAGGTTTCGCCAATGCAGAGTTCGACGCCTTGTTGTCTGAAGCAAACTCGATCGCGGACGTAGATAAGCGTCGCGAAGTGATGGCCAAACTGCAGGCGATCATGATCGACGAAGGTGTCACGATCCAACCTTATTGGCGGACTGCGATGCGCCATCATCGCGACAATTTGGTGGGTGTTGAAAAGCATATCGCTGACCTGCCGCAGCTTTATAAGTTCGGCTTTACGTCCTGAGCCAAAACACAAAAGGCCGCGCCACCTCGGCGCGGCCTCTTCTTCCTGAATGCGGCGAACAAATAATAACAGCTAAGCGTGGCGTTCCATGAAACCCGCGCTAGCCGACCCACAGGGGCAAATATGGGACTTTTCATTCTAAGGCGCGTTGGCATCATGCTGTTGACGGCATTGTGTCTGACATTCCTGGTTTTCTTCTTAACCAACCTCTATCCGAACCTCGAAAAGCTGGCGAAAACGCAGGGCAACTTTCGGATGTCGGATGAGCAGGTTGAGAGCTACCTGAACAAAAATGGTTACCTCCAATCCACTCCGATAAAATACGGCGAATGGCTGGGTGTCCTGCCCTCATATCGGTACACGAATGAAGACGGAACCGTTCAGGGAAGATGCATTCTGCCGGGCAAAACCGCCGAGGAATCTCCGAATTTCTGCGGAATCCTGCAAGGGTATTGGGGCTATTCGACTGTCTTCAAGGAAGAGGTTTCGACCGTTGTTGGCAACAGATTGGCTCTGACTGGCCGTCTGATGCTCTGGGTCATGCTGCTGATGGTTCCGTCTGCGTTGATCCTTGGTGTTTTGGCAGGAATGAAAGAAGGATCTGCCACCGACAGGACGTTGTCGACCTTCGCCATCACAACGACGGCGACACCGGAATACGTCTCGGGCGTGATCTTTATCGCCATCTTCACCTCTTCTGCAGTTGGATTGAAGTGGTTCAAGGGTACGGCCACGCAAGCGATGGAGAACCCGACCTTTGAAAACTTCTTCCTGCCGGTCCTGACCATTGCGCTTTATGGGATGGGTTATATTGCCCGGATGACCCGCGCCTCGATGACTGAAGTGATGACCGCCCAATATATCCGGACGGCGCGTCTGAAAGGTGTGTCCTTCCCCAATATCGTCATGAAACATGCGCTGCGTAATGCGCTGATCGCACCGTTCACCGTCATCATGCTGCAATTCCCCTGGCTGCTGAATGGCGTGGTGATCGTCGAGACCCTGTTCAACTACAAGGGCTTCGGCTGGGCGCTGGTTCAGGCCGCGGGCAATAACGACATTCAGCTGTTACTGGCAATTTCGGTCGTGTCGGTCTTTGTGGTGCTGGTGACCCAGCTGATCTCTGATATCGGCTATGTCTACCTCAACCCGCGCATACGCATTTCTTAAGGAGGGTTAGATCATGGAACCACTTACCTGGACCGGCTCTATCGCCTTCCTGAACCCGCTTTTTGCACTTGGCCTTGCGCTGATGCTCTTGTCCATTGCCGTATGGATGCTGGCCAGCATCGTGCTGCCCGAAGACCAGATGACGGTGAACCCGGACGGTACGTTGAGCTCAAGCTCAGGCCTGCGGACACTGATACAATTGGCGCTGCGTTACAGTTTCCTGGCCAGTGTAGGAATCGCACTCGCCTATATTGTGCTAGGCGTTCTGATGGGCACCAGCGCCGGAATAATTGGCGCCATGTCCCAGCAGTTTTTGCCCGTATGGGTGTCTTTGATCATCCTTTATGCCATGTCGATCGCTTTCAAACGCAAGCTTGGCCTCTACGGCAAACTGTTTGACAGTCCAATCGGCATGATTGGCTTTGGCCTTGTGATGTTCTGGGTCTTCACCGGGATTTTCGGCGCGATGGATCTGATCGTTACACATGATCCGCTGTCGCAGGTCTCGGGCATGAAGAACAAAGTGCCAGGGACGCCACTGTCCAATCTGGAGGACGGTCAATACGCCTGGTATCTGCTGGGTGGCGACAACCTGGCCCGCGACGTGTTCAGCCGCATGGTCAAAGGGGCTTGGATTGTTGTTCAGATCGCCCCGCTTGCCACGATATTTGCCTTCATGGTTGGCATCACGCTGGGTCTGCCGGCAGGCTACTACGGTGGTCGGCTGGATACTTTGCTGTCCTTCCTTGCAAACCTGATCCTGGCCTTCCCAGTGATCCTGCTGTTCTATCTGCTGGTCACACCTGAGATCGTTGCGACCGGTGTGCCGAACTACATGGCGGCTGTCTTGTTCGTATTCCCTATCATATTCCTCGGCGTGCTGCTGAACTCACGCTACTATACCAGACCGAACTTCCGAACACCGCTGCTGATCGGAGTTTTGGGGGTTGCAGGTTGGTTCTACCTGTCTCTGATTTCGACCGGTGGCTACATCATCAATACCGACGCCTATCGTATCTGGGGTCTGCCGACCTATCTGGATCTTTTCGATATTCCAGGCGGTATTCTGGTGGTCTTTGTCTCGGTGGTCTTTGTGAATTCGCCCACCGTGTTCCGCATTGTGCGCGGACTGGCGATGGACATCAAAACCCGTGACTATGTGGCGGCAGCACAAACCCGTGGCGAGGGTCCGTGGTACATCATGCTGTGGGAAATCCTGCCCAACGCGCGTGGCCCGCTGATCGTCGATTTCTGCCTGCGCATTGGCTATACCACCATTCTTCTGGGAACCTTAGGTTTCTTTGGGCTGGGCCTGCCGCCCGAAAGCCCTGACTGGGGGTCGACGATCAACGAGGGGCGCAAGCTTTTGTCGATCTACCTGCACCCTGCTCTGCCGCCCGCGCTGGCCTTGTTGACGCTGGTTCTGGGTCTGAACCTGCTGGCCGACGGTTTGCGCGAAGAAAGTCTGAAAGACTGATGTGAAAGCGACCGGGGGCCAGCCCCCCGGACCCCCCGAGATATTTTTAGCCAGATGAATGGGATCCCCTCGATCTGGTGAGGAGATACAAGATGAGCAAGATGGCGGATTATGACGGCCCGATCCTTGAGATCGACAAGCTGTCGATTTCCTTCTTTACCCGCCTGCGGGAAATTCCGGCTGTGATGGATTTCTCAGTCAGCGTCCAACCCGGTGAAGCTGTTGGTCTGGTCGGTGAATCTGGTTGCGGTAAATCCACGGTGGCGCTGGGCGTCATGCAGGACCTTGGTAAAAACGGTCGCATCGTTGGCGGTACGATCAAGTTCAAGGGTCGTGATCTGGCGGAAATGAGTTCAGATGAATTGCGCGACATACGCGGCAATGAGATCGCGATGATCTATCAGGAGCCGATGGCCTCGCTGAACCCGGCGATGAAGATCGGCAAGCAGCTGATGGAAGTGCCCATGATTCACGAGGGCGTCAGCGCAGAAGAAGCGTATTCGCGCGCTCTGGAAGTTGTCACCGATGTGCGCCTGCCGGACCCAGAGCGAATGCTCAACTCGTTCCCGCACCAGCTGTCAGGCGGTCAGCAACAGCGGATCGTGATCGCGATGGCACTGATGTCAAAACCGGCGCTGCTGATCCTTGATGAGCCAACGACGGCACTTGACGTGACGGTTGAGGCTGCCGTGGTCGAACTGGTGAAGGATCTGGGTAAGAAATACGGCACTTCGATGCTGTTCATTTCGCACAACCTCGGTCTGGTTCTGGAAACCTGCGACCGGCTTTGCGTCATGTATTCAGGTGAGGCGGTCGAGCGCGGCTCGATCAAGGATGTGTTTGATGAGATGCAGCATCCTTATACGCAGGCCCTGTTCCGGTCGATCCCGCTGCCGGGGGCCGACAAGAATTCGCGCCCGCTGGTGGCTATACCGGGGAACTTTCCTCTACCCCATGAGCGGCCCCCTGGTTGTAATTTCGGCCCGCGCTGCGACTATTTCGAAGAGGGTCGCTGTGACGCCAAGGACATCCTGATGGAGGCAGTGCCCGGAAATGACCGGCACCATACCCGTTGCCTGAAATTCAAAGAGATCGACTGGAACGCACCGATCACGGTGGGTGAACAGAAAGAGAAAGGTGAGATCGGCAGGGTCGTTCTGAAGATGGACAACCTCAAGAAATACTATGAGGTTGCGGCAAACGCCCTGTTCGGCGGTGGCGAAAAGAAGGTTGTGAAAGCAAACGAAACGCTCAGTTTCGAGGCGCATGAATCCGAGACGTTGGCCATTGTGGGCGAATCCGGTTGCGGCAAATCCACGTTCGCCAAAGTTCTGATGGGTCTTGAGACGGCCACGGATGGGCAGATTCTGCTGGACAACCGCAATATCGAACAAGTGCCCATAGAAGAGCGTGACGCAAAGACCGTTGGTGAAGTTCAGATGGTGTTTCAGAACCCGTTCGACACGCTGAACCCGTCGATGACCGTTGGGCGCCAAATCATCCGGGCATTGGAAATCTTCGGTGTTGGCAATTCCGAGGCTGATCGCAAGAAGCGGATGCTGGAGCTGCTGGATCTGGTGAAACTTCCGCGCGCCTTTGCAGACAGGATGCCGCGTCAGCTGTCAGGTGGCCAGAAGCAACGCGTTGGTATCGCGCGCGCCTTTGCTGGTGATGCGCGCATCGTGGTGGCCGACGAGCCCGTATCAGCGCTGGACGTTTCCGTGCAAGCTGCGGTGACCGACCTGCTGATGGAAATTCAGCGCGTGCACAAAACCACGTTGCTGTTCATCAGCCATGACCTTTCCATCGTGCGATACCTCAGCGACCGGGTAATGGTGATGTATCTGGGCCACGTGGTCGAGCTGGGCACAACTGACCAGGTTTTTGCACCCCCCTACCACCCTTATACCGAAGCGCTGCTGAGTGCTGTTCCCATCGCCGATACATCGGTCGAAAAGCAGCACATCGTACTGGAGGGTGATATCCCTTCGGCCATGAACCCGCCACCGGGATGCCCGTTCCAGACACGGTGTCGCTGGAAGTCCGAAGTGCCTGACGGTCGCTGTGAGTCGCATGTACCGCCAGTGCAGACATTGGCCGAGGGTCATCAGGTAAAGTGCCACTTGTCCGAAGAGGTGCTGGCACGGATGCAACCCGTGATCAAAGTCGCGGCTGAATAGGTTTGCGGATCTTTACTGGAAAGGGCCGGTCGTTGACCGGCCCTTTCTGTGAGCGCCGCGTGTCACGAGGAGACCGGCGACGCTTGTGAGTGGTGGTTCCCTACAAGACTCTCAGCCGGTCATGACGTTGTTGCCGAAATGCATGAACTCCTGATCCATGCCTGAAATCTCTCCGGCCTCCAGTTTCAGGCTGGCACTGTCAAGCATCTGATAGCTTTTCTGCCCCTTTACCCACTCGTCCGCAGATTGCAGCGTGGTCAGCGTGTAAGACGTGACTTCATTCAGGTAATGGGTTGGGATAATGATCTTGGGCTTTAGCTTGGCCACGATGTCATTACCCTGATCGAAACTCAGGATATGTTGCGACCCGTCTACCGGCAGGGTCAGAACATCGACCTGTCCGACGGCGTCCCAAAACTCCTGCGGTGGGTTATGGCGATTGTCACCCCAGATCAGCGTACGAATGCCGCCTGTTTCCACCAGATAGACCACCATATCCATATGACCCACATTGTTCGGTGGGCAGGCATCGACCCCAAACTCGGCCAGTGCATTGGTCCAGTTGTACCACCCCGGCGCCACGCAGGCATGTTTATCAGCAAAACCAGTGATCTTGATATCGGCGAACTCGAAATTGCCCACCATCCTGTCCAGAACCATGGTCGAGCTTGGGCGTTCGATCGCGTCGTGATCAAAATGCGCGTGGGTCGACAGGGTAATGTCTACCGGAATCTGGGGGAATTCATTGCGGAACCAAAGCCCCCACGCGCCCGACGGGTCATCACGCCAGGGGTCAAGCAGGACCGTTGCGCCGTTGGGCGAAGTGATCTTGATGGCGCAATGGCCATAATAATCGATACCGACAACTCCGGCACTGGCCTGACCCGTCGATCCCTGCAGGTCAATCACATGGTTATTGTTCCCTGGCTGCAACCAGGCTTGCGATTGCGCTTCGGCCGGTTTCGCCCCCAGCACTGAAGCGGTCGCGCCAACACCGGCAGCACCTGCCGCCATGAAAAATGACCGCCGAGACAAACCCGGTGCCAGATGATCCCTGTCCCCTTTCAGGATGGTCGGCTTCAGATCCTTGCGATCCATATCTATGTACCTCTCTGTTGGACGTGCGCCTTTTTTCCGCACCTCATCCCAAAAGGTAACAAGCTAAAGCACATCGGCTCAGACCGAAAAAATAGGGGTGGAATATGGGGGCAATCCCCATATTCGACATTCACGAAATCGAGAGCAAGTGACTGCGCAGGTTTTTATCCCGGCCCTCAAGTCCAAGTTTTCGGCGAATGTTGTTGCGGTGAAAATCGATTGTCGACGTCTCTCGGGACAGGGCCTTGGCTATGTCCTTCGTGGTTCTCCCAAACATGACCATCTGAGCAATTTCCATTTCTGTCGGGGTCATTGCCGCAAAGGCATCCGTCAACTTGTCAGACAGCGAAGACGTGATCTCGTTCAGGTTCTTCTCGGCCAGCTCAAGATAGACAAACTGCGCCTCATCCCCTGAAAGCTGCGCCCGAACCTTTTCAAGATACGGCAAAACTCTGCTGCGAACCTGCTCGACGATTTCGTGATCCCGGTTCTTGCGGTCATCGTCGAGACTTGAGAGCAATACGCGCAACGCTGTGTTCGTCTCCTGCAGCTCTCGGGTTCGATCCGAAACACGCGTTTCAAGCTGGGCAAGTGTTTCGTTCAGTTTCTCTTCCAACGCGCGTCTCAGATAAACCTCTTGCAACAAAGCCAAATCCGACTCGACCATGCGCGCGAACTGCGCCAACCCCTCACGGAATAACAAGGCCCGCCGGTTCTGTTTACGGTCCAGAACACAGATTGTGCCGAACACCGATCCATCGGGCCATTTCAGCGGTAAGCCGATGTAAAAGGTCATTCCGTGTTCCAGGTCGTCGTTGTCCGCCCAAACCGGATCACATTTGGCGTCTTCGACCACCAACTCTCCGTCACGCTCCAGAACACCCTTACAGTATAGCTTGGGGTTCAACTGGAAACTCAGACCGACCGGATATGGATTCTCGGGGTGATCGGATGTGATCAAAACCGCATGATCCGGCGCGTCGGTTTTCATGATCAGGCTTGCGGGCACGTCGGCCAGTTCTGCGACCAGATCAACAAGTTGCTGCCAGTTTGCCAGCGTTTCTTTGGGAATCTGCGGATGATCAACAGGCATGAGGGGCCTCACCAGTTACTGGGCGATACCCTGTCAGGTTAGTTGGAGGCGTTGCACTGAATCAAGAATACGACACTCTGCAGCGCAGCATCAGTTTCAGCCGCCCCAGATAACCTTCACGTAGTTCTGGGTTTCCTTGTACGGCGGGATCCCACCGTGCTTTTCAACCGCATCAGGACCCGCGTTATAGGCCGCCAGCGCCAAAGGCCACGATTTGAACTTGCGGTACTGCCAAGACAGATATCTGGCACCGCCTTCGAGGTTCTGCTTGGGATCATGCGGGTTTACGCCCAAAAGCTCGGCCGTTTGTGGCATAAGCTGCGCCAATCCCAACGCACCTTTATGTGACTTCGCCTGTGGGTTCCATCCACTTTCCTGCTGCACCAGACGCAAAAAGAGATCTTCAGGGATGTTGTGAAGGCGAGCAACACGCCGTGCGATTTCCAGATATTCTCCACGATATTTTCCTGAATACCGTTTGCTGACCTGATCACGCGTTGTTTTGGGTTTCAGCCGGGCCGAGTCGCGGTACTGGGTTGCCGCACGAGAATCCAGAACCTTCGCCTGCTTCAGGAAGATATCCTTGCGGCTTTTGCTGGACAATGTTTGTGCCTGCACCGGCGCAACGGCCAATACAAGGCAGGCAACGGAAAACCCAGCAACCCAAGAACGCATCTTTGCTTATCCTGCTCGATCAAAACCAGTGGGAGTATAGGTATTCCCGCAAAAAATGAAAGCTTGGTAAATAGTACAGTAAGACTCTTATTCGACAGTGTTGTATCAACTGTTTTCAACCATGATGCAGGCCGTATAGGGTCTCACGAAACTCATTGCGTCAGATTCGGCGCATTTACGCAGAACAGAACGAGGATTTACATGGCGGGTTCAGTCAACAAGGTCATTCTGGTGGGAAATCTTGGCCGCGACCCCGAGGTCCGGTCGTTCCAGAACGGCGGCAAAGTGTGCAACCTGCGCATTGCCACCTCGGAGAACTGGAAAGACCGCAACACAGGTGAGCGGCGCGAACGGACAGAGTGGCATTCGGTTGCCATCTTCTCGGAACCGCTGGCCCGCATCGCCGAGCAATATCTGCGCAAGGGCAGCAAGGTTTATATCGAAGGCCAGCTGGAAACCCGCAAATGGCAGGATCAATCCGGTCAGGATCGGTATACGACCGAGGTTGTCCTACGCCCCTATCGCGGGGAACTGACCCTGCTGGACGGTCGTGGTGAAGGCGGTGGCGGCAGCGGCGGCGGTTATGGTGGTGGCCAGGCCGGTGGCGGTTACGATGACCCCTATGGCGGTCCTTCCAGCTCTGCGGCACCAGCCTCGGGCGGAATCGACGATGACGAGATTCCGTTCTAACCAAAGCGGAGTAACAATATGACATGGTCCTTCTCTCTCGGCCGATTGCTCGGTTCCGAACTGAGGGTCCATGTCACCTTTTTTCTGCTGCTGGCTTGGGTCGGTTTTGCCGCATTCTCGACCGGTGGCCTGCCAGCCGCGATTGAGAACCTTCTCTTTGTTCTGGCCCTGTTTGCCTGCGTTGTCGCGCATGAGTTCGGTCACGCTCTTATGGCGCGGCGCTATGGTATCAAAACCCCCGACATCACCCTTCTGCCCATCGGTGGCCTGGCCCGACTTGAGAGAATGCCGGAAAAACCGATGCAAGAGGTTCTGGTGGCGCTTGCGGGTCCGGCAGTGAATATCGCTATCTTCATTGGCCTTGCCGTGCTTGGTGCAGGGATGCCGCTTGAGACCCTCGCGCAATTGGAATCACCAAATGTGAGGATTTTGGACAAGCTGGCCTATATCAATCTGCTTTTGGCCATCTTCAACTTGATCCCGGCCTTCCCAATGGATGGAGGCCGCGTTTTTCGCGCCCTTCTCTGTTTGCGCATGAATCGCGTCAAAGCCACCCGAATTGCAGCGGTTGGTGGCCAGATTGTCGCTGTCGGGTTTGGATTTCTAGGGCTGAGCTCCGGCAATCCAATTCTGGTATTGATCGCCGTATTCGTGTTCTTTGCAGCGAATGCAGAAAGCCAGGATGTCGCTTTGCGATCCGCGGTCCGCCGTGTTCTGGCTCGTGACGCGATGATCACTGAATTTCATGCCCTGTCCCCCAGCGATACGCTAAGCACAGCTGCGCAAGCCGTCATTCACACCACACAGCACGAGTTTCCGGTACTGGACCCAAATCACACTTTGCTGGGCTTTGTGACACGCGATCGCCTGTTCACCGCTCTGGCAAGCGACCAGCCCAGAACTGCGCCCGCGACCTCGATCATGGATGCTGACGTTCCCACAGTCTTGCTGACAACCGGCCTTGAGGACGTACTGGAACACCTGCACAATGGTGCGCCGGCGATTGCAGTTCTGAGCCATGGCGGTCGTATGATCGGTTACATAACCCGCGAAAACATCGGCGAGCTGATGGTCATTCAGGGTCGTTAACCCCTGCGTCACACCGGGGCGAGAGCGTCCGACAGAACCGATAAGACCGCATCCTTCGGCACATCCGAGGTCACAAAAGCCTGACCAATTCCGCGGGCCAGGATAAACCGCAGCTGGCCGTCCACGACCTTTTTGTCCTGCCCCATCAGATCCACCAGTGACTCGGCACTTGGCAATTCGCCCGGAATATCAGCCAGATCCGTTTTCATACCCATTGCCCGCAGATGCGCGCGTACCCGGCTTGGGTCTTCTTGTGAACACAGCCCAAGGCGGGACGAAAGCTCGAACGCAAGTGCACAGCCGATGGCCACGCCCTCGCCATGCAAAAGACGGTCCGAATAACCAGTGGCAGCCTCCAAGGCATGACAGAAGGTGTGTCCCAGATTCAGCAGGGCGCGGTCACCTTGTTCGGTTTCGTCCCGGGCCACGATATCGGCTTTCATCTGAACCGAGCGGGTTACCGCACGCACCCGCGCGGCCAAGTCACCCGAGGACACGCTTTGCCCGTTCGCCTCAAGCCATTCAAAGAAATCAGCATCCCCAAGCAAGCCGTATTTCACCACCTCGCCATACCCTGAAAGAAAGTCCCTCTGGGTCATGGTCTGCAACACAGATGTATCGGCCAGAACCAGCGATGGCTGATGAAAAGCGCCGATAAGGTTCTTCCCCTGAGGGGCGTTGATCCCTGTTTTCCCTCCGACGGAGCTGTCGACCTGCGCCAGCAAAGACGTTGGGATTTGCACGAACCGAACACCTCGGCGCAGGACGGCTGCGGCAAAGCCGGCAAGATCACCAATTACGCCGCCACCAAGGGCCACAACAACGTCGCTGCGTTCAACCTTTTCAGCCAACAGCCACTCAACCGCGCGTTCGAAATGAGGCCAGCTTTTGGTCGCCTCCCCGGCTGGCAAGGCCAGCGCGGACATTTCGATTCCGGCGGCTTTCAGACCCGCACGTAGTGCGTCCAGATGCAGGCCAGCTACGTTCTCATCTGTCAGGACGGCCACCTTGGGGCGCGCCAATAGCGGTGCAATCCAATCGCCTGCGCGCGCCAGAAGATCCGGACCGATCTCAACGTCATACGACCGGTCTCCAAGTTCAACGTGTACTGTTTGGTGCATTATCTGATTTCCAAAACATCAGGGCGCGCCAATAAGGCGTCGACAACCCGGTCCACCATATTCTCGATCGAAGTTTCGCCATCCGAATCCACGATCAAATCTGCCTCCGCGTAAACCGGAACACGCGCCTCGTAGAGGGCTTTCAATGTCGCATAAGGATCAGCAGTGCGCAGCAGCGGGCGCGTGTCCTTGTGGCGAACTCGGCTCCACAAAACTTTCAGGTCTGCCCGCAGCCAGACAGACGCCCCGCGCAAGGTGATCATACGCCGGTTGTCGGGCTGAAGAAACGCCCCGCCACCCGTTGAAAGGATGCCTTTTTTCTCGCCCAGCAGGCGGCTGATGACCTGTGTTTCCTTGGTGCGAAAAAACGGCTCCCCGTCCCGCTCAAAGATTTCGGGGATGGTCATGTTGGCGGCTGATTCGATTTCGGCATCACTATCCAGAAATGGAACACCCAGACGCGCAGCCAAGGCGCGGCCCACGGCTGTCTTACCAGCCCCCATCATCCCCACCAGAACCACGGTTTTGTGCAGAGCAAATCGGGTCTGCGCGTCCGCTGAGTGCGTGTTATGCTTAATTTCGCTCATTTCACCGTGAATGACGTGATCTTGGGAAAAATGCCAGTTATAACTTGGTCAAAACCAAAAATTGAGGCAGCGTGACGCCATGAGCCGTCTGATCAAATTCCTGATATATGTTCTGTGCCTAGTATTCATCGGGCTGGTTGCCTATGCCTATGTCGGTCCATTCTTTGGTGTGGATTTCTCTGCGCCTCAAAGTGAAATTCGCGAGCCGGTTGTACTGGATGTCAACTAAGCAACTGCTTTTGGCAATCACACTGGCCGGGTCGGCACATGCGCAGGAACCCTTATCCGCCATCGAATGGCTGACAGACCCGCCGGAAAACCTGCCGGGAACCGTTCTGCTGGAACCACCGGTCACGCAAGATGGCACTTTGCCAGGAATTGAGGTGACTTCGCTTGAAGCGCTGTCGCAGCCGCTGGGCCTTGTTTCGTCCTCTGTCACCGGCCTGCCCGTCGACCTTTGGCAAGGCAGCGATGCGGATCGCTTGGCCGAACTGATCGCCGACGTCCACGTGCGTGACAACCCGGCGATGCAGCGATTGTTGTTCACGTTACTCTTGTCTGAAACACGCGCGCCGTCAGGGCCTCTGGCCGAAGAAACCCTTTTACTGGCGCGGCTGGATCGGTTGATGCAACTGGGTGCCGCTGATCCGGCGCAATCGCTTGTTCAACTGGCCGGACCTACTGACACGCGAGACCGTTTCAAGCGCTGGTTCGATGCGACGCTCTTGACCGGGGATGAGGATCGCAGTTGTACCGCCCTTATTGCCGAACCGCATCTTTCGCGGGACTATGCGGCTCAGATCTTCTGCAAGGCCCGCCGCGGGGATTGGGCTTCAGCCGCGCTGACCCTTGAGGCAGCGCATGCGCTTGAAATCCTTCCACCCGAGGATCTGGCAGTTCTGGACCGTTTCCTCAGCCCGGAACTGTATGAAGGCGCAGCTTACCTGCCGCAGCCTGAGAACCCTGATCCCCTGACGTTCCGTTTGTTTGAGGCAATTGGCGAACGACTTCCCTCCGCTCCGCTGCCACGGGCGTTTGCCAATGCGGATCTGCGCGATGTCGCAGGTTGGAAGGCACAGATCGAAGCAGCGGAACGGCTTACCCGCATTGGCGCATTAACCCCCAATCAGCTGCTGGGCCTTTATACTGAGCGTGACCCGGCGGCCTCAGGTGCTGTCTGGGATCGAGTGGCCGCCGTTCAGCGTTTTGAAAGCGCGTTAGACACCGGGAACGCGGAAGCGATCGGAAAGACCTTGCAGCCGGTCTGGCAACAGATGCGCGGTGTCGGGCTTGAGGTTCCGTTTGCCGAACTGTTTGCCGAGCGCTTATCGACTGTCACATTACCGGTTGCTGCCACCGAAAACCTGCGCTGGCGTATTCTGATGCTGTCCGGGCTTTACGAACAGGCCGCCTTGTCAACACCTGACACATCGAACGAAACCCGGTTTCTTGCCGCTTTGGCACAAGGCGATCCCGGGCGCGCGGTGTCCCCGTCCTCTTTGGCTGATGCCGTCGCTCAGGGGTTCGAATGGGCAGCGCCGGTGCCAAACGACATTGATGCGTTGCTGACCAACGGTCAGTTGGGCGAAGCCATAATTGAAGCCATGCAATTGTTTGCACATGGTGCGCGGGGCAATCTGGTGGATCTGACAGCGGCAATTGCAACATTTCGGCGCGTTGGGCTGGAAGACACCGCGCGACGTGCGGCCCTGTCCCTTTTGATCCTGCAAAAGCGTTGATCATGGGCTCTCCAGCATCGGATGCACTGTGGATTTCAACGTTCTTGCAGGCGCAGGCGGCAGAGCTTGGCGCTGCGACCAATACGCTGCTGGCTTATGGGCGCGACCTGAAAGATTTTGCCGAATGGCTGGACCGCAAGAAATCCGGATTTGATCAGGCAGATCGCGACCTGATCGAAGCCTACCTGATCGACTGCGATGCACAGGGCTTGTCACGTTCGACCCGCGCACGGCGTTTGTCTGCTATAAAGCAGCTGTACCGGTTTGCCTTCGAGGAAGGCTGGCGCGCAGCCAATCCTGCCATTCAGATCAAAGGTCCCGGCCGGCAGAAACGGCTGCCCAAGACGCTGGATGTGCCCGAAGTTGATCGTTTACTGGAGGCCGCCCGAAAAACCGGGCGAACCGAAGCTGACAGACTAAGAAACACCTGCCTGATGGAGGTTTTGTACGCCACCGGAATGCGGGTGACTGAACTTGTCTCCCTGCCCGTCTCCTCGGCCCGTGGCGATCCCCGGATGCTGCTGGTGCTGGGGAAAGGGGGGAAGGAGCGAATGGTCCCCCTGTCGCCCCCGGCCCGGGATGCGCTGGCCGCGTGGCTGACCGCGCGGGACGAGGCCGAGGATCTGGCCGCGGAAAAAGGCGCTCAACGCTCGCGCTTTCTGTTCCCATCACGCGGAAAGTCCGGTCATCTGACACGGCACAGGTTCTTTTTGCTGGTGAAAGAGCTGGCTGTACGCGGCGGTGTTTCTTCTGAAAAAGTCACACCACACACGCTGCGCCATGCATTCGCAACGCATCTGCTGGCCAATGGTGCTGATCTGAGATCGATCCAGACGTTATTGGGTCATGCAGACGTGGCGACGACCGAAATCTATACGCATGTTCTGGATGAACGTCTGGCGGAACTGGTGTTGCAACATCACCCACTGAGCAAAGACCGCAATGAGGACAAAGGCTAAGACCTTGATCCAGCGGAGCGACGTCCCCATAACGGATGCAGTACACTAACCTATCAAGGACCAATGGAACCCTTACCTTCTATGATCGACGGCGCATTCTGGTTTACGACCGGCGCTATCCTGTTCCTACTTATCCTGTCCGGATTTTTCTCGGGCTCGGAAACGGCGCTGACCGCCTCATCAAGGGGGAAACTGCGCGCTCAGGCCGACAAGGGATCGCGCGGGGCTAAAAAGGCGCTGGAAATCACCGACGACAACGAACGTCTGATCGGGTCGGTTCTGCTGGGCAACAACCTCGTCAACATTCTTGCCGCGTCACTGGCGACGGCGTTGTTCACACGTCTTTTTGGCGAAAGCGGCGTGGCATTGGCGACGCTGGTCATGACCTTTCTGGTGCTGATCTTTGCCGAAGTTTTGCCGAAAACATACGCCATCACCAATTCCGAAAAGGCCGCTGCGGCCGTAGCGCCGATCATCAGCGTGGTCGTGACGGTGTTTTCGCCTGTCGTCGCAGCCGTGCGATTGCTGGTGCGCGGCGTATTGCGCTTGTTCGGAGTTCAGATCGATCCTGACAGCAACATTCTGGCCGTGCGCGAAGAAATCGCAGGCGCCCTGCAACTGGGCCATTCAGAAGGGGTTGTTGAAAAAGAAGATCGCGACCGCATCCTCGGCGCGCTGGATCTGGGCGACCGCACGGTGGAAGAGATCATGCTCCACCGTTCCAACATCGAGATGATCGATGCGAACGCCCCACCCGAAGCTATCCTGAGGCAATGCCTTGAAAGCCCTCACACTCGTCTACCTGTTTTCAGGGACGAGCAGGAGAACATTGTTGGCGTTGTTCACGCCAAGGATTTGTTCCGCGCGATGTATGCACAGGCTGGCAGCAGCGACGGCGGCACCGACCGTCTGGCCAGCTTTGACATCGACAAAGTCGCGAATGCCCCTTATTTCGTTCCAGAGACCACAACTCTGGATGACCAGATGCGCGAGTTTCTGCGAATGCACGCTCATTTTGCACTGGTCGTAGACGAATATGGCTCATTGCGTGGACTGATCACGCTTGAAGATATTCTCGAAGAAATTGTGGGCGAAATCGCAGATGAATTCGATATCGCCGAAGAGGTGCTGGTCGTGCGGACGGATGATGGCCAATTCCTTGTCGAAGGCGCGATGACCATTCGTGACGCCAATCGTGCGCTGGACTGGTCGCTACCGGATGAAGAGGCCAACACTCTAGCTGGTCTGGTCATCCACGAAGCCCAGATGATCCCGGTTGTTGGGCAAGTGTTTTCGTTCCATGGCTTCCGGTTCGAGGTAACAGCACGCGAAGGCAATCGTATCACAGCCCTGAAAGTGCGGCCCCTATAGGGTTTGGACGCAAGACAAAAACGACGCGCTCTGTCGCTCGTATGACAGAATGCTTTATCGTTGATCTGCACCGTCCTACCAGAAAAGGAGGAGCGGATGAAAAGCACATGCCAGGTGGCCGTCATTGGTGGCGGCGTTGTCGGATGTTCGGTTCTTTATCACCTGACCAAGCTTGGGTGGTCGGACGTCATGTTGCTGGAACGGTCCGAACTGACCAGCGGCTCGACCTGGCATGCAGCAGGCGGGTTTCACACCCTCAACGGCGACACCAACATGGCGGCGCTACAGGGCTACACGATCAGGCTGTATAAAGAACTGGAACAGATCACCGGCATGTCCTGTGGCCTGCACCACGTGGGCGGTGTGACACTGGCCGACAATCAGGACCGGTTTGATATGCTGCTGGCCGAACGCGCCAAGCATCGGTTCATGGGGCTTGAGACAGAAATCGTCGGCCCGGAAGAAATCAAAAAGATCGCGCCCATTACGAACATCGACGGAATTATCGGCGCTCTTTACGATCCGCTGGATGGTCATTTGGACCCGTCAGGCACCACCCATGCCTATGCCAAGGCCGCGCGAATGGGCGGTGCTACGATTGAAACCCATTGCATGGTGCGTGAAACCAACCAGCGCCCCGATGGAAGCTGGGATGTCGTCACCGACAAAGGCACAATCCATGCCGAACACATTGTTAATGCGGGCGGGCTTTGGGCACGCGAAGTTGGTGCCATGGCGGGTGTCTATTTTCCCTTGCACCCGATGGAGCATCAATACCTTGTCACAGACGCGATCCCCCAGATCGAAGCGATCATTGATGCGGGTGGCGAGCATCCGCATGTCATGGATCCGGCGGGTGAAAGCTATTTAAGGCAGGAAGGGCGTGGTCTGTGCATCGGGTTCTACGAACAACCCTGCAAGCCTTGGGCAGTAGACGGCACCCCGTGGGATTTCGGGCACGAGTTGCTGCCCGATGACTATGACAAGATCACCGACAGTATCGAATTCGCCTATCGCCGCTTTCCCGTGCTGGCTGAGGCCGGGATAAAATCGGTGATCCATGGGCCGTTTACCTTTGCCCCTGATGGAAACCCGCTGGTCGGCCCTGTACCCGGAATGCGCAACTACTGGTCGGCCTGCGGTGTCATGGCCGGGTTCAGTCAGGGTGGCGGCGTTGGCCTGACGCTGGCGCAGTGGATGATCGAAGGCGAGCCAGAGCGCGATGTGTTTGCCATGGATGTTGCCCGCTTCGGCGACTGGATCAGCCCAGGTTATACCCGCCCCAAAGTCATCGAGAATTATCAAAAACGCTTCAGCGTCGCCTATCCGAACGAAGAACTGCCCGCCGCACGCCCCAACCGCACAACACCAATGTATGACATCTTCAGCGATCTTGGCGCGGTTTGGGGGCAGCAATACGGCCTTGAAGTGCCAAATTATTTTGCGCAGGAAGACGAGCCGGGATTTGAAACGCCGTCCTTCCGCCGCTCGAACGCGTTCGAGGCGACGGGGCGCGAAGTGCGGGCGGTGCGTGAAGCTGTAGGTATCAACGAAGTCCACAATTTCGGCAAATACCGCATCACCGGACCCAATGCTCGGAACTGGTTGGACCAGATCATGGCTGGTCGCATTCCGAAACCCGGTCGGCTGTCTTTGACCCCAATGATGTCGCAAAAAGGCAAGCTAATCGGCGATTTCACGGTTTCCTGCCTGAGTGACACTGAATTCCAGCTTACGGCGTCCTATGGCAGTCAGGCCTTCCACATGCGGTGGTTCCAGCAAAACGCTCAGGACGGTGTAACAATTAAAAACATCAGCGACCGGTTGAACGGTTTCCAGATTGCCGGCCCAAAGGCAACGCAGGTTCTGGCGCTCTGCACCCGAGACGACCTGGCGGATTTCAACTTCCTGACCGTGCGCCGGATGACTGTCGGCATGACCGACTGTATCGTTCAGCGTGTCAGCTATACGGGCGATCTTGGTTATGAAATCTATTGCGACCCCTTAGCGCAGCGTCAGCTTTGGTGGACACTGTGGGAGGCCGGACAACCCCACGGAATTGTTCCGTTCGGAATGCGCGCAATGATGAGCCTGCGGCTGGACAAGTTTTTTGGCTCATGGATGCGAGAGTATTCGCCGGATTACACCGCCGCTGAAACGGGATTGGATCGGTTCATTGCATTCAGCAAAAACACCCGTTTCATCGGCCGCGATACAGCGGAATTAGAACGGGCCAACGGAACCATCCGCCAGTTGGCAGCCTTCGAGGTTGAAACAGACGATGCGGACGTCAACGCCTATGAACCGATCTGGCTGGATGGTTCGGTTGTTGGGTTCTGTACCTCCGGCGGCTACTCTCATTTTGCGCAGAAATCTGTCGCCATGGGCTTTCTGCCGTCCGGGCGCATAGAAGATGGTCTGGAGGTTGAAATCGAGATTCTGGGGCAGATGCGCAAAGCGAAGGTTATCTCGACACCTTTGTTTGACCCAGATGGCACACGCATGAGGGGATGACAGCACACATGACTGACAGCAGTGTGGCGCAATGACCGAAATCCCCATCATCCTGCTTGCTGCCGGTCATTCCAGCCGTATGGGCGGGCTGGACAAGCTTATGCAGCAAATTGATGGCATTCCACTGCTGACCCGTACGGCGACCCTAGCGCGTGGCGTGGCACCTGTCCTTGTCGCCCTGCCACCGCGCCCGCATCCAAGATACGATGCTCTTGCAGGAATGGACGTACAGACCGTTCCCGTACCGGACGCGGCCGAGGGAATGAATGCCAGTTTGCGCACCGCCATAAAACACCTTCCTGTTGATGCACCCGCGGTCATGGTTTTGCTGGCCGACTTACCCGACCTGACCCAGACCGATCTGAGAACGATCTTGAAAGCACGCCAGTTGCATCCCGACAATGTAATCTGGCGCGGAACAACCACAGATGGAAAGCCCGGGCACCCGGTGATCTTCGATCGGACGCTTTTCAGTAAGCTTTCGGCATTACACGGCGATCACGGCGCGCAGACGGTGGTCCGGTCACAACAAGGTGGCGTATTCCTGCAACCCCTGCCCGGTCAAAACGCGGTTTTGGATCTGGATACGCCGGAAGATTGGGCAGCTTGGTGCAAGAAACGCACCGTTTAAATAAACACGGCCCGGTCGATATCGACCGGGCCGGTGCCCAATACAGGACTACCACTTTCCACAATTCCAAAAGTTTGACCAATAGGTCTTAAAGACACTCTGGTTCCCTAGCCGCTAAACCTAAACAAGACCCCCTCGTTAACACGCCGCTAAAACTTCCGGTAACTGAGTTAGCCGCCAGCGCCCCCTAGCGCTTTTGGCTTCCCCTCACTTGGGCAATTTCATCCTCACTTATCCGATCCTTAGAAACAACGTAAAATTGGAAGAATAGGTTAATTTCGCGTGCCTCGATTTGGCTTTTAGGCAACATAGCACCAAGGCTTGCTCAACCTATAGGCGATCCAAGTCCGGTGCACGTATCATCGATTCGGGATTAAGCGCAAACTTATGCACCCATTCAGCTGCCTATCGGCAAAGTTACAGCGTCAAGCCCGAAGTTTCCCGGACTCGCCCACAACCATTGGAAGAGCAGCATTTTTCCCCACTGTTCAGTGAAAGCATTGTCAACAAAACAATGAAAATTCAACTTTTTTGAAAGTTTGACGTCTGTTTTGGCAACAATCCTCCGATTCGCCTTCGACCTCCTCGGTTAAATCAGCGAATCCTGATCAACGTCCTTCACCACAAAACACCCGCTTTGTGGCAAAATTAAGATTTATTAATTGATCAGTCAGGAAACCCCAATCCTGACAGTGCATCTCATGTCTCAACGCGCAACGGAAATTGCGTGATCAAACCAGGAGACAGAAATGAGCATCCGAAAATCTTCGCTTTTACTTCCCCGCACATCCAACTGGATGGGGGTCAGCGCATTGGGCGCAGCCATGCTGGCCACAACCGCTATACCTTCGATGGCGGATGAAGCGCTTGCCGATCTTGTCGAAACCGTTTCCCCTTCGGTTGTAACCATCATTGCCGAGCAAAAGACCGCCCCAAGCCCCACACAGGGTCAGAATTTTGACTTTGACGGTCACCCGTTTGGGGAATTCTTCAAACGATTTGGTGGGCCTGAAGGGTTCAACATGCCTCAACGCGGTCCGGCACAAGGGCTCGGGTCAGGGTTTGTACTGGATGAAGCCGGTTATATCGTCACCAATCACCATGTGGTGGACAATGCCGCGACTGTAACCGTTCGCCTAAGTGATGACCGGACATTTGAGGCCGAGGTGGTTGGCACCGACCCGCTGACAGACATTGCAGTCTTGAAGATCGATGCAGTCCCGGGCCTGCAAGCCGTCGAACTGGGTGACAGCGATGCAATCCGTGTTGGCGAAGATGTCGTAGCGATCGGCAACCCGTTTGGTTTGAGCTCCACGGTCACTACCGGCATTGTATCGGCTAAAGGTCGCAATATCTCGGACGGGCCATATGCCGAGTTCATTCAAACGGACGCAGCTATCAACAAGGGCAACTCTGGTGGCCCGCTTTTCAACATGGACGGCGAAGTGATTGGTGTAAACTCGGCCATTTATTCCCCCAGTGGCGGATCTGTCGGGCTGGGATTTGCCGTAACCTCGAACATCGTTGAACATATTGCAGCCGATCTACAGGATGACGGGCAGGTCAGCCGTGGGTGGCTGGGTGTTTCGATCCAGAATATCAGCCCGCAGCTTGCGGCGGCGCTGGGAATTGATGCCTCCTCGGGTGCACTGGTGGCAGATGTTGTCGCCGACAGCCCTGCAGATGGCGTCCTGGAACAAGGCGATGTTATCCTGTCTTTCAATGGCGAAGCCGTAGACTCCAGTGGTGACCTGCCTATTCTGGTGGGCACAACCAAGGTCGGCACCGCCAGTAATTTGACCATTCTGCGCGATGGCAAACAGGAAACGGTCACTTTGACCGTTGGCCAGCATCAGGCAGCGGCGGCTCAGTCCGACAGCCCTGTCGAATCTGATGCAGCAGGCACGTCGCTTGGTGTCACAGTGGCCCCGCTGACCGAAACGGTGCGGGCTGAAGCGGGTATTGCTAAAACCGTCGAAGGTGTGGTCGTCACAGACTTGCAACCGGACAGCCCTGCGGCCCGGGCGGGTCTGCAACGCGGTGACGTGATCGTCAAACTGGGCAACCAGGACACGTTCACACCCGAAGCGCTGAAGGCCGCACTGGACAGCGAAAAGACAGACCCGGCACTGGTATTGATCAATCGGGCCGGCAGCCAGATTTTCGTTGCTGTCGAACTGGTCTGACTAACACCATGCGCGCGCCGCTTGATGGGGAGATCCGGCGCGTGCCTCACCCGGCGGACCTGAGTTGTCCGCTGTCCGTCGGGCTTGCCGGGTGCGTGCCCAGCACCCGGCAAGATCGTCAGCAAACCATATGCTTTGTTTGAATTTTGTGTTTAAATCCTTAGGGAAAGGAACCACATCATGAGCCGCCGTCTGTTGATCGTCGAAGATGACGCTGACACCAGGGATTTCATTGCCAAAGGGTTTGGCGAAGAAGGCTATGTGGTCGAAACGGCTGCTGATGGCCGCGAGGGATTGTACCACGCTACGGACGGCGGTTTTGACGCCATTGTGTTGGACAGGATGTTGCCCGGTCTGGACGGTCTGTCCCTGATCAAATCCCTGCGTGCAGCGGGGTTGAAAACACCGGTCTTGATGTTGACGGCCATGAGCGCAGTGGATGAGCGCGTCAAAGGATTGCGATCAGGCGCCGACGATTATCTGGTCAAGCCCTTCTCGTTTCAGGAACTTCATGCGCGGATCGAAGCCTTGTTGCGGCGTCCGCAGGAATCCGAGGAAACGCCGACGCTGACCTGCAAGGATCTTGAAATGGATCTACTGACCCGCAAGGTTACGCGTGACGGCCATGAGATTACGCTGACGCCTCGTGAATTCCAGATCCTTGAGTTCTTTCTACGCCGCAAGAACCGTGTCGTGTCGCGTACCATGCTGCTTGAAGGCGTCTGGGATTATCATTTCGACCCGAACACAAACGTTGTGGATGTTCATATTTCAAAGCTGCGCCGCCAGTTGGATGAAGGCGGAGACATACCTTTGATTGAAACAGTTCGCGGTGCGGGTTACATGATGTCCGATGGATAACCTTCGGCTTTCCCTTAATAATTCAAGAACAAGACTTGTCGCCACCAGCATGGTGCTAAGCACGTTACTGACCGCGTCTGTGCTGGCATTGGTCTATGTGACAGCCAACCGGAGCATCGAATCCGAGACCCGATCGGTCGTGTCCGCCGAACTGACCGGGCTTGCCGATGAATATGAACGGCGCGGGCTGATCGGGCTGATTACAGCGATCGAGCGTCGTCTTCCAAGCGCGTCCGATCGAGACGCGCTGTATCTGCTGGCGGATCGGCAGGGCGTCAAGCTTGTGGGTAACCTGAAAACCTGGCCGGTCAATGTGACCGCCGGAAGCGGTTGGGTCGACCTCGAGTTGCGCAGGGCTGACAATGACCAACTGGTGCCCATCTCGGCCGCTTCGATCCGATTGCCCGGTGGTGAACGCCTTTTGGTGGGACGGGATGCGGCGGCCCGTCAACAATTCGACCGTGTATTGTTCCGATCTCTGGCACTGGCACTAGGAATAGCATTTGTTCTGAGCGTGATCACTGGCTGGCTGTTCACACGTCTGGTGTTTTCGCGCCTGTCAGACATCGCAAGCACAGCCGAAAACATCGTTTCCGGCGATCTTTCCAAGAGGATGCCCCTGCGCGGAACCGGGGACGAGTTCGATCAGGTCTCTGGCACGTTGAACAACATGCTCGACAGGATCGAAGAGCTGGTGAGCAATCTGCGCACCACGTCGAACTCTATCGCACATGATTTGCGCTCTCCTTTGTCCCGCCTTCGCCAAAGGGTCGAATCCCTTTCCGAGCCCGGCAAAAGCGATCTGGACCGCGAAATCGACATTGCGCGGGCTACGGGAGAAATCGACCATGTTTTGCGGGTCTTGGGGCAGCTTACCGAAATTTCGCGGGCCGAGGCCGGTCTAGGGCGCGAGCAATTCGAAGACATCGACTTGCAGCAACTGGTTGGAGATGTCGTGGAACTGTATGACCCGGTGGCCGCAGATCAGGACATCCGCCTTGAGGTTACAGGCTCTGCCCCGGCTATTCAGGGGCACCGGCCCCTACTCTCGCAGGCTCTTTCTAATTTGCTGGAAAACGCGATGCGTTATGCACCGGCGGATACCGCAATCACGATCTCTATCGGTACCAAGGACGGATTTGCCCAATTGCGGGTTCGGGACCGTGGTCCGGGTGTTCCGCCCGGAGAGTTGGATCGCCTTCAACTTCCCTTCGTCACACTTGATCCGGCGCGGACGGAACGCAATGCGGGATTGGGGCTCGCGCTGGTTGCCGCGATTTCACATATGCATGGCGGGACATTCGCAGCCCGAAACTGCGACCCAGGTTTGGAAACTACGATCAATCTGGCAATTCAGAGTTAATCCGGCAGTCCGTTTATCGCCAATACCTTGTTTTTGTACCGTTTATCCCCTGTAACTTCCGCACCGAACCAACCCGGCGGGACATAGGCATTTGCGTCTTCACTGGTATGGAACTCAACCTCAACCAAACGCAGGGGTTCCAGACCGCCTGAAAAAACATCCAGCTCGAACTGGTGGCCGTCTGGCATTAGATCCGTGTAACGCACCTTCTCGACCCGGCGACCTTTGGTTTCCGGCCAGAAGGTTTCAAACTGGTCTCGGGTTATCTCTGCCTCACGCTCAACACGTACAAGATCACCGCCGCCTTTTAAGGTCAGGAAAAACACATTGTTCTTTTGCCGAAGGCGCAATTCGGTCGAGTCCTCCGGCGCGGTGAGGTACCCCTGACGCACCTCTGCTTTTTCTGCGCGGCTCAGGTTCGGCAACCTTGCCACCAGAAACTTGCGTTCAATTTCTTTGCTCATCAGGGTGCCCCCGCTCTTTCTTCCAGCTCATCAAACAGCGCCCGATATGCCGCACCAGCAGCGCTACGACCTGCGTAAGTACAGACAGGGCCCCGATATTGCCCCATCTTTTCGACATCCGCAGCGAAAGGCACAACCGCGTGTAAAATGCGCTTGGGATGCTGGGCGCGCATTGAAACCATCGTTTCCCGATGCAACAACTTCCGGTTCTGCACCATCGAAAAGAACGCCCGCAGCTTCTTCTTACGCAGCCCGTGTTTGTCGAAAAAGCCAACCAGCTGATCGAATGACCGCTCGGACAGGGTTGTGGGAATGATCGGAACAACGATTTCATCAGCGGCCCGAAAGATATTCTCGGACAAGGTGGAAAAATTGGGCGGACAATCCAGAAGAACCAGATCATAGTCACTGCCAGCCGCCGACAATGCCCTTTTCAAACGCGAGCGTTTGTTCCGCATGCGCGACAGGAAGATATCAAAGTCGCGGAAAGTCAGGTTTGCGGGCAGAACGTCCAACCCGTCAAAATCACTTGCCCGGATGGCTTTGGTAAACCGCTCCACATCCTCAAAAAAACGGGCATCCGTCAGTTTTTTTGACGGCTTCACCCGAAAATAGAACCCGGACGCCCCCTGAGGATCGAGATCGCATAGCAAAACTTTTTGGCCAGCCTGCGCATAGGCATAGGCCAGGTTCACCGAAGTAGCGGTTTTTCCGACACCGCCCTTATTGCTGTAACAGGCAATGATCTTCATTCCCTACTCCTTTTTGTGGTGAAACAGACTGCGGAACATGTGCCGGATTTCTTGCCCGTCGAACTGAAGGAAGCTTGCGACAACGCGTTTTCTTTCGGTCTTCTGACGTTGATCAAGCACAGCGATTAGGCCGCCCACGGACAAACCGATCTGCGCGTTTACGTGGCCTTGCGTATCGGCGTGCGACGCTACAAAGGTCAGCAACGCGTCTTGCTGCACAGAATAGTCGTTGAACAAACCAAGATTATCCTGAAGTTTTTTCAACGGTTTAAGGATCGTTCTCAATCCGTTCGCATCGAAGAGCGGGGCAAACAATTCCATCAGATATCTTAGTTTTTTGCATTCGATACGAAGCTCATGCACCGTCTTGTCTGGCGTATCATCGCTTATGCCGCGCGCCAGTTTGCACATCTTGCGATGATGCTTCCAGATCAGCGCGCAGGCATAGTCATACGTGCCGCGATGCGCGTTTGGTCCGAGGTCCAAGTAATCAGTACTGGTGAACATTGCGGTCAGGTCGGTCATGGACGTCGTGTAGTCGGCGCTGCGCAACCAGCGAGATAGGCGCAGTTGCTCTTGTGTACGTTCCGTTTGAAACTGATCAAACATCTCGGACAGTCCTGCGTGAAGGCTCGGCGGGATAAGATTGAAATACTTGTCTTTTTTCAGAAGGTAGACATCCAAATCACGCAGAGGTCCCGTGGGGGCCATAAGATCGGAAAAGAGCCGCTTCAGTTCGGCCGTCTGGGCCTCGGACAACACACCCTTGAACAGGCTGATCACTGACCTGATCTTGCGCAACGAAACCCGGTAATCGTGCAAAAACTCGGTGTCGATATCAGCGATCATGCCCTCCTCGTTTTGCCGTGCAACCCTCAGATATATTTGAACGATTTTCGCAGCGACTTCGCTGCAAGGATCTGCTTGACCGAACTTTATTTCAGGCTTGGCCTGATAGGGAACCATGTCTGGAAACAGACTGGGATAGACCGTTTCAACGTCACGAACACCGCCCGAAACGCGATCGAGAGCGGAACGGACCAACTGATAGGCCTTCTTATACCCGCGCAACTGCTGAATTCGTACAATGGTTGCCTGCCCTGATGGCGTCGACATGTACGTTAAAGTACCCCTGACTTTTGTCTTTTGCAGATCATCAAGCACGGCGAAGGTCTTTGCCTCGATCTCTCCAACACCAATCTGCGTCAGCGCCCGTAGTTCAGGAAAGTCGCTCAGCGCCTTCTGAACCGGCCCTTCTGGCAAGTCCCGTGCAAACCGCAGATGCCCCGAGTGCTGCTGAGACAAAGGGCCGTGGTCCTTCCGCAGCAGGTGCAACACCCCGCCAGTATCGATCAAAGCACGACCCGAGGCGCGCAGTGACTGATCGTGACAATCCAGCAATGCGAAAGCTGCGACGGGGCTATCGGGTGAAACTTTTTGGGAAAACCCGGCAATGGCATTTGCCAGAGCCGTTTCGTCAATCCTCGCTGGGAAAATGAACTGATCGCTTGACGATCTGGTCATGATACGCCTTTCCAGTTCAACTTCAGAAACCCCTTTACAGGTTTCTCAACGATCATATGCGCGCGCCCCTTGTTTGGTTTGGTTGCTCCAACGCCATCCAAGGTTCTCCTTTTCAGTCTCGGCTGAACCCGAAAGGACATCAAGGCATTATGCCTGCGACCGAGTGTAATCACGGGGTGACAGGCCTCGGGTGCCGAAGTAAGACACCGCTATGAGCGAACCAGTATCTTCGATCCGAAACCTTGGCCCCGCCTTTGAACAGGCCTGCGCACGTGCTGGTATTCATTCGGCTGAGGCGCTGCGAGAACTGGGGCCGGACGAAGCCTATGCCCGCCTGTTGCGCGCCGGCACCAGGGCGCATTTCATCGGATATTATGTTCTGGTGATGGGATTGCAGGGCCGCCCGTGGAACGATTGCAAGGGCGACGAGAAGAAAGCCCTGCGCGAAAGGTTCGACGCAATCAAAGCTGGTAACGGTGCTGCTCCGGAAAACCAGATGATTGCAGATCTGGACGCCATCGGAGTTCGTGTTGCACCAAAGGACTTAAAGCAGCTCTGAACGAATAAGGCCGCACCCAACCAAGGATGCGGCCCCTGTTTGTCACCAATGGCTGTGGCTTAACCGACCAGTTCAATGCCCGAGAAGAAGTATGCGATTTCAACCGCTGCGGTTTCCGGTGCGTCCGAACCGTGGACCGAGTTTTCACCGACCGATTCCGCGAATTCAGCGCGGATGGTGCCGGGGGCTGCGTCCGCAGGGTTCGTTGCGCCCATGACTTCACGGTTCTTTGCAATGGCGCCTTCGCCTTCCAGAACCTGAACAACAACCGGAGCCGACGACATGAATTCGCACAGTTCGTCATAGAACGGACGTCCGGCATGAACGTCATAGAACTTGCCAGCCTGAGCTTTGGTCATGTGAATGCGCTTTTGCGCCACGATGCGCAGGCCTGCTTCTTCGAACTTGGCGTTGATCTTGCCGGTCAGGTTGCGGCGGGTTGCATCGGGTTTGATGATCGAGAATGTGCGTTCCAGTGCCATATCGGCCTCTCCTTATAATGTGACGCGGGATCCGCGCCGAAATCCATCGCGCGCCGGGTATCACGGTCTTTGATCCATGAAAAGTGTAATGATGCCTTGCCGGTGGCTTTGCAGTTCAGATTGTTTCTGGCAAAGGGTCGACACGGTCCAGTCGACGAACGTAAAGCACCGCCATCAAGCCGGTAAAGCTACAGGCCCACATCATGCCCAGTACCAGATACGGCCCGTTTTCGGGGCTGACGAACGCGCCGGTCATTGAGGTCAGAACAGCTCCCAAAGCCACGATCATTGCCCCCGACAGCCCTGCCGCGCTACCTGCCAGCCCGGGGCGTACCGACATGACACCGGCCGCGGCATTGGCATTGGTCAAACCGTTGCCAAAGCCGACACAGATTGCCGAACCGAAGAAGACCCAGACCGATCCCAGATCAGCGAGAAACAGCATCAATCCGCAGAACGGGCCAGTTGAGGCCACGATCCGCCCCGACAATATCATTGTCGTCAGGCGCGTCCGGGCCGCAATCCGACCGGTGACAAAATTGCCAACCATGAACCCGCCGGTGATGATGCCAATCCCCAGCCCCAGCGTTGCTGGGCTCAGGTCGAACCACGCTGCGGCAACCAGCGGCGCACCGGTGATAAAGCTGTAGAACCCCCCAATCGAAAACGCCGCGCATAGGGCATAACCCCAGAACCTGCGGGCACGGAACAGGTGTGGGTATTCGCGCAGTTGGGCACCAAATGTGGACGAGCGGTTCGTGTTGGTTTCGCCCAGGTCGAACCAAAGCAGCACCAGCAACCCTGCTCCAAGCAACGAGTACAGGACAAACCCCGAACGCCAACCGAAAAGCATATCCAGCGCCCCACCCAACATCGGCCCAAGCATCGGGGCTAAGGCCATGGCCATCGCGACGTAACCGAGTTTGCTTGCCGCCTCATTCGGTGCGTAACGGTCTCTGATCGACGCGCTGGACAGGACCGAGCCGGCGACAACAGCAGCCTGAAGCAGGCGGAAGCCAAGAAAAACCCAGATCGATCCGGCCAGTGTGCATCCGATCGACGCAAGGACAAATATTGATATACAAATCAAAAGGATAGGTCTGCGCCCAAAGCGATCCGATAACGGGCCCATGATCAGTTGCAACACTGCCGAAACCGCCAGATACCCCGCGACCGACAGGTTCATCAGACCGTAATCCACAGCGAAATCTTCACTCATATGTGCCAGCGACGGCAGGAACATGTTGAGCGTCAGTACAGACAGCGCCGTAGCAAAGATCAACGTGATCAGGGATGGAGGCGTCCGGGCCGCGCGCATGTGGAAAACCGTTTCAAAAAGCAAACGAGACAGCGCTAACACATTGCTTGACACTTGAAAATGCCAAGCCGCTGGCGGCGGCATCACACCTCTGCTAAGAGCGCTCCATGTTACGGATCGAAGACATCACCTATGCCGTTGAAGGCCGCCCATTGTTTGATGGCGCCAGCGCAACCATACCAGACGGTCACAAGGTTGGCCTTGTGGGCCGGAATGGCACGGGAAAGACCACGCTTTTTCGCCTGATCCGCGGGGAGCTGGCGCTGGAATCGGGCAATATTTCGGTCCCCAAGCGCGACCGCATTGGCGGGGTCGCGCAAGAGGTCCCCTCGTCCAACGTTTCGCTGATCGACACTGTTCTGGCCGCTGATACCGAGCGCAGCGCCCTGATGGCCGAGGCTGGCAACGCAACAGATCCCACGCGAATTGCCGAAATCCAGACGCGGCTGGCCGATATCGACGCCTGGTCGGCCGAAGCCCGCGCGGCCTCGATCCTCAAGGGGTTGGGGTTTGACGACGCAGACCAATTGCGCCCCTGCTCGGATTTTTCCGGTGGCTGGCGGATGCGCGTGGCCTTGGCGGCGGTTTTGTTCTCGCAACCGGATTTGTTGCTGTTGGACGAACCGACCAACTATCTGGATCTTGAAGGCGCGCTATGGCTGGAAAGCTATCTGGCGAAATATCCGCACACGGTCATTATCATCAGCCATGACCGGGGCTTGCTGAACCGTGCCGTAGGGTCGATCCTGCATCTGGAGGATCGCAAACTCACCTATTACGCCGTGCCTTATGACAAATTCGCCGAACGGCGGGCGGAACGTCTAGCGCAGGCGGAATCCGAGAATGCAAAGGCCAAGGCCCGCATCGCACACCTGCAAAGCTTTGTGGATCGCTTCCGCTACAAGGCGTCAAAAGCCGTACAGGCCCAATCGCGCCTGAAGATGATTGAACGCATCCAGTTGGTCTCAACCCCGCAAGAGGCCGCGCTGCGTGCGTTTTCCTTCCCCGAGCCCGAGGAACTGTCGCCACCGATCATCCAGATTGAAGGCGGTGTGACGGGTTATGGCGAAACCGAAGTACTGCGCCGCCTGAACCTGCGCATCGATCAGGATGACCGCATCGCGCTGCTGGGCAAGAACGGTCAGGGTAAATCGACCCTGTCCAAACTGCTGTCAGACCGCCTGCCCCTGATGGCAGGCAAGATGACCCGCAGCAACAAGCTGCGCATCGGGTATTTCGCTCAGCATCAGGTGGACGAGCTTTATGTGAACGAAACGCCACTGGACCACCTGCGCCGCCTGCGCCCGGACGAGGCGCCGGGCAAGTGGCGCTCGCGTCTGGCGGGGTTCGGCCTGAACGCGGCTCAGGCGGAAACCGAGGTTGGCCGCCTGTCGGGTGGGCAGAAGGCGCGCCTGTCGCTGCTGCTGGCAACCATCGACGCACCACATATGCTGATCCTCGACGAGCCGACGAACCATCTGGATATCGAAAGCCGTGAGGCGCTGGTCGAAGCGCTGACCGCCTATTCGGGTGCTGTCGTGCTGGTCAGCCACGACATGCACCTGCTGTCGCTTGTTGCCGATCGGTTGTGGCTGGTCTCGGACGGTACGGTCAAATCTTATGACAGTGACCTTGAATCCTATCGTGCCCTATTGCTGGCGCGTGACAAACCGGTGAAAGAAAAGCCACAAACAGAGAAGCCCAAACGCGCCTCGCGCGATACCATGCTGGCATTGCGGGCGGACCTGCGCAAATGCGAGGACCGGGTCGAGAAACTGACAGAGATGCACGACAAGCTCGCGGCAAAACTGGCCGACCCGACGCTTTACGAAGACGACAAGATCAACGATCTGGAAATCTGGAATCGCAAATTCGCCGAGGTGGTCGAGGCTATGCAAAAAGCAGAAGCGCTTTGGATCGCCGCTGCTGAGCGACTGGAACAGGCAGAAACGGTATGAGCGATCCTGTCGTTGAAACCAAAGCAATGATCGCGGGAATGCATCCCGAAATTCAACCCGGAGAATTCGCATTTGTGGTCTGGCCCGAAGATATGGACTGGCCCGACGGGACACGCGCCAGTTACGTCGAGGCCGATGGGCTGTCTTTAGTCGTTCCGATCAATTGCGCACCAAAAGAGGCGGTCGCTATGCGCTGTATCACGCTTCAGGTGCACTCCTCGCTGGAAGGCGTGGGTCTGACCGCTGCAGTCTCGGGGGCGTTGGCACAGGCCGGAATTCCGGCAAACATGGTCGCGGGCTATCACCACGATCATGTTTATGTTCCCTCCGGACTGGCCGAAGACGCCCTGAGAATTTTGAAACATCTGCAACAGAGTAGCAAAGAGTGATTGACACCGCATTTCTGATCACCGCGTTCACAACGCTTTTCGTGGTTCTTGATCCACCGGCGCAAACGCCGATTTTTGTGGCCCTGACCCAGAACATGGATTGGCACACGCGCCGCTCTGTCGCTGTTCGCGCGTGCCTGACTGCTGGCGGCATTCTGGCGATGTTCGCGGCCTTCGGCGAAGCGCTGCTGGGATTTGTCGGCATCTCGATGGAGGCGTTTCGTGTTGCGGGGGGTGTTTTGCTGTTTCTGACCGCGCTCGATATGCTGTTTGAACGCCGGACCAAACGTCGTGAAAACAGCGCCGAAGAGGAAGAACATCCGGACCCGTCTGTGTTTCCACTGGGTATCCCACTGATTGCAGGGCCCGGTGCGATTGCCACTATGATCCTGCTGGCCGGTCAACATCCCGGCATTCAGGGCCTGGCCGTGGTCATCGGCGTTATGCTGGTCGTTCTGGCAATGGTTTTTGTGATGTATCTTTCATCAGGGGCCGTGGCACGGCTTTTGGGGAAAACCGGATTGAACGTGTTGACCCGGCTTCTTGGGATGCTGCTGGCTGCATTGTCTGTTCAGTTCATTCTCGATGGCCTCAAGGCCTTTGGATTTGCATCTTAAATCCCCATATTCACAAGGTTAGAGGGATTTCCGGGTAACCGCATGGACAGTTTCGACATTGGACGCCTGATCTATCTGGCCCTGCTGGGGGCGGCGCTGCTGATGTGGTTTGTCACGCATAATCGGCAGTCGCTTAGCAAGACATTGCAGCAGGTCATGGCATGGGTGTTCATATTCGTCGGGGTCATCGCACTGGTCGGCCTGTGGGAGGATATTCGCTCCTCGGTCGGTCCCGCACCGCAGATGAGTGTCACCGGAAACTCGGTTGAGGTTCCCCGCGCCTATGACGGCCATTATTACCTTCCGGTTCTGGTGAATGGTGAGCTGATTACCTTTCTTGTCGACACCGGTGCCAGCCAGATCGTGTTGAACGCGCAGGATGCCAAACGGGCAGGCATTGATCCCGATCAGCTGAATTATTTCGGGCGCGCCTTGACTGCAAACGGTGAGGTGCGAACCGCGCCGGTGCGGCTTGAGACCCTGACGATAGGACCCATTACGGATCAGAACGTTTCGGCCTGGGTCAACGAGGGTGAGCTGGACAAATCGCTTTTGGGGATGGAATATCTGCACCGTTTTTCAAGCATTCAGTTTGCGGATGGCAAGCTGATCTTGTCCCGTTAATGCTCCTCACCCCTTGAGAACAAAAGTGGAACATGATAGCTTGCAGGCATGTCTGCTCAGCTTCTTGGCCACAAACCTGCGCGTCAGGTACCGGGGGTAAATCTCCATTCGCAGATCACCCTGCAACCGGGCCGCATGCACGAGGCTTACGGCCCCGCCCGGCGCAGCTTTGCCATCTGGCTGGCCGGTCAGACACAGGGGCCCGTGCTGTGGATTTCCCCCGCGTGGGAGCCCGCCCAACTGAATCCCGACGGAATGATGGCCTTTGCTGATCCGGCGCGTTTTCTGTTCGTCCATCCCACCCGCGCCGAAGATCTGCTATGGTGTATCGAAGAGGCGCTGCGCAGCGGAGCCATCCCGCTGATCATAGGCGACCTGCCCGGCGCGCCGGGGCTGACACCAGTGCGGCGGATGCATCTGGCCGCAGAACAAGGCGGCACGATGGGCCATGCCCCGCTTGGCCTGCTGCTGACGCCCGGTGATGGCGGCGCACAAGGGGTTGAGACACGCTGGCACATGGCCGCCGCCCATCAGGGGGATGCCAGGCACTGGACCCTGACCCGCCGCCGCGCCCGCGCCCTGCCCCCGGTCAGCTGGCAAGCCACTCAGACCGCTGCCCGCACCGGTCTGCACCTGAAACGCATTGAAACAGAGGACATTCTGACGTGAAGCCGCAAGGATCACGCAAGATGTGACTGGCCAAACTCCGGATCGCACCCTAGCGTCGCCGCATGAGCCATCCGATCCATGACAGCCGCTATTCCTGGATACGCCTTCTGATCACGCTCGCCATCGCAACTGTGGCGAATGTGGGAATGTGGGCTGTAATCGTGGTCATGCCCGCCGTCGAAGCAGAATTCAGCGCCGGTCGCGCCGAAGCCTCGATGCCATATACACTTACGATGATTGGATTTGCGCTGGGCAATATGTGGCTGGGGCAACTGGTGGACCGGCTGGGTGTGACACGCGCCCTGATCGGCGCTGCTGTTTTAAGCGCCTTCAGTTATCTATTGGCAACGCTGGCCCCGAATATAACGCTACTATCCGCGGCGCATCTGCTGGTCGGGCTGGGAACATCGATCGGATTTGGGCCCTTGATCGCCGATATCTCGCACTGGTTCATGAAACGGCGTGGAATCGCCGTCGCTCTGGTGGCCAGCGGGAATTACCTGTCCGGGGCAATCTGGCCCACCCTGCTGTCCGGTATTCTGGCACGCGACGGCTGGCAACAGGTCTATCTGACATTGGCGGTTCTGACGTTGCTGGTTGTCATCCCCCTGTCCTTGTTGTTGCGCCGCAAGGTCCCAATCGAGGCGCACGACACAGCCGCGGCCACAGCCCGGATCAACGCACGCAGTGTCGGTGTTTCACCACGCGTGTTACAGTACATTCTTGGTCTGGCCGGCATTGGATGTTGCGTAGCGATGTCCATGCCACAGGTCCATATCGTGTCGTATTGCGTCGGGCTGGGATACGGCCCCGCAGTGGGGGCTGAGATGCTATCGCTGATGCTACTGGGCGGCGTCGCCAGCCGTATCGTCTCGGGCCTGTTGGCCGACCGTCTCGGTGGCGTCATGACACTTCTGATCGGCTCTGTATTGCAGTGCATCGCGCTGTTCCTGTTCCTGCCGTATGACGGGATGGTCTCACTTTATGTGATCAGCTTGCTATTCGGTCTGGCGCAGGGTGGCATCGTGCCCAGCTACGCTTTGGTTGTCCGCGAATACATGCCGCCGCAAGAAGCCGGCGCGCGAGTCGGATTCGTCATGATGATGACAATTCTTGGCATGGCGCTTGGTGGCTGGATGTCAGGCTGGATTTACGATGTCACCGGAAGTTACCAACTGGCTTTCGTCAACGGCATTCTTTGGAACGGCTTGAACATTGCCATCGTTCTGATGTTGATCAAAAGATCCCGCCCCAGACGGGACACGGTCATGGCATGACACACCTGACCCGCCGCTTCGTACTTACGGGGATGGCGGCTCTGCCTTTGGCGAATACGGTGCAGGCCGCCTTGAAGCCATACAATTTGTCACCGAACGGCACCCGGGTCGGGTTTACCTATGACCTCTCCGGCATTCCCCAGACCTGATCAATGCCGATCCGGGACGCGAACGTGGAAATTGACACGCAACGCCTGCAAAACAGCCGGGTCACGGTGGTGCTGGACGTTACCAAGGCCAGAACCCGCTTGCCCTTTGCCCGCATGCCGATGCTCGGCCCCAGTGTATTGGACGCCGAAACCTATCCGACAATTCAGTTCGTTTCGACTGACATTCAATTGGGGGCGGATGGGCGCATTTCGAATGGCGCTCGTGTCAAGGGAGAACTGACTATCCGAGGTCTGACGCACTCCATAACCTTGGAAGCCAACCTGTACCGCCAGCCTGGTACAGCCGCGAACGACCTGAGCCGCCTGTCCATAGGTTTGATCGGGACTTTGAACCGGCACGATTTCGGTGCCTCGGGTTATCCCGATCTGGTAGGACAACATGTTGGGCTGGACATTCGTGCCGAGATCATTCGAGCAACCTGACTGACAAAAAGCAAAAAACGACTGGATAAAGTCGAATAGTTGCGCGCATTGTCCGGTGACGCCGCCTATCTGAGAAAACCATGCGCACGATCATTTCATTTGCCGCCCTGTTTCTGTCGGTCATTCTGCTTCAGCTTTCAACAGGCGGCGTCGGGCCACTGGATGCCATCTCCGGGATCACGTTAAGCTTTTCGACCGAACAGATCGGTATGCTGGGTTCGGCGCATTTTCTTGGCTTTTTCATAGGTTGCTGGTGGGCGCCGCGACTGATGGGCAGCGTCGGGCATTCCCGCGCATTTGCCGTATGCACAGCGCTGGGCGCGATGGGGTTGATCGGCCACACCCTGACAGACAATCCTTATGTATGGGCGGCGCTGCGCATCGCCTCGGGCACATGTGTGGCAGGCTGTTATACCGTCATCGAAGCCTGGCTGAATGCAAAAGTAACCAATGAGACACGTGGACGAGCCATGGGCACCTATCGCATCGTCGATATGGGTGCCTCGCTGAGTGCTCAGTTGATCATCGCTGTCCTGCCACCCGCCTCGTATGTATCCTACAACCTCTTGGCGATCCTGTGCTGCGCCTCGTTGCTGCCGCTGACGCTGACACGCGCAAGTCAACCGAAGACGCCTGACGCCCCCCGCCTGCGCCCGAAACTGGCGTGGCACAGTTCGCCATTGGCCGTAGCAGGCGTCATTGTTTCTGCACTCAGCTCAGCATCTTTCCGAATGGTCGGGCCCGTCTACGGTCAGGAAGTCGGGCTGGGAGTGGATCAAATCGCCTTCTTCCTAGCTTCTTTCGTTCTGGGCGGGGCACTGGCGCAGTATCCGATGGGGTGGCTCGCTGACAAGTACGACCGGCGCTGGGTCTTGATCTGGCTTTCGGTCGCGGCGGTACTAAGCTGCGGGGTCACAATGGCGGCAAGCGACACGGGAACTGTCGGTGTCATGCTGGCAGCAGGGCTTTTTGGGTTTACGACATTCCCGATCTTTTCGGTGTCATCCGCACATGCCAACGATTTTGCGACAACCGAGCAGAGGGTCGAGTTGTCTGCCGCCCTGATGTTCTGGTACGCGCTGGGGGCAATTGCGTCACCCTATATCACATCAACACTGATCCAGGATTTTGGACCCAGCGCGCTGTTTGCATTTGTCGCGGTCGGCCACGTATTCCTGATCGGCTTCGGCCTGGCCCGAATGCGGTCGCGTCCAACACCCGCGGAAAGAACCAATTACGTCTACGCACCGCGTACATCCTTTACGGTCGGAAGGTTGCTGAAACGCGCCCGCGAGGAATGAAAAGCGAGCCCGCAGCCCTGCATTGCGGAGAGTCTGCGAATTGGCTGACTACAATCTGACCGTATTGCAACGGCCATCGGCGGCTTGGTCGTCCCATCAGGGGCGCGTCACAAATCAGAGTTATTCCAGTCATCTACGAAACCGGGCTTTTGCTGAGCGGTGACATAGGTTAGACGAACGCGCAGTTAGATATGCGGAAACGGAATATGGCTCGGATTCTCATCACCTCGGCAATCCCATACATCAATGGGATCAAGCACCTCGGCAACCTGATCGGCTCGCAACTGCCTGCCGACTTGTATGCACGCTATCAGCGTGGCCGGGGAAACGAGGTCATGTTCCTGTGTGCCACCGACGAACACGGCACCCCGGCCGAACTGGCCGCTGCTAAAGCTGGAAAGCCTGTGGCCGAGTATTGCGCGGACATGTACGAAATTCAGGCCGACATCGCCAAGCGTTTTGGGATGAGCTTTGATCACTTTGGCCGTTCATCCAGCGAGCAGAACAAAAAGCTGACCCAACATTTCGCCGGGAAACTGGATGAGGCCGGGTTGATCCGTGAAGTCACGGAAAAGCAAATCTATTCCAACGCGGATGGTCGTTTTCTTCCCGACCGCTATATCGAGGGCACCTGCCCCAATTGCGGGTATGAGAACGCACGTGGCGACCAGTGTGAAAACTGCACCAAGCAGTTGGATCCAACCGACCTGATTGAACCGCGCTCGGCCATTTCGGGCTCGACCGATCTGGAAGTGCGTGAGACCAAGCACCTCTATCTGCGCCAATCGGCAATGAAGGATCAGTTGGATGCCTGGATTGACAGCAAAACCGACTGGCCGATCCTGACCACATCCATTGCCAAGAAGTGGCTGCATGATGGCGACGGGTTGCAAGACCGGGGGATCACCCGCGATCTGGACTGGGGTGTTCCGGTCAAGAAAGGCGATCAGGACTGGCCCGGTATGGAAGGCAAGGTCTTCTATGTCTGGTTCGACGCGCCGATTGAATACATCGCCTGTGCCAAGGAATGGGCGGATTCCACTGGGAAACCCGATTCCGAGTGGGAACGCTGGTGGCGCACCGACAAGGGCGCGAACGATGTGCGCTATGTCCAGTTCATGGGCAAGGACAACGTGCCGTTTCACACGCTTTCTTTCCCCGCCACCATTCTCGGGTCGGGCGAGCCGTGGAAAATGGTCGACCACCTGAAATCCTTCAACTATCTAAACTACGACGGCGGCCAGTTCTCGACCTCGCAGGGTCGTGGCGTTTTCATGGATCAGGCGCTCGAGATTCTTCCAGCTGACTACTGGCGGTGGTGGCTGCTGAGCCATGCACCGGAAAGCAGCGACAGCGAGTTCACGTGGGAGAACTTCCAACAATCCGTGAACAAAGATCTGGCCGATGTTCTGGGCAACTTCGTCAGCCGCATCACTAAGTTCTGCCGCTCGAAATTCGGTGAGGTGGTGCCCGAAGGCGGTGAGTTTGGCGAGCGTGAGAACGCTCTGATCGATGAACTTACCAAACGTGTCCGCGCCTATGAGGCGCATATGGAAGCAATGGACGTCCGCAAATCGGCTCAGGAGCTGCGGGCCATCTGGGTGGCTGGCAATGAATTCCTGCAAGCTGCGGCGCCGTGGTCAACCTTCAAGGAAGACCCCGAACAAGCCGCTGCACAGGTGCGTCTGGGTCTGAACCTGATCCGGTTCTATGCCGTGCTCAGCGCGCCGTTCATCCCTGATGCTGCGGCCAAGATGCTAAGCGCCATGAACACGCTTGATACCAGCTGGCCGGAAGACGTAGCCGCAGCGTTGAACGCGCTACCCGCGGGTCACGACCTTACCGTGCCAGACGTTCTGTTCGCCAAGATCACAGACGAACAGCGCGAAGAATGGCAGGCAAAATTCGCTGGTAAACGCGGCTGACCACCCTGATATTCGGATACTCAAACGGGGGCCGTTGGCCCCTGTTTTCGTTCGGCACCTCGGAACGGGCCGACACCTAAACCAGCTTACTTGCTCAAATTTTTGGCGTCATCGCGAACCACCTCGGGATTCATCGCGCTTGAGAAATCGTGGTAAACAAGCCATCCTGCAAACAAGTTTTGTCGACTCGCGCGATTGTGACCGCCGGGATGGACACCAATTGTTTCTGAAATGCACGAGGCTTTCGCCATGTCCCAAGTTTTCCCTTTTCCAACTCAGGCCCGCAATCCAATTGCCACCGCATTATTGCTGATATCCCTGGGACTGGCCCAACCTGCAACTGCACAGGACGAAGGAGCGGCACCGAAAGTTACGATTGCGGCCGCCTACACCGAAGAAATCACCGACGAGGCTTCCTTCATAGGGCGCGCTCAGGCGATCAATAAGGTCGACATCGTCGCCCGCGTGAACGGTTTTCTCAACAGCCGAAATGTCGAGGATGGGGCAACGGTCAAAGAAGGCGACCTGTTGTTCACCATCGAACCGGACCTTTACGAAGCGACATTGGAGGCCCGAAAAGCTGATCTGAACCGGGCCGAGGCAAATCTTGAGTTGGCCAAGGTTGACCTGGCGCGTAAGGAAGAGCTTTACAAGCGCGACGCGACACCTGAATCCGAACGTGACATCGCGCGGGCAAACGAACTGGTCGCCGAGGCTCAGGTCAAGGCCGCAAATGCAGCGATCCAGCAGGCCGAACTGGACCTCAGCTATACACAGATCCACGCGCCTTTTGATGGGCGTATCGGCAGCATCACCACCAGTGTCGGCGATGTGGTAGGCCCGACCAACCCCCCGCTGGTGAACATTGTCAGCGAGACGCCGATCTATGTGAATTTCTCGCTCAACGAAAAAATCTTCACTTCGGTTCTTCAGACCGTTGGCGCAAATTCCGCCTCTCTTGCTGACAGCCCGCAAAGCCCCAATGTGCATATCACGCTGCCAAATGGAACCAAGTTGGATGAAACGGGCAGGATCGTATTCGTTGACAATCGTATCGACCCGTTGACCGGTGCGATCACAATGCGCGCCCAGTTCGAAAATGCCGACCGTTTGATCCTGGATGGTGCATTCGTGAATGTGCAGATTGAAGCGCTGCAACCAACCCTGCAAGTTCTGGTGCCGCAAGCTGCACTGCAACGCGACCAGCGTGGTGACTTTGTTCTTGTAGTAAACGACAAACAGATGGTGGAGCAGCGATACATCACCACAGGCAACACGGAAGGTACTGCCATCATCGTTACGGAAGGCTTGCGTGAGGGCGAAAGCGTGATTGTCGAGGGCCTGCAACGGGTCCGCCCCGGCGTGGCTGTTGACGCGGTCGTCGCTTCTGAACAGCCGGGAGAATAATCGATGTTCTCAGCCCTGTTCATCAGCCGGCCAAAGCTGGCGTTTGTCATCTCGCTGGTACTGACCATCATGGGTGGCATCGGCTATCTGGTGCTGCCGGTCGCGCAGTTCCCTGACATTACCCCGCCCGTCGTCAACGTATCCACCAAATATACCGGCGCAAATGCGGAAACAGTGGAAAACACTGTTGCCGCACCGATCGAGGCGCAGGTCAACGGTGTGGACGACATGATCTACATGACGTCCAGATCGTCTGACAACGGCTCGTATTCATTGGACGTAACCTTCGAAGTTGGCACCGACCCCGATATCGCCTCGGTCAACGTGCAGAACCGGGTGGCACAGGCAATGTCGTCGTTGCCCGCCGAAGTGACATCTTCGGGCGTTGTTACACAAAAATCGTCGACCAACATGCTGATGCTGGTCACGCTGACCTCGCCCAACGGCACCTATGACAGCGTGTTTCTTTCCAACTATGCCTCGATCAACCTGCGCGATGCGCTGGCGCGTGTGCAGGGCGTGGGTAAGGCTGATGTTCTGACCAACCTTGAATATGCCATGCGGGTCTGGATGGACCCGGACAAGATGGCAGCCCTGTCCATCACACCAGGCGATGTGATCAACGCGATCCGCGAACAGAATATCGAAGTGTCCGCAGGCTCGATTGGTGCACCACCTGTTCCCGAAGGCCAGACCTTTCAATACACGATCAAATCCAAAGGGCGACTGACGTCAGCCGAAGAATTTGGCAACATCGTGATCCGTACTGGAGATGCCGGCGCAATTGTCCGCGTAAGGGACATCGCCCGGGTTGAGCTTGGTGCACAGTTTTACTCGGCATCCGGTTATTTTCAGTCCGTGCCCGCCACCGTGATCGGCATTTATCAGGCCCCCGGCGCAAACGCCCTGGCCGTTTCAGAGCGCGTGCAGGCGGAACTGGAGCGGCTGTCCCGCGCATTCCCCACGGATGTCGAATATGATGTCCCCTTTAACACGACAGACTTTGTCGAAGCTTCTTTGAATGACGTTGTTTCCACGCTGATCCTGACCTTTACCCTCGTGATCTCGGTCGTTTTTGTGTTCCTGGGAAGTTGGCGCGCGACGATCATTCCGGCGGTTGCTATCCCGGTCTCACTGATCGGCACGTTTGCTTTCTTGCTGGCCTTCGGCATGTCGTTGAACACGATCTCGCTGTTTGCGCTGGTGCTGGCCATCGGTATCGTGGTTGATGACGCCATTGTCGTGGTCGAAAACGTCGAGCGCATCATCGCTGATGAGGGGCTGCCCCCAGCCGAAGCCACCCGTAAGGCTATGGGGCAGATCACCGGCCCCGTCATCGCGACCACACTGGTTCTGTTGGCGGTGTTCGTACCGGTAACCTTCATGCCGGGTATCTCAGGGCGGCTGTACTCTCAGTTCGCTGTTACGATCTCGACCGCTGTTGTAATCTCATCCATCAACGCGCTGACACTGTCGCCCGCGCTGTGTGGGCTGGTCCTTAAGGCCCGCTCGGGGCCACCCAAGGGGCTGCTTGCGCTGTTCGAAAATCTCATTGGTGGCGTTCGCAATGGCTATGTCGCCATTGTTCGCAAACTGCTTGTCTTTCCGGCTATCGCGCTGGCCATCGTGGTTGGGCTCGGCATGGGAACAGGGGCAATCATGTCGAACACGTCAGCTGGGTTTATCCCGCTGGAAGACAATGGTTATCTCTTTGTTGACGTGCAACTGCCTGATGCTGCTACGCTGGAACGAACCGAGGCCGTGACAAAGCGCCTTGATGACCAGATACGCGAGATCCCGGGTGTGTCCAGCACCGTTCTGATCAATGGCTTCTCATTGCTGAACGGCACAATCACCAACGGCGCTGCGATCTTCGTGAACCTTGACAACTGGAGCGAACGGCAGGAGGAAGACCTGAGCGCCGAAGCCATTTTGGCTAAGGTGCTGGCCATCGCGAATAATGAGACCGCAGCCTCGACCGTTGCCTTCAACCCGCCACCAATTCAGGGTCTCGGCATGTCTGCCGGGGTCGAGATGGAGGTGCAGCAAACCGGCGGCGGTTCACCGCAGGATCTGGCATCGGCTGTGGGATCGTTTGTCTATTCGGCCAACCAGCGACCCGAGATCGGACAGGCCTATACCACATTCCGTGCCAACGTTCCGCAGCTGTTCGTGGATCTGGACCGTGAGAAAGCCAAGACACTGGACGTCTCGGTGGCTGAGATTTTCCAGACCATGCAGGCCCAACTGGGGTCATATTATGTCAACGACTTCAACCTGTTTGGTCGCGTCTATCGCGTAATGATCCAGGCGGAAGGCAGCTATCGCGATAATGTCGATGACATTGCCAGCCTCTATGTGCGCTCACAGAAGGGCGACATGGTGCCACTTGGTACCCTGATCGACGTGGAAAACGTATTGGGGCCGGTTCTGCTGAAGCGGCATAACCTGTTCCGATCGGCAACGGTGACAGCGGTACCAGCACCGGGCCTGTCCAGCGGCGATGCGATCACCGCGATGACAGAGGTTTCTGCTTCGGCCCTGCCGCCGGGATACTCGTTCGAATGGACGGGGACGGCACAACAACAGTTGGCGTCCGGCAGCCTGGTGATCATCATTCTGGGGCTGGCCATCCTATTCGGTTACCTGTTTCTTGTGGGGCAGTATGAAAGCTGGACTATGCCGGTCTCGATCCTGCTGTCAGTGGTCGTAGCCCTGTTCGGGGCGGTGGCCGCGGTTGCCATCGTTGGCAGTGACATAAACCTCTATACGCAGATCGGTATGATCATGCTGGTGGGTCTAGCTTCGAAGAACGGCATTCTGATCGTTGAGTTCGCGATGGAACAACGCGCCAAGGGTCTATCGATCAAGGAAGCAGCCGTCGAGGCCGCTCATCAGCGTTTCCGCGCTGTCATGATGACCGCCCTGTCTTTCCTGCTGGGGGTCGTACCGCTGCTGGCTGCCAATGGTGCGGGCGCGGCCAGCCAAAAAGCCATCGGTGTCGCCGTGTTCGGTGGCATGTTGGCCGCGACGCTGGTTGGCGTAATCGTGGTGCCTGTCCTCTACGCCCTTATGCAAAGCATGCGCGAGTGGCTGAAAGGCAGCAAAAACGATCCCGGCCCGTCAAAAGAAGCGGCCTGATCCAATCAAAGCCCCGCACATTAGCGGGGCTTTTTCTGGCGTTAGTCTGATCTTCCCCGCCGCCGTTCAGAGATTTCGCGGATCACCACCTTTGCCTCTGGTGTCGGTGCCTGCTCGACCCGGCGATAATCCGATCCATCCCGGTTCCGTGTCAGCAGCCCACAGGAGATCATGGTCCGGCGCAGGGTTGCAGGGTCATCAAAACAGTGTTCGGCATTGAGGAACGCGTTGACGTCACCCTCTTGCAGCACCGCAGCAGCCGGTACCGCAGACCAGAGCCCCCACAAGGACAAAGTCTGCACAGATCTTTTTGACGGCCATTGCCGAAGCCTGCCCTGCTCATCGAACAGGTGCAATGCACGCTCAACCGTACGCATGTCAGCAGCCGGTTGTTTCGGGCGGGCCTCAATCCGCCTGGCAGCGGCACTGGTGGCGCGCATATGTTGCACGTTCTGAAACCCGGCGGAACGGGCGACCATATTCATCAGGGTCAGGTGCGACGGGCTAGAGTCGCCAAGTTGTTGGGACAAGGTGCGCACGAATCCGGTCAGATCATCGGCGTGCAACGGTACAGGAGTTTTGCTCATCACAAATCCATATCGGGCGTTTTTCGCGATCGTTGGTCGCTGACTTGACGAAACAACGCCCGGATGGTTGCGATAGTTTCAAATTCACTGGCAGGTTTAGCACTCTGGGTAAGAGCAGCGACGCCTCGGTGTCTGCCGACCGTAACCAACGGCTAGCACAACACGGATCACCCGCCAAGAGGATAGAAAGATGGATCAGGCCGTGCTGCTGATCCGCCGTTCAGCCATCCAACCGTCGATCCGCGCGATCTGCTCGGCACTCATTCGCAGGCCCAGCTTGTTGCGCCGCCAGACGACATCTTCGGCGGTTCTGGCATATTCCTTGTCGATCAGCCACGCGACTTCCCGCGCGGTCAGTGTTGCGCCAAAATCCTCGCCCAGATCAGACAACTGCTGCGCATCCCCAAGGACATCTGCTGCTTCAGTTCCATAGGCCCTGATCAGGCGTGTAGCCCAGGCGGCACCCAGAAACGGATACGCGGCCAAAAGCTGATCAGTCAGGGCTTCAACAGCGTCAACCGGAAAGTCACCGCCCGGCAGCGCAACACCGGCGGTCCAGGGGCCCGGCATATTCGGAAAGAACTCACCAATCTTCTCAAGAGCACTTTCCGCGAGCCGTCGATAGGTGGTGATCTTGCCGCCAAACACGTTCAATACAGGCGCCCCACCCTGCGCATCGACTTTCAGCGTGTAATCCCGCGTTGCAGCGGTGGCACTGCTGGCACCGTCGTCATAAAGCGGCCGCACACCAGAATAGGTCCACACAACATCTTCGCGGGTCACAGCGCGCTTGAAATACTTCGATGCGAAAGTGCACAGATACTCCTGCTCGGCCTCAGTACAGACGGGTTTCGTGTCAGGGTCCGGGTGATCCTGATCCGTTGTGCCGATCAGGGTAAAATCCTGCTCGTAAGGAATGGAGAAAATGATGCGGCCGTCTTCGCCCTGAAAAAAATAGCACTTGTCGTGGTCATACAGCCGGGGTGTCACAATATGGCTGCCCCGAACAAGCCGAACACCCTCGCGTGAGTTCACACGGATCTTGGACTGGATGATGTCCCCGACCCAAGGGCCACCTGCATTGATCAGCATTCTGGCCCGGACAAGACGGGTTTCGCCGCCGTCGCGATCGCGAATGGATACCTGCCAAAGGTCGTCCACCCGCTCGGCGGAAATCACTTCGGTTCGCACCATGATCTGCGCACCGCGCGCCTCGGCGTCGCGGGCATTCAGGACCACCAACCGCGAATCTTCGACCCAGCAGTCGGAATATTCATAAGCCGTTTCGAATTTGTCCTGTAGTGGGGCCCCTTCCGGAGCCGATCGCAGGTTCAGCGACGTGGTGCCCGGCAGAATTTTGCGACCACCCAGATTGTCATACATGAGCAAACCCAACCGGATCAGCCAGGCCGGACGCCGCCCGCGCATCCACGGCATGACCGTGCTGAGCAGCCGTGAGGTCGGCGTTTCCGAGTCAAACCGCATGTCCTTATGGTATGGCAGCACGAAGCGCATCGGCCAGCTGATATGCGGCATCGCGCGCAAAAGGGTTTCACGCTCGATCAGGGCCTCACGGACCAGACGGATTTCGAAATATTCCAGATAGCGCAACCCGCCATGAAACAATTTGGTCGAGGCTGATGACGTCGCTGAAGCCAGATCATTCATCTCTGCCAAAGCAACTGACAGCCCGCGGCCAGCAGCATCCCGTGCGATGCCGCAACCATTGATCCCGCCACCGATGATAAAAAGGTCCGTTATCTGAACGTCCGCTGACTGCATGCCAATGATTCCTTGTCAGGATGGATGATAGGCATTTGCCAGAACATCCTTCGTATGGTCAATGTTTATGTTCGAATTTTTTCGTTTTACAACACTGATCTGAAATTTTCGCATGCCGTTCTTGCAAAACCGGCCAGAAAGAACAAAAACGAAAAGAAACACTTCAAGTCTGGAAACACCCATGTCCCTGTCTTTCCGCCAATCTGACATTCTGGACATTGCCGGGGCCGAAGGCCGCGTCACCGTTGACGGGTTGGCCGAAAGATTTGGTGTCACGGTCCAGACGATCCGGCGCGACCTGACCGAGCTGGCCGAGGCAGGTAAACTGGATCGGGTGCATGGCGGCGCGGTTCTGCGCTCGGGCGTTTCCAACATCGGATATGAAGACCGCCGCGCCCTGAATTCCGACGCCAAAACCCGTATTGCACAGGCTTGCGCCACCGATATCCCCGACGGTGCGTCGATCTTCATGAACATCGGGACCTCAACCGAGGCCGTGGCGCGGCAATTGCTGCACCACAAGAACCTGATGGTTGTGACGAACAACATGAATGTCGCAAACATTCTGATTGAGAACCCGGATTGTGAGGTCGTCATGGCTGGAGGCGTCCTGCGGCGCACAGACGGCGGGTTGATCGGGACCCTGACTGTTTCGACCATTCGGCAATTCAAATTTGATCTTGCCGTGATCGGCTGTTCAGCTTTGGACACTGACGGAGATCTTCTGGACTTCGACTTTCAGGAGGTACAAGTCAGCCAGACCATCATTGCGCAGGCACGCCGAACTTTTCTGGTTGCCGACCATTCAAAGTTTCACCGCTCGGCCCCGGCGCGCATCACTTCCTTGGCTGAAATAGACGCGATCTACACTGATGCGCCGTTACCTGGCGATCTGCACCTGCGCAGTCAGGAATGGCAAACGGACATCGTACTGTGTAACTAGCGGACATTAAGAATAGTCTCAAAATTACCACGTCGCTTGCCAGATGCCACCCGGCCTGACACTATCGTCTGCATAAAGATATGTGCACGGGAGGGGAGCACCGGGCCATGATTGCGCTTTTATTTGCACTACTTACCGCCACGATGGGGCTCAACTATTTCAACATGACGAAGGCAGGCAATGCGCTGTTCTTTGTTACAATTGCCCTGAGTGTCTACTGGTTGAAATTCCACGCCACCAGTCAGCTGACAATTCAGCTTTGAGGGCCTCGTCATGACACCTGAACTGTCACGAACATTTAACGCGATCGGAATGTTGGCCGTCTGTCTCGTTCTGGCGCTGGCGTTTTTTTATCAACTTTTCCTTTACGAACTGCCTTGCCCGCTTTGCCTGTTGCAGCGTGTCGGCTTTGTTGCTGTCGGCGTCGGGCTGGGCTTGAACCTGCTGTATGGCGCGCGACCGCAGCACTATGCCATCATGCTGATTGCAGCTTTGTATGGCGGCAGTGTTTCGATCCGGCAAATCCTGTTGCACATTGTGCCGGGAACCGGCCACTATGGATCGCCCGTTCTTGGGCTGCATTATTACACTTGGGCGGGCATCGCCTTTTTCCTAGTCCTGCTGGGTACGTCGTTCATGCTGCTGTTTGATCGCCAATATGTCTCGGGCGCGACCAGCGAGGTACGATTTGGGGGAAACAAGCTGGCAAAAACCGCCTTCTTTGTCATGCTGGCACTGGCCGTGCTGAACGCCGGTTCAACTCTGCTGGAATGCGGACCGGGCATTTGTGATGACCCGCCCACCGACTACAAGTTGATTGACGAACTGAAAGCGAATGACTGAGGATACCCTAACCTTCCCCTGATGGAGGCACACGCATGGGACTACTGGGCCAGCCGCTGGGCTATTATGACTATCTGACATTGGCCGCGCTGATCCTGCTGCTTGCAGCAGTTATGGCGCTGTTCCTTTTCATTATGGGCCTTCCGGGGCGGATCGCGATCAAACGCAATCATCCCCACGCCGAAGCTGTAAAGATCATGGGATGGATGGGGTTCTTGGCTGTCGTGCCCTGGGTACACGCCTTCATGTGGGCTTTTCACGATGGCGTCACGGTCGATATTCGCCGCGGCCCGGACGAGGAAAAAGATGCCATTCGCGATGAAATCAAACGCTTGGGCGGCAAGGTCAAACCCGAATACCAGAATCGTCTGGACACAGACGACACACAACCCAGTTAAGACCGAAGGACCCTAATACCTATGTTCGTCGCCCTCGGCATCACTCTGTTCTACATCATTTTCGTCTGGCTCATTTTCTTCAAGCTGGAATGGCTGAAGTTTAACATTGCCTGGGGCATTGTTTCGTTCTGGGTGGGCGCACATCTGCTGCTGATCTTCCTTGTGGCGTTGCGCTTCTTTCAGCCGTTTTCGGCAGACAGCCACGTGGTGCGTTCGACCATACAGATCATCCCAAAGCTGACACAGCCGACGATCCTGTCCGAGGTTCTTGTTGAACCGAACACACCGGTCACAAAGGGCGATCCGCTTTATCGGTTCGACGATACGGTGTTTTCGCTGGCGGTCGATAATGCACAGGCCCAGTTGGTGGCGGCAGCGCAGAATGCCAAAATCCTTGAACAGGATGTTATCGCGTCGACCGAAGCTGTCGAACGGGCCAATGCACAACTGGCTTATGCGCAAACCCAACAGGCGCGGTATGAGAACCTTGTTCCCGCCGGAGGTGCCCGTCAGGACGACCTCGACCGTTGGAACGAACAGGTGACGGAAGATCAGGCCGCCGTTAAACAGGCCGAGGCGAACCTGGCCAAGGCTCAGCTGGCGCTGGAATCGCAGATTGACGGCGTGAACACCGGCATCCTTCAGGCGCAGGCGCAATTGGCCGAAGCCGAATATTTTCTGGAAAACACAACAATCTATGCGCCTGAAAATGGCATGATCGTCTCACAGCAGGCTCGCCCCGGATTGGTAGTCGGTGACGTCCGATTGGGTGCGATTGCCAGCTTTGTGACTGATGAAAGCCCTTATATCCTTGCCACGTTCCGCCAGCAGAACCTGAAATTTGTCGAGCCGGGGCAAGAGGTCGAAGTTGCACTTGATCTTTATCCCGGTGAAATCCTGACGGGCAAGGTCGAAGCGATCTGGTGGGCCACCCGGCAGGGGCAACTCATCCCGTCGGGCCGCCTGCCCGGTTTCGAGCTGCCCAAACTGCCCGGTCGGATTGCGGTCCAGATCACCGTCGATGTTCCGGAAGACCACATTTTCCCGGCAGGTGGTCATGCCGCAGTGGCGATCTATACAGGCCAAGGCAAAAGTTTTGAGTTTCTGAGGCGTATCAACATCCGTCTCTATTCCTTCGCCAACTTCATCCGACCTCTGGATATCTGAGGATGCGCGCCATGACACTCCGCAGGTTGTTGGGAACCGCCATTTGTGCCGCCACTCTCGCGGCCTGCACACCCGTTGGGCCGGATTTCGTGCGCCCCAACTCACCGGTCGTGAAACAGTGGATTGAGGTCAACAACCCCAGCGCCGGTCAAAGCGGGCTGACGTCGCGCAGTGCGCCTGTCGTGAAATGGTGGCAAACATTCAATGATCCTACCCTCAACAAACTGATTGCCGAGGCCTACGCCCAGAACCTGACACTTCAGGTCGCTGGCGCGCGGGTTTTGCAGGCCCGTGCACAACTGGGTATCGCCTTTGGCGAGCTTTACCCGCAGTCGCAGGCCATTGGCGGCTCGCTTGAACGGCGCCAGATCAGCGACAATCTGGGGCCGATTTCGGATGTCAATCGCGTCATCCCGCTGGATACCGAATTCTCGACCTCGCAAGTCGGCTTCGATGCCCAGTGGGAGTTGGACGTCTGGGGCGCGCAGCGGCGCGGCGTTCAGGCCGCGCGATCCAATCTGGCCCTGCAAGTGGCGAATTACGACGACGCGTTGGTGACGCTGACCGGGGATGTCGCCGCGCTTTACGTCAATATCCGGGCGTTGCAAGAGACGCTGGCAATTGCGCGTGAGAACATCAAATTGCAGCAGGATTCGGCAGACCTGACTCAGCTGCGGTTTAACAATGGCGTCACCACGGAACTGGACGTGCAGGAATCCACCGCCCTGCTGAACAACACTAAGGCGCTGGTACCCGAACTGGAAAGCGACTTGCAACAGACCAAGAACGCGCTTGCGGTGTTGTTGGGCACGACACCTTCACGCATGACCGGTCTGTTGGGCAATTCCAGCCACATTCCATCGGCCCGAGCAAATGTGGCAGTGGGCGTTCCCGCTGAATTGCTACGCCGCCGCCCGGATGTGCGCGCGGCTGAACTGGCGGCAGCCACGCAATCGGCACAAGTGGGCATCGCGATGGCGGACCTGTATCCCCAATTCATCCTGTCTGGCGCGATCGGGCTGCAGGCATCCGGCGGGCGCGATCTGTTCAGCGGTGGCAGCACAACCGGTCTGGCCAGTGCCGGTGTGGTCTGGAATGTGCTGAACTATGGCCGCATCAAGAACAATGTTCGCGCGCAGGACGCCGCTTATCAGGCGCTGATTGCGAATTATCAGAACACTGTGCTGACCGCTTATTCCGAAGTTGAAAGTGCCATGGTCGCTTATGCGCAGGCACGTAAGCAGGTTGGGTTCTATCAACAAAGTGTCGAGGCCTCACGCAAAGCTGCCGAAATCGCCGTCAGCCAGTATACAGACGGCATTGCCGATTATTCGCGCGTGCTGAACACCCAGACCGCGCTATTGCGGTCGCAGGCCAATCTGATCGAGGCACGGCAGCAGGTATCCAGCAATCTGGTGGCGGTTTACAAGGGCCTGGGCGGCGGATGGCAGATCCGGCAAAACCAGGAATTCCTGCCCGAAACCGTTCTGGCCGAGATGGCCTATCGCACGGACTGGGGCGATCTGCTGCAGAAAACCCCAACCCGCGCAAGCCTGAATTAAGTGCTACTTGGTTAACCCGCGCAATCCGCCCGAGATCAGGATATTGACCTCATACAGAATGCGGGGCGCGGCCAGCCCGCCGGGGCTGGCCAGATAATTCGGGCTCCATTCCGGATCGAACTTCTGCTTGAACGCGCGCAGGCCTTCAAAATGGTAGAATTGCTCGCCATGTTCGTAAACGAACCCACCGATGCGGTTCCAAAGCGAAGCAAGCTGACGGTTTTCGATCCCTGAAAACGGTGCGGCACCAAGTGAAAACCAGTGAAACCCCTGCTGCGCGCCCCAATCCATCATGTCGGCGAAAAGAGCGTCCATAAGGAAACTTGGGCTATCGGGTTCATAGCGCATAAGATCCAGCGACAGCTCCGACTTGTTCCCCCCTTGGAACAGATTGGCAAAGGCCATGATCTTGCCGGTGTTGCCATCACGCAGGATAGCATGATCGAAATAGGACAGGTATTCATCATCAAATCCCCCCAGCGCAAAGCCCTTTTCTGCACCGGCCTTTTGCGCAAGCCAGCGGTCTGAAATCCCACGCAAGTCTGACAACAGAGGCGCCAGTTCTTCCTTCGGAACAATCTCGAACACATATCCTTCGCGTTCAGCACGGTTCTTGGCTTGCCGGAACCGCTTGCGCGACTTTCCGTCCAGCGAGAAATCGTGCAAAGAAACCCGCGCAACCTCGCCAATTTTCAGGATCGACAGTCCAAGATCCAGAAAAGTTGGCAGATATTTGGTCGAGACACTGTAGAACGCGCAAAGTTTACCTTCGCGATCCGCCATTTCCCGAAGCTGCCAAATCAGTTGCTGCCCGGCACCCTCGTCACCAACCGGTTCTCCTTTCGAAATCAGCGCATTGCCTGTGTCGGCGTAGGCAATAAACGCGGTCTCATCCGGTGAGATCAGGAATTGCTTGTCACCGGTAAGCGAGATTTGGGATTCCGTATCCTCACTCTCCATCACTAGCCGCTCGACAACCTCTGGGATTTCAACCCGCTGTGGTGTCGGAATCTCACGCCCGAACAGAGAGTTCATGGCAACAATGCCCACGATCACGGCCACGACAAGGCTGGACCGCAAAAAGCGCGAGGCGTCACCGTTCCAAGCAAACTGCCACCACAGATCATTTTGGTATTCGACATGCGAATATGCAAACAGCCCGATCCAGAAAATCACCGCCAGCAGAACTACGACACTGATCAGCCATGGGATGTTCAACCGAAATATCGACGCGCCACTGACCCGGTAGAACGCACCGCGAAACATGGCCAGCAGACCAATCGTTCCCAGCATCGAAAGCGCTTCGTGGATGTCGAGCCCCTTTGCAAGCGAAGCAAAGAATCCCGCCCCCATCAACACCATCGCAACGACCCATGCCCTGTAGAGCTTGCGGAACAACCCGCGCGAGACCAGCAACAGCAATACGCCTACGACGCTGCCTGCAAGATGCGAAGCCTCGACAAATGACAGGGGCAGCAGATCTTTCAGCGTGCCGAGCTTTTGCGCCCCCGCTGGCAGCGCGCCCGACACCAGCAAGATCACCCCGGCCACTGCGGCAACCCCGGCCGCGACCATTGGAACCATGGGGCGGATCACACGATAGACCCAAACCGCGGCACCGCCGATCATGTGTCTTTGGGTCAAGACCGATGCAACGGCAATGGAAAGGCTGGCGACTGCAAATGGCAAAAAAGTGTAAACCACCCGGTAAAGCAGCAACGCAGCAATCACATCCGAACGACCCGACGCCCCCAGACCGGCAATCAATGTCGCCTCAAACACGCCGATCCCGCCCGGCGCATGGCTCAGGATTCCAACGGCAATGGCAGCGATATAGATGGTGAAGAAATACGGGTACCCGACCCCCAAATCATCCGGCATCAGTACGTAAAGCGCCATGGATGCGCCAAACAGGTCGCCGATGGCAGCCAACGTCAGCAGGCCCGCCAGTTTGCCTCCGGGCAAATCGAAACCGACACCTGCAACAGCCAACCGTCGGCCACCGCTGGACAGCCAAATGAACATCGCGACAAATGCAACCAGCAAGCACAATCCTATGGTGGTTTCGACCGTTTCGCTGACGGGCATCACCTTGGATATTCCATCCGGGTGCAGGGTCAGCAACAGGCCCAGAATCAGGATCAGACCCATCCAGAACGCCACCCATGAGGTTGCGATTACACCAGCCACCCGGCCAAGATCCAAGCCAAGCGACGCGTATATCCGATACCGGATTGCGGTTCCTGTGATGTAGGAAAATCCAAGGCAGTTCGACACTGCGTATCCACTGGCTCCGGCCATCCCCGCCACAGGTAACGGCACCTTGCCATCCGCCACGCTTTGTACCGCGAACACATCATAGAGCGACAGCGACAAAAAGCTGAACGCTGTCCAGCACATCGCAAAAAACATCAACTTCCATGATGTCGCCGAAATATCTGTCTGGACATCCGACCATTTCACATGGGCCAACAGATCGTGCAAAACCGAAAGGGCAATCCCGGTAATAACGACCGGTATCGCGATGCGCAGCCAGGGTTTCTCCAGTAGACCAGCAAGACGTTCGGCCCACTTTTCGGCCAAAGGTTCGTCACCATTATCAGATGTGGTCATGCCGCAAGCCTTCCGGAAATACTGAACCCTTAATCAGCAAGAGGCCTACCTAAGGGTAAGCCGCACCCTGTCTACTCACGAACTCTGGCACAATTCGCATTTATCTCAAAGCACTAGAGCCGCCCCTTGCGCGTTGACAGCAGCAGGTTCGTTTCCGAACGTGTAACGCCGTCGATCCTGCGAATATGAAACAGAACCTCGTCCAGCTCGGCCAGAGTTTCCGTACTGATTTCGGCAATCAAATCCCAACTGCCGTTGGTCGAATGGACCGCCGTGACCTGCCGCATAGCCCCGATCCGGGACATCACGCGCTCGGTACCGCGCCCCTCGATTTCTAGCATCATCAGCCCACGCACAGGGCTTTGTGCCAGATCCCGACGCGTCAACACAGTAAAACCGACGATCTCACCAGATTGCTTGAGCCGTTGCAAACGGCTGCGCACCGTAGTGCGGGTTACGCCCAGCGTTTCCGACAGCTCTGACAGGCTGGCGCGCGCGTCACGCTGCAATGCGCCCAGCAGACGACTATCCAATTCGTCCATATCACTTTCTCACTAAGGAGTTTCCTGAACCATTTTGAGCATTTTGCGCTCTTCACGCAAGACACAGTGACGGCCTAAATGGACCACATGGAACGCAATAACATCATTTTAGTCGGCGCGCCGATGGACGCCGGAAAACGGCGTCAGGGTTGCCGAATGGGTCCTGACGCATATCGCGTGGCCGGGCTGGATCAGGCCTTGACCGATCTTGGTCACTCCGTTTGCGATTGGGGCGACGTGCAACCTGAAGAAACCGGCTTGCCCGAACATCCGCACCTGTTCGCGCTGCCCGAATGCATCGGTTGGACGCAAGCGCTGAGCAAGGTCGCGCTAAAAGCGGCTGATCGGGGCATTCCGATTTTCATGGGCGGCGATCACGCGTTGTCCATGGGAACCGTGACCGGGATGGCCGCTTATGCTGCAAAGATTGACCGCCCGCTGTTCGTTCTGTGGCTGGATGCCCATAGTGACTTTCACACCCCCGACAGCACAGACAGCGGCAACCTGCATGGCACACCCGTCGCCTATTTTACAGGAAGGCCGGGGTTCGAGGCATTTCCTTCCTTACCTGCCATCGTGCCAACGGACCGCGTCGGCATGATCGGCCTACGCTCTGTCGACCCGGCAGAACGTTCGGCGCTGGAACAAAACCGGGCCATGCTGGCCGACATGCGCAGCATTGACGAACATGGGATCAAGGCCCCGTTGCTGGCGTTTCTGGACCGCGTCAAAGCTGAAAACGCCCTTCTCCACGTTTCGTTGGATGTTGATTTCCTGGACCCGGCCATCGCCCCTGCCGTCGGCACCACTGTTCCCGGCGGTGCGACCGAGCGCGAGGCTCATCTGGTCATGGAACTGCTGCATGAAAGCGGACTGGTCAGTTCGCTGGATCTTGTCGAACTGAACCCGTTTTTGGATGAACGTGGCCGCACTGCAAAACTTATGGTCGATCTGGCCGCCTCACTTATGGGCCGTCGCGTCTTTGACCGCCCCACCCGGAGTTTCTGATGCTATCGCTACAAGCACCGTCTGCAGCAGTAATGATCCGGCCACATGCCTTTGCCTCCAACCCGGAAACACGCGATGACAATGCGTTTCAAACGCTGAGTATCACGTCGGCCGCAGCCACGTCGGAAGCTGCGAGAGATGAACATGACCAGGCAGTTCAACGCCTGCGCGACACAGGAATCACTGTTCACGTTTTTGATGATTTTGGCGATCTCGACACACCCGACAGCGTTTTCCCAAACAATTGGTTTTCCACACATCCTGGTGGTCACATAGCAGTTTACCCGATGTTCGTGCCCTCTCGCCGACGCGAGCGGCGAACCGATGTCATCGAACTGCTCAAACATGAGTATCGCGTGCAGGATGTCATAGACTATTCCGGGCTGGAACAAGACAACCTTGCGCTGGAAGGGACAGGTGCGATGGTGTTGGACCACATTGCCCGCATCGCGTATACAGTCACGTCCAATCGCGCCGACCCGGTCTTGCTGGAGCGGTTCTGCACTCATTTCAACTATGAACCAATTGCCTTTCAGGCCCGCGACGCAAAAGGCAGGGACGTTTATCATACCAACGTATTGATGGGGATCGGCACTCATTACGCGTTAATCTGCCTCGACATGATATCGGACCCCGACCGTCGCTTGAACATTCGCAATCGGTTAGAGGAATCCGGTCGAACCGTGATTGATCTGACTCATGACCAAATCGCCGAATTTGCGGGGAATGCAATTGAGTTGAAGGGACGCGATGGATTGGTGCTGGCATTGTCGAGCCGAGCGTTAGGCGCCCTCACTCCTGATCAAATCAAAATAATCCAAGCCAGTGCAACGCCTTTGCCACTGTCCGTCCCAACAATCGAAACCGCTGGTGGGTCAGTACGCTGCATGATTGCAGGCGTCCACCTTGCCCGCCGATAGGAGAGTACGATGCAACCTTCTGACAAGGCACTCGTGCCTTTTGTGTCCGTCGACAACATGATGCGTTTGATCCACCACATTGGCGTCGAACAGATGATCGTTCAGATCGCCGATCAAATCGAATCCGATTTCAAACGGTGGGAAAGCTTTGACAAGACCCCGCGTATCCCGGCGCATTCTCCGCACGGTGTGATTGAACTGATGCCCACCTCGGATGGTGAGGCATATGGGTTCAAATACGTGAACGGTCATCCCAAAAACACCTCCGAGGGTCTGCAAACTGTGACCGCATTCGGATTGCTGGCGGATGTTTACACCGGATATCCCACACTGCTGACCGAAATGACGATGCTGACGGCGTTGCGCACGGCGGCAACGTCGGCTCTGGTCGGACGCTATCTTGCCCCGAAGAATGCCACAACCATGGCCATGATCGGCAATGGGGCGCAGTCCGAGTTCCAATGCCTCGCTTTCAAGGCAATGTGCGGGATCGACACTGTGCGGCTTTACGATACCGATCCCGGTGCAACAGCGAAATGCGCCGCAAACCTACAAGGCAAGGGCCTGACGGTCGTCCCATGCAAGACGCCGGAAGATTCTATTGAAGGCGCTCAGATCATCACCACCTGCACGGCAGACAAGAAAAACGCCACCATCCTCACCGACAACATGGTCGGTCCCGGCGTCCACATCAACGCCATCGGTGGCGATTGCCCCGGCAAGACAGAATTGCATCGCGACATCTTGCTGCGCTCAGACATTTTCGTCGAATATCCCGAGCAAACCCGGATCGAGGGCGAGATTCAGGCGCTGGATGCTGATCATCCCGTGACCGAGATGTGGCAGGTCATGACCGGTGCTGCCAAAGGGCGCACAGACAACCGCCAAATCACCCTGTTCGACAGCGTTGGCTTCGCGATTGAAGATTTCTCAGCCCTGCGTTATGTCAAGCAGGCGATCGAAAGCACCGCATTCTTTGAACCTCTGGACATGCTGGCAGACCCGGACGATCCGCGCGACCTGTTCGGAATGCTGATGCGGGCCGGTTAGGCGCACCTAAGGGGGCTCTGCCCCCGTCGCCCGTGCCGGGCGCCTCCCCCGGGATATTTATTAGCCAGATGAAGCAGGGGATCCGTTCTTCATCTGGCTTTAAATATCCCGGAGCGCGAGGTAGAGCCTCGCATCCTAGCTAACCCGCAAGCGATGGCAGGTAGAGTACAATACCAGGGAACGCCACAAGCATTGCTATGGTCAGGGCGTCGGCCACGAAAAACGGCGTCACACCCCTGAAGACATCCTGAACACTCAAATCCGGTCGCACCCCGGCGACGACAAAGCAGTTGAGTCCGATGGGCGGTGTGATCAGACAGAATTCGGCCATTTTGACTACCAGAATTCCGAACCAGATCGCGCACATCGGCCCAGACATGCCAAACGCACTGTCTGCAGCACTGACCATTTCGCCGCCGTTCAGCGCCATGACCGCCGGATAAACAACAGGTAAGGTCAAAAGCAGCATTCCAATCGCATCCATGAACATGCCCAACACGGCATAAGCCAGCAGAATGCAGATCAAGATCATCATGGGCGACATCTCGAGCCCGGTTATCCAGTCAGAAAAGGCGCCGGGAAGGTCTGCAAACCCTAGAAATCGAACATAGATCAGAACGCCCCAGATGATCGAAAAGATCATCGCGGTAAGCTTGGCCGTCTCCAGCAGCGCGGATTTGAACTCGCTCCACCGCATCCCGTGAAACAGCGCGAAGCAGAAGACAATGAAGGCGCCGATTGCGCCGCCTTCCGTCGGTGTGCCCCACGCTTTTTCACCAAACGGGTTATAGACAAAGCAGATGATGATCAGGATGACGGCGACAATAGGAATGGCTCCGGGAAGGGCCGAAAAGCGCTGTTTCCATGTAAAGCCTGTGACCGGAGGACCGACGGACTTAAAGATCACAGCGATCCCGACAATCAGCACGGCATAGATGATCGCTGAAAAAGCACCCGGAATGAACCCCGCCAGAAGTAGCTTCCCGACATCCTGCTCGACGATGATCGCGTAGATCACCAGTATGGCCGATGGTGGGATCAACGAGGCCAGCGTTCCTCCGGCGGCCACCACACCAGCAGCAAAGCGTTTGTTGTAGCCGACCTTTAGCATTTCCGGGATCGCGATGCGGGCAAAGACGGCAGAGGTGGCGACCGAGGCACCCGAAACCGCGGCGAAACCGGCGGTGGCAAAAACAGTTGAAACCGCCAACCCTCCAGGAACCCAGGCGACCCAGCGTTTGGCAGCTTCAAACAACGCCCGCGTGAGCCCTGCGTAATAGGCCAGATACCCGATCAGGATAAAGGTCGGGATCAGGCTGAGGGTGTGAGAGGCAACTTTGGAATGCGGCACTTGCCCGGCGGTTTTGACCGCAACTGTCAGCGCCTTTCCAAACCGCGCAGGATCATACCCAAACTTGGCCCAAAAAATCCAAACCAGCCCGATAAGCCCGGCCAAGCCCGCAGCGAAGGCCACGCGCATGCCGACCACGACAAAGACCAGAAGCCCGCCCGTAACCCAGAGGCCAATTTCAATCGTGTCCATAAATCAGTCCTGCCCTTCGAACTGTTCGGCCTCAGCCGCTGCTTGTGCTGCCGCGTCCTGTATCAACGGAACGGCCACCGGAGCTTCCAGTCCCAGCCATAATGCGCGGCCATAGCCCCAAGCCTGCAAAGCAAGCCGCAGGCACAGTACGGAAAACGCGATGGGGGCCAGTAGTTTGGCGGGCCACAATGGAATTCCGATATCAATGGAACTGTCGCGGCTCCACAATGGTGCGCCCAAGTCAAAGGAGCGGTCGAAGTGAGACCAACTGCCCCAAACCAGTGCAAGCATCAGAAGCAGGATCAAAACCACCGAGACCAGTTCGAACAGCCACAACCCCCTGCCGTGAAGGCGCGATAGAACGATGTCCATGCGGATGTGGCCGCCATCGCGCTGAACATATGAAATGCCCAGAAATGCGATCAGTGGCATCGCCTGTTCGATCCAGTCAACATATCCTGGCAATGGGGCATTCAGGGCATTGCGCCCACTGACCGAAATAACGGCCAGCACCATCAAGCCAAATACTGCGAAACCGCTGATGAGCGCCAGAAAACGCTCCAGTTTCAATAACTTCTGATCCAGCTGGCTCAGACGGCTTCCGTCCACCAGCACTGTGGCCTGTCCTGCCATTCCGGTGTTCCCCAATATTCGTGTACCGGGTGCCCGTTGGGCACCCGTGTTCAGGATCAGTTGCCGCCGCGCTGTTGGGTCAGCGTCGCCTGAACGAGATCATAAAGATCCTGCGCTGGCAGTCCCTGTTCCGTCATTTCCGCGATCCACTTCTCACGGATCGGGTCGGCTGCCTTGGTGCGGAATTCTGCGATCACGGCATCATCGATCATGACTTTCTGGACACCCTTTTCTTGCAGAACACTGTCCCATTGCTCGAGCAATCCGTCGTAATTTGTCAGGTAATGGTCAATCGCCTCATCAATCGAGCTGTCCAGCGCCTCGCGATGCGCGGCTGGCAGGGCCTCATAGGCGTCAATGTTGACCACGACTGGGCAGTTTACCGTTCCTGGGTTCAGGTTTGCCGTCCACCAGTCGGCTTCGTTGATCGTCCCGAAAGACAGATGTGCGTGCTGGGCAAAGGCCACGGTGTCGACGACACCTGATTCCATGGCATTGAACGCTTCGGTTGCAGGGACCGATGTCGGAACACCTCCGACCGCCTCAAAGGCTTGCCCCAAACCGCCAGTTGCACGGACCCGCATTCCGTCAAAATCGGCCAGTTCATCGCGTGGCTCGCCGGTACCGACCAAGTTATACTGCGGCATCGGCGAGGTCATGATGATGCGGGCGTTCCATTGGGCCATCTCATCTTTGACTGCGGGATGGTCATATACCGCATGGCTTATCGCCACCTCCTCCTGCAGGTTGTTCACGCCAAGGAAGGGCAGCTCCAGAACAGTAATCGCGCGGTTTTTGTCGCGGTGGTAGCCTGCGCAGAACTGAGCCATCTCGAAGGCGCCGATTTCAATACCGTCCAAGTTCTCGCGCGGCTTGGATAGTCCGCCATAGCTGACATTGATGGTGAATTCACCGCCGGTTTTTTCGCTGACAAGCTCGGCCAGTTTTTCAACATGCTCGGTGAAGGCACGACGTTTGCCCCAGACTGATGCGTTCCATTCAGTTGCAAAGGCTTCACCGACAAAAGCAAAGCTCAGGGCGGCGACGGCCGCGCCGCTCAACATCTTTTTCATCATTTGATCTCCCATTGCTGCGCCTCCTCCCGAGGCGCTTGAGGATCAAGCTAGCGCCAACATTCTACTGTGCCAACCCTGCCTTGGCTTTCCGCTGGTATCAGAAGAAGTTCCCGCTTGGATTGCGCATGCAGGAAAACCAGGTGTTCGTGGACTGACCCCCGCTTGTGTCAAGCAATGCAAGCAGGACATGTGTTACACCTATCCATTTACTTTAAAAAGATTTTCACAAAATTTACGCATTTTCTTTACTAGATGTGGCCGTGGTTAGAAATTTCTTTACAAATAAATTCAGGGATTCCGGCAATTTATTTATTTATTTTCAGAACTCGGTAATATTCGACCTTGGGGAGGAACGGGATCGACATTGCCGGACCAAGTGGCAAAAAATGTCCCAACGTAATCCAGTCCAGAGGGAGGAGCCTCAAAAATGACCACCGCTGCCCAGGCAGATGCCAAGACCTATCCGCCATCCGCAGAAACCGTCGCCCGTGCGCATGTTGATGCCGAAAAATATGCCGGCATGTACGCCGCTTCGATCAGTGACCCCGACGCATTCTGGGGCGAGCAAGGCAAGCGCGTCGACTGGATCAAACCCTTCACCCAGGTCAAAGACGTTAACTACGATTTCGGTTCGGTTAAAATAAACTGGTATGCCGATGGCACCTTGAATGTCTCGGCCAACTGTTTGGATCGCCACCTGAAAACCCGCGGTGATCAAACGGCAATCATCTGGGAACCGGACGATCCAAATGATCCGGCTCAGCATATCTCTTACGCAGAACTGCACCGCCGCACCTGCCGCATGGCCAACATCCTTGAATCTATGGGTGTGCGCAAAGGCGACCGCGTCGTCATTTATCTGCCTATGATCCCCGAGGCCGCTTATGCCATGCTGGCCTGCGCGCGGATCGGCGCAATCCACTCTATTGTTTTTGCAGGCTTCTCGCCGGACGCTCTGGCAGCCCGGATCAACGGCTGTGACGCCAAGGTTGTCATCACCGCGGACGAGGCTCCGCGCGGTGGTCGTAAGACGCCGCTGAAATCCAATGCTGACGCGGCACTGCTACACTGCAAGGATACGGTCAAGTGCCTTGTCGTCAAACGCACCGGTGGCCAGACCACCTGGATTGACGGTCGTGACTTTGACTACAACGAAATGGCCCTTGAGGCGGACGACTACTGCGCACCAGCCGAAATGAGCGCCGAAGATCCGCTGTTCATCCTCTACACCTCCGGCTCGACAGGTCAGCCAAAAGGCGTTGTTCACACAACCGGCGGCTATCTTGTTTACGCCGCAATGACGCATGAGATCACCTTCGATTACCACGAAGGCGACGTGTACTGGTGTACGGCGGATGTGGGTTGGGTGACCGGCCACAGCTATATTGTCTATGGCCCGCTGGCCAATGGTGCGACAACGCTGATGTTCGAAGGCGTTCCAACCTTCCCCGACGCGTCGCGTTTCTGGCAGGTCTGCGAAAAACACAAGGTGAACCAGTTTTACACCGCGCCCACAGCGATCCGCGCCCTGATGGGTCAGGGCAAAGAGTTTGTCGAGAAATGCGACCTCAGCGATCTGCGCACTCTGGGAACCGTGGGTGAACCGATCAACCCCGAAGCCTGGAATTGGTACAACGAAGTCGTCGGCAAGGGCAAATGTCCCATCGTGGATACATGGTGGCAAACTGAAACCGGCGGTCACCTGATGACCCCCCTGCCCGGCGCCCATGCAATGAAGCCCGGATCGGCAATGAAACCGTTCTTTGGCATCGAACCGGTGGTGTTGGACCCTCAGTCCGGCGTTGAGATCGAAGGTAATGGTGTCGAGGGTGTGCTCTGCATCAAAGACAGCTGGCCCGGCCAGATGCGCACTGTCTGGGGCGATCATGAGCGGTTCGAAAAGACCTATTTTTCGGATTACAAAGGCTACTACTTCACTGGTGATGGCTGTCGTCGCGATGAAGATGGCGACTACTGGATCACCGGCCGCGTGGACGATGTGATCAACGTGTCTGGCCACCGCATGGGAACGGCCGAGGTGGAAAGCGCTCTGGTTGCACACGCCGCCGTAGCAGAAGCTGCGGTTGTTGGGTATCCCCATGAAATCAAGGGGCAAGGCATCTATTGCTATGTCACTTTGATGAATGACCGTGAACCAAGCGAAGAGCTCCGTAAGGAGTTGCGCACCTGGGTCCGGACCGAAATCGGACCGATTGCCAGCCCCGATGTGATCCAATGGGCCCCGGGCCTGCCCAAAACACGTTCCGGTAAGATCATGCGCCGCATCCTGCGCAAGATCGCCGAAAATGATTTTGGTTCGCTGGGTGACACCTCGACACTGGCCGATCCGTCGGTGGTCGAAGACCTGATCGAAAACCGCGCAAGCAAGTGAGGATGTGATGGACGCCGCCACGATCACCACTCCCGCAGTACTCATCCTTCTCGGCCCTCCGGGCGCCGGGAAGGGCACGCAGGCCCGGATGCTGGAAGAGAAATTCGGGCTTGTTCAACTCAGCACGGGTGACCTGCTGCGCGAAGCCGTTGCAGCAGGCACGGACGCAGGCAAAGCCGCCAAAGCCGTGATGGAAGCCGGTGATCTGGTCAGTGACGAGATCGTCATTGCGATCCTGCGCGACCGTATGGCGCAATCAGATTGCGCCAAGGGCGTCATTCTGGATGGGTTCCCCCGCACAACGGTTCAGGCAGAGGCGCTGGATGGTCTGCTGGCGTCCAATGACCAGAAGATCAACGCAGCAATCAGCCTGGAAGTGGAAGATGCCGAAATGGTGATCCGCATTTCGGGCCGCTACACCTGCGCGGGCTGCGGCGAAGGGTACCACGACCAGTTCAAGAAGCCAGCCGAAGACGGAAAGTGCGACAAGTGCGGCAGCACCGAATTCAAGCGCCGCGCGGATGACAACGCTGAAACCGTGGCTTCGCGCCTGGCGGCTTATCATGCACAGACCGCGCCGCTGATCACCTATTACGACGGTCACGGTGTTTTGAAACGCATCAATGCCATGGGCAGGATCGAAGATATCGCTGGCGATCTCGAAGGGATCGTGAGCGACACCATGAGTTAAGGGGAGGAGATAAGCCACAAGGCTTTGATCCTAAAAAGAATACTTCAAAAGACCGCTTTGGCGGACTGGTGAAGTTTTACCTGGCACCATACGGTGTTGGGCATTGTCGAGAAGCGGACCGACGCACTGGAGGAGTTGAGCACCGGGCCGCCAAACGAGGAAGCGAAGGAGGAACCCGCAATGGCGGATCAATCTACAAACTCCGCGCAGGCAGCCGAAGCCGACAAGGGCTATTGGCAGGCCAACCTGCGCCTCATCTACATCAGCCTCGTGATCTGGGCGCTGGTGTCATTTGGATTCGGCATCCTGCTGCGTCCGCTGCTGTCGGGCATCGCCGTCGGTGGTACTGATCTGGGCTTTTGGTTCGCTCAGCAAGGATCGATCCTGGTCTTTCTGGTGCTGATCTTCAACTACGCCTGGCGCATGAACAAGCTAGACGCCGAACACGGCGTGGATGAAGAGTAAGGGAGAGCGGGGATAATGGATCAGTTTACCATCAACCTGCTGTTTGTCGGCGCATCCTTCGCGCTGTACATCGGCATTGCGATTTGGGCCCGCGCGGGTTCCACATCAGAGTTCTACGCCGCCGGTCGCGGCGTACACCCGGTCACCAACGGTATGGCAACAGCGGCGGACTGGATGTCTGCGGCCTCGTTCATCTCGATGGCGGGCCTGATTGCCTTTACCGGCTATGACAACTCGACCTTCCTGATGGGGTGGACGGGTGGCTACGTGCTGTTGGCCCTGCTGCTTGCGCCGTACCTGCGCAAATTCGGCAAGTTCACCGTATCGGAATTCATCGGCGACCGTTTCTACAGCCAGACAGCGCGCATCGTTGCGGTGATCTGTCTGATTGTCGCATCGGTGACCTACGTTATCGGTCAGATGACCGGTGTTGGGGTTGCCTTTGGCCGCTTCTTGGAAGTGTCGAACACCACCGGGCTGTTGATCGGTGCAGGCGTTGTGTTTGCCTACGCGGTGTTCGGAGGGATGAAGGGCGTGACCTATACACAGGTCGCTCAGTACTGCGTGCTGATCACCGCCTACACCATCCCTGCCATCTTTATCTCGCTACAGCTGACCGGCACTCCGATTCCGGCGCTGGGTCTGTTTGGCGACACTGCAAGCGGTGTACCGCTACTGACCAAACTGGACGGCATCGTAACAGAGCTGGGCTTCAACGAATACACGGCCCATCACTCCAACACGCTGAATATGGTGCTGTTCACCCTGTCGCTGATGATCGGTACCGCCGGTCTGCCGCACGTTATCATGCGCTTCTTCACCGTCCCCAAAGTGTCTGACGCACGTTGGTCGGCTGGCTGGGCGTTGGTCTTCATCGCGCTGCTGTATCTGACCGCTCCGGCTGTTGGCGCAATGGCCCGTCTGAACATCACCGACATGATGTGGCCCAATGGTGGCATCGAAGGTGGTGCCGTTACAGTCGAACAGATCGACAATGATGCACGGTACGACTGGATGGCCACATGGCAGAAAACCGGCCTGCTGGATTGGGAGGACAAGAACGGCGACGGCAAGATTCAGTACTACAATGACAAATCTGAATCGATGCAGGCGATTGCGGAACAAAAAGGCTGGGTCGGTAACGAGCTGACCAAGTTCAACCGCGATATCCTGGTTCTGGCCAACCCCGAGATTGCCAACCTGCCCGGTTGGGTAATCGGTCTGGTCGCTGCCGGTGGTCTTGCGGCTGCTCTGTCGACTGCTGCGGGCTTGCTGCTGGCGATTTCGTCGGCCGTGTCCCACGACCTGATCAAGGGCGCAATCAACCCGCAGATTTCGGAAAAAGGCGAGCTTCTGTCGGCACGGATTGCGATGGCTGTGGCGATTGCTGTAGCGACCTGGTTGGGTCTGAATCCTCCGGGCTTTGCAGCACAGACTGTTGCTCTGGCCTTTGGTCTGGCGGCAGCCTCGATCTTCCCGGCACTGATGATGGGGATCTTCTCGACCCGCATCAACAACACCGGTGCTGTTGCAGGTATGCTGGCAGGTCTGGTCGTTACCCTGGTCTACATCTTCCTGCACAAGGGTTGGATGTTTATTCCGGACACCAACTCGTTCACCGATGCCGATCCGTTGTTGGGTCCGATCCAGTCGACCTCGTTCGGCGCTGTCGGTGCCATGGTCAACTTTGCTGTCGCCTATGTTGTGGCTGGCATGACAAAGGAAACTCCGCCGGAGATCAAGGAACTGGTCGAAAGCGTTCGCATTCCCCGTGGTGCGGGTGCAGCTCAGAACAAGTGAGCATGATGCGGTCGTTGGCTCTTGCCTTCGACCGCGTCTTTCGATCCACTACTCCCGCCCGGCATACCACTGGGCGGGATTTTTTCACCAGAACACCGGAGACATCAGATGCCCCTGTCCCACGATGAAATCGCCCGGTTTCTGAAATCCGTTCATCCCTATGACGCGTTACCGGCTGAAGCCCTGGATCAGATCGTAAAACAGATCGAGGTCTGGGAAGTAGAGGAAGACACCTCGGTCTATGAACTGGGTCATGCGCTTCCCGGCGTATTCGTGATCTATGAAGGACAGGTTGAAATCACCGATGAGAATGGTGCAGTTGTCTCTCAACTAGGCTTGCGCAATTCTTTTGGAGAGCGCGGACTGCTGAAAGACGGCAAGGCAGCCACCAAGGCGCGTGCGCACACTCCGTCGGTCCTGATTGTTTTGCCACCGGATCTGGTGCGCGAGTTGATCGACGGTCACGATGTGGTCGCCAAGTTCTTCAACCGCACACGCGGCGACAGAAGCGGCCCGCAAAGCCTTGCGACCAGTTCCATTGATATTCTGATGGCACATAACCCGGCTACCTGCCCCGCGGATACGCCTGTTCAGAAAGCGGCGCAGATCATGCGCGACAAACACATCTCGTCACTATGCATCACAGACGGCGACACGTTGCAGGGCATCGCGACGCTCCGGGATATCTCAGGCAAATATGTTGCGGACGGCCTGCCTCCGTCCACACCGGTTTCCGAGATCATGACCGCGAACCCCGTCACCCTGTCACCCGGTGACATCGGCTCAGACGTGTTGCACATCATGATGGAACGCGGCATCGGCCACGTCCCGATTTCAGAGGGCGGTCGGCTGGTCGGTATCGTCACACAAACCGACCTGACACATTACCAGGCCGTGAACTCGGCCGAACTGGTGCGACGCATCGCCCAGGCAAATACCGCCGAAGATATGGCGCGGGTAACGGCGGAAATCCCACAGCTGCTGGTACAACTGGTTGCAGGAGGGAACCGGCACGAAATCGTCACGCGCCTGATCACCGACGTTGCTGACACGGTTACCCGGCGCCTTCTGGCCCTTGCTGAACAGAAACTGGGCACGCCCCCTGTGCCGTATCTGTGGCTGGCATGCGGCTCGCAAGGGCGGCAGGAGCAGACAGGCGTGTCGGATCAGGACAACTGCCTGATGCTGGATGACAGCGTGACCGATGCGGATATGGAATACTTTGCAATGCTGGCCGGGTTCGTGTCGGACGGGCTGGATACCTGTGGCTATTTCTATTGTCCCGGCGACATGATGGCGACCAATCCGCGCTGGTGTCAGCCGGTGCGTGTCTGGCGCGACTATTTCAAGGGATGGATCGCCAAACCGAACCCCGAAGCGCAGATGCTGGCCTCGGTCATGTTTGACTTGCGTCCGATTGGCGGCGCGTTCGACCTGTTCGCCGACCTGCAGGCCGACACATTGGCGGCGGCAAGGTCCAATTCGATCTTCGTCGCACATATGATCTCGAACTCGTTGAAACACACGCCGCCGCTGGGATTGCTGCGTGGTTTTGCGACCATCCGGTCGGGCGAGCACCGCAACACGCTGGATATGAAACACAATGGTGTTGTTCCGGTCGTGGATCTGGCGCGAATCTACGCCCTGCAAGGCGAACTGCCCGAGGCCAATACGCGCGCCCGTCTGAAGGCTGGCGAGGCCAATGGCGTTCTCAGCGCGTCGGGCGCACGCGATTTGCTGGACGCCTATGATCTGATCGCCGAAACCCGGCTTGAACATCAGGTCCAGCTGGTCAAATCGGGCAAGAAACCAGACAATTATCTGCCACCATCCGATCTTTCGGACTTTGAGCGAAGTCATCTTCGTGACGCCTTCGTTGTGGTAAAAACGATGCAATCAGCGGTCGGCCACGGCAAGGGAATGCTGGGCTGACATGCATCTGAAGAACGGAGAGACACGATGTTTCTGGAATTGATCGGCACTGTTTTTGCGGGCTTCGCTTTTGCGGGTATCGTTCTTGTGCTGAACAAGCTGACCGGAGGGCGGTTGCCGAAATGGGTTACTCCGGTCGCGGCGGGTTTGGGGATGATCGCTGTGACCATATCCAGCGAGTATTCCTGGTACGACCGTACGCGCGAACAACTTCCCGAGGAAATGGCAATCGTGCAAGAGGTTGAAAGCCGCGCCCTCTACCGCCCGTGGACCTATGCCGTGCCCTTCGTCGACCGCTTTGCCGCTATTGACACCGTGTCGGTGCGAACAAACGAAAACGTTCCCGACCAACGACTTGTCGATCTTTATTTCTTCGGTCGCTGGGCTCCGGTTTCAAAACTGCCCGTGGCCGTAAACTGTGCCGAGAATCGTCGCGCCAACCTTGCGGACGGTGCTGAGTTTTCCGATGACGGACGTCTGCTGAATGCAGACTGGATATCTGCCGGGCCTGCCGACCCCATCATCGACGCCACCTGCGGGGTTTGACAATGCTCACAGGGTTAAGCCTGCGGCTCAGGATATTTCTGTTTTTCTGCCTGCTCGCGCTCGGCGGGATATCAATCAGTTCCGCCGCCCTGTGGATCACCTATGCCCGGGCCGCACAACCTGACCTGTTTGATGACTTCATCTTTGCCGAGGTTCTGATCGGGTTTGGATTGCTGGCTTTGATCGCCGGTGTCTGGCTGTTGTTTGACGACAATGTCGCCAAGCCGATCGAACGGCTTTCAGCGCAACTGCGGGCCCGCGCTCATGCCGGTGTCAGCACGGACCTGGACATGCAGGCCGCGCGGTATTTGGGAGATCTGGCCCCTGCTGCAGCTGGCCTGGCCGAGCAACTTGCCGCAAATGCCATGCACACAGCCGAGGCGGTGGCTGCTGAAACCGCTCATCTGGCGGCGGAAAAACAGCGCCTTACTGCCCTTCTGACCGAGATCCCGGTCGCCATGTTGCTGGCCAGTCCAAAACACCAGATCGTTTTGTATGACGGTCAGGCGGCCGAGGTGCTGGCCCAGATCGCGCATCCCCGCCTGAACGCCTCGCTCTTCGAATACATCGAATCGACGGGGTTGACGGACGCGTATGGAAAGTTGTGCAAATCAGGTAAGGATGTTTTCTGCACCCTGACCAGCGTGGACGGCCGACAAACCTATTCGGCCCGAATGAAGCCATTGGGTGACGCACCCGGTTACATGCTGGTGTTCGAAGACAGCGTTGCCCGTATGTCGCCAGATGAGGCCCGCCCGCTGGTCTATGATTTCGAATTGCTGGACACGCCGGGTGACGGCGCGTTCGAAAACCGCTCTTTGCTGGATCTGTGTTTTGTGGTCTTTGACACGGAAACAACCGGTTTGCTGCCGCACAAGGATGAGATCGTTCAGATCGGCGCGGTCCGCGTTGTGAAAGGCAAGATCGTCGCGGGCGAGCATCTGGACATGCTTGTAGATCCGGGCATTCCGATCCCTGCTGCCTCGACCCGCGTGCACAAGATCAGTGATCGCATGGTTCAGGGCGCACCGGATATTGTCAAAGCCGGGCGTGTGTTTCACCAATTCTCACGCGATGCGGTGATCGTAGCCCATAACGCCCCGTTCGACATGGCGTTCCTTCGCCGCCATGCCAAGCGTATGGAAGTCGAATGGGATCATCCGATACTCGACACTGTGCTGTTGTCGGCTGTTTTGTTCGGCGCGAGCGATACACATACACTGGACGCGCTGTGTGAACGGCTAGACATCACTATCCCCGAGGCGCTGCGTCATACGGCATTGGGCGACGCGGTGGCAACAGCCGAGGCGCTGGTCAAGATGCTGCCCATCCTGCAAGCGCGCGGGCTGAACACCTTTGGCGAAGTCATCGTCCAGACCCGCAAACACGGACGTCTTCTGGAAGACCTGAATTAACTCCGAAAATTGCAATAGCCGTTCAGCTTTTCGTGGACAATCCGGGCCACGCATGGCACCTGATGCGCGGCCAAGGAACACGCGCGCGATATGACGGAAAAGATTTTCACACCAACACCGGATCAAAGCCACGCCTTTCGTGAGGCTCTGGGATGTTTCGGAACGGGTGTCACCGTGATCACTGCGCAAACCGAAGACGGCCCACGTGCAATCACCGTAAACTCGTTTGCGTCGGTGTCCCTGGACCCGCCGCTGGTGCTGTGGTGCCTGGCCAGAGAGTCAAACCGCTTCGATACGTTCAGCACCTGCACGCATTACTCGATCCACGTCATGGCTCAGGATCAACAGGATCAGGCGCTAAGATTTGCACGCGACGGTGTGGATTTCACCCATGCCGAGTGGACGACAGACGAGGCTGATCGCCCGCAGCTGGCCAATTGTCTGGCTCGGTTTGACTGCCGTTTGCACGCCCGGCACGAGGCCGGAGATCATCTGATCATTGTCGGTCATGTGGATCAGGTCATGTACCGCACTGGCAAGGGTCTGATCTTCAAGCGCGGTCAGTTCGGCGGGTTTGTCGACCCTTTCTAGTCGTCCAGCGCCCCATGCACCGTCAGCACCTCTAGCTGTGCGTCTTGCGGAGTGATCACACGAAAGGCTTCGTGCACTCCTGTCTCAGACAATTCTCTGGCGACGGTCAGCAGCGTGTTGGCGGCATGGTCTTCACACAGATCTGACATGTGATCAATCTCAGCCTGTGCCACGCCTAATGCGGCTTCGACCGAGGGCGCTCCATAATACTGCACGAAATGTTCTGCCAAATTGCGGGTGACCTGATCCCTTTCAGCGGCTTCGATCTGGGTTACCGCCACAAATGTCACCCGGCCAAAGGTTTCCAGCCCCAGCCAGCCATTCGCAAAAGCCTGACGCGCCTTACCTTCCAGATCCGCGCCGCTCCAGTTCGAAAACTCGAACCCGCCCGAAACGCACCATTCGCCCGTACGTGCCGGAGAATGAAACACGTTCATGTCGCTTTCATCGAAATGGATGGCGCGGGCCAGTTTCATCGTCCGTTCTCCAATAATTCCGTCAACGGGCGCAAACGGGTGTTGACCCCGTCGCGGATCAGCATTCCGAACCGCTCATCCGCTCCAAGGAATACACCGCCATCGACCCGTGGCTCACCTACCCCACGCAGCAGGCCCATCCATTCGGCATGCAGCGGCGCGTTGCCATCCTCCTGCCAGCGGTTGAGCCAGGTCAGCATATGGCGTGACCAGCTTTCGACCAGTTGCGTGGCCGACACCTCGGCGCAGCCTTCATCATAAAGGGCTGTGACATCCGGTGTCTCGCCGGGCGCGGTGCTGGTTTGCATCAATGCGAGCTCCCAGCCGACAATCAGCCAATCCGGTTCTTCTTCCGCGTTTTCCCCGGATGCCGAAACGCGGAACACACCGCATTTCGCGCCATTCACACAGATCACACCGTCCCATTCCAGATGCACCGCCACTTCAGGCGGGGCCAGAGCGCCCAGCGCATTCTGAAACCCGACAGCACAAAGCGGCAGCATCGCCATCGCGTCCCGCAGTGGCACCTCGGGCGCAAATACGATCGCGACACGCAGGTAATCGGCCTGAATGTTATAAACAACCGCCCCCGCATCGCAGCCCAAAGCCGCCATAGCCTGGGCCCGTTCAAACGGGTCTTCCCCACCCTGAACCGGGTGACCCGTCAACAAAGGGGGAAAGACCGGTTGGCTCATGCGGTGCCTTTGGTGATCATGTCGCGGGCGATCTTGCGGAAAGCCTCGGCCTGAGGACTGTCTGGCTTGCTGACCACAATTGGCGCGCCCCCGTCTGCGGCTACACGAATGTCCAGATGCAACGGGATTTCACCCAGCAGCGGCACGCCCGTCGCCTCGGCCTCAGACTTGACACCACCATGACCGAAAACATGTTCTTCGTGCCCACAGTTCGAACAGATATGCGTGGACATGTTTTCGATCATCCCAACAATAGGTGTCTTGAGCTGATTGAACATGTCGATCCCCTTGCGGGCATCAATCAGCGCCACGTCCTGCGGCGTCGAGACGACAATAGCGCCGTCCACCTTGAATTTCTGGCTTAGCGTCAGTTGCACGTCACCGGTGCCGGGCGGCAGGTCGACGATCAGCACGTCCAGGGCACCCCATTGCACCTGGCTCATCATCTGTTGCAGCGCCCCCATCAGCATCGGCCCGCGCCAGACAACCGCCTGCCCTTCGTTGGTCATCAACCCCATCGACATCATGGTGACGCCGTGGTTGCGCAGCGGTAGGATCGTCTTGCCATCGGGGCTGGCCGGGCGGCCCGAGACGCCTAACATCCGAGGCTGCGACGGCCCGTAAACATCCGCGTCCAGCAGACCCACGCGCCGCCCTTCTGCGGCCAGTGCACAGGCCAGATTGGCCGACACGGTGGATTTGCCCACCCCCCCCTTGCCAGAAGCAACCGCGAGGATCCGGTCAACACCGGGAACGGCCTGCGGTCCAGTTTGGGATGGTTTGGGTTTCGGCTTCAAATCCGGCGGCGCCTTATCGGAATGCGCAGTCATCAGGGCCGATACATTTGCAACGCCCTCAACCATCTGCGCAGCCTTCTCAGCTGTTGCGCGCACAGGTTCCATCTTGTCGGCATGCTTCGGATCAATCTCAAGAACAAAGCGAACCGTGTCGCCCTCAACATTCAGCGCGCGCACGATGCCCGCGCTGACAATGTCCTGACCCGAAACCGGATCGGTGATCTTTTTCAGTTTCGCCAGAACCGCGTCACGAACACTCATGCTGTTCTCTCCTTGGTGTGCCCCGCCGACAGGGGCGTGCGTGTCGACATGTATTGGTCGCCGCTCATTGCATGTGTCTCCGTCTCTTTCTGTTCATTTGACGCATCGCAGCCTTCATAGTTAGGCTAAACCATGCGCCTTGTCTTGTTGTGCCTGAGCCTGACGCTCACCGCCACCCCCTCCTTGTCGCAGGAGGCGATTGGCCTTGCGGCTCCGGCAGAGGTTAAAGACTCCGGTCTGTTGCAACATATCCTTCCTCGCTTCTCTCTCAAGACCGGGATACGCGTTGTCGCAGATGATGCCGGTGCCATGGTGCTGGAAACCGCGCCGCCCGGTGATCCTGTCTTTGCCCGTGGTGGAGTGGTCTATCACCTGCGGATCGAAGGTGATAATCGTCAAATCCGGTTTCGCGACTGGCTGCAATCAGATATCGGCAAGCGCACTGTCGAAGGTTTTCTTCCTGCGGTGAGTGAACCGTTCAGCACCGGCTTTGATCCCACATTCACCCAGTCGGACGATATCCTGGATGGCAACACCGTGCTGGGCGAAGAACTATCTATGACCCATTGTGGTCGATGTCATGTGATTGGCCCCCGAAACCGGATGAGCGGGCTTGGCTCAACCCCCTCTTTCGCGGTTCTGCGCGCGATGCCGGATTGGTCGGAACGGTTCGAGGCGTTCTTTGCCCTCAATCCCCACCCCGCATTCACGCAGATCGACGGGTTGACACCCCCCTTTGATCCCGAGCGACCATCCCCAATTCACCCGGTCAAGATGACGTTGGACGATCTTGAAGCCATCCTGGCATTTGTTTCGCGCATTGACGCCGCAGATCTGGGCTCGCCGCTAAAGCTTCAGTGATCCTTTCTATCCGAATAGTAATCCTCGGTGGTAACGACCCGAGGCTTTGGTTTTGACTGGAACGGATTGTCCTGCTGCTGGAAATGAGCATTCACCCGGCAATTGTCACACATCTGGATCATCCGCGCCTGTTCCGTTGAGGCAAACATCGGGTGCGTGCCCGAAAGCTTTTCCATGATCCGTTCAACGGTTGATTTCACCCCAAACAAAGCCCCGCATTCGACGCAGGCAAATGGTTCCTCCTCGTTCAGGACCTGCTGAGACAAGGCAGCATCGCTCAGGTCCATTTGTGGTACCAAGGTGATCGCATCTTCGGGGCAGATCGTCTTGCACATTCCGCATTGCAGGCACGCATCCTGCTGAAAGTTCAGCTGGGGCTTGTCAGGGTTATCCATCAAAGCCCCGGACGGGCACAGAGACACACAACTAAGACAGAGCGTGCAACTGTCAGTATTCACTGCAACGGCACCGTAAGGCGCACCTTCAGGCAATGGCAGCGGGGCTTTGGCCTGCGGATTCAGGGCCTGTGCGGCCAGTCGCGCGATTTGTCGGCGGTTGCCAAGTGGCAAGACCGGATCTGCCAACGGTTCGGGGACATTTTGCGCATACAGCAAGTCTGCCATCGCATCAGGGTCCACCTCCTCAATCAGCCCGATCCCATCCGAACTGGCTATGGCACGTGCCAGTTCAAGTTCGCGATCCAGCGCATCCCGCTCGGTCGTCGGTGCCAGCAGCACATCCACACGCGCAAATCCATGAGCCAGTGAGGCCAGCATTTCCGAATGACCGAACCCGGATATCACTTTCAATTCCAGCGGGATAACATCCGAAGGCAATCCCCGCCCGAACCTTGCTGCAAGCCTTATCATTTCGGCCCCGTGGGCGTCGTGCACAAGCAACCGGGGTGCGATACCGCCTGCCCTTCGGTACGTGCGCGCCAGAGTGTGCATCCGTGACAACAAGGCCGAAACAGGTGGATCTTCATAGGTTATCGCCGTCGACGGGCAGACCGCCGCGCATTCACCACACCCGGCGCAGACCATCGGATCAATCGCTACATGCTCGCCCGAGGGCGTGATTGCACCGGTTGGGCAGATATCCAGACAGTTTGAGCACCCGACCTGTTCCGCCCGCGAATGGGCGCAAAGTGTTTCTTCCAGTCGCACGTACAGGGGTTTTTCGAATGTTCCGACCAGTTGGGCGGCGTCGAAAGCCAGACTTTCTACAGAAACCGCATCCTTGGGATCAGCCCGCAAGTACCCCTCGCGCTTGGCCGGGGCCTGCACAAAGGGCGTGCCCCCCGTCAGATCAACAATGATATCGCAGGCCGATTGCGCCCCATCTCTTGGTTCCGTCCAATTGAAAGCACCCCTGCCTGCGGGAACCACTTGCTGCACATTGTCCAGACGCAAAGAAAACCCACCCAGAGCACCCGAAACAGACCGCAACTGTCCCCGGATGACGTCGAAGGCCCGAGAGTCCGGCTCAGCCTGATCTGTGACCAGAACGGTTACAGCCAGTGTCCGGGCCAACCTTTCCGCCAGTCCAAAGGCAACGGTGCCCGGACCCATGATGAAACACGTGCCTTCGCTGATGACATCAACGCTGGGCGTCACGGGTTGCGGCAGGAACACTTCGGCGGCTAAGGCAGCCATTTTGGCCGTCGCATCCGCGCCCTGATCGGACCACCCAGCGCGATCCCGCAGGTCGACAAAGCCGGGGGTCTCAATATTCATATCTTCGGCAAGCGACCGGAACACCTCTTGTTCTTGCAGACAGGCGATGACGGTATCGCCCTCTTGAATCAAGGCCGCAGCGGATTGCAGTTCTTTTGTGCAAAGCGCGGTATGCACCTTTGAACAGGAAATTCCGCAGGCGCTTTCGATCCTGTCCGGATCCAGCGCCTGAGTTCCCGCGCAATCGCAGAGCAAAAGTTTCGTGCCCATGTCCCCTCCCTCGGGAAGCAGTCCCGATCCTCTGCACTTTAGGCTGCATTCCCGATGAAGCAACTTCAACCCTGCGCAGCGTGCAGGGCGCCGGGTAGAATTTCGCGGCAAAATCCCATAAAACAAAAGCCTTCTCAGGCTTTGATCACGAAGACGCTACCGGGAATACGACCAAAGTATTAACGCACGGGCTTGGCACGTGGCTATTTTGTGTACCATAGTGGACGTGGAAAGGCAGGGGAGAGCCTTTCGGGGAGGATCCAGTGGCCAAGGCCGCAAGCCAGATCGACATGCCGGTTGGCGTCATTGTGCGCAAAACACCCGGGGTCACGCGTTGGGCCCGCTGGAACTGGCGCGCGGTCGCCGTGTTGCCTGGTGCAGGGCCAGCCGATTGGCAGGAACTGCGCCGCGAAGGCGAGGCGGTCGAATACCACGCTGCCACCCTTCCTCTGACTCTTTGGGCGGACGAGACCGAAGCCTATCTGGTCAACCTGTCGGACGGGCAGCCCTCGATCTATCTTGTACTGCGGAATGAGCTGAAGGGCGACACGCCGCTGAATGCAGTTCTGATCACCGCTTCTCCGTTCCAGGGGCAGGATTACGCAGATACCGGCGAAGAAATTGTCGAGAAAATCCCGATGACCGAAGGGCTGATCGCTTGGGTGCGGGATTTCACCCTGAAACATCACCAGCACGAAGTGTTCGTCAAGCGCCGTCGCGACAAGAAGCGGACGGATCTGGTTGAAGACGGTAAAGGTGATGCGCGTATCAGGCAGGTATCGGACGTGTACCGCTCGCCGAGACGGGTGCTGCAATGACAGAGCGGCGTGATTTCTGGTCGCGCCGGAAGGCAGCCGTTCAGGCCGAAGCTGAAGCCGAGGCGATGGCCCTCGAAGAACGGGTGATCGCAGCACATCACACCGAACTTGAAGAAAAGAGTGACGCCGAGATTTTGGCCGAATTCAACCTTCCCAATCCGGATACCCTCGGACCCTGCGATGATGTTTCGGGCTTTATGTCCAAGGCAGTGCCTGATCGCCTGCGGCGCCGCGCCCTGCGTCGGCTGTGGCGGTTGAACCCTGTTCTAGCCAATGTCGACGGGCTGGTCGATTACGGCGAGGACTATACCGATGCGGCCTGCGTGATCGAAAGCATCCAAACCGCCTATCAAGTTGGAAAAGGCATGCTGGCGCATGTCGAAGCGCTGGCCGCCGACGCGCAAGAAACGGAAGAAAACGAAATCGAAACTGATACGCTCTCTGAACCAGAGGTCGTGCCAGTTGACCCCGATCCCGTGCCACAGCCGGTTTCAGTGGTTCAAGTGGAAGAGCCGGAAGAAGTCGACCGTCCCCCGTCTCCACGTCGAATGACATTTGAATTTGAAGGATGACCGAATGACCGCAAGTGACGCGCACACTCTGGATGTTTCAGCCGAGGATCGCCTGCGCGCGGATTTCTATAACTTTCTGGGTCTGTTACTGGCAGGTCCTCCGGACCAGATGTTGCTGAACCAAATGGCTGGTCTGGTCGGAGATGACACGGATCTCGGCAAGGCCATTCAATCCATGGCGCGGGTTGCCAAGGTCACCAAGCCAGCCGCTGCCGAACGGGAATTCAATGCGTTGTTCATCGGATTGGGCCGGGGTGAGTTGCTGCCTTACGCCAGTTTCTACCTGACGGGCTTCCTGAACGAGAAACCCTTGGCTCAGCTGCGCAATGACATGGCGGTTCGCGGGATCACACGTGCCCAAAACGTGTTCGAGCCCGAAGATAACATCGCCTCATTGATGGAGATGATGGCCGGAATGATCGTCGGGCGTTTTGGCAGCCCGGCATCCCTGGATGACCAAAAGGCATTCTGGAGCAAGCATATCGGCCCCTGGGCCACGCATTTCTATTCGGATTTGGAAGCAGCCGAGAACTCGGTTCTTTATGCATCCGTCGGCACTGCCGGTCGGGTGTTCATGGAGATCGAGCGCGAAGCGTTCCGGATGACGGCGGGGTAACCCGCACATCGCCGGTGTCCTATGGGCGCCAAACCGCAATTGGGAAAGGAGGTTCCCATGAGCAAGACCAAGGAAGAAGGCGCCACCCGCCGTGACTTCCTCAAACTGGCCGGAACCGCAGCACCCGCTGCCGTTGCCGCCGCCAGCCTGACCGGGAAGGCCGAAGCCGCCGCGCTGCCGGCCGACGAAACCCGCATTCAGGATACTGCGCATACACGCGCCTACATCGAGAGCACCCGGTTCTAGGATCGGACGCTCTCACACCGACAGACGGTTGCGATTGGCCCTGACGTCGGTTTCAGCAGTACCAAGCCAGCCGTGGCTTACACGGCGCGCAAGGGAGGAAAGACATGCTTAGGAAAAAGACCAACGGGGTTGCGAGACGCCCCCAGCGGACAAGTATCCTGTCCCAGGTCGGCGAGAAAACCGTCGATCGCCGCGCATTCCTGCGTGGCTCGGGCCTGACGATCGGCGGCCTTGCCGCGATCAGCGCCACAGGTGGAACCGTGACGCCAGCCAGTGCCCAGACGGCGGCCAAACAGGCCGTTGAAAACATCAAATCCGTATGCACCCACTGTTCGGTCGGCTGTACTGTCGTTGCCGAAGTGCAGAACGGTGTCTGGGTCGGGCAGGAACCCGGCTGGGATAGCCCGTTCAACCTTGGTGCACACTGTGCCAAGGGGGCCTCGGTTCGCGAGCACGCCCATGGTGAACGCCGACTGAAATATCCGATGAAAAAGGAAGGCGGCGAGTGGAAGCGCATTAGCTGGGAAGAGGCGATCAACGAGATCGGCGATGGCATGATGTCGATCCGCGAAGAATCCGGGCCCGACAGCGTGTATTGGCTGGGCTCTGCAAAGCACAATAACGAACAGGCCTATCTGTTCCGCAAATTCGCCGCCTACTGGGGCACGAACAACGTGGACCATCAGGCCCGTATCTGCCACTCGACCACGGTTGCGGGTGTTGCGAATACATGGGGCTACGGCGCCATGACCAATTCGTATAACGACATCCACAACTCGCGCGCCATCTTCATCATCGGCGGCAACCCGGCTGAGGCGCACCCTGTCTCTCTGCTGCACGTTCTGCGCGCGAAAGAGCAGAATAACGCACCGCTGATCGTCTGCGACCCGCGATTTACGCGCACCGCGGCCCATGCGGATGAATATGTCCGTTTCCGCCCGGGCACAGACGTTGCGCTGATCTGGGGCATCCTGTGGCACATCTTCGACAACGGGTGGGAGGATAAAGAATTCATCCGCACCCGGGTCTGGGGCATGGACCAGATTCAGGATGAGGTGGCCAAATGGACGCCTGAAGAAACAGAACGCGTCACCGGCGTGCCTGGCTCGCAACTGAAACGTGTTGCCCGAACCATGGCCAACAACCGCCCCGGCACGGTCATCTGGTGCATGGGCGGCACACAGCACACCAACGGCAACAACAACACCCGCGCCTATTGCGTGCTTCAGCTTGCGCTGGGCAATATGGGTACCTCGGGTGGTGGCACCAATATCTTCCGCGGCCACGACAACGTGCAGGGCGCGACAGACCTTGGTGTATTGTCCCATACCCTGCCCGGCTATTACGGCCTGTCCGCGGGCGCATGGGGCCACTGGAGCCGCGTCTGGGGTGAAGACCTGGATTGGCTGAAGGGCCAGTTCGCCACGATCAAGGGCAAAGACGGCAAGGACAAACCGCTGATGAATGAAAGCGGTATCCCGGTATCCCGCTGGATCGACGGTGTTCTGGAAGACCCTGCGAACATGGATCAGGACAACAATGTCCGTGCCATGGTTCTGTGGGGTCACGCGCCGAACTCGCAAACGCGGGGTCCGGAAATGAAAACGGCAATGGAAAAGCTGGACATGCTGGTCGTGGTCGACCCGTATCCCACCGTTTCCGCTGTTCTGCATGACCGTACCGATGGCGTCTATCTTTTGCCCGCCTGTACGCAGTTCGAAACCCGAGGTTCGGTCACCGCGTCAAACCGCTCGTTGCAGTGGCGTGACAAGGTCGTAGAACCGCTGTTCGAAAGCCTGCCGGACGAGGTCATCATGGCCAAGTTCGCCAATAAGTTCGGTTGGGCGGATCGCCTGTTCCGCAATATCGAGATGGAAGACCCCGAGACCCCGAATGTTGAAAGCATCACGCGTGAGTTCAACTCGGGCCTCTGGACCATCGGCTATACCGGGCAGTCGCCGGAACGTCTGAAAAGCCATATGGCCAATCAGCACACGTTCGACAGAACCACGCTGCAGGCCATTGGTGGACCAAACGACGGCGAATACTATGGTCTGCCGTGGCCCTGCTGGGGAACCGCTGAGATGGGTCATACGGGGACACCGAACCTCTATGACATGTCCAAACCGGTGGCCGAAGGTGGCCTGACCTTCCGCGCCCGGTTCGGTGTGGAACGCGATGGCGACAACCTGCTGGCCGAAGGGGTCTATAGCGTTGGATCAGAAATTCAGGACGGATACCCTGAATTCACGATGCAGATGCTGATGGATCTTGGCTGGGACGGTGACCTGACGGCTGAAGAACGCGCTGCAATCGATGCCGTTGCAGGCCCCGAGACCAATTGGAAAACCGACCTTTCAGGTGGTATCCAGCGGGTGGCGATCAAGCATGGCTGCGCGCCCTTCGGGAACGCCAAGGCCCGCGCGGTCGTCTGGACCTTCCCGGATCCGATCCCACTGCATCGCGAGCCGCTTTATACGAACCGGCGTGATCTGGTGGCGGACTATCCGACCTACGAGGATCGGCACTCCTATCGCCTGCCCACCCTCTATGCTTCGATCCAAAAGAACGATTTTTCAAAGGATTACCCGATAATCCTGACGTCTGGTCGTCTGGTCGAATATGAAGGCGGTGGTGACGAAAGCCGGTCTAACCCATGGCTTGCTGAACTTCAGCAGGATATGTTCGTCGAGATCAACCCGCGCGATGCCAACAACCTTGGCATTCGGGACGGACAACAGGTCTGGGTCGAAGGTCCGGAAGGCGGCAAGGTCAAGGTGATGGCGATGCTGACCAATCGGGTTGGTGCCGGTGTCGCCTTCATGCCTTTCCACTTTGGCGGCCATTTCCAGGGCGAGGATCTGCGGCACAAATACCCCGCCGGTGCTGACCCCTATGTTCTGGGCGAAAGTTCCAACACCGCCCAGACCTATGGCTATGATTCAGTGACCCAGATGCAGGAGACCAAGTGTACTCTCTGCAAGATCTCGGCAGCGTAAGGAGGACGATTAATGGCTAGAGCAAAGTTTCTCTGCGACGCTGAACGCTGCATCGAATGCAACGCCTGCGTAACCGCGTGCAAGAACGAGCATGAGGTACCTTGGGGTATCAACCGCCGCAGGGTGGTGACGATCAATGACGGCAACCCGGGCGAACGCTCGATCTCGGTGGCCTGTATGCATTGTTCGGACGCACCCTGCATGGCGGTGTGCCCGGTCGACTGCTTCTATCAGAACGAAGAAGGTGTTGTCCTGCACTCCAAGGACCTGTGCATCGGTTGCGGTTATTGCTTTTACGCGTGCCCGTTTGGCGCGCCGCAATACCCGCAGGCGGGCAATTTCGGTTCACGCGGCAAGATGGACAAATGCACGTTCTGCGCTGGTGGTCCCGAAGAAAACCACTCGACCGCAGAGTTCGCCAAATATGGTCGCAACCGGATCGCCGAGGGCAAACTGCCCATCTGCGCCGAAATGTGCTCAACCAAGGCCCTGCTTGCCGGTGACGGCGACGTGGTGTCGGCTGTTTACCGTGAACGCGTCGTGGCGCGCGGTTTCGGCTCGGGCGCCTGGGGCTGGGGTACCGCCTACGACCAGAAAGACGGCTAAGCCGCTGTCTGCACAAAGCAATGGACAACCCGCTCAGCGCGGGTTGTCCGATCTTGGAATTTGACCGAGGTTCAGATGCTCCGCTTTCTCATCGCTTTTCTGTTCACCCTTGGGCTTACCTTTTCGGGTGCCGCCCAAACGACCGATGACAGCACCGCCATACCTGAAAGGGCGGGAACCGGCGGAGCGACGACCCTCGAAGACATCCTCGCCCGGCAACGTGGTGAGAAGGTGGATAACGCTTATCGCTCCGACAATACCGGCCAGAGCAATGTCGAGGGTCTGATGGGGCAGCTTGGCACCCGTGGTGTTGCATCGAACAGCGATGTGTACCGTGCGTTGCGCTATGGTTCGGCCGATGTGACCGTGTCGTCAAACGGCCCCGCTGCTAGCGTGTTGATACAGGATGGTGGCATGTGGTGGCTGAATTTCCGCACCGGACCGCTGCGCGAATATGGCACTTACATCATCGCCGGGATGTTGGGCATCATTTTGCTGTTCTTCCTGATCCGTGGGAAAATCCACATCGATGGAGAGAAAACGGGCCGCACAGTCACCCGTTTCAACGGGATTGAACGTTTTGGCCATTGGCTGTTTGCAGGATCGTTCCTGATCCTCGGCATTACTGGTTTGCTCACGCTCTATGGCCGCGACTTCCTGATCCCGGTCTTCGGCAAGGAAGGTTTCGCCACCATCGCACAAGGCTGCAAGTGGCTGCATAACAATCTGGCCTGGGCCTTTATGCTGGGTCTGATCATCGTCACGGTGAACTGGATTGCTCATAACATCCCCAACCGCACTGACCTGAAATGGCTGGCCGCTGGCGGGGGCCTGTTCACCAAGGGCAACCACCCGCCCGCCCGGAAATTCAATGCGGGGCAGAAGATCATCTTCTGGGCCTGCATCCTGCTGGGCGTGTCAATCAGTCTGTCCGGCTTATCACTGCTGTTTCCGTTCGAGTTGCCCCTGTTCGCCAAGACCTTCTCGGTCGCAAACGCCACGGGCGTTCCGCAGGCGCTGGGTCTGACCTTGCCGGTGCAGATGTCACCGCAGGAAGAGATGCAATTCGCCCAAGTCTGGCATGTCATGATTGCCTATGTGTTCATCGCGATCATCGTTGCGCATATCTATCTCGGCTCGGTCGGTATGGAGGGCGCATTTGACGCCATGGGAACCGGCGAGGTCGAGGAACAATGGGCGCGCGAGCATCACTCGCTCTGGCTGGAAGAGGTGCAGGAAAAAGAGGCTGGCAAAGCAGCCGCCTCACCCGCTGAATAGATGCGTGGGCTGGTTCTGGCGCTGGCGCTGGTGCCCCTGCCTGCCGTGGCAGAGTTCTTTACACTGAAAGGGCATGGCGGCCCCATTATGGGCATTGCCACCGCGCCAGACGGTCGCATCGCAACAGCCAGTTTCGACAACTCTGTGGGTCTTTGGACCGGGCAAAAGCCAGATTGGTTCGAAGGGCACGAAGCGGCGGTGAACGCAGTCGCGTTCAACGGCTCCGCTTTCTATTCTGCTGGGGACGATTTCACCCTGCGCAAATGGCCCAGCGGTGAAGTCATTGGCCGACACAAGGGCAAGATTGTCGGCCTTGCCACGTCAGAAACCCTTATTGCCACGGCCAGCTGGGATGGAACAATCGGCCTGTGGCCTGTCGATGGCACAGAACCCGCGCGGCTTGGACCGACTGGCAGTGGCGTAAACGCGGTCGCATTCTCACCTGACGGCACGCAGCTTTATTCGGCGGGCGTCGACGGCGCTTTGCGGCTATGGGATGTATCCAGCAGGCAGGAAACAAGGCGTCTGGTCGAGCACGGGTTCGGCATCAATGAACTGGCCCTGAATGCACAGGATAACTGGATCGCCTATGGTGCGGTTGACGGTGTTACGCGTATCCTTGACCTTGCCACCGGGGAAGAGCGCGACTTCACACTGGACCGCCGCCCGATCCTTGCCCTTGCACTCAGCCCGGATCGGAGACTCTTGGCCGTAGGCGATGGCGAAGGGTATATTATGGTCATCGACACCGTCGATTGGCGCATTGCACAGGATTTTCGCGCCACGTTGCGCGGTCCGGTCTGGGCTTTGGCATTTTCCGCAGACGGTAAAAGCATCCATGCGGGCGGACTTGACGAGGCGATGTACAGCTGGCCTGTGGACGCGTTGTCCGGCCAACACCAGATGGCCTCGGCAGAACCGAGTTTCCTGAAAAATCCTGATGAGATGGACAACGGAGAACGCCAGTTTGCGCGCAAATGTTCGATCTGTCACAGCCTGTCCTCCGATAATGCACGACGTGCAGGCCCCACCCTGCACGGTGTATTTGGACGTCCGGCCGGCACAGTTCGCGGATATTTGTACTCGGATACATTGCAAGGCTCTGATATCATTTGGAATGACGAAACGATAAATGCCCTTTTCGACGAAGGGCCAGACCACTACATTCCGGGGTCGAAAATGCCGATGCAGCGGATTGCCAAAGCACAGGATCGCCAGGATCTTATCGCTTTTCTGCGTCGCGCAACAACTGACCGGAACTGAACCGGAGGAGCCCATGAAAGCCTTTCTCGCCGCCGTCGCCGCGATGGTCGTTATTGCAGGCGCAGCCCCGTTTGTGCTGGAACAAATCGGATTCAGTACCGCTGACACAACATCCGGCACCGCCGTGCGCCTCGACTGAATGCCGCAATATCTGACCACCCGTGAACTGGCCGATCTGCTGCGCATTGGCGAGCGGAAGGCCTATGACCTTGCCTCGTCAGGCGAAATACCGTGCGTGCGCGCCATGGGTAAGCTGTTGTTTCCGCGGGCCGAGATCATTGCCTGGCTCAACGCGTCGCGATCCGGTCCTCAGGTCGCCGAACCGCCCCTGCCCCCGATCATAGCGGGCAGCCACGATCCCTTGCTGGACTGGGCGTTACGTGAAAGTGGATCGGGGCTGGCCACCTATTACGACGGTTCTTTTGACGGGCTGATCAGGCTCAGCAAACGCAGCGCGCAGGCCGCTGTGCTGCACATCCACGAAAATGGCGGATTCAACAAAGAATCCCTGCTTGACACTTTGGGCGAAGCCCCGGTGATCCTGTTTGAAATCGCCCGACGTGAGCGTGGATTGCTTCTTGCCCCGGGCATATCCGACATCAATTCTTTTGACGACCTCAAGTCTCGCACCGTCATGCTACGTCAGGACAGTGCGGCAAGCCAGCGCCTGTTTGACTCCCAACTTGATGCCCACGGTCTGAGCCGGGATGATCTGGACATTCGACCAGGCTGCGCACGCACAGAAGAAGAGCTGGCCATCGCCCTGCATGACCGGAAGGCCGAGGCCGGTTTTGGGCTTGGCGCCCTAGCCGGGCTCTACAACTTGGGTTTTGTCCCCACTCATTCCGAGCGGCTGGACCTCGCGATCTGGCGCCGGGCCTTCTTCGATCCGCCAATACAGAAACTGCTGACCCTGTTGCGCTCGGGTCAATTCGCCCAGCGGGCAAGCGAATTCGGCGGCTATGACCTGTCTGGTCTTGGCACGATCCACCACAATGGGGCCAGCGGGTGAGCTTCCACCCGCGCCTTCATCTTTTCAAAAATACTCGCCCCGCAGGGGCTGGCCGCAGGCCAGCTTATTGCGCATTGGGGAAAAACACCTGCTGACCGTCCAGTCGGAAAGAGGCGATCGCCTCCTGCCCGTCCGGCCCGGTCAACCAATCGATGAACCGCTGTCCAGAGGCAGCGCGCACATGGGGATGCTTTTCGGGATTTACGAGGATCACACCATATTGGTTGAACAGACGCGGATCACCTTCGACCAGGATCTCAAGATTGCCTCTGTTACCAAAGGATAGCCACGTCGCCCGATCTGTCAGAGTATACGCGTTCATGCCGCTGGCCACATTCAGCGTTGCCCCCATACCCGACCCGGTTTCCCGATACCAACTTCCGGATGCGCCGGTTGGATCCAGCCCCGCGGCAGACCAATGCCGCAGCTCGGCCTTATGCGTTCCACTGTCATCTCCGCGCGATGCAAACGGGGCTTCAGCGCTTGCGATCGCAGCAAGAGCGTTCAAAATTTCGGCACCACCGCGAATTCCGGCAGGATCTGCCTTGGGGCCCACCAATACAAAATCGTTATACATCAGGTCCCTCCGCTCCACGCCATATCCATCAGCGACGAATTTCTCTTCGGCGGATTTGGCGTGAACCAGCAGGACGTCACCGTCACCGTTCACTGCGTTGCGAATTGCCTGACCTGTTCCTACGGCCACGACGCGCACGTCAATGCCCGAATCGGCCTCGAACCACGGCAGAATATAGTCCAACAGCCCCGAGTTCTGGGTGGATGTCGTAGATTGAACGACAATGAACGGAGTCTCTGCCCTGGCCGCACTTGCCGACAGACCAAGGGCTATCACTGCTGCCCGAAATATTGCGCGGAACATCATACTCTCCGTTCTATCTCTTAAGTAACCAATCCACCCGCGAGGTAGCGGCGCGATGCTTCGCTTACAGGGGTATCCAAAACCTGTTTTGCAGGGCCGTGTTCAACCACATGACCGCCCTGCATCATGACCACATCCGAGGCCAAACGACGGGCCTGACCAATATCATGTGTCACCATCACGATCCGTACACCCCGCGCAGAGGCGCGCAGAACCATACGTTCGATCATCTGTGTCGCGCCGGGATCAAGGGCGCTGGTCGGTTCGTCCAGAAACAGTGTTTCGGGCTCCAGCGCCAAGGCACGCAATATGGCCAGCCTCTGGGCCTCGCCGCCCGACAGTGATCGGGCGGATTGCCGGGCCTTACCATCCAGCCCGCCTTCGGCCAGCAACTCGGTGATACGTGCCTTTCTTGCTGTTCGCCCAATGCCCTGTCGCTTAAGGACAAAGCCCAGGTTTGCAGCAACAGACCGTCGCAACAGAACCGGTCTCTGAAACACCATGGCTTGGCGCGCTTTCTGCGCGGCGCTCAGAGGGTTTCCATCCTGCACCACCCGCCCGCGATCCGGCGAGATCAGGCCATGCAAGCACCGCAGCAACAGGCTTTTGCCCGCACCGTTGGGGCCAAGAAGCAACGTCGGCCCCAGACCATCCATAACCAATGAAGGAACATCCAGCAAAACCTTGCCGTTGCTGCGAATTTGCAAGTTTTCAACTGTCAGACAGTTCGACATGTCACAGGTCACGTCACGCATGGCGCAACCCCTCCTGTTCGGCCCGCAAACTGACCGCGCTGACCATCGCGTTTACGGCAATTGCAATTCCGATCAGGATCGCCCCCAGCGCCAGTGCCAGAGACAGATTTCCCTTCGACGTTTCAAGCGCAATGGTTGTCGTCATCACGCGGGTCACATGATTGATGTTTCCGCCAACGATGATAACCGCGCCCACCTCGGCGATGGCGCGTCCAAAACCTGCAAGCAAAGCCGTGACAAGTGCCAGTCGCGCATCCCACAACAAAACCGGCACCGAGGCCAGCCGTGACACACCCAAGGAGCGCAGCTGTTCGGAATATTCCTCAGCCAGCATCTCAACAACCTGACGCGTCAAAGCCGCGACAATGGGGGTGACCAAAACGACCTGCGCAATGATCATGGCAGTCGGAGTGTACAAAAGCTCAAGCACCCCAAGGGGACCGGAACGGGACAGGGTCAGATAGACCAGCAGGCCCACGACAACCGGTGGAAACCCCATCAGTGCATTCATCAGGACGATCAGCATCCTGCGGCCGGGGAACCGGGCGACGGCCAACGCAGCCCCCACGGGCATTCCGATCAGAGCAGAAACCAGCACTGCAAACACGGACACTTTCAGAGACAACAACACAATTGCCCACAGCTCAGAATCTCCCCCGAGAATCAAGGCGATCGCAGCGCTGAATTCTGATGAAAATTCCTGCATTTTCTTCCTTGTTATCTACGTTTCGTACAGAAATCGCTAGATTACAGGGAAATACTACTTCATTTCGGTGCCAAGCACAGACACAATTCCGACATCCCGAATACGAAACGCGGCCCCGATTGGGACCGCGTTTTTTATCAGTCAGATGAACCGTTGGCGTCAGTTCAGAGCAGCGTCCGTGATCTGATGCGTCCAGGCCCCTTCGGGTGTTTTGGTGATCACCGGATCAGAACCTCCGGCCAGCAGAGTACCAACGGTGCGATCAAAATCCGCCGGGTCCAGCGCGCCGTTCGAACCTGCGGTCAACTTGGCGATCTCACCCATCATGCGTTTCTGATGCTCTTCTGTCTGCGCACCCGTTGCATCGTTCTCCAGCACGATATCTGCCGCTTCATCGGGGTTCTCCTCGGCGTATTTCCAACCTTTCATCGAGGCGCGCACAAACCGCTGCATCTTGTCGGTGAATGCCGCATCGCTGAGATTTTCTTCCAGAACGTAAAGACCGTCTTCCAGCGTCGCGACACCCTGGTCTTCGTATTTGAAAGTCACCAGTTCATCCGGGCTGACACCGGCATCGATGACCTGCCAGTATTCATTGTAGGTCATGGTGCTGATGCAATCCGCCTGACGTTGCAGCAGCGGATCGACGTTGAAGCCCTGTTTCAGAACTTCCACACCGTTGTCGCCTTTCCCATCAGTGCTGATGCCCAACTGGCTCATCCAGCTCATGAACGGGAATTCATTGCCAAAGAACCAGACGCCCAGCGTGCGGTTCTTCAGGTCCTCGGGCGACGAAATACCGGCATCTTTCCAGCAGGTCAGCATCATGCCCGAGCTTTTGAACGGCTGGGCGATGTTCACCAACGGCAACCCTTTTTCACGTGCGGCCAGAGCGGCAGGCATCCATTCAACGGTCACATCAGCACCGCCGCCCGCAATCACCTGTGTCGGAGCAATGTCAGGCCCGCCGGGCAGAATGGTAACGTCCAGCCCTTCTTCCTCGTAAAAGCCCTTGTCCTTGGCAACGTAGTAGCCCGCGAATTGTGCTTGCGTGACCCATTTCAGTTGCAGTGTCACTTCATCCGCCGCCAGCGCCGTACTGGCTGCCAGACCAAAGGCGGCAACCGCCCCGCTGAATAGCTTGTTCATCTTCATTTCTCCTAGTTGCTTGTTGCGCCCCGATTTTCAGGGTCTGTTGATTTTCTTCGTCTTATCCGCGTTGTGAGGGGTGCCAGAACGTCACCACTTTTTCGATTCCCGCCACCAGGCCATAAAAGGCCGTACCTGCGATAGCGGCAACAACGATTTCGGCCCAGACCATGTCCAACGACAATTGACCGACGCTGGTGGATATCCGAAATCCCATACCGAGTGTTGGCGATCCGAAGAATTCAGCCACGATGGCGCCAATCAAAGCCAAAGTTGTCGAAATCTTCAACCCGTTGAAAATGAAAGGCATCGCCGCAGGCAACCGCAACTTCAGAAAGCTCTGCCAATAACTTGCAGCATAGGTTTCCATCAAGTCACGCTGCATCGCTGTGGCCTCGCGCAGACCGGCCACGGTGTTGACCAGCATCGGAAAGAACACCATCACAACGACCACCGCCGCTTTGGAATGCCAATCAAACCCGAACCACATGACCAGAATGGGTGCCGTCCCCACAATAGGCAAAGCCGCGACGAAATTCCCGACTGGCAATAGCCCCAAACGCAGGAAATCCCACCGATCAACAGCAATCGCTATAAGGAAGGCCGATCCACAGCCGATGACATATCCGCTGAGCGCGCCTTTCAGGATCGTCTGAACAAAGTCGGCCCAAAGAATGTCAAGGCTACCTGCAAATCGCACCGCTATGGCGGAGGGTGCAGGCAGAATGACCAGCGGTACTTCAAGCCCGCGGACCACCAGCTCCCAGGCTCCGACGATGGTCAGACCAAAAATCACCGGTGCCAGGAAGCGTACCATCTGGCTGTCGGCTTGCGGGCCACTGGCCAATCGGCTGTTCAACCACCAGCCGAAGGCCCACAGCAGCAAAGCAAAGACAACCAACATCATTGCGCCATCCCCATTCGCCTCAGAACCGACCGTTCAATCAATCCCAGCAAACCGACCAGGCACGCGGCCAGAATGGCTGCTGCAAAAAGCGCTGACCATATCTGCACGGTTTGACCATAGTAACTGCCTGCCAGCAACCGAGCGCCCAATCCTGCGACAGCGCCTGTCGGCAGCTCGCCCACGATTGCGCCGACCAGCGATGCCGCAATACCGATTTTCAACGAGGTGAACAGGTATGGCATCGACGCAGGCAAGCGCAGTTTCCAAAACCCCTGGGATTGGCTGGCATTATAGGTCCGCAACAGGTCAAGTTGCATCGCGTCAGGGCTGCGCAACCCTTTGACCATGCCTACAACAACCGGAAAAAAGCTCAGATACGCTGAGATGATCGCTTTGGGAATGATCCCCTGAACCCCAACCGAGTACAGGACCACGATAATCATCGGTGCCAGAGCGATAATCGGGATCGTCTGGCTCACGATAGCCCATGGCATGACCGACAAATCCATCACGCGGCTATGCACGATCCCAACGGCCAACAAGACTCCCAGCCCGGTCCCGATGACAAAGCCCAGAATCGTAGCGCTGAGTGTCACCCACCCATGAAAGATCAGCGATCTTTTCGAGTTGATTTTCTTCAGGACAGTTGTATCCCACAGTTCAGTCGCCACCTGATGAGGTGATGGCAAACGGGGCTTGCCCTGCTCCCAAGTTACTGGAATCGCGAACGAATTATCCAGAACCAGACCGAACTCTCCCAGATCCCGGCGCGCGCTTGCGGTGGGCGGCTGAACCTCGGCTCCACCACGTTCAAGTTCGGTCAAAACCCCTTTGATGTTCATTGGAACGCAAGCGGCATACCAGAACAGAACGATCACGGCGACGACGGTGAAAACGGCGATGATCTGCTTCATGCGTGCCACTCCATACGAAAGACGGGCACTGTATCCGGCGGTGCAGGCAGTTCTTCGGCGGTTACCTCGAACCCTTCACGGCGGTAAAACCTCTGCGCCGCCTGATTGGGTTTGTGTGTTGTCAGCCAAAGGTGGGTCCGACCCTCCTTCGCCTTGTCAACGAAACACTTGCCAATTCCCTGCCCCGTCCGGCTGCAATACAACGCACCGATTTTACTCTGTGCCGGATCAACGGACATGTAGCAATCAACCGGATCACCCGCGACCCAGATCTCACGGCTGTCGAACGCATCGCGGATCAAGGCCGCCAATTCCTCCACCGGCATTTCATCAGGCATCCAGTCCGTCTGCGAGGCCCAATTGTAAATCACGCGGGCACAAGCCGGCACGTCACCTACCACGGCCCGTCTGATGGTTTCTGCCCCCGGATCAGTCGTCATAAGAATGCCCCGCCCGCAACCCGTCGCGAACACGATGGGCCACTTCGATGAATTCTGGGGTGTCACGAATGTCCAACGGTCGTTCCTTTGGCAGCGGGCTGTCGATCACATCCGTAATCCGCCCCGGCCGCGGGCTCATCACGACAATTTTTGTGCTCAGATATACGGCTTCGGGAATCGAATGTGTCACGAAACCGATGGTTTTTTCGGTTCTTGCCCAAAGCGCCAGAAGCTGCTCGTTCAGGTGGTCGCGTACAATCTCATCCAAAGCGCCGAACGGCTCATCCATCAACAAGATATCAGCATCAAAGGCCAAGGCCCGCGCGATGCTGGCGCGCTGCTGCATCCCGCCGGATAACTGCCATGGGAATTTCCCACCGAACCCTTCAAGATCAACCAGTTCCAGGACTTTTCTCACCCTTTCTTCCTGCTCGGACGCGGAATAGCCCATGATCTCAAGAGGCAACTTGACGTTCTTTGCGATGGTGCGCCAGGGATAAAGGCCCGCTGCCTGAAAGACATATCCATAGGCCCTGTTTCGCCGCGCTTCGTCCGCTGTCATTCCGTTGACAGTCAGCGACCCGCCGGTCGGTGACTCCAAGGCCGCGATACAGCGCAGGAAAGTGGTTTTCCCACAGCCCGAGGGGCCAATGAAACTAACAAATTCACCCTTGTCGATCGTCAGGTTCACGTCTTTCAACGCGTGAACAGGCCCGTCATTGGTTTGAAAGGTGAGGTCAAGCTGCCTTGCTTCGATGACGTGCTGGTTCGTGCTTTCAGTGGTCATTCTACTGCCTTGAAAAGAGTGGTGCCGGGGCCGCCCAAATAGCGGCCCAACGGATCAAACCCCCGTCGCCGGGATACCTGTCCGCTCAACTGGCCGAGGGGCGGTTAGTTCTTTCCACGCGCTCAAAGCCTTGTTGACGGTCGTATTTGCCTCGCGCGCTACGAACTCGCCATGGCCTTCCTGCGTGCGGATTTCACCATCATGTACCGCAACCTGTCCACGGGTCAGCGTAAAGCGCGGCAAGCCTTTGACCTCTTTGGCCTCAAACACGTTGTAGTCGATCGAAGATTGCTGCGTACTGGCTCTGATCGTTTTCGTTTTCTCAGGATCCCATACGACGATATCTGCGTCCGCTCCAACAAGGATCGCGCCCTTTTTCGGATAGCAATTCAGTATCTTGGCGATGTTTGTTGAAGTCACCGCTACAAATTCGTTGGGCGTCAGGCGCCCGGTATTCACACCGTGCGTCCACAGCATCGGCATCCGATCCTCCAGACCGCCGGTCCCGTTAGGGATCTTGGTGAAATCCCCAACTCCAAAGCGTTTCTGTTCGGTCGTAAAGGCGCAATGGTCGGTTGCCACAACACTCAGCGATCCTGATTGCAGGCCATTCCACAGGCTGTCCTGGTGCTGCTTATTGCGGAACGGAGGGCTCATTACCCGCCGCGCGGCGTGATCCCAATCCTGATTGAAATATTCACTTTCATCCAGGGTAAGATGCTGAATCAGCGGTTCGCCCCACACTCTCTTGCCCTGCATTCGGGCCCGGCGAATGGCCTCATGAGACTCTTCGCAGGATGTATGAACAACATAAAGCGGCACGCCCGCCATATCAGCGATCATGATGGCCCGGTTGGTGGCCTCACCCTCCACCTGCGGTGGTCTGGAATAGGCATGCGCTTCGGGGCCAGAGTTCCCCTCGGCCAGCAGCTTGGCGCTCAGCTCGGCAACAACGTCACCATTCTCGGCATGCACCATTGCGATTCCGCCCAGTTCGGCCAAACGCCTGAACGAGGCGTAAAGCTCATCGTCATTCACCATCAATGCGCCTTTATAGGCCATGAAATGCTTGAACGTGTTGATGCCGCGCGTCTCGATCACGGTCTTGAGGTCGTCAAATACCTGTTCACCCCACCATGTCACTGCCATGTGGAACGAGTAGTCGCAATTCGCCCGTGTCGATTTGTTGTCCCAGCGCTTCAGGGCATCCAGCAGGCTTTCACCCGGATTGGGCAGCGCGAAATCAACAACCATCGTCGTGCCCCCCGCCAGGGCCGCCCGCGTACCGCTTTCGAAATCGTCGCTGGAATAGGTGCCCATGAACGGCATTTCCAGATGGGTATGCGGATCAATCCCACCGGGCATCACATAACAGCCGGTCGCATCCAGCTCTTTATCACCTTTCAGACCCATCCCGATCCCGGTGATGACGCCGCCTTCGACCAATACATCCGCCTTGTAAGACAAATCCGCGGTGACAACGGTTCCGTTTTTGATAACAGTACTCATTTTGAACTCCCTGATGCGGTCTGCGCCGCTTGCTTCATCTGGCCAAAAATATCCCGGGGGAGTCGCCCAATGGGCGACGGGGGCAGCGCCCCCTATTCCACGATTTCGGCAGTCTCGACCACGGCATGCAGCAGGACATCTGCCCCGGCTGCTGCCCAATCCTTGCTGATCTCTTCAGCCTCATTATGGCTCAGTCCGTCGACACAGGGGCACATGACCATGGCGGTCGGGGCCACACGATTGATCCAGCAGGCATCATGCCCCGCGCCCGAGATGATGTTGGTATGCGAATAGCCCAACCTCTCAGCCGCATCGCGCACGGCAGACACGCAATCGTCGTCGAATTTAACCGGATCGAAACCGCCGACTTTCTCGAATTCGATCTGCAGGCCCATTTCTTCGACAATATCTTCCGCCGCCACCCGCAGGCGGTTTTCCATGTCGGTGATCACCTCCAGCTCGGGCGAGCGGAAATCGACCGTAAAAACGACTTTTCCGGGGATTACATTTCGCGAGTTCGGGAAAACGTCAATATGCCCCGCAGCACCAACCGCATGCGGTGCATGAGACCAGGCGATTTCGTCCACTTTCTCAAGAATGCGCGCCATCGCCAGCCCGGCATTCTTGCGCATCGGCATCGGGGTCGAACCGGTATGGGCATCCTTTCCGGTCAGCGTGATCTGTGTCCAGCTCAGACCCTGACCGTGGGTAACGACGCCGATATCCTTGCCTTCAGCTTCAAGGATCGGGCCCTGTTCGATATGCAACTCAAAGAAAGCGCGCATCTTGCGCGCGCCGACTTCTTCTTCGCCGCGCCAACCGATCCGGTTCAGTTCATCCCCGAATTTCTTTCCCTCGGCATCTTCACGGTCATACGCCCAAGCCTGCGTGTGCATTCCTGCAAAGACACCGGACGACAGCATGGCAGGCGCATATCGCGTCCCTTCCTCGTTGGTCCAGTTGGTCGCCACGATGGGGTGTTTTGTCTTGATCCCGAGATCGTTGAGCGTTCGGATAACTTCCAACCCGCCCAGAACGCCCAGCACACCGTCATATTTTCCACCGGTCGGCTGCGTATCCAGATGCGATCCCACATAGACCGGCAAAGCGTCCGGATCGGTGCCCTCACGATGCGCAAACATGTTGCCCATCTGGTCCAGACCCATGGTGCATCCAGCCTCTTCACACCACTTCTGGAACAAGGCGCGGCCTTCGGCATCTTCGTCAGTCAGAGTTTGCCGGTTATTCCCCCCCGCAACACCGGGACCGATCTTAGCCATCTCCATCAGGCTGTCCCACAACCTGTCGCCATTGATCCTGAGATTCTGCGCCGGAGCTGCCATTGTCTTATTCCCTGTTTGCTTGCGATTTTGCTCGCTATTGGTGTCTTGATTTGACCAACTGGTCAAACTCACGCTATCACGGGTTCGGTATCAGTCAAGAAATTGCGCGGCAAAGCCTGAAATTTCAGTGTAATCCGTGCCTATCCGACGAAAAAAGAGACACACTGAAATCATGCCGAAAGACCGCGCACCGACTCGTATCCAGAAGAAGAACCGAGCCGCGATTCTCGAGGCTGCCCTGAATGTGTTTTCCGCACACGGGTTTCGTGGGGCGACCGTCGATCAGATTGCCGCCGAGGCGGGGTTGAGCAAACCCAATCTCCTCTACTATTTCGCGTCGAAAGAGGCGATCCACACCGAATTGCTTTCGGGCTTGCTGGAAACCTGGCTGGCGCCCTTGCACGATCTGGATGAGACCGGTGATCCGATGGAGGAAATGCTGTCCTATATTCGCCGGAAACTGCAAATGAGTCAGGAGCTACCACGGGAAAGCCGCCTTTTTGCCAATGAGCTTGTGCAAGGCGCGCCCCGCATTCACGATGCTTTGTCCAATGATCTCAAACAACTGGTTGACGAAAAGGTCACCATTCTCACCAATTGGATGGATCAGGGCAAAATCACGCGGCTGCACCCTTATCATCTGATGTTTTCGATCTGGGCGCTGACGCAGCATTATGCCGATTTCGACGTTCAGGTGCGGGCTATTCTGGGCGACGAAAACCCGTTTGAGGGTGCAGAACCCTTTGTCGATACGCTGTACCGAAAACTCCTGACACCATGAATTCAGGGGCCGCGTCTGCGGCCCCTGAGGGATATTCCCTGTCTCGATCATTCCGCTGCTTTGGCCATCGGATTGTTCGGGTGCGTGGTCCAGTTCGCGTAGGTCGGCTGAACCTCTTTCCCGGTGCGCGGATCGATTTCACCCGCCGCCATCGGCACCATCGAAATGCAGCCTTCGACCGGGCAGACATCAACGCAGAGGTTACAGGCGACGCATTCGTCATCCTTTACCTCAAACACACGGTCATCCGACATTGAAATCGCCTGATGGCTGGTATCTTCACAGGCGGCATAGCACCGGCCGCATTTGATGCACTGGTCCTGATCGATCTTGGCTTTGGCGATGTAGTTCAGGTTCAGGTATTGCCAATCGGTGACATTGGGCACCGCGCGTCCGATCACCTCATCAATGCTGGTATACCCCTTTTCATCCATCCATTCCGACAGACCTGCTGTCAATTCATCGATGATCTTGAACCCATAGGTCATCGCAGCGGTACAGACCTGCACCGTGCCACATCCCAGCGAAATAAACTCGGCCGCATCACGCCATGTGGTGACACCCCCGATGCCCGAGATCGGCATGCCATGCGTCGCCTCAGCCCGTGCGATTTCGGACACCATCGACAGGGCGATCGGTTTCACGGCAGGGCCACAATACCCTCCGTGGCTGCCCTTGCCATCGATCGAGGGTTCCGGGCTGAACGTGTCCAGATTGACGCTGGTGATCGAATTGATCGTGTTAATCAGCGACACCGCGTCCGCGCCACCATTTCTGGCCGCCGCCGCGGGTTTCCGGATGTCGGTGATGTTCGGCGTCAGCTTCACGATGACCGGACGGTCATAGTATTGCTTGCACCAACGCGTGACCATCTCGATATATTCCGGCACCTGCCCCACGGCGGACCCCATGCCGCGCTCACTCATCCCGTGCGGGCAACCGAAGTTCAATTCGATTCCGTCCGCGCCGGTTTCGGCCACGCGCGGCAGAATGACTTTCCAGGCTTCTTCCTCGCAGGGCACCATGATCGAAGCGATCAGGGCGCGATCCGGATAGTCGGACTTGACCCGCGCCATTTCCTCGAGGTTCACCTCAAGCGGGCGGTCGGTGATCAGTTCGATATTGTTCAGTCCCAGCAAACGGCGGTCGGCACCGTAAATCGCGCCATACCGCGGGCCGTTCACATTTACGACCGGCGGTCCCTCGGACCCCAGCGTCTTCCACACAACACCGCCCCATCCGGCCTCAAACGCGCGACGAACATTGTATTCTTTGTCCGTCGGCGGCGCAGAGGCCAGCCAGTAAGGGTTGGGGCTGGAAATGCCTAGAAAGTTAGTCGTCAGATCGGCCATGGCTTCTCCCTTCCCGGCTCAGCCGGATTTTTTTTGAATATCATTTCGGTCGGGCGTATGCGCCCGGCCTTGAGGTTTTTGACGTAGTTCTGGAACTTTTCGGGCGCCGTCTCGCCCATCATCAGATGAATGCCCAGTGGTGCCGGGCCGGATTCGGCAATCTTTGCAAAGACGTCCTCGAAGAACTGTATCGCGAATTCGGTGCGATCCGTTTCCGTCACCAGTTCAAAACCCGCGGCGCTTGCCGCAGACTTATAAACATCCGGCGCATCCACGAACGAGGTCTCGGCAACAGTGGACCACGGCAGAGGGAAAGCCAGCGGCTCGTCCACGTCTCCGGCCATCACATCGAACAGGGCAAAAGTACCGCCCTTGGCAAGCGCCCGCGACACTTCGGCGAACAGTCCGGCCTTGTCCATAATGTTCATGCCCACATGCATCATGACGGCCAGGTCGAAACCAGCATCCGGCACCGGCATCTCCAAAGCGCTGCCCACATGAAAGTTGGTTTTCGAGGAATGCCCGACCATATCGCTGAGAACCCTGGCGGTTTCAACGAATTCCGGTGTCAGATCGACGCCTGTTACTGTCGAATCATAGCGATCCACGACATAGCGAGAGGTTCCGCCGATACCGCATCCGACATCCAGAACACGGGTCGCATGGGTCGGCGACAACTGCGCAAACAGGTTGTTGGTCGCCAGAACGCCGCCCGTGTGGAACTCGTCCCCCGCTTTCAGGTCTGCGACCGTGGCCGCATCCGGATCGATACCGCTGGCCTCAAGCGCCGCGCGAACGCGGTCGGCCAGTGCTCCGGTGGTGTAGTGTTGCGCTACGGCTTGTTCGATCTGGGACATGGGAATACCTCAGCAGCGAAAGGAATGGGGCGAATACCCCATCCTATCACGAAACCAGCGTCGCGTGGATGTCCATCGCAGCATCCCGGCCTTCAGCAACAGCCGTAACGGTGAGGTCTTCGCCGCCCGCCGCGCAATCTCCACCTGCCCAGACACCAGCCACGGAAGTGCGGCCTGCACCGCTGACAGCGATCTTGTTGCCGTCCAGCTTCAGCCCTTCCGGCGCACCTTCCAGCGTCTGACCGATGGCTTTGAGAACCTGATCTGCCCGCAGCCGGACCGTCTCTCCGGTTCCGGTAAGCTGACCGTTCTGGCTCGAGGTATATTCCAGCTCAATCTCGGTAGCGGCTCCATTGCCGTGTACTGCCACCGGCTGCACATTGGTCAAAATCTGAACCCCGTGCGAGGCTGCCAGATCCTGCTCGTACCGGCTGGCACCCATGGCGTCGCGTCCCCGGCGATAGGCAATGGTGACGTTTTCGGCACCTAACAATTTGGACTTTACCGCCGCGTCCACGGCAGTCATGCCTCCGCCAATAACGACGACGTTCCGCCCGACAGGAAGCTTTGCAAGATCACCAGCTTGCCGCACGTCCGCGATGAAATCGACGGCATCCCGCACGCCGTCCTTGTCAACACCATCCGCGCGCAGGGCATTGACCCCAGCAAGCCCGATGGACAGGAACACCGCGTCGTAGTTTTCGACCAGACCATCCAGTGAGATGCCTTCACCCAGAACCGACCCGGTTTCAATCGTGATACCACCGATTTTCAGCAGCCAGTCGACCTCGGCCTGCGCAAAGTTGTTGGTCGATTTATAGGCGGCAATCCCATATTCGTTCAGACCGCCCGGTTTGGGCTTGCCTTCGTGGATCACCACGTCATGGCCCAGCATGGCAAGACGATGCGCACAGGCCAGACCAGCAGGCCCTGCCCCCACGACAGCAACCGTTTTCCCGGTCGATGCCGCACGTTCAAACGGATGCGCGCCCGAGGACATAAGATCATCTGTCGCAAAGCGCTGTAGCCGTCCGATCTCGACCGGTTTGCCCTCGGCCGCCTCACGAACACAGGCCTCCTCGCACAGTGTTTCCGTCGGACAGACACGGGCGCACATTCCGCCCAGAATGTTTTGCTGAAAGATCGTTCGCCCGGCAGCCTGGGGCTGTCCGGCCTGAATCTGCCGGATGAATAGCGGAATATCGATGTCTGTCGGACACGCTGTCACGCAAGGTGCGTCATAGCAGAAATAACAACGGTCTGCTGCAACTGCGGCCTCATGCGGGGCCAATGGCGGATGCAGATCGGTGAAATTCGAGGTCAGCTCATCGCTTGAAAGCCGCCCCGCGACGATGCCGGGTGCCATCTGGCCCTGTGCCATCACTCTACTCCCTGTAGATATGTTTGTTATGACCTCAGCTTGCCACAAATAAATTTTTTATCAATTGGTAAAATTTGCCAAATGGTCAAAAAATCGAAAATCCGGGCCGTTAAACCCGGATTTATTGGCATTTAGCTGATTTCAGGGCCGAAAAGCATTCAGACCATTTCACCAAGGTGGCAGGACTTGATCCAGACTCGGGCCCCATCAGGCCCTGCAACAGCCCGCGAGTGCGTTCCGGGAGGCAGGCGCAACCAGTCCCATTTCCAAAATTCTTCCCCCGATTCAGAGAAACTGCCCCTTATGACAAACACTTCCATGCCGTCGCACGCGTCCAGTTCGACCACGCCCCCATCAGCCCATGTCCGCACAAAAACGTCCTCATGATCATCTTTGAACAGCTGTACGTCAGAATCGCCATTTATCGAGCGACGCACCTCAGTCCGGTCCTGCGGGTCAAACTGGTGCAACTTGACCAGAATGGTTGCGCCCTCGGCAGCGGACGGAGTGTGCGAGGAAGTTGGAGGGTTGCGAACATAGCTGCCGACGGGAAAATCTCCGGTCTCGTCCTGAAATACACCGTCCAGCACCAGATATTCCTCGCCGCCGTCATGGGTATGGGCGGAAAAGGTGCTGCCGGGCGCAAAGCGGACAATGGTTGTTGCGCGGGCCACCTCATCACCAATCCGGTCCAGCATTTTGCGCTCGACCCCTGCTGCGGGAGAAGCGACCCATTCACTTTCGTCAAAGTGTACTGCGACCCGTTTGGTGAAATCCGCATTGATCCGCATGTGTATCCCTTTCTGAAGCAACCCCTGAAAGAAATGGGATCGCGTGATGAAATTTCAAATTATCCGCTTTTGACGCCTTGGGCCGCTTGATGTAATCCGAACGTCAAGGTGCATGGTCAAACACCTGTCGGGAACGGGCATAGATGCAGGCAACGTCACAGAAATTCAACGTCGCGGTCGTCGGTCAAAACAACCGCCTGCAATACGAGGCCCTGCTGTTTGCGGCTTCACTGCGCCATTCTTCACCGCAGTTCGGGGGCAAACTGTTTGTCGCCACGCCCAATCCGGGGCCACGCTGGAAACAGGATCCCCGCATTCAGGACGAAGATGTTCTGAAAGCCCTGAAACAACTGGATGCTGAAATTCTGCCCTTCGACTCGCATGTATTCGGTGAAAGCTATCCCTACGGCAACAAGATCGAAGCGCTGATGGCCCTGCCGGAAGATGAGCCCTTTGTGTTCTTTGACACCGACTCGCTGATCACTGGCGAGATCACATCCGTCCCATTTGACTTCGACCGCCCCAGCGCGTCACTGAAAGTTGAAGGGACATGGCCCAAACCAACGCTGTATGGTCCCGGTTTTGACGGTATCTGGCGCGCACTTTACGCCCGGTTCGGGTTGGATTTCGAAAGCTCGCTGGACACCGATCAACCCCGGGACCACTGGCGGCGGTACCTGTATTTCAATGCAGGCTATTTCTTCTACAAATGTCCCCGGAAATTTGGTGAGCGTTTTCTGGACTACGCCAGAACAATCCGCGACGAAAACATTCCGGAGTTGACAGGCCAAAGCCTTGACCCCTGGCTGGATCAGGCCGCCCTGCCCCTTGTCATTCACTCGTTCGGCGGTGGTCGTGATGTTTTGCCCTCTGGTTTGCTGGATGGATCCGTCAGTTGCCACTATCGCCTGTTTCCCTTGCTGTACGCCCGTGAAAGCGATCATGTGATAGACGTTTTGGAAACCATCGTCGCTCCAAACAAGGTCAAGAAGGTTCTCAAGCAATATGAGCCGCTGAAAAAGATGGTTCTGCAGGGTAAAGGCGCAAAAGTCCGCGCCCTGTTTGACCGCGATCATCTGCCACGACGTGAACAGGCCATCCGCAACACGATCAAAAGCAAGGGCCTCTGGCTGCGCTGACAGGATCGTTGTGCGCAAGCGGGCAATGGCCTACAGATTTCGCAAGACAAATTCCAACAGGAGATTTTCAAGATGTCTGACGGTCCCACCTACGGTTTCGACACGTTGCAAATTCACGCGGGCGCCCGCCCCGACCCGGCGACCGGAGCGCGCCAGACACCCATTTATCAGACCACGGCCTATGTGTTTCGCGATGCAGACCACGCAGCGGCCCTGTTCAACCTGCAAGAGGTGGGCTTTATCTATTCGCGCCTGACCAACCCAACTGTGGCTGTCCTTCAGGAACGCGTGGCTACACTTGAGGGCGGTGTTGGTGCCGTTTGCTGTTCGTCCGGGCACGCGGCCCAGATCATGGCGCTGTTCCCGCTGATGGGTCCGGGTTGCAACGTGGTCGCCTCAACCCGTCTGTACGGCGGCACGGTCACCCAGTTCAGCCAGACAATCAAACGCTTTGGGTGGTCTGCCAAGTTTGTCGACACCGATGATCTGGACGCGGTGAAGGGCGCAATCGATGAAAATACCCGTGCGATTTTCTGCGAGTCCATCGCTAATCCCGGCGGCTATGTGACGGACATCCGTGCACTGGCAGATGTGGCCGATGCGGCGGGCATTCCGCTGATTGTCGATAACACCTCGGCAACACCATATCTGTGCCGCCCGATCGAACACGGAGCGACCCTGGTCGTGCATTCGACCACCAAGTACCTGACTGGCAACGGTACGGTCACCGGCGGTTGCATCGTGGATTCGGGCAAGTTCGACTGGTCGGCAAATGACAAGTTCCCCTCGCTCAGCCAACCCGAACCGGCCTATCATGGACTGAAGTTCCACGAAACGTTCGGACCTTTGGCCTTTACCTTCCACGGCATCGCCATCGGTCTGCGCGATCTGGGCATGACCATGAACCCGCAGGCGGCCCACTACACGCTGATGGGGATCGAAACCCTGTCGCTGCGGATGGAGCGCCACGTGGAGAACGCCCAGAAAATCGCAGCGTGGTTGGAAGCGGATGACCGGGTGGACTACGTCACCTATGCTGGATTGCCGTCATCGCCCTATCAGGATCGGGTCAAAGCTCAGTATCCACGCGGTGCCGGCGCCCTGTTCACATTCGCCGTGAAAGGTGGCTATGACGCCTGTATCAAACTGGTCAATGCGCTGGAGATTTTCAGCCACGTAGCCAATCTGGGCGACGCGCGTTCGCTGATCATTCATTCGGCTTCGACCACACATCGTCAATTGACCCCAGAACAGCAGGAAGCCGCGGGCGCAGGCCCGGGCGTGGTGCGCGTATCCATCGGGATCGAGGACGTGAACGATCTGATTGCCGACCTTGATCAGGCTCTGGCCAAAGCAACCGCCTGACCATGACCCAGCACGATACAAACAACCTTGGCCAGCCCATCGGTTTACCGGTTTCGGGTAACTTTCCACGCCCGACACCACCCTATACGCCGATGGTGGGCCGGTATTGTTCTGTCGTGCCCCTTGATGTGAACAGGCACGCGCCCGGACTGTTCCGGGCGTTTGCCAAGGACACGGATGGCCACAACTGGACCTACCTGCCCTACGGCCCGTTTGACAGCGAACCTGAGTTCGAAGACTGGGCGCGCGCCAACTGCGTGGACGCGGACCCGATGTTCCATACCGTTCTGGACGGTGATGAGGTACCGTTGGGCATGGCTTCTTACCTCAGGATAGCTCCCGCCGCCGGAGCGATTGAGGTCGGGCATATCCACTTTTCACCCCTGCTTCAGCGCAAGCCGCAATCAACCGAAGCCATGTATCTGATGATGCGGCGCGTGTTCGATGAACTGGGTTACCGGCGATACGAGTGGAAATGCGACGCGCTGAATGGTCCGTCGCGCAGTGCGGCAGAGCGGCTTGGGTTCACCTTCGAAGGCGTGTTTCGCCAAGCAACCCACTACAAAGGGCGCAACCGCGACACGGCCTGGTATTCAATCATAGATACCGAATGGCCACGCATCCGTGATGCTTTCGAGGCCTGGTTGTCACCCGATAATTTCGACGCTTCGGGCCAACAACGAAAACCGCTGTTGGCCCGCGCGAAGGGTTGAATTCATTTGGAAATCTCGAACACCATCGAGACGCTGACAGACACCGAAACCTCACCACCTGCCACAGGTACACCCCCTGCGTCAGCCATGCTCATCATGCGCATCTCGGGCATCGGGCGCACGCCCCCCGTTTGTTCCGAAATCGTTTGCACCGCGCCAAGGGTTACACCCGCCGCCTGTGCCAGCTGCTCGGCCTTGGCCATAGCTTCGCCCACAGCTTGCGCGCGCGCTTGGGCCTCGATTGGTTTGGTATCCTGCACCCCAAAGCTCAAGCCCCCGAAATCGTTGGCGCCATCCTGAATGACCGCATCCATGATACTTCCTAGTTTGGACAGATCACGCACACGCACAAACACGCGGTTCGAGGCAGCGAATCCCGAGATTTCCGGTGTTTCTCCATTCTGCCCGTGCCGCCCGGACCAAACAGGGGAAAGCGACAGATCGCGGGTCTGGATATCGCGGTCTTCAATCCCCATCCCGGTCAGGCGCGCAAGCATCTTCGCAACTGAGTCCGAGGTGGCCTGCATCGCCGCCGAAGCCTCGGCGTTTTCATTTGTCACACCCAATGTGATCGTCGCCATATCGGGGGCAACCACTATGGTTCCAGTTGCGTCAACTGTGATGCGACGTTCTTCCGCATGGGCAAGTCCAGCGGTCGTTGCGGCCATCATCGCGGCCAGAAAAGCGAATGTCTTCAATGTTATCACTCCGATTTGCTTGGGTTAAAGATGGGTCGGCGATGCATTGCCATACAAGAGGAGAGTTTGCCTTTTTCTTTCCCTCGGCAAGTTCCTGCTTTAATGTCGGTCTGCGAACGCCAAGGTGTTTGCATTGACGTTGATAATTATGGTTCCTGCGGATTATGAAACCTGCCTTTGCGCTGTCTTTTTCTGCGACCGGAATATCATTGCATCATCACTCGGATGACGAATGGTTCGTTATCGGCTCGATTCCCTTGGATTCGCCGGACCTGTCTGGTCAGATGCAGGTTTTGCGGGAAAACGCTTTTGCGTTGGAAAACGACCTGAGCTGCAAGCTTGTTTTGCCTTCCGAACAGGTTCGATACCTTCAGGTTGCAACCGATGGCTTACCCCCCCAAGACACAGTGGAACGCATTGAGAGCGCACTTGCTGACGCAACGCCTTACGTTTTGTCCGAACTTAGCTACGACTATCAAACCGAAGGCGGCACCACCTATGTTGCGGCTGTTGCGCAAGAAACGCTGAGCGAGGCTCGGGCCTTTGCCTCGGACCATGGTTTCGTGCCGGTTTTATTTTGCGCCGAAGAAGACGCAGACGCATTCCCCCGAGAAGCATTGTTCGCAGAGCGTTCGGGCGCATCGGAAACCCGACCAGCAGAGCCACCGCTGTCGGCAAAAAACACAGACCAGCCCGAACCGGCAAAATCCGCCGGGAAACCAGCGCATCCCATTGCAGGAACAGCCGCACCAAACGTGTTTCTGACCCCCGAAACACCTGACAATAAGTTTGCGAATACGAAAGCGCAGGCACCGCGCATTGCGATCCCGGCATTTGCCGCGGCGGTTCTTCTTGGCGGCGCTTTCGGCGTTTGGCTGGCCTTGGACAGCGGTGGAGAAACAGATCAGACCGCACTGAGTCCAACTTCTACCGAGATAGGTGTTTCCGAGCCGGATATCGACGCCCTGCCACTGATAGTGCCCGAAGTTGCGGCAATCACCCCCCCTGAAAACTTGCCGCCTGAGGCTCCACTGGACAGGGATGTGCCCCCCACGCCAGAACCTGCCGAAGCCGAGGCCGAAGCCGTAGAACAACCAGAGCTCACCCCTACCGACGCGGCAATCCTTGAGGCGCTCAAGGTGGCCCCTACCCCGGTAGACCCCATCGCTCAGGACCCCGAGGCAGATGAGGATATCAGCGCTGCCTCCGGTGTGAATGTAACGCCTCCGGCCGCTTTGGACGTGCCAGAAGCCCCGGAACCGGACGATTTGTATCTGACATCGATCGACAAATCCGACCTGTCCAGCGATGCGGTTGCCCTGCCCCCAGCTTCCAGTTTCGATACCGACGAACCCTTCGTTCGGGACGTGCAACATGGCATAGCAGGAGCGCGGTTCAATCTGGATGATCGCGGGCTTGTGGCACCTACACCGGAAGGAACGCTGAACCCGGATGGGATTGTCGTTTATCAAGGCCGACCGTCAAAGGTTCCGCCAGCAACGCCAGTGCGTTTCGAAGATGAACCCGTACTTGACGAGGTCGACGAAAGGCTGGCCGGTCTACGACCCAAACCTCGCCCTTCAGATCTGGTCGAGAGTTTCGAACGCGGGCAGTTGGGGGGGCGGTCGCTGGCAGAGCTTTCGGCCAAGCGCCCAAAAGCACGCCCGGACAGTCTGCAAGCGCGCACAGAAATCGACGAGACGCCAACCGCGTTGGCCGTTGTCCGTGTCCCGCGCCCCAGGGTGCGCCCGGCGGGTCTGGACACTGCAAAGGCACCCGCTTCTGGTAACTCCAATCTTGGATCAACGGCCGCGCTGGACCAGAGCTCTGACGAATCCGGATCGTTTCAGGCGAAATCTGTCGCCCCCAAGATTCCCACAACTGCGTCTGTTGCCCGGCAGGCCACGCTCGATAACGCGATCAATTTGCGTCGCCTGAATCTGATCGGTGTTTACGGCACACCCGCCAACCGGCGCGCCTTGGTCCGGCTTCCCAGTGGACGTTACAAGAAACTGAAAGTTGGGGACAGTATTGACGGCGGCAAGGTCATTGCCATCAGCGACAGCGAGCTGCGTTATCAGAAGAAGGGTCAAAACGTGACGCTGGCGATGCCGCGTGGCTGATTTCGGCACTCAAGGCCTTGACCCATTAACTGTAAACAGGCGCGTCGGAGGCGGCAGAACCGCCTCCGACATGTTGGTTTACTTTGATCAAGCTGCCGAAATCTCGCCGCTTTCGATCTGTTCACGCTCGATGGATTCAAACAGCGCCTGGAAGTTCCCTTCACCGAAACCATCATCACCCTTGCGTTGAATGAACTCGAAGAAGATCGGGCCAATCACCGTTTTCGAGAATATCTGCAACAGAATGCGCGTCTCGCCTCCGTCAACGACGCCTTCGCCGTCGATCAGGATGCCGTGTTTCATCATCCGGTCTAGCGGCTCTTCATGGCCGACCACGCGGGTCCTGGACTTCTCGTAATAAGCTTCGTTTGGACCCGGCATGAACTTCAGCCCGTTTTCAGCAATAGCATCGGTTGAAGCGTAGATGTCGTCGCTGCCAACAGCGATATGCTGAATGCCTTCGCCTTTGTATTTCTTCAGGTAAGACACGATCTGCCCGGTCTCGCCGCGGTCCTCGTTGATCGGAATACGGATACGGCCGCAGGGAGACGTCAGCGCTCGGCTGTAAAGGCCGGTAAACTTCCCCTGAATGTCAAAGAAACGGATTTCACGGAAGTTGAACAGGTCGCCATAAAACTTGAACCACTTGTCCATGTTGCCCTTGTAGACGTTGTGCGTCAGGTGATCGAGATAGAAGAACCCCTCGCCCCGAGGTTTTGATTCCTTGATCCAATTGAATTCCTGATTATAGGGTGATGTGTCGTAGTACTGATCAATGAAATAAATCAGCGACCCGCCAATACCCTTGATCGCAGGCACATTCATTGTTCTGTCATCGTGGTCGTAAGGTTCCGCACCTTTTGACAGGGCATGCTCATACGCTTTTTGCGCGTCCACCACCCGCCAGCCCATCGATGGCGCGCAGGGCCCATGTTCGGCCACGAACTTAGCCGCGAAACTGTCCGGGTCAGCATTCAGGATGTATGTGACATCCCCTTGTTGCCAAAGCTCGACAGCAGGTTTTTCCTTGTGGCGGGCCACCAGATCAAACCCCATCTTTGCGAACAGATCACGCAGCTCCTGCGGTTCTGGATGGGCGAATTCGACGAATTCAAACCCATCTGTACCGGCAGGGTTTTCTTCGCTGATCACGGATTTCGGGGCATTGTGCGGGAAAGGACCCATGGCGCGTCTCCTACGAAAACAGGAATTTCTTTGCTGATTCAAAAATACGACTTTTCTGGCGCTGTTTCTGCGCATTGTTTTCGTATAAACTGCAAGATGACGCGCAAAACGCGCATATAAATTAATAAAATCAGGATTTTTCCGCACATGCTGGATGCAACCGACAAGCGACTGCTTTCCGCGCTGCAAAAAGATGCACATCTGACGGCGCATCAACTGGGTGAAATGCTGAACTTGTCGTCCAGTCAAGCGGGACGCCGCCGACAGCGGCTTGAAGTCGAAGGGTACATCACCGGATACGCTGCCCGGCTGGACCCGCTGAAACTGGGCCTGCAGGTGCAGGGGTTTGTTCAGGTGCATCTGGGCACCCATGGCCCCGAGCAATCCGCAAGCTTTGCCCGCATGGTCGACACCCGCCCCGAGATTACCAGCGCATGGACGATGACGGGCGAGGCCGACTATCTGCTGCACATCTACTGTGACGACCTGTCCGCCCTCAACAGCTTGCTACATCACGTGATCCTGCCGCATCCTGCCGTTGCACGAGTACAGAGCCAGATCGTAATGGATCAACTTAAACGCGACGCCCCCCTTCCCACCTGAAAAGGTTCCGAGGACACACATGGACGACTTTCTATATCAGGCTTCGATCTATCTGGCAGCGGCTGTCATTGCCGTTCCCCTGTCTGCCAGACTGGGGTTGGGGTCCGTGCTGGGCTATCTTGCCGCCGGGATCATTATCGGACCCGTACTGGGACTTGTCGGAGCGGAAACCGAAAATCTTCAGCATGTGGCCGAATTTGGCGTGGTGATGATGCTGTTTCTCATTGGCCTGGAACTGGAGCCACGCGCCCTATGGGACATGCGCGACAAGCTATTGGGTCTGGGCGGATTGCAGGTGTTGCTGTCAACAATCGCGATTGCTGCCGTGGCCATGTACGCCAACCATCCCTGGTCGGTTGCCCTGGCGGTAGGGTTGACCCTTTCGCTTTCATCGACCGCGATCGTTCTTCAAACCCTGTCAGAAAAAGGCCTGATGCAGACAAATGGCGGCCGCGCGACATTTTCGGTTCTGTTGACGCAGGACATTGCGGTGATCCCAATTCTGGCTTTGTTGCCACTGCTGGCCCTACCCGCCATGCCACGCTTCCAAGCCGATGGATCGATAGACAGGGGGGCCGGCGGTTCACATGGCGCGGGCGATCACAGCCTGTCACTGGTCGAGGGGTTGCCGGGCTGGGCCGTTACCCTGGTCACAATCGGCGCGGTGGTGTTTGTCATTCTGGCCGGTGTCTACCTGACAAGACCGTTGTTTCGCTTCATCCACGCAACCCGTCTGCGCGAGATGTACACCGCACTAGCACTGATGATCGTCGTGGGGATTTCGTTTCTGATGACACTGGTCGGCCTGTCACCTGCCTTGGGCGCGTTCCTGGCAGGTGTTGTTTTGGCCAGTTCTGAATTTAGACATGAAATGGAAAGTGACCTTGAACCGTTCAAAGGGTTGTTTCTGGGGCTGTTTTTCATCACGGTCGGGGCCGGAATAGACTTTGGTTATTTCTTCAACGACCCGCTGGACCTGATTGGACTGGCGCTGCTTGTGATACTTGCCAAGGGGATCATCCTTTATCTAGTGGGCAAGGCTTTCAAACTGCGGGGGCGTGATCACTGGTTGTTCACCCTTGGGTTAGCGCAGGCTGGTGAGTTCGGATTTGTCCTGCTGGCATTTTCGACGAAACAGAATGTTATTCCGCCCAACCTGTCGCAAAAGCTGCTGATGATCGTTGCTCTGACGATGTTGATCACACCTCTTCTTTTCATTGTCTACGACGCCTTGTCAAAGAAGATTGGCGATTCAGCGACCACCCCCGAACCGGACGTGATCGACGAAAAGGGCCCGGTCATCATCGCCGGCATTGGTCGCTTTGGTCAGATCGTCAACCGGCTGGTACGGGCCAGCGGTTTCAAGACAGTCGTTTTGGACCACAATATTGAAACCATTCAGCTGATGCGCCGATTTGGTGTCAAAGGCTTTCTGGGTGATCCCACTCGGCCGGAACTGTTGCGCGCGGCGGGATTGGACAAAGCATCCGTTCTTGTCGCCGTTATGGATGATCACAAGCAAGTCACGCGACTGGTCAGCTATGCCAGACGGCAGCGCCCTGACCTGCACATCATCGCCCGCGCCCGCGACCGGACCCATGTGTACGAGTTGTATCAGGCGGGTGCCAATGACATCGTGCGGGAAATGTTCGACAGCTCGCTGCGTGCAGGTCGCTATGTTCTGGAGAATATCGGGCTGAGTGAGTACGAAGCAGCCCAGGCCGAGCAGACGTTTTACCACCACGACCGGAAGTCATTGCGTGATCTGGCCGAGCTTTGGGTTCCCGGACTGCCAACCGCCGAAAACAAAAAATACATTGAGCGTTCGCAGGCGCTGGAAAAGGATCTGGAAACCGCGCTGCTGGAACTGGCCGAAGAGCACGCGAAAAAATCGGCCTGACCCAAGCCTTTGCCCGGGCCAGGTACGGGTTTAGCTGTCAGATACCCCAGCTTCGGCAAAGGTTGCCATGCCGGAATGACAGGCAACGGCACTTTTCAGAATGTTGATCGCCAATGCCCCGCCGGACCCTTCGCCCAACCGCAGGCCAAGGCTCAGCAACGGCTCTTTACCCAATTTCGCCAGCACGGCGCCATGGGCCGCTTCGGCGCTTTGGTGACCTGCCACAGCATGATCCAGCGCGCCATCGGACAGCTTCCACAAACAGGCGGCGGCGGCCGAACAAATGAACCCGTCCAGGATCACCGGGATGCGCAACACCCGCGCAGCAGCAATTGCACCCGCCATTGCGACTATCTCGCGTCCACCCAGACAGCGCAGGATGTCCAGACCATCATCTGACGCGTGTTTGGCGACACCCTCGGCCACGACACGGGTTTTGTTGACCAGACCTGCGTCATCCACACCAGTTCCGCGACCTGTCCAATCGGACGCGTCGCCACCAAACAGAGCACAGGCAATAGCCGCAGCCGGGGTGGTGTTGCCAATACCCATTTCGCCGACCACCAAAAGATCAGATTGCGGATCAACGGCCTGCCAGCCAGTGCGCAACGCGGCTAGCAATTCATCCTCTGTCATGGCTGGGGCTTGGGTGAAATCCGCGGTCGGCTTGTCCAGATCCAGCGCGTGTACATCCATCTTCGCGCCTGCGGCCCTGGCCAACTGATTTATCGCCGCCCCGCCATGTTCGAAATTCATCACCATCTGCACGGTCACTTCCGGTGGAAAGGCCGAAACACCCTGCGCGGTAACACCGTGATTTCCGGCAAACACGATAACCTGAGGCGCACTGATCTGTGGACGGGCGTCCCCCCGCCATCCTGCATACCAGACTGCAAGATCCTCAAGCCGACCAAGCGCGCCGGGGGGTTTGGTCAATTGTCCATTTCGCTCGGCCGCGCCCTGCACCGCTGCGGCATCTGGGCCCGGAGCTCCCGCCAGGACAGCACGGAACGTGTTCAAATCATTCAGTTCAGGCAGCATGAAAGCCTCATTGCATCAGAGTGGTCCTGCGTGTTTAACCGAAGGATCGAAACCAACAAGACCCCGAAAGGCACGGGCGTGCATAAAAACGACACCAAACCGTTTTCCCTGTGGGATGTTCCGCTGGCCCTGGTGCTGTTGACCCGCCTGCCCCTGCCCCGTTTGCCCAAAGCCGTTTTTGCCCGGCAGGCACAATCGGTATGGGCGTTTCCACTGGTTGGGCTGGTCGTTGGCGGGTTGGCATGCCTGACCGGTTGGCTGGCGATGGGGCTTCAACTGCCCCCGTTTGTGGCGGCTTCATTACTGGTTTCAGCGCTGATCCTGATGACCGGGGCAATGCACGAAGATGGTCTGGCCGATACGTTCGACGGGCTTTGGGGCGGTTTCACCGCTGAACGGCGGCTGGAGATCATGAAGGACAGCCAGATTGGAACTTACGGCGTGCTCGCTTTGGTGATGTCGCAGCTTTTACGAGTATCCGCGATTTCTACCATACTTGTCACTGGTCCGATCTGGATGGTGGTTGCGGCTTGTGTATTTTCCCGCGCATTGATGCCAGCACTGATGGTACTTCTTCCAAACGCCAGAACGTCGGGCCTGAGCCATTCGGTTGGTACCCCCGGCGCAGGAACAGCCTGTATCGCTGTGGGCATCGCGATTCTGGTCGCTTTCAGCTTGTGCGGAAGTCTGGCGCTTAACGCGATAGTCTTCGCGACTTTGGTCGTTGCCGTTTTGGGGCTCGTCGCAAAAACCAAGATCGGCGGTCAAACCGGAGATATTCTGGGAGCGTCGCAGCAATTGGCGGAAATCACGTTTCTGCTTACACTCAGCGCCCAGACCTAAGGCGACCCCCCTGTTTCAATTCGCAACGTATCGCCGCAATGTTTGCAATGCACGGCGTCTGGGTCGTGCCGGTACAGCCCGCAGCTGGGGCATTTGTGACGGACCTTCTGTGGCGCGAAAATTGCTTGCGCCAGCCGGACGAACAGTGCCACGCCAACGACCATAATGAAGACAGAAAACAGCTTGCCACCCGGTGTGACCAAAGTGATGTCGCCAAACCCGGTCGTCGTGAGCGTCGCCATGGTAAAATACAGCGCATCTACGTAGGGCGTTTGCGCGTCTTCTGGTATAAAAAACACCAAAACGGCCGTCGAGGTGGCAAAGACAAAGACCAGCAGGTTGATCGCTGCGATAACAGCGTCCTCGTGCGTGCGGAAAAAACGGCTGTCGCGCCGCAAATCCCAGAGCAGGTGATATGAATGGATCAGACGCAGGGCGCGTAATATCCGCAGGAAAGCCAGGTTGCCTGTCAAAAACGGATCAAGCACCAGAGAGAGGACGACTACGATATCCGCCACCGTGTAAATCTGGCGCAACAGCTTCCAGCGGTCTTTTGAAATCCAGAGCCGCGCAGAGAAATCCAGAAAAATCAGCACGCCGACCAGTTGGCTTGCAACGGTCAAACCTGGCCCATGCGGGATGTGGGCCGTCGCGACAAAGAAAATGATTGTCGCAACATCGAACAGGATCAGCGCATACCTAAACCAAACCGAAACAGGGTCGTGTCCGATATACAGGTATTTCACAGTCTGCTTCATGTCTGTCCGGTAATCCGCTGCATACACAGTGAAATTAGCGCCACTTGAACAAATCACCAAGCCACGAAAAAGGCCGCCCCAAATTCGGAGCGGCCCGTTTTGTCAAAGTACCTTCGATCAGGCAGCGCGTGAGGTCAGAACTTCGTCCACCTGCTTGGCGGCAGACACCTCGCCAGCGCCTGAAACAGCCGCGACCTCACGGGTCAGACGTTCCAAAGCGGCTTCGTACAGCTGACGCTCGGAATAGCTCTGCTCGCGTTGATCATCGGTGCGGTGCAGGTCACGGACAACTTCGGCGATCGAGATCAGATCGCCCGAGTTGATCTTCTGTTCATATTCCTGCGCGCGACGGGACCACATGGCGCGTTTAACCTTGGCTTTGCCCTTCAGCGTTTTCATCGCCTGGCTGATCACATCGGGCGAGCTGAGCGACCGCAGACCGGATTCGGTCGCCTTGTTGGTCGGCACGCGCAACGTCATCTTGTCTTTCTCAAATGAGATGACGAACAGCTCAAGCGAGAATCCCGCGACATCCTGTTCCTCGATCGAGATAATCTGGCCCACGCCATGGGCGGGGTAGACAACATAGTCGTTCGGGCGGAACTCGAGCTTTTTCGACTTTGTCATTCAGTTTTTTCCTTGCTTGCGGACGGGACACGGACAACAAAAACACCACATGCGGGGACTGTCTCAGCCCCGTCAGGCGGCGATATTGTCACAAATTCAATACTCCAAAGTGAGCATACTTACGGAGCGCATCCCAATCTCGGTCATCATGTGGATTTAGTATATCACAAAATTACGACGCCCGAAAGTTTACCTTACGGGAATTTTTCATATTCAACCTGCGTTCAACAGGTTGTGCCGTGATCTTTATGTAAAAACAGGCCGTGTGGAACGAATCACTCAGCCGCCTTCTCCGGGCGCTTCCGAGAAATACTTCTCCATCTTACCCTCTTCACCGTCACGCTCCTCTGCGTCGGGCAGCGGGTCTTTTTTGGTGACGATCACCGGCCATTGTTCGGAATACTTGCGATTGAACTCGACCCACTCCTCCATACCCGGCTCGGTATCGGGGCGGATTGCATCGGCGGGGCACTCGGGCTCGCACACTCCGCAGTCAATGCATTCGTCAGGATGAATGACCAGCGTGTTTTCACCTTCGTAGAAACAGTCCACCGGACACACTTCGACACAGTCGGTGTATTTGCAGGCGATACAGTTTTCGGTGACTACATAGGTCATGGTCGGATTCCTGTTTGCGGTTTGAGCGACTAGCTAATTCAGTCTGGCCCGCTCTTCAAGACAGGATCAGTGATCTTCCGGGCGAGAAAGATCAATAGCGCGTCGATCTTTCTTGGTTGGCCGACCTTTTCCCTCGAAACCTGGATTTACAAGAGGCGCTTCCTGCTTTTCGGTCATATCAAAGTACAGAGTTTGCGCCTCGGGTGCCGGACCTCGGCGTTCCCCCAGTTTTTCCACACGTATGACGCGGACGATGCGACCCTGCGAGAAGGTCAGAACGTCACCGGGGGCCACGGCCTGCGCCGGTTTCAGCACCCGGTTTCCATTCAGCCGGACATGGCCGCCACTGACCTGTTTGGCGGCAAGGCTGCGGGTCTTGAAGAACCGCGCCTGCCACAACCATTTATCGATCCGCAGTTTGGCCTCGGCCATCTTGCGTCAATTACCGTCCTTCAGACCCATAAGCGCTGCGGCGAACGGGTTGTCGGGATCAATGGCCTTTTCTTTTTTCGGTGGCCGTGACGAGAAGGTCTTGGCCCCTTGCGGCTTTCCGCCCTTCTTGCCGTGCGGTTTGCCACGGCCCTCCTGCGGTTTGCCCCGTGGTTTCCCCTTGCCCTGCCCCGACTCGCGGCGCGGACCACGGTTCGGCTGACGCTGACGACCCCAGGTGAAGGTGTAAAACACTTCGACCTCGGGTTCATCCGACGCAGGTTCCGCGACCTGACCTTCTGCGACAGCCTCGGCTGCCGTCTCGGTGCTTTCGGTGGCCTCAGCTGCCTCCTCTGCGGGCGCGGCGACCTCTTCTGATGCCGCGTCAGGTGCTGGCGTCTCGTCGATAACGGCTTGTTCAGCCGCCTCTGTCACAGGCTGCTCAACCGGTTCCGGTTTGACCTTGCCACGCTCGCCGCGTTCGGCTTTGTAACCCAGCCCTTGCATCAGGTCAGCAAACTGTTCAAGCGTCATACCAGTGATCGACAGCATATCCGGCTTGGCTTCGAACCCGCCACGGCTGTCTTCCGCACGAAGCATATCGGCCAGACGTTCCAGCATGTCGATACGGATCGATCGGTCGCCCGCATCGCGGTAGCCGCACATGGTGTCGTAACCCTGCGGTGCATCCTTGGCGACCGGCACAGTCACCAACCCCGGAGGCGGTGCTTCGGGGAATTCCTGCAAACCGCCATACAGCGCCCACAGCACCAGACGCAGACGCGTCGGTGCGGGCTTCAGCAAGAGCGGCATGAAGATGGTGAACTGGCCAAAGCGGATGCCATGCTTGCGCAAGGCGCCACGCGCGTCCTGATCCAGATCCTTGACCTCTTGCGCGACGCCGGCGCGCGGCAGTACGCCCAGCGCCTCGACCATGCGGAAGGCAAACCCTTTCGCCAGCCCGTTGAGCTCCTCGTCGCGCGACAGATTCAGCAGCGGCTCGAACAGTGCAGCGATCTTGCGGTCGATGAAATGCTGCAACCGGCGCCGCACCTTCTGTTCGACATCCGGACCTGCGGCCTCGTCCACAAAAACCTCGACCACGGGCTTGAGAGGTTCGGCCCCGGCAACCAGTTTGCCAACGGCATATTCGCCCCACATCAGGCCGCCCTGATCGGTGAAATCAATTTCGGTATCGGGCGCATTGTAGAAGCGATCGGCACGCAGATGGAATTGCGGCGCGAGTGCTTGCAGGGATGCCGATTTGAGCGCTTTCGCCTCGGTTCCTTGCGCGCTTTTGTCCGGACTAAACCGGAACCCTTCCAGACGACCGACGAATTCGCCTTCGACGGTCACTTCACCCTTGTCATTTACTTCGGCCAAAAGGGCCTCCTTCTGTTTGAGCCGCCGCAACAAAACCGATGTACGCCGGTCCACAAATCTTTGAGTCAGACGCTCATGAAGTGCGTCAGACAGTCTGTCTTCTACAGTGCGCGTTTCGTCACGCCAATGTGATTCGTCACGCACCCAACCGTTTCGTTGCGCAACATATGTCCAGGTGCGAATATATGCCAACCTTTTGGATAACGCATCGATATCCCCATGGGTTTGGTCAATCCGCCGTATCTGCCGGGCCATGAAATCATCGGGAATACTGCCGCGTTCGTGCAGGTGGCCATAGATCACTTCCAACAGGCTTGCGTGCTCTGCATGGCTGATGCCGCGAAAATCAGGGATTCTGCACACATCCCACAGCAATCGAATGGATGGACCGTCACTTGCGCGGGCGACAATCTCGGCCTGTTGTGACAGCGATTTCAACACATTCAGGTCATCAGCAGGGCGGGCTTTGATCAGGTGTTCGTCATTTGGACTGACTTCAAGCGAGTTGATCAGTGCTTCAATCGAACCAAACCGGAGAGCGGCATTCCGCCAGTTCAACTTTTTCATCGGCGTGAACCGGCTGTCCATGACCGCCTGCGCGACACCTTCGTCCAGCGGCGGTGCCTCTCCGGTCACGCCAAAGGTGCCGTCCGACATCCCGCGCCCGGCCCGGCCGGCGATCTGGGCAAGCTCATTCGGGGCCAGCGGACGCATCCGCCGCCCGTCGAATTTGGTCAGGGATGAAAAGGCAACGTGGTTAACATCCAGGTTCAGGCCCATGCCGATAGCATCTGTGGCGACCAGGTAATCAACCTCACCATTTTGATAAAGCTCCACCTGAGCATTCCGCGTCCGCGGGCTGAGGGCACCCATGACAACCGCCGCGCCACCTTTCAGGCGGCGCAGAAGCTCCGCGATGGCATACACATTTTCGACCGAAAATCCGACAATAGCGCTGCGGGGCGGCATCCGGCTGAGTTTCTTCGAACCGGAATAGACCAGCTGCGACATCCGTTCGCGCCGGACAAACTGCGCCTCGGGCACCAGCGCGGCAATCGGGCCACGCATGGTGTCAGAGCCAAGAAAAAGTGTCTCGTTTGTTCCGCGCGACCGAAGCAGGCGATCTGTAAAGACATGGCCGCGCTCGGGGTCGGCACACAGCTGGATTTCATCAATCGCCACGAAATCCGCGCCCACACCTTCGGGCATCGCCTCGACAGTGCAGACCCAATACTGGGTCCGGGGGGGCACGATCCGCTCTTCACCGGTGACAAGCGCAACAATCGACGGCCCGCGGATGGCGACGATCTTATCGTAGACCTCGCGCGCAAGCAGACGCAGCGGCAGACCGATGATACCTGTGCGGTATCCCAGCATCCGTTCGATTGCGTAATGGGTTTTACCTGTATTCGTAGGGCCCAGAACGGCCACTATTCGGGATGACCCGCTCACCTTTGCCCCCTGCCCGGACCTTACAGCGCTGCGCCGTTGATCTGCAGCTTCAGTCGATTCACCGCGTTGGTTACTTCTTCGTGGTGGGGATGTATAGCCAATGCCCGTGAATAGGCGTCGTAGGCTTTGTCAGGTTGTCCGATAATCTCAAAGATCAGGCCCAGACCATAGATTGCCTCGTAATTGTTGGGGTTCAGGGTCAGGGCATGTTCCAGATCGGCAGCGGCCATGCCAAACCGTTCGATTCCGAAAAAGGCCGAAGCGCGCAGATGCCAGCCTTCAGCGAATTCGGGCGCATGATCCGTCAGGGCGGTCAGGTGATCCAATGCCGCACCTATGTCGCCGTCATCCAGCGCTTCACGGCCACGCTCTAGCAGCAGATCAGCCGATGCTGAACCGGACTGCGCCCACAGGGCTTGCAACTGCCGATCCAAAGCGATGGCCTGATCGGGTGTCGATTGGGCAAGTTTTTGCAGCAATTCGCCCTCGTTCCGCGAATCCGCCTGTTGCGCGAGGCAAGTGGAGGAAATCGTGACTAGGACAAAAAGTGCCGCGACGATACCTTTGAGATTGTGGATTGCAATGCTCATAACAATAATCAGTGTAGCGTTGCGACCGGGGATGTCCATTCACGGCGCACTAACAATATGAGGAAAAACATGAGCGAGATACTTGAAAAGGCAGCTGCCGCGCTGAATGAAAAACTGGAAGGCGGCGCGTTTGATGCCTCGGCCAAGTTTGATATCGCCGATCTGGGTGCCATTGTCCTGGATTCCAACGGCGCGCGGGTCAGCGACGATGACGCTGATGTCACCCTAAGCGCTGATGCCGACACGTTCGAACAAATCCTCAGCGGTGAATTGAACCCGACAGGTGCGTTCATGTCCGGCAAGCTGAGCATTGATGGCGACATGGGTGTTGCCATGAAACTTGCATCGGTACTGGCCTGATGGAGTTCTCGCCGGCCCCTTTGTTTGAAGACGTGGCCGGCGGCCCCGCCGGTGGAAAGGCCCACTGGTTGATAACGTCGGATCAAAAACGCATTCGCGTTGCTCACTGGCTTCCGGACGGAAAGGTACATGGCACTGTCATGATGTTTCCTGGACGCACGGAATACATTGAGAAATACGGCACTACTGCCAGCGAATTCGTAGAGCGTGGGTTCGCCATGCTGGCCGTCGACTGGCGCGGTCAGGGTCTTGCAGATCGATTGCTGGACGATGCTCGGGTCGGACATGTCGATCAGTTCACCGATTACCAGCAGGACGTTCAGGTCACTCTGAAACTTGCAAGCGCGCTGGATCTGCCAAAACCATGGTACGTGGTCGGGCATTCGATGGGCGGTGCAATCGGGTTGCGTGCCGTCATCGAGAAAGGATGTTTTGCCGCTTGCGCTTTCACGGGCCCAATGTGGGGAATTTTCTTCACTCCGGTCATGAAACCCCTAAGCCGCGTTACGGCCTATTGGGGCACAGCGCTTGGCCTGGGCGAACGAACGCCCCCCACCACAACACTCAAAAGCTATGTCCTGTCGCAACCTTTCGAGGGAAACATGCTGACCCGCGACCCGGACATGTACCGGATGATGCAGGATCAGTTGAATGCACACCCAGAACTCGCGCTTGGTGCCCCTTCAAATCTGTGGCTGCGCGAGTCGCTGGATGAATGTGCTTGGTTAATGGAGCAGACCGCCCCTCAGACACCCTGCCTGACATTTCTGGGCAGCCATGAGCAAATCGTTGACCGCAAGGCAATTCGTGCGCGCATGGCCAATTGGCCCAACGGAACGCTGATCGAAATTCCGGATGGTGAACACGAGGTACTAATGGAAGCACCCGAGGTTCGGGGGCCGGTGCTGGACAAGATTGCGGCGCATTTTCTGGCCAATCAGGCCAATGGTGCATCCGAGCTGGTTTCCTCGTAAACCCTTTCACCTTTGGGATTGGCCGCTTGTGATCCGGGCGCGCCAGCCCTAGATGTTTGCAAAAGCAGTCTACTAAAGGTGATCCATGCGCGACCTTCCCTTCCCTGTCCGTGACGCGAACGCAATCGGTGGTTCCGGCAATCTGGGCAATCTTCCGGAATGGGATCTGAGCGATCTCTATACCTCGGAAGGCGCACCCGAATTAGCGCGCGATCTGGATTGGCTGGAAGGCGAATGTGCCGCATTTGCTGCCGATTACGAAGGCAAGCTGGCCGATCTGGAGGCCGCAGACCTGCTGACCTGTGTGCATCGCAACGAAAAGATCAACGCCATCGCCGGGCGTGTCATGTCCTTTGCAGGTCTGCGCTACTACCAACTGACCACAGACGCAGAGCGCGCCAAATTCCTGTCGGATATGCAGGAAAAGATCACGATCTTCACCACTCCGCTTGTGTTCTTCACGCTCGAGATCAACCGGATCGAAGACGATGTTCTGAAAGCTCATTTTGCGGCCAACACGGATCTCGCCCGCTACGAACCTGTGTTCCGTCGCATCCGTGCAATGAAGCCCTACCAACTGTCTGACGAGCTGGAAAAATTCCTTCATGATCTGGGGGTTATCGGCGACGCGTGGGAACGTCTGTTCGACGAAACGATTGCCGGACTGGCATTTCATGTCGACGGTGAAGAACTGAACATCGAAGGCACCCTGAATCTGCTGACGGAACAGGACCGCGCGAAACGTGAGGCCGCGGCGCGTGAACTGGCATCGGTTTTTCAGGACAACATCAAAACCTTCGCCCGCGTTCACAACACGCAGGCCAAAGAGAAAGAAATCGTTGATCGCTGGCGCAAGATGCCGACCGCTCAGACCGGGCGTCACCTGTCGAACGATGTCGAGCCAGAAGTGGTCGAGGCCCTGCGTGAGGCGGTCGTGGCCGCCTACCCCAAACTCAGCCATCGCTATTATGAGCTGAAGCGCAAGTGGCTTGGACTGGACGTCATGCAGGTCTGGGACCGCAACGCGCCCCTGCCCATGGAAGACACGCGTATCGTGAATTGGGAAGAGGCCCAAAAGACGGTGATGAACGCGTATGATGCCTTTGATCCCCGCATGGGCGAAATCGCGGCGCCTTTCTTCTCAAAAGGATGGATCGACGCGGCGGTGAAACCGGGCAAAGCGCCGGGGGCCTTCGCCCATCCGACAGTTACGGATGTCCACCCCTATGTGATGCTCAACTATCTGGGCAAGCCGCGCGATGTGATGACGCTTGCTCATGAACTGGGTCACGGCGTCCATCAGGTGCTGGCCGCAGGCCAGGGCGAGATGCTGTCATCCACCCCGCTGACGCTGGCGGAAACCGCCTCGGTCTTTGGTGAGATGCTGACCTTCCGCAAGATGCTGGAACAGGCCGAAACCCCGGAACAGCGCAAGGTTCTGCTGGCTGGCAAAGTCGAAGATATGATCAACACGGTGGTCCGACAAATCGCCTTCTACGACTTTGAATGCAAGCTGCACGCTGCCCGACGTGAGGGCGAGCTGACCCCGGATGACATCAACGCCCTTTGGATGAGTGTACAGGCCGAAAGCCTTGGCCCCGCATTTGAATTCATGGACGGGTACGAGACCTTCTGGGCTTACATTCCGCACTTCGTTCACTCGCCCTTTTACGTCTATGCCTATGCCTTCGGCGACGGCCTCGTGAATGCGCTTTATTCCGTTTACGAAAGCGGCGCGGATGGGTTCGAGGACAAGTATTTCGACATGCTGCGCGCTGGTGGTTCAATGCACCACAAGGAATTGCTGGCCCCGTTCGGCCTGGACGCCAGCGATCCCAAGTTCTGGGACAAAGGCCTGTCGATGATCTCAGGCTTCATTGACGAGCTGGAGGCGATGGAGGGCTGAGACGCCCTCGACAGAGGGTGGCGACATCTGCCTTGCTGAAATAACCTGCCATGCCTGGCAATGTCACGCCCAAGGGGCTCCTGAATGCCCGCTAAGCGGGACAAAGCTGACTTTCAGGTTTTCCTGTCGCCGTTAAAACCTATTCTGGTACAACCTCGATCAAATAGCGCACGTTTTGAAGAGTATTTTGACCGCCGTCCCATTTTGAAACAGCCAAAATCGACAAATCGTAGATGCCGACCGGAAGAGGTTTAAGCATGAAGCAATAGCCATCAGTTGCGGATGGATAATAACTCGGCGGATTGTACTCACTGGGAATTCGGGCAAGAATATCAAAGCAATCTGACGATCCAACAAGATGCAATGCAGGATTTGGAAATGGCGTCCCGTTTAGTTTAACTTCGATAACGTCACTCGAAACTGGCTCAAAATCTACCCACGCCTTAGCCTCGTCACAACTCTGTTCAACACCGGGAGGCGTCCAACCGATGTTGTTAATGACTGTAAAGAAAAGGCTTCTCCCAAAAGGTACCTGACACTTCCGTTCAATGAGTTCGCCGGATTCGGCATCGGCAAGAAACCAGACGCCTCCTGATTGCATAGCAGCACAATGTATTCCGGTGGAATCAAGTCTCGGGTTCTGTATCTTCGGGATACTATAAAACCACTGCCACCAACGGTTTGCCAAATCTGGCATATCGGCTTCATCTGGTTTTACAAAATAGTCCAGAGGATCGAAGCCTTCTTTCGAAGTAGCGGGTAAAGCTATCAGAAGAATAAAGCAGGAAATTGCTACCCTTATTGATACCCCGGCTCTCACACCTTTTACGCCCATTTTTGCTCCAAGCGAAACCAGTCTATGTGTGTGCATCTATAGACTATCGAGTGTTCCTCGCAACTTGGAAAACCCTCAGGTTCAGATTGTTACTTTGGCCTCAACACCCCCTTCCCTGTCCTCGGTTCGGGGGATTAGGCCGACGGCAAGGGTTCACGCCTACCGGGTCGGCTTTGAGAGCCCGTCCCGTTTGAGGACAACCTGAACACAGGTACCAGATCCGCTGTATCGCCACCCCCCGAAACGCTCAGATCCGGGCCTCTTGATCGTTCCTTTTCAAGGGGGGTGCGGCCATTTATCTTGATCCAGATCAAACTCGGCCATTGAAGGTCGCCCCTACGCATTCTAAAACCAGCAGGAATCCCGCGCGTTGGAGAGGTCCGGCTGCGCGGTGTAGTTGCAACAGGAGGCACCTATAATGGCAGACGCAGCCATTCATGGTCACGACCATGAAGACCAGCGCAGCTTTTTCCAGCGCTGGTTCATGTCGACCAACCACAAGGACATCGGGATTCTGTACCTGATCGTTTCGGCTCTGGCCGGTCTGATCTCGGTTCTGATGACCGTTTACATGCGGCTCGAGCTGATGCACCCCGGTGTTCAGTACATGTGCCTTGAAGGCTTCATGGCCGACCCGTGTACGCCCAACGGGCATCTGTGGAACGTGATGATCACCTATCACGGTGTTCTGATGATGTTCTTTGTTGTCATCCCTGCCCTGTTCGGCGGATTTGGCAACTATTTCATGCCGTTGCAGATCGGCGCGCCGGATATGGCGTTCCCGCGGATGAACAACCTGTCCTTCTGGCTTTATGTTGCCGGTACCTCGTTGGGTGTGGCCTCGCTGCTGAGCCCCGGTGGGAACGATCAGATGGGTTCGGGCGTGGGCTGGGTTCTGTACCCGCCGCTGTCCACGACCGAGGGCGGCATGTCCATGGACCTTGCGATCTTTGCCGTACACGTATCGGGCGCCTCCTCGATCCTCGGCGCGATCAACATGATCACCACCTTCCTGAACATGCGTGCCCCCGGCATGACCCTGTTCAAGGTGCCGCTGTTCAGCTGGTCGATCTTCGTCACCTCGTGGCTGATTCTGCTGTCGCTGCCGGTTCTGGCGGGCGCAATCACCATGTTGCTGATGGACCGCAACTTTGGCTTTACCTTCTTTGATCCGGCCGGTGGCGGCGATCCGATCCTGTATCAGCACATCCTGTGGTTCTTTGGCCACCCGGAAGTGTATATCGTGATCCTGCCCGGTTTCGGCATCATCAGCCATGTCATCGCGACCTTCTCGCGCAAGCCGATCTTTGGCTATCTGCCGATGGTCTGGGCGATTATCGCGATCGGTGTTCTGGGCTTTGTCGTGTGGGCGCACCACATGTACACCGTCGGCATGTCGCTGCGTCAGCAGGCCTATTTCATGCTGGCCACGATGGTCATCGCGGTTCCGACGGGCGTTAAGGTCTTCTCGTGGATCGCGACCATGTGGGGCGGTTCCATCGAGTTCAAGACACCGATGCTGTTTGCCTTCGGCTTCCTGTTCCTGTTCACCGTTGGCGGTGTGACCGGTGTGGTTCTGTCGCAGGCTGGCGTGGACCGTGCCTATCACGACACCTACTATGTGGTTGCGCATTTCCACTATGTGATGAGCTTGGGTGCCGTCTTTGCGATCTTTGCGGGGATGTATTTCTACTTCGCGAAAATGACCGGTCGCCAATATTCCGAGTTCTGGGGCAAGGTTCACTTCTGGATGTTCTTCATCGGCGCCAACCTGACCTTCTTCCCGCAGCACTTCCTGGGTCGTCAGGGCATGCCGCGCCGCTACATCGACTATCCCGAGGCGTTCGCGCAGTGGAACTATGTTTCGTCGATTGGTGCGTTCATCTCGTTCGCTTCGTTCCTGCTGTTCTTCGGCATCGTGATCTACGCCCTGCTGCGTGGCGCACGCGAGACCCGGCCCAACTACTGGAACGAGTATGCGGATACGCTGGAATGGACCCTGCCCACGCCGCCGCCCGAGCACACGTTCGAGCAGCTGCCCAAGCAGGAAGACTGGGACAAGGGCCACGCGCACTGATCTCGATCTGATCCAAAGAAACCCCGCCCAGGTGGCGGGGTTTTTCTTTGCCCTCACCTCGCGTTCGCCAAGTGCCCCGAAATCAGCTATGATGTGCGGACGGAACAGTCGGAGGGTCGGCAATGCCCGAGATCGACTTTTGGTATTCCATTGGCAGCACGTACAGCTTCCTGACCGTGATGCGTCTGGACGAATGGTGCGCCCAGCATGACGCCACGGTGAACTGGCGCCCGTTCAACGTGCGTACGGTGATGTCGGCCCAGCAGAATATTCCTTTTGCCGGAAAGCCTGTGAAATCGGCTTATATGTGGCGCGACATCGAACGCCGCTGTGCCAAGTACCACATCCACGCCAACCTGCCCGCGCCCTATCCGATTTCCAATCTGCCGCTGGCCAATCAGGTTGCGGTGCTTGGAATGATGGACGGCTGGGGCGTGACGTTCACCCAGACGCTATATCGCATCTGGTTCGAAGAAGGGGTGGAAGCCGGTAGCGAAAGTGCACTGTCCGAGGCGCTTTTGCGGTGTCAGCAGGACCCCCGACTGACCCTGGCGCGCGCGCAAGGCGACGACATCGTCGCGGCCCTTGAGGCCGAGACGGAAACCGCCGTCAAACTGGGTGTTTTCGGCGCCCCCAGCTTTGTTGTCCGGCAAGAGGTGTTCTGGGGTGACGATCGTCTGGATGACGCCCTATCCTGGTCTCGGGTCGGCCACGTCGTCTGATCAAAACCCGTCGACATGAGGCCGCGCTGCGCTATGTTCGCGGTATGCCCTACACGTGGAATCAGACCTCGGAAACCGAACAGGAACTGCGGCTTTGGCCGCATAACTCGCTGCCTCCGCGAGGGGCGATGATCACGATATTGTCGGTGTTCCTGTTTGGCCTGATCCCATTGCTGGCCACGCTTGGTTCCGTGATCCTGTGGGGGCTGCTGCCGTTTCTGCTGATCACTGTGCTGGGGCTGTGGCTGGCCATCAAGACCAACTACCGCGCCCGCAGTGTTTTCGAGGTTCTGACCCTGTCGGGCACACATGCGCGGCTGGTGCACCACACCCCCGGCAAAGAGCAGCACGAATGGTCTTGCAACCGCTATTGGGCGCGACCGGCGATGCACGAGAAAGGCGGCCCGGTGCCGCATTATGTCACCCTTGTGGGAGACGGGCGCGAGGTCGAAATCGGGGCGTTTCTGTCCGAAGATGAGCGGATCACGCTTTATGACGAGCTTGTTCTAAGACTGCGCGAGCCGGTCGCGCAGTAGCAATTCACAGGGCCCAGTGCCTCAGCAATCGCCGTTTGAGGCTGCGCACAGGTGATCCTTGACCATCGGGCCGACCTTGCCGAAATCCATCCGGCCGGTATAGCGCGTCTTCAACTCGCCCATCACCTTGCCCATATCGCGGATCGAACCCGCGCCGGTTGCCGTGATGGCGGTTTGAATGGCCTTGCTGACCTCATCGTCATCCAGCTGTTTGGGCAGAAACTCCTCGATCACCTCGACTTCGCGAATCTCGCGTTCGGCCAGATCCAGGCGACCGCCCTCTTCGTAGGCGCGTGCGCTTTCCTTGCGCTGCTTGGTCATTTTTCCAAGGATTTCAAGAACCTCTGCGTCGCTGCATCCCTTTGCTTCTTCATTGTCGGACGCACGTGCCGCGATGTCGCGGTCTTTGATGGCGGCGTTGATCAACCGCAGCGTCGACAGACGCTCGGCTGCTTTGTCTTTCATTGCTTGCTTCAGGGCGGCATTCACCCGTGATCGCATGTCCATTTGGTTTGTCCATCCCCATGACAAAGGAACCCCGACCATATCGAAACAAAAAGCCTGACACAACCGGGGGTGAATACAGCTAACTATTTGAAAAACAACAATAGCAAAAAAATTGAACAGACTTGACCCAGACGCGCAACCCCCTTAGGTATGCGCCGATTTACCCTACAGGAGAGTCGCGCCATGGCCCCGAATGCCCCGTCCAAGCCCACCGCATGTCTGGCTTTGGCCGATGGAACCCTGTTTTACGGCGCAGGCTTCGGTGCGACCGGGCAAACTGTGGCCGAGCTGTGCTTTAACACGGCGATGACCGGATATCAGGAGATCATGACCGACCCGTCTTATGCCGGGCAGATCGTGACCTTTACATTCCCTCATATCGGCAATGTCGGTGTGAACCCCGAGGATGACGAAACCGGTGATCCGGTCGCGGCAGGCATGGTTGTGAAATGGGATCCGACCGAGCCATCAAACTGGCGCTCGACCGAGGAACTCAAGGGCTGGCTGGCGCGCCGGGGGCGCATCGCCATCGGTGGTGTCGATACCCGCCGCCTGACCCGTGCCATCCGGCAGCAGGGCGCCCCGCATGTGGCGCTGGCCCATGATCCCGAGGGAAACTTCGACATTGGGGCGCTGGTCGCTGCCGCGCGCGGCTTCGCCGGGCTGGAGGGTATGGACCTGGCCATGGATGTCACCTGCGCACAAAGCTATCGCTGGGATGAGATGCGGTGGGCCTGGCCGGATGGGTACCAGCGTCAGAAGGCCCCCGCCCACAAGGTTGTTGCCATTGACTATGGCGCCAAGCGCAACATCCTGCGCTGCCTCGCATCTGCTGGATGTGACGTTACCGTTCTGCCCGCGACTGCGACCGCAGCCGACGTGCTGGCACATCAGCCTGACGGTGTGTTCCTGTCGAACGGTCCCGGCGATCCGGCAGCAACAGGCGAATACGCTGTTCCAATGATCAAAGAGATTCTGGAGACGACAGACCTGCCTGTGTTCGGCATCTGCCTTGGACACCAGATGCTGGCGCTGGCGCTGGGTGGTCAGACGGTCAAGATGAACCACGGCCACCATGGCGCGAACCACCCGGTCAAGGATCTGGACACCGGCAGGGTCGAGATCACCTCGATGAACCACGGTTTTGCCGTCGATGCGCAATCCCTGCCCGATGGCGTCGTGGAAACTCACCGGTCGCTGTTTGACGGCTCGAACTGCGGTATCCGCATGGCTGACCGGCCGGTCTATTCGGTGCAGTACCACCCCGAGGCATCGCCCGGACCGCAGGACAGTTTCTATCTGTTCGAGCGCTTCGCCGAGGCGATGGAAAAGAAGAAAATACAGGCATAACTGCTTGTCTGTGCAGTGTTAACCGGGCGTTAACCTTGATCGAACAACCCTGAGCGCAGGTAACTGCGCCAGGGTTTTGTTATGGCTGAGCTTGATCTTCTGGATTTCACGTCCGCCGCACCGATCCCTGCGCCCGGGTATCGGAAACCACTGGGCACCTGCCTGCTGGAAACCGGAGCCATCACCCGATCCCAGCTGGACCATGCGCTGAGCCAGCAAACCAGACAGAACGCTCCGCTGGGAGAGATACTGGTCGGCGAAGGCTATGCCACCCGGCAGGACGTGTTGAGCGCGCTGTCCGCGCAATCCGGCTGGCAGATTGCGGATCTTGAACAGATCCCGCCGATGCTGGAACTGAGCGGGCTGATGCCGGTCGACTTCTGGCTGCAACACAATGTCATCCCCTGGATGCGGATTGGCCCCCTTGTTCTGGTGGCCACGGCCCGGCCCGACCGGTTCGCAACCGTGACCGCCGAAATGCGCGAATGCGATTATGCCGTGATCCCGGTGCTGGCGGCATCCGATCAGATCGACCGCACGATCGCGCGGCAATTCTCGGGGTCTTTGGCCAGATCGGCGGAAACGCGAGTTGATCCCGCGCAAAGCTGCCGCAACTGGACCCTTAGGTCGCGCGTAGGGCCGTCGGTGGCCCTGTTGTGTGTGCTGGGGCTGTTTGCCTTGTTCCCGGCGTTTGGCCTGCTGGCGATGCTGGGCATGGCTGTGGGAACTCTGGTGCTTTTTGCCGTCTTTCGGACGGCTGGCACGCTGGCTTATCTTTGGCATCGTCTGAGAACGCAGCCGGACCACACCGAAGCTGCCATCACATTGCGGCAGCCCTGCGTGTCGATCATGGTGCCATTGTACAAGGAGCGCGAGATTGCAAACGCTCTGGTGCACAGGCTACAGCGGCTGACCTATCCCAAGGCGTTGCTGGATGTCATCCTTGTGCTTGAGGAAAAGGATGACGTGACGCGCAATGCCCTTGCGCAGATGAGCCTGCCCAGTTGGATGCGCATCGTCGAGGTGCCCGAGCTGAACGGGCTGACCACCAAGCCGCGCGCCATGAATTACGCGCTGGATTTCTGCCGGGGCGACTTCGTCGGCGTCTGGGACGCGGAAGACGCCCCACAACCGGATCAGATTGAGCGTGTGGTGGCGCATTTCACCCAGGCCGCGCCGGATGTTGTGTGCCTGCAAGGGGTTCTGGATTACTACAACCCGCGCAGCAACTGGCGGTCTCGCTGCTTTACCATCGAATACAACAGCTGGTTCCGCGTGATCCTGCCGGGGATCGCCCGCATGCGGCTGGTGGTGCCGCTTGGGGGCACCACGTTCTTTTTCCGTCGCGACAAACTGTTGGAACTGGGCGGCTGGGATGCCCACAATGTCACCGAGGACGCTGATCTGGGCGTAAGGCTGTGCCGGGCCGGGTACCGGACCGAAATGGTGGATACCACAACATATGAGGAGGCGAATTTCCGGGCCTGGCCCTGGGTCAAACAGCGCTCGCGCTGGCTCAAGGGGTTCATGGTCACGTATCTGGTGCATATGCGCAGCCCGCGAAAACTGTGGCGTGACCTTGGTGCCGTTAAATTTCTGGGCCTTCAGGCGTTCTTTTTGGGCACGTTGGGGCAATTTCTGCTGGCACCCATTCTCTGGGTATTCTGGCTGTCAAGCCTGGGGTTGGCCAATCCGATGGGGCCTATTCTGCCGCATTCCATCTCAACCGCGCTTATCGGGCTGTTTCTGGTGGCAGAGGGACTGAGTATCGTTGTTGGCCTGATCGCCGTATCCGCGCGTGAGCGGCGGTTTCTTTTGCCTTGGGTTCCGACGATGTTTCTGTATTTCCCGCTAGGCGTGATTGCCGGTTACAAGGCGTTGTGGGAATTGGCGACCAACCCGTTTTTCTGGGACAAGACCCAGCACGGACAGGCCAGCGAAGACGAGCCGCTGACCTGATAATCACTTGTCGCGGCGACTTGCGTCCTGTTTCAGGCGCGTCATGAACGCGATCGAGATATGATCCTTGAGCGCCCGCCCCGCCGCCTCTTCATCGCGCGCGGCAATGGCTTCGACGATGCCTTTATGTTCGCTCTGGGCAATCTCTCCGCGCCCCTGCACGGCCAGCGACGTGGTCGCCATCAAGGCCATAGTCCGGTGCACCAGATCAAGCTGCTGGACAAGGTAGCGGTTGTGCGAGGCCAGATGGATCTGTTCGTGAAAGCGCCGGTTGGCACGTGACAGCGCCATCGGATCGCCCACCAGCTTGTCATCTTCGAGAACCATGTCCTGAAGAACCCTGATCTCTTCTTCGGTGGCGTGTTTGGCAGCCAGCCGCGCGGCGAGCCCTTCCAGTTCGCGGCGCACGATATAAAGCTCGGCCATCTGGTTGTGGTCCAGCGACGCCACGATCAGTGACCGACCGTCCCGTTCCAGCAGAGACTGGGTTTCCAGGCGTTGCAACGCTTCGCGGATCGGGGTGCGCGACACCCCGAACCGTTCTGCCAGCTCGCTTTCCACCAGACGATCGCCGGGCTTGTAGACGCCGACATCAATGGCTTCGAGTATCAGGCTATAGGCATCCTTGGTGGGGGATCGGGTCTGGCTCATGGGGTATTCTGTCTCCTCGTTCGGACATGTCTATCCGTCTCTGGGGGCAGCAATCAAGTACGGCATTGAAATCACCCGGCCCGCGCCCTAAACCCAAGCCATGGTCAAACCGTCCTTCAGTCATGTCACGCAATGGGTGTTCGATCTGGACAACACCCTGTATCCGCCGCATATGCAGCTGTTCGATCAGATCGAAGTTCTGATGACGGATTATGTGGTGCAAGCCATCGGCGTGGACCGGGCCGAGGCCGACAGGCTGCGCGGGCAATACTGGCGCCAATACGGCACCACGCTGGCCGGGTTGATGGCCGAACATGATCTGGACCCCGAGCCCTATCTGCACGCGGTGCATCAGGTGGACATGAGCCATATGGACCCGGATGCAGAGCTGGCCGATCACATTCGCGCCCTGCCCGGACGGCGCATCGTCTACACCAATGGCAGCGCGCCCTACGCCGAGCGGGTCTTGCAGGCGCGCGGGCTTTCGGGGCTGTTTGATGCAATCTATGGCGTCGAACATGCCGGGTATCGGCCCAAGCCCGAGAAAGCCGCCTTTGAAGCCATCTTTGCACAGGATGGCATTCAGGCTGACAAGGCCGCGATGTTCGAGGACGACCCGCGTAATCTGGCCGCCCCGCATGAGATGGGAATGCGCACGGTTCATGTCGCCCCGGACCCGCATGAGGCCGATCACATCCACCATCACACGGACGATCTGACCGCATTTCTGGCCCGCCTGCGGTAGCCTGTCACACTGCGACGATCCGTACGTTCTGCACCCGCATGCGCAGCCCTATATGCGCTGGAGCGACGAACAGAACGGAGAAGCCCCATGAGCGCGATCGATATGCCCGGACGCCTGCCGGTTTGGCAGCGCCTTTTCTTTGCAGTTCCGGTTTTCGGGTGGCTGGCCCGCGACGCCGCCAACGCCAAGGCGGAGGACTTGTATTACACCGTCGGCGCGGTCCTCAGCATGTGGGGCTGTTCCGCCATGGTGTTCGGCCTTCCCGGCCTTTACATCCCTGCCCTGATGATGGTGCCGGTGATGTTCCTGGTCCTGATCCTGATCTCACGCGGCTGAGATACGGGACAGGATGTCACTTGGCGCAGGGGGCGGAACCGAACTAGGGTCTGCCCGAACTGATGAGAGGCGCCATGACTGACAGTTGTGACATCCTGATTTCCGGCGGTGGAATCGCCGGTCTGACCGCAGCGGCGGCGTTTGGAACCGCCGGGTTTGACGTGGTGTGCGTAGATCCCGCGCCACCGATCACCGAACGGGATGTGGACGGGTCCGACCTGCGCACCACCGCCTTTCTGCAACCTGCGCGCGGCCTGCTGGAGCAATGCGGCCTGTGGGCACGGCTGGATACGCATGCGGCGCCGCTGCAGATCATGCGTATTGTCGATGCTGGCGGGGACGTGCCCGAACCCCGCATCATACGCGATTTCAACGCCGCTGACATTTCCGAGCAACCGTTTGGCTGGAACCTGCCCAACTGGCTGTTGCGCCGGGAAATGGTCGCGCGGCTGGCAGAGCTGCCGAATGTCGATTTCCGCCCCGGCACCGGCACCGTCAGCCTGTTCACCCGCACTGCCGAAGCCCGCGTTGGCCTGAGCGACGGCAGCCGCATCCGCTGCAAGCTGGTGCTGGCCGCAGATGGGCGCAACTCTCCCATGCGCGCGGCCGCCGGTATCAACGTGCATACAACGCGGTATGGGCAGAAAGCGCTGGCGTTCGCGGTGACGCATCCCGTACCGCACGAGAATGTCTCGACCGAGATACACAGGTCTGGCGGGCCGTTCACATTGGTTCCGCTGCCCGATTGGCAGGGGCAGCCCTCGTCCGCCATTGTCTGGATGGAACGCGGGCCAAATGCCGTTGACCTTTTGACCCTTGATGCCGAAGCGTTTGAGACTGCGATGACAGAACGGTCCTGTGGCCTGTTTGGCCCCTTGAAGCTGGCGTCGCGCCGGACCATCTGGCCGATCATCAGCCAGTCCGCGGAACGGCTGGCGGGTGAGCGCATTGCCCTGATGGCCGAGGCCGCGCATGTGGTGCCGCCGATCGGCGCGCAGGGGCTGAACATGTCATTGGGCGATCTGCGCTGCCTGCTGGATCTGGCGCAATCCCAGCCCGAAGGTCTGGGCGACGCGCAGATGCTGGACGCATATCACAAGGCGCGCCACACCGAGATCGAGATGCGGGTCAAAGGGATCGACCTGCTGAACCGCGCCTCGATGATCGAGGCGCGCCCGCTGCGGGATGCGCGCGCAATGGGGCTGAGCGCGCTGTATTCCCTGCCGCCTGTGCGCAAGACGCTGATGCAGATGGGCCTTGGCGTTCGCTAAGGCCCGGCCTGTTTACAGAACCTGATCCAGCACGCGTTTCAGGCGCGCGATGGTGGCGTCTACATCATAAAGCTTGTCCAATCCGAACAGGCCCAGACGGAAGGTGCTGAAGCCTTCGGGTTCGTCACATTGCAGCGGCACCCCGGCGGCAATCTGCATCCCCAGAGCGGCAAATTTCTTGCCGTTCTGGATTTCGGGGTCCGAGGTGTAGCTGACCACAACGCCGGGTGCGCCGAAACCGTCAGCCGCCACCGAGACAATGCCATACTCCTTCAACATCGCCCGCACGCCGTCGCCCAATGCCCATTGCGCCTTGCGCAGCTTTTCGAACCCGTATCCCCTGGTTTCTGCCATGGTGTCGCGGAAAGCCAGCAGCGCATCGGTGGGCATCGTGGCGTGATAGGCGTGACCGCCATTTTCATAGGCCTGCATGATCTGGCGCCACTTTTTCAGGTCGATGGCGAAACTGTCCGAGCTTGTCTGTTCCAGATGCGCTTCGCCCCGTTCGGACAGCATGACCAGACCGGCACAAGGCGATGCGCTCCAGCCCTTTTGCGGGGCCGAGATCAGGACGTCGACGCCGGTGGCTTTCATATCCACCCAGGCACACCCGGATGCGATGCAATCCAGTACCATCAACGCACCCACCTCATGCGCCGCGCTGGCCAGGGCGGTCACATAGTCATCCGGCAGGATGACACCTGCCGCCGTTTCAACATGCGGTGCGAACACAACACCGGGTTTCTGTTCGCGAATCGTTGCGACGACCTCGTCAATCGGTGCGGGCGCAAAGGGGGACGGGCTGGTATTGCCGGTCTCGCGCGCCTTCATCACGGTGGTCGAGCTGGTCAGGGCGCCGCTTTCGATGATCTGGCTCCAGCGGTATGAAAACCACCCGTTCCGAACCACAAGGACTTCCGCCCCGCGCGCGAATTGCCGGGCGACCGCTTCCATCGCATAGGTGCCACCGCCCGGAATGACGGCCACCCCGTCTGCCTTGTACACCTCTTTCAGCATGGCCGAGATGTCGCGCATTACCCCCTGAAACTTTTGGGACATATGGTTCAGCGAGCGATCGGTGAATACGACCGAGAATTCTTCGAGCCCGTTCGGGTCAACGTTTTTCAGCAAGGCAGGCATATGGCGTCCTTTCAATATCGTCAGTGCAGTCTTGGTCTCTTTACCTTGGCCAGTAAAGCCATTTCGCGACAAATAGTGACGCCACGGAATGCGGGTAAAATCGGCCTGTTTGGTGCTGTAGGACGCTGGGAACACAAGAAAATGACGCCAACCAGTGTCACTTCCCCTTTACACTTCTGCTTGCTTCTGAACAGATGCGCACACTTTTTACTTGAAGGGATATTTTTCCTGTGACGATTCATAAGCGTATTAACTTCCAGTCCGTTCGAGATGAAGTAAAACGACGTATTGAAAGCCGCGTGTGGCCTCAGGGATCTTTGCTGCCGACCGAAACGCAACTGGCGGAAGAATTCAATTGCGCCCGCGCGACGGTGAACCGCGCCCTCAGGGAACTGGCCGATCAGGGTTTCATCGAACGCAAGCGCAAAAGCGGTACGCGGGTCAAGAAAGAACCCAGCAAACACGCCAAGCTGGAATTCTCGCTGGCGCGACAGATGGTCGAAAGCCAGAATGCCGCCTATCGCTATGCGCTGGTGGAACGGACTGTCGAGGCCTGCCCCCGCTGGCTGTCCTCTCAGCTTGATGTCCCCGCCGAGACGCGGGTTCTGCATGTCGTCTGTATGCATTACGCGGACAACCGCCCGTTCCAGCTTGAAGAGCGCTGGATCAATATCGGAACCGTCCCCGATGTGGAAAAGGCCGACCTGACCCAGCAAGGACCGCATGAGTGGCTGTTGAATGCCGCTCCGTTCAACGATGCCGAGGTTGCGTTCTGCGCGATTTCCGCTGATGCAAGGCTGGCGGAATTCATGGGAACCACGGCGGGCGCGCCGATGATCCAGATGGAGCGCACCACATGGAAAGAAGACAAACCGATTACATTTGCCCGCCTGACCCATCATCCCGGATATTACATCCGCACCAGATACTAAGGCAGGTCACCCAATCGGTCCCGGCAGCCGTTCCTCGCTCAGCAGAACATTCGCCTCGACATCGCCTGCGCCGGGCAGCGTCATGATCCGGCGCCGCAACACGCGTTCGAAATCGGACAGGTCCCGCGCCACGACGCGCAAACGGTAGTCGTACAGACCCAGAACATGCTCGACAGTCTGAACTTCAGGGATGGCGCTGACGGCGCGTTCGAAATCCTCAAGGCTGATCTGGCCCTTTCGCGCCAGCTTGACCCCCAGAAACACGGTCACGCCAAAGCCGAGCGCCTCGGCATTCAGGCGCAACCTTCGGCCCTTGATGATCCCGGCGTCCTCCAACCTGCGGATACGCCGCCAGGTGGCGGGTTGAGACAGATTTAACCTTCGACCCAGGGCACCTGCGCTTTGGGTGGCGTCCTGTTGCAGCGCACGCAGCAGACGGCGGTCAATCTCGTCCAACTCGATCATACCGGCAACACCTCGTCCCGCTTGACCCGCGCGATATGCATCAGCGCTTCGATATCGGCGATATGCGGCAGGGTCAGGATCCGGTCCCGATAAAGCTGCTGATAGTGCTTCATATCCCGCGCTATGACCGACAGGCGGACATCCACCCGGCCCAGAAAGGTCTGGATTTCGATCACCTCGGCCACGTTGCGGGCCTCTTCCATAAACTCGTCAAAGGCGCGGGCCTGTGTCTTGTCCAAGGTGATCCGAAGCGACACTTCGACAGCATAGCCCATTGCGGCCCAGTCGATCACCGCCTCCTGCCCTTCGATGATCCCGGCCGCCTGCATCTTTTCCAGCCTGCGCCAACAGACGCCAGCGCTGATCCGGCACAGATCGGCAAGTTCCGCGGTGGTCAGGCTGGGGTTGGCCTGAAAATGGCGCAAAATGCGCCGGTCGATATCGTCAAGCATGATTTTTTCGGTATTTTCCGTTTCCAAGAATTATTCTTCATCTTTTTCACAAATACTCAAGCCCAACCCTATCGCCAATCGGACGCCCGGCAGGTAGAACCGCCCCAACCAAACCAGAAAGGACCGGCAAAATGCGCGTCTATTACGATCGCGATTGCGACATCAACCTGATCAAAGACAAGAAAGTGGCTATCCTGGGCTATGGCAGCCAGGGTCACGCCCACGCGCTGAACCTGCGCGACTCGGGTGCCAAGAACCTGGTCATCGCCCTGCGCGAAGGCTCGCCCTCGGCCAAGAAAGCCGAAGCAGAAGGTCTGGAAGTGATGGGCATTGCCGAAGCGGCTGCCTGGTGCGACGTCATCATGTTCACCATGCCCGACGAATTGCAGGCCGAAACCTACAAGAAATACGTTCATGACAACATCAAGCCGGGCGCGGCCATCGCCTTTGCCCACGGCCTGAACGTCCATTTCGGCCTGATCGAGCCGAAGGACGGCGTTGACGTCATCATGATGGCCCCCAAAGGCCCCGGTCACACCGTGCGTGGCGAATACACCAAAGGCGGCGGCGTGCCCTGCCTGGTCGCGGTTCACAACGATGCAACCGGCAAGGCGCTGGAAATCGGCCTGTCCTACTGCTCGGCCATCGGTGGCGGCCGTTCGGGCATCATCGAGACCAACTTCCGCGAAGAATGTGAAACCGACCTGTTCGGCGAACAGGCCGTTCTGTGCGGTGGTCTGGTCGAACTGATCCGCTGCGGCTTTGAAACTCTGGTCGAGGCCGGTTACGCACCCGAGATGGCCTATTTCGAATGTCTGCACGAAGTGAAGCTGATCGTTGACCTGATCTATGAAGGCGGCATTGCCAACATGGATTACTCGATCTCGAACACGGCTGAGTATGGCCAGTATGTCACCGGTCCGCGCATCCTGAAATACGACGAGACCAAAGCCCGCATGAAAGCGGTTCTGGACGACATCCAGCAGGGCAAATTCGTCCGTGACTTCATGCTGGAAAACGCCGTTGGCCAGCCGACCATCAAAGCGTCGCGCCGCGCCAATGACGAGCATATGATCGAAGAGACCGGCGCCAAGCTGCGCGGCATGATGCCGTGGATCTCGGCCGGCAAGATGGTCGACAAAGAAAAGAACTAAGTCTGACCGATGTCAGGCAAAGGGCGGCCCAAGCGGTCGCCCTTTTTCAGTTTCAGACCGCTTTGGCAAAGCATGCGCCCAGCACGAAATCCCATCCCGTATCGTAGCCGCCGCGCTTTTCGGGCGCTTCCCCTGCCCAGACGTCCCAGCCGGAATGCGTCAGGGTGACTTTGGCCTGCCCCGAACCGTAATCCTCAAAACGCACATCGACGCGCGTAGGAGACCCGCTGTTGGTGCCCGGATGCCAGGTGAATGCCACGGATTGGCCGGGATCAATTGCCAGCACCTGACCCCAGTCGGCACGGGTTCCGTCGAACATGACCTCATAGACCGCGCCTCCGATCCGGGGTTCAATAACCACGTCCCTTGCCGGTTGTCCCTGCGATGCGGACACCGCGTGGCTGTCCAGCGGCCACCATGTCCCGATGCGGTTGACGAAGATGTCGAACGCACGCGCAGCAGAGGCACTTACGACAATTGTTTTGACAATCGGGTCTGTCATGGCCTCTCTCCTGCTCTGGTCACCTCATCTGCAAAGCTGTTCATCACGTCGCTCCAGTACCGGTCGAGCCATCTGCGCAGCTCTGCCAACCCCTCGGGGCGCACCGCATAGATCCGGCGCGTCCCTTTCGCGTGGCATGTCACCAGCCCAGCATCAGACAGCACCTTGAGATGTTGTGAGACGGCCGGTCGGCTTACCGGCAGCTTTGACGCAAGTTCGCCCACTGCCTGAGGCTGGCTGGCAACGGCTTCGAACACCTGCCTGCGGGTCGCATCGCCCAAAGCTGAAAATGTCATATCGTAAGTCATTGCTTACAGTAAGTAGAAACTAACATAAAGTCAAGATCAGCCCGTGACACCGGCGCGCACGCGGGATAAGGGGATGGAATGGTTGAACAACCCACGAAGCAGGACTGGAGCGGCGTTTTCACGCTGGGGCTTATTTGGGGCGGCACATTCATGGTCGTCGCGATGGCATTGGAAGGCTATGGCCCGATTACCGTGGCGACATCGCGCACCACTTTGGGTGCGGTGACATTGCTTGTCCTGATGCGGATCACCGGGCGCCGTATGCCGGTTTTGACACCCGCGCTGACAACATCAATCCTGCTGATTGGCGTGTTGTCGACTGCGGTGCCTTTCATGCTGCTCAGCTGGGGGCAGCAATATGTACCCTCGGCCTTTGCAGGGCTGTCCATGGCCGCAATTCCGCTGATGGTGTTGCCGCTGGCGCATTTCTTTTCAGATGAGCCGCTGAACCTGCGTCGGTTTCTGGGCGTATGCCTTGGGTTTTCCGGCGCATTGGTCCTGATCGGACCCGGTCTGGCAAAGCTGGGTCAAGGGACCGAGCCGCTGGCGCAGCTGGCCTGTATCTCTGCCGCCCTCTGCTATGCCTCGACGTCGATTCTGACACGACGCTGCCCGCCGGTCGAGCCGCTGGCGCTGGCCGCGCTGACCCTGCTGGTCGGCGCTGTTCTGCTGGTGCCCATCATGCTGCTGGTCGAAGGTGCCCCTACTTGGCAGGGCAACCGCCCATCGCTGGCCCTGATTGTCCTCGGGCTGATCCCCACAGCTTTCGCCAATTTGCTGCGGGTTTCGATCACCCGCAGCGCCGGATCGGTGTTTTTGACGCTGGTGAATTATCAGGTGCCGATCTGGTCGATGGTGTTCGGGGCCTGGATCCTGTCCGAGGCCCTGCCCTTGCGGTTCTACGTCGCCCTGGCCCTGATCCTGACGGGCATGGCCATCAGCCAATGGTTCAGCTTGCGCAGGGTTCTGTTCGGGCGCTAGCCTGCGGCGGCTTCGACCTCGGCCACGATACTGTCGACGACCTGTAACAGCAGCGCGTCATCCTCGCATTCGGCCATAACGCGGATCAGCGGCTCGGTGCCGGATTTGCGGATCAGCAACCGGCCCTGCCCGTTCAGCCGCGCCTCGGCATCGGCAATGGCAGCCTTAACGCTTTGAACTTCAAGCGGAGTTTGACCGTTGGCATAGCGGACGTTCTTCAACAATTGCGGCACGGTTTCGAACTGCTTGGACAGGTCCGAGGCTTTGCGACCGGACAGAACCATCTCGGCCAGGAAATGCAGGCCGGCCATCAGGCCATCGCCGGTGGTGGCATAATCGCTCATCACGATATGACCGGATTGTTCACCGCCCAGGTTGAAGCCGCCTTCGCGCATGCGCTCGACCACATAACGGTCACCGACAGCCGTGCGTTCCAGTCGCATGCCGTGTGACGAGAGGTGCCGTTCGAGCCCCAGATTGGACATCACCGTGGCCACAAGGGCATCGCCTTTCAACTGCCCGGATTTTTTCCAGGCCGTCGCCAGCAGCGCCATAAGCTGATCGCCATCGGCGATCTGACCGGTCTCGTCGACGATAACAACCCGATCCGCGTCGCCGTCCAGACAGACACCAACGTCAGCGCCATGCGCCACGACGGTTTCGGCGGCCAGTTGCGGCTTGGTCGATCCGCAGTTGAGGTTGATGTTCTTCCCGTTGGGCGAAATCCCGATCGGGATCACGTCTGCACCCAGTTCCCAAAGAACCTCGGGCGCGGTGCGGTGGGCGGCGCCATTGGCACAGTCGATCACCACCTTGAGACCATCCAGACGCACATCGCGCGGCAGCGAGGATTTCACACGCTCGCCATATCTGAACCGGGCGTCATCAACACGACGCGCCCGTCCGATATTCTGGGCCTGAGCAGGCCGGACACCTTCGTCGATCAGCTTTTCGATGTCGATCTCGGCCTGATCGGACAGTTTATAACCGTCGGGACCAAAGAACTTGATGCCGTTGTCCTCTGCCGGGTTGTGGCTGGCCGAGATCATGACACCCAGATCGGCCCGCATCGACCGCGTCATCAGGCCCACCGCAGGCGTCGGAACCGGCCCCAGCAACAGCACATTCATTCCCGTTGACGTCAGACCGGCGGTCAGCGCGTTTTCCAGCATATAGCCGGACAGGCGTGTGTCCTTGCCGATGACGACCCGGTGCACACCGGTCGCATCACGCCGGAAATAGCGCCCCACCGCAGCCCCGATGCGCAACGCCATTTCCGCCGTCATCGGATGCGTGTTGGCCGTGCCCCGCACCCCGTCGGTTCCGAACAGCTTGCGCATTGGTGTCACTCCGTGATTTTCCGTGAAACCGGATTACCGGACAGCGGCCCATAGGCGCAAGGCCTGAGCGGTCTCGGCGACGTCGTGAACGCGAATGATCTGCACGCCCTGAGACAATCCGGCCAAAGCCACAGCAATTGAACCCGGCGCGCGGGCAGTCTTGTCAGGCTCCCGTCCAATTGTTCCGATAAAGCCCTTGCGGGACACGCCCAGCAGGATCGGGCAGCCAAGCCCGTGAAACAGGCTGAGATTGCGCAGCAAGGTCAGGTTGTGATCCTCGGTCTTGCCGAAACCGATACCTGGATCGACGATGATCAGGTCGCGCCGAAGCCCCAAGTTTTCCAGCAGAGCGATCTGGGTTTCGAGGAAGTCATAAACATCCAGCAACACGTTGTCGTAGCTGGGGTTTTCCTGCATCGTGGCTGGATCACCCTGCATATGCATGACGCAGACCGGTGTGCCCTTGTCAGCGCAAAACGGTGCCAATTCGGGATCGAACGTGAACCCCGAGACATCGTTGACCAGCCCCGCGCCCGCCGCACACGCCGCTTTGGCGACGCTGGCTTTGCGGGTGTCGATTGAAATCAGGGCATCCGTTTGTGCGCGAATCGCCTCGATCACCGGGCGGGTGCGGGCAATTTCCTGATCTGCCGGAATGCAATCCGCGCCCGGGCGCGTTGATTCCCCGCCAATATCCAGAATGGTGGCTCCATGCGCCACCATCCTTGCAGCGGCATCGCGGGCGGCCTCGACGGAACTGTGAACACCCCCGTCCGAGAAACTGTCAGGCGTGGTGTTGAGAATGCCCATGATGTGCGGCACCTGCATATCCAGCCTGGCGATGGGTGCGCGCGGGCGGGTCAACCGCTCCAGCGCCCCACCGGGAATATCCGATGCTGCCATGATCTGCGGTGCGGTATCGCGCCCAAGCGCTTCGACATGGGTAAACCACAGGGGCTGACCGGCCAGAGAATACGCGCCAGCGGGCCGGGTCTGGCCGTGCTGAACCAGCGGTCTGAAATAGATGCTCACAATTCGGCCTGATCCACGGCCACAGCCCGCAGGGGGGTTTTGGGCGTTTTCGGCAATTCGCCGCCGATGACCATCATTTCGCTGGCTTCAAAGGTCGCCGCAAACCATGCGGCCAAAGCCACGGCGTCGGAGGGCGCGGCGGACGGACCATCCACCGCGTCCAGCACGATCTTGGACGGGGCCCAGACACAGATCTGGCCGTTCTTCATGGCCCAGTCCAGTTCCGTCCGGGTTGAAACCACCTTGCAGCGGTGATCGCGCGCGGCCAGAACCCACGCGTTCTGCTCGATCGCCAGCAGGTCAATCCGGCGCTGTGTCATTGCGTGGCCGGTTTGCGGCGCAGCCAGGTCTGACGCCCCCACACACAGGATCAGCGGGCGCTGTCGGTTCTGCAACTGGTCGATCCACCCGGTCAGATTGTCCGACGCGATAGCGTCATTCGACAAGTAGACCAGACGGGGATGCGGGCGATCTTCCTCGGTCACGTCGTGATGAACCGAGTCTTTCCCCCGCACGATCTCGACCCCGAGAGCGCCTGGGCCGCGATCCAGTTTTTCGATGCGAACAAAGACCCTTACAGCCTGTGGTTCATGCAAGATACGTTCGGCTACACGCTCGGCCAGGGTTTCAAGCAGGTTCAGACGCTCGGCCGCGAGTTCATAGGCAATGGATTCCGTCACCCGGTCATAAGACAGGATGCGATCCACATCGTCGTCAATCGGGTCGGTCAGAGGCCGGACTTCGACCACGATATTGAAACAGATCCGCTGGGTTGTTCCCCGCTCGGCCTGAAACGCACCGATTTCAACCTCGACAATATGGTCGCGCAGGGAAATGCGGTCCAGCGGCCCTCGGGGCGAGGTCGCCTCGGACCGTTCGGTCGGGTGCGCAAATGCCAGTCGGATTTCAGAACTCATGGGTCCGGCCTTTTCGGCTTGTTGCAGGGCTTGCCCTCTATAGGCGTTGCAAGGGCCTATAACATTCAAACAAACGCCATTCCAACCGCCGAATGCGGCGTCAGGTAACGCGAAACCAGCTCGTCATACCCGAAGCGGCATGTCCCAGCATATGGCAATGCAACAGCCAGTCCCCCGGATTATCCGCGACCAGAGCGATCTGGCGGGTTTGTCCGCGATCAACCAAAACAGTATCGCGCCACGGGCCAAGCGATCCGTCCGGCTGGATCAGTCGGAAGTGGTGACCGTGCAAATGCATGGCATGTGGAAAGACTGTTTCATTGACGAACTCGATCCTGTGAAGACCCCCGGTCCGGGCATCCAGAAACGGGTCGGACGGGCGTTCCGCATAACCGTTCAGGGCCCAGAACCGGCCCAACTGCGCCAGTTCCTGGCCTGGCAATTCTGTGTCCCCGATCCGGGCGCTATCCAGCCAGCGCATCGCCCCGCCTTGCAGGGACATCCGGTGCAATGGTGCGGATGAGACATCCTCGATGACTGGCAAAGGGTTGGGCGGCAACGCTGACACGCCTTGTCGCGGCGCAGGTGCGAGAGGTTCGTCAACATCAAACCGAACGATGCCAAAGGCACCATCGCGCTCAACACTCACCAGACTTGCCGTATCGCCCGCAGCCACGACATCCACAACAAGATCGATGCGTTGTGCGGGGGCGATTGGGAAAGCCCCAGACAATGGGATCGGCGTTTCCAGTGGCATACCGTCAAGAGCGACGATCCAACCAGACAACCCGTCAAGATTCAGGTCAAAAATCCGCGCGTTGGAGGCGTTGATCAGGCGCAGCCGGAGACGGTCGTTCCGTCGCGCCTCAACGCGCGGGTCAAGGGATCCGTTGACAGTGATGATATTCCCCAGCCGACCAGCATGGCTGCGATCATGGCCATTGTCGAAATCATCCGTGATCTGAGCGGTTTCCGGATCAAGCCGCCAGTCGTCCAGCATCAGTACCAGATCCTGATCCACATCGGGGGCAGCACTTTCTTCGACGATCAGCGGCCCGTAAAGCCCGCGCGCAACCTGTTCCATCGACTGGTTATGCGCATGATACCAATAGGTCCCTGCGTCGGGAACGACGAAGGAGTAATCAAAGCTTGCGCCCGTCTCGACTGCGTCCTGCGTCAGGCCGGGCACGCCGTCCATGGCGTTTTCGATGCGAATGCCGTGCCAATGGACCGACGTGGCTTGCGGAAGCTGATTCATCAGTGTGCGCTGGATGCGGTCGCCCTGCCTGACACGCAGTTCAACGCCGGGGACAGACCCGTCATATGTCCAGACTTCCGTTTCAGGATAACTTGCTGGCGCGATCGGGTGTTTGGCTACACGCGCATTAAGCGGTGCAAAATCCGCGCTGGCCACACGCGGCATCAGCAATGCTGCGGCGGCGGATTGCAAAAGGTGTCTGCGGTTCAAAATCATCACGGGCCTCCTGGCCCGCAATATAGGGTGCAACCTGCCCCACGCCAGCAAGCTTCCAGCGCGGGTGCGTCAATCAGTTGCTCGCTGTCCGGTAGTTGTGACGGTAAAAAACATGCACGCCGATTTTCGCGGTCTGTTTATAGACCCGCGACCAGGACGGGCGCACCGACGTCGTGTGATAGTGTGTTGCCCCTTCGGTCAACTCATTTGCCACGCCATCAATGGCTGCCCGCGCGACTTTCGCCACACGCTCATACGCCTTTTTCTCGTGGATGACTTCCTTGCGGCCATCGCAGGTATACGTGAACTGGCACTGGTATTTCTTGCCGGTCCCCTGATGGATCACCCCGCACAGGGAATCCGGGAAACGGCTGCTTTTGACCCGGTTCAGGATCACCTCGGCAACCGCGAACTGGCCGCGCACGCTTTCGCCGCGCGCCTCGAAGTACAGGGCTTCGGACAGGCATTTCCAGTTTTCACCACCGGAGGCCTTTGGTTGCTGGTCAAGCCAGTCTTTGGAGAAGGACACTTCGACAGGTTCAGCCGCCTTGCGGGGCTGGAACAGCTTGAAATAGTCCCGAAAACTTTGCGCTGGCAGCTCGCTGCGGGCGACAAGTTCTTGTTTTGCAGTATCAGTCGCTTCCTTCTCAGCGAAGGATGCACTCGGCAGAACGGTTGCCGCCACTGCGGCAACAGCCAATATGTAACGTATCATCAGATAACCTCGCACAGGCACATCACGCGCCTTACCCTCCCCCGGCGGGCGCGACGAGGCTGATACCCCAGACTGACGCAAAGGTCCAGTATCTTGAAAAAAGCAAGTGGAAAATCGCCCGTAGCGAAAATATTTTTCGCCTACGAGTGACCGTATAACCCACTATTCCTTGGGGTCCGGCGCGGTGTCAACCCCCAAGTCTGGAGGAAATCGCCAGTTGAGCGGCAGCCAGCCGAGCGACCGGAACCCGGAACGGTGAGCATGACACATAGTCGAATCCAAGATCGCGGCAAATGGCGATTGATTCGGGGTTCCCGCCGTGTTCGCCACAGACCGAAAGGGTCACATCCGGCTTCGCGGCACGCCCGCGTTCCGCCCCGAGTTTCAGCAGCTCGCCCACCCCGTCCGGATCAAGGACATGGAACGGATCTTCGGTAAAGACCCCCTGCCGCACGTAAGCGGACATGAAACGACCGGCATCGTCGCGGGACAGGCCGTAGGTCATCTGCGTCAGGTCGTTCGTTCCAAAACTCATGAAAGCAGTCTGTGGCGCGATCTCTTCCGCGCGCAGACAGGCGCGTGGCGTTTCGACCATGACGCCCAGCCGATATTCGAACTTCTGCCCGCGTTCCGATTCAACGGCGGCGGCGACCGAGTCGATGCGGGATTTGACCAGTTCAACCTCGCGCTTGGCGGATACCAGCGGGATCATCACTTCGGGCACCACCGGAGCACCGTTTTTTCGGGCGTCAAGCGTGGCTTCAAAAATCGCGCGCGCCTGCATGTCGTAGATCTCGGGTACGGTGACACCCAGACGAACGCCGCGCAGGCCCAGCATGGGGTTGTATTCGGTCATCGCCTCAACCCGGCGTTCGACGTCGGACACGGGCAGGTCCAGCGCCTCGGCCAACTCCCGTTGCCCGGTGCGCGTTGTCGGCAGAAATTCATGCAAGGGTGGATCGAACAGGCGGATGCAGACAGGCTGACCTTCCATGATCCTGAACAGCTGAACGAAATCCTCGCGCTGCATCGGAAGCAGGCGTTCCAGCACCGCCGCCCTGCCCGCCGAGGTTTGCGCAAAGATCATTTCGCGCATCACGATCAGACGGCCGGGGTCAAAGAACATGTGTTCGGTCCGGCACAGACCGATCCCCTGGGCCTGAAAGTTCCGGGCCGTCTGCGCATCAGCCGGTGTGTCGGCATTGGCGCGGATTTCGATGTCACGCTCGGCATCGGCCCAGCCCATCAGTGTCTGGAAACAGTCATCCAACGCGGCCTCGAGCATGGCGGGCTGACCGGCCAGCACCTGACCCGAGCTGCCATCAATGGTGACAATATCGCCGGTTTTGAATACCCGGCCATCCGGTGCGGTCAGCATCTTGTCTTTCGTCTGAAACCGCATTTCCGAGGCCCCGACGATACAGGGCAGACCCAATCCGCGCCCGATCACGGCCGCGTGGCTGGTCATGCCGCCTTTTTCCGTCAGAACCGCAACGGCGGCGTGCATCCCGCGTACATCCTCGGGCGAGGTTTCCCGGCGCACCAGAACACATGCCTCGCCACGGGCGGCACTGGCCTGTGCTTCGGCCGAAGTAAACACGATCTTGCCGGTCGAGGCACCGGGGCTGGCACCAATGGCCGTGGTCAGCACATCGCGTTGCGCATCGGGGTGGACCTGACGGTGCAGTAGTTCGTTCAGCGCGTGCGGGTCGACACGCATCACCGCCTCTTGCGGCGGTATGATACCGTCTTCGGCAAGACGTACGGCAATGCGCATGGCCGCGCGGGCCGATCGCTGCACCCGGACACCATCGAGAATATGCACGGTGCCGTCCTGAATGACGAATTCGACCTGCATCTCTTCGCGCAGTTTCTCGCGCATCAGCGCGGCCTGAGCCTTGACCTCGGCGAAAGCATCTGGTGCGACCTCTTCCAGCGAGGGGCCGCGCGGGTCTTTTTCCAGAAACAGGGCTGCCACATCTTCACCCAGCGCATCGCGCCCCTGACTCTGGCTTAGATAGCGGCCGGTGATTTGTGGCATTCCGGTTGTGGAATCAACCAGTTGCAGAACGCCAGATCCGCATTCGCCTTTCCCGACGCCGGGGATCATCTCTTGGATGACCAACCCAAGCCCGGCATCTGCGGGTGCCCCCTTGGCCTGCCGCAGCAAGCGCGCGGACGTCCCGTCCCATGCACGCGCCATCGAGCGCAGAACACCGATCAGCTGTTCGCCCCTGTCCTGCGGAAAGACCTCGTCGGTTTCATCCTCGTAGGCGCGCAGCGAGTGGCGCAACCCCTCGCGGCCATCAGCTTCGATGTCATCGAACACATCCGCATCCAGCCGTGCCACGTGGATCGCATAGCTTTGAACGAACCGCAGATACAGAGCTGCGGCGGCCTCGGCGCCCATGGTGTCGGACAGGTCGACATAGCGCGCGTCGTTCATTCCGATATTGAGAACCGCGCCGGGGCCGCCCCAATCGGGATCTTCGGAACTGGGTCGGACGCATAGCAACGAGGTCGGGTCGAACTGTTCGAGGATCGCCGCAATATCCGGGATCGCCCCTTCTGCAATCTGGTGAACGGCATCAAATGACAGCGCAACGGTTCGGGGCACCGGCAGGTCCAGCCGGACCAGACGTTGCAGACATTTGGCCCGCCCGCCATGTGTATGGGCGGTGACAGGCGCGTCGGATGTAATGAGCGTTGTATTCGGATTATTCTGCACTGCAGCACCTTTTGGTTTGTCTGCAGCATAGGCGCTTGCGCCCTTCACGCAAGTGCGTTGTGGGCGCGCCTGCCAGTGCGCCCAGTCGTTTACCCTTCGATCCGGGTCAGATCGGCCACGCTGGAGCAGATCTGCCGGATCTGGCTGAGAAGGTTCAGCCGGTTGCGGCGAACAATGTCATTGTCGGTGTTGACCTGCACATCCTCAAAGAACGCATCCACCGGCCCGCGCAGCCCGGCCATGGCGGCCATGGCCGTGGGGAAATCTTCTGATTTCAGCGCGGGCTCGATTTGCGCCTGTGCTGCATCCAAAGCGGCAAACAATGCCTTTTCGCTGTCGGTTTCGGCGAATTTCACATCCGCACCGTAGGAATATTCCACCCCGTCCTTTTCTTCGGCCTGGGTCAGGATGTTGTTGGCGCGCTTGAAGCCCTGCACGAGGTTCTCGCCATCCTCGGTCGCGATCACCGCGTTCAGCGCGCGGGCGCGTTTGACCAGCAGGTTGAGATCATCATTTCCGTCCATCGCGATACAGGCATCGATGACGTCGTGACGGATGCCTTCGTCGCGGAGGAAGACCTTGAGGCGGTCGTGGAAGAACGAGAGGAGATCGTCGGATGCGTCGGGTATCTTCTTTTCAAGACTCAGGAAATCGGCACCCGACAATTCTCCCAGCCTTTCCTTGACAGTCTGGAAGGCTGCGCCAAACACGCCATGATCTGCGATTTCATCCAACAGTTCGTCAACATTTTCAGCCGCCAGCGCCTCGTTTGCAGCGCTTTCAGCACGCAGCAGCTGTCTGTCGAAAAACCGATCCAGATGCAGACGCAGGTCATTGTCGAGCACCAACCGGATAACCCCCAGCGCCGCACGGCGCAGGGCAAACGGGTCTTTCGAGCCAGTAGGCTTTTCATCAATCGCCCAGAACCCGGTCAGTGTGTCCAGCTTGTCGGCCAATGCAACGGTCACCGACAGCGGAGCAGTGGGGACATCATCCGACGGCCCCAAAGGCGAGTAGTGCTCTTGCGCGACGGCGGCCACGGCGGCATCTTCACCTGCCGCTTCGATGTAATACCGCCCCATAAGGCCCTGAAGCTCAGGGAATTCGTAGACCATTTCCGAGCTGAGGTCGGCCTTGGCCAGGCGCGCGGCTTTTTCAGCCTGATCGGCATCGGCACCGGTTACTGGTGCCAGTTCGCGGGCCAACGCGGCGATACGACCGATCCGGTCGGCCTGCGTTCCCAGTTTGTTGTGGAAGGTGACGTTCTCCAGCGCGCGGGTCCATTGTGCAATGTCCGATTTGGCGATGCGCAGGTCATTTTCCCAAAAGAACTTGGCATCGGCAAGACGGGCTGAGAGCACTTTCTGATTGCCCGCCAGAATGGTCGCGCCATTGTCAGCGGTTTCGCGGTTCGCAACAGTGACGAACCGTTCAATCCGGCCCGTTTTGGGATTGCGGACCGAGAAGAACTTCTGGTGTTCTTTCATCGAGGTTTGCAGCACCTCGGGCGGCAGGTCGAGGAATTCGTCGTCGATCCGCCCCATCAGGACAACCGGCCATTCGACCAGCCCGGCGACCTCGGCCAGCAGACCCTTGTCTTCGACCAGTTCAAGACCGGCGGCAAAGGCCATGTTCTGGGCGTCGTTCCAGATGTGCTGGGCGCGTTCCTCGGGGGACAGGACGACAAAAGCCCGCTTCAGCTTGGCCGCGTAATCGTCGAAAGACGTGACCGAAAAGCGGTTGGGCGCCATAAAGCGGTGGCCTGCTGTGGTGTCGCCGGACGAAATGCCGTCGACATCCATTGGAACCACCTGCGCCCCGGCCTCATCCGTCAGAATGCACAGGATCGAATGCAGCGGGCGCACCCAGCGCAAGCTGCCACTGCCCCAGCGCATGGACTTCGGCCAAGGGAAATTGCGGATGGTGGTTTCGAGCACTTCGGCAATGATCTCTGCCGCGGGGCGACCCGCCCTTTCGATGGTGGCGAAATAGATGGCCCCCTTGGGCGTTTCGCGTTCTTCCAGCTGATCACGGGTCAGGCCCGCGCCGCGCAGGAACCCTTCGATTGCCTTGTCGGGTGCGCCGACCTTTGGGCCCTTGCGTTCTTCCCGGATGGTGGGGCTTTTCGCCAGCAGCCCCTCGACCGCCAGCGTCAGGCGGCGGGGCGTGGTCAGGGCGGCTACGCTTGCATAGGTCAGACCGGCCTCGACCAGACCATCGGTAATCCGCTTTTTCAGATCCTCGCCGGCACGGGCTTGCATCCGTGCGGGGATCTCTTCGGAGAACAGTTCGATCAGCAGGTCGGGCATTGTCGGTCCTTAGAAATTGACGATCGTCTGAATGACGATGGCATTGGCGATATCCACAAAGAAGGCGGATACAAGGGGCAGCACGATAAAGGCAATAGGCGATGGGCCATATCGCTTGGTCACGGCTGTCATATTTGCGATAGCGGTGGGTGTGGCCCCCAACGCAAAGCCGCCAAACCCGGCGGCCAGTACGGCGGCGCGATAGTTGGACCCCATGACCGGGAACAGCACCCAAAGGACGAACAGCACCGCGAACACCGTCTGCGCTGTCATGATCACGGCAATGGCCATGCCCAGCTGCGCGATGGTCCAGAGTTGCAGGCTCATCAGCGACATTGCGAGAAACGCGCCCAGCGCAAATTCCGAAATCAACGCCAGCGATGGAGTGCGCGACACTTTCGGAGCACCGGGAAACAGCGCTTCCCGCAGATTGGCGATCACGATGCCCATGATCAGACAGGGCACGAACAGCGGCAGTTTCAGCCCGGCGGCGGCAATTGATTCATTCAGCGCATACCCCGAGATGATCGCAAGGTTCAGGTGCAGCAGGACGCGCATGACGGTCAGATGATCGATGCTTGTGGTGTGCCCGTCATGCTCATCCGGCAATCCGACGCTGGGTTCTTCGTCAGGGCGGTCAGGCGTCAGGCCGCGCCGTTCGACCAACAGGCGCGCAATCGGGCCGCCAACCAGCGCAGCAAGGACCAATCCAAGGGTGGCGACTGCCACACCCAGTTCGGTCGCGCCGTCAAGGCCCGTTGCCTGCGCCACATCCGGCGCCCATGCAATTGCCGTTCCGTGCCCACCGATCAGGGCAGCCGATCCGAACAACACACCGGCCTGTGCGGGATAGCCGAAGATCGCCGCCCCAGCCGCGCCGATCACATTCTGAAAGACAATCGTCGCCAGAGTAAGAATCAAAAGCAAGATTAACGGCTTACCACCCGCAATGAGGTCAGACAGGCGGGCGTTCAGGCCGATCCCGGCAAAAAACAGGACCAGCAAGAAATCGCGGGCTGTCAGGCCAAAGGACAGTTCGATCCCGAATACCAGATAGAGCATCAGAACCACCAGCGAGGCCAGCAGGCCCCCTGTCACGGGTTCGGGGATGTTGAAGTTGCGCAGGGTAGCGACACGGGCATTGATCTCGGCCCCGATCAGATAGACCGCAAACCCCAGTGTGGCCGTCAGGAAATCGGGGATTTCTATGACATGACCCACGATCTGCTCCTTCAGTTTTCCGGGCGCGGCGGGCATTCCTCGCCCACGACGGTACCGTCATAGGCCTTTTCACCACAATTGTTCAACGCGTGCCAGACATAGCCCTTACCATCCGCGGTGATCGCCACAATCCGGTCGACGCCGAAATGGATGTTCTTCACCCCCATGAACGCCCGCGCCTGCCCTGATTCAAGCGCATCCGCCAAAGACACCGCATCGTAGCATTCAAACCATCCCGGTGCGGTCAGGGGTTCGGAGTTTTCGACAGGCACGTATCCAGCCATCTGGTCCGGCGACAATTCGGTTTCGAAGCAGGCACGATACCGGATCGGCGAGCTGTCGGCGTCGATTGCCTGAAACCCGGAATAGGCGATGGGCTCGGGCACACCGCCCGCATCCGTCATCAGGGTAACGTCCTGCCCCGGTTGCGGTTCGACCTCATAATAATAGCCGTAGACCTGTAGATAATACATGCCGACGCCTGCCACGATGGCCGACAGCAGCAGAAGAATTGTCAGCAGTTTTCCCGTCATCTTTCAGGCCGCCTCTTTCAAGTTCTTGTAAAATAGGACAGGTTTCATCCGGGGACAGGCAGAAACGAGGTCAACGCGATGGAATCCACCCTTGCCGTCGGATTTTTCGGCGCATTGTTTGCGATCATGAACCCGGTCACCAACCTGCCGGTGTTTCTGAGCGTCACTCAGGACCTGTCCGCCGCCGAACAACGCAAGATTGCGGTCAAAACAGCGGTTTACTGCCTGATCCTTGGCGGCGCCTTTGCCTTGGTCGGTAGTCAGGCGCTTGGCCTTTTTGGCATCAGTGTCAATCATCTGCGCGTCGCCGGTGGTCTGGTTGTCATGATGATCGGCCTTAACATGCTGAACGGACACGAAAGCACCTCTCATCACGGGACGAAGGGGGAAAAGGACGCTTACCCCGAACCGGATACCGTCGCCTTTTATCCGCTGGCCTTTCCCGTTTTGGTCGGCCCCGGCACGATCACCACGCTGATCCTGTATGCACACCAGATCAAGAAGCCCGTAGAAGCCATTGTTTATGCTGGTGTATTCCTTGCCATTGTTGGCCTGCTTCTGATCACGTTCTGGAACGCGGCCTGGCTGGCCCAACGCCTGTCCGACACCGCGCGCGTGATCATGAGCCGCTTTATGGGGATGATTCTGGCGGCTATCGCCGTCAGCATGATCGCGGACGGCCTGAAAGCCCTGTTGCCGGGGCTGGCCTGATCGCCTCATCCGGCGCTGAACCCGGCGGCCTCGGTCTGCACAAAGGCATCCGCGCATTGCTTGGCCAGCGCCCGCACGCGCCCGATATAGGCCTGCCGTTCGGTGACCGAGATCACGCCCCGTGCATCCAGCAGATTGAAGATGTGTGACGCCTTGATGCATTGGTCATAGGCCGGATGCGCCATGATAATACGCTTGCCGGTTTTCGGGTCGTCATGTGCCTGCGCCAGGATAGTGGCGCATTCAGCCTCGGCCTCTTCGAAATGGCGCAGCAGAACCTCGGTATTGGCCACGTCAAAGTTCCAGCGGGCGTATTCCTCTTCCGTCTGTTTGAAGATGTCGCCGTATTTCAGCGGGCTGGGCGATTGCGGATCGTTGAACGGCATGTCCATCACGTGGTCGATGCCCAGCACATACATCGCCAGACGCTCGAGCCCATAGGTCAGCTCGCCCGAGACAGGCGTGCAGTCATGGCCGCCGACCTGCTGGAAATAGGTGAACTGGCTGACTTCCATTCCGTCACACCAGACTTCCCAGCCAAGCCCCCAAGCGCCCAGCGTGGGGCTTTCCCAGTCGTCTTCGACAAAGCGGATATCATGCAGGTCCATGTCGATGCCGATGGCCTGAAGGCTGCCCAGATACAGCTCCTGCAAATCCGGCGGGCTGGGTTTGATCAGCACCTGATACTGGTAGTAATGCTGAAGCCGGTTGGGGTTTTCGCCATAGCGCCCATCCGTGGGACGGCGCGACGGTTGAACATAGGCTGCGGCCCATGCCTTGGACCCCAGCGCCCGCAAAGTGGTAGCGGGATGGAACGTCCCTGCCCCGACCTCCATGTCATAGGGTTGCAGAATCGCGCAGCCTTTCGAGGCCCAGTAGGACTGAAGCCTAAGGATGATTTCCTGAAATGAACGCGGTGCGCTGGTCGGTTCGGTCATGACATTCCCTCTGGGCGCCCCGTGCGCCCGGTTCCGGTCGGTTTGGCCCTTCCTATGCAAGGGGTCGAGGGGCGTCAACGGGGCTTTGGGCTGTGGCTGTATCTGCGCGGCCACACCACAAATTCCCCGCATTCACAGCATGGTATTTGGCAAATGAAATCGCGTATTCTGCACCTCAGTACAAACACCGCATAACACGGGCAGACTATGACACGCGTATTTTCAGCAATTCTTTTGTTTCTTCTGGTCGGCCTGCGCGCCGCGACCGCACAACAAGATCCCGGCGTCTGGGTTCAGGTCGAGGCGCAGCCCTCGCTGCGCGAAGCGCAGGACCGGGCGCAAGCCTATGCCAGCACCTTGCCCGACGTGAACGGGTTTCGGCTGAACAGCGGCTGGTATGCCATAGTCATTGGCCCCTATTCGCGCGGCGATGCCGAGCAGGTTTTGCGCGTATACCGGGCCGAGGGGCAGATCCCGCGTGACAGCTTTGTCGCGTTTTCAAGCGCGCTGGGGCAGCAATTCTGGCCGGTCGGCGAAAACGCGGTGAACCGCGACGTTGTTAGCGTGCTGACAGAACCGGCAGCACAGGCGGAAGAACCCGTGGCGGTTACGACCGCACAGGATTCGGATGAAACCCGCGAACAGGCGTTGCAATCCGAGCGCCTTTTGACGGCGCAGGAACGGAAAGACCTGCAAACAGCCCTGCAAGCGGCGGGTTTCTATAATTCGACCATCGATGGCGCTTTCGGTCAGGGAACCCGCCGGTCGATGGGCGATTGGCAGCGGTTCAACGGGTATGAGGCGACGGGCGTTCTGACCACGGTGCAACGCAAGGCCCTGATGGATGAATACAACGCGCCGCTGATCTCGGCCGGGATGGACCGGTATTCCGATGACGCGGCCGGAATTGCGCTGGACATGCCGTTGGGTACAGTCAGCTTTGACCGCTATGAGGCACCGTTCGTGCATTTCAAAAGCGCCTCGGACCTGAACGCCCAGGCCCTTTTGATCAGTCAGGAGGGTGACAAGAACACGCTGCGCGCCCTTTACGAGGTGATGCAGTCGCTTGAGATTGTTCCGCTGAATGGCCCGCGCGAGCTGGGCCGCGACCAGTTCACCCTTGAAGGGCGCGGCAATGGGATCGTGTCATTCACGCAGGCGCGGCTGGATGATGGAAAGATCAAGGGCTTTACACTCGTCTGGCCCGAAGGGGACGAAGCGCGCCGCCTGCGTGTTCTGGCTGCGATGGCGACCAGCCTGAGCACAACCGGCGCGGTTCTGGATGCCGCCGCCGGTGCGGATGCGGAACAGCGCATCGATCTGGTCTCGGGTCTTCAGATCCGCAAGCCCCGGTTGTCGCGGTCGGGCTTTTTCGCTGGTGCGGACGGCACGGTTCTGACGGTGTCCGAAGCCGCCGAAAGCTGCACCCGGATCACTCTGGAAGGGGATCAGGAGGTTCAGCTGGCGCTGACGGACCCGGAGCTTGGTGTTTCGGTCTTGCGCCCTGCAAAAGCTCTTGCCCCTATGAGTGTTGCTGCTTTCAGCACCACCCAACCGCGCATCCAGTCCGAAGTGGCCGTATCCGGCTTTTCCTACCAGGGGGCTTTGGGCGCACCGACGCTGACCTACGGCCAAATCGCGGATATCCGTGGCCTGAACGGCGAGACGGGTGTCAAACGGCTGGCGCTGAACGCACAGCCCGGCGATGCGGGCGGGCCGGTCTTCAACGACAGCGGCAACGTGGTTGGCATGCTGCTGCCCACACCGTCCGAGGGGCGCACCCTGCCCGCGTCAGTCAGCCTTGCGGCAACGGTCGAGCGGTTGACAGAAATCCTGACGAAAGCCGGTGTTTCCGGTCAGTCGAGCGAGGAAACCACCCGGATTTCCCCCAACGAGCTGAACCGGCGCGCGACCGGAATGACGGTTCTGGTGCATTGCTGGGATTGAACGCGCGCAGATATTGAAACCAGACATTGAAACATCAAAGCGCCGCATGAACCTGCGGCGCTTTTATTTGTTACAGAATGTCCGGGGTCACGTGGATCAAGGTCGGGACAGGTGCATCGAAAGCCGCGCGAACCGCGCTCTGCATCTCAGCCAGAGATGAAGGGGCTGAGGCGCGCGCGCCAAAAGCTTCGGCCAGCTTGCAGAAGTCCGGGTTATGCGCCACCACTGCATTGGGCGCGATCTGGCTGCGGACCATGCTGTCTTCGATTTCTTTCAGTTTGCCATTGTCCCACAGGATGATCGGCAGCGACAAACCCAGTTCGACCGCAACACCCAGTTCCTGCATCGTATAGTGGAACCCGTAATCCCCGGCGATAACCGCCGTTGGTTTGCCGCGCCGCGCCACCGCGCCGCCAATTCCGGCCGGTAGACCATAGCCCAGCGTTCCGAACCCGGTCGGATGGTGCCAGTGATGCGGATAGGCCATGTCCCACACCTCTTTCGCGACATAGGCGAATTGGGTCATGTCGGAATAGATCATGGTATCAGCGGGCATCGCGGCGCGCAGCGCATCGGCCACTGCTGCAATTCCGGGCCGTTCGGCATCCACCTCGGCCCGCCACCGGGCGCGGGTTTCGGATATTTCGTCGGGCGACCAGCCGGTTGCCGGTTTCAGGTTTTCGGTCGCCTGCCACAAGGCGCGGGCAAAGCTTTCGCTGTCGGTTTGCAGTTTGATCGCGGCGCGATGGTGGTCCGACAGGACTTCGGGATCAAGGTCAACGCGGATCAGCGTTGACGAATGCCCAAGGTCGCTGCGCCACAGATCGACCTCGCCCAATTCGGCGCCGACCGCGATGACCAGATCCGCCGAGGCGATAACCTCGGCGCTGCCGGGGCGCGGCAGCGACGCGCCGAAATCCAGCGGATAGTTTGCGCCCGGCAGCCCGCGCCCTGCGTATGTAGTAAAGCATGCAGCCCCAAGCTGTGTCAGAATCTGCCGCCAGTCGTTGGACTTGCAACCGCCCCCAAGAATGAACAGCGGCCTGCGCGCAAGGTTCAGCATCGAGACAACCGGCGATACGTCAGGCGGCAACGCCTTGGTGCGCAACGCGGGCTGGTTGGGGAAAGGTGCCGGGTCGGCCTCGGCCTGCAACTGCGCGATTGGCACCTGAATGTGCTTGGGGCGCGGGCGCGACAGCTCGAATTCTTCAAAGGCGCGTTCGACCAGCGCATAGGCGGCCTCGGCCGTGTTGGCCTGTGCCGACCAGTCGGCAACAGTTCCGGCCGCAAGGCGCTGGTCCTTCATCTGGTGCAACTGGCCGCGCAGGGCCTGTGTTTCATCAAGGCAGGACGACACCACCAGCATCGGCACCGAGTCGCTGTAGGCCTGCCCGATCGGCGTCATGATGTTGCACAGGCCGGGCCCGGTGATCACATAGGCAACCCCCGGCTTGCCGGTTGCGCGGGCATACCCATCGGCCATAAACCCCGCCCCCTGTTCGTGACGGGCCAGAACATGTTGGATGCCAGCCTCTTCGATGCCGCGATACATTTCCTGATTGTGAACGCCGGGTATACCGAAAATCACGTCCACGCCACGATCCTTGAGCATATGCGAAATCTGCGCGCCAAGGGGTCTTTTCATCAGCCTCTCCAGAATTGAACAGTGAAGATCGCGTAAACGGCCAACAGCTCGAGCCGCCCGACCAGCATCCCGATTGTCAGCAACCATTTAGCCGTGTCGTTGAGATTTGCGAAATTGCCCGCTGGTCCGATCTGATCGCCCAGACCGGGACCGACATTGGCCAGCGCGGTCGCTGCCCCGGAAACGGCTGTGATAAAGTCCAGACCGGTCAGCGCCAGCGCCCAGGACAGAACGCCCATCGACAGGACAAAGAACATGAAGAAGCTCATCACCGAGGTCAGAATACCCTGCCCCACAGGCCGCCCATCATAGAGCGGCACGAACACGCCATGCGGAGACCTGATCCGTTTGATCTGACTTTTGATCGAGGCAAACAGCAGCTGATAGCGGAATATCTTGATCGAACATGCCGTCGATCCCGCGCAGCCGCCAATCAGGCCGATCAGGAAGAACATCATGATCGGAAAGCTGCCCCAGCCCATGTAATCGACACTGGCATAGCCGGTCCCCGAGATGATCGAGGTGATGTTGAACAAAGATTCCCGAAACGCCTGTTCCCAGTGATGCGGAAAGACCGATGTCAGGAAAATCGACATGATGATGACCAGAACCAGAATGGTCGCCAGAAACACGCGAACTTGACTGTCTTTCCACAAGGACGCTGTATGGCCGTTTGCCAGCTGGACGTAGCGCACAAAAGGAAGCGCCGCCAAAATCATGAAGACCGACGCCGCATATTCGGCGGGCCCCGAGAAGGTTCCGAACGAGGCGTCATAATTCGAGAACCCGCCGGTCGAAAGCGTTGTCAACGCATGTACCAGGGCGTCGAAAAAGTTCATTCCCAGACCGGCGTAAACCAGCGCGCAGACAAGTGTCAGGAAAACATAGATGAGCGAAATCTGACCCGCGATTTCTTGCGCGCGGGGCAGGATTTTTCCCATTGTTTCAAAACCTTCCGAGCGGAAGATTTGCATGCCGCCAACGCGCAGCTCGGGCAGGAACACCATGGCGACAACGATGATCCCGATGCCCCCCAGCCATTGCAGGATACCGCGCCACAGCAAAAGCCCTTGCGGCAGGGTGTCCAACCCGGAAATCACCGTTGAACCTGTTGTTGTCAGGCCGGACATCGCCTCGAAATACGCATCGACAAAGCGCAGCTCGGTTTCACCGAACAGAAACGGAATTGCGCCAAACAGGGGCAGCGCCGCCCAAACACCGGTTGTCAACAGGAAGGTCTGGCGGATGGTCAGCCCTTCGTCCACACCGTTCGAGCAGCTCATCGCCAGAACGGACCCGGTCAGCGTCGTGATAATCGCGCTTTCCAGAAACACGTGCCATTCCCCGCGCCCCTCGATCAGGTCCGCGAGCATAGGCAGCAGCATGGTTGCCCCAAGAATGGCGACCAGCAAGCCAATCACATATCCGACCGGGCGAAGATCCATCATGACGCGCAGGGTTGGCGTGCCAACCCGACCGTGTCAAGCAGATGATCCCGGTTTACCCGTCAGTTTTTGGCATCTGCTCCGGGCATCACGGGTGGTTTGGACGGGGCACGAGTTTTTCGCGCCTGCGGTTTGCGCGGCTCTGTTGCCGGGGCAGATTTCGCCTGCACCTCAGCCGGGGCAGGATCGGCCGGTGTCGGCTTAACCTGCGTTGCCTGAACAGGCGCCGGTTTTGCAGGGGCGGGCTTGGGCGTTACGGGCGACACGGTTGCGGTCGCAGGTGTCACCGTAGATTCAACAGGTTTTACTGCTATTTCATCCCTAACCGCTGGTGTCGGTTTGGCTGCCGCCGGGGGTGCTGCCGTGGGCCGCGGACTGGCTGAGAACTCAACCGGTGTGGCCGCCGGCTTGGACGGTGCAGGTTTGCGGGCCAGCTTTTTCTTGGGCGTTGACGATTTCACCGGTACGCGTTTCGCACGGGTCGCGGCGGGTTTGGGTTTGGCCACCGGTTTTTCCGCCGGTGTTTCCACCACAGGAACCGGTGCTGATGCTGCCAGGTGCAGGGCGTGGGCCGGCACCATCGGCAGTTCAAGTGCCGAACGGGTCATGATCTGTGCGATCTTGATCTGGTTGACGATCGCATAGCCAGCCATGCGTATAGCTGCGGCCTGAAGCTCTAGCGGTTGGGTAATCGGATTCATTCCATAGATCTCCTCTGAAAACGATGCAGCCCGAAGAGTGAGGGTAAAGCGCCCTGCCCGCTCGGGGGGTCCGGGCGGAGGTTGGGGTCTTGCAGTCCAAGGCGTCTCACGTCTCGGCTTCCTTTCGGGTGACACACCATTGAGCGCGCCGGTGTGCCGAAGCTGCATTCCCCGTCAGGATACAGGAAGTCTTCACGCAATTGCAGCATTTTTGCTGCACTGCGGCGAATGAGCGCCGATCAGATAAATCTCTGATTAAATTCTAGCCACTTACCCGAGACGTTCAGCCAACGTGAAACAGGGTCGTAAACAGTTTCGGGTCCAGGCTGGACGCGGTGAAGGTTGGGCCTTCGGTCAGAATCGACACGGCGTCATGGCTGTGCAGGCTCTCTTGATGGCTTGCGACAACGCGAAAATCGCCAACGTGATGATCTGCCAGAAGCTCGGCGCAGAACAGGCGCGCGGCATCTTCGACAAAGATCGGATTGGCTGCGTTCAGCTCGGCAAATGCCTGTTCATCTTCGCGTTTCACCATGACCTGAGTTTCCGTCGGAACCGCACGGCGGCACAGCGCAATCAGGTCTTCAAACCACAGGCAATCCGCATCGCAATCCACGACAACCGAGATCCGTGCGACGGAGCGTTGCGAATGCGGCGTCGCCAGCTGACCGCGCATCGACCGGGCATGTTCGCTGAGTTCCAAAGAACATGGGCAGGTCGAGGAATAGACATAGTCAAGGTGCATGATCTTTAAACGCACACCGTTCTGTTCGACCAGTTCCAGCGCTATATCGTAATACTGGTACCCTTCAAGGCCCGAGCGCAGGCTTTTGATCCTATCCGGGTAAGAAAAGCGCATCTGGATACGGGCGTCGAAACTGTCCAGATCGGACATGTAATCATCCAGAGCGGATTCCATGACCTCAAAGCTGAACGTCCGTTCCGCATGTTTATAGAAAGACCGCATGATCCGGGACATATTGATGCCCTTTTTCTCGGCCTCGAGGCTGACCGTGCCGGTGATCGAGGTTTCCAGCGTCAGGTCTTCACCCTCTTTCCGGTGGAACCGGATCGGCAGGCGGAAGTTCGAAATACCCACATGTTGAATCTGCTGTTTGGCCCCACGGATCAGGCTGGACGGGCCGTTCTGCAAATCCGGCAAGGAAGCGCGGTACGCTGCATCGACGGTAAAGTCATCGGGGTAAGCGCGCGAAAAGGGCGGATAGTTGCCCGCCGCCAGACCGGGCAGCAGCCGGGCCACAGCCGGGTCAAGCTGGTTTATATCGGCTTCCGAGGCGGACTTTGCCCATTGCCGCAAAACGTTCAAAGCCTCGGCAGCCTTGTCCCGATCCGGTTTTTCATCAATGTCGCGCGGGTGAACGTTCATCAGCGGCAGTTCCTTGGTTGGTCGTCGGACTATATATGACTGATGGTCTATTACCAGTCTAACCCGATACGTCGGCAATAGCAGCCCGGATTGAAAAATCCGGCGCAAAACCGTCATCTCGCAACAGTTAGCGCCTTTTGAAGGCGGGAACAGCGGGCGGTGCGCCTAGCTGCCGCCCGAAACAGAGTGGCCGCATAGGCACGCAGCCAGCCCCCACGCACGAAATGGGCGCGCGGGGGGCTTTGGTTTATTTCTGCGAGGCTTCCAACGCTTGCTGAAGGTCGGCCAGCAAGTCACCGGCATCCTCAAGCCCGACGGAAAAGCGGATCAGACCCGGTGTAATGCCCAGCTGATCCTTCTGCACGTCACTAAGACGCTGGTGCGTTGTTGTCGCCGGGTGCGTCGCGATGGATTTGGCATCGCCCAGATTGTTCGAAATCACAGGAATGGTCATTGCGTTCAGGAAGGCAAACGCCGCATCCTTGCCGCCCTTAATGTCCAGCGACAGCACGGTTCCGCCCTTGCCGCCCAACTGGGTCTGAACCAGCGCGTTCTGGGCATGGGTTTTCAGACCGGGGTAAAGTGTACGTTCCAGCGCCGGGTGCCCTTCCAGCGCCTCGGCAATCTTTTGCGCGCTTTCGGCTTGAGCATTGACCCGCAGCGCCATCGTCTCAAGACCCTTGAGCATGATCCACGCATTGAACGGGCTCAGCGCGCCGCCGGTATGCTTAAGATAGGGTTCAACTGTTCCTCGGATGAAGTCCTTGGTTCCGATGATCACACCGCCCAGCGCACGGCCCTGCCCATCGATATGCTTGGTCGCTGAATAGACGACCACATCCGCACCCTGCTGGATCGCGCGCGAGAACACCGGGGTCGAGAACACGTTGTCCACCACGACAACGGCTCCGACCGCATGGGCCAGATCGGCCACGGCGGCGATATCGATCACCTCAAGCGTGGGGTTCGACATGGATTCAAAGAAAACGGCCTTGGTGTCCGGGCGGATCGCAGCCTTCCACTGTTCCAGATCGGTGCCGTCAACAAAGGTCACGTCCACGCCATAGCGGCTCAGGATGTTTTCAAGGATATAGAGGCACGAGCCGAACAGCGCCTTGGCCGAAACGACATGGTCCCCGGCCTTCAGCATCGAGGTCAGCGCGCCGTTGACGGCGGCCATACCCGAGGCCGTCGCAAACGCATCTTCGCCGCCTTCCAGCGCCGCGATGCGCTGCTCGAACATGGACACGGTCGGGTTGCCGTAACGGGCATAGATGAACTCGTCCGGGCCACATTCCAGAAACCGGGCCTCGGCCTGTTCAGCGTTTTCGTAGACGAAACCCTGCGTCAGAAAAATCGCCTCGCTCACCTCGTTATACTGGCTGCGACGGATGCCGCCATGGACGGCTTGGGTGCGTTTGTTCCAGTTCTCGCTCATCTCAATCCTTTCAGCCTCGGGTGGAGGCAAACAAAAAACCCCAGACGCGGCCAAGCGAAAGGGGTCTTTCATCCTGACCTTTTAGCGGTGTTGTTTAGCGTGGCCCGCAATCCGGTAACAAATCGCCACGTAGCTTCAGGATCGCAATACGCCTCGGGCGGTTCTCGGTCAAGCCCGGCCTGCGGTTCGGTCACGCTTTCGTAAGCGGTACTTGCCGAACCGGCAGAAACCCGCATGATCCCCGTCAACATCAGGAGAACACATGGCTGACCCGATTGATCTGTATTTCTGGCCGACACCGAATGGCTGGAAAGTTTCCATCGCCTTGGAAGAGATGGAGCTGCCCTACACCACCCATCTGATCAATATCGGCAAGGGTGACCAGTTCGACCCCGGTTTCCTGAAGATCGCGCCCAACAACCGGATGCCCGCCATCGTCGATCCCGACGGGCCGGACGGCGCACCTATTTCGGTTTTCGAAAGCGGCGCGATCCTGATGTATCTGGCCCGCAAGACCGGGCGGTTCTATGGCAGGACCGAGCGCGACCGGATCGCGGTCGAGGAATGGCTGATGTGGCAGATGGGAGGCGTTGGCCCGATGGCGGGTCAGGCGCATCACTTCCTGAACTACGCCCCGCAACTGGACCCGCCACAGGACCTGCCCTATGCCAAGGACCGCTACCGCGCCGAGGTCGCGCGCCTTTACGGCGTACTGGACCGGCGGCTGGCCGAAAACGAGTATGTCGCGGGCGATTTCTATTCCATCGCCGACATGTCGATCTGGGGCTGGGCCAGCCTGTGGGAAGGTCAGCAGCAGGTGCTGGAGGACAAGCCGCACTTTGCCCGCTGGCTGGAGACCGTCAGCGCCCGCCCAGCTGTTCAGGCCGGACGCGCGCTTTATGCCGAGTTGCGAGGGGATCACCGGGACAAGCAGGCGCAGAGCGTTTTGTTCAAGCGGTAGGCTTGTTCCATGGCCGGTTTTGAGGTCAATCTTACGTATGCTGCGTGATGCGCGAATATCCGCCTTTGCTATTGTATAGGTTTGGCAAATCATTACATGAGCGACGGAAATCCTTCAGAAAGACCCACTCAAGATGTACGCGGCATTATTTGTCGTTTTTGGCCTTGTTGGCTTAGTGGTCGGTGGCGAATTGGTGGTGCGCGGATCGGTTTCTGCTGCCAAGTCGTTCGGTATTTCACCGATGGTCATTGGACTGACACTGGTTGGCTTCGGAACGTCAACACCGGAACTGGTTACAAGCTTGCAAGCCGCGCTTTCCGGTTCTTCAGGCATTTCAATTGGGAATGTTGTCGGCAGCAACATTGGGAACATTCTTCTAATACTCGGCATCGCAGCACTCATCGCGCCTATCGCCGTGAACCCGAGAGCATTCCGCCGGGACGGCACGGCGGTCGTGATAGTAACTCTCCTTTGTTTAAGCGTAGTTCTATACGGCGAAATCAGCCGGCTGATCGGCGCAGGGCTTGTCGTCACCTTGGCGGCCTATCTGGGCTTCACACTGTGGTCTGAGTATAGGTCCGAAGGCACGCCAGCCGCAGCTGTCTACGAGAACGAAGCAGAAGCCGTGATCGGCCCAGAAACATCACTTGCCGTGTCGTTACTAATCACCGTTGCAGGGCTGGCAATCACGATATTTGGGGCAAAGCTCTTGGTGACAGGTGCCGTGTCTCTCGCTGAGACAGCGGGGCTTTCGGAGACGGTAATTGGGCTGACAATTGTTGCAATCGGAACCTCAATGCCGGAACTCGTCACTTCAATCATCGCAGTTCGGAAAGGTGAGGGAGATGTCGCACTCGGGAACGTCTTGGGCAGTAACATCTTCAACATCTTGGGTATCCTTGGCGTAACTGTTCTGGTGCAACCTATGGTCATTCCTGGCGAGATTATTCGTCTCGATATCTGGGTTCTGTGTGCCTCAACGCTTGTCCTTATCGGGTTTGCCCGAAGCGGCTGGTCAATCAGTCGGCGCGAGGGCGGGCTCTTTGTGCTCGCTTACGTTGTCTATCTTGGTGTGCTTCTGGCTCGATAAGCGTTCACTCGGATAGCCTAGCTGTCTAATGAAGCGGACCTTTACAGCGGTGCAGTTATGGCCCGCTTTGTCCCCGTACCAGGTTACTCCGCCCCGCACCAACACGACCAGCACCCCCGGCAGCGAATCCTTGGCGCGGGGCGACCTGTCAGCGAAACTGGAATTCAGGTTCCGCGGGGAAAGACATGGATATGCCTGTCCAGTGCCCATTGCGCAGCCTTGCAACGTTCCGCCCGTCAACACGCATCCGGGTCGTCAGGACAAATGCGGCCTGCCCTTTGCGCGCTCCGGCTTTCTGGGCTGCGCCGTCAGAACGCTCTGCCCTTTCGAAAAGCATCCCATCGGGTTTTGCCGACCGCCGGGACCGAAAGCTCGGGACCAAATGCGGCTTTCGATCCGCTTTCGCCGCCGAGCGCGACGCCTCCATCCGCTTGAGTTGCTGCAACTCCGACCGAAGCCTTTTTGCAGTCTCAACCTGCCTGCGTTCAAAGGAATAAGCGCTTAACGCCTCATCGATCATTCGGGCGGTATGAACATATCCCGCTGAACGCGTGAGTTCCGAGAGCTCAGCCAGACGGTCGGAAATCCGGCTTTCGTCCAGAGAGACGGTATTTTGGAGCGATCCTTGGTGTGTTGCGTTGGGCATCCGAACTGACTCTGAAAAGACGTTGAGTGATGCGCAATCCGGCCCGAGCTTTGACACAAGCCGATGCGCAAAGATGCGTGTCACTACTCGCCCGGTGCCAAAGAGTCGACCATCCCGCGTTCAAGTGGCGGAAAAGCGCCTTAATCGCGCATTTGGGGCATAGAAAACATATCGCCCGCCCTTCAGGCGCGGGTTTGCGGCACTGCGACGGACAATGTCGGATTGATCCGCACAGCAGGCCTAACCCTGCCCCTGCACCAGCAGGTCCAGCATGCCCGAGATATCCTCGATCTCTTCCGCGATCACATGGGTCACCGAATGCGCCCGCTGCATCCGGCCCGTCACCTTCAGCAACCGCCCCGAGATCACCGCACGGCGGAAGCGTTCGTAGATTTTGCGCCAGACCACCACGTTGACGATCCCGGTCTCATCCTCAAGCGTCAGAAAGATCACGCCTTTGGCTGTCCCCGGCCGCTGCCGCAAGATCACCAGCCCGGCCACGGCCACACGCGCCCCTTCGGGCGGGGCCTCCAGCTGGGCGGAGGGCAGACAGGACGGCGGTCGCGGCCAGTCCCGGTTTGAAATCGCGCGGTGAAAAGGGGCAGTAAACATAAGAACAAAAATAGAACAAAATACAGGAAAGTCCAGACACGGCGCAAGGAGTCGCAAATGAGGCTGGAAACACCTAACTCCCTTCACTAAGGAAGGTTTCGAACATCGCAAAAGGAAGACGCACGCAATGGCAAAGATCACCTATGTCGAGCATGGCGGTACCGAGCACACTGTCGAGGTCGCCAACGGACTGACTGTCATGGAAGGGGCCCGAGACAACAATATTCCCGGCATCGAGGCCGATTGCGGCGGTGCCTGCGCCTGCTCGACCTGCCATGTCTATGTCCACCCCGACTGGGTCGAGAAGATCCCGGCCAAGGACGACATGGAAGAGGATATGCTGGATTTCGCCTATGAGCCCGACCCGGCCCGCTCGCGCCTGACCTGCCAGATCAAGGTGACCGACGCGCTGGACGGTCTGATTGTCCAGATGCCCGAAAAGCAGATCTGATGCTGTCCAAAGCGCCGCGTCAACCCGCCCGCCTGTGGCAATGTCGGGTGCGCAGCGCTTTGCTCCCTTTTGGCATGTGGTGCGCGCTGCCAATCGCAGTCCCGGCGGACACCATCACCGACGCTCGCTTCACGGAACCAACCACGCGATACGCGCATGGTGTTTTGGGCGACAACATCGAATACGGCGCGCTGGAACTTGTGGTCAATGACACAGTCGTAACGGTTCGCCTGCCACAGGACCGTGTATTCGAAGACCTCGCGCCGCGTCTGGCAGACATCGACAGGGACGGCGCGGTTGAAGCAATTGTCGTTGAAACGCAGGACACAACAGGCGCTCAGCTTGCGATCTACAACGCCGCTGGCGAAAAAATCGCGGCCACACCTCATATCGGCGCACGTTTCCGCTGGCTCGCCCCGGTCGGTGCTGCTGATCTGGACGGTGACGGCAATATCGAAATCGCCTATATCGACCGCCCCCACCTGGCCAAAACCCTGCGCATCTGGCGCTTCAAAGATGGCGGCCTGACCGAAATCGCCGCTCTGCCCGGCCTGACCAACCACAAGATCGGTGAGGATTTCATTTCCGGCGGCCTGAGGAGCTGTGGTGAACCCCCTGAGATGATCCTCGCAAGCGCCGACTGGTCGCAGATCATCCGTGTTTCCTATCAGGATGGCTGGCATCTGACGGACCTGGGCCCGCTCAAACACCGCGACAGTCTCACATCAGCCCTGAAGTGCTGATCCGCTTCTTCATCTGGCCAAAAGTATCCTGGGGGTGAGCGGTTGAAAGGAAATCGTCCAGTGGACGATTTCGACCGCGAACGCGCGCAGCGTCGGGAGGCCGCAAGGCCGAGGGGGCAAAGCCCCATGCCCGATCATCCCTCCAAAGCGCGCCAGCCGATATCGCTACGATAGAACCCTTCGGGCCAATCCACGGCATCAACCATCTGATACGCCCGGTCGCGCGCCTCTTGCAGCGTTTTTCCGCGCGCGGTCACGTTCAGAACGCGCCCGCCGACAGCCTGCACCTGCCCCGCAGCCTCGCTAGTGCCGGCATGAAACACCATATTGCTGCTGTCCTCGGGCATGCCGTCCAATCCTTTGATGACCGTGCCCTTCTCGTAGGTTCCCGGATAACCTTTGGCCGCCATCACGACCGTCATCGCGTGATCATCAGCCCAGTTGACCCGCATCTCGCCCAGCCGCCCTTCGGCGGTGGCATGCAACAGGTCCATCGCCTGCGCGCCCAGACGCATCATCAGGACCTGACATTCCGGGTCCCCAAAACGGACGTTGTATTCCACAAGGCGCGGCTGGCCGTCCTTGATCATCAGCCCCGCATAGAGAATTCCCTGAAACGGTGTGCCCCGGCGCTTCATTTCGGCAATGGTGGGGCGCACGATTTCTTCCATCGCGCGCGCTTCAACTTCCGCACTCAGAACCGGCGCCGGAGAATAGGCACCCATCCCCCCGGTGTTCAGGCCGGTATCCCCTTCGCCCACCCGCTTGTGGTCTTGTGCCGTGCCGATGGACAGGATGTCTTGGCCATCGCACAGAACAAACAAAGACGCTTCTTCGCCGTCCATAAACTCTTCGATCACGACCTCGGCCCCCGCGCCACCAAAGGCACCTCCGAACATGTCGTCAATGGCGTCAAGCGCCGTGTCTTCGTCCATGGCCACGATCACGCCCTTGCCGGCGGCCAGACCATCGGCCTTGACCACGATGGGCGCGCCCTGTTCGCGGATATAAGCCTTGGCGGGTTCGGGCGCGGTGAACCGCGCATAAGCGGCGGTGGGGGCATGTGCCGCGTCGCAGATTTCCTTGGTAAAGCTTTTCGAGGCTTCCAGCCGGGCCGCTTCGGCAGACGGTCCGAAAACCAGCACCCCGGCTTCGCGCAGGCGATCCGCCACTCCTGCTGCCAAGGGGGCCTCGGGGCCGACAATCACGAAATCAATCGCGTTTTCCTCGGCAAAGCTGACGACGGCCCCGCCGTTTTCGATATCCAGAGCGGCACAATCCGCGATCTGAGCGATCCCGGCATTGCCCGGCGCCACGATCAGACGGTCGCATTTGGGGTTTTGCATCACCGCCCAGGCCAGACTGTGTTCGCGCCCGCCGCTGCCGAGAATAAGGATGTTCATGGGGTCGTCTCCGATCTGCTTGGCCTCGCCTGCGCGGCGTTCTAAGCTGGGTGAGCATTTGAAACAAGGCGCTGAAATGTCCGACCTGCTTGATGACCCGATTCCGGGCCAAAACACCCCTGAATACACGGTTTCCGAGGTATCGGGCGAGGTAAAACGCACGCTGGAAGGCGCGTTCGGGCGAATCCGCGTGCGCGGCGAAGTTGGCCGCGTGTTCAAGGCCCGATCCGGGCACCTGTACTACGACATCAAGGACGACCGGAACGTTTTGGCCTGCACAACATGGAAAGGTCAGGTTTCCAGCCTCTCGGTCGTGCCAGAGGAAGGGCTGGAGGTTGTCGTCACCGGTCGCCTGACCGCTTTTGGCGCGCAATCCAAATACAACCTGAATGTCGATGAAGTTGCCGTTGCCGGTCAGGGCGCGCTTATGGCCTTGCTGGAAAAGCGCAAGAAACAGCTTGAGGCCGAAGGTCTGTTTGCGCCCGAGCGTAAGAAGCCCCTGCCGTATCTGCCGCAGATCATCGGCGTCGTGACATCGCCTTCGGGCGCGGTGATCCGTGACATTCTGCACCGGCTTCGGGACAGGTTCCCGCGCAAGGTGCTGATCTGGCCCGTAGCCGTGCAGGGCGCAAACTGCGCCCCCGAGGTTTCCCGCGCCATCGAAGGGTTCAACCAGTTTACACCCGGTGGCGCACTGCCCCGTCCTGACCTGATCATCGTGGCCCGTGGCGGTGGGTCGATCGAAGATCTTTGGGGCTTCAACGAAGAAAGTGTCGCGCGCGCCGCCGCCGCATCGGAAATACCGCTAATTTCGGCCGTCGGGCATGAAACCGACACGACCCTGATTGATTTCGTCTCGGACCGCCGCGCGCCTACACCCACAGCTGCGGCAGAGCTGGCCGTGCCGGTCCGCATCGAACTGCTCGCCTGGACCGGAGAGCAAGGCGCACGTCTGTCGCGCGCGGCAACGGACGCGGTGCAGCGCCGTTCGCAAAGGCTGCGCGATTTGTCCCGCGCCCTGCCGCGCCCTGACAGTCTGTTGAACTCCCCCAGACAACGCCTTGATTTGATTGCAGATCGCCTGACCCCAGCTTTGACGCGAGGAGTGCAAAACCGTCGCCTGCAAGTGGTGGAACTGTCTGCGCATCTGCGCCCGTCAACTCTGCGCGGTCTGGTTTCGGCCCGTCAGGAATCACTGCGCAACCTGTCTTCGCGCCTGTCCCTGCGACCGATTCAACGCGAGATCGGCCAGCACGCGCAAAACCTTGCCCGGCTTGGTGACCGGCTGAACGCGGCGCAGACCACGCGGCTGGATCGTCTGAAACATCAGCTTGAGGCCACCGACCGCCTGCGCGAAACGCTCAGCTACAAGGCCACGCTGGAACGCGGATATGCTGTGGTCCGCGCAGATGGGAATGTCATCACGACCAAAGCCGAGGCCGCGAAACATACGGCGCTGGACATCGAATTCGCCGATGGCATTCTTGGCGCCGGGACAGCCGCAAAGCAGCCCAACCGGAAAACCAAACCGGATGCACCAGATCAGGGATCGTTGTTCTAAGCCATGCTGACAATCTGGGGCCGCAAAACGTCATCGAATGTTCAGGCCCTGATGTGGTGCGTCGGAGAGCTAGGGCTGCGCTTTCATCGCCACGATGCAGGGCACAGGTTCGGTGGGCTGGACACCGATGCCTTTCGCAAGCTGAACCCGAACGGCACCATCCCAGTACTCCAGGATGGTAATCACCCACCGCTGTGGGAGACCGGCGCAATCCTGCGCTACCTGGCGAATGCCTATGGCGGGAATGCGTTCTGGCCGCGCGACCCGGTCCAACGGGCCGAAGTCGACAAATGGGCGGAATGGGCCAAGATCAACATTGCGATGGATTTCACGGTACCCGTGTTCTGGCAGGTTGTGCGAACTGCTCCGGCGCAGCAGGACCAACACGCGATTAAACAGGCCGTTGCCGCACTGGAAAGCAAACTGGCACTTGCCGATACCCGGTTATCAGAAAACACCTACCTGTGCGGGTCCGATCTGACGCTGGCCGATATTCAGCTGGGACATATCCTCTATCGCTATTACGACATCGCCATATCCCGCAGGGTCCTGCCCAACCTGCGGCGCTATTACGAAAAGCTGACAGAAAGACCTGCATATCAGGAGCATGTCATGCTCAGCTATGATGAGCTTCGGGTGACCTAGTCAGACACCGACGTCGGGGCCATAACACACCATTTCTTCACCGATATCTTCCGCCTCGTACAGCTCGGTCGCCTGCGGGTCGCCTTCAAACTGCGCGACGAGGCCACCGCCGGATCGCGTAAAGACCCAGCATTGGGGATCAAACCGGTCTTCGTAGATGAAACAAATCTGCTCTTCCTGCTGATACCAGACACCTTCCTTGCAATCGCCATCCAGAAAAGACCAGATCACGCGGCGGTTGGGCAAATAGCGTTCGACCCCGTAGACCTGCCCTTCGAACCCGTAAAACAGGGTCTTGCCCCGCGTATAGGTGTCGAATTCGGGGCCGGACAAAGGGGTCTGGGCCACAGCGGGCGGTGCGGCAAAACAGGCGAGAATCATCAGCGCTCGGAACATACGCCCATTGTGTCAGATGCGATCCGGAGACGCCATTCACCCTTTGGCCGAGGGTTGGCGAAACACGCTTAACTCCACGTAAGCGCTTGATTATTTGCCCCACTCGGGATGATGGTATTCGAAAACCGCGGTGAGGTGACATGACAACCCTTCTCTTCTGGATCGCCCTTGGCTGCGCATTGGGATACCTGCCCCTGACGGTCCGACCAGCCAGTTCCTTGCGCACTGTGCTGAAAACCACCTCGGTCGCCGTGTTGGCAGTCATTGCGGTTCTGCAGGGCGGCCCATGGATGCTGGCCGTTGCGCTTGCACTGTGCGCGACCGGGGACGCGCTGTTGTCGCGTGAAACGGATGCCACGTTCATGGCTGGTATTGCCGCTTTTGCCGCCGGGCATCTGGCCTATATCGCCTTGTTTCTTTCGCATCCCGCAAGTTCCGCCAGCCTGATCTGGGACGCCCCCGCGATCGTGTGGTCTCTGATCATTCTGGGCATTGTCATGGCCACCTTGCTTGCCTCTCGGGCCGGAGATCTGAAAGGCCCTGTTCTGGCCTATATACCGATCATCCTTGGCATGGGGATCACCGTGCTGGCGCTGCCCCAGACAGGTGCCCTGCGATGGGCGTTTCCGGCTGCAATCGCCTTCATCGCGTCCGACCTGATCCTTGCAACGGAAAAGTTCCTGCTGCCTGCGAACCATCCCGCCCACAAGCTGACTCCCTATCTGATCTGGCCGCTCTACTGGGGCGCGCAATTTGGGTTCGTCTTCGCTTTTGCGTGACCCTTTGCAACTGCCGCAAATCCGCATTAGGTGAAAGGAACACCTGCGGAGACCAAATATGGCGTTTTTCTCAAAGCTAAAGGACAAGCTGTTCAAATCCTCATCCCGCCTCGAACAGGGGCTGGACGCCATCGTCGAGGATGGTGGCGAGGAAATCGCCGCACCCGACCCAGTCCTCCCCGAACCAGAGCCCGAGCCGCAACCGGTCCCGGAAATTCCGGCCCCTGAACCGGCGCAGGAACCGGCTGAACAACCTGCCCCCGCCCCGGCAGACCCCAAGCCCATGGCCCCTCCGCCGGAAATTCCCGAATCCAAAGGCATCCTGAACCGCCTGTTCAGCCGCGGCGGCGCCGCCACTGAAATGCGCCGCACGCTGGATGACGACATGCTCGAGCAGCTCGAAGAGCTGCTGATCGCTTCTGACATGGGCGTCGACACCGCCCTCCGTGTCACCTCGAACATGGCCGAGGGGCGCTTTGGGCGCAAACTCTCGACCCGGGAAATCAAACAGCTTTTGGCGCAGGAAGTGTCCCGTGTGATGGAGCCCGTGGCCAAGCCACTGCCGATTTACCCCAAACGCCCGCAAGTGGTGCTGGTCGTCGGTGTCAACGGCTCGGGCAAGACCACGACCATCGGCAAACTGGCCAGCCAGTTCAAGCAGGCTGGAAAAAAAGTCGTCATCGCCGCCGGTGATACCTTTCGTGCTGCGGCCGTCGAACAGCTGCAAGTCTGGGGCGACCGCGCCGGGGTTCCGGTTCTGACCGCGCCCGAGGGCTCGGATCCCGCCAGCCTCGCCTTTGACGCGCTGACCCGGGCACAGGCCGAAGGCGCGGACCTGCTGATGATCGACACCGCCGGACGCCTGCAAAACCGCACGGATCTGATGGAGGAGCTGGCCAAGATCGTCCGCGTCATCCGCAAGGTTGACGAGACCGCGCCGCACAACACCTTGCTGGTCCTCGATGCCACCACAGGCCAGAACGCGCTGAGCCAGGTGGAAACCTTTCGCAAGCTGGCCGATGTCTCGGGCCTGATCATGACCAAGCTGGACGGAACCGCCAAGGGCGGCGTGCTGGTCGCTCTGGCCGACAAGTTCGGCCTGCCGATCCATGCAATCGGGGTGGGAGAGCAGATTGATGACCTTGCCCCCTTCGACCCCGAAGAATTCGCCGCCGCCCTGACCGGGCTCGACAAGGGCTGATCCGCCTCTTCATCTGGCCCAAAATATCCTCGGGGGTGTGGGGGCAGACAGCCCCCACCCCTCTCCGCCCTGCAAAAGGTTTGCGTAATTGAGCGACTGGCTGATCTCACTTGAAGGCACCGAAGCGGGTCACCAACTGGCGCTGGCACTGGCGTTGATGGCCGCCTTCCTGCACGCCGCGTTCGGGGCGCTACAGAAAGGCCGCCATGATCCATGGCTGTCCCGCGGCGCCATTGACGCCAGCTATGGCCTGATGGCCGCCCCGTTTGCCTTTTTCGTGGTGCCTTGGCCTGAACCTCATATGTGGCCGATCTTCGCCCTCGTCTGGCTGATCCACATTGCCTACAAGACGCTGCAGGCCGCGGCGTACACCAAGGGGTCCTACACGGTCGTCTATCCCGTCGTGCGCGGGACAGGCCCGCTGTTTACGGTCATTGGTGCCTATCTTCTGTTCGGTGAAACATTCTCGGCCGTTCAGTGGCTGGGCGTGGCCACCCTGCTGGCCGGAATATTTGGGTTGGCCGCCTACAACTTCAGGTTCCTGGAAACCAACAGGGATACGCTGGGCATCGCGTTGACACTGGCGATCATCACGGGCCTGTTTGTGGCGCTTTACACCACCTATGACGCCTATGGCATACGCGCCACCGCCGACCCGTTCACATTTCTGGCCTGGTTCTTCATGATCGACGGCGCGGCGATGCCGGTCTACGCCTTCCTCAGATGGCGCGCGATGACACATCGCCCTGCACCCGGCCCGCTGATGCTGCGGGGTCTGGCCGGCGGCATCATCGCGCCTTTGTCCTTTGGGTCGATCATGCTGGCCACACGGCTGGACAAAGTCGGCGAAGCCGCCGTGCTGCGCGAAACCTCAACCGTCTTTGCGGCGCTGATCGGCTGGCTTGTCCTGAAGGAGACCGTTGGCCCAAGACGCATTGCATTGATGGCATTGATTGCACTCGGCGCCGTAATAGTTGAAATGGGCGGGTAAGCAGCAGGACGTACCGATGACAGGCAAAAAAGATATCAACCCATTTCTGAAACAGGTGCTGGAACTTGGCCCGCCGCTGGCCTTCTTCTTCATCTATCTGCGCTTGCGTGATAACAGCTTTCCGATCGGTGGCACCGAGTATTCCGGCTTTATCATCGCCACGATTATCTTCGTGCCTTTGATGCTGGGGGCAATGGGTATCCTGTGGTACCTGACCGGCCAGCTTAGCCGGATGCAGATTTTCACGGCCTTCATGGTCATTTTCTTTGGTGGCCTGACCGCATGGTTCAATGACGAGCGGTTTTTCAAGATGAAAACCACGCTTGTCTATGGCCTGTTCGCCCTGATCCTTGGCATCGGGTTGCTGCAAAAGAAATCTTATCTGGCTTATGTACTGGATGAATTGCTGCCGATGAAGCACGAAGGCTGGATGATTCTGACGCGCCGCCTTTGCGCTTGTTTCGCCGTTCTGGCCGCCGCAAACGAGTTTGTCTGGCGCACCATGTCGACCGACCTTTGGGTCAAAATCGAAACCTTCGGATTTCCCATCGCGCTGATGGCCTTCCTGATGCTGCAATTCAGCATCCTGCAACGCTATATGGACGACCCGGAACAGAAATAGCTGCCCTGACGTCGCAATACCTGCAAAACAAACAAAATTCTTGGCTTAGCCACCGAGCTATGGGAAGTTGTGTCACCACCCACACTCACACCTTACCCAAGATCGGTGTATACATGACGGCCTTTCCCACCAGCGGCTTCCTTTCGGAGGCCTCCGACGGGCTTAGAGAGATGCTTTCGGCGCAGGCGACCGACATCTCGCTGGCTCAAGGTGAAACCCTATTCGAACAGGGCGATGAAGGCGATTCGCTCTATGCCATTCTGGAAGGCACGCTTGAAGTGTCCTTTCTGGCGATGAGCGGGCGAAAGCTGACGCTGACCCTGATGCGCCCTGGCGAAGTCTTTGGCGAAATTGCGCTGTTTGACAACGGCCCGCGCACGGCGACTATTGCGGCGGCCGAGCCATCGCGCGTTTTGCGCGTACGTCGCAATGACGTCATGAACCAGATCAGAAAACAGCCTGATCTTGCCGTGGATCTGATCCGGTTGGCCGGGGTGCGCATGCGATGGATGGGGTTGCAGCTGAACGAGCAGGTCTTTTTGCCCATGCCCATTCGATTGGCCCGAAAGCTTTTGCATCTGTCGGAATTGCAGGACGACCCAACGCAGCGCATCACCTTGTCGCAGAGCGAACTGGCCGAATTTGTCGGGGCCACACGCGAGGCCGTTTCCAAGACGATCTCGATCTGGAAACGCGACAATATTGTCGAATCCTCGCGCGGCGGATTGCTGATTCAGGATTTCGACGCTTTGCGGGAACTGGCCGATTCCGAACTTATCTGACCCAGTGTGATCTGGTTCACATACGAAGAGGTCGGCGTTGACCTAAGGTGAAGTTGTTACCGTAGGAGGTCAGAGAATCATCCCCGATATCTGTCCACTGATCTCTCCCTGTATCTGAGCCATACGCAATTACCGCGTATGGCTCATTTTCTTTCTGCATGCCTCTTCAGGTGTTCAGGCAATGAAAAAGGCCAGGCGCTTGTCCCGGCCTTTTCTAATCACTCTTCCAGGCTTAGCGCCACAAATCGCGGCTCGCCCCCCCTGCGGACCAAAAGCAGCAGGGATTTCCGCCCAGCCTCTCGCGATTGGTCCATTCGGGCCTCCAGATCCGCGATGGTTTCCACTTTCTGCTGACCCGCTTCGGTAATCAGGTCACCAGCACGCAACCCTTTCGCGTAGGCCTCAGACGCTTCGTCGACATTCGAAATCACCAGACCTTCGGCATCTGCATCCAATCCCATATCCGCGCGCAGCGTATCTGTGAGCGGGGAGATAGTCAGCCCGAGAATATCGGCGTTTTCTTCGACCGGAGCATCTTGCGTTTCTTCTTCGTCATCTTCTTTGCTTTCTGCGTCTTCGCGGCGTCCCAGCGTGACCAGAATTGTCTGCGTGCCGCCATCGCGATGCACAATGACCCGGACAGCTTTGCCGACTTCTGTTTCGCCAACCTGACGGACCAGACCACGGGTGTCTTCGACTTCGACACCGTCAAAGCTGATGATCACGTCGCCTGCTTTCAGACCGGCCTCCTGGGCGGGGCCTTCAGGAACATCGCTGATCAGCGCGCCGCCGGGCTTTTCCAGCCCCATGGCCTCGGCCATGTCCTCGGTCACGTCCTGAATGCGGACACCCAGCCAGCCGCGCCGGGTTTCACCAAACTCGCGCAGCTGATCGACAACCTTCACTACCACGTTCGACGCCATCGAAAAGCCGATGCCGATCGAGCCACCGTTGGGCGACAGGATGGCGGTGTTCACGCCGATCACTTCGCCGTCCATGTTGAACAACGGACCGCCCGAGTTGCCTCGGTTGATCGCCGCATCCGTCTGGATGTAGTCGTCATAAGATCCGCTGAGCGCCCGGTTGCGGGCGGATACGATACCAGCGGATACAGAAAAGCCCTGACCAAGCGGGTTGCCCATGGCAATGACCCAGTCACCCACACGCGCCACGTCGCTGTCGCCGAATTGCACGTATTTCAAGGGGCCGGACGCTTCGACCTTGAGCAGTGCGATATCGGTTTTCTCATCGGTTCCGATGACCTTGGCCACCAGTTCATTTTTGGGCTGCCCGTCGCCGGGGAAGAATTCTATGAGGATTTCATCAGCTTCCGCAATGACGTGATTGTTGGTGACAATAAAGCCATCCTCGGAGATCACAAAACCCGACCCAAGGGCGTTGCTGCGTCGGGGCGGGCTGTTGTCATTGCCGCCGTTGCGATCCTGAAACTCGCGAAAGAAATCCTCGAACGGAGACCCCTCGGGCACGATGCCCTGCGGACCTGTCTGACCTTCGATCAGGGTGCTTGTGGTGATGTTCACCACGGCCGGGCTGATCTTTTCCGCCAAGGGCGCCAGGCTTTCGCTTCTGGCCTGAGCAGAAACCGACTGCGCCAGCACAAGCAGTGTACCTGCAAAGGCCAGCCACATCAGCCGCATCCAAACACTCACATCGTCCCATCGGACGGAAAAACTGCGCGCTTTCGCCTGCACTTGAGCTCTCCTTGTCGACAATCTTGCCAAGGCCTGTATCGGCCTTTCTTAGTTTCCAATGTAGTCAGTTTAACCCGGTGAGCAACTCGGGATCGCAGCGAAATCACCCGCACGTGAAACCGCCCCGTCAAAAGCCCAGTTGATATGCCCCCCAGAGCAGGATCAAACCACTGACAACACAAAGCAACCCGGCCAGACGCCGGGCCTGTACGGGCATGGCGCGCAGCGCCTCCAGCATCCGTTCGATAAGCGAAGGGGCCAGCGCATAGGCCAGCCCCTCGACAATCAGTACCAGCCCGAAGGCCAGAAGGATCATGCCCATTATTCAGAGACCGGAGCCGCCGGAACACTCCGCCCTGTGGGTGAACCCAGGTAATTGAAAAACTCGGAATCCGGGCTCAACACCAGCGAGCTGTTACCGCCTTGCAGCGCATTCTGATAGGCCGTCAACGAGCGGTAAAATTCAAAGAACTCCGGATCGGCGCTATAAGCTTCGGCAAAGATCGCGTTGCGTTCGGCGTCGGCTTCACCGCGGGTGATCTCAGCCTCACGGCGCGCATCCGACACCAGTTCAACCACAGTCCGGTCAGCCTGCGCGCGCACACGTTGCGCCGCCTCGTTACCACGTGCGCGTTCATCTGTCGCTTCACGTTCCCGCTCGGCCTTCATCCTGTCAAATGTGGCCTCAAGGTTGGCCTGCGGCAAGTCGGTCGCTTTCAGGCGCACGTCGATTACGGTGACGCCTAACGCCTGCGCTTCGGCAATCGCGCTATTTCGAATCCGCAGCATCAAGGCTGCACGGTCCGAGCTGAGGATGTCACGCGAGGAAACCGAACCCAGTACTTCGCGGGTTTCAGCACGCAGAATGCGGTCCAGACGATCCTCGGCCACCGGGATACCACCGACGCCAACGGCCTGACGGAACTGTTCCAGATCAGAAATTCGATAACGCGCAAACGCATCAACCACCAGACGACGATCATCCAGCGGAGTAACTTCCAGCGGGTGGACATCGATGGACAGGATGCGGTTGTCATAGCGCACTACTTCTTGAATCACCGGTATCTTGAACGCCAGACCTGGCTCCTCTTTCACCGCGACAACGCGGCCAAATTGTAAAACCAGAGCACGTTCGCGCTCGTCCACGATGAAAATCGAGGAAAGAACACCGACTACCGCGATGAAAACGATCGGCAAAATAAATGTCGTCTTACGCATCAGTTGCTCTCCCCAGAAGGACTACGGCGCAGCTCATTCAGTGGCAGGTAGGGCACGACGCCCTGCCCTTGTCCACTCGAACTCGGGTCTAGAATGATCTTGTCGACGTCACCCAAAATCTGTTCCATCCGCTCCAAGTACAGACGCTTGCGAGTCACGTCCGGTGCCTTGGAGTATTCTTCCAGAACCGCGCTAAAGCGGCTGGCCTCACCCTGAGCACTATTGATTTGTTGGGCGCGGTACCCTTCAGCCTCTTCCAGAATCTGTGCGGCTTCACCGCGTGCCTCGGCCAGCACACGGTTGGCATAAGCGTCTGCCACGTTCTGCAACCGGTCACGTTCTTGCGCGGCAGCCTGGACATCGCGGAAGGAGGCGATCACGTCCTGTGGCGGGTCGGCTTTGTCAAAGTTGACGCGAATGATGTTCACACCCGAATCGTAGCTGTCCATTGTATCCTGAATCAGCACCTGCAAACGGTCTGCGATTACGCCGCGATCACGGTTAAGGATCGGTGCAAGCTCGCTTTGCGCAATGATCTCACGCATCGCGGATTCGGACACGGCTCGGATCGTCTGGCGCGGATCACGCAGATTAAACAGGTACTTGGCCGGGTCGTTGATGTTCCAGACAACCTGATAATCTATGTCGACCACATTCTCGTCGCCGGTCAGCATCAGGCCATCGTCGCTACCACGCGCGCCACCCATGTCTTCGTTCTGTTCGCGGGTCACCGGAATAACCTCGGCGGTTACAAACGGCCATGGCGCAAAGTTCAGGCCCGGATTGCCGACGGCCGAGAATTCACCCAGAAACAGTTCGACAGACTGTTCTTCGGGTTTGACAGTATAAAAGCTCGCAAGCCCCCAGACTACTGCAGCTGCAACAAGGCCAATCGCAACTGTGCCCTTGGTAAAGGCCGGACCGCCACCGCCCTGACCACCGCTACCGCCACGGCCACCGCCGCCACGGCCGCCCATGAGGACGCGCAGCTGTTCCTGGCCTTTTTTCATCAGTTCATCGATCTCGGGAATATGCGGGCCATCGCTTTCGGGAGGCTTGCGCCCGTTCCCGTTGTTACCCTGATTTCCTCCGCCACCGGATGAGCCTCCGCCCCCCCAGGGGCCGCCGCTGTTGCCCGCCATATGTATCTTTTCCTTCGTTTTGGACCGTGTGATCACGGGTTCCCTTGTAACCTGTGTGCGCGCGCTTGCAAATCAAGCCGTGCGCACAGGTTGCCGCATTGTCACCAGTTCTTCGGCCATGACCGGGTGAACTGCAACCGTGCGGTCAAAATCTTCCTTGGTCGCGCCCATCTTTACGGCGATTCCCGCCAGCTGGATCATCTCGCCGGCACCGGGGGCGACAATATGGCAACCCAGCACCTTGCGCGTGGCCTGAGAGACGATGAGTTTCATCAGTACCCGCTGCGTGCCGCCAGCAAAAGATTTCTGCATCGGCTTGAAAGATGTGGCATAAACCTCGATCGGTTCTTGTTCCGCTGCCTCTTCTTCGCTGAGGCCGACAGTTCCCATCTCGGGCTGAGTGAAGATCGCAGTCGGGATCAATTCGTGATCTACCGGTGTCGGATTGCCTTTGAACACGGTTTCCACAAAGGCCATCCCCTCGCGAATCGCGACCGGGGTCAGGTTCACCCGGTCGGTCACATCGCCAATGGCAAAGATCGAGGGAACGGCGGTCTGGCTGTATTCATCCACGATGATCTCGCCCTTACGACCGCGTTCAACGCCCAAAGCCTCCAACCCAAGGTTATCGGCATTCGGCGCACGGCCCGTGGCATACATCACCACATCAAAACTCTGCTCGGAGCCGTTGGTGGCCTTGACCCAGATCTTGTCGCCCTGCTTTTTCATCTCAAGCACATTGGTGCCCAGATGCAGGTCGATGCCGTTCTGGCACATTTCTTCGCTGATCAGTCCACGCGCCTCGTCATCAAAACCCCGAAGGATCTGTGCGCCGCGATAGAACTGAGTCGTCCTGACCCCCAGCCCGTTCATGATCCCGGCAAATTCACAGGCGATATAACCGCCCCCTACGATCAGGATGCTTTCTGGCAGCTTACCCAGATGGAATATCTCGTTCGACGTAATCGCCAGTTCCGAGCCCGGAAAATCCGGAACAACCGGGCGACCGCCAGTGGCGATCAGAATGTGTTTGGCGGTTTTGCGGGTTCCATCGGTCAGCTCGACCGTGTGGGCATCCACAAGGCGCGCACGCTGGTCAAAGCTTTCGACGCCGTTGTTCTTCAGGATATTGCGATATATCCCTTCCAACCGATCAAGCTCGGCCACCAGCTTGCCGTGGAAAGTGTTCCAGTTGAACGCGCCGGGCTGAATGTCCCAGCCATAGGCCTGCGCATCCCCGACCATGCTTGAATACTCGCTGGCAAAGACCATCAGCTTCTTTGGCACGCAGCCCCGGATCACACAGGTGCCGCCATACCGGTCTTCTTCGGCCAGCGCGACCTTGGCACCGGTTTCGCCCGCCGCAACACGCGCCGCGCGGACCCCGCCCGAACCTCCGCCGATGACAAAAAGATCATAGTCAAAGCTCATGCCGGGTTCCTTCGTTCAACTTTCAAAGTTCTCTGGATATCTGGGCGTAAAAAAGCCTGTGCCAACCCCCGACGCGGAAAATTCGAACTTTCATAGCCACTTGCCGAACGGAACTGCACGAAACTCAGTCCGAAAAATCGGAAAACAGGTTATCGCGCGATCCGCTGAGCAGCTGATCCATCGCAACTGTGCCCGCGTTGATATCCCGCAGCTCGACCCGGCCATCGCCATGGCCGATCACGACCTTATCGCAGATGTCGATAAACAGGCCATTTTCCACAACACCGGGCACCTGGTTCAGGATCAGCGCCATCTGGCGCGGGTTGCCGATGCGCTTGAGGTGCAGGTCAAGGATGTGGTTACCCTCATCCGTTACAAACGGAGCCTCGCCATTCATGCGCAGCGCCGAGGATGTCCCAAGCACATCCATTGTATCCAGGGCCTCCTCAATCAATGTGCGCGTTGTCTGCCAGCCAAAGGGAATGACCTCGACAGGCAGTGGAAAGGCCCCCAGAGTTTCAACTTCTTTGCCTGCATCGGCGATGACGATCATCTGATCGCTGGCGGTGGCCACAATCTTTTCCTGCAGATGCGCACCGCCGCCCCCCTTGATCAGGTTCAGGTCCTGATCGAACTCATCCGCGCCGTCGATGGTCATGTCCAGCCAACCGGCCTGATCCAGTGAAATGACGTCAATACCAACCTCGCGGGCAAGCTGCGCCGTGCGGGTCGAGGTTGGAACACCCTTAATCCGCAGGCCGTCTTCGCGCACCCGTTCACCCAGACGGCGCACCAGCCAGGCGGCTGTCGATCCTGTGCCAAGGCCCACGCGCATCCCGTCTTCGACCATGTCGGCGGCACGGTACGCGGCAACGTATTTCGCAGTGTCGATTGGCGACAGATCTCTGGTCATGGCAGCTTTCCCAGTTTATTCTGACGGAGTTATAGGGAATGCGTCAGGCGACTGCGACCCCATTTTGCGATCCGACAGGTGTTAAGATGTCTCAGGACTACGCGTTTCCTGTCGGAAAAGTCGCAATCATGTCTTACACCCACATCTTTGCGCTGTAAGTTGCGCGCATGTTGACCCCGTACCGCCTGCACTATGCCCCTGACAACGCCTCGCTGGTGATCCGGCTGGCGCTGGACGAGATGGGCGTGGCTTATGAAACGGTGCTGGTGGACCGCCGCCAGAACGAGCAGGACAGCGACGCGTATCGGTCGCTTAATCCCAACGGGCTGATCCCGGTTCTGGAAACGCCGCAGGGCCCGATCTTTGAAACCGCGGCGATCCTGCTTTGGCTGACGGAGCGCCATGGTCAACTTGCCCCGACGGCGGATGATCCTGAACGCGCCGGATTTCTGAAATGGCTGTTTTTCGCGTCCAACACGTTGCATGCGGATCTGCGCATCCTGTTCTACGCTGAAAAATACATAGACGCCTTTCAGGCCGACACGCTGCGCGCGGGCATCCGACCCCGGTTGCTGCAGCACTTGCGGCTGCTGGATGCGCTGGCGCAACGCGGGCCTGAGTGGTTTCGCGCAGGTGTCCCATCGGTTCTGACCTATTATGTCGCCTGCATGATGCGCTGGATGGCCCTGTACCCCGTAAGTGCTGACCGTAGCTGGTATCAACTGGCCGACACGCCGCATCTGCAGAAAGTGCTTCTGCACCTTGAGACATGCCCCGCCACCCGTTCGGCAATCGCTGCGGAAGGTTTGGGCGTTACACCCTTCACATCCCCTACTTACGCTAATCCCCCGGAAGGCTCGGCTATCTGATATGTTCCTATCTGTCTTCGATATGTTCAAAGTGGGCATTGGCCCGTCTTCATCGCACACAATGGGCCCGATGGTGGCCGCGGCGCGCTTTTTGGACATGATGCGCGCCTCCCCCTTTGAATTTACAGGCCTGAAAGGATCGTTGCACGGCTCGCTTGCCTTCACCGGTGTCGGTCACGCGACCGATCGGGCGACCATTCTGGGTCTGGCGGGTTTTGTTCCTGACACCTATGACAATGAAAAGGCCGAGGCCGCGCTGGCTGATATCGCCCGCACGCACACGGTCACGCCCGAAGGCCTGCCGACGCTTCATTTCGATCCCAAGGCGGATCTGATCTTTGACTACGACAACAATCTGCCCGGACACGCCAACGGGATGATCCTGATGGCCACCGACGCACAGGGCGATGTGATCCTGCGGCAGGTGTTCTATTCGATTGGCGGCGGCTTTGTCCTGACCGAGGAAGAACTGGCCGAGGGGAAAGACACCGACGAAGGCGACCCGGTCCCGTTCCCGTTCAAATCCGCCGCAGAAATGCTTGAGATGGCCAAATCCAGTGGCAAAAGCATTGCCGGGATGAAGCGCGCAAACGAGATCGCGCGGGGCTGCGCCGACAGTTTCGCGAAAGGCTCGGCCCGTTTGTGGGACGTCATGAATGCCTGTATCGAACGTGGCTTGACCACTGACGGCATCCTTCCGGGCGGGTTGAAAGTGCGCCGCCGCGCGAAAGGCATCTATGATGCGCTGATGGCCGAGCGCGGCATGAACCTGACCGCGCCGCACACGATTAACGACTGGATGAGCGTCTATGCCATGGCGGTCAACGAGGAAAACGCGGCGGGCGGGCAAGTTGTCACCGCGCCCACCAACGGGGCCGCAGGTGTTCTGCCCGCTGTTCTGCGCTATTATCTTGATCATGTACCGGGCGCGTCCGAAAGTCATATCGAGGATTTCCTGCTGACCGCGGCGGCCATTGGCGGGTTGGTGAAATACAACGCCTCAATCTCGGGTGCCGAAGCGGGATGTCAGGCCGAAGTTGGCAGCGCGGCCGCCATGGCGGCAGCCGGGCTTTGCGCCGTGATGGGGGGAACCCCCGAACAGGTGGAAAATGCCGCCGAGATCGCGCTGGAGCATCATCTGGGCATGACCTGCGACCCTGTTGCCGGGCTGGTTCAGGTTCCTTGTATCGAACGAAACGGGCTGGGGGCCATCAAAGCGGTCTCAGCGGCCTCGCTGGCCTTGCGCGGAGATGGTCAGCATTTCGTGCCGCTGGACGCGGTGATCGAGACGATGCGCCAGACCGGCCATGATATGCATGAGAAATACAAGGAAACGTCGCTGGGTGGTCTGGCTGTGAACGTACCGAACTGCTGAAACCGAAAGTGAGGGACGACATGCGTGGACATTGTCTGTGCGGCAAGATCCGGTTCGAGGTCGACCCTCCGGTACTGTCATGCGTCAGCTGCCATTGCGACAGTTGCCGTCGCCAGTGCGCAGCGCCGATGACAACGTATTTCGGAGTTCACGATGGCCATTGGCGGTGGACCGGTGAAGAGCCCAAGCGTTTCAACTCCTCTCCCGGTGTCGAGCGCAGCTTCTGCCCGCACTGCGGCACGCCAATGTCCTTCCGTTCAACCGCCATGTCGGATGTGATGCACCTTTTTGTCGCGACGCTGGACTCTCCTGAAGCGCTGGAACCTACGTTACATGTCGCGCATGAAGAAAAGCTGAAATGGCTGAAATTGGAGGATGGTTTGCCTACCTGCAACGGGCCGGATTACACCAAGTTTCAGCCCCTGGCCGACCGCTGACAACAGCGCTTCCCTCTGCGTTGCGAAACAGTTAGCGTCGCGCTCATGACTCAGGACAGACCCGTCTTTGGCATCTTTTTGATGCTCGGTTTTTGCGTGCTCGCGCCCTTGGGGGATGCGATGGCGAAGCTGTTGGGCGAGACCACGCCGCTGGGTCTGCTGGTCACGGTGCGTTTCGCGGTGCAAGCGGTGATCCTGATCCCGCTGGTTGCGGTGACGGGGCGACCCTGGCGGATGCGCGGACGGATCCTGCGGCTGACCCTGCTACGGGCGCTGCTGCATATCATCGGCATTTCGGCCATGTTCAGCGCGCTGCAATTCCTGCCCTTGGCGGACGCCGTTGCTATTGCTTTCGTCATGCCATTCATCATGCTGCTGCTGGGCAAATATGTTCTGGAGGAAGAGGTCGGTTCCCGCCGTCTTGCCGCCTGCATCGTCGGGTTCATTGGCACATTGCTGGTCATTCAACCCAGCTTTGCCGAGGTGGGTGCACCTGCGTTGCTGCCACTGATCGTTGCCGTAGTCTTTGCCTTGTTCATGCTGGTCACACGGCAAGTCGCGAAAGAGACCGACCCGGTGTCGTTGCAAGCCGTGTCCGGCGTATTTGCGACAGTCCTTCTGGCTCCGATCCTTCTGATTGGCACGCAAATGAACATTCAAGAGCTCTCGATGACCCTGCCGTCCAGCGACCTGAACTGGCTGCTGATTGCGATCGGGGTGTTGGGTACGGTCGCCCATCTGCTGATGACGTGGTCGCTGCGCTATGCGCCCTCTGCTACACTGGCCCCGATGCAATATCTGGAAATCCCGGTTGCAACCCTGATCGGATGGGTGATCTTCAGCGACCTGCCCGACGGATTGGCTGCAGTTGGCATCGTCATTACCATTGCCGCAGGCCTGTACGTCATTCTGCGCGAGCGGGCCAGCGCCCGGTCTGCCCCGACAGAAACACCTGCATAAGCGGATCGAGTGCAGCGCGCGGGATCATCACCAGCAAGCCCGGCCCATCCATCTTCAGCTCGACAGGTGCCAGTGCGCGGTTGGACGTTCCCACCTGCCCGTCCGGCCGAAAGGCCAGATCGTCAATCGGCCATTCCAGCCCGGTACTACGCCCCGTTACTGGCTGCATCGGAAACAGCGAGACCACTTCGCCGGGCGCAACCGGCAGCTTGATCTCTGGCGGTGCGTGAAAAACCAATTCACGTTCGCCCAGCAATATGCAGGCCTGATCCTGCCGCCGGACCAGAACGTTCAGAACGGCCAGTTGATGATCAAGCCGCCCGCCAAGAAACCCAACCCCCAGAACCAGCGGAGCGTGCAGATTGCGCAGAGCCTTGTCGAAATCGGTGCTGTCCTGTTCGCGGATGGCAAACAGGCGATCCGCGGGAATTTTTGCTTGCGTCGCTTTGCTCAGCGAATCGAAGTCACCAATCACCGCATCGGGAATCCGGCCTGATTCTGTCAAAACGTCCGCTCCGCCATCGGCGGCAACGACCGAATTGACGCGATTCAGCACCAGATTCAGGTCTCCAGATCCGATAAATCCACCTCCGAACAGCCCAATTGGATCGGCAGAGCGTACAATTGTCTTGATTTTCCTAAGATTGGCCATTTTTCCCGGATTTGGACACATTAAGACCACAAAATGATAGGTTCATGCATAAAGTTCAGAGCCTTCGTGTGCTCCCGATTCCGGGTAAGTGGGCTCTCGTAGTTTGTAAAGGACGTGCGTCTGATGGTACAGAATAACAAGGTATTAACCGTTTCATATGGAACCTTCTCCTGCACTTTGGAAGGATTTGATGATTCCTTTGAAACGATGAAAGCCATCGCCGAGTATTTCCGCGATCTCGCAGCGGATGACCGCTACTTCGGCTCAGAACCCCCGCAACCGGATGCCGAAATGCTGACCCGCATCGCCCGGCGCGATGCATCACAGCGCGTCGAAGCCCGTCAGAACGAATCCGGCCTGTTGCTGCGCGCCACTCAGACCACCGAAACTCCTGTCGCTGCTGAAGAACCGGCCCCGCACACGGCCGCTATCAAGGCTGCCGAAACTCCCGCTCATGTTCAGCCGCATACGGCCCCCGCGCAGACCGGGTTCGCCGAGGCAGAACCTGTCGCGGACACCCCGCCCCCGGCTGCTGACAGCATCGCGGCGAAACTGCAACGCATTCGCGCAGTCGTCTCTCATTCCGACGTGCCCGCTGCCGAGTATTCCGAAGACGAAGAGTCGCCGCTGCTGGCCAATACCGCCCCCCCGGTAGATGCTGTGGCCGCTGCGTTTGAGGCCGGTGCGCTCAGCGCAGAAGACTTTGCCGAACCCACTGAGCCTGAAGCCCAGGAAACCGAAGAGCCTGCAGCGCCTGCGATTGATGAGTTGCAGGATCAGGAAGCTGAAGAACCGCAAGCGGCTGAGACAGCAGAAGCGCTGATCCCCGAAGCTTCTGAAACTCAGATCGAAGAAACCGTTGACCTGCAGGCGCCCCTGACCCCCCAGCCCCTGCATATCGACGAAATCGAAGACGCGCCGGTGGCGGATCAGTCCGCTGCCGAGCCTCTGTTCGCTGATCTTGAAGACGTTGCCGAAGACGATTTCGACGAAGAAGATGCCCCCAACATCCTCAACGTTGAAGACGTAGCAATTGAATCCGACGATGAACCGGTCGAGGAAGACCTGACGCAGGGTGTATTGACGGCAGAAGACGAAATGCACCTGTTGACCGAAATTTCCGAGATCGAACAGCACCTGTCCGGTCGTTCGAGCCAAAAACTGGCTGACGATGCGGATCCCGATCAGGATATGTCGCGCCTGATGGCAAAGACCGGCGAGCATATGGATGACCCCAGCAGCAGCGATGCGCGCGAAACCTATTCGCACCTGCGCACCGCCGTCGCAGCCACCGAAGCCGACCGCGACGGTCAGGCGCGCTCGAAAGAGGCGGCCGACCGGGAATACCGCGGCGATCTGGCATCCGTGGTCAGCCCACGGCGACCCGAAATCAAGGTAACCAGCATGCGTCCGGCACCAGAAGCTCCGGCGCCACTCAAGCTGGTGGCCGAGCAGCGCGTGGATGAACACGGAACATCCGCAAGTCCGGTCTTGCCACGTCGCGTCACTACAGACCAGGAAACAACCGGATCAGAGGAAGGCGGTTTTGCACAGTTTGCACAGGAACAGGGTGCGCAATCGCTGCCTGATCTTCTGGAAGCGGCTGCCGCCTATCTGTCCTTCATCGAAGGTCAGGAGCAGTTTTCGCGCCCGCAGCTGATGAACAAGGTGCGTTCGCTGAAACAAGACGAGTTCAATCGCGAAGAAAGCCTGCGTTCTTTTGGGCAGTTGCTGCGCGATGGTAAAATCGAGAAAGCCGGAGGCGGGCGTTTCGCGGCGTCCAACCTGATCGGTTTTCGCCCCGATGACGAGCGTGCCGTAGGCTGATCACGCTTGAAGGTTATCAATCAAGGCCGGGTTTACCCCCGGCCTTTTTGCTTTTGGCCATTGGACCAAACGCCCGTCCTGAATGACAAAGCCCGAACGTTTCGACTGTTACCAGACGGTCGTCACCAAAGCGCCGAGGACCACGCGTTTTCCCGCACGGCACTCAGCAGGCCCGGTCATTTACACGTACCTCACGAGCGCTAGGACTGATCGGGGTCTTCTTTACCGACGCCGCGAAACACGAACTTGAACGGCAGGGCCCAAAGGATGCCCAGCACGATATAAACCAGCAACTCAATCCAGATCGGAGGACGCCCCAGCAAGTTCACGATCGTCACCACGGCGATGATGTACAGCGGAAGGCCAAGCACAAGGATCACCAGCGACCAGCGCCGGCGTGCCTTGTAACTCAACCCTGTCTTCTGTTTCTCGCGCATCAGTCAGCAAAGGGGTCCGTCACCAGAATGGTGTCGTCCCGCTCCGGGCTTGTGGACAAAAGCGCAACCGGGCATTCGATCAGTTCTTCGACCCGACGCACATATTTGATCGCATTTGCAGGTAAATCCGCCCAGCTGCGCGCGCCTTCGGTCGATTCGCTCCACCCCGGCATTTCTTCATAAATCGGGGTACAGCGGGCTTGCTGATCAGCAGCGGTCGGAAGGTAATCCAAACGTTCGCCATCCAGCTCATACCCGGTACAGATCTTAAGTGTCTCAAACCCGTCCAGAACATCCAGCTTGGTCAGCGAAATACCGTTCACGCCGCTGGTTGCGCAGGTCTGGCGCACCAGACAGGCGTCGAACCATCCGCAGCGGCGCTTGCGGCCTGTTGTCGTGCCGAATTCGTGCCCGCGTTCACCCAGACGCTGACCGTCTGCGTCTTCCAACTCGGTCGGGAACGGCCCTTCTCCAACACGGGTGGTATAGGCCTTAACAATGCCAAGCACGAAATTGATCGAGCCTGGGCCGATACCAACACCGGTTGCCGCCTGCCCCGCAATCACGTTTGACGACGTCACAAAGGGATAGGTGCCGAAATCGATATCCAGCAGCGCGCCCTGCGCCCCTTCAAACAGGATGCGTTTCCCGGCCTTGCGCTTTTCGTTCAGCACTTTCCAGACGGGAGCTGCAAACGGCAGAATTTGTTGCGCGATCTCTTTGAGTTGAGCAATCAGCGCGTCGCGGTCAACCGGCTCGATACCCAGACCCTTGCGCAACGGATCGTGATGTTGCAATGCGCGGTCCACGCGGGCCTCCAGCGTGGCTTCGTCCGCCAGATCGGCAACGCGAACAGAACGCCGCCCAACCTTGTCTTCATAGGCCGGGCCAATTCCGCGACCGGTTGTTCCGATCTTGGTGCCTTTGCTCGCAGCTTCCTCGCGCGCACGGTCCAGCTCGCCATGAATGGGCAGAATCAATGGCGTGTTTTCAGCGATCATCAGCGTCTCAGGAGTGATCTCAACACCCTGCGCCCGGATGGTTGCGATCTCATTGACCAGATGCCAGGGGTCCAGAACCACGCCGTTGCCAATAACGCTCAACTTGCCGCCGCGTACCACGCCCGAAGGAAGCGCGTGCAGCTTATAAACCTCACCGTCGATCACCAGCGTATGACCGGCATTGTGACCGCCCTGGAAACGCGCGATTACGTCCGCCCTTTCGCTGAGCCAGTCGACAATCTTGCCTTTTCCTTCGTCGCCCCATTGGGCGCCGACAACAACCACGTTGGCCATATCCGGTCCTTTTCGTGCTGAGTGATCAAACCCGGCTCATATAGCGGGGCAAAAACGGCAGGGAAACCGATATTTCGCCGCAGAGGAAAATCGCGCTCGCGCGCGATGCCTCCGGCGGGGATATTTGTAGCCAGATGAAGAGTGGATCCCCTGCTTCACCTGGCTGTAAATATCCCGGGGGAGGCGCCCGGAACGGGCGGCGGGGGCAGAGCCCCCTAACCCTGTCGCCGTAAGTGGACAGGTTGCCCATGCGGAGTGGTCAGGTAAGCCTCTTCCCAGGCCTTATGCAGATCAAGCACATCTTTCGGCCTTGCAGCGCCCTGTTCGGCCAGCAATGCCTCAAGCGTTTCCAGCCATGCGTGGAAGTAATCGTCACCGCCATCCAATTCCCCGGCAAGCCCATTGTGTTTCAATGTCGCTGAAAAACGCGCCGCCCAATCCGCCCATTCGAACCGTCCGGCCTCGTTCAGCGCGACGGTGACGGCAAAGACCTGAGCGTGCCAGGGTTCAGCAAAAACCGGCTCGGGGGCTCCGTGTGAGATACAGTCGTTCATGCCGGTTCCAGGTAGCTTTGCCAGAGGTCCAGCACCACCTGGTCGGCGGGATGTTCGGTGGCGGCCCAGAGTTCTGATGCCGCAAAAGCCACTGCATAAATCGGCTCTGGCGCCTCACCCAACCCATGCGCATTGGAATCGGGCAGAACATGGGTTCCGTGCAGGCGCAGGATTCGGCCCCTGGCACCGGATGCATAGACAGGCAGGCGCGTGTGACCTCCATCCACGAGGCGATTTGCTGTCGGCCGGACCGTGACAACCTCTTGCCCCACAGAATACAGCGCCGCGACGTTGGAAGGCCTGTCCGCAGGCCCGCCTTTGGCCAGCGCAGCGGACACCGCTTCGGCCTTGAGCGCTCTGTCTGCCAAGGGGTGCGGATTGTCGCCGCTCACGCCACGCAGATCATCCAATGTCAGAACACCCTTTTCGACCAGCAGATCGGCCAGACCGGATATCCATTTCTCATAATATGAAAACCGGGTGTAATCCTTCGGAGACAAGCGTTCGCGCGCGTGGCGCGAAACGTCGATGTTCCACTGCCCCAGAAACCCGGATGCAAGTGTCACCGCAAGAGCGCGGGCGTGCCAGTCTTCGGCAAAAACAGGCGCGTCCTCTGCCTCGGGGTGTATCGGACCATCACCGAAACGGCCTCCCATATCGTGAACGCGGGTCATGATGGCACCTTGGGAAGGCCCGTGCCGATCATGCTGTCGCGCGTCACAAGCGCAGCAAGCTCATCTTCGCTCATTCCGTCTGTGCCTTCAGGGCGCATGGGCAAGACGAGATAGCGAATCTCGGCCGTCGAATCCCAAACCCGTACAGAGGTGTCTTGGGGCAAGGTGACGCCGAATTCGGCCAACACCTTGCGCGGTTCTCGCACTGCGCGGGCTCGGTAGGCGTCGGATTTGTACCATCCGGGCGGGATACCCAGCAGCGGCCAAGGGTAACAGCTGCACAGGGTGCAGACGACCATATTGTGCCGGTCCGGTGTATTCTCGACCACCACCATATGTTCGCCCTGGCGGCCATAGTAGCCAAGGTCCGCTACGACCGGAGTGGCGTCTTCAAGCAGGGCAGCTTTGAAGGCAGGGTCGCTCCAGGCTTTGGCAACGACGCGCGCGCCGTTTTGCGGCCCGATCCTGTTCTGATAAGTGTCGATGATCTCATCCAGAGCCGCCGGATCGATCAGCCCTTTGCGGGTCAGAATCGTCTCGAGCGCTTTGACGCGCAATGCGGGTTCAGGTGGCAACAGGGCATGCGGGTGGTCGTGATCGTCATGTGGCATGGCCGCAGCCTGCGTCACAAATCAACACACTGTCCAGTCCCTATGACGTGATGGGATACATCAAAGAAGTTGATGCCAACTCCTGACTTGCCCCCGCTGGCAAACTTGCATAAGTACCACGCGATACACGCCACGCTGTACAGGACCACCATGGAAAACGTCGTTCTCATTATCCATCTTCTTCTGGCTCTGGGCCTGATCGCCGTTGTCCTGATGCAGCGGTCCGAAGGCGGTGGCCTGGGTATGGGTGGTGGCGGTGCCATGGCCGGTCGCGCAGCAGCGACGGCATTGGGCAAGCTGACGTGGATTCTGGCGGCCTGTTTCATCGTCACCTCGATCACGCTGACCATTCTTGCGGCTCAAAAATCTTCGGGCAGCTCGGTAATCGACCGTCTGGGCGTTCCGGCACCGGCTTCGACCGAGGAAAGCGCACCGGCGATTCCGTCGGTTGATGATCTTTTGCCGCCGGCACAGGACGACAACGCGCCTCTGATCCCGCAGGCGGATTGATCCACAAAACCTAGAAACATGAAAGAGGACTGCAACAGCATCTTGCGGTTCTCTTGCGCTTTTGGCGCGAATCCTTTATACGTGAAGTCCCGTGATGCAGCGGTTTTTCGGAACCGCCGGGCAGCTGATTTTGACGTCTCACGGGAGCAGCCGAAAAACTATGGCACGTTTTATTTTCATCACCGGTGGTGTGGTTTCGTCCTTGGGCAAAGGGCTGGCTTCGGCAGCTTTGGGCGCTTTGTTGCAGGCCCGCGGTTATTCGGTGCGTCTGCGCAAGCTGGACCCCTATCTGAACGTCGATCCCGGCACGATGTCGCCCTTTGAGCATGGCGAAGTGTTTGTCACCGATGATGGCGCCGAGACCGATCTGGACCTTGGCCATTACGAACGGTTCACCGGTGTCGCAGCGCGCAAGACCGACTCGGTCAGTTCCGGGCGGATTTATTCAAACGTGCTCGAGAAAGAACGCCGCGGCGATTACCTTGGCAAGACCATTCAGGTGATCCCGCACGTCACCAACGAGATCAAGGATTTCATCGCCATCGGCGAGGATGAGGTTGATTTCATGCTGTGTGAGATTGGCGGTACCGTGGGTGACATCGAAGGCCTGCCCTTCTTTGAAGCCATCCGACAGTTCAGTCAGGACAAACCGCGCGGCCAGTGTATCTTTATGCATCTGACGTTGCTGCCCTACATCAAAGCGTCGGGTGAGTTGAAAACCAAGCCTACCCAGCACTCGGTGAAAGAACTGCGCTCGATCGGTCTGGCCCCCGATATTCTGGTCTGCCGGTCCGAAGGGCCGATCCCGACCAAGGAACGGGAAAAGCTGGCCCTGTTCTGCAACGTGCGCCCAGACAGCGTGATCGCGGCGCAGGACCTGTCCACCATTTACGACGCGCCGCTGGCCTATCACCGCGAGGGGCTGGACCAGGCCGTTCTGGATGCCTTCCAGATCAGCCCCGCCCCCAAACCTGATCTGGCCAAATGGGAAGATGTCAGCGACCGCATCCACAACGCCGAAGGCGAAGTGAAAGTGGCCATTGTCGGCAAATACACGCAGCTTGAAGACGCCTATAAGTCGATTGCCGAGGCGCTGACCCATGGCGGTATGGCCAACCGTGTGAAGGTCAAGATCGAGTGGGTGGATGCCGAAGTTTTCGACACCGAAGACGCAGCTCCGTATCTGGAAGGCTTCCACGCTATCCTCGTCCCCGGTGGATTTGGCGAGCGTGGCACCGAAGGCAAGATCAAGGCGGCGCAATATGCGCGCGAGCACAAAGTCCCCTATCTGGGCATTTGTCTTGGCATGCAGATGGCGGTGATCGAGGCAGCGCGAAACGTTGCGGGTATTACCGAAGCCGGGTCCGAGGAATTCGACCATGAGGCCGGGAAGAAACGGTTTGAACCGGTGGTCTATCACCTCAAAGAGTGGGTACAGGGCAACCACAAGGTCGAGCGCAAGGTCGGCGACGACAAAGGCGGCACAATGCGCCTTGGGGCCTACAACGCAGTATTGGCGGACGGGTCCAAAGTCGCCGAGGTCTATGGCGGCACCCAGATCGAGGAACGGCACCGCCACCGCTATGAGGTGGACATCAAGTATCGCGACAAGCTTGAAAAAGCGGGCCTGAAGTTTTCGGGCATGTCGCCGGACGGTCGTCTGCCCGAAATCGTGGAATGGGCGGATCACCCGTGGTTCATTGGCGTTCAGTACCACCCGGAACTGAAGTCCAAGCCGTTTGACCCGCATCCGCTGTTTCGCGATTTTGTGCGGGCCGCGAAAGATACCTCACGCCTGGTCTGATCCCTGACTGTGTCGGACTGTCACCCCACGTTGTTTCGTGGGGATTGATCTCTTAACTGTGTGCAGAGGCAGGCTTTCTGCTTTTGCATTTCACGATTTCAGGAGATTTCCGATGAGCAACGCAACAACGATCAGCAACCTTCAGCAAGCGCTTCATATGGAGCTTACTGCCGCGCACCAATACCAGTTGCACGCGCACGTTTTGGACGACTGGGGCCTTGATATTCTGGCTGAGAAAATGCGGGGCGAGATGCAGGAAGAACTGGTGCATTCTGACGCCTTTATCGAACGTATCCTGTTTCTGGGAGGAACCCCCGAGCTTGCGTTTCAGAAAAGCCCAGCCGCAGCGGGCACGCTGGAAGAAATGTTCGCCTCTGATCTCCAAGACGAGAGTGAGGCCGTCGATTTCTACACCAATGCAGCGCAACAGGCGGCCGAAGTCGGTGATGTTGGTTCGCGTACATTGTTCGAACGTATCCTGATGGAAGAAGAAGGTCATAAAGCCTGGCTGGAGACACAGCTGAGCCTGCTGCAACGTCTTGGCGAATCTGCGTTTAGCGCGAAATTCGTCTCTGGCGCTGCGGGCGAAGCCTGAGGCCTTGGTTTCAAACCGGTGGATGTCACAGGGACTTTGCACAGCTGACGCAATCTGTGCCTGTGCCGTCACCTCAAAGTGACCTGTCTGGGTGCAAAAACTCTGGCCGGGTCATTTTCACAGCGTTAGCTGTAGGATACGCGACAACAGGAGAGTTCCGATGACCAGCCAGTCCCAGAAAGCCGTGACCTTTACCAGCCTTCACAAGAAAGGCGATCCTGTCATTCTGTTCAATATCTGGGACGCTGGCAGCGCTGGCGCTGTTCGGGACGCTGGTGCCCAGGCCATCGCGACCGGCAGTGCCCCTGTTGCCATGGCGCAGGGCTATGGCGACGGGCAGAACATTCCACTTGAGGCCGCGTTGGACAATGCACGCCGCATCGTTGCAGCGGTTGACTTGCCCGTAACACTGGATTTCGAGGGCGCTTATGCCGAAAACCCGCAAGGGATCGCGCAAAACGTTCAGCGCGCGCTGGACTGCGGTGTTGTTGGTTTCAACTTTGAAGACCAGATCATAGGTGGAGACGGCCTCTTTGACATCGCCACTCAGGCCAAACGTGTTGAAGCGATGTGCGACGCCTGCGCGCGCGCAGGCATTCCCGCCTATGTCAATGCGCGCACAGATATCTTCCTGAAGGCAGCAGCGGACACCCATGACGACACGATGCTGGATGAGGCCATTGCCCGTGCCAATGCCTATGCTGATGCAGGTGCCAGCGGATTCTTTGCACCCGGGCTAAAGAACGAAGCCCTGATCGCTCGGCTTTGCGAATCCACGGCCTTACCGGTCAATATCATCGCCCTGCCCGGCACGCCGGATACGCCTACCCTGGCAAAACTGGGGGTCGCGCGGATCAGCTACGGTCCGGTTCCCTATCGCCAAATGCTGGCCTGGTTGCAAACCGCAGCCAAAGAGGCCCTGACCTGGTAATCACGTCAAAAGCCTGACCGAAGCCATTTCACCGGATCCTGAGTGACCTGGGTGGTAATTTATCTTCAAAGTTGGCTAGGGTTTTCATTGAAAATCCCCGACCAACTAAACCGATCAAGACACCTGAATCCCCGTAAACCCTGACTGGTCGAAAGATAACGTTAAGTTTTTGAACGCCTTTTTTTAAGGCGCCGATAGTTCATATTCCGAAGTATCTGACCAATTTTGGATCCTCGTAATTGATACCTTTTGCCGCCGGGAAACAACGCCAACTTTCCATGAACAGCACCGAACTGTGTTACACGCCAGCCCTGATCCTTCCAGACCCGGTGCAGAAGCTCCAATCGAACATCTGCGTAATCTTCGGCATTCAAAACCTGAACGTCTTGCGCTGGCTTACGCATCACGACCATGAATTCGATACCCTTGGGTTCCTGCACGTCTTCGATTTGCAAAGATGTCAAGCCCAAGTATTGGCAGTCTTGCAGCATCAAGCGCAGCGAACTGGGTGTCATAACAGTGCAATGAGCATCCTGATAAGGAGATTCTGGCGTTGTTTGCTGCCACTGTTCCCACAAAACAGCGGGATCAAATTGCAGTCTGTGAAGTTCAGGTGGTGTTTGATGGTTAACAGGCTTGAACTCTGCGCCGCAGGCCTCACGAGAGAGAACGTAACGCGAGTCAAAAACCTGCTTTTCTGTCGGTTTCTTTCGATCTTCCCGGTAGGCTTCAAGCCATTCTGACGTAGTTGTCGGGGGGCGGAAATGGTCGAAACATAACCGCCCATCCGGTACGATCATGATCAAGCGCCCCCCTGACTTCAGTAGCGCCTCACAAGCTTGAAGAAATTTGATCGGATTCGGTAAATGTTCAAAATTATGGGAACTATATATATAATCGAAACTGCCATGTTCGTCTTTTGGCACGACTGAACCCAACTCGGTGGCGCTGCCGACGAAGTCTATCTCCTCTATAAGGCCGTAACTATCAGGGTTAATTGTGTCATTTCCCTCCGCCGACGCCAAAAGTTCTTGCGCGGTCAGTACGTCTGCTATTTTGACATTGTAGCCTTCAGCTTTCGAAACGAGCGGATTGAACCAAGGTGCGATTTCCAGCCCCTTGTCTGATTTACTGATCCCCATTGCACCAGGTAAACGCGGTATCATCTGAAACTTCCTTTCAAATACAACTTTATCGTGCACAGGTCCGACTCGGCGCTGGATACATGCAATACTGTATCAAGACCAGCATTTCGTGCTTGGCCGATCACGACCTGTCGTCTAGGTGTTTGTTATGTTGAAAAGGTTCTTTAAGGCGCTCAGACCGCCTCATCATGAACAGTTGCCGGACCCGGATGCAGAACTTGCTCTGGGTGCTCTGATGGTGCGCGTCGCGCAGGCAGATCGCGATTACAAGCTGGAAGAGATCAGTCTGATCGACAAGATACTGGCCCGTCTGTACCAGCATAACGCGATTGAGGCAGCCAAGGTGCGTGCCACCTGTGAAAAACTCCATGCTGCGGCACCGGAAACTGATACGTTCGGCAAACTGATCCGGGAAACCACGGATCTGAAAGAGCGGCTGGCAGCCCTTGACGCGTTGTGGGAAATCGTTCTGGCGGATGGCAGTTCGGACGAGGGCGAGATAAAGATCGTCGAAGAAGCCCGCATTGCCATGGGCCTGAGCTACAATGACAGTCAGGCAGCGCGCGAGCGCGTCCAAAGCCGCTTGGATGTGAGTTAAGCGCCCGCTATATCTTACCCATGTTCAGTGACTTTCTTTCCAGGCTCACACAGCCCAAGCCCGACCCGCTTGTCGAAGATGATGCCCGCCTGGCCCTGACGGCCCTGCTGGTGCGTCTGGCACGATCTGACAACGATTATTCTGCCTCAGAAATGTCGCGCATCGACCGCATATCGGCAGAACGATACGGTTTGTCCCCATTCGAAAGCGCGGCTTTGCGCGCCCGTGCCGAAGATCTGGAGGCTGAAGCCCCCGACACGGTCCGTTTTACCCGCGCCATCAAGGAAGCAGTCGCTTATGAAAACCGGCTGGCGGTGGTTCAGGCGCTGTGGTCAGTGGCCCTGGCTGATGGCCACCGCACGGGTGAGGAGGACTCGCTGCTGCGTCTGGTTGTCAGCCTGCTGGGGGTCAGCGACGTGGATTCGGCTTTGGCCCGGCAAAAGGCCGCCAAATCTTGATAGCCATGCTTGGCATGTACGACATGCCCGAGGTTCAGGCCGCCAATGGTCGGTTCTGGGGGTTGATTCGCACGAATCTGGGTTACGGGCCAGAACAGCTGACCCGAGACGCCGATGTTTGGCAGGTTTGGCTTGATCCCGATCTGGTGCTGGCACAGACCTGTGGAATGCCCTATCGCACACGCTTGCATGGTCGTGTTCAACTGGTGGGCACCCCGGATTACGGCCTGCCCGGTTGCCCTGCCGGGCATTATTGCTCGGTCTTTGTGGCGCGGCGCGACGACGACCGCACGCTGGCGGGAATGACTGACGGTATCTTCGCATATAACGAAGCATTGTCCCAATCCGGCTGGGCGGCACCCATCACGCATTTATCCCGGGAGAACCTGTATCCCGCGTCGTTGTTGGAGACAGGCGGTCACGCGCTGTCAGCGCAGGCGGTCTCGGAGGGGAAGGCAGATTTCGCGGCGCTGGATGCGTTGACCTGGATGATGTTGCAAGAACATACCGATCTGGGCGAAAGCCTGCGCGAACTGGCAAAAACCGCTTCTACACCGACCCTGCCCTATATTACCGGACCCGACCAAAACGCGGATCTGGTCGCAGACGCAGTTCGGGCAGCAATAGAAAACCTTGCCGAACACGACCGCAAAACGCTGCACATTCAGGGGCTGATCGACATCCCGGCGGAGGAGTACCTGTCCGTACCGACCCCGCCACCGCCATGCGCCCAGCGGATAATCTGATGGCCAAATTGTCGGGTGCATTTGGTCAATTTGACAGTTTCCGACCCTGAATTTGCGAATTGCGCATTGCATTGAGCAAATTTTTCGGCCCTAGTACCGCACCAACACCACAAACTACTGGACTGCCCGTGACAGAAACCGCTCCCGTCATCGAAATCAAAAACCTTCACAAAAGCTTCGGCAATCTGGAAGTGTTGAAGGGGGTGGACATCACAGCGCATGGCGGCGACGTGGTCTCGTTGATCGGGTCATCGGGGTCAGGAAAATCAACTTTGCTGCGCTGCTGCAATCTGTTGGAAGACAGCCAGCAGGGCGAAATCCTGTTCAAAGGCGAACCTGTCAAATGGTCGGGCGATAGCCATGGGCGCCGCCCCGCGGACCCCAAGCAGGTCCTGCGCATCCGCACCAACCTGTCGATGGTGTTTCAGCAGTTCAATCTGTGGGCGCATATGACCATCCTGCAAAATGTCATGGAAGCCCCCGTGACCGTTCTGGGCCGCGACAAGGCCGAAGTGGAAGACAGCGCGCGCAAATACCTTGAGAAAGTTGGCATTGGCGACAAATGCGACGCCTATCCGGCGCAATTGTCCGGCGGTCAGCAACAGCGCGCCGCTATCGCGCGGGGGCTGTGCATGGAACCACAGGCGCTGTTGTTCGACGAACCGACCTCGGCGCTGGATCCCGAACTGGAACAGGAAGTGATCAAGGTGATCAAGGATCTGGCAGCCGAAGGGCGCACCATGATCATCGTGACTCATGACATGAAAATGGCGGCAGATATCTCGAGCCACGTGGTATTTCTTCATCAGGGCCTGATCGAGGAAGAAGGTTTGCCCGAAGATATCTTTACGTCACCCGAATCCGAGCGGCTTCGGGGCTTTCTCTCCGCCACTCAGGCGGCTTAACTTCAAGAACAGAACCAAAACTGGGGAGTAACCAATGAAAAACCTGATTCTGTCCACTGCGGCCCTGGCGCTGACTGCTGGTATCGCCATGGCCGACACGATCCGCATGGGCACCGAGGGCGCCTACCCTCCGTACAACTTCATCAACGATGCAGGTGAAATCGACGGGTTCGAGCGTGAAGTCGGCGACGAGCTGTGCAAACGCGCCAACCTGGAGTGTGAATGGGTCAAGAACGACTGGGATTCGATCATTCCGAACCTGGTCTCGGGCAACTACGACACCATCATCGCCGGTATGTCGATCACAGCCGAACGTGATGAGGTCATCGACTTTACCCAAGACTATTACCCGCCGACCGCTTCGGCCTATGTTGCGACCTCTGACTCGGCAGACGTAACCGGCGGTGTCGTTGCGGCGCAAACCGCCACGATCCAGGCGGGTCACGTTGCCGAATCCGGCGCAACGCTGGTTGAGTTCGCGACCCCAGAAGAAACCATCGCAGCCGTCCGTAACGGCGAAGCCGATGCCGTTCTGGCCGACCGCGACTATCTGGTGCCGCTGGTCGAGGAATCGGGCGGTGAGCTGGTCTTTGTCGGCGATCCGGTTCCGCTGGGCGGCGGCGTCGGCATGGGCCTGCGTGAAAGCGACGGTGAACTGCGCGGCAAGTTCGACGAAGCCATCACTTCGATGAAAGCCGACGGCACGCTGAACGAGATGCTGATCAAGTGGTTCGGTGAAGGCACCGCCACATACGGTACTGACGGTTCGGTCGTCACCAACTAAGACCTGACCAATCCCGGTCCGGTGCCTCGGCACCGGGCCGATTCCGGCCTAGCCGGAACAGACGTTGGAAAGACGCCATATGTTCTCGTACTGCGCTGATCCTGACACGCTGGGCACGTTCCGCTGGTTTTCATGCTACCTGACCAATGGCGTACACTGGTCGTTCTACCTGTCTTTCATCAAGGTTTTGGCCCTGCTGGCTGTGACCGCGCCCGTCGCACTTGGCTTCGGGTTTGCAGGTGCCATGGCGGCGCGCTCGCATTTCCCCCCGCTCAGCTGGCTGGGCAAAGGGTATATCGCGATTGTGCGCGGCGTGCCCGACATTGCGTTTTTCCTGTTTTTCGTCATCGCACTGGATCAGGCGTTCGAGTGGACGCGGCATAAGATATTGTGCCCGGACTGGACCGACCCAATCCGCCAGGGCAATGATTTCCTTGTTTGTCAGGCTGCCAAGCTGCCACTCGGGACCGCGCCTGAATGGATGCATGAAACCTATGGGTTTTTCCTGGCGGTCATCACGTTCTCTATCGTTTTTGGCGCCTTTGCGGCCAATGTCCTGTTCGGGGGGATGCGCGCCGTACCACATGCGCAGCTGGAAACGGCCGAAGCTTATGGTATGAACCGCCGCCAGACCTTCTGGCGCATCCTGGTGCCTCAGATGTGGGTCTACGCGCTGCCCGGCCTGTCCAATCTGTGGATGGTGCTGATCAAGGCGACGCCCCTGCTCTTCCTGCTGGGTGTTGAAGATATCGTGTATTGGGCGCGCGAACTGGGCGGCACCAAAACCTCGAAATTCACGCAATACCCGCATGGCGACTGGCGCATGTGGTATTTCCTGTTCCTGCTGATCTTCTACCTTGGCATGACCCGTTTCTCGGAACTTGGGTTGGAAAAACTGATGCGGCGATTGTCCCACGGACAGGCCACTTCGGGCGGAGAGCTTCTGCGCAAGGAGACCACGGCATGATGATCCGCGTTCAAGACCGCATCCGGGTGCCGCACGCGATTGCACAGCAATCTCATTCGCGCACGCAATCTCCTTTTCAGGGAGCCCGAGCATGAGCTGCATCCAGACCATTCAGGATTACGGCCTGCGTTCGCTTGGCATTGGGGAGCGCCTGCTGCCCAAGACCGATTTCACCCTGTGCGAACAGTTCACCCTGATCGGATCGGGCATGATCTGGAACATCTATTTCGGCGTCATGGCGCTGGCGACCGGGTTCTTTCTGGCCACTGCACTGGCCGTCGGCAAAGCCTCGACCAACAAATGGCTGCGCAAACCTGCCGAATGGTTCATCTTCCTGTTCCGGGGCTCGCCGCTCTTTATCCAGTTCTTCTTTGCCTATTTCTTCTTCCTGTCGCTGAAGAAAACCTATCCAATGTTTGACACCTTCACCTCGGCTTGGCTCGGCGCACTGATCGTGCTGTTCCTGAACACCGCAGCCTATTCAGGTGAGATTTTTTATGGTGCTCTGCGCTCGATCCCCAAGGGAGATATCGAAGCGGCAGATGCCTATGGTATGTCCGGCTGGTCGCGGTTTCGGCGGATCGTCTGGCCAACCATGCTGCGGCTGGCCTGGCCTGCCTACACGAACGAAGCCATCTTTCTGTTCCACGCCACCACGCTGGTCTTCTTCTCGGCCTTTCCGGCCTGGCAGCAGCGCGGCGACGCGCTCTATTACGCCAGCTATTTCGCGGACAAGACGTTCAACCCGTTTATTCCCTATCCAATTCTGGCGTTCTATTTCATCTTGCTGACATTGGTGATTGTCGGGGGTTTTGGCCTCATCAACAAACGCCTGAACCGCCACCTGCCCACTGCGAAACGGGTGAAAATGCGGTTCAAACTGAACCTGGCGCGCTAAAGATCAGCGCGCCGGACTTTCCGGCGTTCGAGCCTACACTATGTTTGTAATGCGCTTGGCGGTGCGAACACGGACAGTCGATTTTGGGGGAATGGTACCGCCTCCCTGGCTTGAACAGGGGACCTCTGGATCCACAAGGGGCCCGGAATCAAGAGGTATTCTTTTGAATATCAAGTCACTAAATGATTCGAGAAAATTTTTTGGGCAACAATTTGGGCAGTAACTTTTGTGAGTGCTTTTGTCATTGTCATTTTAAATGAACCTCCCTCAAAAATTTGGTCAGCAAAAATGACAAAAAACTGGATTTTTCCGTTTAAAGCCAATTATTTACCGCCATTGACTCGATAATAATTTGGTAGTTGGCTTAACTCATTATCCAGATTTGAGGTGATGAGTTGTCCAAAATGAAAGCACGCCTTTCCGGTCGCCCGCGTATCGAAACCGTAAACGGAAGTAGTTATTGGGTTCAGGCCTACTACACTCCCTCTGGTCAAAGGAAACGGGTCACAGCACAGTCCGGAAGAGAAGCTAAACAGTTGGCCAAAGAACGTTTGGCCTCGGAATTGCAAGATGAAGCAATCGCTCAGGGTCACACCACTTTTGAGAAGTTCGCGGAAAAGTTCATAACGGATAGTCGAAATGGCCGTGATGGAGAACAGCCCCTTCAACCGGCGACAATCGCCGGATACGAGTCCTATCTCCGCAACTGGATCAACCCACAAATAGGAGCGCTTCCACTTGGCGATATCAACACTGCAAAAATGCGAGAGTTTCGAGATCACCTGATTGCGCGTTGTCCCAGTCGAAACACAGCCAAACACGCCCTAAATCTCGCAAAAGCCATTTTCACATATGCTGCATTGCTCGATGCCGTTTTCACCAATCCCGCTGAAGGCGTAAAAATCAAGTTGGATTGGAGTGCACAAGAAGACTTGAAGTCGGGTCGCATCCCATCCGAACAAGATATGGCCGAAATAGATGAAATGGCTCGCGACCTTTACAATTCGGATGATCCTCGTATCGCGCGGACATACCGAAGATACTATCCCATGTTTCTTCTGCTTCGGATGACCGGGATAAGAATATCTGAATGTCTTGGATTACAGTGGAGCGACTTCGGTGCTGGTTTCTCATCCGTCACGATAAACCGGAAAGTTGATCGTGCGCGCAGTAACCAGTCGCTCAAACATCGGGTTGGAAAGACCAAAACAAAGAACTCGAGGCGCACAATACCAGTCCCTCAATTGGTCTGGCCAACGCTCGCCGAATGGCGTCTCGCCTGCCCCGCAACTAAGGAAGGCTGGGTCTTCCCAACGCGTGCAGGCCACCCAATCGATTATAACAACGTCAAAAACAAATTCTGGAAACCACTTCTAAAGCGCGTCAATACGCGGCGAGAGGAGCAATTCAAACCTTTGCTAGTCGATCACGGCCTACATGGACTAAGACACTTTTTTGTTTCGTTATTGGTTAGAGAAGGACGGATAAAGGAAGCATCAGTTTTTGCTGGCCATAGTTCCGTGGCATTTACTTTAGATCAGTACGGGCACCTAATCCCCAATGATCAGCAGACAATTGACGAGGTCACGAAAATTGTCTCACGAAATCTGATAGTCTAAGCGAGCGTTTCTTGTTCAGAGCTACTGGCTAGCTGCCATCTTTGACTTGTGCTCTGTCGCGAATTCTCTGAGGCTTTGTTTTTTGCTTTTGTAAGTCTGCACTCGTTCCAGCAATATACTACCGGCGGTGTTACGCCCGGTACGCCATGAACGACGCGTCCAATAAGTACCTTCTGCCTTGGAGTAGTCATCGGCGTCCAAGACAAGTTCCGCAGCTCCGAGATGAGTTTCCTCGTCGGTCAATCCCGGGTTTGGTGTTTCTTGTCGATACACATAAGACAAATGTACTCGCCCTGTGTGTTGATGCCTCCATGGCTTTGCTGTGATAGAATGGGACTGCCCGTTTGTCGAACTGAGGCCCGCATCAATTTTTAGGCTAAACAGGCTGGTCGTGATTTGAACGGCCATAGCATCTGCCTGATCCGGGATGTCGTGCAGTTCCTGCTCAGTGATTTTTTGATCGCCCTGCGCTGCCTCGAAAAGCCGCTTGATTGTCGGCCAGTTTGTGCTGGTGCGCCCAACCCAAACACCATTGAGGTCTGGAAACCAATTGTTCAGCGCAGGTACGACGCGCCAAAGAATTCTCCATGGCGCATAGTATCCAGTCGGCCCAAAGAAACCCGAGAACAAACCGAGCAGCACAACCGGAAGAGCACGCACAATCATAGCTTCAGGGACTGCAATACCGACTATCGCTAACAAGTCGTCAACGTAAAGGGCCGCCGCAATAACAACCAACAATATTGTCGAAAGCAGCTTCCAGGGCAACAAGGCGTACACAGTTCGTTCTCCCTAAAGTTTATGTAAGAAGGCTCTTGAAGTGAATCGGTGAAGGCCCCAGTTATTGATGTATAACCTGAACGAGACACGATATGTACGACTATTCAAAAGAAATTTCTTCATTTCACTCTGACCACGTGAGGCTCACCAACGCCCAGAGAGCGGATATGAAACGCCGCCGCGAAGCGAATCTTGACCGCATCACACGAGGGCTGGAGGATGCTGAAAAACCATCTCTTGTGGATACTATAAACCAAGGTGGATATGCTCAAAAGACCATGACACAACCACCAGAAGCGGACCAAGATAGTCGCTACGACATTGACCTTGGGGTTGTGTTCGAAAAGAGCGAGGCCTCGGGCCCACGCACTACCCGCAATTGGGTAAAGAACGCAATTGCAGCCAAAGCAACTAACATGAAATACGATCCCGAAACCAAGATGAAGTGCGTCCGGGTCGTCTATTCCGATGGCTATCAATGTGACTTTCCGGTTTTCCAGAGAAGTTGGACGGAAGCAGGCTGGAAATACGAGCTGTCCGCTGGCGACGAGTGGGTAGTGTCCGACCCTGCAGCCATGAATAAATGGATCGAAACTCAGGTTTCAGTTAAGAGCCCTGAGACTTCGGGAAGCTACCAGCTCCGCCGGATTATTCGGTTGGGGAAGTTTTACACCAAAACACATTCAAAACGTTTGGGTTTGAAATTCCCCGGAGGACTGGTCGCCACGGCTCTATTCATTGAGGCTTACGTTTCAGCCGAGGGGCGTGACGATGAGAGCTTTCGAGAAACGCTTCGCAATCTATCGTATCGGTCCAAACATTTGCCTGTGTACGCAGATGGCATTCAAGTTTCGGACGAGAAAGACACTGATCGCATTGGGCGGTTAATCGAACAAGCAGAAGCTTGCGTCAAAGAGCTCGACAAACTTAATGCAGACGACACGGGCGATGCAGACGCAAAGCGAGTTTGGAAAAAAGTCTTCCGCCACAGTTTCTTCGATCCAGCACAAGAAGCAGCTAACAGCGCCGTAGCGCCACTAGAGAAAAAGTCAGCGCTTGGTGTTGGACTTGCCGCTCCAATGATTGCTTCTGCCGCAGCCGCTGCGCTTACAGACTCTGAGAAGACGGATCGTGCGCAGGCAGCGCTGGAAGCCAAGCGTGCAGCAGGTGGTGGAAATAAACCATGGGCGCAATAGCGAAAAAGGACGAAGAAACGGCCCCGCCGGAGGCCTTAATTGAAGAGGCCAACAAGTACGTCGCTCAGTACCAACCCGAACTAAGTGTCACTACTTGGAAGGATTTGGTTTGCATCGCCGGAAAGTACATCTTGACTGGACCACTCGGTGAGTTTGACAGTTTCGAAGTCCAAATCGCTGTTCCCGCGAGTTTTCCAGAGGATGAGCCGGTGGTTTTCGAAACCGGTGGACGGATTGAACGGGTTCTAGACAGACACATCTTCGAACAGCATGGCAACTGTTGCGTCGGTGTCTATGAGGAATGGCTATTGCGCACCACCGAACCTAGTTTGCAAGAGTATTTCTTAGGTCCGATCGATGACTACTTCTTCAGCCAACACTGGTATGAGACCAAGTTAGCGGAGACGGGAAAAGGCGAATGGCCCTTAGGTGAAAGGTCTCATGGCCTTGCAGGAGAGTTGGAGGCGTTCGGGGATATTCTGGGCTTGGAACCAGACGCAAAACTTATCGCCGATCACCTCAAAATCTTAGCCAAAAACCCAATAAAGGGTCACCTGAGTTGTCCTTGTGGTAGTGGAAAACGCCTTCGTAATTGTCACCGTGAACACATTGACCAACTTCGTCTTGTGGTTAACCCGTCGATGGCACGTCGAATGTTGGACAGAATTCACTCCCGCGTCGGCAAACTTCGCAAGTAGCCTTAGGGAACCGAAGGCTCGAGCAAAAAATTTGTCTACGCCGTAGATGTTTGAGCAAATCTAGAGATTTTGAGAGAAACATAAGCTAACACTTCTGCACTTATTCTGAGGTCTTGGTTGTCTGTTTCGCTTACTTTTTTGGGCAATTTTTGGGCAAAATCCGAATTTGCCCCCTTTTTGTTCGAAGCTACCTCCATAAAAAACTGGTGCAACTGAGCCGAACAATCTCAAGCAATCAAACAAAAAAACAGCTTTGGGAGATGGTACCGCCTCCCTGGCTTGAACAGGGGACCTCTGGATCCACAATCCAGCGCTCTAACCAACTGAGCTAAGGCGGCACTTCGTGAGGGGCGATGTACCGAACGCGCCGGGGGAATGCAAGAGGATTAAAGCCGAATTCTCCAGCTTTGTTCGACAAGATCGACCCCAAAGGAATGCACCGGTTTGCTGTCGATCAGTTCCCAGCCAAACGCCCTGTAAAGCGCGCAGGCAGCCGTATGGCTTTCATGGGTCCACAGAACCATTTCCCGATATCCAGCCTCGCGTGCGAAGTCTGTACAGGTCTGTAACAGCCGTTTCCCCAACCCAAGTCCGCGCGCCTCGGGGACAAGCAGGAAGAGGCGCAGTTTGGCGGTCGTCTGGTCCACGCGCACGCAGAAGATGCTACCCAATCTTTGTCCAGCCCGTTCAGCAATCCAGCCTTTTTCAAAGGACGGGTCGTTGTCTGCAATGAACTCCTCAAGGATGCGCGCAACCAATGGGGCAAAGCTGTCATCAAATCCTTCGTCGCGCGCATAGAGCAACCCGTGCTGTTCAACCAGCCACGCGGCATCATCGGGGCGAAACGTTCTGAGAACCACTTTATCCATGTCTTATCTGACCGCAAAGGTGACTTGATTCTCAACCCCGTGCGCGTTAGCACGAACGCTCAGGCTCGGAGGCACAGATGGGCATCAATACCGAACGCGATATACAGGCCAACCTGCAAATCGGCCCGACCGATCAGGGGATGGTACGCTTGTTCATCGAAGCCGACGGCATCGAGATTCCGATGGATTTCGATCCCGAGGAAGCCGAAGAAATCGCAGACGAGATCCGCGCCGCGATACAGGCCGCCCTCGCCGTCAAAGGCTGAGCTTTTTACAAGCGCGGATCGCGCAGTGCATGCAGTCGGCGTGCTGCATCTGTTGCAAATTTCTGGATCATCTTTTTGCGCCGCGCTGGAGCAAGCTTGTCCTCGGGCGCCATGCGCACGATCTCGGCATCATAGGCATCAGCAATGATCAAGCCCGTTTCGTCAGGTAACAGATCGGTCGGAAACTCGGTATCCACGGCCCAGAAGAATCGGTCGCACCATTCCAGATAGCCCTGCCATTTGGCATCCGATTGATAATCGGCACGGCTGGATTTGCATTCGATCACCCAAATCTCACCTTTGGGACCCAGCCCCATCACATCGACACGCAGACCACGTGCCGGAACGAATTCTTCAACAGAAACAAAACCATGCGCGGCAAGGTGGCGTGCGACGCCACGCGCCAGTTTCTGTCCGGGCTGCAGATCTAAAGTCATGTCAGAAATGTGAACAATTAGGGAACAAAAGTAAAGTGCTGCGTCGCACTTGACATGATACCTTTGGGTGTCGCATTAATATGATACCAAATGGTATCTCTTCCGGGGTTGCTTATGGATAACCGAACTCAAAACGCGTTTCGTGCGCTGGCCGATCCCACACGTAGGGACATTGTGCAATTGCTCTCGTCTCAAGACATGACCATCGGGCAGTTGACAGACCGGTTCGACATGACCCGGGCCGCGGTCAAAAAACATCTGACCGTGCTATCCGACGGCGGCTTGATCACCGTTGAAACCCGCGGCCGCGAACGCATTAACCGTCTTGAACCAAAGGGGATGGCCCCCGTTTTGGACTGGCTCAGATATTTTGACCAGTTCTGGGACGATCGCCTCAACTCTCTCAAGGAAGCTGTTGAAAGGAAATCGAAATGACCGATGCAGTTCTGAATAAATCGATCTTTCTGAGGGCCGAGCCGGAAACGGTTTGGGCTTATCTTACAGACCCGGATCGTCTGGCGGAATGGTTCCACAAACCTCGACATACTCTGTCCGCGGGTCAAAAGCTGGAGATGTTTGGCACGACAAGCGGCGACCTGTTGATCTGGGGTGAGGTTCGCGTTGCCAACCCTCCCAAATATCTGGAATACACGTTCACCGTAAAACCGATGGGCGACACGGTGAGCGTAGTCAAGTGGACCCTGGAACCCGTCGCAGGCGGGACGCGCCTTGACCTTCGGCATGAAGGCCTGCCGCAGGGGGCCGATGCCTTTGGCCTGATCCTGGCGCTGGACAAGGGTTGGGACGAACACTTTGGCAAGATGCGCACGGCATTGCACGAAACTGTTGATGCCTGACCCCTTGTGCGAACCCGTCATACGCCCTACTTAAGCGCGTGGCGGGTTCTGCCCTTCTTGTGAAAGGTAGCATTCTGGTGGCCTTAAGCAATTCCGAGGGGGCTGGCTCTGTTCAGGTCCTGGCCTGATTACCTGGCGCCCACCTGTATATACAGGTCCTCGGGAATCAAACCACACGGTTGTTTGGTGGTCCCGCCACATTTTCCACGGAAGTTCAGCGCCCAGCGCGGGCTTCCTGCTTTGCAACCGCCGGTTCAAAGCTGTGTACAACAGGTGTCCCCCGGCGCGGGCCTTGCGGCTTTTCTGCCATGCTCATGATCTTGTAGGCGAACTGGACACCGGCAAAGACAATGCCGTTCATGAACCAGATCATCACCAAAGCGATAAGACCGATTTCCGAACTGGTTATCAGATGGCGCAGGTTTGCGACATTCAGCGCCAACAGGACGCCGACAAACACAGCCGAAATGACAAAGCCCCAGGCAACTTGCGTGATATAAAGGCGGATCAGTTTGGGCATGGCGAACCTCTTTGCGCTATGACATTCAAGTTAGCGCATATCTGGTTCTCGTAAAGGCGTCAGAATGCCTCGGGCTGTGCCTCACGCGCCATATGATCCAGCACAGCATTGACGAATTTCGGCTCTTTGCCTTCCGGGAAAAACGCACGCGCAACGTCAACAAATTCAGTGATGACAACCTTTGGCGGCGTGTCGCTTTGGGTCAGCTCTGCCCCAGCCGCACGGAACAGCGCCCGCAAGGTCGGGTCAATCCGAGCGATCGGCCATTTGGCGACCAGCGCACGGTCCGTCATCTGGTCGATGGCCGCCTGATAGTTCACCGCATTGTCGACCAACGAGCGGAAGACACTGATATCACCGTCCAACATTTCCTCACCCTCATAGACAGCGCCAAAACGGTGATCCAGAAACTCATTCACGACAGCTTCGGTCGTTTGCCCGGACTGTTCCATCTGGAACAGCGCCTGCACGGCATAAAGCCGGGCGGCGGATTTCATCAGGCGTTTCTGGTTGGCCGGTTTCGGCGCGTCTGTCTTGGTCATGCTGTCGAGGGTCCGTTGCTGTCGCCCGCCACGAGGATGGACTCGGACGGCGGTTTGAAACCAACGCCCTTTTTGGAAGAGCCCCACTTACGGCTGAGCGCGATCAGATGCAAGGCCGCAGCAGCAGCCCCACCCCCTTTATTCATCTTTTTCGGGTTCGCGCGGACTTCGGCCTGCGCGTCGTTTTCCACAGTCAGAATGCCATTGCCGATGCACAGGCCCTGCAGGCCCATCAACTGGATGGCCCGGCTGGAGTCATTGCAAACGGTTTCGTAATGCGTTGTCTCGCCACGAATGACGCAGCCCAGCGCGACGTAGCCATCAAAGTTGCACTGACGGTCGGCCATTGCGATGGCGGTCGGGATTTCCAGCGCGCCGGGCACCTCGACCACTTCGCAGGTTCCGCCCGCGGCTTCGATTTCGGCCTTCGCGCCCGTGATCAGGTTATCGGCAATCGCACGATAAAACGGCGCCGCCACGATCAGCAGCTTGACCGGCTTGTCAAATGTCGGTGTCGGCAGAACGCCATGTTCGTCTTGAGCAGCCATGATCAGTCTTCCTTCAAAATCGAACGGGTACCGACGATGGACAGGCCAAACGCGTCAAGCCCCAGATATACGGTTTGCGGCGAGTCGGTCAGCAGAACCAGTTCCTGAATTCCCATCTTGGACAGGATCTGCGCCCCCAGACCGGTTTGTTTGATTGTGCGCGGCCCCTCGTCACCCGTTGCATATAGCGAGTTGCGCGGTTGACGGAACAGGCAGACCACGCCCCGTCCTTCTTCAGAAATCTTCTCCATGGCGCGCGGCAGTTCGCGCGAGGATTTCGGACCAAGACCCAGAATATCGGGGGCCTCGTGCAGAGCATGGGTGCGGGTCAACACCGGTTCGGGTGTGGTAATGTCGCCCTTGATCATGACCACATGTTCGATGCCATGGGTCTGATCGGTGAACAGCCGCATTTCCCACTCGCCACCATATTCTGAGGTCACCATCTGACGCGAGGTTTCAACCACCAGATTGTCGTTGCGCGACCGGTAGGCGATCAGGTCACTGATTGTGCCGATCTTCATGTTGTGCTCTTGCGCAAATTCAACCAGATCGGGCAGACGCGCCATGGTGCCGTCGGGTTTCATGATCTCGCAGATCACGCCCGAGGGGTTCAGGCCGGCCAGACGCGAGATATCAACGGCAGCCTCGGTATGACCGGCACGCACCAGCACCCCACCCCGCTTGGCGCGCAAGGGGAAGACGTGGCCGGGCGTTGCGATATGAGCCATCGTGTTTTGCTCGTTGATCGCAGTCGCCACGGTCAGCGCACGGTCGGCGGCAGAGATCCCGGTGCTGACCCCTTCGCGCGCCTCGATGGACACGGTGAATGCGGTTTCGTGCCGGGATGAGTTGTTCACCGCCATCATCGGCAGCCCAAGTGCTTCGACCCGTTCTGCCGTCATCGGCAGGCAGATCAGGCCACGGCCATGGGTGGCCATAAAGTTAATGGCCTCGGCATCGGCGAACTCGGCAGCAATCACCAGATCGCCCTCGTTTTCGCGATCCTCGTGGTCGACCAGGATATACATCCGGCCCGCACGCGCCTCTTCAATAATGTCTTCGATCGGGCTGATCGCATCGCGCAGCCGGGCCTCGACCGGGCCGGGTGTCTCAAAGCTCATTGGGCAGCCTTTCGCATGGCATGTTTGAACGGCGGAATAGACCACTGAGGGCACAAAGACCAGTCCACAAACGGCGCAGGTCTGTTCCGACGCGACGTATCCTATCAGGACATTTCGGCCAGACGCGCCACATAACGGGCCAGCGTATCGATCTCAAGATTGACCCTGTCACCGACCTGCACGTCACCCCAAGTGGTGACCTCTTTGGTGTGTGGAATGAAGTTGATGCCAAAATCGCAGTCTGTCACGTCATTGACCGTCAGGGATGTGCCGTTCAGTGCCACCGACCCTTTGGGCGCGATAAACCGTGCAAGATCTTTTGGCGCGCGCAGGATGACGCGGGTGCTGTCGCCGTCTTCCTTGATCGCGATCACCTCGGCTACACCATCCACATGGCCCGAAACGATGTGACCGCCCAGTTCGTCACCAACCTTCAGGGCGCGTTCCAGATTGACACGCTTGCCGACAGTCCAGGTGTCGAGATTGGTTTTCGAAACGGTTTCCGCGCTGATCTGGACGTCATACCAATCGTCGCCCAGCGCGATCACGGTCAGGCACACACCGTCACTGGCAATCGAGGCCCCGATATCGATGCCCGCAGTGTCATAGGTGGTCCTGATCCGCGCACGCAGGTCTCCCTGCTGCTCCAGCTCGGCGACGGTGCCCATGTCGGTGACGATCCCTGTAAACATTCCGTTAACCCTCAGTTTCTAACCTGTGCCTGACTATCACCGTCGAGGTAAGGCCAACGGGCCGCGCGGGCAAGCCCTGCCTTGCCGTACACCGACCAAACGGGCATAGTTTTGGCAACAACAACAATACGAGCAGTTCGGATGCAGCACCCGCCTTTAAGGTCTCATGATCGGGTCTTCCTGTTCCTTCAGGGCCCGCACGGACCTTTTTTCCCGGCCTTGGGGCGTATGTTGCGCGCGACGGGGGCTCGGGTCTGGCGAGTTGGATTCAATGCAGGCGATCAGGCGTTCTGGTTTGACAAAGCAAGTTACATCCCGTTTCAGGACAAACCGGAAAACTGGCCCGCAACACTGTCCTCTTTAATCGCTGAAAAAGCTGTTACGGACATTGTACTATATGGCGACACCAGACCCATACATGCGCGTGCGGTCGAAATCGCACGGTCTTGCGGAGTTACCGTACATGTATTCGAGGAGGGGTATCTGCGCCCCTGGTGGGTGACCTATGAGCGGGACGGGTCAAATGGAAATTCCCGGCTGATGACGCTGGACGTTCAGCAGATGCGTCAGGCCATGGCCCTGTCCGACCGAAAGGCGCCGCCGCCCCCGTCGCATTGGGGAGACATGCGGCATCATATCTTCTATGGCGCCCTTTATCATTGGTTCGTGATGACTCTGAACAGCCGCTACCGAAACTTTCAACCGCACAGGGAATTACCTGTCTCGCAAGAATTCAGATTGTACCTCAAGCGCCTGTTTTTGATGCCTTTTCATCGTCTTCAGCGAAGTGTGGCGACGGCGCGGGTCAGATGGGGCGGATACCCCTACCACCTCGTTCTGTTGCAGCTTGGGCATGACAGCTCGGTGAAGGCTCATTCCAGCTTTTCGGGCATGTGTGAATTTCTTGAGCTGGCAATCGAAGGATTTGCGCAAGGCGCGCCGACCCATCACAGGCTGGTGGTAAAGGAACACCCCCTGGAAAACCATCGCGAACCGTTGCGACGCCGGGCTCGCGAGATTGCCAGAAAACACGGCATCGACGACCGGGTTCATTATGTGCCGGGCGGCAAGCTGGCCAGATTGCTGGATGAGGCGAATTCGGCCGTCACCGTGAATTCCACCGCCGGACAGCAGGTCCTGTGGCGGGGCATTCCATTGCGCATTTTCGGGCGTTCGGTTTATGACAAACCCGATTTCGTCTCGCAGCAGCCGATCGCGGCGTTTTTTGCCGATCCTTGCCGCCCCGATTCCGAAGCCTATCGCTGTTATCGGCAATTTCTTCTGGAAACCAGTCAGGTACCCGGCGGGTTCTATTCAAGACGAGGGCGCCGTCAGCTGCTGCGCCGCGCCGTGGATATGCTTTTGGACACCAACGATCCCTACCAATCGGTTCTGAATACGAACGAGGCGCGAACGACACAGTTGAAAGTCGTCGAATGAAACGGGTGGTGTGTGACTGGAAGTTAAGCAACTTACCAGCTAATCTGCACGCAACTACAAAAGACTGAGGATATCGGGCGGTGAAAGTCTCTCCTAGGCGATGGATTCGGGGCGTGTCCTTTGTGGCTGCAATTGGCCTGCTGGCCGCGTGCCAGCTGCCAAAATCCGGACCGAACAAATCCGAAATTCTGGCCGGTTCAGTTCAAAAAGGGGGCAACGCATTTGTCGTTGAAGTTGATGACAACGTCACACGCGCGACATCCGCTATTCCTCAGTATGGTTTTTCTTCCTCCTTTAGCAGTGCCCAGACATTGACCGCGGATACCGTCCGCCCTGGCGACGTGCTGGGGCTGACCATCTGGGAAAACGTCGACGATGGCCTTCTGTCCGGCGAAACCGGTCTTGCAACCACGTTGAATGAGGTTCAGGTCGACAGCGACGGATTTATCTTTGTTCCCTATGCAGGCCGGATTCGGGCTGCGGGAAACACGCCGGAACAGCTGCGCGTTCTGATCACAGACAAGCTTCAGGAGCAAACGCCGGACCCGCAGGTCGAAGTGCGGCGCGTCGCTGGTGACGGGTCCACCGTCTCGCTGACGGGCACGGTTGCCGCGCCGGGCATTTATCCGATTGAACGGCCAACCCGGTCGCTGCTTGGTATGTTGTCCCAGGCAGGCGGAGTCTCGGTCGCGTCTGACATCGCGCTGGTGACCCTGATCCGGGGCGATCAGAAGGGTACCGTCTGGTACGAGGACCTGTTTCGCAACCCCAAGCTGGACGTCGCCCTGCGCGGTGGCGACCGCATTCTGGTGGAAGAGGACAGCAGATCGTATATCGCCCTTGGCGCAACCGGGGGCCAGTCGCGCGTGGCATTTGAAAGCCAGGACCTGTCGGCACTGGAAGCCTTGGCACAGGTCGGTGGTCTGCTGACGCTGTCCTCAGATCCAACGGGTATCTTTATCCTGCGCAAGGAACGTCAGGATGTCGCCCGCAGTATCACCGGACGCGCCGACCTCAAAGGGGATCAGCGCATGATCTACCTGCTGAACCTGACAGCCCCCAACGGCCTGTTCATTGCACGCGATTTCGTGATCCGGGACGATGATACGATCTACGTGACCGAAGCGCCCTATGCACAATGGAGCAAATCGATCTCACTTATCGCAGGCGGTCTGACACCCGTTGCAAACGTTGCCACCCTAACCGGCAATTGATGCATGAGGCCCGATCCCGACACGTCAGCCGGGAGCGGGCAAAATCGGCTGTTCGTCTATAACGGCGGCTTTCTGACCCAGAATCGTCTGAGACGAATCCTGTCGCTTTCGGGTTACGACATTCGTCTGGGATATCCCAAAGACGGCGATTGCGTAGGCGTCTGGGGTAACAGCCCGACAGCACATCGCGGCCTTAAGATCGCCGAAAAACACGCTGCCCCGGTTCTGCGGGTCGAGGACGCCTTTCTCAGATCTCTGCACCCGGGCCGGAATGGCGAGCCCCCTTTGGGGCTGTTACTGGATCGTTCCGGCCTGCATTTCGATGCCGCCACGCCGTCTGAGCTTGAAACAGTGCTGGCCACGCACCCCCTGGATGACACGGCCCTGCTGAACCGTGCCCGCGCCGCGATCACGCGGATCAGGGAGCTTAACCTCAGCAAGTATTCCGCCTTCGATCTCGATCTTGACCCACCCGATCCGGGTTATGTTCTGGTGATTGATCAGACGGTTGGCGATGCGTCGGTAACAGCAAGCGGAGCGGACCGCGCCCGGTTTCTTGAAATGCTTGTCTTGGCGCAGGAGGAAAACCCCGGCGCGCGTATCCTGATCAAGACGCATCCTGAAACACTGGCTGGTCACCGTCAGGGGCATTTTACCAATCAGGACCTGTCAGACCGGATATCGCAGTTCAGCGACCCGATCAGCCCATGGCCGTTGCTTGAAGGGGCTGTCGCAGTCTACACCGTGTCCTCGCAACTGGGGTTTGAGGCAATTCTGGCTGGCCACAAACCGCGTGTTTTCGGCCAACCTTTCTATGCAGGATGGGGCCTGACGCAGGATGACCGCCCCGTTCCGCGTCGTCAGCGCAGCCTGACACGGGCACAATTGTTCGCGGCCGCCATGCTGCTTTACCCGACTTGGTACGATCCCTATCGCGATCAGCTGTGCGAGCTGGAAACGGTGCTGGACACGTTAGAGGCACAGACCCGCGTTTGGCGACAGGACAAGAACGGCTGGACGGCATCCGGGATGCGCTTGTGGAAACGCAGGCATCTGCAACAGTTCTTCGGACAACATGGAAAGCTGCGCTTTACGGCATCTCAACCCGGCACACCGGACCACCCCCACATGGTCTGGGCCAGCCAGGCAAGAAACACCGAAGGGGCGGTTCGGGTCGAAGACGGGTTCTTGCGTTCACGCGGACTTGGGGCGGCACTGGTCCCGCCACTGTCGCTGGTGACGGACGAATTCGGTATCTATTACAACCCGACAAAACCCAGCCAGTTGGAAGAGTTGATCACTTTGCGTGAAACGTTGAGGCCGGATCAGGACCTGCGCGCAGAGCGTCTTATCGAGAACCTCTTGGCCGCAGGCTTGAGCAAATACAATACCGGCAATCCCGCCAGCCCCCTGCCCGAAGGCCATCGTATTCTTGTGCCCGGACAGGTCGAGGACGATGCCTCAATCCTGTTGGGTACCAGCGCGGTTCGCAACAATCTGGACCTGCTGAAAGCTGCGCGCGACGCCAATCCCGACGCGATCCTGATTTACAAACCCCACCCCGATGTCGAAGCGGGTTTGCGCGAAGGCAGGATCGATGCCGAGGCAATTGCCGACATCGTTGCAACCCAAACAGACCCCGCATCATTGTTGCTGCACGTGCAGGAAGTATGGACCATGACGTCGCTTCTGGGGTTCGAAGCTTTGCTGCGCGGCGTGAAGGTTACAACTCTGGGCGCGCCTTTTTATGCGGGTTGGGGGCTGACCACGGATCTGGGGGCTGTTCCTGCCCGGCGTGGTGCGCGACCGACGTTGATGGGCCTCGTCCATGCCACCCTTATTGATTATCCTCGCTATTTCGACCCGGTCACGGGGCAACCCTGCCCCGTCGAGGTTGCCGTTGAACGTCTGGCGCAGGGCACTTGTGCCCCGACCGGTCCCTTCAATCGTGTTCTGTCAAAACTTCAGGGCGTGTTTGCGACACATGCGCACTTGTGGCGCTAAACCTAGTCAGACGCCCTGCGCCAACGGTGCAGGATATCCCCACCCACCCTATTGGTTTCCGTCAGCTCGAATCTTGGCGCCGCGTCCAGCGTCGTTAACCCCAATGTTCCAACTGCCGCCAGCCCCTCGGCACCGATGGTCAATCCGGCAGTAAATCCGACCAGTTCATCCACCAGATCCTCTGCCAGCAGTGACGCCGCCACCGCCGCCCCCCCTTCGCAGAAGACGCTGGTCAGACCGGCTTGCCCCAACTGATGGAGCAGATCGACCGCGTCAATCTGATGATCTTTCAACGCGCATGGGATCAGCCTTGCGCCCAGTCCTTCCCAGGCTTTCGCGCGCTCGGCGTCCGGGTGATGCGCATGGCAGAGCCAGACAGGTGTCTTTGATGCTGTGCGGGCCAAATGTCCCATCAGGGATATGTCCATATGGCGCGAAACGACAACGCGCACCGGTTGATGTTCAACGCCAAGATCCCGAACCGTCAGTGACGGATCGTCGGCCCGCGCGGTACCCGCTCCGACCATCACCGCATCGTGACGCGCACGCATGGCATGGACAACACGACGCGCCTGTGGCCCGGTAATCCATTGGCTGTGTCCGGTCGAGGTTGCGATCCGCCCATCAAAACTGCTGGCTAGCTTGAGGGTCACGAAAGGTCGGCCTTGTTCCGTCTTCAGGAAGAAGCCTTCCAGATCACGTTCCGCCTGCTCTGCGAGGACACCGGTTACGACCTTAATTCCGGCCTCGCGCAACTTGGCAAAGCCCTGCCCTGCGACGCGCGGATCACTGTCTTCCACGGCGGCCACGACACGGGCGACACCCGCAGCAATCAAAGCCTCGGCACAGGGGGGTGTCTTGCCGTGATGGGCGCAGGGTTCCAAAGTTACATAGGCGGTCGCACCGTGCGCGGCCTGCCCGGCTTGCGCCAAAGCCTCGGTCTCGGCATGGGGGCGACCGCCCGGCTGGGTCCAACCGCGCCCGACAATCCGGCCTTTGCGCACGATAACACAACCCACTGCAGGGTTTGGCCAGCACATCCCCTGACCGCGCCGCCCCAGTGACAGGGCCAGCGCCATGAATCGCTTATCTGTTTCGCTCACTCGTCCGTCGGTGGCTGCGGCGGGCGCAGTTCGTGGACAAACTCCTCAAAATCATCGGCCGCCTGGAAATTCTTGTACACACTCGCAAAGCGAACATAAGCGACGGTATCGATCCGCGCCAGAGCTTCCATGACGATCTCGCCGATCTTGTGGGACGGGATATCCGTATCGCCCATGCTTTCCAGCCGACGTACGATACCCGATATCATCTGATCGATCCGTTCAGGATCAACTGGCCGTTTCTGCATCGAGATACGGATCGAACGTTCCAGTTTGTCGCGGTCGAAGTCCTCGCGCTTCCCATTGGTCTTTATGACAACCAAATCACGCAGTTGCACACGTTCATAGGTCGTGAACCGCCCGCCACAGGCCGGGCAGAACCGGCGTCGGCGGATTGCCACGTGATCCTCTGCCGGACGTGAATCTTTTACCTGAGTATCGATATTTCCGCAAAACGGGCAGCGCATCCGCCGTCTCCTCGTCCCTTGTTCCGCCTCTTTTTGTAAGCGCTGCGACTTACTTATCCACAACTATAGGGCAGCAACTAGGATTTGGGTAGTCGGAAATTTCAACCGCTAGATAAAGGGTCAGGCCAGGTGCGCTGCAATCCGTCTCTGGTGTGGTGCCGTGCGGTGTTCAAACAGATATATCCCCTGCCATGTTCCAAGGCATGGGCGACCCTGCACCACAGGTATCGACAAGGATACAGGCAACAGCGCAGCTTTTATATGCGCGGGCATGTCATCGGGGCCTTCATAAGTATGCCTTAGATACGACATTGACGGGTGATTGGATGGCGGCACCAGCCTTTCGAAGAACGCCCGAAGGTCGGTTTGAACTTCGGGATCCGCGTTTTCCTGAATAAGCAACGAACAGGAGGTGTGGCGAACGAAAAGCGTCAGTAAGCCATCCGTCGCCACCTGCCCCAGCCAATGCGTCAACTCGGCCGTGAACTCGTAAAGACCTGAACCTTGGGTCTGAATTACAAATTCAGTCTGCATTCACGGTGTCTCGCCGTTTTGTCAGTCGTTAAAGAACGGTCGATAGTTACACCTGGCATTCGCGCCTTGTACAGATATGCTGTACCCCGGCTGAAAACCAACCGAAACAAAGCTGCTTGGCTGCGCACCGACATTCTGTGGCGGCTTGATCGAAAACTGAACCGCTGTTTTACGCCCTGTGGTGACGCTTGGCCCATACCCGCGCAACACGTAGATCGGATCGCGCCAGCCCGCGCCCAAAGTACGCCGTGCATAATCCGCTGCCGCGCACCAGTATCCTTCGGTACGCTGGTCGCCGCGCGGAATAACCTCGAAGTCAGTGGCGTTTATCGGCTCGGTCCGGTACCCGTGCGGCGCTGCGTCAGCAGCCATGGGAATGCTGAACGCCAGGGCGGCAACCGCGGCAAATGTCCGTGTATGTTTCATTGTCATTACTTCCCTGATTGTGTGTGTGTCAAAAAGGTTAGGCCATTAGCTTCGTCGGCACAGGGTCGCTCACGTTCTGTTTAATCTGTCTCGTGCGATACGTGAACCGGCGTGAGCCATCCCTGATACCTGATCAACATTCCCAGTCCCGGCGCGCCAGCAGACACATCAAACCGAAAGCGCCCCGTTTTGTCCTGCCATTCGCGCGTTCTTGATCGCGGCAAGGTAAAAGCTGGCATCGGAATACCAAACACGGTCAGGCGGAGGATTTTGATATCCATTCCGTTTTCCCGCCAAATGGGCTTTAACCAGATTGAGATCGAGCCGAAAGATTCCCGAACACACTCTCTTTTCGTATCATATTTCAGAGTTGATCGGGTTTTGTGGCCCGCGAAATTCCGGTCCCATGACCAGAATTCGCCATTTGCACCAATGTGCAGAGAAACGGGGACGTCTTTGCCGCTTCGCGGAAATCCGGCCAGACGTGTTGCAAGGGCAACCCATAGCCCTTTGCCACGTTCGATGTCGCAGCGCCCCGTAAAGTAGCCCTCGCTCGTGTGCAGAACTCGAACCGCCCTTGGCAACCTTTCGGTCGATCCTATCGCCTTAAGAAAGGGATCTCCCATCGCTAGTACCCGTTTTCGGCAAAACGAGCCCTGATATCGGGACAGGGAACCAGACATTTCTTGGAACGCCCAAAGAACGCGTATCTGTTTCGTGCGATCAAGCGATAGGCCGGATCCTTGATGGGCCGAGGCAGAAACCGGCATATTGATAACAGCGACCACGGAGCGCGCAACTGTCGCATCGCCTCAGAAAATGCATCCAGATGCTGAAAAACAGCGCCATCCACGACCACCAGATTGGTTTGAAAATCCTGTGTGGGAAGGCCGAGATCTCGATACAGTTTTTGCCCAAGCGGGGACTGCGCCGTGGCAAATTGGAAAACATGGCGCCGGTCACGTTTCAGCATAAACTGGAAAAACCCCGAACACAGCACGCATTCGCCGTCAAACACAATCAGGTTTTGGTCATAAACCCCTGTATTCTAAAAAACATCTTGCAAGGTTTTTCACCGGTATTTTTGACTTAAAGCCAGCCTGACAAAACCACCTGAGCGAAGCAATGCGACATGTACGAAAGGTATGGGGGCGTGCCGGGGAGCCTTGACCAGAGGCTGGTGATTTCCCCGAGGCTCTGACCTCATCCCCATAAAGGTCTGGACCCGGCAACATTGCTGAATTGGTTCGTTGCACATGGCGACGCTTGTCCATACCGGTCAATAAATTTCGAGAATTTGCCACCGATGGCTTGTTTCTGTGTGAAATCGACTTGTCAGCACCGTCGATCATGAAAGAGAATTCTGTAATAGTCCGCTTATGTATTTGAAAATTTGAGGTACTGCTTCGCGATGGATGTCGATATCGGCCGACTTCATCTGTTTGTTCAGGCACTGGACCGCTATTCCGGAAATGGCGATATGTCCTGTAATGTCCTGAAGATGGCAGGGCTGCGCCCTCAGGATATCGCGCCGCCGGTCTCAACCTACAGCGTACAAAGCGAGGCTTTGTTTATCCGTTATGCATGTGACGCCACCCACGACGTCACGTTTGCGGCTCGCACGGGTCTTGAGGTTACGTCAGCCTCGACCGTGACCGCCTATATCAGCAAGTATTCCCGCGATCTGAAACAGGTGATGGAGAACCTCTCGCGCTTTCACGGCATCATCGACCCTGCCATCGCGCTTAACCTGCGCGTCGCGGGTAACTTTGCGACCTTGGAAGCCGAGTGGAAAGACCCCGGATTTGCGCGGTATCATAGACGCACCGAATTCCTGATATTTGCGACCCTGGCCAGAATGCGGAACCTGACGCAAGTCAATCTCTATCCGATAGAAATTCGGTTTCAGCACAGGGTCGGCGACCACGCCCGAAGATTTGAGAAGCTTGCCGGTTTTCCCGTGACCTTTGGGGCTGAGAACCTCGAGATTATCCTGCCACTTTCCGCGCTGGACCTGCCTGTGCCGACATATGACCCCCAACTCAGAGAGCACTTGCTGGGATATGCAGATCGCCTGCTTTCTGAGAGAGGCGCCCCCAAACATCTGACCCGCTCCAAGGTCGAAGGGCTGGTTACCCGTTCCCTGCCCGGCGCAATCCCGCAGGCCGAAAGCGTCGCGGCTGATCTGGGGATGAGCCTTAGAACCTTCAGCAGGCGCCTCAGGGATGAAGGCACCAGCTATCGCGATGTTGTCGACGAACTGCGGTGCGACCTGGCGCAGACCTTTATCAAGAATGAAATGCCCTTGTCCGAAATCGCCTATTCGCTGGGCTATGCGGATCAGGCCGCATTTTCGACCGCTTTCAAACGTTGGACAGGCCAGCCGCCCAGCGCGTTCAAGACACGATTGGCACACCCGATACGGACGTGAGACCGGGGGTCATCAGCTTGAAAAACCTCGCCCCGGCCCGTCCCATGAGTGGACAGAACGGATATAGAAGGACAGAAGGTCCGGGCCTTGTGCGTTCCCGCCAATGTGATGGGAGAACAGGCCATCGTGAAGAGCGCCTTGATTGAAAAAAGGCGCCTCGGGTGAGGCGCCTTGGAAATTATTGATCCAGGAAGGACCGAAGTTTTCGGGATCGGCTGGGATGCTTCAGCTTCCGCAGCGCCTTCGCTTCGATCTGGCGAATACGTTCGCGGGTCACGCTGAACTGCTGACCCACCTCTTCAAGCGTGTGGTCGGTGTTCATACCGATGCCGAAACGCATCCGCAGCACACGTTCTTCGCGCGGGGTGAGCGATGCCAAAACCCGTGTGGTGGTTTCCTTGAGGTTTTCCTGAATGGCGCTGTCCAGAGGCAGCACGGCATTCTTGTCCTCGATGAAATCACCCAGCTGGCTGTCTTCTTCGTCACCAATCGGCGTTTCCAGCGAAATCGGCTCTTTGGCGATTTTCATCACCTTGCGAACCTTCTCAAGCGGCATTTGCAGCTTTTCGGCCAGTTCCTCGGGTGTCGGTTCGCGGCCGATCTCGTGCAGCATCTGGCGGCCGGTCCGGACCAGCTTGTTGATCGTTTCGATCATGTGAACCGGAATACGGATCGTGCGCGCCTGATCCGCGATCGAACGCGTGATAGCCTGACGAATCCACCACGTTGCATAGGTCGAGAATTTATAGCCGCGGCGGTATTCGAACTTGTCTACCGCCTTCATCAGGCCGATATTACCTTCCTGAATAAGATCAAGGAATTGCAGGCCGCGGTTCGTGTACTTCTTGGCGATCGAGATCACCAGACGCAGGTTGGCTTCGACCATTTCCTTCTTGGCCTGCCGCGCCTCTTTTTCGCCCTTCTGTACCTGCTGAACGATGCGGCGGAATTCGCTGATGTCCAGACCCACATACTGGCCGACCTGAGCCATGTCGTTGCGCAGCTCTTCGACCTTCGCGGTCGAGCGTTCGATGAACATCTGCCAACCCCGACCCGGCTTTTCCGCCATCTCGGCCAGCCAGTTCGGGTCAAGTTCGCGGCCGCGGTATTCGTCGATGAACTCGCGACGGTTGATCCGCGCCTGATCGGCCAGCTTCACCATCGAGCTGTCCAGCGCCATAACGCGACGGTTGATACCGTAAAGCTGATCGATCAAAGCTTCGATCCGGTTGTTGTGCAGGTGAAGACCATTCACCAGTTGCACAATCTCGGCCCGCAACTTCTGATAAGTCGCCTCGTCCTCTTCGCTGAACGTGCCATCCTCGTTCAGGGTGGCCGAAATACGGCTGTCCTGCATTTCAGACAGCATCGCGAAATCGGTAGAGATCCGTTCCAGAGTGGTCAGAACCTGATCCTTCAATGCCGCTTCCATCGCGGCCAGCGACATATTGACCTGATCGTCTTCGTCATCATCGTCGTCGCTGGTGATCGGGTTGCCATCCGCATCCAGTTCCGGCCCGGCCTCTCTTGCAGGTTTTGCAGCCTGCACGGCAGACGCATCAACGACTGGCGCGTCGCCGTCTTCGTCCAGCTGGTTGCCGAACGTGGTTTCCAGATCGATGACATCCCGCAGCAGAATGTCTTCGGACAACAATTCATCGTGCCAGATGGTGATCGCCTGGAAGGTCAACGGGCTTTCGCACAGGCCTGCGATCATGGTGTTGCGCCCTGCTTCAATCCGCTTGGCGATGGCAATCTCGCCCTCACGGCTGAGCAGTTCAACCGAACCCATCTCGCGCAGATACATGCGAACAGGGTCGTCGGTGCGGTCCAGCTTTTCGGTGGCGGCCCCTGCCAACGCAACCTCGCGGTTGCTTTCTGTGGTTGTCAGATCGGTCGAGCCTTTGTTCTCTTCCTCTTCGGCCTCTTCATCTTCGATGATGTTGATGCCCATCTCGGACAGCATCGACATAACGTCTTCGATCTGTTCCGAGCTGACCTGATCAGGCGGCAAAACCTGATTGAGCTGATCGTAGGTGATGTAACCTTTCTCGCGGGCCTCGGCGATCATCTTTTTGACGTTGGCCTGGCTCATGTCCAGCGAGATTTCCTGTTCCTGCTCGTCGGATTTGCTATCTTCGGTCGTATCTTTGGCGGCCATTCAATGCTCCTGCAGGGATGGGTGATTCGTTTGATCCGAATCATTAGCGCGTAGAAGTGATTCGGCCACCCGTTTACCTGTTTTTCTTTTCCAGTGCCTTACGAAAACACCATTTTACCGGCGTTTCCGAGTGAAATCGATCTTGGCAAGGGAATCAGCAAAGCCATCTCGTTCAGCTTTCTTCAAACGAGCACCGTTGTGTGCAACATCGTATACAGCCTTGTCTTCGTTTTGACTTCGTGTTGCGCGATTAAGTTCTTCTGCCGCCTGACCAAGTCGGTATGTAAGTGTTTCATCCGGAGTAGCTGTGATCTCTTCTTGACCCTCAACTATTTCTTCCTCACGCCCCCGGAGCGCTTTGATTTTCGCGAGTTCTTCGGCCAGTGTCATCTCGGCCTTTTCTACGTCGCCTGGGTTTCGCACACAGGGTATTATGGCGACATGGCTAAGCGCCAGCAGGTTTTCAAGGGGTTCAGGTCCTAAAGCTGCAACAATATGGTCTTTGATATTTTCCGGGTCGTCGATTGCGTGTCTGAGCAAAACATCCCGCATCGCATTCAGTTCGGGATCTAGGCACGACATTTCATCAATCTGATGTTCGAACTGGACAACCAAGGCGGGTGTCAATATTGCGATTGCGAGAATTACACTTTCCTTCCAACGAATATCCGCGCTGTTCTTCTGAGTGACTAAGAAGGAAGTAAGAGTGCCTTGTGTAGGTCCAGCGGACTTAAGGTCCCGCTCCCTTTTGGACTTCCAGATTCGCGCAGGGATTTGTTTCTGAGAGCGATAGAAATGGAAAAGTAGATCCCTAATTTCTTGTCGATAGTGATTTCGTATCGACTTATCCCGGATTAACTTGATTTTTTCCCAAAGTGCTTTGTCCAACGCAGATCTGCGTTCGGGGCTGTCGAACACCCTGCCGTCGGTCTCGCGCTGCCACAGCAGCTTGACCATCGGAATGGCACCATCCAGTACGGCCTTCACGGCACCTGCCCCTTCGGCGCGCAGCAGGTCGTCGGGGTCTTTGCCCTCGGGCATCAGGGCAAACCGCAGCGACTTTCCAGCTTCGAGCAGCGGCAAAGCCAGATCAACCGCCCGCATCGCAGCGCGCAGACCTGCCGTGTCGCCGTCCAGCGCAATGATCGGCTCGTCCGATATCCGCCAGAGCAGTTGCAGCTGATGTTCAGTGATGGCGGTACCCAATGGGGCAACCGACGCGCCAAAGCCTGCTTCGGCCAGCGCGATCACATCCATATAGCCTTCGGCCACGATCAGCGGCTGCCCCTTCCCTGCCGCCTGTCGTGCCGGGCCTTGATTGTAAAGACTGCGTCCTTTGTCGAACAGTTCGGTCTCGGGCGAGTTCAGATATTTCGCGTTGTCATTGGGGTCCATCGCCCGCCCACCAAACGCGATACAACGTCCGCGTGGATCGCGGATCGGGTACATGATGCGGTTGCGGAAGGTATCATAAGGCTTTTTGCCCTTGTTCGAGGGCTTGGCCAGCCCGGCCCCAAGGATCAGGTCCTCGGCCACGTTCTTACCGCGCAGATGGTCCCAAAGCGCCTGCCAATCGTCCGGGGCAAATCCAATCTCCCACCGGTCCAGCGCTTGCGCGTTCAACCCGCGGCGCGCGAGGTAGTCTCGTGCGGCGGCTGCTGCCCCGGTCTTGAGTTGCAGGCGGAAGAACTGCGCTGCCTGCTCCATCACATCAGCCAGCTGTGTTCGGTGGTCCTGTTTTTCCTGCGCCTTCGGATCGCGCGCAGGCATCGGCATCCCGGCTTCGCGGGCCAGAATCTCGACAGCTTCGATGAACGAGACATTCTCGGTCTCTTTCACAAAACTGATCGCGTCGCCTTTGGCGTGACAGCCAAAGCAGTAGTAAAACCCCTTTTGGTCATCCACGTGGAACGAGGCCGTCTTTTCATGATGGAACGGGCAAGGCGCCCACATATCCCCTTTGCCCGGATTGGACTTGCGTTGGTCCCACATGACTTTGCGCCCGACAACCTGAGACAGGCTGAGCCGCGTGCGCAATTCGTCCAGAAATCCGGGGGGCAATGACATATCAATTGTTGAGGTTGTTTTTTATTGCCTGAACTTGATCCCAGTTGTCCACGCATTGTTGGTACATGATCTCACTGAGATCATTTTTTCGCAGATCTCGTTTCTTTTGTTGGAATACCCAGGAAGTCAAATGTGGGATCGCAGCGTTGTAACCCGCTGGCCAAGTCGGGCTCGTAGAAGCGATTGCGCTCGCAACATCCTCTTCTTTTACGCGATCCAGCCGTGCTTTCTGGATCGCCCTGACAACATCTGCCTGATATCCACAACTTTGTTCTTTGGTTTCCGCTGCCGCCAAAGGCGTAGCCAGCAAAGCTGCGGTGATAGCGATACGTAACATAGGGAGCTCCCTGAATCGTTTCTGAGCGTCAGTTTAACGACGCGAGCCGAGACCTTCCACAATCGTTTTTTTTCACATCACCGGGGAATGCGGACAAGCGGGTGGCCGAACACGGCCACCCGAAATCACATTAGAGACCTTTGGCACGGTAGCTTTTCGCAACACGGTCAATCGCCACGATATAAGCCGCCGTGCGCAGGTCCTCGACATCATCACGGCTGTGCCAAACCTCACGCATCGACTGATAAGCAATGCGCATTGTGTCATCGAGACCCGAGCGCACCAGCTCAAGCTCATCCGCGCCTTTGAGGTACTTGGCCTTAAAGTCCGGCGACATCGACCATGCATCGCCCAGGTACCGGTCCAGCCTTTCCAGCTCGCTGACGATCAGTTCATGACGCGATTCTTCCTGTCGACGCTGCATCCGGCCAAAGCGGATATGGCTAAGGTTCTTGACCCATTCAAAATAAGACACCGTCACACCGCCCGCATTTGCATACATGTCGGGGATGATCACTGTGCCTTTCTTGCGCAGGACTTCATCCGCGCCAGCGGTAACCGGACCATTGGCAGCTTCGATAATCAGCGGCGCCTTGATCCGATCGGCGTTCGACAGGTTAATAACACCCTCCAAAGCCGCCGGGATCAGAATGTCGCATTCGGCCTCCATCACTGCTGCACTTTCAGCGGAATGGGTCGCATCGGGATAGTCTTTTACGCCGCCGTGTTTGACAATCCACTGCCGCACGGCTTCGACGTCAATGCCGTCGGGATTAAATAGTGCACCGTCCCATTCGATGATTCCGGTGATGCGCGCGCCATCTTCCTCGCTCAGGAACTTGGCTGCGTGATAACCTACATTGCCAAGCCCCTGCACGATAATGCGCTTACCATCCAGTTTGCCCGACAAACCTGCTTTTTGAATGTCTTCAGGGTGGCGGAAAAACTCGCGCAGCGCATATTGGATGCCACGTCCGGTCGCCTCGACCCGCCCGGCAATGCCGCCCGCATTCAAGGGCTTGCCGGTGACGCAGGCGCGCGCGTTGATATCCGTTGTGTTCATCCGCGCGTATTGGTCGGCGATCCAGGCCATCTCACGTTCACCGGTGCCCATATCGGGCGCAGGCACGTTTTGCGAAGGGTTTATCAGGTCTCGCTTTGCAAGCTCATACGCAAATCGCCGCGTGATCTGTTCCAGCTCATGCTCTTCATATTCTCGTGGATCAATGCAAAGCCCCCCCTTGGAGCCACCAAACGGCGTTTCGACAAGCGCGCACTTGTACGTCATCAGCGCAGCCAAGGCTTCGACTTCGTCCTGATTCACTGCGGTGGCATATCGAATACCGCCCTTGACCGGCTCCATATGTTCCGAGTGGACAGATCTGTATCCGGTGAAGGTATGAATTTCACCACGCAACCGAACACCAAATCGAACTGTGTAGGTTGCGTTGCAGACACGGATCTTTTGCTCCAACCCCGGCGGCAGCTCCATAAGGGCGGCTGCCCTGTTGAACATCAGGTCAACACTTTCACGAAAGCTGGGTTCTTTGATGCCGGTCATAAAATCCTCCGTAGCGGTACATGACGATACGTCACGACGTTTTGTCGCACCACTGGCGGCATGCTGCAATCAAACAATGCACTTTTTTTAATCATTTTATGAACGCATGCTTAGTTGCCCTAGGGTGAGTCGCTCAGATCGGCCAACTCCTTAACGAATTGTTTTCATTTCATCGACAGATCACCTGAAACGGTCCGAATTATACCCCTCGGGCGCGTAAAAAGGCCAAAACCAAGCCTTTTTCGCCCAATTCACGCCACGTTTGAAAATTAACTTTGTCCCAAATCTCTTTTTCTTTGACGCACGAATTCGACGTGTGAAGCGGAGTAACCAGAATGCTTAATTCCTTGCTTTGTAACGACGGCTCGAAACCGAAGCGCAAAACGTTCAAGTTAGTGCAGTTCGCTCGGAACGAAGATGGCGTCTTCACCATTTTCGTATTGTTTATGGTGGTCCTGATGCTGGCGATTACCGGCATGGCCATGGATGTCATGAAGTATGAGCGTGACCGCGCTAGCCTGCAATCCACACTGGACCGCGCTGTGCTTGCCGCCGCAGACCTCGACCAGGACCTTCCCGCCAAGGCGGTCGTCGATTCTTACATGGACAAGGCCGGGCTGGGCAATCTGAATGCCATTACGACGGTCGTCGAAGGTTTCGGCTCCAAAAAAGTAACTGCTACAGCTGAAGCGGTTGTGCCGACCCGCTATCTGAGGTTCGGCAAAGTCACTGAACTGGGCCTTGTTGCGACCAGCGCGGCTGAAGAATCCATTGGCGCTGTCGAAATCTCGTTGGTTCTCGACATCTCCGGCTCCATGTCTCAATCGTCCGCCACGCCATCAAAGACAAAAATCGCGGTATTGAGAGAAGCTGCGTCGGAATTTGTGAGGCTCATGCTAGACAAACCTGACGAAACACAGATTTCAATCTCGATTGTTCCTTATGCAACGCAGGTCAACGCTGGTGCATCAATCCTGGACAAGTTCACGAATGTCACGCAGGAGCACAGCTATTCGCACTGCGTAAACTTCATTCCGGAACAGTACAGCGATTCTGATCTGGAACGGGATGACACGTTGGAGCGCACCGCCCATTTCGATCCTTTCACCTATTCTGAAGGGTCAATCGACCTGCCCGTTTGTCCGGTCCGCGCAGGGAGTGCAATCACCCCTGTCACCGACAATATGAACAAACTGCTTGCCCAGATTGCGTCCCTCACCCCCGGTGGGAACACATCAATCGATATTGGGATGAAGTGGGGTACTGCCTTGCTGGACCCGAGCATGCGCGGAATTGTTCGCGACCTGTCACTGGAACAGGATCCATCCTATGCAGGTACAACAATTGTGCCATCAAAATTCTCGGTCCGTCCCTCGGACTATGGCACCGACGTTCTGAAAATCGCCATTGTTATGACCGATGGTCAGAACACCGATCAATACATGCTTAACCCATCGCTGCGCGAAGGTATGTCAGACGTCTGGTACAACCCGGAAGCTGATGAATACACCGTGTACCATTCTCAGGGTCGTCCGAATTTTTTCTGGCCTCAGCAAGACGTTTGGGCGGATCATCCCTACGGAAACCCGGAACCTGAGACAGAGCTGAACGAAGAACCCGGAACAGCCGTTCGGTTGACATATCCTGAACTGTTTAACCGAGTATCTTTGGCATGGAACGCACGGTACAACTATTACTGGCAGTCCAGCGGTTGGGCAGAATGGTATTCCAAGGCCTACGCGAAAGTCGAAACGTCGGCCAAGAACCAGCGCACCAAGCACATTTGTGATGCGGCCAAAGATCAGGGTATCATCGTTTACGGTATCGCATTCGAAGCGCCCAGAAGCGGATACAGGACCCTCAAAGACTGTGCCAGCTCTGACAGCCACGTCTATGACGTAAGTGGCCTGAACCTTGAGAAAGCCTTTGAATCCATCGCATCGTCGATCCGCAAGCTGAGGCTAACCCAATGATCAGCAGAAAGCTGTCGATGCTACGCCTGTTTCGACAATCCGAGGCAGGGAATGCGACAATCGAGTTCATCATGCTCGTACCCTTCTTCCTGGCGCTTCTCGTGGCAGGAGCCGAACTGTCCATCATCACAATGCGGCATGCTGCTTTGGAGCGTGGGGTTGACCTGATCGTAAGGGATATTCGGCTGGGTACAGGTACGGACTGGAATCACGACGTGATCAGGGATCGGATTTGCGAAGTGTCCGGAATCAAGGATTGTACAGGGAATTTGCGACTGCAAATGGTCAAGCAGGACGCGTTCGCTGGTATCTTGCTTTCTGACGACATCCCCTGCACGGACAGTTCTGAAGATCCCAAGCCGGTTCTGGATTTCAAGAGCGGCCAGTCCAATGAGTTGATGATCCTACGTGCCTGCCTGCGCATAGATCCGGTTCTTGAGACCTCTGCCATTGCCAAGCTTGTCCCGGACGCTACCGGCCACTACGCGGTGACCGCAACAACGGCATTCGTACAGGAGCCACTGTAAGATCATGTCTGTACTCCAAAATCTGAGAAATCGCGTCAAAGTCTTCAAGAAAGACGAAAGTGGCATTCTGACCGTAGAAGCCCTCATGATTTTTCCACTGATGTTATGGACGATTACGTTCACGTTCACAGCATTCGAGGGGTTTCGTCAAAGCGCGTCCAATCTGAAGGCAGCTTATACAATCAGCGACCTGATTTCGCGTGAAACGCAGGCCGTAACAGATGTGTATATCGACTCGCTGCACGATTTGGCGGGCAAGATGATCAATAACCGGTCAGACGTGAAAATGCGTGTCTCGCTGATCGTTTACGATGAGGACGATAAACGCCACTATGTGCGCTGGTCGACCGTTCGCGGCTTTGACAATGAGTGGGACGACAACAGCATCGATGAAATCGAAGATCGCCTGCCGCCGATGCCCAATCAGGATACGGTCATTCTGGTCGAAACGTCGAATGAGTACATCCCCACGTTTAGACCGGGTTGGGACTTTGCGACAGGTATCACCTTTGAGAACTTCATCTTCACCCGTCCCCGCTTTACTAACGAAGTTGCGTGTAACTTATCCAGGACCCCGTTCGTCTGCACAAATAGCGGATAGAATTTCGGACATGAACTTGGCTTCGGCGGCAGATGTCATGCCGCCCACGCCAACCCGGTGACCCACCCGCCACCACAATCCCGGAGCCCAGCGGTTCGCCGCTTTGTTTCGCGTACGGACCAGAAAGCCGTTTGACGGTTTGAACGCGAATACACCCCGATCCACCGTTTCAATATCGGCCACTTCCGCGATGACCTGACCCGATCCCGTTCGCAACTCGGTCCGGGTCAGTTCGATACAGTCTTCTGTGGCGCGCCATACCCGAAGCGCCAGCCAAAGCGATGCACCGCCAACGACAAACAGAAACACCTGCCAAACCGGTTCGGGCGGCGATGCCAGCGCGACATAGGTAACCAGCATTCCAACCGTTGTCAGCATCCCTACCCCGGTCCATCGTCTGGGGGATGAGGCCTGAATCGTTGCCAACACGTCGTCCTGCATGGATGTCTCCTGTCTGATCCACTTCGATCTAGCCATTTTGCGCCGGAAACAACAGGGGTTTGGCCGCAAAACAATTTCGCACAGGTCCGGTTATTTTGTGCAAATTGACTGCTGTGGCGCAGAGATTACATGCTGCCCGGATGAAACGGAGGCAAACATGTCCCTTAGACCGACGTTGGAAACACGCAAAGCCATCCCCACAATGGAAGGGGCTGGTGTGAAACTTCACCGCGCATTCGGGTTTCAGGACCCGTCCGAACTGGATCCCTTTCTGCTGTTTGATGATTTCAGAAATGAACGCCCGCAGGATTATCAGGCCGGTTTTCCCTGGCACCCGCACCGGGGGATCGAAACGATCACTTACGTCCTGACCGGCACGGTCGAACATTCGGATTCGCTGGGCAACACCGGCACGCTTGGCGCAGGTGATGTGCAATGGATGACCGCCGGATCCGGTATCCTGCATCAGGAAATGCCAAGCGGCAACATCTCAGGCCAGATGCACGGCTTCCAGTTGTGGGGCAACCTGCCTTCGGACCAGAAGATGACCGCCCCGCGCTATCAGGACGTCCAAAGCAAGGATATCCCCGAAATCACCGATGACGATGGCACGACAGTGCGGGTGATCGTAGGTGATTTCTGGGGTAAGACTGGACCCGTAGACGGGATAGCTGCTGACCCGCAATATCTGGATATCTCTGTCCCGGCGGGTGTGAAGAAAACTTTCCGAATCGATACGTATCGCCGTGCTTTCGCCTATGTGTTTCAGGGTCAGGCCGCCTTTGCCGATGCCTCGCAGCCGACAGGTGTGCTGCTGGAAAAGGAAATCGCCGGGCAAGAGGTCAATATCCGCGACATGTCTGGGGATCGCACGCTTGTCCGTTTTGGCACTGGCGATGAAATCACCGTTCAGGCTGGCCCCCAAGGCGTGCGGTTCCTACTGATCTCAGGGGCTCCGATCAATGAACCCGTCGCGTGGCATGGCCCCATCGTGATGAACACGCGGGCCGAACTGGAACAGGCATTTCGCGAGCTGCGCAATGGCACGTTCATTCGCCCCGCGCACTAACAGCGTGACGGTTTGACCCTGTCAGGCCGTCACTGCCTTGTGCACCATGTTCCAATAGATTTCCTCGACCTCGTCCAGTGACAGGCGACCACCCGAACGGTACCAAGTCATCACGCCGTTCAGCATGGCAATCACGGCCAGCGTTGCAATCTTCGTGTCCGAAATTGCGAATTTTCCGGCCTGCTGCCCTGAGTCAAGGATGCTTTCCAGCACGTTTTCGTATTGGCGCCGCAGGTCTTCGATTTCAGCAAAGTTTTCGGGCGAAAGATTGCGCAACTCCATATAGGCGATGAAAACTTCGTCGGGGCGTTGCAAATGGAAGCGGATGTGAAAGCCGATAAACTGGCGCAAGGCGTCTTTTGCATCGTCGCAACGGCCCATTGCATCTAGCGCCTCAAGCAGGTCCTGCATGTGTTCGCGCATCAACCGGTGTAAAAGGCTCTGTTTGTCGGGCGTATAGTTATAAAGCGCGCCTGCCTGGACCCCGACCTCTTTCGCGATCTGCCGCATCGAGACAGCGGCATACCCATAGCGGGCAAACAGGTGCAGCGCGGCCTTGCGGATACGCGGGCCGGTTATGTCGGAATGTGAGCCTTGAGTGCGTGCCATGGGTCTACAGTATATGAACAGATGTTCATATAGAACCCCGCTTGAACGATGTCGTCAAAACGTGCATCACGATAAGGCAACAAAGACCGAAAAGCCTGCGACATGAAACTGCTGCCTGTTTTGCCACTTTTTCTGTTTTGTACCGCCTGTGCGGACATTCCCGAGCTGGAAGGCAGCGAACAGGCTGCGGTCAGATCCGCCGCCTACCCGCGCCTTATTCCGCTGCAGGAAACCTTGGGGCCACCGGTGGATCCGATCCATCAGGCGGCCGCCGTCGAAGACGAACTGACACAACGCAGCAATACCTTGGCTCAAAAGGCGCAGGCGCTACAAAACGCGCAAACCAACTGACGCGCCATAAATCACCCCCACTATCCCCCGGTGACGGATTGCACCCTTGGCCTGAACCCGCTAAGGCAGCGCTGATTGGACAAGCATCCGACACCAAAAATACTCGAGCGGAAAAGGACCACGACATGACACAGGCACTGCGGCTGGGAATTGCGGGCTTGGGAACGGTCGGCGTGGGTGTCGTCAAGATCGTCCGCCGCCATGCAGAGTTGTTGCAGGCCCGTACAGGCCGTTCGATTGAAATCGTGGCTGTTTCCGCGCGCGACCCGAACAAGGACCGTGGCGTGAACCTGTCGGACTATGCCTGGGAAACTGATCCGGTTGCATTGGCAAAACGCGATGACATAGACGTTTACGTCGAATTGATGGGTGGCGAGAATGGTCCAGCCAAAGCCTCGGTCGAAGCAGCATTGGCCAGTGGCAAGGATGTGGTCACGGCCAACAAGGCGTTGCTGGCCATCCACGGGCAGGAACTGGCTGAAAAAGCCGAGGCCGCCGGTCGTGTGATCCGGTTTGAGGCCGCTGTCGCTGGTGGTATCCCGGTTATCAAATCCCTGACCGAAGGTCTGGCGGGTAACGAGATCACCCGCGTGATGGGTGTGATGAACGGGACGTGCAACTACATCCTGACTCGGATGCAGTCGCAGCGTCAGGGCTATAATGCCCTTTTCGATGAATGCGCCGAATTGGGATATCTGGAGGCAGACCCCAATCTGGACGTCGGGGGTATCGACGCTGCGCACAAGCTGGCTCTGCTATCCTCGATTGCGTTTGGGACCAAGCCGAATTTCGACGCGATCGAGATTGAGGGTATCCAGCAGATCAGCCTGGACGACATCGACCAGGCCGAAGACATGGGCTTTCGCATCAAGCTGCTGGGCGTGGCGCAGCGCACCGCGCGCGGGCTGGAGCAACGTATGCAGCCCTGCCTGGTACCCAGTGACTCACCACTGGGCCAGCTGGAAGGCGGCACCAATATGGTCGTGATCGAAGGCGACGCGGTTGAGCAGGTTGTTCTGCGCGGCCCCGGCGCGGGCGAAGGCCCGACAGCCAGCGCTGTGATGGGCGATGTCTGCGATCTGGCGCGCGGATTGCAAATCCCGACCTTTGGCCGCCCGGCCACCACGCTTGAAACCGCAGTTCCCGCCGTCACCGGCCGACCTGCGCCGTATTATCTGCGACTGGGCCTGCTGGATAAACCTGGTGCATTGGCCAAGGTTGCGGCCATTCTGGGCAATGCCGGGGTGTCAATCGACCGGATGCGCCAATATGCACATGCCGAAAGCACAGCGCCTGTACTGATCGTCACCCATAAGACCACCCGAACGGCGCTGGACGTCGCGTTGGAGGGTTTCCGCGAAACCGATGTGGTGGCAGGCGACCCAGTTGCATTGCGGATTGAAGCGGTTTGACCTTGCGGCCTGCATGAAACGCAAGCTATGCCGGAAGACACGGCTATACTGACCAGAGGATACAGAAACATGAGTGCTGCCAAGACCGATTTCAATGACCGCCTGCTGTCTCTGGGGCTGGCGAGGGTAGCGGAACAGGCTGCACTGGCTTCGGCTTCGCTTGTGGGCCGGGGCGATGAGAAGGCCGCGGATCAGGCCGCAGTGAACGCGATGCGGGAACAGCTGAACCTGCTGGATATAGCAGGTGTCGTGGTCATCGGTGAAGGCGAGCGTGACGAGGCACCGATGCTGTATATCGGCGAAGAGGTTGGCACCGGAAATGGCCCCGGCGTGGATATCGCACTGGATCCGCTGGAAGGCACCACGCTGACCGCCAAGGATATGCCGAACGCACTGACCGTCATCGCAATGGGCCCGCGCGGCTCGATGCTGCACGCGCCGGATGTCTATATGGACAAACTGGCGGTTGGCCCGGGTCTGCCGGAAGGCGTTGTCAATCTGGACATGACGCCGCGCGAGCGTGTCGAAGCGCTGGCCAAGGCCAAGGGGTGCAAACCGGCCGACATCACCGTCTGCATTCTGGAACGCCCGCGCCACGAAGCGATGATTGCCGAAGTGCGCGAAACCGGTGCCGCGATCCGTCTGATCACTGATGGTGACGTGGCGGGTGTCATGCACTGCGCCGAAAGCGAAGTGACCGGCATCGACATGTATATGGGCCAGGGCGGCGCGCCCGAAGGTGTGTTGGCCGCCGCTGCGCTGAAATGTATGGGCGGGCAGATTTTTGGCCGCCTGTTGTTCCGGAACGATGACGAACGTAGCCGGGCCGCCAAGGCTGGCATCACCGATCTGGACCGAGTTTATGCACGTGATGAGATGGTGACGGCGGATGTGATCTTTGCCGCCACCGGCGTGACTGGCGGCTCTTTGCTGCCCCGGATCAAGCGCGAGCCCGGCTGGGTGGAAACCACGACGCTGTTGATGCGGTCCAAGACCGGGTCGGTACGCCGCATGTCCTACCGCACGCCGACTTGGCCGCATGACAATTCATAACGGCTTGCGCCGTTGCCTTCGGCCAGAGTATTTCTGAAAAGGTGAAGAGGCCGGGTCCGCAAGGGTCCGGCCTTGGCGCATAAGAGGCGAGCAATGAGTTTTCTTGGAGTCGAGCAATCACTGACGGGACGGCTTTGGGTTGGACCTAGCCCCGAGATTGAGCGGGCGGCCGAGATGATGGCGCAACAAACCGACCTGCCCCGTGCCGTTTGCCAAGTTCTGGCCCGGCGCGGCGTGCCAGTATCGGAGGCGCCCGGCTTTCTTGACCCAAAGCTGAAGGAGTTGCTGCCTGATCCGCGGGCCTTAAAGGATATGGAAGTTGCCGCCACGCGCTTTCTGGAAGCCGTCCGCAATCGTCAGAAAATCGCGGTGTTTGCAGATTACGATGTCGATGGCGGCAGCTCTGCTGCGTTGCTGCTGGTCTGGCTGCGGCAGATGGGCGTGCAGGCGACGCTTTATGTGCCGGACCGGATCGACGAAGGGTATGGCCCCAACGTTCCCGCAATGCAGGAGCTTTCGGCCAGGCATGACCTGATCATCTGCGTTGATTGCGGCACGCTCAGCCATGATCCGATTGCGGCGGCTACGGGTGCGGATGTGATCGTTCTGGACCACCATCTGGGGGGCGAGACGCTGCCCGATTGCGTCGCTGTGGTAAATCCAAACCGACAGGATGAAAGCGGCGATCTTGGTTATCTTTGCGCGGCAGGCGTGGTGTTTCTGATGCTGGTCGAAGCCGGTCGCCAGCTGCGTGACGCAGGCGCAAGGGGACCGGACCTGGTGGCCCTTCTGGATCTGGTGGCCCTGGCGACCGTTGCCGATGTGGCGCCGCTGATAGAAGCTAACCGCGCCCTGGTGCGACAGGGGCTGAAAGTGATGGCACAGCGGCAGCGCCCCGGCCTTGTCGCGCTGTCCGATATCTCGCGCATGGATACAGCACCCAACAGTTATCACCTGGGGTTTCTGCTTGGGCCCCGTGTGAATGCCGGGGGAAGGATCGGTCAGGCCGATCTGGGCGCGCGCTTGCTGAGTACCGATTCTCTGCATGAGGCGCAGGCGTTGTCCGAACGTCTGGATGCATTGAACACTGAGCGCCGCGACATTGAAAACGCGGTGCGTTCCGCCGCGCTGGCGCAGGCCGAGGCGCGTGGCTTGGACGCCCCTTTGGTCTGGGCGGCAGGCGAGGGCTGGCACCCCGGTGTCGTTGGTATCGTGGCCTCTCGGCTGAAGGAGACAACCAATCGACCGGCAATCGTGATCGGTTTTGATGGGGATGAGGGTAAGGGTTCGGGCCGCTCGGTTTCTGGCGTCGATCTTGGGGCTTCGATCCAGCGTCTGGCGGCCGAAGGGTTGCTGGTCAAAGGAGGCGGCCACAAGATGGCCGCAGGTTTGACCGTCATGCGCGATCAGTTGGAACCCGCAATGGAGCGCCTGAGCGAGTTGCTGGCCAGACAGGGGGCCGGCCAGGGCGGTCCTGCGGATTTTAAACTGGATGGCGCGTTGATGCCCGGCGCGGCAACCGTGGATCTGATCGAGCAGATCGAACAGGCCGGACCGTTTGGCGCCGGTGCTCCGGCCCCGCGCTATGCGTTGCCTGACCTGCAGGTTCGCTTTGCCAAACGGGTCGGTGAATCGCATCTGAAACTGTCGCTGACCGATGGAATGGGCGGCGGGCTGGATGCGATTGCCTTTGGTGCTTTTGACGGGCCGATGGGCGAAAAACTGTCAAATCACGGCGGTGCGCGCTTTCATTTTGCGGGTCGGCTAGAGGTCAACACCTGGGGCGGACGCCAATCTGTGCAGCTCAGGCTGGAGGACGCGGCAGAAGCCCGTTAACACGCAGCTTTGGTGCGCTAAAAAACTTTCCAATCCCTGCGTTTTTACGCTTGCGGGGGTCACGGCGAAACCGTAAAAGGCCCTCCACAAGCCAGCGTGGCCCGTTCGTCTATCGGTTAGGACGCCAGGTTTTCAACCTGGAAAGAGGGGTTCGATTCCCCTACGGGCTGCCATTTGCGCTTGTGACCTGATACCAAGTGGCCCGTTCGTCTATCGGTTAGGACGCCAGGTTTTCAACCTGGAAAGAGGGGTTCGATTCCCCTACGGGCTGCCACTCTTCCTTAGATTCTTCCATCCCAATGCAGCAAGACCATCCGGGCTGCGCCTTAAAACAGCAACCTAGATGTCATCAGCGATCTGAATTTCGATGCCCCAACGGTCAAGGAATCTGGCCACCCCACCTTTTGGCACAGCATCCGTGACCAGCGAATGCACCAGCCGAGGATCCGGCCCCACATAAGGTGCCCTTTCACCAAACTTGGAATGCGCTGCAGCCATAACAACCTGGTCCGCACACCTGACCACCACCGATGCAAGATCCGCTTCGGCCGCGCTTTGATACAGAAACCCTTTGCTGTCTGAAATCGCATCCGTGCTCAGGATCACGATGTCAAAGGCATAGCGTTGCAGCTGCTTATGGGTGACGTGACCAAAGGTACCCCTTTCATCGATCTGCAACTCACCCCCCAAAAGGTGCACCCGGTTTCCGTTGACCCCGGCCAAGGTCTGCACGACGCCGATGGAGTTGCTGACAACCGTGAGGTTACTGACCTGGCGCAGTTCTTCGGCGACAAAGGCAGTCGTCGATCCCACATCCAGGAAAACGGTCATCTGATCGCGAACCAGTTTCGCGGTATGCCCGGCGATCAAACGCTTTTCATCCGCGTCTTGCGAAATCCGGTGAAAGAAGTTGGGGGCGCCCTGCACTCCGGCAAGATAGGCACCGCCATGAACGCGCTCGACCGTACCCGCCTTTGACAAGGCTTTGATCGTTCGGCGCACCGTCTCTTCGGAGACGCCGAGCATATTCGCCAAATCTGAATTCCGGGCCGTTCCACCCAAACGTCTTAGGGCATCAAGCAATTCCAGCTCACGATGGGTGTTGAGGGTATTCTTCTTCACGAACCGGCTCCGGAAATTTTCTTTATATGGACACGGAATACCGTGAACGGCAAGGCAGTGCCACATCCGCATTGCCACATCCGGCCTTTTTTCGGACCGGATTGGTGCTATGTGAGCACTGAGTTTTAGCAATAATGATCTGGGAAGCTGGTTTGCCTGACTTCCCACTCAGTGCCGGATCAGTGTCGGTGCCTCACGAAACACGAGTGCAATTCTGCGCGCCAGCCGTCATTGCAAGCCCGCATTGAGTCACGGTGGATTTCCCTATTTACCCCGCTTGAACTCAATAGATTTTCACAAGCAAAATTAGTTGTTTACAATCAATCTCTGCACTGGAAGGACGCTCGAATCACCTGTCTTGTGAATGCCTGAACGTCAATTACTAAAAATTTAGTTTGACACATACGCAAAAAATCGCTGATGCTGTTCTGCATCCGGTTCCCGCCGGAGAACCATAATTTTTGGGAGGAGACAGATGCGGAGACATCTACTTTCCGCAGTGGCGGCGGCTGCCGTCATTGCGGGGCACGGGTCCGCTTGGGCCGACGAAGCCGCAGCACAACGTTGGATCGACGACGAATTCCAGCCATCGACCTTGTCGAAAGACGAACAGATGGCCGAGATGCAATGGTTTATCCAAGCTGCACAGCCCTACGCTGGCATGGAAATCAACGTCCTGTCCGAAGGTATTCCGACGCATTCCTACGAGTCGGAGGTTCTGACCAAGGCTTTTGAAGAAATCACCGGCATCAAGGTCAATCACCAGATCCTTGGCGAAGGCGAAGTGGTCCAGGCTGTTCAGACCCAGATGCAGACAGGTCGGAACCTGTATGACGGCTATGTCAACGACAGTGACCTGATTGGTACCCACTCGCGCCTGCAACTGGCCTATCCGCTGACCGACATGATGGGCGGCGACTGGGCGGCGACAACCTCGCCGACAATCGATCTGGATGACTTCATGGGCATTCAGTTCACCACCGGGCCGGACGGCAAGCTGTATCAGCTTCCCGACCAGCAGTTTGCGAACCTTTACTGGTTCCGCAAGGACTGGTTCGATGACGAGGCCAACAAGGCCGCGTTCAAAGAGAAATACGGCTATGATCTGGGCGTTCCGGTCAACTGGTCGGCCTATGAAGACATCGCCGAGTTCTTCACCAATGACGTGAAAGAAGTCGACGGCGTGGCGATCTACGGCCACATGGATTACGGCAAGCGCGCGCCTGACCTTGGCTGGCGCATGACCGACGCCTGGCTTTCGATGGCCGGTGCCGGTGACAAGGGCGAGCCGAACGGTATTCCGGTTGACGAATGGGGCATCCGCATGGAAGCGGGCACCTGTAACCCGGTCGGCGCCTCGGTGTCGCGCGGTGGTGCTGCAAATGGCCCCGCTGCGGTCTATGCGATCCGCAAATGGGACGAATGGCTGCGGGCCTACGCGCCTCCAGGTGCGGCGTCTTACGACTTCTATCAGTCGCTGCCGGCACTGAGCCAGGGCAACGTGGCCCAGCAGATTTTCTGGTACACCGCCTTTACCGCCGACATGGTGAAGCCGAAGTCCGAAGGCAACAACACCGTGGATGACGAAGGCACGCCGCTGTGGCGGATGGCGCCCAGCCCCCACGGCCCCTACTGGGAAGAAGGCCAGAAGGTTGGCTACCAGGACGTGGGTTCCTGGACGTTCCTGAAATCAACCCCCTCGGATCGTGCGCAGGCAGCCTGGCTTTATGCCCAGTTCGTTACGTCCAAGACTGTTGATGTGAAGAAGTCCCATGTGGGTCTGACCTTCATCCGCGACAGCTCGGTCAACCACGAGTCGTTCACGGAACGTGCATCCAAGCTGGGTGGTCTGGTCGAATTCTATCGCTCGCCTGACCGCGTGGCATGGTCGCCGACCGGCATCAACGTACCGGACTATCCAAAGCTGGCCCAGATCTGGTGGCAGCAGATCGGTGACGTGAACTCGGGCGCCTTCACCCCGCAAGAGGCGATGGACCGTCTGGCCGAAGAGATGGACATCACCATGGCCCGTATGCAGGCCGCGGATGAAAGCGCCGGTGTCTACGGTGGCTGTGGCCCGCGTTTGAATGAACCGCAGGACGACGCATTCTGGCTGGAAAAAGCGGGTTCGCCCAAGGCCAAGCTGGAAAACGAAAAGCCGCAGGGCCAGACCGTCAACTATGACGAACTGGTTAAGCGCTGGCAGTCCCAGTAAAAGCAACATCGTAGGCCGGGCTTAAGCCCGGCCTACCCCTGAATGCCCCGCGAGTTTCCCAGATGATCGAACTTCAAGACGCGACCAAACGGGTCGGCAACGTCATCCATATCAAGCCAACCAACCTGACGCTGCAAACCGGCCATTTCAACGTGCTATTGGGCGCGACAGGTTCCGGAAAAACGTCACTGATCAAGATGATGGCCGGGTTGGACCCGATCGCCTCGGGCAAGGTCCTGATGGACGGGCAGGACGTGACACGGTTGAACACGCAAAAGAGGCAGATCAGCCTGGTGCACCAGTTCTTCGTGAACTACCCGCATATGACCGTATTCGACAATATCGCCTCGCCTCTGCGCGTAGCTGGCATGGCCAAGTCCGAGATCGATGGCCGCGTGGACGAGGCCGCCGATCTGCTGCAACTGCGCCCTATGCTGCACCGCCGCCCGCATGAGCTGTCGGGCGGGCAACAACAGCGAACCGCGCTGGCGCGTGCCATCGCAAAAGAAAGCCGCGCCGTCTTCCTTGATGAGCCGCTGGCGAATCTTGATTATAAACTGCGCGAAGAGTTGCGCGAACAACTGCCCGACCTGTTCGCTGGTCGCGGGGCCGTCGTTGTCTACGCCACCTCGGAGCCTGAAGAGGCATTGCTGCTGGGGGGCTACACCGCGCTGATGGACGACGGCCGCGTGACCCAGTTCGGCCCAACCACCGACATCTACCGTAATCCGGAAAACATTGCCGCGGCGCGTGTATTCTCGGACCCGCCTATCAATGTGGCTCGTATCACCGTTGCCAGCGCCCGGGCGCAATTGGCAGGCAATGTCGGCTGGGCTGTCTCGGACATGGCCGATGGGGAATATATGGTCGCTGTGCGCCCTCATCGCGTGACGCCATTCCGTACGTCTGACGCTGATGTCGAACTGACCGGACGTGTGATCGTGACCGAACTGTCAGGTTCGGATTCCAGCGCGCATTTCCAGCATGGGGATGAAGCCTGGGTTTCACTCGCCGCTGGTGTGCATCCCTATCAGGTCGGCGAAGATCACAGTTTCTACATGAACCCGGCCCATTGCCGGTACTTCAGCCAAGACGGCAATAGGGTGGCCTGACATGGCACAGATCAAGCTTTCAAACCTCCGACACAGCTATTTGCCATCGCCAAAAGGCCCCGAGGACTATGCGCTGAAGGAAATCGACGTCACGTGGCGCGATGGCGGAGCCTATGCACTGTTGGGACCGTCAGGTTGTGGCAAGTCAACGCTGCTGAACATCATATCCGGTCTTCTTACCCCCTCGGAAGGCCGGATATTGTTCGATGATCAGGACGTCACCGCCCTGCCCCCGGACCAACGCAACATCGCGCAGGTTTTCCAATTTCCGGTGATCTACGACACGATGACCGTGGGCGAGAACCTGGCCTTCCCGCTGAAAAACCGGGGGGTTGAGCCTGCGACAATCAAGCGCCGTGTTCTAGAAATCGCCGAGATGCTGGATGTTACGGATATGCTGAACACCCGCGCATCGGGCCTGAGCCCGGACAACAAGCAGAAGATCTCGATGGGTCGCGGCCTTGTTCGCGACGACGTGAATGCGGTGATGTTCGATGAACCGCTGACCGTGATCGACCCGCACCTGAAATGGAAACTGCGGTCTAAGCTGAAAGAGCTGCATCAGCGCGTGCAGGCAACCATGATCTACGTGACGCACGACCAGACCGAGGCGCTGACCTTCGCCGACGAAGTGGTGGTAATGCAAGACGGTGAAGTGGTTCAGATCGGAACACCTGTCGAATTGTTTGAACGGCCGCAGCACACATTTGTCGGCCATTTCATCGGCTCGCCGGGTATGAATGTCCTTCCGTGTGAAGCCAAAGGCGACCGCGCCGTATTTGAAGGGCACGAGGTCATGCTGGAAGGTCCCACACACGGTGACGGCGGCCGCACCGATTTGGGTATCCGCCCGGAATATGTAGGTTTCGGCGACACTGGCATTCCGGCACATGTGACCAAGGTCGCCGATATCGGCCGCCACTATGTGGTCAGCGCCGTGGTCGGCAACACCGCCCTCAAGGTCGTGACCGAACACAGTGTACCGGAACCGGGATCACAGGTCTTTTTGCAATTCAAACCCGAACAATCCCGCGTCTACCGCGACGGCTGGATCGCAACTCAGGAGCGGGTGCAATGAGAACGGAAAACCAAAAGGCGTGGTTCTTTGTCCTGCCCGTACTTGCGCTGGTAGCGTTCAACGCGCTGGTGCCTATGATGACGGTGGTCAACTACTCGGTGCAGGAAACCTTCGGCAACAACCAGTTCTTCTGGGAAGGACTGGGCTGGTTCGAACAGATCCTGCGATCCGACCGGTTTCAGGCAGCACTTGGACGGCAGTTTCTGTTCACCTTCCTGATCCTAATCATCGAGGTACCGCTGGGCATCATCGTCGCCCTGTCGATGCCGCGCAAAGGCTTTTGGGTGCCTGTCTGTCTGGTGCTGATGGCCTTGCCGATGTTGATCCCTTGGAACGTTGTAGGGTCGATGTGGAACATCTTCACCCTGCCCAAGATTGGATTGCTGGGATATTTCCTGAATGACGTGCTAGGCATCAACTATGACATGACGCAACAGCCGCTTTCGGCCTGGATAACCGTCATCGTCATGGATGTGTGGCACTGGACGTCGCTGGTCGTGCTGCTGTGCTATGCGGGCCTCGTATCAATCCCCGACGCCTATTATCAGGCCGCCAAAATCGACGGCGCCAGCCCGTGGTCGGTGTTCCGCTATATCCAGCTGCCAAAGATGAAGACGGTTCTGACCATCGCGGTTCTGCTGCGGTTCATGGACAGCTTCAATATCTATACCGAGCCTTTTGTTCTGACTGGGGGCGGTCCCGGCAACTCGACCACCCTGCTGTCGATTGACCTTGTGAAGATCGCGCTGGGGCAGTTCGACCTTGGCCCGGCGGCAGCGATGAGCCTGATTTATTTCGCCATCACGCTGCTGGTGTCGTGGCTCTTCTACACCCTGATGACAAAGGACGACGCAGAATGAAAAAGCGGTCCATCATCCCGATCCTCTATATAGCGTTCCTGATGCTTCCGATCTATTGGCTGGTGGCGATGTCCTTCAAGACCACGAACGAGATCCTGTCGGGCTTTTCCTTGTTTCCCCAGACTTTTACGCTGGAAAACTATATCACCATCTTCACTGACCCGACGTGGTACTGGGGTTACATCAACTCGATTACCTATGTGACTCTGAACACAGTGCTTTCCGTCTGCGTTGCCCTGCCTGCGGCTTATGCGTTCTCACGCTATCGGTTCCTCGGCGACAAGCAGCTGTTCTTCTGGCTGTTGACCAACCGCATGGCCCCGGCGGCCGTGTTCGCCCTGCCATTCTTCCAGCTCTATTCGTCGATCCACCTTTTCGACACCTATCTGGCCGTGGCTTTGGCCCATACGCTGTTCAACGTGCCGCTGGCGGTGTGGATTCTGGAAGGGTTCATGCGTGGCATCCCAAAGGAGTTGGATGAAACCGCCTATGTGGATGGATATTCGTTCCCGCGCTTCTTCGTGACAATCTTCCTGCCCAACATCAAGGCAGGTGTCGGTGTCGCGGCGTTCTTCTGCTTCATGTTCTCATGGGTTGAAATGCTGCTGGCTAAGACCCTGACAGCGGTTGAAGCCAAACCCATCGCTGCCGTGATGACCCGCACAGCATCCAGTGCCGGGTACGAATTGGGTCTGCTGGCCGCCGCGGGCACCCTGACCATCATCCCCGGTGCCATCGTCATCTGGTTTGTTCGCAACTACATCGCGCGTGGCTTCGCGATGGGACGTGTGTGAGGTTCGACATGCGAAAACTGCTTCTCACCCTCCCCTTCCTGCCCTCAGCAGCCTTTGCCCAGGCCAAGGCCGGATGGGGCAATGTCGGACAGGAGGCCGAAAAAGGGTTCTCGTGGACGGACCCCTTGTGGCCTGATTTCTGGATGGCATGGACACCTGCCACGCTGGCCGTGTTTGTCGGCATCTTCTCGGCCATAGCATGCATTGGCTTGCTGGAAGGCTTCAAATTCCGCGACGGGATTGAACGACGCGGGGTTCTGGGGCTGACAACCACGCTAGGGGATCGCCTGTTCATAACCCTTCTGGGGTCCGCGTACATTTTCCTGGCGTGGCTTGGATTGGTCGGGCAACCGGTCTGGACACCGCTATTCCTGTCGATTGGCTGGGGCGTTTTTGTGTTCTGGAAAGTTTAGACTTTGAGAAATCGCGAAAGGATGCTTGTCTGTCAGGCATAATAACCATGACGACACCGAGACCGATGCGAAAGAAAAAGACGACAAATCTGCTGACCGAGGTCGAACTGGAGTTCATGAACGAGCTCTGGGCCCTCGGGCAAGGCTCGGTGCGTGATGTCCTGGACCGCCTGCCGTCAGAACGCAACCTGGCCTATACATCCGGGGCCACGATCCTGCGCATTCTGGACGAGAAGGGTTTTGTGGAAAGCCAAAAGTCGGGAAAAACCCTGATCTATACGCCGCTTCTGGAAAAGGACAGATATCAGGCCCGTTCGCTGCAAAATCTGTCGCGCACGCTTTTTGACGACACCCCCGCCACACTGGTGGCGCGGCTGGTCGACGACGCGGGGCTGAGCGAAGCCGACCTGGAGGAAATTCGAGCACTGGTAGAGAGGAGACTGCAAAATGACAGCGGTTAGACCGGTTCTCGACGCATTCATCGAACTCAACATCGTGCTGGCCTTTTCGGCGGTCATCTGGCTGATGACCCGCACGGCCCTAAGCCGCACCGCACTGCGCAATGGCTATGTTGTACAGTTGCGGGCCCTCAAGACTCTGTGCATCTGCGTCCTTGCCAGCCCGTTTCTGGCGGTTGGCGTGTCGTCGCTGACGACCTACGCTTGGCCGGGCAGTGCCGTGGCCCTTGGTGATATCGCTGTTGCGGCCTATCTGCGCGGTGACATCGCAATGCCTGCGACGCAGTTTGAAGCACTGCTGAACACTCGCGAAAGGTGGGTAGATCTTGCATTGTCGGGACAGCAACCTGTGATCACCCTCGTTGCCGCCATACTTGCCTGTGTCGCTGCCGTGTACGCCGCGCGTGCCTTGCGGGACGCAATGGCGATCCGTCAGACTGTCAATTCCAGTTTTCTTTGGCGGCGGTCTGCCAAGGTGGATATTCGCCTGTCCGATCGCATCACCGTGCCGTTCGCCGTGCGCGGACTTCGCCGCCGCCACGTCGTTCTGCCTAGCCATTTGCTGGACACCCCGCGCGAGTTGCGTTTTGCGCTCGCTCACGAGTTTCAGCATATCCGTACTGGTGATGTGGAATGGGAACTGGGGTTTGAGTTGCTGCGTCCGCTTTTGTTCTGGAACCCTGCCTACCTGATGCTCAAGTATCAATTCGGCCGGCTGCGCGAGTTGGCCTGTGACCAGTCGGTTGTTGCGCGCAAACGGATTGATGCGCGGGAATACACGGCGTGCCTGCTGGACTATTGCGCCCGGACAATCTCAACCAACAGCCCACGCGTTCTGAATGTTGCTTTTGTGACAGGCGGCAAGGCAAAGCGCGTACTGCGGCAACGTGTAATCGCACTGACCGATGTTCAGCCTTCGGTACCCGCCTTGCCGGCATTGTTCCTCGGCATGACGCTGATCTTTGGCGCCCTTTTGGCTCTGGGGTCGGCCTCAATCCAGCAGACACGGGATTGGAGCCATGACCGCCTGATGCTGTCAACGGTGGTCAACTTGGAACGACTGGAGGCGCGCAATCAGGGGAACTGACCTGATCGCTTACCAGCCGCGACGCCCGAACAGCGAGTGAAGTCGCCCCTGATCGGTAAAAGGCTCGGGCGATTGCACGCGTTCCAGCCGCGCAACAACGCGCGCGACAAGAACCCATCCTATGACAGCAAAGATGACGCCCCCAAAAGCCTGCCCCAACAGAACGCCCGACGCCCCGGCGATTTGTGAGCCAATCGTGGCAAACACCCATGTGCCAATGGTGTGACGACCCCAGTTTATCCACGTGGAATAGACCGGATGGCCTAAATTGTTGAAACTGGCATTTGTCACAAAAATCACACCGTTGAAGAAAGAAGCCAATGCCAGCGGGCCACAGAACAAGTAAATTAGTACGCGCGTTTCCCCCTGGGCTGCGAACAAATTTGCAATTGGGGACCGCAGCAAAAACAAAATAGCCGACATGCAAAGAACATAGATTGCGGTGAACTTGATCCCGGCCAGAAACGCAGTGCGCACGCGATCAAATTTTTCTGCCCCGAAATTCTGCCCGATGATTGGCCCTATCGCGCCGGACAGCGCAAAGATGACCGAAAACGCCACCGGCAACAGCCTCCCGATCACCGCCATGCCCGCAACTGCATCCGTTCCGAACTGCGCGATTTCCCGAACAACGATGGCATTCCCGATCGGCGTGGCGACGTTCGTCAGAACAGCAGGGATTGCGATGGCCCGCACGGGCCGAAAATCCTGTGCCACCTGTTTCATCGATGGGCGTGCAAACCCCTGATGCACCCGCAGCGCGGGCCATAAGGCTGCGCCCAACATACATAGCCGCGCCAGAACTGAGGCTATCGCGGCCCCATCCAACCCCAGTCCAACGGCAAATATCAAAATCGGGTCAAGAACTGCATTCACAACGCCGCCGTAAATCGTTGCCATCATTGATCGGCGCGCATCGCCGTGGGCGCGCAGCACAGCCATCGCCGCCATCGCAATCGACATCACCCACATGGTCGGCAGAATGATAGAGACATAGCGCGTCGCCAGCCGCAAAACCTCGCCCTTTGCGCCAAGCAGCGACAGCAGAAAGCTGACGTTCAGCAGCACCAAAACTGAGGTTACCAACCCGACGATCAGCCCCAGCACGGCGACACTGGACGCGTATTGCCTTGCCTGTTCGACCCGCCCGCCGCCCAACTCACGCGCGACCAGCGCCCCGGCAGAAATCGACAGACCGATATTGATGGCGTTCGTAAAAAACAGCAGCGTCCCGGCATAACCTACCGCTGCGGCCAGCGCGTCGTTGCCCAGCATCGAGATAAAGACCATATCGACAAAATCGACAGCAAAGATCGCCATCAATCCGATGCTCGTGGTCAGCGACATGCGCGTCACATGTAGCATCAGGTTGCCGCTTAGAAAGATTGCCTTACCTGATGATTTTTCCACCAATACTCTGGTCGTCCCACCTGCGCGACCCAGACGGGCCCATGATGCCACTGCGTTCGACAAGGGAAAGCCCCGGGCAACGCCTAAGTAAACTCACGCGTTTCCGGGGCTTTGTACACCGATTATTTTGAGTTCTGGCTGAGCCGGCCGGAATTACACAAAGCGGTTCACGTAATTCTCAAGCACTTCCTGACGCCCCGAGCGCGGCTGAGGATTGAGGTCTTCGGCAAGCACCCGTGCCGCAATCTCGTCGAGGTCGGAATTCAGCATCGCCTGAGCCTTGGGCGTTTTCCAGCCTGCATACCGGTCGGCCAGTGCCTGTTCCAGCCCACCATCTTCAAGCATAGCGGCTGCTGCTTTCAGGCCCCGGGCACAGATATCCATCCCGCCCACATGGGCAGCGATCAGGTCTTCGGCGTCGATGGATTGCCTGCGAAGTTTAGCGTCGAAGTTGGTGCCACCCGTGGTAAACCCGCCCGCTTTCAGGATGTGGTAATAAGCCAGCGCGACTTCGGGCGTGTTGTTGGGGAACTGATCCGTATCCCACCCGGACTGGTAATCGTTCCGGTTCATGTCGATGGACCCAAGCATACCCTCAGCCGCAGCAACAGCGATCTCATGTTCGAAACTGTGTCCTGCCAGGATTGCGTGCCCTTGTTCCAGGTTCAGCTTGACCTCATCCTCGAGACCGTACTTGCGCAGGAAACCGATACAGGTTGCCGCATCGAAATCATATTGATGCTTGGACGGCTCCTGCGGTTTGGGTTCGACGAGGATCGTGCCTTTGAAGCCGATCTTGTGCTTGTACTCGACCACCATGTTCAGGAACCGGCCCATATGATCCAGTTCGGCCTTCATGTCGGTATTGAGCAGCGTCTCGTAGCCCTCGCGTCCACCCCAAAGCACATAGTTCTCGCCGCCCAGTTTGTGGGTCGCGTCCAAACAGGATTTCACCGTGGCGGCAGCGAAAGCAAAGACGTCGGGGTCGGGGTTGGTGCTGGCACCCCCCATCCAGCGACGGTGGCTGAACATGTTGGCCGTTCCCCACAACAGCTTGGTGCCGGATGCCTGCATCTTTTCACCGATATAATCGGTGATCTCATTCAGCGTGCGCAGATTGTCGGCGAAGTTCCCATGCTCAGGGCGGATATCCGCGTCATGCCAGCAGAAATAGGGCTGTCCCAGGATCTGAAACATCTCAAAGGCGATATCGGCCTTCATCTTCGCGCGGCCCATGTCGTCTTGCGGATGCCATGGGCGTTCAAAAGTCGAGCCACCAAACGGATCCCCGCCTTCCCAGGCAAACGAGTGCCACCACGCCACGGCAAAACGCAGGTGATCCTCCATGCGCTTACCCATGACGATCTCGTCCGGGTTGTAGTGACGGAATGCGAGCGGGTTCTTACTGTTTTCGCCCTCGAATTGGACCTGCTCGATCCCCTGAAAGAAACCGCTCGTCATCTCTTTTACCTCATTCCGTCTTTTCACCAGGTTTCTTGCCCAGAATGATCATCGACAGCAAATCGTCATCCGTGACATCGGCGATGTCGACTGTGCCAACCAGTTGCCCGTTTTTCATGACCGAAGCCCGGTCGCACAACTCCATTACTGCATGCACATCGTGGTCGATCAGGAAAATTCCGATCCCTTGCGCCTTGAGCTGCTGGATCAGGTCCGCCACCATCTGTGTTTCGTGCGGGCCAAGCGCGGCTGTGGGCTCGTCCATGATCAGGATGCGCGCATTGAAATATACCGCACGCGCGATGGCCACCGACTGCCGCTGACCACCGGATAGCGCCGAGACCGGGTCGTTGAACTTCTGAAAGTTCGGGTTCAACTGTGCCATGATCTTGCGGCATTCGGCCTCCATCGCAGCATCGTTGACCAGCCCGAAAGGCGTTACCATTTCCCGCCCCAGGAAAAGGTTCGAACTTGCATCCAGATTGTCCGCCAAGGCCAGCGTCTGATAGATCGTCTCGATATTGTTGGCACGCGCATCGCGGGGGTTGTTGATCTCAACCTTCTTGCCGTCGATCAGGATCTCTCCGTGGTCCTTCTGATAGGCACCCGAAAGCACCTTGATCAGCGTAGATTTACCGGCCCCGTTGTGGCCCAGAAGGCCAACAACCTCGCCCGGGTACAAGTCGACCGAGACACGGTCCACCGCCTTGATGCCGCCGAACGAAATCGAGATATCGCGCATTTCGACAAGCGGAGGCTGGCCGGACCCTCGGCCCGAAGTTTGGTTCTGTGTTTCTTGTGCTTGCATCATTTCGCTCCCAGACGTTTGCGATAGACGATGTCGATATAGACGGCCAAAACCAGAACGGTGCCCACGACGATGTTCTGAAACGGTGCGTCCACGCCAACCATAGCCATGCCCGATTGAAGCGCCTGCATGATCAGCGCGCCAAGGATCGCGCCGTAGATCGTACCGATACCACCGGACAGCGCCGTGCCGCCGATTACGGCCGCAGCAATCACGCGCAGCTCATCCAATGTGCCGATATCGTTCGAGTGGTTGGCCAGGCGGGCCGAAGCCACGACCGCCGACAGCGCACACAGGAACCCCATCAGGGCAAAGATCTTGACGGTCATCATGCGAGTGTTGATGCCCGACAGTTCCGCCGCATCCGGGTTGCCCCCCGTGGCAAAGATATAGCGGCCAAAGCGGGTTTTGCGGGCCACAACAGTCAAGGTTACCGCAACAAGGATCAGGATCAGAACCGAGATCGGGATACCATAACCCACAACAAGCCCCTCAGGCAGGGCCTCGCCGCGCGCTTCGAACATACGTTCCAGCCTGCGGGTGGGAATCGAGTAGCTGTTGACGATCAAGACATAGCCCATAATGGCGATGCCAATGATCCCCGCCAATGTAGTTTCAGCCCAAACCGGTTTCACAGGAAACCCATGGGCAGCCTTGGAGCGTCGACCGCTCCACAACGCCCAAACCGCAATAGCGGTGGCGGCAAGGCCGAACAGAAGGCTGACCGTTGTTCCCAATGTCCCGTTGGTTCCGCCAAATATCAGGAAGGTGCTGTCCAGCGGGCCGATAGTCTGGCCATCGGTCATGTACCAGGCGACGTTGCGCCAGACCAGAAAACCGCCAAGCGTCACGATAAAGGCCGGTATGGTCAGATAGCCGACCATCCAACCGTGGAATGCGCCGATCAAGGTTCCAACTGCAAGGCCGACAACAAGGGTGATTGCCCAGGTGGCCGGGTGATTCAAACCTAGCCCCAGCACGTTCGGCAGAAGCTCGGTCTGGGTCATCGCCATGACGGCGGATGTGGTCGCCAGCAGCGCGCCGACCGAAAGATCAATGTGGCGCATCACGATAATGAACACCATGCCACAGGCCATGATCGCGACCGAGACCGTCTGAATCGACAGGTTGAACAGGTTTCTGGGCGTCAGAAAACGGCCATCCGTTACGATGTTGAAGCCGATGCACAGGATGATGAAGGCGCCGATCATGCCCAATAGCCGCATGTCCAGTTCCAGTTGCTGGAACAGGCTGGCCTTTGCTTTTTGGGGTACCGGCTGAGACGAAGTTTCGGTCATATCCGATCTTTCATGTTCAGCTATGGTCTCTGGCCCGACCTTGCGGGCCAGAGACGTTATGGTTTGGAGACTTGACTTAGTTACAGGGTGCAGGACCGTTTTCGACGCCCTGGCACAGGTGTTCCAGCGGAATCCAGCCAGCATCGACCACAACGGACAGGTTGTCTTTTGTGATCGGCACAGGTGCCAGGAAGACTGACGTCATCTCGGTTCCACCTGGCGAAGTCCAGCTGACCGCGCCTTCAACGTCTGCCGCAGCCGTTCCACCGCTCAGCGCGACCGCAATTTCACCTGCGGCTCTGCCCAGCTCACGTGCGTCTTTCCAGACCGAAACGGTTTGCGTGCCTTTGGCCACCCGGTTCAGCGCCGCATGGTCGCCATCCTGACCCGACACCGGAATGCCGTCCATACCTTGTGCGGTCAGTGCAGCAACAACACCGCCTGCAGTTCCGTCATTTGACGCGACCACAGCATCGACTTTGTTTTCGTTGGCCGTCAGGATCTGTTCCATGTTGCGCTGCGCGTTCGCAGGCAGCCAGCCATCGGTATAGGCTTCGCCGACGATCACAATGTCACCACTGTCAACAGCGCCCTGGATGATCTCCTGTTGGCCACCGCGCAGGAAATCCGCGTTCGGGTCGGTTGGCGAGCCCTTGATCATCACATAGTTGCCCTTGGGCATCGCGTCGAACACCGCGCGCGCCTGCATACGACCGACTTCGACATTGTCAAAGGTCAGGTAGAAGGCCCGATCATCTTCGATCAAACGGTCATAAGCGATGACTGGGATACCTTCGTCGGCTGCTGCCTGAACAGCTGGACCGATGGCCTGGGAATCCTGCGCCAGAATGATCAGCGCATCAACACCCTGGGCGATCAGGCTTTCAATATCCGACAATTGCTTGGCCGACGACGATTGCGCATCTGCCGAAATATACTCGGCACCGCCTGCCTCAAGCGCGGCTTTGATCGCCGCTTCGTCGGTTTTCCAGCGCTCTTCCTGGAAGTTCGACCAGCTGACACCGACCGTGGTTTCTGCAAACGCAACCGTTCCCATCAGGACGGCCACAGCAGAAGCGCTGAGAATTCGTTTCATGATTTCCTCCCGGTTTATCGAGCCATCGCTTCATGATTCGTGGCTCTCACAATTCTGAGTATCATATTTATTTCAGTCAGTAAAATATTTATGCTACCGGAAAGAAGAAAAACCGCTTACGCTTAGGAAATCACCAGATTCGCGAGGGCAGGATGCTGAAAAGCAAGGTTTCTTCAAACGCTACGGATCAACGAAACATCACCCGTTTGCGCGTGCTGGAACAAATCCGGTCGACCGGGGCGATATCGCGGATCGACATTGCAAGCGCGCTTGAGACCAGCCCAGCGACAGTGACGGCGGCAACGTCAGATCTGCTTTCAGCTGGTCTGATTCAGGAAATCGAAAGCGAAACACCGTCAAAATCCGCGCGCCGCGGCAGACCACGTGTGCTGCTGAAGCTGCATGGCGGATGTCACCTGATTGCCGGTGTAAAAGTGGCCCGGCACCAGATTTCAGTCATCCTGGTCGATTTTGAAGGCACCGAGATCACCTCTTACACTCATCCGCTGGAGGAGGCCCGGATGGCCCCGGAGGCGTTTGCAAAAAAGATATGCGCGGCGCTGGACCAGGCTTGCGTCTCTGCAAGCAGGTCCCTGACAGAGGTTTCCGGCGTCTGCATCGGAATTGCCGGACTGGTCGACGCAGAGCGGAACTTTGTACATTGGTCATCTTCGCTGACAGTGCGCAACGTGGATCTGAGCCCGCTTCTGTCTCAAGTGCTCCCCTGCCCCGCGTTCATCGAGAATGACGCTAATCTGGTTGCAAAGGCCGAACAGCTTTTCGGGCTTGGCAAAGGGTTGAAGAACTTTCTGGTTGTCACGATAGAACACGGCATTGGTCTGGGCATTGTGTTGGATGGCAAGCTATATCGCGGCGAGCGCGGCTGCGGTGCGGAATTCGGGCATGTCAAAGTTCAGCTGGATGGCGCGTTATGTCAGTGCGGGCAGCGCGGATGCCTTGAAGCTTATGTTGGGGAATATGCCCTGATCCGCGAGGCAACCATTGCCAGCCAGGCTACTGACCCGCACACTCTTGCTGATATTCACGCAGCTGCCCAATCCGGTGATGCCCGGTCCATTTCCGTTTTGTCGCGCGCTGGTCAGATGTTTGGAATGGGGCTTTCCAACCTGATCAATCTGTTCGATCCGGAATGTATCATCCTGTCCGGCACCCGAGGCAGCTTTGAATACCTGCATTCCGACGCAGTGATGACCCGCATCAATAACGGTGTTGTCAGCGTTGACGCGCCGCTGCCTGAAATCAACGTAAACCATTGGGGGGATTCAATGTGGGCAAAAGGGGCGGCGGCCTATGGGATCGAACAAGTCTCGATTTTGAAAGTCAGGGAACTGGCGGAAAATGCGAGTTGAACTGACGATCCTGCTAGCGACAGCGTCTGCCGCCTTGGCTGACATCAGCCTGCCACAGTTTAACAGCATCGACGTCCCCAGCCATGTTTACGACGGCGGGTGGGAGCACTTCGTCGGCGGAGGCGTTGCCGTTTTTGACTGCAACGGCGATGATCGGCCCGAGCTGTTTGCCGCAGGAGGAACTAATCCAGCTCAATTGTTTGTCAACACATCAGGACCCAATGTCAGTTTTCGGTCAGAAACGCCAAGCGCACTGTCTCTGACCGGCGTGACCGGCGCTTACCCACTGGATATCGATGGAGACGGGTTTGTGGACCTGGCAGTATTGCGCGTTGGTGAAGACGTTTTGTTGCGTGGCAAACCAAATTGCGCATTCGAACCGTTCACCTCGTTGAATTTCCAGTCTCAGGATCACTGGACCACCGGATTCTCCGCCACTTGGGAAAGCGGTCAAACCCTGCCGACACTGGCTTTTGGAACATATGTCGACCGAACCAACCCCGATGGCCCGTTTGAAGCCTGCGGGCCGACGCTTTTGTATCGCCCCGAAGGGGCGGCCTATGGCCCACCTCTCCACCTGGCACCGGGACATTGTTCCTTGTCCATTCTGTTTTCCGACTGGGCGCGCAGCGGGCGCGCGGACCTGCGTGTCAGTAACGACCGCCATTACTATGTGCGCGGCGGGCAAGAGCAGCTTTGGGCTATGGAAGACACGCCACGCCTTTACGCGCCGGAAGATGGGTGGCTGCCCTATTCGATCTGGGGCATGGGGATTGCATCAAGGGATATATCAGGGGACGGCTTCCCGGATGTTTACCTGACCTCGATGGGGGACCAGAAGTTTCAGATCTTTGATCCCACTGCCGAGGGGCCGACATGGCGCGACGCGACTTATGACCGGGGAACAACGGCGCACAGGCCGCATGTTGGTGGCGATGGCCGCCCCTCAACCGGCTGGCATGCGCAGTTCGGCGACGTCAACAACGACGGGCGCGACGACATATTTGTCGCCAAGGGCAATGTCGAACAGATGCCCGATGCAGCGCAAACTGACCCCAACAACCTGTTGCTGCAATCCGCAGATGATCAGTTTTTCGAGGCTGCCTCAGCGGCGGGTGTCGCCTCTATGGGCAAGTCCCGCGGTGGAGCCCTGGCGGACCTGAACGGGGATGGATCGCTTGATCTGGTCGTGGTCAATCGCGGGTCAGCGCTTGAAGTATTTCAGAACGAACAACAACTTGGAAACTGGGTTCAGGTTGATCTTGGCCAGGATCGTTCCAACCGCGCAGCTGTCGGCAGCTTCATCGAGGTCAAAACCACCGACGGAATTCAAACACGGGAAGTGACCATTGGCGGCGGTCACGCAAGCGGCATCTCAGGGCTTCATCACTTTGGCCTGGGCAACGCGGACGAACTGGCGCTGCGGGTTATCTGGCCAGACGGCACAGTTGGTGATTGGCAGACCTTCAGAAGCAATCAGGTGCTTCGCATCGACCGCTGATCATTGATCAACAGGCAAACCGCTGGGCACATGCGCAGGCACACCTAGCCGGACTGCCGGGTCTTCCAGTGTGCTGAGGAAACTTAGAATGGCGTTCACCTCGTCATCACTCAGGCTGATTGGGGCCAGTTCATTCGACGCTGCAATCGCCTCGATCAACGTGGGGTCGAGCAAGGCTTTTTGATCTTCCGCGCCCGGAAACTCTGGCAACGCTGCTTTTTCGATCGAGTAACTGCGCAAAGCTGCGACCGGATCCAGATGATGACGGACAACATCTTCAAGCCGCGCGTAGGCTCCGTTGTGACCATAGGGTGCCGTCAGGGTTACATTACGCAAGGATGGCGTGCGAAATGTGAAGGCGTCATCCGCATTGCCCGTCACACGCAATCGCCCGTCATCGCGAACATGGTTCTCGAACCGGGCGGCTTTTCCCGGCCCGATTTGCGGCATGGCGATAGAATGAAACCCATGATCCGTCTGGAACCAGCCGGAATGGCAGGTGCTGCACCCGGCCTTGCCGAAAAAAAGGTCGAGCCCCATTTGCGCCTGCTCGGGCAGCTCCTCTTTTCCTCGCATCGCACGATCAAACAGGCTGTTGTCAGCGCGCCATTCAAAAGCGATGAAATCAGCAATGATATTGGCGATTGCGGTAAAAGTGATCTCTTCTCCGGGCGCGAGCTGGTCAAAGCGTGTCCTGTATTCCGGGATTGCGGCAACACGCGCCGCGATAAGATCCCATGCGCCATCCTTTTGGGTCAGCAAACCAAGACGTACGGCTTTGCTCACTTCGTTTTCCGAATAGTGGCCCGCCATTTCGTCAGCCGACAAGACCGGGAACATCGCTTGCGCGGCCAGTGCAGATTGGAAGCCCGGCCTCATATCTGTGCCCAAGGGCGTTCTGAACCCGTCAGGCTGTGACGGGTCTGCCTCAAGACGCCCGTCATGAAAGAAGGTGGTGAATTCCAGCGCCCCAAGGTTCCACAGCCCCGGTGCATTTCGGGGAATGCGCTGCTCGGGCATGTTTTCCTGATCAAGCCTGCGCGCTGCCCCCAGCCCCACACCGCCTTCACCGATACCCAGAGACAGCGCGTCTGACGTTCCCAGTTTCGGATGATGACAAGTGGCGCAGCTGATGTTTTTGTTCCCCGACAGGATCGGGTCGTAAAACAGCAACTGTCCCAGTTCGACCTTGGCAAGGTCCGGTTCTACAAATTGAGGAAGCGGCCCGAGGTCCTGCGCCTGCGCCTGCGCCGCCGACAGTGTCACGCAAAAGGCCAGAGCATACACCGATATCGCAACTTTCATGCCTGATCCTCTGCGATTTCCAACGTCAGAACTTGTTTATAGGGTTTGTCCGGAGAATAGATGACGGACGGAAACAAGGGGTGGTTCACAGCGTCCGTGTAACCGGAAGGCTCAATGCAAAGCCCTGCGCATGGTGTGAAAGGATCAGACAGGTACGACGCGGAATAGACCTGCGCGCCGGGCTGATCAGAGTAAACACTCATGCGCAAACCTGACGGTGTTTCAACCGTTGCAACCGGTCGATTTGATTTGCCCGCCTCTTCAAACACGAAGTAGTGGTCAAGGCCACGCCCCTCATCACCGATAACGCGCTCGGATGAGAAATCCAGCGCTTGCGTTTCAAGCTCATTCACGACGCCTGTCGGAATGGAGCTGTCGTCCAACTCCAGTACCCGCTTGGAATTCAGTGTCAAACGGTTGTCAAGAATACCGCTTTGACATCCCAGAGAATAGTAATTGTGCTGCGCGATACTGATCGGTGTAGACCGGTCCGGCCATGCGGTGATCGTGTAAGTCAGCCGTGGAAAAGCCAGCTCGACATGAATCTCGAACCTGATTTCTCCGGGAAAACCATCATCGCCGTCAGGTGACGTCAACGACAGAACCGCACGGTTCGGCTTGGTCTTCCTGATAATCCAGTGGCTGCGCGACAGCCCGAGCGCACCGCCATGCAGCGTGTTTTCCCCCTCATTCGCTGTCAGGCGATAAGCGGCATCCTGCATTTTAAACGTTGCGCCACCGATCCGATTGGCGACGCGACCCACGATTGCGCCTATGTAATACGGGTCCGCCAAGTATTCCTGCGGGTCTGGATAGCCCAGGATCAAGGGCGTTTCACCGATCCACCACCCTTGTGTGATCGCACCATAACTCAGCAGCGAGACCGACATCACACCATCTAACAGAACAACCTGTTCGATTGGTACTGAAGTGACGTCCTTCATCATGACGCAGACAGGGGGGATAGAGCCGCATAAAATTGGCGGTATCTTTGATATTCAGCCTCATAGGCGTCGAATAACCCCACGCGCGGTTGAACTATTTCAGAGATTTCTGGCGATGTCATGAGCTCCGCCGGATCTGCAACTTTTACTGCGCAGGCCGCAAGGCGTGCCGCGCCTATGGCGGCTCCGAATTCACTGCCTTTAGGCAAGGCAAGCGGGATGTTCAGAACAGTTGCCAGCGTCTCGACCCAGAAACGGGATCGTGCGCCCCCACCGACGACCATCAGGCTTTCAGGGTTGGTTCCCGTGCTCCTGAGGGCTTCAAGGCAATCTCGCAGCGCGAACGAGACACCTTCCATCACGGACTGTGCAAGATCCTCTGGATCCGACGCAATATCCAGCCCCATAAACGCCCCCCGGATAGCGCTGTCATTATGAGGGGTACGTTCCCCCGACAGATATGGCAGGAACTTGGTCTTCGACGGCCCGGTGACGGTATCCGGCAACGCCGATGCGAGTGCACCAACGGATTGGCCGAGGTTCCGGGACAGCCAGTTCAGACTGTTGGTCGCCGACAGGATGACACCCATTTGAATCCAGTGGTCCGGCACCGCGTGGCAGAAGCAGTGAACCGCCGTTTCCGGTGCGGGCGCGTAACTGTCCTTGGCAACCAGCAGCACACCCGACGTTCCCAGCGATAGAAAACCGCTGCCTTCGGCGATACTTCCTATACCACAGGCAGCCGCGGCGTTGTCGCCTGCCCCGCCCGCAACGACTACGGGTCCGGTCAGGCCCCAGTGCTGCAATATCTCCGCCCTCAGCTCGCCCCCGACGGCGCTGCCTTCGACCAGTTCGGGCATCTGATCCCGGCGCATGTGGCTGAGCTCAAGCGCTGTTTCCGACCATTTCCGACGTCCGACGTCCAACCACGCTGTACCCGCGCTGTCGGACATTTCACTTATGTATTCTCCGGTCAGCCAGAAGCGTAAATAGTCTTTGGGGAGCAAGACTTTGGAGGTTTTTTCAAAAACGTCAGGTTCATGCCTGCGCATCCATTCCAGCTTGGGCGCAGTGAAGCCGGGAAAAACGATGTTTCCGGTGATCGATCGCATCGCGGAAAGCGCATCCAGTTCGGCAGCTTCACGGGCAGACCTTGTGTCGTTCCAAAGGACACAGGGCCTCAATACGCTACCATTTCGGTCCAGAAGCGTTGCGCCATGCATATGCCCGCTCAGACCTATGCCCCGCACTGCCGAAAACGCAGCGCTGTTTTGCCCCTGCAACTGGGCAACGACCTTTTGACACGCTTCAACCCAATCCGCAGGTTCCTGCTCTGACCAGCCCGGATGCGGTGTCGATGTGTTCACGCTCGCTTCGGCCTCGGCAACGACGTCACCGTCTTCACTGACCACAATTCCCCGAAGACCTGACGTCCCCATATCAAGACCGAGATACACCTGCTCCTCCCATTTGTAAGCCGCAATACTGAGGCAACAGAAACCCAGTTTTGCAAAGGCATCAGGTTTCACTGGCACGGTTTGCGCTAACATCACAAGGTGAAACAAGACAAGGAATATAAAAATGATGTCGTCCTGGACAGCACTGAATGACCCAGACCCAGACAGCGACCAATACGAAGGTGCCCGATAAGAGGTGACCTGAACTAAGCCGCGGGAGAAATTTTTTGCGATTGTCTGGCAACATGTTTCCGTAAAAACTTCGGAATGTTCTCATCTTACTGATTTCGGGCAGGCAGAGCTTCTGACACCATGATCAGTCGCAAGAAGGAAATCGGCGAATGAAATCACATGCCAAAGTTGTTGTCGTTGGCGGCGGATGTGTGGGCGCGTCCATTCTGTACGGTCTGACACAGCACGGCTGTAGCGATGCGGTGATGCTGGAACGGACCACACTGACCTCAGGCTCGACCTGGCATGCCGCCGGTCTGCTGGTCACCTTCGTGCGGTCCCATAACGTGTCGAAGATGACGATGGAAACCATCCGCATCTATTCAGAAGTCGAACAGAAGATGGGTACGTCGGTAGGCTTGCGCAAAGTGGGTCAGCTGCGCGTTGCCAACACCCAGAAACGTTGGGATGAATTCCAGTCATATATCTCGATTGCCGAGGCTGCAGGTGTGCCCTGCAAACTGCTGACGCCCGCGGAAATTGCCGATGTTCATCCCCTTCTGAACCAGTCTGAGCATATTCGCGGCGGTTTCCTGCATACCGAGGACGGCTATGTGAACCCGGCCGACATCACCATGGCAATGGCAAAGCTGGCGCGAGATGCGGGCGCCACAGTCTATCAGAACACCGAAGCACAGGCGTATGAAAAGTTGGAAAGCGGTCATTGGAAAGTGACCACCAATCAGGGAGAGATCACGTGCAAGCATTTGGTTTTTGCCACCGGCAATTATGCCCGTGAAAATGCCCGACGCGTTGGGCTGGACCTGCCCTGCATTCCCATCGTTCACCAGTACTGGACCACGGAAACAGTTCCACTGCTCAAGGAACGTCGTGCGCAGGGTTTGCCCGAGTTCCCGATCCTGCGGGATGAGGATTACGGCGCATATCTACGCGAAGATGTCGGCGGCATTCAGTTCGGGCCCTATGAGTTCACCAAGGACCTGAAGCTGTTTGCCGAAGACAGCGTGCCACCTGACTTTGGCGCAGACCTCTTGCCCGAGGATTTCGATGCCGTGGAAACCCAATGGGAACGGGCTATTGAGCGGGTTCCGGTCCTTGGCGAGGTGGGCATCAAGGCCAACACGCGCGGACCCTTCCAAATGACGCCGGACGAATTGCCACTTGCCGGGCCAGCGCCAGGGCACAATAACCTGTGGCTGGCCGAAGGGATGCCCGGCGGCATTCTGTGGGGCGGCACCGTGGGCGAACGGCTGGCCCGTTGGATCGTCGACGGTGATCCGGGCATGGACATGTCGGAACTGGACCCGCGCCGTTTCTCGGACTACGCCTCTAAACGCTGGACCATGGACAAGGTTCGCGAAACCTGGGGCACACATATGAACGCGCATATCCCCGGCGAAGATTTCCCGGACGCGCGCCCAATGAAAACCGTGGGGTCTTACGATCTGCTGACGGCGCATGGCGCAGTCTGGACCAGCTTCAACGGCTATGAATTCCCGCGCTGGTTCGCCAAATCGCCGCAAGAGGCGATCCCTGAACATTCTTTCCGCCGCACCAATCACATGGAACGCGTTCAGGAGGAAGTGCACACCACCCGCGAAGAGGCCGGGTTCATCGAGATGTCGCCAATGACCAAGTTTACTGTACGCGGTCCCGGCGCCGCGCGGTGGCTGGATGGTCTGATGGCAAACAAACTGCCTAAAGTGGGCCGGATGAGCCTGTCGCTGTTGTTGAACGCAAAAGGTGGCATGGATGCGGAATACACAGTTGTCCGCTATGCCGAGAATGATTTCTATCTGGTCTCTACCCCGAATTGGCGCGCCTATAACTGGGATCAGCTGCAACGTCTGCTACCACAAGATCAATCGGTTATCCTTGAAGACGTTTCAGAACAGTTGGGTGTGATCGCTCTGGCGGGTCCCAAGGCGCGTGAGATTTTGCAACCGCTGACCGACAACGATTTGACGAACGCAGCTTTTCCCTGGCTCTCTGCACAAAAAGGTGAAGTTGGTTATGCCAAAGACGTTCACCTGCTTCGGGTATCTTACACAGGCGAGCTGGGCTGGGAACTGCACCATCCGGTCGGGTATAACCGCCATCTTGTCGACCTGCTTTTGAAAGCCGGTGTAAAACCCTTCGGGCTTGAGGCGTTGGAGTCCATGCGCCTTGAAAAATCCTATCGCGCCATCAACCGTGAGATTTGCAAGGACATGACACCATATGAGGCCAGCCTTGATCGGTTTGTCGTCACCGAGGGACGCGAGTTCATCGGAAAAGCGGCGCTGGAGAAGCAGAGATACGAGGGCAATCACAAACGGCTGGTCACGTTGAAACTTCCCTTTGGCGAAACTTCGGTGATGTTCGATGAAGGTGTTTATGCAAACGGTGAACTGATTGGTCGCGTTACATCGGGTGGGTTTTCTTATTATTGCAACCACGACATAGCGATGGCACTTGTACCAAACGATATGACCGCGCCGGGTGCAAGGATGCAGGTGTTGGTCCATAACGAAATGCGCGATGCCGAGGTGATCGATACTTGCGCCGTTGATCCCACCAACGCACGTGCGCGTGCCTGACCCCTGAAGTAAGAAGACTGGATTTGAAAACATGACCGAACACTCGATCAAAACGCTTTCTCTTGCCGAGGTTCGGGCGCTGGCGAAAGCCGTACTTGTTTCTGCCGGAGTTAATGCACAGGGCAGCGATTTTCTGGCCGACATTGTTACCCGGTCCGAGCGGGACGGCCCGCGCAGCCACGGATTGCGTATGCTGCCGGTCTATGTCCAAAGCTTCACCTCGGGCTATGCAAACGGCAATGCGAAGCCAAAGATAGAAAAGGCTGCCCCGGGCGTTCTGCGCTGTGACGCCGATAACGGGTATTATCAGGTCGCGGCAGCCGAAGCCCGCGACATGTTGATCGAAATGACGCGGGAAAACGGCATTGCCGCTTTCACCTGCGCAAATTGCCACCATCTGGGCGCGTTAAGGTTTGACACCGAACCGCTTGCCGAAGCTGGTCTGGTGGCTTTCGCCGTGATCAACTCATTGTCCATGGTGGTGCCGCAAGGCGGGGTGCGCCCGGTATTTGGCACCAACCCGATGTCTTTTGCCTGTCCGCGCGAGGGCGGTGCGCCGATAGTCTGGGATCAGGCGTCTTCAATGGTTGCTTTGATGGATATCCGCATGGCCGCAGCCGAGGGGCACGACCTGCCCCACCCTGCCGGTCTGGACCCTGACGGCGCACCCAGTACGGACCCGAACGCTATCCTGGAAACCCGCAGCCTGTTACCTTTTGGCGAGCACAAGGGCGCCGCAATCGCTTTCATGGTTGAAGTGTTGGGTGCCGCCCTGGCTGGTGGAACCCTTTCCGTGAACAATCAAGAACGTGAGGCGTTCGGAGCCCTTAACATCAAAGGCGGTGCAACACTGATTGCGATTGATCCGACGCGGTTCGGCAACGAGGCCTTCAATCAATATATCGCGCGCATTTGCTCAGAAATTGTCGGTAATGGGGACGCCCGTGTTCCGGGTGATGGGCGTCTGGCCAAACGGGCGGCAGCCGAGGCTGACGGTGTTGAGGTCAGCGCCGAGGTTCTGGCCACGTTAAACGCGTCCTGAAAAACCTGCGCTCAGCTTTCTGGCTAGAGGGCCTTCCTACGACACGGGCGGATTCAAGCGCCAATCCAGCTTTGAACAGGCGGTAATCTTGCCGAACCAAGCACGGATGCGACAGTCCATTCTCCCCTCGTAACGGCGGTCCGTTGGGGTCTGAGTCGTCGCACTTATCGACCGCCGCCCGCAACAAATAGCCTGGAAAAGAAGTCAAACAGGTCAGCGTGACACTCTAATGGCAGGATATGCGCCACATATTGGTCCGGCCTGACGACGACCATACAGCCCTTTGTCCGGTCAATTCCGCGCATTTCGTAGATGTCTTCACGCCTCTTGTGATCAACGCAAAAAACCTTCTCGAAGTCGCGCAGGCCATACCTGCCCTTCTCGGGTTTCAAAAGAGACGGCATATCCTCATAATTCAGCGATATGAAATCCTGCGGGAAGATGGCCCGTAGGTCTATCAAACCGTCGATGTCTTCGTCAGGGCGCACAAACCGTCGCAGAGGAGAGTTCGGATCGCTTTGCAAAACCTCGCAAAGCTGATGGATCGATCCGCCTTGGGTACCTGCGTCTCTCTGTCCTGCGAAGGCATAGAGCCTCCAGCGCGCATCCGCTTCGGCCACATGCCCCAATTGCATGGGCATGGCATCTGCAAGCCGGACAACTGGTGCTGAATGAAATCGCTTGCCTATAACCAGCCCACGCGCCAGATGCTGGTGAACCGGTTCGGCGACCAAGTCCGAAGGCCCATAGTGAACCGAAAGCCCGCCGGTGAATTCCAGATTTTCGATAAACTGTTTTTGAAATCGGGGCATGTCGGTGCCGTCAAGCTCTGACTCGCCCGGTGGCGCACTCATGATCCGGGCCCATTTATGGTCGGTTTCGACCAGTCTTTTGGCCTCTTGCAAACGCTCGGCCGAGTAGCTGTGAAGAAGGTCAGGCATTGACCTTCCTGTCAGCACATGCACCAGTTTCCAACCCAGGTTGAATGTATCGCCCATCGACACGTTCATCCCCTGACCCGCCTTGGGGCTATGGGTGTGGCAGGCGTCGCCCGCCGTGAACACGCGCGGGGTACGTGTTGCAATTTCATGCTGCGGGACATCGTCGAACTTGTCGGTCAACCTGTGGCCGATCTCGTAGACCGACCACCAAACGACTTCTTTTATGTCGATGGAATAAGGACGCATGATCCGGTTCGCGGCAGCGATGATATGGTCAGCCGTCAGATTGCGGTTGGCGACCCGCTCATCCGGGTTCAGCTTGTCAAGCTCGACATACATTCGGAACAGGTATCCGCCTTCGCGTGGAAGGATCAGAACGTTTCCTTCCGAAGCCGATTGAACAAGGCATTTCCGCCGCAAGTCGGGGAAATCGGAATTCGCCAATATGTCCATAACGCCCCACGCCTGGTGTGCGGCGTCGCCTTGCAGCTTACCCCCGATAGCCCTGCGCACATTGCTGCGTGCACCGTCACAGCCTACGACATAGTTCGCACGTACTGTAAGCCGTTTAACCACGTCACCATCATCGCCCAGGCGTTCAAGCTCGGCCGTGACAGGGTGATCCGTGGAACCGGTATCAATCGTCAAATCGCTGACACGAAGCCCGTAATGGGGTTGCAACCGCGTTGGAGCATTTCTCATCACCTCCAGAAACAGCTCATGAATCCGGGCCTGATTCATCAAGGTATGTGGCATCTCGGATTGATCGTCGGCCACGTCCTGCACCGTGCCCGCCCGGCGGATGTGGTCCGGGTTTGCGGGATCGGGCGTCCAGAATGCCGTTTGGTTGACCCAATACGCTTCGCGCTTCACTTTCTCAGCGAAACCAAACGCCTGAAACATCTCCATCGAACGGACGTTGACACCGTCCGCCTGGCCTTTCTCCATCGGACCCGGCTTTTGATCCACGATCATTGTCGAAATTTCGGCGAACCCGGCCAGTTGCGCCGCAAGGCAAAGCCCGGCCGGTCCACAACCCGCGATCAGAACATCAACCTTTTCGGGGAAGGTTGTGGGGTGGTTGTGGTGACCGAACGCAGCCGGTTTGATATCCGGATCACCCGGACGAAATCCATCAACGTAATATTGCATTGCCCCCTCCTCCGCAGGTTCATGCAATTTTAATAACTATACTTACTATTTCTTGTCAACAAAGATATGTACACTCACTAATTGCCGCGGTAGTTCTGAAAAAGTGACGGCGTAAAGTGATTTCGGAGGTTTTGAATGAGTATTTACGGAATGGCGGGTCACCTCATCCGCAGGCTCAATCAGATTTCAACCCACGTGTTCTCGGTCCGGATGCAGGAGGCCGGGATTGACCTTACATCCGTTCAGTTCGCAGCACTTGAAACAATTCGCGCCGAACCCGGCATTGATCAGGCCACAGTCGCGGCGAAAATCGCCTATGACCGCGCAACAATCGGCGGGGTCATCGACCGGCTGGAGCAGAAAAACTACGTCAAACGCTCGGTCAGTCAACGTGACAGACGCGCGCGAGAGGTCACCTTATCCGGAAAAGGAAAAGACATCCTTGCGGCGGCTATGCCAGTCGTAATTGACCTGCAAAACGAGATCCTCGGAGGGCTAACTCCGAATGAACGCGAAACGTTCCTGAAGCTCGCAGGCAAGGCAGTTGATGCTGTCACCGACGATAACACACGGCCTTGAATTACAAAGCGGACGCTGGTTCAATTAAAACAAGGAAAGCAAATCCACAATTTTTGAGCTTTAGTTTCCGAAACTAGAAACTAAAATCTAAGAAATCTCAATTTACCTTTGAGCCAACCGAGGGCAATGTAATCCTGAGAGGATAAATTGCGTCCGCGCATGACCTGTCTGATGCGTAGCGTTTCGACGAAAAGGTTCACATGTGTGAACATTCTGTTTTCCGAAAAGGACCTGAAACCAAACACTAAAAAAAGTGGATATAACTCGTTATAAAACATAACTAATATGAGCAATCATGAACAGGGGATGATACTCATAGGTCATCTAGGGAGGAGACCATGACCAACTTGCGCAGAACCATACTCAAATCTGCAGTGACGGCGATTGCTTTCGGTGCCATGTCAACCACTGCCATCGCGGCCGAAGTGACACTGCGGATGCACCAATTCCTGCCGGCACAAGCCAACGTACCCAAGAACGTTCTGGATGTCTGGGCCGACAAGGTCGAAGCGGATTCGGATGGCCGGATCGAAATTCAAAGGTTTCCGTCCATGCAGCTTGGGGGCAAACCCCCCGAACTGATCGACCAAGCCATTGATGGTGTGGCAGACATTGTCTGGACTGTGTCCGGATATACACCAGGCCGCTTTCCCCGAACCGAGGTGTTCGAACTGCCGTTCACCATGACTAATGCCGAAGCCGTCTCACGCGCCTATTGGGATCTGGCCGAAGAAACCATGATGGACGATGACTTCAAGCAGTTCAAAGTACTCGGGCTCTGGGTGCACGGCCCCGGTTTGATCCATTCAAAGGAACCGATCGAAAGCATCGAGGATCTGAACGGCGTAAAGCTGCGCGCACCGACACGCGTAACCAACGGCCTTTTCAGCTCGCTTGGAGCAACCCCGGTTGGCATGCCTGTTCCTGCGGTGCCTGAAGCGCTGTCCAAAGGCGTGATCGACGCCACCGTGATTCCCTGGGAAGTGACCGGCGCCCTGAAGGTCAACGAGCTGGTCGGAAACCACACGACCTTTGGCGACGACACGCTATACACCACCACTTTCATCTTCGCGATGAACAAGGACCGCTGGGATGCACTGCCGGATGATCTGAAGGCCGTCATCGACGCCAACTCGGGTGCTGAATTCTCGGCCTTCGCAGGCAAGCAGATGCAGGCCGATGACGACGGGCCTCACAAGCAGGCGATGGAACGCGGCAACAACATCATCACGCTGAGCCCGGAACAGGTCGCGGAATGGAAGGCAGCATCACAGCCGACCACTGACGCCTGGATCGCCGAGATGGATGAAAAAGGTCTGGACGGAACCGGTTTGCGCGCCCGCGCGCTCGAACTGATTTCGCAATACTCCGGCAACTGATCCGGTCGCTCTTCCGGCGCTATTTCACGCCGGGAGAGCAATCCCTTTGGAGTTGATCATGCGGAAACTGGTAGAGCGCATCGCGCGCTTCATGGCCGTTCTCGGCGGTGTGGTTCTGACTGCGCTGGTCCTGCTGACCTGTGTCAGCGTGCTGGGGCGCGGCCTGAATACGCTGGGCCACTCGGACGTTATGACGTCACTGTCGGAAGCAGCGGCAAATGCGCTGATTGCATCGGGCGTCGGACCGGTGAATGGCGATTTTGAACTGGTCGAAGCCGGCATTGCATTCGCCATATTCTCGTTCCTGCCGATCTGCCAGCTCTATGGCTCTCACGCCACAGTCGACGTATTCACCAACACGCTTCCGACAAAGGCGAACAAAGTGATCATCACATTCTGGGAATTCGTCCTGTCGCTTGTCATTCTTTTGATTACGTGGCGCTTGTTTGTCGGCATGCAAAACAAGCTGGACTATGGTGAAACGACCTTTCTGCTGCAATTTCCGGTTTGGTGGGCCTATGGGCTAAGCTTTGTTGCCGCCCTTGTCGCATCACTTGTTGCTGTCTATTGCGCCGTCGCGCAGGTCATCGAGCTTGTCACCGGGCGTCATATCCTGCCCTACCGCGGGGAGGCCGCACATTGACCATGCTCGAACTGGGCTACGTGTCCTTTCCCGTACTTCTGATCATGATCTTTCTGCGCGCACCGATTGGCCTTGCCATGTTGCTGTGCGGGATTGGCGGGCTGTATTTTGCCATGGGTGGCACCAGCATGTTCATGGCCAAGCTCAAAACCGAAACCTACTCAACCTTTTCCAGCTATTCGCTGACGATCATTCCGATGTTCCTGCTGATGGGGCAGTTCGCGACATTGTCGGGCATGTCTTCAGCCTTGTTCAAAGCTGCTGAAAGCTGGCTGGGCCACCGCAAAGGGGGCGTCGCCATGGCGGCAGTCGGCGCTTGTGCCGGATTTGGCGCAATCTGCGGGTCCTCCCTTGCCACTGCCGCAACGATGAGCCGTGTCGCGCTGCCCGAACTGCGCCGCTACGGCTATTCCGGCGGGTTTTCAACCGCAACGCTTGCTGCTGGCGGCACATTGGGCATTCTGATCCCGCCTTCGGTGATCCTTGTGATCTATGCGATCCTGACGGAACAGAATATCGCTAAGCTGTTTCTCGCGGCCTTTGTCCCCGGCATTTTGGCAGCGCTCGGCTATATCATCACGATTTCGATCTATGTGCGCATGTATCCTGACGCCGCGGGCACCCGCGAAGCGATCCCATATCCTGAACGCGTTCGGGCACTGCTGGATGTCTGGCCTGTCCTTCTGGTTTTTGGCCTTGTTGTCGGTGGCATCTATCTTGGCTGGTTCACCCCAACCGAAGGCGCAGCCGTGGGGGCGGCGGGAACCGGGCTGATTGCTCTGATCTCGGGCAATCTGAACTGGCAGGTCTTCGTCGAAAGCATCATTGCAACGGCCTCAAGCACGGCGATGATCTTCTTCATCGTGTTGGGCGCAGGGCTGTATAACAGTTTCCTAGCGCTCACTCAGGTACCGCAGGAACTGTCTGGCTGGGTCGTTGGACTTGGGCTCAGCCCGTGGATGGTGTTGTGCCTGATCCTGGTGTTCTACCTGATCTTTGGATGTCTGATGGACAGCCTGTCAATGATCCTGCTGACTATCCCGATCTTCTTTCCGGTCATCAGCGCACTGGATTTCGGCATGAGCCCCGAGCATGTGGCCATCTGGTTCGGTATTCTGGTTCTGATCGTTGTCGAGGTCGGGCTGATCACCCCTCCGGTCGGGATGAACCTGTTCATTATCAACGCTATGGATCGTTCAACCCCGATGACCCAAACTTACAAGGCAGTGATGTGGTTTGTCACCTCTGACATCATTCGGGTCATGATCCTGGTGCTGTTTCCGGCCATTACCCTGTTCCTGATCCCCTAGCGAAATCACCATCAGCGGTCCGGGGCGGGCCCATCCGAAAATAGATATGAGACACAACAATGATTGAACATACTAAAATGGAGAGAGCACGATGCAGTTAAGTGGATGTGTCGCCCTGGTCACCGGCGGCGGAAGCGGGCTGGGTGCTGCAACGGCTAGGCATTTCGCCGCCAGCGGAGCAAAGGTTGCCGTTTTGGATTTCAATGCTGAAGGTGCGAAGGCAGTTGCTGACGAAATTGGTGGTCTTGCCCTGCAAGCCGATGTCAGTGACGAGGCCGCCGTCAGTGCCGCGTTTGAGACGGCAATAGCCCATTTCGGGTCGGCACCCAGAATCGCTGTCAGTTGTGCGGGCGTCGGCATGGCGGCCAGGATCGTCGGGCGCGAAGGCAAGCTGTCATTCGACGTGTTCGAGAAAACTCTGCGCGTGAACCTTTTTGGCACCTACAACGTCATGAGCCACGCGGCGAGACACATGGCCGGTCTCGACCCGTTGGCTGACGGTGAACGCGGTGTGATCATCAACACGGCGTCGGTTGCGTGGCAGGACGGTCAATTGGGTCAAGCCGCTTATGCCGCATCCAAAGGGGCAATCGCCTCGATGTGCCTGCCTGCCGCACGGGAGCTCGCGCAGTCGGGGATTCGGGTGATGGCCATCGCACCTGGCCTGTTCCACACGCCAATGATGGAAGGCTTGCCGGAAGAGGTCAGTGCCAAGATCACTGCGAACATTCCCTTCCCGGCCCGCCTTGGCGAAGCGCGTGAGTTCGCAATGCTCGCCGAACAGATCGTTGAAAACCCGTTTTTGAATGGCACCACTATTCGACTTGATGGCGCCGTTCGTCTGCCGCCCCGGTAAGGAGTTCCCCATGGACAGCCAAATCCTGAACATTGAGGTCAACGGATCCATCGCGACCCTGACCATGAACCGCCCTGACAAGCGAAACGCGATGTGCGAGGAACTGTTAGGCGCGCTGGATGATTTCTTTTCAGCTCCACCCAAGAACGTACGCGTGGTGATCCTGACTGGAACTGAAGGGCATTATTGTTCCGGATTGGACCTGTCCGAGCATGTTCATCGTACCGCCGAGGAAAACCTGCACCATTCCCGCCACTGGCACAGTGTCATGGACAAGATCCAGTTGGGTGGGCTTGCGGTTGTCTCGGCCATGTTTGGCGCCGTGATCGGCGGCGGGCTGGAGCTTGCAGCGGCAACACATGTTCGCATCGCTGAACCTTCGACGATCTTTCAGCTTCCCGAAGGCCGGCGCGGAATATTTGTCGGTGGCGGTGCGACCGCGCGGGTTGGGCGCCTGCTGGGGGCCGATCGGATGACCGAGATGATGCTGACCGGCCGCAAATATGGTGCCGATGAAGGGGTATCGCTGGGACTGGCACATTATAGCGTGGGTGAAGGCGAGGCTTTAGTGCTGGCCCAAAAGCTGGCAGGTAAGATTTCCCGAAACGCGCCACTGTCAAACTATCTGATGATTCAGGCGGTCGCGCGGATCAATGAAATGTCGCAGAACGACGGACTGTTTACTGAATCGCTGGCCGCGGCCCTGTCGCAAACAACACCAGATGCGCAGGAAGGACTGCGGGCCTTTCTTGAAAAGCGCGCCCCGAACTTCAGGTGAACACATGAAAAAGAAACATGAACACACGCCAGAAGACGGCGCGCCTAACACGATCAGCGATGCCACGCTGCGGGGGTTTGTCGGTTATCGCATGAAACGGGCCTTCAATGTGGTGCAGGAAGACCTGACAACAACTCTGCGTCCCTTTGGTCTGCGAATGCTGACGTATACGGCACTGGTTCTCATCGTCGATAACCCCGGTTTGCGGCAGTCCCAACTGGCTGACGCAATGGATATCGAGCGCCCGAACCTTGTCGTCATCATTGATGAACTGGAGCGCAGGGAACTGATCGTCCGCGACCGGGTACCGACCGACCGGCGCGCCTATGCGCTAAGGACGACACTGGCGGGCAGGCAATTATATGAAAAGGCCGTCGCCGCGGTTACCGCCCACGAAGGCAAGCTGCTGGCCGGTTTGGATGACGCAACCATCACCACCGTTTTCGATGCCCTCAGGACGATCGAAAAAGCGAGGAAAAGGGGCTGATCATGCAACGCACATCGGAGTACCTGGTGCATTCTGTTTCGCGCGAAGATCGGGCCGACGGTTCCATCCTGCTGAAATCGAACCACACTCTTGGTCCTGTCGTCGACAAAACCGGTGTCTGGCTGCACGCCTGGGCCTCGGACGCGCCTGACCGCACGTTCATTGCTGAACGCGGCGGCGCAGGATGGCGCAAGGAAAGCTATGCGACCACGCTTGAAAAGGTGCGGGCAATCGCAAGCTCGCTATTGGCGCGTGGGATGGGGCCTGACACACCGATCCTGATCATGAGCGGCAACGGCTTGGATCATGGTCTGCTGAGCCTGGCTGCTCAGTACATTGGCGTACCGACTGCGCCCGTAGCCGAACAATACGCCTTGATCCACGGTGCACATGGCCGCCTGCGCCATGCCATCGAACTGGTGCGCCCGAAGATGGCCTATGTCGTCGATGCGGATCAATACCGAGAGGCGCTGGAACTGGATGCGCTTCAAGGGGTCGAAATCGTAGCCAGCCGACAAGGCAGGAACAGTCAGGTCACAGCGTTCGACGAACTTCTCAAAGGGGATGTCAGTGTCGATCTGGAGGCAGCCTATGAACTGGTTGGCCCCGATTCCGTCGCCAAGATCCTAATGACCAGCGGTTCAACCTCGGCCCCGAAGGGGGTCATCACGACCCAACGCATGATGTGCGTGAACCAGACCATGCTGGCCGACGGGTTGCCATTTCTGCGCACGCGTCCGCCCCGTGTGGTCGATTGGCTGCCATGGAACCACGTCTTTGGCGGATCTCATAACTTCAACATGATGCTCGCCAACGGCGGAAGCTTCTACATCGACGACGGCAAACCGGTAGCCGGTCTGTTTGAGAGGACGCTGGAAAACCTGTCCATGGTCACCGGCACGCTCAGCTTCAATGTCCCCGTAGGTTACAGCATGCTGCTGGGCGCATTGCAGCGGGATGGCGATTTGCGTCGGCGGTTTTTCGAAGAACTTGATCTGATCTTTTATGCGGGCGCTTCACTGCCACAGGACATCTGGTCTGGATTTGAACAGATGGCGCTGGATGTCAAAGGTGAGATACCGCTGATGACCTCGTCCTGGGGGCTGACCGAGACAGCGCCCGCCACAATGATGCAGTCCGAGCCCATTGACCGTTCCGGGGTTGTTGGCGTTCCGATGAACGGCGTGACACTCAAGCTGATACCGGATGAAGACATGCGATGCGAAATGCGCATCAAAGGGCCAAACGTGATGCCCGGGTACTTCAACGAGCCGGGCAAGACAGCCAGCGTTTTCGATGAAGAAGGGTTTTTCATTACCGGCGACGCCATGCGGTTCATCGACCCGCAGGACGTAAACAAAGGTATGAAATTCGACGGCCGGATATCCGAGGATTTCAAATTGCTGACCGGAACATGGGTGCGGGCCGCGCAATTGAGGATGGACTTGTTGACCTGTCTTGCGCCTCTTGCCTCAGATCTGGTCATTACAGGTGCCGACAGAAATGAGATCGGCGTCATGGTCTTTCCCGATGTCGCCGAGCTGAAGCGGGAAGGATTTGACCTGAACGACGACAGTGGCGCCTACTGCTGCAAATTGCTGCAAGGCGAAATTCACCGCCGCCTGGCAGAGCGCGCCCGCGAGTTATCGGGCAGCTCCACACGGGTCGGGCGCGCCATTGTCCTTAGCGAGCTCGCCTCGATGCCCGAGGGCGAAATGACCGCCAAGGGGAACCTCAATTTCCGCAAGATACTGACACGCCGGCAAAATTTACTTGAGCGTCTTTATGACGACGCCGATCCGGCAATCATAAAGATCTGAGAAAGGAACGAACAGATGGTCGATATCTCCAAGGTTCGCGCAATCGACATTCACACCCACGCTGAAGAACCCTGCGGGTGCCACTCGGATGACGGCTATGACGACCTGCAGGCAACCATGGCCAACTACTTTGGCGCGCCGTGGAGCCATCCGCCTACGGTTCCCGAAACTGCACAGCACTATCGCGAGCAAAACATAGCCGCGGTGATCTTCCCGGTCGATGCCGAGCGGGAAACCGGCTATCGGCGCTACAAGAACGAAGAAGTTGCCGCATTGGCGGCGGAAAATGACGACGTGCTGATCCCGTTTGCGTCAATTGATCCGCACAAGGGCAAGATGGGCGCACGAGAGGCGCGCCGCCTGATCCGCGAATTTGGTATCAAAGGGTTCAAGTTTCATCCGACGATGCAGGGGTTCTACCCCAATGACCGCATGGCTTATGACCTTTACGAAGCAATCGCCGAGGAAGGCTGCATCGCCCTGTTTCACACTGGTCAGACCGGTGTCGGTTCGGGCATGCGGGGTGGTAACGGAATGCGGCTTAAATACTCGAACCCGATGTTCATGGATGACGTCGCCGTCGATTTTCCGGATATGAAGATCATCCTCGCGCATCCGTCATTTCCCTGGCAGGAAGAGGCGCTGTCCGTGGCGCAGCACAAGCCCAACGTCTATATCGACCTGTCCGGTTGGTCACCAAAGTACTTCCCCGAGATTCTGGTGAAATACTGCAACTCGATCCTCAAGAAAAAGGTCCTGTTTGGGTCCGACTGGCCCATGATCACTCCAGAACGCTGGCTGTCGGATTTCGAGAAGATCAATATCAAGGACGAACTGCGCTCGGACATCATCAAAGGCAATGCCGCGCGCCTGCTGGGACTGACCCCGTGATGCTGCCCCCTGCCCCATCACTGCCCTACCCAGTCACTTTGAACTTCGACGGTGCCGAACCGCCAGAACCGGGCCGCGTCGTGGTCGTCGAAGTCACCAGCTATCGGGTGACATGATCATGAAGCCATTCGAAGCCCCACTTGCGGACATCTTATTCACGTTGAACCACGTAGTCCGGGCCACCGATCTTCCAGATTGGGACGCTGACCTTGCTGGTGAGATCGGCGAACATTTTGCCGCCTTCGCACAAGGTGAAATTGCCCCGCTGGACGAGCCGGGAGACAGGCAGGGATGCTCGCTGGAAAACGGTCGCGTATCCATGCCTGCCGGCTTTGCCCAAGTTTATGCAACGTATTCGGAACAGGGCTGGCCCTCGCTCACCGTGCCTGGAGAATATGGCGGTCAAGGGCTTGGTGCCCTGATACTGGCCATAACGTCCGAGGTGTTTTCGGGCGCAAACCACAGCCTTCAGATGGTTACTGGGTTGGTTCCGGGCGCGGTGCGTACCTTGTTGCGCTTTGGCACGAAAGATCAGCAGTCCCGGTACATTCCCTCTCTGGCCTCGGGTGAAACTCTGGCCACCATGTGCCTGACCGAACCCGGGGCCGGGTCTGACCTTTCTCGCGTGCGCTGCCGGGCGGAACCTGCTGAAGATGGCTGGAAGATCACGGGAGAAAAAATCTTTATCTCTGGCGGTGACCAGGACATGAGCGATCATATCCTGCATCTTGTGCTTGCGCGCACGTCCGATGAAGGCGTCAGAGGTTTATCGCTGTTTCTATGCCCCAGCACCTGCACTGACGGCAGCCGTAACCACGTTACCGTAACGCGCATCGAGGAAAAGATGGGCCTGCATGCCTCACCCACGTGCCAGCTGGCATTTGATGGGGCCAAAGCTGAACTGATCGGGGCCGAGGGTGAAGGCCTGCTGGCCATGTTCACCATGATGAACCACGCCCGGCTTGATGTCGCCCTACAGGGCGTCGCGCACGCCGCGCGGGCCTATGACATTGCCAGTACTTTTGCCAGTGAAAGGGTGCAGGGACGCAATGCCGACGGTCAACCGGCAACACTGGATCAACATGCCGACATCCGCCGTATGCTGGATCAAATCGACTGGCTGGCAATCAGCAGCCGCAGTCTTGCACATCTTGCATTTGTCACCATGGAACGGGGTACATCGCCTGACCTAGTCGATTTTCTGACCCCGGTTGCCAAGGTCTATTGCACCGAAGCCGGTATCAAGGCCGCCGAATTGGGTATGCAGGTACTGGGCGGCTATGGCTATTTGCGCGAATACCGGCTGGAGCAGACCTATCGCGATGCCCGAATTACCTCGATCTATGAAGGGGCCAACGGCATACATGCGCGTATGCTGGCAACACGTCTTGCCGCAGAGCCTGCGGGCGACGCCTTTGCCGAATTTGTTGCGCATGAAGCCGAGCATTGGACATGCGATGCGATCTCGGACGCACTGGACAATTGGCAATCCGCTCGAAGAAAGCTGAAACAGGGTGACAGCGCGGCGATGGCGCATGGGTTCATGCAAACGACGATTGATACCGCTCTGACTTGTCTGCGGGTGCGGCTGCGCAACGCCGCAAGCCTTCATCCATCCCCGGAACGGATCAAACGCATTTGCGGTTGAGGCTGGATCCAAGCGCGCAGATTATCGACAACCGATACCCGCCACTAATCGGACTGAAAGGAACGCAACATGACAGATCCAAAAGTGCTGATCGCGGGTGGTGGTATTGCCGGGTTGTCGCTGGCACTGACACTGCATCAGATTGGCATCGACTGCACTGTCTTTGAAAGCGTTCGGCACCCGCGCCCGCTGGGTGTCGGAATAAACCTGCAACCCAACGCTGTGCGCGAGTTGTACGATCTGGGTTTCACGGCTCAGGATCTGAATAAGTTCGGCGTCCCTTCGCAGGAATGGGCGCTTGTTGGTTTGAATGGGCACGAGATTTACGCGGAACCGCGCGGAACTTTCGCTGGTTACAACTGGCCGCAATACGCGGTGCATCGCGGCGCGTTTCACATGGCGCTTTACCAGCGGTTTGTCGAACGCGCAGGCCCGGATGCCGTACGCCTTGGTGCTCGGGCCACGGGATACCAGACCAATGCGGATGAGACGGTTACAGTGCGGTTGCAAACTGACCAGGGGGACGTCCGCGAAACCGGTGCCATTCTAATCGGCGCCGACGGTATCCATTCAGCCATCCGAAACCAGATGCATCCAAGCCAACCTCCGATCCATTGGGGAGGCGCCGTCATGTGGCGCGGCACAACTTTGGCAAAGCCCGTGCGCACGGGTTCTTCCTTTGTCGGACTGGGTACGCATAAGAAACGAATGGTGATCTACCCGATCTCACACCCTGATCCCGGAACCGGCATGGCGCTGATAAACTGGATTGCCGAAGTCACCTACGATGACCCGGACGCGCATGCGGCAACCGGGTGGTTCCGGCAGGTCGAGGCCAAGGATTTCGCGCACCATTTTGACGGATGGACCTATGACTGGCTGGATGTTCCAACTCTGATCCGCGGTGCGGATGTGACATATGAAAACCCAATGATCGACCGCGATCCGGTTGAAACGTGGGTTGACGGGCCGGTTGCCCTGATCGGAGACGCCGCACACCCGATGTACCCTACCGGATCGAATGGGGCCAGCCAAGCAATTATGGACGCCCGCATATTGGGGGCCAGTCTGCTCAAGCATGGCGTGGGCCCAACCGCGCTGGCGGCCTATGATGACACGCTGTGCGGTCCGGTGTCAGACCTTGTCCTTCGCAATCGGGGTGCCGGGCCTTTTGGCCTGTTGAATTTGGTCAACGACCGCTGTGGCGGTGTGTTCGACGATATTGAAACAGTCATTCCCTTGGCTGAAAGGGCCAGTTTCATGGCCAAATACAAAGCTGCCGCAGGTTTTGCGCGCGACGCTCTGAACAGCGCACCGCCAACGATTGCGCCCGGCTCGCAGCTGGCTTTGCAGGCGTGATGGAAAAGCCATCGGTGGATTGAACACCTGCGCCCATGTCAACAGCGTTTCGCCGGACCTGTGTATCGCCCGCAAAATCATGTGCTGCCGTGAATGATTTTGCTGCATACCAGCTTGCCCCTCTGAATTTTCGTTTGAGGAGAAACGACCAACAGCTAAACGGAAAGAATGCACCGGATCGGACCTGTCTGAACGCCAGACATGTTTTGATCGAAGAAAAATAATTTCATTGCACCGCCTTCTCATGTTCAATTGCACGCAAGGCGACAGGGCCATCTAAAAGGATTGATAATGCAGGATCATGGATATGCGTCAGGTCGACTGAACCTACCTTTCGTTGGAATATCGACCTTTGGAAAATCTCCGTATGTCGAGGATTGGGACAATATTGATGCGGATGTTTGCGTCCTTGGTGCGCCATTTGATTTCGGCACGCAATGGCGGGCCGGGGCAAGGTTCGGCCCTCGGGCCGTGCGTGAAGCTTCGACCCTGTTCAGTTTTGGACATGCCGGTGCCTATGACCACGAAGACGACGCAACCTATCTGGACAGTTCAGTACGTATTGTGGATTTGGGGGATGCGGATATCGTCCACACAAAGACCGAGGCCAGCCACGAAAACATCGCCTATGGTGTCCGCAAAATCCTGACCGCCGGGGCGCTGCCGCTTGTGATCGGCGGCGATCACTCTATCAACATTCCCTGCATTTCTGCGTTTGAAGATGATTGTGCGCAAAATGGCCCGATCCACGTGGTTCAAATCGATGCGCATCTGGATTTCGTGGACGAGCGTCACGGTGTCACCAATGGCCACGGCAACCCCATGCGACGGGCGATCGAAAAAGACTATGTCTCGGGGATGACCCAGTTGGGTATTCGAAACGTCTCGTCAACCGCCAAGGAAGGATACGAGGACGCGCGCGCACGTGGGTCAGACATCTTGTCCGTGCGTCAGGTGAGAAAGCTGGGAACCGAGGCTGTTCTTGAGCGAATTCCCGAAGGTGCTCGGTACTATGTGACAATAGATATTGACGCCTTTTGCCCTTCCATCGCAGCAGGGACCGGGACGCCAAGCCATGGGGGGTTTTTGTATTATGACGTTCTGGAAATCCTTCAGGGCCTCGCCAAGCGCGGCAATGTCGTCGGCATCGACCTTGTCGAAGTGGCACCAGCCTATGACCCCAGCGAAAGCACGCAGATTCTGGCCGCGCAGCTATTGTTGAATTTCCTGGGTTTTATCTTTCGCGAACGCGCCGGTCGCGAGAGATGAAGGGGGAGCGTTTGCTCCCCCTTCTTTGTATCAGGCATCGATAATGTTGTGGCCAGGCCCATATGGGAAGCCGGTGATGTTCTCGGCACCGTCTTCGCCAACCACCAGAATATCATGCTCGCGGTAGCCCCCTGCACCGGGTTGCCCTTCGGGGATCCACAGCATGGGCTCGATTGAAACGACCATGCCAGGTTCCAACACGGTGTCGATATCCTCTCGCAATTCCAGACCGGCCTCGCGCCCGTAATAATGGCTGAGGATGCCGAAAGAATGGCCATACCCGAACGAGCGGTATTGCAGCAGCCCCTCATCGGCAAAGAAACGGTTGATCTCGGCAGTGATGCCTGAACAGGTCGCACCGGGTTTGATCAGGCTCAGACCCAGTTCATGGGCCGCCACATTGGCCTTCCACAGGCGCAGGCTGTCGGCGTCCGGCTCGCCCAGAAACAGGGTACGTTCCAGCGCAGTGTAATAGCCTGAGATCATCGGGAAAGTGTTCAGCGACAGGATATCGCCTTTTTGCAGGGCGCGTTTTGTCACCGGGTTATGCGCGCCATCGGTGTTCAGCCCGGACTGGAACCAAACCCAGGTGTCGCGATATTCGGCATCTGGATAGGCGCGCGCGATTTCCTCTTCCATTGCGTCTCGGCCCGCCATGGCAATCTCGATCTCTGTCGCGCCTTCACGAATGGCCGCATGGATCGCCGACCCGCCAACATCCGCGGTGCGTGCGCCACCCTTGATCAATTCAATCTCTTCGGCGGACTTGACCATGCGCGCGGTCATTGTATCCGGCGCGATATCAACCAGCTCGGGGGTACCCAGCATCCGCAGGGCAGTGTCGCGGGCGGCCAGCGTCATGTGGTCGCCTTCAATGCCGATGCGCTTGGCGTTGCCGATCAGGCTTGCAACCGCACGCCAATAATTGTCGCGCTTCCAGTCAGTATAAATCACGTTGTCTTCGACCGACCGACGCCACGGTTGCCCGGCGTCGATGTTGGCCGAAACGGTGGTGCAGGCCTCTTGAGTGACCACGCAGCCATACAGACGGCCAAAGGAACAATACAGAAAGCCCGAGTAGTAGGCGATATTCTGCATCGATGTCAGCAGAACCGCAGGGATATCACGTGCGGCCATGATGCTGCGAAGCTTGCTGAGACGGCGATCATATTCACCCTTGCTGAACGGCAAAGGCGCTTTGTCACCATTGTGGCAGGTAAAGAATTCGGGGCGTTTTGTTGTGTCGGTCATCACTTGGTCTCTCAACTTTGCCGGGCGACAAATCCCGGCCACATGTCCCGGCGTTCAGGACAGGCGGTCTCGGGGTCCGAGAGCCGATCACCCCCTTACGTGCCGCGACGCCATCGCAGCGAGGGTGAACAGGGAAATCGTTAGATCAGACGATACGATCCGTCAAGCGGGGGAAAGCCCCCGCAGGCGTTCCGAACGACGCCGCAGCAATTCAACCGTGGTCAGCAGCGCAATCGACAGAACCACAAGGATTGTCGCAACCGCCAGAATGGTCGGGCTGATCTGTTCCCGCAGGCCGGTGAACATCTGCCACGGCAAAGTCTTCTGACTGGCTGAGCCCACAAACAGAACCACCACAACTTCGTCGAACGAGGTGATGAAGGCGAACAGACCACCCGAGATCACACCCGGCAGAATCAGTGGCATCTGGATCTTGAAGAAGGTACGTACCGGCCCTGCCCCCATGTTCGCAGCAGCACGCGTTAGTGAGCGATCAAAGCTCACAAGCGTGGCGGTCACAGTGATGATCACGAATGGGATACCCAGAACGGCGTGCGCCAGGATGACTTTCAGATAGCCCACAAAGTTCTTGTTCATGCCCAACGTCCCTTCAAGGAAACGACCGATATCGCTGTAGAAGAAGAACATGCCGGTGGCCGAGATGATCAGCGGAACGATCATCGGCGAAATGAGGATTCCCATGATAGCACGGCGACCGGGGACGTGGCTCTGGCTGAGACCAATGGCCGCCAGAGTACCAAGCGAAACCGAGATGATTGTGGCAATCGGGGCAATGATCAGCGAGTTCTTGAAGCTGCGTTGCCATTCATTGTTGGTGAAGAAATCACGGTAGTGCTTCAGCGAATACCCTTCAGGGTCCAGTCGCAACATCTCTGGCGTAAAGGTAAAAAAGTCCTGTGCGTTGAACGACAGCGGCAAGACCACGAGGATCGGTGTAATCAGGAAGACGAAGATCGCACCGCAGATCACCCGAAACAGGTAGTGGTAAAAAACTTGCTGCGCGGTCAGGTATGGCAGCAGCTTGCGCCGGTATCGCCCTTCGTACAGCCAGTAGGTAAACCAAATAAAGAACCAGCCGCCCAGCAGGCCAAGAACGCCTCCCATAAGACCTGACAACAGGAAGCCTGCGATGCCAAAGCCGAGAATATTGATCCAGCGGGCCAACTTCTCGTTCTTCAGAATGTTGATGTAAACCCATGCCAGTCCGGCGATCACGATGGCGCCGCCCAGGACCCCCAGCAGAACCGAGCCGTTTCCGGCGCCGACAAAGATACCAGCGAATGCCCCGGCCAGTGCGACGCTGGGCAGAACCATGGACAGAGGTTTGCGGGATATCGGAGTAAGTGCGGCCATCTTGATTATCCCAACTTCACGTTATCAATGCCCACGATCTTGTCGTAGACCCAGTAGAGCAGCAGAACGACCGCCAGCAGTATCGTTCCCAGCGCCGCCGCCAGTCCCCAGTTCAGTGAAGACGAGATGTGATAGGCGATCCGGTTTGATATAAAGACACCTTTGGTACCACCCACAATTTCAGGCGTGATGTAGTAGCCAATCGCCAGAATGAACACGAGGATGGAACCAGCGCCGATGCCCGGAATGGATTGCGGGAAATAAATGCGCCAGAAGGTCGTCCAGTTCGTCGCCCCCATGGATTTCGCAGCGCGTGTATAAGTTTCCGGAATGGTCTGCATCACTGAATACATGGGCAGGATCATGAATGGCAGCAGGATATGCGTCATCGCTGTGATCGTACCGATCTGGTTGTTGATGATCACCAGCCGTGCATCGTCGGCTACTAACCCCAGCCAGACCAGCGTTTCGTTGATTACGCCTTGCTGTTGCAGCATGACTTTCCAGGCTGATGTTCGGACCAGCAGCGACGTCCAGAACGGCAAGAGCACAAGGATCATCAACAGGTTCGACACCCGCATCGGCAGGGTGGCCAGCAGGTAGCTGACCGGATACGCCAGAAGAATACAGGCGCCGGTAATAACCAGTGACATGAACAGGGTCCGGCCAAACAACTTGATCAGGATCTGCTTGTCTTCAGGCTGAGATTGCGCGCCGTCAGGGGTTCTGCGCATATCCACTGCATTCAGAAAATACCCGTTGGTGATCTTCGGCGAATGGATTTTGATCACGCGCCACGTTTGTGGATCGCCCCATCCGTCGTGAATTTCAATTAGTTGCTCTTTGAACGGACCATCCGTTTCAGGATCCAGTTTCTTGATCTGACGGCCTGACTTGCGGAACATCGAAGACATACCGGTTTCTTCGTAGTTCAAACGCGAACCAAGCCGTGTGTGCTCTTTGTTGTCAATCGCAACAATCATATCGCGGACAAATGCGTTATACACATCTTCGCCCGGCAATTCGCCAGACTGCTCGTCCCAATTTTGAAGCGCCTCGACAGTTAGAGGCAGTGTTTCCGAAACGATGCTGTTCTCGACCGATCGGAAAAGCATCGCCGCGATCGGCACAATAAAGGAAAACAGCACGAACAAAAGCAAAGGGGCGATCAGAAGAAGGGCGCGCAGCTTTTGCCGCCGCAGCGAGCGTGCCAGCGATAGTTTGAGCGGCGTTCCGTCCGCTGCCAGCATGGGTCCGGCGTTTTGGCTTGCGTCAGTCATTCGAGCCCCTCGGGTATGTCTTGGTTCAGGGGCGGCGCACCGCCCCCGACTGTGTCATGAAATCAATCGCTTACTGCGCCAGCCATGCCTGGAACTTGGCGTCGATATCGTCGCGGTAATCCGCCCAGAATTCGTAGTTATACAGGAACGTGTTCTTGGCGTTTTCCGGATCGGTCGGCATATGCGGTGCCATATCGATACCCAGATCGGCGTGCTGACCCACAAGTGGAGCTGACGAAGCGCGGGCCGGACCGTACGAGATGTACTTGGCCTGATCCGCCAGACGCTGAGTGTCGGTTGCGAACATGATATAGTCCAAAGCGCGCTGCTTGCGCTCATCGCTCAGTCCGGCAGGAATGATCCAACCGTCCAGATCGAACACCTGCGCGTCCCACAGCATTGCAACCGGCTGTTTCTGCTCTTCGATCACACTGAACAGACGACCGTTATAGGTCGAACCCATGACAACTTCGCCGTCAGCCAGCAACTGAGGCGTGTCCGCACCGGCGGACCACCAGACAACGCTGTCTTTGATGGTGTCCAGCTTGGCCAAAGCCTGATCCTGACCTTCCGAAGTCGCCAGAACGTCATAGACATCATCCTTCGCGACGCCGTCACACAGCAGCGCCCATTCCATATTGTTGATGGGGCGTTTTTCCAGCGAACGCTTGCCCGGATATGCCTCCAGGTCGAACACTGCACAGATGTCGGTTGGTGGGGTGTCACCTACCAGATCGGTGCGGTAGCCGAATGTGGTCGAATAGACGATCTGCGGAATAAAGCAGTCGCTGACTAACAGTTCCCCGAAATCTTCAGAAGCCGGCGTGCCATCCGGAGCCGGAGCCAATTGGCTGTCAAAATCGATTTCAAGCGCCAGACCTTCGTCGCAAAGCCGGATTGCGTCAGCGGCCACAACATCCACTACATCCCATGTGATGTTGCCCGCTTCATTCATCGCGCGCAGTTTGGCGACGGCCTCGTTCGAGCTGTCATCGTTCAGAATCGTGATGCCAGTCTTTTCCGAATAGGGCTCGTGATACGCCTTCAACTGCGACTTTGAATAGGCACCGCCCCAGGAAACGATGGTCATCTCCTCGGCTGAAACAGTGCCCGCAGCCGTCGCAATTGCAGCCGCAGTGAGCATGATCTTGGTTGGTTTCATGTGTTACTCCCAGTTCATCCCGTTTTATGTGGTGGTCAGCCGATGCACGGGTTTTCACCGGCCGGTCCCTCAGCTTAACCGCGCTTGTCCCGCGCGGTTTGGCCTATGCGTCGAGCGCACGACAATCCTGTGCCAGCCAGCCGATCTCGATCTCCTGACCCGGGGTCAGGCGTACGGCATCAGGCGCATTTCGAGTTTTGGCGATGAATTCGTTGTTTCCGGCAACGGACATGCGGAACCGAAATACGTCGCCCATGTAAATGAATTCTTCGACCCTTGCTTTCAAAGTATGGGCGTCGGCGTGCAGGCGGTCTTTGTTGAATTCCACACGTTCAGGGCGGATCGAAACTTTGGTCCGGTCGCCTGCGTTGTGGACGTTGATCGGAACCGCGTCGATTTCCGAGCCATCATCCAGGCGTACGACGCAAGTGTCGCCATCAATCGATTTAATAACACCTTCCAACGTGTTGTTTTCACCGATGAATTGCGCGACGAAACTGTTTTCCGGCTCTTCGTAAAGCTGATCAGGTGGCGCAAGCTGTTGAATGCGGCCATCGTCGAAGACGGCCACCCTATCTGACATGGTCAGCGCTTCGGTCTGGTCGTGGGTCACGTAGACAGTTGTGATCCCAAGCTCATGGGCCAGACGTGTGATTTCGAACTGCATATGTTCACGAAGCTGCTTGTCCAATGCCCCCAAAGGCTCGTCCATCAAGACCAGTTCGGGCTCGAATACCAGGGCACGGGCCAGAGCAATCCGCTGTTGTTGCCCGCCCGACAGCTGAGCAGGACGTCGGCCACCAAAGGCGCCCATCTGAACCATATCCAGCGCGCGCTTGACCTTTTCATCCCGCTCCGACTTGCCCAGCTTACGGACTTCAAGTGGAAACGACAGGTTCTCGGCCACCGTCATATGCGGGAACAAAGCGTAGTTCTGGAAAACCATGCCAATACCGCGCTTGTGCGGCGGGATATTGTTGATGGGCTTGCCGCCCAGGAGGATTTCACCGTGCGTGGCGGTTTCAAATCCGGCGAGCATCATTAGGCAAGTCGTCTTGCCCGAGCCTGACGGCCCAAGCATTGTCAGAAACTCACCTTTGGGCATTGCAAGGTTTAGGTCTTTTACGACGAGGTTCTCGCCGTCATAAGACTTCTGTACGCGTTGGAATTCGACAAACGCGGCGTCGTTCATTGTATCGGCCACAAGACCCCCTGTTACGTCAAATGATTATCCGTCTTCTGCGGATTTCATTGATCTGTAGCCGTTAGTTAAGACCAAGCGATGTTCACATTGCAACAGTGAATCCCGGTTTTGTTACACAATATCGGGATTTAACAGCTCACCCGGCTTCGTTCAGAACCCGCATATGCCACGCAAGACTTTGATTACTGGACAGAACCGGCTTGCCGATACGAGCGCGTATCTCGGGAATAGCCTGTTGCGTGCGAAGGTTTGTACAACTCAGAAAAACCGCATCAACCGACGGGTCCGAGCCCAGTTTCGTGGCAGCGTCGATGACGGATTGCACCGAAATCCGAACAACTTTGGCCTCTTCTGATTCCCCGAATGTCCCAAAAACATCCATCTCCACTCCGCCTTGTGCAAAGGCCCGGCGCAGGGGAAGGTTTACCTCTTCAATATAGGGCGACAGCAGCGCGAATTTCGAAACTCCCAGGTGTCGCGCACAGGCCGTAGCCGCACGCAAAGGGTTTGTAACTTCGGCGGTCTGGCATGTCTGTTTGACAAGTTCCGCTACACGGTCGGACCCGATAACCGAGCTTGCAGACGTGCACCCGTACCCGACAACGCGATAAGGTCGCGCGCTGGGCAGCAATCCGGCGGCGGCTGGCAGCGCCTTCTCCATTTCCGCAAGGCTTTCCGTCGTCACCTCAATCCCGCTGGGAATACGCGTCACGTAGATTGGATACTTGCGGTCCGAAAAATACGAGCTGAACTCAGGCTCCAACGTTTCATCGGTCTGCAACACGATCAGACCAAGCGGGGTGGCCTTGGGATCGTCCTCATCAAGGGCGTAATGTATTCGGGTCATATCTCGATCACCTCTGGCCCGATACGCGGGCTTAGAAAACACGGAGCGCCTTCGGTGATGACAATGTTTTCTTCATGGACAAGTATTTTTGTACCAACGGCGATGCCCGGCTCCAGTGTCAAAACCATGCCGGGTTCCAGCACGGTCTGGTCTGCCGGAATAATGGATGGCCATTCTGTCAGTGACATCCCCAACCCATGACCCAGCCGCCCTGCATCTGTGCCTTCAGCATCTTTGGTAAGCACCTTGTTCATAGCATGGAACAAATCTGAGGCTGTTGCACCGGGTCGGGCGATTTCGAACGCGGCATCTGAGGCTTCCACCAGTCGGGCGTGCGCTGATCTCACCTCAGGCCGGGCTGGGCCTACAGACCAATTGCGATCAAAATCACAGAAATAGCCATCCCAAACCAGACCTGTATCCAGCATAAGTACGTCGCCAGGTTCCAACGGCGCCGAAGTTGCAGGTGATATTACATCACTGTAGCCGCCCTGCTCTGCCCCGCCTGCTAGATACGGCACCCAATCGGCCCCTTCCTCAAGGCAGAGCATCTGGAAGCGGCGAAAAACCGTGTCCAGAGGCACCCCTGCGCGGGCAATCTCGGGCACGCGGGTGAAGGCGCGTCCCGCAATACCACAGGCTGTTTGGATCTTGGCAATTTCAGCCTGGGATTTGATCATGCGCAGCCGGCGCAGGATACCCTGATCTCCGGTGATGCGTCGCGTGCCGAGAGCGCCGCGCAAGCGTTCAATGTCCGCCATGGGCATACGCACATGAGTCTCATGGCCGTCCGGCATTCCGACATTGCCTGAAACGGGCGTCAGTTCGGCCAGGACATCGGCCAGAAGCGAGATACCGTCGTCCTGCAAATCGGGCGCGCTCCAGGTTCGGATGTCATCGATCCAGGTCTGCCCCATGAGCGCGGCCCCGATCGAAGGGATCACGGCCACCGGTTTGCCCGTGGCCGGTACGACCAGAAACCATGGCCGGGTTGGGCTTTCCCAAAATCGGGTCAGATAGCCGGTAAAGTAACGCACATCAGTTTCTGTGGTCAGCAGCAGCGCCGACAAATCCGCGGCTCGCATCAGCTCCTGCGCGCGTTTGGTGCGCGCCTCGAACTCTGTCTGATCGAACCCCCTCATTCCGCGATCTCCGACAGAAAGCACAACACGCGTGAGTTTTCGTCGATCCCCAAGGCTTTCCGTGCTGTATCGTTCATCACCGCCGCAAGGCCTGCCCCGCCTGACGCCGTGGTGGTCAGCCCGACCTTTGCCATCGCGTCAAGCTTTGCCCCCACATCGTCATCTGAAAGGGTCAGGAACAGGTCTGTGTCGCGGGCCAATCCGTTTAACGCGATCAACGACGGTTCCTTGCAGTCCAGACGCCCCATGATGCTGTCCGGGCCATCCGCGAAAACACATTTTCCGGCAACTATGCTGGCCTGCAACGCGGGCGCCGCTTCGGGTTCAACCACAACGATATTCGGTGTGTCGCCCCAGATGTGTCGTGCGTAAGCTGCGACAGCACCGGCCAGCCCGCCCACGCCTGCTTGCAACAGAATATGCGTCGGAATCTCAGGGCACTGCCTGACAGCCTCTGCCGCCATTTGCAGATATCCTTCCATGAGCGTCCATGGCAGGTCATAATATCCATCCCACGAACTGTCCGACAGCAATATCCATCCGTTGTCTTCGGCAGCCGTTTTCGCGGCCTCCATGCTGGCGGCATAGTCAGCGCCACTTCGAACAACTTCGGCTTTTTGGCCTTTCAGACGTTCCGCGAAGGTTTCGGGCACAGTTTCAGCAATGTAAACAACAGCCTTCGCACCGAAGATTCTGGCACCAGCCGCAACACTCATGCCGTGGTTCCCGGCGCTGGCAGTCACATAGGTCGCGCCTGCCAGAGTTTGTTCACCCGGCTCACCTGTCTTCTCGGCCGCATGACGCGCAATTACATAGGCTGCCCCTAAAGCTTTGAACGAACCAAGGTTCATCCGCGCCCGCTCATCCTTTACCCAAAGCCTGGCTACAGGGGCCAGTTTCCCGGCATCAACCAATGGCGTTTCTTTCGCGACAGGGCACTGAGAAAGCAAGTCTGCAACACGGGCAGCGTTTGTAGAAGGATACGGCGCAGACGGTGCAAGCTTTTGGCCCCCCCGATGTGGATTGTTGATGATTTGCATACGCCCTCCCCCAATTGTTCATCTGGTGACGTGACCCTATCGATGGAACACTGTCAATCAACCTCTGCCGTCAGCCAGAGACGTCGACGACCTTCGGGGTCTGTTCTGTTACCAAGGCCAACACCCAGTCGTGAAACAACCGGGCAGCCGGATTGGCGGCGTTTGACGAGAGGTAATAGCCTTCGTTGCTGTCAACCGAACATTCATGCGCGCGTATGACCAGACCGGCGGCAATCGCATGAGTCGTCAGTAATTCGCTGACCAACGCGACACCGCTGCTGTGAACGGCCAGTTGCAGTGCCATCCCAAATGTATCGACAAAAACACCAGGTTGGCGGCGCAAGTCCTGTTTTTCAAACCATGTACCCCACCCACTTGATGTCCCGACAGCCTCAATCAGAGGCAGGTCAAACACACCGCCCGCGACCGTCGGGGATTTCACGGCAACCAGCCGGTCAGGCATCAGGCGGACAGCGCCCTGTCCCACCTGTTTCTTTGATCCGAACCGAACCTGAACATCAGCGTGGGATGCGTGGAAATCGTCGGGCCAGATCGCACTGAGAAGCCGGACGCGAACTTCAGGATGGCGTCTGGTAAAATCTGACAGATATGGGGCAATAACCCACTGGGCGATGCTAACAGACGTGGCGACAGTCAAGATGTCTCCGGACGCGCTGGCGTCCACGCGCCCGGCAGCCGCGGCAAGCGCTTCAAGCGCGCTGCCAACCTCGGGCAATAGTTTACGCCCCGCATCCGTCAGCGCCAAGCTTCTGGGGTGCCTCACAAAAAGAGCTGTCCCCAAACGCATCTCGAGCGATTTCACCTGCTGACTGACCGCCGATTGCGTCAAGCCAATCTCTTCGGCAGCCGCCGTAAAGCTAAGCGTTCGTGCAGCCGCCTCGAAGGATCGGAACCAGGTCAGTGGTGGAAGAGATTTACCCATTTGGTCAAGCTGTCCATTAATCTTTTTAATGGCAAAGCACATAATTCAATCATTTGTCAAAAACCCTGTCCGTTTTTAACGTTTGCGAGCGCGACAGGAGAGCTTTGATGCAACCGGAAATACGTAAGATCGTCACCTACGATGAGGAGGTCCTTGTCGAGGGCTTCCGAGCCGCCAAAACCCCATGGCGCATGTTTGCCGTGGCCGCAGTGGTTCACAACCCCTGGGCAGGACGGTTTGTGGAAGACCTTAAACCCGAGATACAGGCCTATGGCCCTGTTCTGGGTGAGATGATGACGAAACGTATGATCAAACTGGCCGGGAGTGGTGAGGCAATCGAAGCCTATGGCAAAGCCGCCGTGGTCGGGCTGAATGGTGAGGTCGAGCACGCTTCGGGCCTTATTCACACGTTGCGCTTTGGCAATCACTACCGTGAGGCCGTCGGTGCGAAATCCTATCTGGCGTTCACCAACACACGTGGTCCGGCAAATGCGCCGATCATGGTGCCGTTGATGGATAAAAACAATGCCGGGCGGAGGTCGCACTACCTGACAATTCAGTTCTCAATTTCTGACGCACCGCGCGATGACGAAGTTGTGGTCGTATTAGGCGCAGCAACCTCGGGCAGACCGCACCACCGTATCGGTGACCGTTATCAGGATCTCAAGGATTTGGGCCATGACCTGGACAACCCGGCCGCGGTCTGAGATCGGCGGGCTGGCGGCTATCCAGACTGGTTCGGGTCAGAATATCCTTCTGTTGCATGGTGTTGGCTTGCGGGCTGAAGCTTGGGGCGCACAATTGGACGGGCTTGAGTCCGAGGGTTGCATGACCGCTCCGGACATGCCCGGTCACGGAAACAGCCCATTAACTGACCTCAGCATCGGGCTTTCGGCGTACACCGAAGCGGCTCGGGGTGTTCTGGACTGCATGAGTGGAGCGGTCGTTTTGGTTGGCCACTCGATGGGGGCCATGATCGCGCTTGATCTTGCCACCAAAGCGTCACACCGGGTTTGTGGGGTCGTCGCATTGAACGCGGTTTTTGAGAGAGCCGCGAATGCGGCACAGGCCGTGCGCGACCGTGCGGCGCAGCTGGATGGCAAGACGATCGCTGATCCCACCAGCACATTGCATCGATGGTTCGGAGATGTCGCCTCGGCTGAGCGCGATGCCTGCCGTAGATGGCTGACGGCCATGGACCCGGCTGCGTATAAAACGGCCTATTCCGTCTTCGCCCACAGCCAGTGCCCCCGACGCGATGCGTTGGAGAAACTAAGCTGCCCGGCGCTTTTTCTAACCGGCAGTCTTGAGCCCAATTCAACCCCGGAGATGTCACGCGCCATGGCGGACGCCGCGATGAATGGGCGCGCGCAAATCATTGAAGGCGCTGCACATATGATGCCGATGACGCATGCAGATCAGGTCAACGCTGCGATTTCCAGCTTTCTGAGTGAGCTGCGCCCATGACCGCGCTTGATCCTCGTGACCTTCGTCGTGCATTCGGTCGGTTCATGACCGGTGTGACGGTTGTGACGACGTGTGATGACGTAGGCAATACACTTGGCTTTACGGCCAATTCCTTCACTTCGGTTTCTCTCGACCCGCCGCTGCTTTTGGTCTGTCCGGGAAAAAACCTGTCTTCTTTCGACGTTTTTGCAACCTGCGCCCGTTTCGCGGTGAACATTCTGGCCGAGGGGCAGGAAAACGTATCCAATACGTTTGCCGGGTTCAAAGGTGATCGATTTGCCAAAGTCGATCACTACTTTGATAAGAATGACGTCCCTTTGATCAGGGGGGCAGTCGCAACGTTTTCCTGCCGCACTCATCAGGTTGTCGAAGCCGGCGACCATTGCGTTTTAATCGGTCAAGTCGAAACGTATTCTCAGAACGATGCCACCGGACTTGGCTATGCGAACGGGCAGTATTTCAGCCTCGGGCTGGAGCGTGGCGCGCTGGAACCATCCGGGCGAAATGTGGTCTGTGGCGCGATCATCGAGCAGGACGAGCACGTCTTTCTGGAGAAAACAGATGCCGGTTTCCGCCCGCCGCAAGTTACGCTGTCAGATCGGCAAGATCTGCGAAGCAGCCTTATGCAGAACCTGACGGCAAGGGGTATCAATGCACACCTTGGCGTCGCGTATTCCGTCTATGACGATGCCACCACGCACCATGTTTACATTCTTGCGTCTGCGCCCGCCCTGCCCCGGCATGGCCCGTTTCACGCAGTCGCAACCAAAGACCTGGCGACCCTGCCTTACGCGTCAGCACCCATCGCCACCATGATGGCTCGTTTTGCGCTGGAAAGCCGAACCCGCAATTTCTCGCTTTATCTGGGTGACGCCCAGCGGGGCGATGTGCACAGCCTGTCGGAAAGGACCTGAGGAATGGAGTTTTCCCTTTTTGCCCATATGGAACGGCTGGGCCCCGAAGAGTCGCATGAGAAGTTGTATGAAGAGTTCATCGAGCTGTGCAAGATGGCTGATCAGGCAGGGATGCGTGCGGTCTGGACCGGTGAACACCACGGGATGGATTTCACCATCGCACCCAACCCGCTGATGTCGCTGGTGGACATCGCGCATCATACCAAAAACGTGCGCCTTGGCACCGGCACTGTGATCGCACCGTTCTGGCATCCGATCAAACTGGCGGGAGAGGCAGCCGCGGCGGATATCATGACCGGTGGCCGGATCGAACTGGGCATAGCGCGCGGTGCCTACTCTTATGAATATGAGCGGCTTATGCCCGGTCTGGACGCATGGACCGCCGGTCAGCGAATGCGAGAGATCGCTCCTCTGCTGCCCAAATTGTGGGAAGGCGACTGCGCGCATGACGGAGCGTTCTTTCAGTTTCCCGCCACCAGTTCGGCGCCAAAGCCGGTGCAGCTCGGCGGGCCACCCATCTGGATTGCCGCGCGGGATCCGAACAGCCACGAGTTCGGCGTTCAGAACGGGTTCAACATTCAGGTCACCCCGCTCTGGCAAGGCATCGAAGAAATCGAGACACTGATGACCCGTTTTGAGACCGCCTGCGCCAATCACGGCGGAGCGCGCCCCAAGATCATGCTGCTTCACCACACCTATGTCGGGCGCGATGACGCTGAACTGGATCAGGCTGCGCGGGATTTGTCCCGGTTCTACAACTATTTCGGCGCGTGGTTCCAAAACAAGCGACCAGTCCGACAGGGATTGATTCAGGCTCTGACCGAAGAAGAAATGGCAGCCAACGCAATGATGGCACCCGAAAACCTTGTGCGCGATCTGACAATCGGCACGGCGGACGGGGTAACAGAGCGTCTGAAACGCTATGAAGACCTTGGATATGATGAATACTCGTTTTGGATCGACAGCGGCATGAGCTTCGAACGCAAACGCGCATCGCTTGCCCGTTTCATCGACGATGTAATGCCAAAGTTTCAGTAAGGGGCCGCAATGCACCATAAGCCACATTTCCAGCTTTTTATCGACGGCACTTGGACCGAAGGGGCACGTGGGCAAGTGATGACCTCTTTGAACCCCGCGACGGGCGAGGAATGGGCCAGTTTCGCCTGCGCCGCACCCGAAGACGTAGAGCGCGCCGTTTCTGCAGCGCGCCAGTCACTTGACGATCCGGCGTGGCGGGACATGACGCAAACCGCGCGTGGCAAACTGTTGTTCCGGCTTGCGGAACTGATCGAACAGAACGCAGGACGCCTTGGCGAGGTCGAGACGAAGGACAGCGGCAAGCTGCTGGCGGAAACCGCGACCCAAACGGCTTATGTCGGCGATTATTATCGCTACTATGCGGGGCTGGCGGACAAAATCGAAGGCGCGGTCCTGCCGATCGACAAACCGGACATGCATGTCTTTACGCGGCGCGAGCCCATTGGCGTGGTGGTCGCAATTGTCCCCTGGAACGCGCAGATGTTTCTGACGGCTACCAAGCTTGGGCCAGCTCTGGCCGCGGGGTGCTCGGTTGTGCTGAAGGCATCAGAGATTGCGCCCGCCCCAATGCTGGAGTTCGCCCGCTTGATCGACAAAGCGGGATTCCCACCCGGCGTCGTTTCCGTCATTACCGGGGACGCAGAAAACTGTGCGATCCCTCTAACCCGGCATCCTGACGTGGACCGGATCGCGTTCACTGGCGGCCCGGAAACGGCGCGCCATGTGGTGCGCAACTCGGCTGAGAACTTTGCCGTAACCACATTGGAGTTGGGTGGAAAATCCCCGATCATAGTATTCGATGATGCCAATCTGGATGGCGCCGCCAACGGCCTGGTCGCGGGCAACTTCGGCGCTTCAGGTCAAAGCTGCGTCGCAGGATCACGCGGGCTGATCCATCGCCCCCTTATGGAATCCCTTATCGCCAAAATCGAAGAAAAGATGACGGGCATTGTCATCGGCGATCCATTGAAACCTGAAACACACATTGGCCCGCTGTGCACAAAAGCTCAGATTGTCAGAATTCAGGCGACGCTGGCCAAGGCCAAGGAACAGGGCGCACGTATTCGTTTCGGTGGCGCGCCACTGGATCGGTCAGGTTATTTCATGGCCCCAACGCTGGTGGAATGCACCAATGCCGAGACGGAGACCCTGAAGGTGGAAATGTTCGGCCCCGTCATGTCCTTGCTGCCCTTCGACACTGAAGAAGAGGCAATCGCCCTGGCCAATGACACGCCGTTCGGGCTTGGCTCGGGTATCTTCACCGAAAATGTCGCCCGTGCTCACCGTGTTTCATCACGCCTGAAATCGGGCATCTGCTGGATCAACACCTACCGCGCCATCTCACCCATCGCGCCCTTTGGCGGTTTCAATCAATCCGGTTATGGCAGGGAAGCGGGATTGGAGGCCATTCACGATTACACGCGAACCAAGACCGTTTGGCTGAATACATCGGACAAACCGATGTCGAACCCATTTGTTATGCGCTGAGGTGATCTGCAAGACGATCAACGATCACAACTGCACAGCAGCGCTGCCTTCCAGCCTTATCACTTGCCCCACTTTCAGCAGGATCAAGAGTGGGTGCGATTTGCTTGGGAAAACGCGATGATCGCATCAACCAACAGGTCAATCGTATCAACGGCTATTACGTCCGCGGCGACACTGTCGGCGATTAACGACAGCTCTGAACACGCGATAAGTTGCATATCTGCCCCGGCACCAATCAGTTCCGCAGATACGGTATTCAGAGTTTCGCGTGCCTCATTGTAAGGATCACCGGCCTTGATCCTGCGGATGGCCGCGAGCATCTTGCCCTCATCTGCTGGCCAGACAACTGACATTCCCCGCGCTTGAAACGCCGTGTCGAAAAGACCTACGCGCCGCAGCGCGGGCGACGCCAACATCCCGATACACCCACCCGGTCCGATTGTCCGGTCGGCACGATCCACTGCCAGTTCCACCATGTTCAACAAGGGAATAGTCGCGGCATCCGTAATCGCAGCAGCATAGTAATGTGCTGTGTTGCACGGCATGGCCAATGCCACAGCCCCGGCAGCTTGAAGACGACGTGCCATCGCGGCAAGCACAGGCCCCGGATCCTCGCCCGTTCCGTCAATCAAGTGAGCAATGCGAGACGGCACCTGCGGGTTCATATCGATCAACAAGGGTATATGGTCGCGATCATCGCTTGCCGGCACTGCCTCCACCAACTTGCGCTGGAGGAGGATAGTCGCCTCGGGACCCATGCCACCAAGAATACCGATCGGCGCCCGCGTCATTGGTCAGATATTGACCCAGCGGTTCTGATGGTCAAATACAAAGTCATACCCTCCCAGCGCCGCTGCACCGCCGGTATGCAGGAATACGACTCGCTGGTCCTGGAACTCGCCTTTGCGTGCAAGATCAATAAGACCTGCCGCACCTTTTGCCGAATAGCAGGGATCCAAAAGTATCCCCTCCAGCTCGGCAAACATCCGGATTGCCTCGATACCACTTTCGGTAGGCAAGCCGTAACCCTGTCCGACGTAATCTGTATTGGCCATCACGTCTTCGCGGTTCACGACGCCTGCGCATCCCAGCTTCTCGGCTGTTTTACAGGCTAGATCGTAAACCATTTGTTCCTGATTAGGCTGGGGCGCCCTGGTCCCGATCCCCAGAACCGGCACCTTCGCGTTCATGGCGCACATGCCGGTCACCAGCCCTGCCTGCGTTCCCGAAGAGCCGGTCGCGTGCACCAGCCGGTCAATTCTCAAACCGCGGTCGTTGGCTTGACCCAAAAGCTCAAAAGCTGCATTCACATAGCCAAGGGCACCTGTCGGGTTTGATCCACCACCGGGGATGACGTAGACGTTGCGTCCTTCTGCCCTTTTCTTTTCCGCTGCTTTTTCCATCTCGGCCGGCATGTCATGCCCGCCAGGAAATTTTTCGGTGGTTGCACCGTGCAGGTGATCCAACAGGACATTGCCGTTGGTGTTGTAGTTTCCGTCCTGATAACCGGTGCGATCTTCCAGCAGGATATGGCAATCAAATCCTAGCTTGGCTGTAAAAGCGGCTGTCTGTCGGCCGTGGTTGGTTTGTGTCGCCCCTTGCGTCATGACCATATCCGCGCCCTGCGCCTCGGCTTCGGCCATCAGGAATTCCAGCTTTCGGGTCTTGTTGCCACCGGTCGACATACCGGTGCAGTCATCGCGTTTGATCCAGATTTCCACCCCCAGTTCTTTGGACAGCCTCTTCATCGGCTCCAACGGCGTCGGCAGATGGGCAAGGTGCACACGGGGAAAGCGGGCGAGATGCATGTGGAGGCTCCTAACATTGACTTTTGGCAATTTATCATCGCTTGAACCGCGTATCTAATTCGAAATTCAACTCATAACTTGCATGAATTGCATATTAGAAATGCTTGGTCTATTTAAACCCCATGCGCTTGGAATGGATCGATGACATTTTGGCTGTTTTGGATGGCGGTTCGTTGACACGAGCCGCTGAAAAGCGGCTTCTCACTCAATCGGCCTTCACCCGGCGTATACGGCTTATCGAAAACAGCGTCGGAGCCACCCTGTTTGACCGCCGCCGCAAGCCCGTATCACTTATGCCTGGCATTCAGTCATTGGAGCCCGAACTGAGAGAGCTTAGTACGCGGCTGCACAAACTGCGACATGTGCTGAAGACAGCGAATGACCAAACCGGGAAGTCACTGTCGTTTGTGTGCCAACATGCTTTGACGACCACGATTTCGCCAAGGATCGTGCAAACGCTGACCGAGAATGACGATATCTCAATTCACGTGCGATCGGGGAACCAGGACGAATGTCTTTTGAACCTGATCTCAAAACAGGTCGATTTCGCGATCATGTATTCGGTTCCGGGCGACGAAATAAGCAGTATTGGTGACGCATTCGAAGCCAAGACACTTGGCACGGACACTTTGATTCCCGTTTGCGCGCCCTCTGTTCGCAACAAAATCACCATTGCGGCACTTCCGGTCATAGGCTATCCGCCCGATGTGTTTCTGGGTCAAGTTTTCGCTCGGAAAATCGCGCCGCGATTACCAGAGGAAACCACACTTGTGACCAGAGCTGAAACAGCCCTGACACTTGCGATGCAACAATATGCCATCAATGGAATTGGCGTTGCCTGGTTACCTCATTCCCTGGTTGCTGCGTCCCTGGCAACAGGTCAGCTTCAACGCGTTGACAGTACGCTTCCTTCACAGGAACTGACAATCAGGATGGTTCGTTTTGCGGTTGCTCAGTCCGAGTATTGTGAGCAAATCTGGCAAAGCTTTGATGCGCTTCCGCTCGAATTCGCCACGTTGCATTATTGATCTGACGTCGTAGCAAATCCCTTCCTGAACGCGGATGAGCGCGGCCCACGGCAGCGTACCTTTTTCTTAAGGTGAACCCGAGTGTTTAGCCCGCATCGGCACTTCCCGCGGGACTCTGACCTGAATGCGTCTCCGGTTACTCTGCCGCTGCTGTTACCCTGTCCGGTGCGGTCAACCGCTGCCATGCGTCGTACTGGGCCAAAAAGATTTGCCCGTTGAGGTCATCGAGGAAATGCGACTGTTTCAGGCGGTCCATGACGGGGCCTTTGACTTCGGACAAGTGCAGACCAACGCCCATGTCACGCAGGCGGTGGTTGATGGCCTCAAGGCTTTCGAGGGCTGAAAAGTCGACCTCGTTCACCGCCGAGAACATCAAAACCACGTTGCGGATTTCGCAGCCCTCGGTCACTCGCGCCTGGATCAGGTCTTCGAGGAAACGGGCGTTCACGAAATACAGGCTTTCATCCACCCGCAGCGTCACAAGTGACGGCTCGGTGTCGACTTTGTGGCGATTGATATTGCGGAAGTGCTGCGTGCCCGGCACAAGCCCGACCTCGGCCACATGCGGGCGCGAGGTTTTGTAGAGATGCAGAAGGATCGAAATCGCCACGCCGCTGGCCACACCGGTTTCGACCCCGGCCAGCAAAGTCAAAACGATGGTGGCGGCTACGGCGGTAAAATCGGCGCGCGAATATCCCCAGGTCTTTTTCAGGATCGACATGTCCACAAGGCTTAGCACCGCAACAATGATCGTCGCGGCCAGGGTGGCCTTGGGCAAAAAGTACACCAGCGGTGTCAGGAACAGCGCGGCAATCGCCAGACCACCAGCGGTATATATGCCTGCCGCCGGGGTTTCCGCCCCCGCATCGAAGTTCACGACCGATCGTGAGAACCCGCCGGTGACCGGAAAGCCGCCGGTAAACGCCGCGCCCAGGTTGGCTGCGCCCAGACCGATCAACTCCTGATCGGGGTCCACGCGCTGGCGTTTCTTGGCAGCCAGCGTCTGCGCAACCGAGATGCTTTCGACAAAACCGATGATCGAGATCAGGATCGCAGGCACCAGCAATGCACCGATGAGGTCCGAGGACAGCCCCGGCAAAGTCAGTGGCGGCAGGTTCTGAGGCACGTCGCCGACGATCTTGACGCCCTGCGCATCCAGCCCGAACCCCCAGACGACAACTGTGGTCACCACCACGGCAGCCACTGGTCCGGCCTTGGTCAGCACGTCAGCCAGCAAGGGCGTCACCCCCATGCGCCGCAACGCGGGTTTGAGGTTCTTGCGCACCCAAAACAGGAACGCAGTGGCCAGCACGCCGATGATTACCGTCAGCCAATTGGTCTGCCCAAGGTTTTCGAAGATTGAACCCAGCATCCCCGGCAGGGTATGCCCATGCGCGCTGACACCCAGAATGTGCTTTAACTGGCTGGTCGCTATCAGGACACCCGACGCGGTGATGAAGCCAGCGATGACAGGATGGCTGAGGAAATTGGCCAGAAAGCCCAGTCGAAAAACGCCCAGCAGCACCAGAAACCCACCCGAGAGGAAAGCCAGTGTCAGTGCCGCCACCATGTATCCAGCTGTGCCCTGCTCGGCCACCTGCCCCACGGCGCTGGCTGTCAGCAGCGACACAACCGCCACCGGCCCCACCGCCAAAGCCCGGCTGGTGCCAAAAACTGCATAAAGGATGATCGGTAGAATCGAAGCATAGATCCCGGCCTCAGGCGGCAACCCTGCCAGCAAGGCATAGGCCAAGGACTGTGGGATCAGCATGATCGTGACGATCACGGCTGCGATCAGATCATTCGACAGCGACGCACGTCTATACTGGCGACCCCAGTCCAGAATAGGAAGGAAACGTAAAAGGCTCTGCATGGGTTCACGTCCTGAGAAAGCGGCGGCCAGAGCGCGGAAGGCTCTGACCGCCATACCGTGGCCCGTCGCACATTTAGTGAAGGCGGGACAGGCCAGATCTAACACCGGTTCTTCCGGTGTCAGTTTCGAAGGGAGTTAATCGGTCGCCACCTTCAGTGGTTCGGGCTTGGCCAACCACTCTTTGCCCTTCAGCATCGCGGACCAGTAGATCGGCGGCAGCAGCTTCTCTTTCAACAGCCACGCCAACCGGCTGGGTTTGGTTCCGTCGATCAGGATTTTCGGGAAGCTGGGTGTCATCACCCCACCATAAGCGAACTCGGCCAGAACGATCTTGCCACGCTCGACCGTCAACGGGCACGAGCCGTAGCCGTCATAGGCGGCAACCGGGCCGCGGCCCTGAATATCTGCCACGATATTATCGGACACGGTCGGTGCCTGTTTACGCGCCGCCGCTGCGGTTTTGGCGTTGGGCGCGTTCATCACGTCGCCCAGCGACCAGATATTGTCGAAACTCTTGTGGCGCAGTGTCGCCTGATCAACATCGACCCAGCCCGCAGCATCCGCCAGTGGTGACACGCGAATAAAGTCCGGCGCGACCTGTGGCGGGCAGACATGCATCATGTCAAACTCGACTGTGACCAACTCGGGCTCGGCGTCCGGCATTTCAACCTTAAAGGTCGCTTTTTTCGCCGCCCCATCTACCGACACCAGATTGTGAAAGAAATTCAGCGAGGCGTCGTATTTTCTGACGTATTCCATCAGCGCCGGGACATAGTCCTTGACCCCGAACAGCACACCGCCTGCGTTCATGAACTGGATGTCGATATCCTTCAGAACACCGCGCCGGAACCACGCATCGCCCGACAGATATAGGGCTTTTTGTGGCGCACCCGCGCATTTGATCGGCATCGGCGGCTGCGTGAACAGCGCCCGGCCCTCCTTAAGCCCTTCGACAAGCTGCCAGGTGTAGGGCGCCAGGTCATAGCGGTAGTTCGAGGTCACCCCGTTGCGGCCCAAGGTTTCTTCCAGCCCTTCGACCGCGCTCCAGTCCAGCTTGAGCCCCGGAGACACGACAAGACGGTCGTATTTCACCACGCGACAGCCATCCAGAATAACGGCATTGTTCAGCGGCTCGAAGGCAGCAACTGCCGCCTTGATCCACTTCACCCCGCGCGGGATCAGGGATCCCATCGTCTTGGCGGTCTGTTCTGCTGAGAAGACACCCCCGCCCACCAAAGTCCAGCCGGGCTGATAATAATGCACGTCAGACGGATCAATGATGGCGATCGACAGGTCGGATTTGCGCGCGTGCAGGCTGGCCGCAGTGGCAATACCGCCTGCCCCACCGCCCACGATAACCACGTCGAAGGATGCGTCGCCCGTGTCGGTCGGCGTTTTCCCACCATTGGCAATGCGGCGTGCAACGCCGCTCATGTCATAACCGGCGACCTTGGTGGCTGACAGGATCTCGGATACCGGACGCTTGTGCGCCGCCTCGTTCAACGACCACAAAGTGGCCGAGCGCGTGCCGGTCCGGCAATAGGCCAGAACCGGACCCGGCAACTCGGTCAGCGCGCTGCCAAAGGCCTCGGCGTCCTCGTCCCTGACGATCCCGGTTTGCACTGGAACATAGCGCACCTCGAGACCCAGTTTCTCCGCTGCTACTTCGATTTCCTCGAATGTCGGCTGATCGGCACCTTCGCCATCGGGGCGGTTACAAATGATGGCACGAAAGCCCGCGCCTTTTATCGCCTCGATGTCATTTGGCGTAACCTGCGGCGACACCGAAACTGAGCCTGATATCTTTCTGATGTCCATGGGTGCCTCTTGCGTTCAGAGCTTGTTGACTGGAACTTTGAGCATCTGGTTCCCATCCTGGTCCGTTGGAATGCCGCCCGCCCGGATGTTGACCTGAATAGAGGGTACGATCAGCGTTGGCATCGCCAGCGTCGCGTCGCGCTCGGACCGCATCTTGATAAACTCGTCCCTAGTCTTGCCACCACCCACATGAATGTTGTGGGCCTTCTCCTCGATCACCGTGGTTTCCCACTGGATGTCACGCCCGTTGGGACCATAATCGTGACACATGAACAGCCGGGTTTCGTCCGGCAGGCTGAGCACCTTGTGGATCGAGTCAAATAATGTCCCCGCGTCGCCACCGGGGAAATCGGCCCGCGCCGAGCCACCGTCAGGCATGAACAACGTGTCGCCCACAAAGGCTGCATCCCCGACAACATGCACCATGCAGGCGGGTGTGTGGCCCGGTGTATGCATGGTAAAGGCGGTCATGTTGCCGATCTTATAGGTCATGCCATCGACGAACAGGGCATCAAACTGGCTGCCATCCCGCTGAAATTCGGTGCCTTCATTGAAGATTTTGCCAAACACGTCTTGCACGATCTTGATGTTTTCACCGATGCCTATCTTACCGCCCAGCTTTTGCTGGATGTAAGGCGCGGCTGACAGGTGGTCGGCATGGGCGTGGGTCTCAATGATCCATTCCAGCTTGAGCCCCCTCTTTTCAACCTCGGCAATCAGCATGTCGGCATGGCCAAACGTAATGCGGCCAGCGGCATAATCGATGTCCATGACACTGTCGATAATCGCACAGGCATTCGAGGTCGGGTCTGCAACGATATAACTGATTGTCGCGGTCGCCTCGTCGTAAAAACCCTGGACATCGGGCTTCACGCTCAGATCCACCGGGTAGCTGTCAATCGGCGTCGCTATCGCGTCGGCCATCTTTTGGTTGTGTATCTCGATAGACTTCTGATCATTCATGATCTTGCCTCCTAACTGGCGCGGATCCGTTACCCGTTTCCGCCGCGTGTCATCATCATTTCGTGGACGGCGTCCATGCCGCGATCCGCCATCGCGCTCACTTCGGCCGCATGGATATGCATGGCTTTGGCTATTTCCGGATCGTCGGATGTTTGCATCACTACGATCCCTTCGGATGTCACTTCGATGTCTGAGGTGATCTTGTCGCCATGGTCGAAAAATATGTCGAGGGTCGGGCTCTGAATAATGATCATTGGATCATCCTTGCGGCCCACCCGATCGATCATCCCGGCAACATGGGAGATCAGAGCATCCATGACATCCGGGTCGGAAGATCGTGTGACAGTGCGAATACCGTTGGGAAGGTTTTCAACCTCGCGTGTGATCGTATCGAAATTGCGGAACATCACAGCCAGCTCGGCGCTTTCCTCGGGCGTCGCGTTCTCGCCCCGCAGCCCCGGCATGTTGACCTCGTCGTGGCCTTGCCCATCTGCACCGTGACGATGCTCTGCCCTTTCACCGGCCATGCCCTGGCGATGCCCGTGCCCGGACATCAGAAAGATGTAACTGCCAGCCGCGCCGACCAAAGCAGCAACAAGCAACGCAATGGCGGTGCCGCCGAATGTCCGGGCGTGTTTGCGCACATCCATCTTCTCCTCCTCCGTTTCTGCCAGCCCATATCCGGCCTTCGCGTGAGACCTGCAATCACCTTGGCGGCATGAAAAGTTGAGGAGTAAGTATAACTTTGAAACCCCGACTTCAGTGACAAAGTCACGAAACCGGAAAATTTCCCGAAATGGTCAGGTGCTTTGAGCCAACTGTTCCAAAGCCGCCTTGTTGGTTATCGTAATGCGCCCCCGCGATTGGGTAATCATCTCGCGTTTTTGAAAGTCCTGCAAAATCCGCGATACGACTTCACGCGCGGTGCCCAGTTCGCTGGCGAGTTGCTGATGCGTCGCCTGAATGTCTTCCCGACCCCCGGACAGAACCAGAAGGCGTTCAGCAAGGCGAATATCCAGGTGCCCGAATGCCACGTCATCGACTACCCGCAACAGATCAATCAGCCGGCGCGAGTAGGCCTCGAACACAAACTCACGAAATGCGTCTTCCTCCGAGACCAGACGATCGAAGGCATGTTTCGGCAAGATCACCGCCGTTACGTCGGTTTCGGCAATACCTTCAGCGTTATATGCTTCTTCTGCCAGCATGCAGGCCGTCGTCAGCACACAGCTTTCCCCCGCCTCGACCCGATAGAGCACGATCTCGCGGCCCGAATCCGAACTTTGAGAAACGCGGATCCGTCCGTCATACAAGAACAATAGGCTGTCGGGAACGTTGTCAGGGCCGAATACCTGAGCGCCTTTTGGGCACCGCACAATACGGGCCGCCGTACGTAACCTTTCACGCACAGCCTTCGGAAGGCGGCTTGTCCCGTGAAATCGCTCAGTCCAGTCCAAAATTGTCATCTTGCGTTGCGCATGGGTGCCACAATGCCCTCCTCAATCGGCGCGATACGGTTCAACAACTCGTTTCTGTTTGAGGCGATGTCAGCCAGCGTCAGATCATAAAGCACAGCCATGAAAGCCCCCGTTGCCTTTTGGATCGCTTGAGACAGTTTGCATATCCCGATCAAAGGGCAGGTGTTTTTTTCAGGGTTAAAGCATTCGACCACATCCAGGGGGCCTTCGGTCAGGCGAATTACATCGCCGATTTTGATCTGTTCCGCCGGTTTGGCCAACCGGAAACCGCCGCCTCTGCCGCGTGCTGTTTCCAGATAACCGGCCCGACCCAACTCATGCACGATTTTTACGATATGCGGCCGGGCAAGGCCGTGCACCCTCACGACATCATCAACGCGAATGCGATCCGGAGCTTTGAGCGCTGCCAACTGCAAAGACCGCAGCGCATAGTTGGAATAGGATGTCAGTTTCATGCGTACCTCCGGCAAAAGCTCTAGGCACAATATAACTTACTTTCAATTTCAGTGTTTTTTCACTGACCGGGTGTTTCGCTGAATGTGAAATCAGGCCAGCCTAACTGAACTTCACATGGACTGGGTGGATGACTGGGACGCAGCGTACATCGCGTCATCTCTGGTCGGGATGCTGTCGGCATCCGACCGGAACGGCAGCACAATTCACTGCAAAAAACTCAGAGCAAAGACGGTATGAGTGGCGGGGAGACAGGGATTCGAACCCTGGGGACGCTCTCACGCCCAACGGTTTTCAAGACCGCCGCATTCGACCACTCTGCCACCTCCCCGTCGAAGGCAGGGTCTAAGCGCAAGTTCTGCCAGAGGCAAGTCGAAATCGGGATTTCTTGCCGAAGCCCGCGCAGCGGTCTTTCCATGACTCTTCAGCCGCGTTATGATCCCCGAAATAGACCGAAACAGGCTGGCAAGCAGAACCAGCAGACCGGCAGCGGGGTTCCGAGAACGAGACCCCTTCAGGCAAGGGATAAGCAGATGAAGCGAGCGATCATGACACGCCCGGGACCGAAACGGTTGGCGTATCTGGCGTTGACTTTGACAGTTCTGAGCGGGTGTGAGGACATTCTTCAAGAGGCTGAAAAACCTGAAGAAAACTCAAACAAAACCGAACTCCTTCCCGAGGCGGCTTCGAGTTCGCAGCGTGACGTCGAAGCCCCTGATGTTTTTCAGGTCACCGAAGCGGGGCTTTGGGATGGCAGACCCTCGCTGGGCGGGATCTGGGTCGCGTACCCGGATGTTTCACAGCCCGAGCGTGTCGTGATTACGAACACTACGAACAACAAGTCCGTAACAGGGGCCCTGTTCCGACGTGAACGCAACCTGCCCGGCCCGGCACTTCAGGTGTCATCTGCGGCTGCGGAACAGCTCGGAATGCTGGCGGGCGCGCCGACAAAGGTCAGTGTCGTCGCTCTGCGCCGTGAAGTTGTAAAGGAATCACCACCAGAGGACGCGCCCAAACCGGAAGACGAGGCGGCGGATACGGTTGCGGTGTCGGATGCCGCAGCCACCGACGATCCATCCGCGGCAGATAGCGAAAAACCGGCCAAGCCGAAATGGTGGCAAAAGAAGGCGCCAGCGGCAGCAGCTGGTACAGCAGTGGTTGCGGCGGAAGCGGCAAGTTCTGCCAACGAAGCGACCGAAGGTACGGATACGACCACCGACGCGGCATCAGCCACTGAGGATCCGACAGAGCCCGCTGAAGAAAAACCCGCCAAGCGGAAGTGGTGGCAGAAACAAGAGCCAGCAGCGGCGGCTGCGGGAGCCACCGTGGCTGCGGCGGATGTCGCAACAGACAGTGTGGATGTGGCCGCAGAAGTTGCGGCGGCCGCAGCTGCACCGGCGTTGTCCGATGCGCCTGTCGAAGCCCCCGCTGAAAAACCCGCGAAACGAAAGTGGTGGCAAAAGAATGACCCCACTGAAATCACCGAAACGCCGCTGGACCCCATCGAAGGCGCGGCAGCCGCGATTGACGCGACCGAAGCGATTCCGACCGCGGCAGCAGCAACAGGCGCTGCGTCTCCGCTGAGCAAACCATTCGTGCAGATCGGGACATTCAGCGTCGAAGCAAATGCCAATGCCGCTGCTGAGAAAGTGCGCCGGAATGGCATGTCGACTGTTGTGCGGGAACTGAAAACCGAAAACAAAACAGTATGGCGGGTCCTGGTTGGCCCTGCCACAACCCGGGCCGAACGCAAAGCCATTCAAAAAGATGTAAAGGATCTTGGTTTCAAAGATGCGTTCACCGTGTCCGACTGATACAGGGAGGCATAACATGCTATCCTCATTGCGAGTTTCTGTTCTGGCCTTTGGGCTTGCCGTGCTGGCAATCCCGGCTCAGGCTTTTGATACATCCGCCCGCGCGGCATATGTGATCGATCAGACCACCGGTACGGTGCTTTTAGCAAAAGACGCTGATCAACCCTTGCCGCCTGCATCCATGTCCAAGCTCATGACGCTGTATGTTGCTTTCGAAGCGCTGCGTGACGGAAGACTGACGCTGGACGAAACCCTGCCCGTGTCTGAACACGCGATGAGCTATGGCGGCTCGACCATGTTTCTGAACACGCAGGACCGGGTTCGGGTCGAGGACCTGCTGCGCGGCATCATCGTTCTGTCAGGCAATGACGCTTGCGTGGTGCTCGCCGAGGCGCTGAGCCCCGACGGGACAGAGGCCGGGTTTTCCCGATACATGACCCAACGCGCCAAGCAGATCGGTATGAACAACTCGAATTTCGCGAACTCGAACGGTTGGCCTGCCGCCGGACATATGATGTCGGTTCACGATCTGGCGGTTCTGGCCGACAGGCTGATTACCGACTTCCCCGAATATTACCCCCTGTTTTCAGAAGAGGAATTCGAATTCGATGGCCGTGCGCCATCGAATGCCCGTAACCGCAATCCGTTGCTGAAACTGAGCATCGGCGCGGATGGCCTTAAAACCGGCCACACGCAGGAGGCCGGATACGGCCTCGTCGGCTCCGCCAAACAGGGCGACCGCCGTGTCATCTTCGTCCTCAGCGGGCTGGACAGCACCGGCCAACGGGCAGAGGAGGCTGAGGCCGTGGTTAACTGGTCGTTTCGAAATTTTGTCGAGAGGACAGTTGCCAACGCGGAAACGCCGATAGCTGAAGCCAAGCTGTGGATGGGCGAGAAAAAGACCGTAGGTCTTGTACCTGACGGCGATCTGACGGTTCTGTTTCCAGTTCTGGGCACACAGAACGTCAAGGCCGAAGTGGTCTATCAGGGTCCCATCAATGCGCCGGTCAAAAAAGGCCAGCAACTGGCCGAGCTTGTCATCAAGCCTGAAGGATTGCCGGAAATAAGACGTCCGCTGGTGGCAGCGGAAGACGTTGCAATTGGTGGATTTGTCGTTCGTATGCTGACCGTTGGTGGCATTGTTCTGAAAGACGTGATCAATAACCCGCTGGAGTCGATGTGACCAGGGCCGGGTTATTTCTGACTTTCGAAGGCATTGACGGATCAGGCAAGTCAACTCAGGCGCGGATGCTGGCAGATCAACTGCGCGCGCAGGGTCATGAGGTCGTTTTGACGCGTGAACCGGGCGGCTCGCCTGGCGCGGAAGAAATTCGTAGTCTGGTGTTGGAAGGTGATCCCGACCGCTGGTCGGCAGAAACGGAAATTCTGCTTTTCACGGCCGCCCGCCGCGACCATCTGGAACGTACGATCGAACCCGCGCTGGCCGCAGGGCAAGTCGTGATCTGCGACCGTTTTGCCGACAGCACACGCATGTATCAGGGCCTATCGCGGGGAGATCTGCGCGGCCTTGTTGATCAGCTGCACAGCCTGATGATCAAGCGCGAGCCTGACTTGACGCTGCTGATCGACATGGACCCCGATACCGGCCTGTCCCGCGCCAAAGGGCGGCAAGGCGCGGAAGAACGGTTCGAAGATTTCGGCCCGGACCTGCAAAAGAAAATGCGGGCGGGCTTTCTGGCGCTGGCCCGTGAGTTTTCTGACCGTTTCCGCGTTGTGGACGGCAACCGGGACATGGACAGCGTTGCACAGGATGTGACAGAAATCGTCCAGGCTGCACTGCGATAGACGATGAATGACGAAATCCCCTCTCCGGATCAGGTGCCTGGTGCGCCGCATCCCCGCGAGACCGCCCAGCTTTTTGGTCAGGATGCAGCGGAACAGGCGTTTCTGACCGCCTTCAACTCGGACCGGCTGCACCACGGCTGGTTGCTGACCGGGCCGCGTGGTGTCGGCAAGGCGACGTTGGCATGGCGGATTGCGCGGTTCTTGCTGGCAACACCTTTGGCAAACGACGGTGGGCTGTTTGGCGCGCCGCCACCGCCAGAGACTCTCGACATTGATCCCAACCACCCGGTGTCACGTCGCATACTGGCCGGGGCCGAGCCGGGATTGGCCGCGATAGCCAGGTCACTGAATGATCAGGGGCGGCTGCGCAACGAAATCGTTGTGGACGACATCCGAAAGCTGGGAAAGTTCTTTGGCCTGTCCTCTGCCGATGGCGGGCGCCGGGTCGTAATCGTGGATTCGGCGGATGAGATGAATGTCAGCGCCGCCAATGCACTGCTGAAGATGCTGGAGGAGCCTCCGGCGCGCACCACCCTTTTGCTGGTATCGCACCAACCCTCGCGCTTGCTGCCAACCATCCGCTCTCGTTGCCGTACCCTACGTCTGGGGCCGCTGAACGCTGGGGATATGCAGGACGCGCTGTCGCAAACCGGGACGACCTTACTGGCGCACCCCGAATATCTCGCCGCATTGGCCGCTGGCTCGGTCGGGCACGCGGTTCGCCTGATCAATCTGGGCGGACTTGAAATCTATGCCGAACTGATTGCCATTCTGGGCACCCTGCCCCGTCTGGACCGGCAGCGCGCACTGGCCCTGGCCGAGGCTGCAGCACAACGCGGCGCGGCCGAGCGCTTTGATCTGCTGCTGACACTGATCGATGTCGCCTTGTCTCGGCTGGCCCTGACCGGGGCAACCGGTGCACCACCGTCCCCCGAAGCCGCCCCGAACGAAGCTGAAACGCTGGTCAGATTGTCGAATTCTACGGATCAGGCTCGTCGATGGGCCGAAGTCGCCGCGACAATCACAGCCCGCGCGCGACATGGTCAGGCGGTGAACCTTGACCCTGCCGCTCTGGTCCTAGATACGGTGTTCAAGATACAGGAAACCGCCGGCCAGGTCAGATGAGCGACATCCCCCAGATCACCGACAGTCATTGCCATCTGGACTTCCCGGATTTTGACGGTCAGTTGAGCGACATCATTTCGCGCGCGGCCGAGGCTGGCGTGACCCGGATGGTGACGATTTGCACCAAGCTGCGCAATGAACCCGCGGTCCGTGCGATTGCCGAAGCCCATGCGCCGGTATTCTACGCTGCAGGGACCCACCCGATGAGTGCCGCAGACGAGCCTATGGTCTCGGTCGATGAATTGGTCGCATTGGCACAGCACCCGAAATTTGTGGGCATCGGCGAATCCGGTCTGGATTACCACTATACAGCCGATAGCGCAGAGCTTCAGAAGCAGTCGCTGCGCATTCATATCGAAGCCGCCCAGCGCACAGGGTTGCCTTTGATCGTTCATGCCCGCGCCGCAGACGACGATATGGCCCAAATTCTGGCCGAAGAGTATCGCAACGCGCCCTATTCCTGCGTGATGCACTGTTTCTCGTCCTCGGCCGAGTTGGCCAAGGCCGCGCTGGATCTGGGGTTTTATCTGTCCATGTCCGGCATTGCGGCCTTTCCCAAAAGCCAGGAGTTGCGCGACATTTTCGCAAGCGCGCCAGTGGATCGCATTCTGGTGGAAACTGACGCGCCCTATCTGGCACCGCCCCCTTATCGTGGCAAGCGAAACGAACCGGCCTATACCGCACATACAGCCCGAAAAGGGGCCGAGCTGTTCGGGCTGGAGTATCCGGCTTTTGCCGCCCAAACTCAGGCGAACTTTGACCGGCTGTTCAGCAAGGCGGCAACGTACAGGGCCGCTGCATGACCGAATTGAGATTTACCATTCTGGGCTGCGGATCGTCAGGCGGCGTACCCCGGTTGGGTGGTCACTGGGGTGATTGCGACCCTGCAAACCCCAGGAACATTCGCCGACGCTGTTCCCTGCTTGTCGAGCGTGACGGTCCAGGCGGCACAACCTCCGTGTTGATTGATACGACCCCGGACATGCGCAGCCAGTTGCTGGACGCGGGCACCGGGCGGCTTGATGGTGTGGTCTATACACATTCTCACGCGGATCATGTCCATGGAATCGACGACCTGCGCATGATCGTGTTCAACATGAAAACCCGTGTTCCGGTCTGGGCTGATGGTGATACTCAGAACGCCCTGCTGGGGCGGTTTGGATACGCCTTCATTCAACCCGAAGGGTCACCCTATCCTCCGATCCTCGACCTCAAATCCATCGAAGGGCCGTTCGAAATCAACGGACCCGGCGGTTCCATTCCGTTTCGACCGTTCAAGGTGAACCACGGCTCGATAGATTCTCTGGGCTTTCGTATGGGGCAGCTCGCCTATTTGCCGGATGTTGCCGAAATTTACGACGCAGCATGGCCTGAAATGGAAGGGTTGGAGTATCTCATTATCGACGCCCTGCGCCGAAGCCCTCATCCCACACATGCACATCTGGAAAAAACGCTGGAGTGGATTGGAAAGCTGCAACCAAAACAGGCGATACTGACCAACATGCATATCGATCTGGACTATGCGACCGTCGATGCAGAAACTCCGGACAATATCACCCCCGCCTATGACGGGATGGTGATACATCACGCGTTTCAGGCCCCTGTTCCTTTTGCATAAGATATCGCAGCTTGGCAGCTGCATGGGGGCCAAATGCTGCAAAGCCTGATTGACGTCATTCTTCCTGTCTTTCTTGTGATCGGCGCCGGTTACACGGCAACACGAACAGGTTATTTCAAAGAAAACCATGTCGACGGGCTGATGAGATTTACGCAAGGGTTCGCGATCCCATGCCTGTTGTTTCTGGCCATCGCGCATCTGGACCTCAGCGCCAGTTTCGATCCCCGGCTTTTAGCCAGCTTCTATTCCGCCGCTGCCTTGTGTTTCACCACGGGTCTTTTTGGTGCGCGCATCATTTTCAACCGCGAATGGGAAGACTGCGTGGCAATCGGGTTTTGTTGCCTGTTCTCAAACTCGGTTCTGCTTGGATTGCCGATTACCGAACGCGCTTATGGTCCTGAGAACCTGACAGGCAACTATGCGATTATCGCCTTCCATTCCCCGTTTTGTTACGGCGTAGGGATCACGGTGATGGAGGTTGTCCGCAATCGCGGAAACGGTGGCGCGCGCATGGCACGTTCTGTTCTGTCTGCAATGTTCAAGAACGCGCTGATCCTTGGTATTGCACTGGGGTTCGTGGTCAATCTGTCCGGTTTGACCATCCCGGCTGTGGTGGACGAAGCCCTTGGTCTTATCACTCGGGCCGCCCTGCCCGGCGCCCTGTTTGCACTGGGCGGGGTACTGGTCAAATACAAACCCGAAGGCGATCTGCGAACTATCGCCTTTGTTTGCGCAATCTCGCTGATGCTACATCCCAGCCTAGTGTGGATATTCGGCAAGTCCACGGGGCTGCCGCAGGACCTTTTCCGCTCGGGGGTGTTGAACGCAGCCATGGCGCCAGGGTTTAACGCCTATATCTTTGCCAATATGTATGGCCGCGCCAAGCGGGTCGCAGCTTCTTCTGTTCTCATTGGGACAGCCACATCCATCCTGACTGTCTGGCTTTGGCTAACGGTTCTGGGCTAACAGTAGTGTTGACTTCAGTTCGCACAGAGGCACGTAACGCATATCGTGTCAGGAGATCCAAATGCCACATGCCATCATCGTCGCACATGGCCAGCCGTCCGATCCAGAACCGGCTGAGGCTGCTTTGGCTGCGTTCGCGGCTACGGTCGGCGCCCTGACCGAGCATGTAACGGTGCATGCTGCAACTCTGGCCGCGCCCGGCGCGTTCGAGGCTAAACTGAACAGCCTGCCGGAAAACACGGTCATCTATCCGCTTTTCATGGCAAACGGATGGTTTGTCACCAGCGCACTACCCAAGCGATTAGGGGATCACAAAGCGCGCATTCTAGACCCATTGGGTGTTGACCCAGAGCTACCGGCATTGACCGCGCACGCCCTGCAATCCGAGTTGTCCCAAAGGAATTGGGCAACTGCGTCGACCGATCTGGTCATTGCCGCCCATGGGTCGGGGCGTAGCCGAAACCCGTCGGCCGTGGCTCTGGGTTTCGCATCGCAGCTTCAAGAAATGCTGGCTTTCAAATCTGTCCGCGTTGGGTTTGTTGAAGAACCGCCATCCATTTCCGAAGCCGCGACTGGCATGGGGGCTCAGGCGCTGTGCCTTCCGTTCTTTGCCTGCACCGGGGGGCACGCAGTGGACGACGTGCCCGCAGGGTTGAGCCAAGCAGGCTTCGAAGGCGTCCTGCTGCCAGTGGTTGGGGAACTGCCACCCATCCGGCACCAGATTGCCAAGCAGGTAACGAAGGCCGTTCAGCTCGCGTAAAAATTCGCCTGAGTTCTTTGCCCCGGAAACAGGCAAAACTCAGGTTTGCGCTTTGATCAGAGTGGAATACAGGCGGTGGCAGGACCGGCCATCTCGCTTGGCCTGATAAAGGGCGAGGTCGGCGGCGTGAAGGATGTCGGCGGCTTTGGGAACCTTGAACTGGGTGGACAAGGCCGTTCCGATACTTGCAGAGATACAACACGGTTGGTCCTGAAACATCATGGGTTCATTCAACCTCGCGATCAGGCGCCCGGCGATGGACTCCAGGGTTTCTTCCCGCGTCAGACCTTTGAAAATAATGACAAACTCATCCCCGCCGACCCGCGCGACCGTATCGTCTCCACGCGTCTCTTCAAGCATGATGCGGGCTGCCTGTTGCAGGACGTAATCCCCGGCAGCATGGCCCAGCCGATCATTCACGGATTTGAAGAAGTCCAAATCCAGATGCATAAGAGCGAATCTAGAATTTGTCAGGATCAGATGCCCCAGCAAATGATCCATCGCGCGACGGTTCTTCAATCCCGTCAATGTATCGGTATATGCCTGCTCTTCCGCGGCTAGCATTGCCCCCTGAAGCCTGAGATTAAGTGAACGGGACGCTTCCATCGCGGCAGATTTGGCTTCGACCAGATACAACAGCTCGATCGCCAGGTCGGTGCCGGAAAAATCTGCGCTTGTCAGCGCGTAATCCCGAACCGCATCCAAAATCGAAATACCGAATGACAGATTGATGACTGCACCGCCCGTCTCGGGCAAGGGTGCGACCAGGCCTTTCAGGGTCGTACGTGGTTCATCGCGAAATCTCAGATGCAGTTTGGCACCGGCCATCGACATCAATGCGGGAAGGGTGGTGACTGTTCTGGGGCGGATCAGCTCGAACATGTCCAGAACCCCCAGCCCGACCAAAGGCAATTCGGGCCGCAACTTTTGCAATGTCGGGCCCGCTTGTTGAATGCATCCGCTGCGGTCCACCAACATGAACATCGGGCAAAGCGTTTCCAGAAGTTCGGCCAGTTCTTCGGTAGGTGTCATCTGTTCCGAGCCCCCAGATCAAAATGGCGCCCCTCGGCAAAGGCGCTTTCGACCAAAATGATTGAAATGATTTCACAACACTCCTGACGACCCTCATGCGACAGCATCACCAGCGCACCATAATCATCGGCCATCGCTCGTAGGACCCCGACCATAACACTGGAAAATCCCGGTAAGTCCGGAAGGCAGCACAACTGGTATTCCGTGGCTGAAAGCTCTCTCAACTCAAGCGCAGGCAAAGTCAGATCAGAGACAGCCAGTCTCACACGATCCGCAAGATCATCTAGGGAATGAAGAAACTCGACATAGGTGACACCCCCAAACCTGAGCAGTCGGCGCAGCCCTTCCATGTTCGGATGGGACACCAGATATGTTCCCAGATCTTCAAGGATTTCCGCCTGTGGTCGGTTGAGGTCAATACTCAGGGCCTCGAGCAACCGCGTCGTCATGTCATCGTCATAGATGAGCATGGCTTCAAACTCGACAAACCCAAGCCGCGCACCTTCGGTCACGCGAACCCAACAGGATTGCCCGTAGGTCGCGCCGACAAAGGATTGTATCGCCCGGTTGATCAGACCATGCATCGGATGCCTCAGATTGGTGTCCTTGGCACTGTGGTCTGAGAAACCTTAACAAATAGCCAAAATTCGCCCCGAGTTGCTGTGAATGCAACTGAGTATCAAGACGACACTACCCACCTTGTCAGAAGTCCGTCGGCGCGCCGCCTTCGGCCTTGCGACGTTCGACGAACTCGGCCAGTTCCTCGCGAATACCATCGTCCATCGGAGGGGCCTCAAAGCTCGAGATGATCTCTTTGAACATGTGATGCGCACGCTCAGCCGTCCAGATGCCTCCGGCGGCCTCCCAGCCTTCATAGTTCTTCCAGTCGCTCAGGAAGGGCTGGTAGAAGGCCGTGCTGTAGCGATCCTGTGTATGCTGGATTCCAAAAAAGTGACCGTCATTGCCAACTGCTCGAATGGCATCCAAAGCAATCTCATCCGGCCCGGTCGCGGTCAGATCAGGGTTCATATAGCGCTGAATTTGCTGCAAAACCTCGCAATCCATAATGAATTTTTCCGGGCTGGCGATCAGGCCGCCCTCCAGCCAACCGGCGGCGTGGTACACCATGTTGGTGCCCGACTGTACGGCCGCCCAGAGCGAGTTCGAGGTTTCCCACACGGATTGCCCGTCTGGCACATTGGCCGCACAAACACCGGATGAACGCAGCGGCAGCCCATAATATCGCGCCATCTGCCCGGTCATTTGGGTCGAGCGCATGTATTCCGGCGTCCCGAAAGCGGGCGCGCCTGATTTCATGTCCACATTGGATGTGAAAGTTCCGATTACACAGGGGATACCAGGGCGCACATATTGGAACAGAGCGATGGCGCACAAGGCTTCGGCCAGGGACTGTGCAACCGCGCCTGCCATTGTTACTGGTGCCATTGCCCCCGCCAGCGTAAAGGGGGTTACGACAATCGCCTGCCCGCGCCGCGCCAATCTCAGGCAACCATCTATCATCGGATGGTCATGCTTCAACGGCGAGGTCGAGTTGATGTTGGTGTACATCCGTGGCGAGGCCTCGAATTCCTCGTGGCTGAGACCGCCCGCGATGCGCACCATCTCCATCACATCTTCGACACGTTCCTTACCCAACGAATAAGCGTGCATCGCCTTGTCGGTCAGGGTCAGCTTGTCATACAGCACATCCAGATGCCGGACACTGGCATGAATATCGACGGGTTCTACAGGATATCCGCCAGCGAAGTGAATACAGTTGAAGTACTGCGTCAGTTTCAGAAGATTCTGGCACATCTCGCGATTGCCCGGCACTTTCTTTCCGATTTCCATGTCCCAGTAATTGGGCGGCGACGAAACGTTGCCAAACAGAATGTTCTTTCCACCTATCTCGATCCTGTGGTCAACATTTCGGGGAGTAATGGAAAACTGGCTGGGCGCCTTGGCGATCATCTCCATGACAAAATCGCGCCCCATGCGGACGTTGTCACCATTGATCGTGCACCCCGCTTCGCGCAGGATGCCGATTGCTTCTTCGTTGTAGAATTCGATCCCGATCTCTTCCAGAATACGCATGGCCCCTTCATGGATCGCTTCGATCCCGGCCTGATCCAGCGGTTCAGTCGGGCGATCTATATTGATGGGTGGGTCCCACGGCATCTGGTCAATCACCGCGCTACCCCTGCGCGCTGCCGCACCTGCGCGTCCTCCGCCGCGGCGTTTGCGTGTGTTGGTTTCGGCCATGGTTGCCTCCGTTCTGGCTTGGTACAAGCAAGACCCGAAGACGCGTTTCTGGCCGCTCCATCTGCGACAGAGCTTGTCGGTTTTCTATAATTGTTCGTCGATTTTCGGGATCAACACATCATTTTTCGGCCAGCCACGCTGGAATGTGACCGATATCCGGAAGGACCACATCCGCCATCGGTGCCAGCGCATCTGCTTCAGCCAATCCGGTCAAAACGCCAATGGTGATCATCCCGGCTGCGCGCCCCGCTTGCAGGTCATGAACACTGTCCCCCACCATTGCAATGCGCGACGGCTCGACCCCGACCTGTGCGGCAAAGGCCAGCAACTGACCTGGCCCGGGTTTGAACCCATGACCACTGTCATACCCGGCGACAAAATCGAAGTGTTCGCGTATTCCCGCAGATTCCAGATGCTGCAAAGCCGGATGCTCGCTGTCATTTGTCGCAAGGCCCAGTTTGATCCCGGATTGCTGCAACCCTTTCAGGAATGGACCCAACGGCACGGCAGGGGATTGAGGAGCCGCTGCGGCCTCGGCATTCATCATGTCTACAACTTCCTGCAATGTCACATCGTCAACATGCGCAATAAGCACCTCGGCGATTTCTTCGACTGTTGCGGCTATCACAATGCTATCCGTGGAATACCGCTCTTGCTCGAAGTCAAATCCGATGATGCTGCCGAGTTCCACAGCCCGGTCTACATCCCCCTTTGTCAGACGCATCAGCAACGACCGCCCGAAGGTTCCCCAGGTTTTGGCAAAATCGAACAAAGTGCCATCCTTGTCGAAGACGATTGCTTCTATTGGCATCGCGTGCTCCTGCGGAAAAGGTGTTCAGGTCCAGTGTACATCGCCACCGCCTGACAGAACCGCCCGCGCTTGGGCAGGGTGATCATAGGCGATCGAGTTGGCGTCACAAAACGCCATGACCCACGAATCGTCAAGCACTAGAAAATCGAGAACCGAAGCCAGAAAGTCCCGGTCACCGGCCCGATTGCGAACATCCCCGATCGAAGCACCTGTCGAGCCAAGAAAGACAGGCAAAAGCTCGTCATTGCTGACCAGCCAACCCAAGGCCGTCAGAGCAAGAGTCTCGGCTGAATCGGGCGAAATGGACATAAACAGTGCTCGGATCAGGTGATGGAAAGAGTTTGTTAACCAGACTCATAAACAATTTGTTCACGCATGCAATCAACGGTGAACGACTATGTCTGTGCAAGGCACCATCCTTGTCCTCGACGGGGTATCAACCAACCGCATAATGCTGAAGGTTCAACTGACCGCTGCCTGGTATCACGTGGTACAGGGTGGAAAACTTGAAGGGCTACAAGCCCTTGCGCGTCGCGTTCAGCCGGACCTTGTACTGACGGCACAGACATTGCCCGACGGAACAGCCGCAGATGTCAAGAAAGCCCTTACCGAAGTATCTGGCCTGGATGACGTGCCCGTTGTCGTACTTGCAGCACAGAATGACAAAAACGCGCGCCTGCGTGCCCTGAAAGACGGGCTGGACGATGTGTTGACGCATCCTTTCAAAGATACGTTGCTGCTGGCACGCATTCGCAGCCTTTTGCGTGCGCGCGCAGTTACTCAAGATTTGCAGGTCAGCAACGGATCACAACCTATTGGATTTGGGGAACCCGCCCCTGTCATGATCACCCCCCCGAACGCGGCCCGGGTTGATATCTTGACCAATACTGTCCGAACCGGTGCCCTTTGGCACAAGGCCTTGCAAGGCCAGCACCATTTCGATCTGTCCTGGCACCTTCAATCGAACTTGCAGGGCGTTTTGTCCGGACCGATACCGGACGCGATTGTGGTCGAACTGAGCTCGCACCCGTCCGCGCTGAATATCCTTGCAGATCTCAGGTCACGGGCAGCAACCCGGAACACTGTCCTGATTGGCGTCTTGCAAGACTACGATGCCGTGCAGGCCTCAGAAGCGCTGGACAGAGGAGCAGACGCCGTGTGCCTGGGGGGATTCTGCGCGCAAGAGATCCTGTTGCGGCTGAACAATCAGATTGCGCGCAAGGCGCGGCTTGATCATTTGCGCGTATCATTGAGAAAAGGGATCGCCGAGTCCTGGATTGATCCGCTGACCGGGTTGCACAATCGTCGTTACGCCATGCGGGCATTGGATCAGATCGTGCGCCAGTCTGCCCGTACCGGGTGTGGCTTTGCCGTCATGCTGGCGGATCTGGACCATTTCAAGGCCATCAATGACTGCCATGGCCACGGCGCCGGTGATTGTGTTCTGACGCTGGCCGCAAAACGCATGCAAAGCGCACTTGGATCCAAAGGTTTTGTCGCCCGTATCGGCGGTGAAGAGTTCATGTTCGCGGTGCCCGATGTGTCACAAAAGCAAGCCAGAAAACTGGCTGAGACCATCTGCGACAGCATTTGTCGCGCCCCGTTCCTGCTATCGGACCAAGGTTTACAGGTTAACGTCACGATCAGCATTGGGCTGGAGATGCCGCAATCGGGTCAGCCGGGAAAAGAACGCACGCCCGTTCCTGTAGAAGATATCCTGAAAGCCGCCGATAAAGCCCTTTACGCAGCAAAAAAAGCGGGGCGCAATCAGGTGAGTATCAGGCAAAGCGCCGCCTGAACCCGTCAATCCTTTTTCTTGTGTCCATGCGGCCCGCGTTCGACGATCTTTTGCAACCTGTCCGCATAAGACTGCCGCTCTGCGTCGCTCATGGCGGTGACGCGAGCCAGCCATCGTGTCTGCAAGGCTAGTTGCAGTTCTGCCGTTGCCTGCGACTGTTTCTGCAACAACACTTCAACGGCGACTGGTTCGAAGGGCACTGTGCGCAGTGCCAGGCTCAAGGCTTCAAAGTCCTGTCTGCGCCCCCTTAGGTCTTTTTCGCGTAGCGCAGACAGTTCCCCTCGCATCGCTTTTCGATCATCTTTCGGCAAAGAGCGATATAGCGCCGGGCCGAATCCCGGCGGTGCCTCGGTGTGATCTCCATCCTTCAGGCGCAGCACGGTTCCGACTGCAACACCGACAACCAACAGGTTCAGAGCCAATGACAAGACCAACAAAACCGTCATCCACCGGCGTTTCGGTTTAAGGGCAGCGTTCATTCTGTGCTCTCCAGAAAACTCGTGTCATATCCAAGGTCCGCCACAAAAAATGCCGCCTCTTGCGATGTCAGCAGATTGGCGGGATCGGGCAGGAACCCCGGCGCGGAAAAGCCGATCCAGAGCCCCGCCGCACTGGCGGCGATCAAGCCGCCCACCCCCTGCCAGCCACCAACGTTGTCCATCATTCGATGCCAGATCGAAGATTGAGGTCGAGGTTCAGGCCCTAGGCGACTAAGACGGAGTTTTTCAGCATCTGTCTGGATGCGCACGGCCAGATCATCGGGCAGCGCCGGTCGGTTCTGCCGAGCCTGCGCAAACAAATGATCCAGTTCCAGGTTTTCATCCGTCATCGTCATACCCCAGTTCTTCACGTCGCCCGGCCAGTATCGCGGTCAGACTTCGTTTGCCCCGCGCGGTCAAGCTTTCAACCGCTTCCACTGAAATTCCCATGATCCCGGCAATTTCAGTGTTGGGCAACTCTTCGATGTGGCGCAGAACCACAGCCTGCTTCTGCCTTTCTGGCAGCTCCGCCAGGGCAAGCTGCAACGCGTCCACGCGGGCTTCATCCTGCAGTCGGTCGGCCACGCTGGCTTTGCCATCTTCCGGCTCAGGAATATCCGACAACCTGCCGGGGGCCTTCCTGCGCCGGATGTCCACACACAGGTTCAGCGTTACGCGATACAGCCATGTCGAAACTTTGGCCTGACCCGGCACCCAATCCGGCGCCATCTGCCACAACCGCATCATCGCCTCCTGCGTTACGTCTTCTGCCTCGGCCCGATTGCCCAACATACGCAACGCAACGGAATAACAAAGCGGCCCAAGGCGATCGGTTAAAACCCGCGCAGCCTGTGCGTCACCATCAGCGAATTGGCTCAGCAACACATCGTCGCTGAGAGAGCTCGCGGTGCAATCCGCACCGCGAACATCGTGTAGGTGGGAGGTCAGGTCCTCCACCCTGCTTCAGTTGTCGATTGCACCTGACTTATGGTTCTTTTTCTTATGGTGCCGTCCCATCCGATCTTTGGCATCGGCAAATTCCTGTTCCGATATTCCACCACTGTTATCTGCATCCATCCGGTCAAACATCTTGTCACCCCGGCGCGGTTTCGGCAACTCGTCCTGGCTTAGGAACCCGTCATTGTTCGCATCGTTGTTTTCGAACATTTTGGCGACCCGGTCGTTTGCTTTTTTCTGAGCAGCAGCCTGCATCTCCTCTAGGCTGAGCTGGCCGTCCCCATCGGTATCCGCGGCCGAGAAACGCTCGGTATAATGTGCTTCCATCTCCTGCTGCGTCACTTGACCATCGCCATTGGCATCCAATTCCTGAAAGGACACTGGCTCACGACCACCCGGACCAGCCGCCAGAACGGACGTGCCGGTGATTGCAACACCCGACAGGACAATCGCCGTGATGAACTTTGCATTTTTCATTTCGGTTTTCCCTTGTTGACGCGGCCTGAGTGCCGCTGCTCATAACCATTCAAACGCGCGAGGCAGGGAATTCCGTCGCGGTGCCAGCAACTTTTTTTGAACCAGCGCGGTATATCACGACGTGGTTCACCTGAGGTGCGTTGCAAAGCGACGCACCCCCCTTTAAAAACCACCCGTTCAGGCGCATTATCCGCCAAAGATTACTGCGCGAGTTATATTATGACGGATCAGACGATCGACACCACAACCCAGAACGAGCGAGAAACCTGGCCTGCATTGGTCAAAGGGTTTCGGTGCAAGTGCCCAAATTGCGGTGAAGGCAAGCTGTTGCACAGCTACCTGAAGGTGAATGACACCTGCTCGAACTGTGGGCAGGAACTGTTTCACCATCGCGCCGATGATGGCCCAGCTTATCTGACGATCCTGCTGGTCGGGCACCTGTTGGCCCCGGCCCTGCACGTCTCGTATGTGAACTGGCGCCCGGACCCATGGGTGATGGCCATCGGGTTTTCCATTGCTTGCGTTGCACTGTCGCTGTTTTTGCTCCCCCGTCTGAAAGGCGCTGTGGTCGCTTATCAGTGGGCGCGTCGTATGCACGGTTTTGGCAACGATTCATGAGCCGGAAGAAGCGATTGTTTTCCGCATGACGACCGACAAGACCGCCATCCGCGATGCCGCAACCGTCATCGTGCTGCGAAACAGGTGGACCAATCCGTCGATCCTGATGGGGCAACGTGGGTCCAAGGCCGTGTTCATGCCCAACAAATTCGTGTTCCCCGGTGGAGCTGTCGATCCGGCGGATGCAGATGTACCGCTTGCGACCGCACTGCCTGACCTGTGTTTTGAGCGGTTGGCGGAACAGGCGGAATCCGGAAAACAACACGCCCTTGCCGCCGCAGCAATTCGCGAGCTTTGGGAGGAGACAGGACTTGTCCTTGGCCAGACAGGACACTGGCCGGGCAGCGTTCCTGACGACTGGCAGAGCTTTTCCGCCATGGGTTACGTGCCGTCGGCAGCTGCGCTGCAATTTGTTTTTCGCGCAGTCACACCGCCCGGCCGCCCCCGCCGCTTCGATGCGCGGTTTTTTCTGGTCGATGCCGATGCGCTGCAGGGCGATCTGGATGATTTCAGCCATGCCTCGGACGAGCTGTCGCATCTGCAATGGGTGGAACTGGATCGGGCGCGTGAACTGGATCTGCCGTTTATCACCGAGGTTGTTCTGGCCGAGGTCGCAGCCCGGGTGACCTCACCCGAGCCGCCAGTATCGGTTCCGTTCTATCAGAACAACGAAGAAGCCAATCTGTTCCTGCGGCTCAGAGGCTATCCGATGCCCGAGCACGACTGACCAATCAGTTTCACCGCATCCGGCTGACAACCACCGTCACTTCGGGTTTTTTGCCGATTTCCGCTTTTGCCGTCTGACGCACGATCCGGCGCATTTCGTCTTCCAGCTTGTCGTCATCTCGTAGGGTCTTGGCCGCCGCCCGCATTAGGAACTGGTTCAGGTCTTCTTCCAACACTTCGACCAATCCGGCGCGGGACGTTCCGACCTCGGGCAGGCCCATCGTGTCGCACCACGGTTCGCCCAGCGGCTCGTCTTCTTCATCCAGAACAACCGTCACAGTAACATGGCCGTTCAGAGCCATGCGAATACGGTCCCGTACCACGCCGTCCAACGCACCGATTTTCACCGTACCGTCCAGATAGGTACGCCCGGATTCGACATAGTCGACCACCACGGGTGCATTGCCGCTGAGGTCCAGCATGGTGCCGTTTACGGCCAGCACACCCGTTCTGCCGCCCTGCTCAGCCAGTTTGACATGCTCGCGCAGGTGCCGGTGCTCTCCATGCATTGGGATCACAATTTGCGGATCGATCAGCGCGTGCACCTTCTCAAGATCAGGTCGGTTCGCATGGCCAGAGACGTGATAGAGGCCCGAGCTGTCATCCACCACATCCACGCCCTTTTCACTGAGCTGGTTCATGATGAAAATCACGCCACGTTCGTTTCCGGGAATGGTTTTCGACGAAAACAAGAACAGGTCGCCTTCGGACAGTTCCAGACCACGGTACTTGCCACGGGCCAGTTGCGCGCTTGCCGCACGGCGTTCGCCCTGGCTGCCAGTCACGATCAGCATCAGGTTCTGGCGCGGCAGATCCAACGCTTCTTCCGCGCTGATCACCTTGGGGAAGTCCGACAGGATACCGGTTTCGGTCGCAGCTTCGATCATCCGCCGCATTGCGCGCCCTAGCAACACAACCGAACGCCCCGCTCGCGCGCCCGCCTCGGCTAGTGTTTTGACCCGTGCCACGTTCGACGCGAAGGTGGTTGCCACAACCATACCCTCGGCGTTTTCGACTAGCTTTGTAATCTCTGGCCCGACCTCGGATTCCGAACGGCCCGGATGCGCCGAGAAAACATTCGTGCTGTCGCAAACCAACGCTTTGACGCCCGGCTTGGCAATCTCGGCCCACAGGTCGGGATCAAAGGCTTCGCCCACGACTGGGTTTGCATCTAGCTTGAAATCACCCGAGTGCACCACGCGCCCTGCGGGCGTGTCGATGACCAAAGCAGCACTTTCCGGGATCGAATGTGAAACCGGAAGGAAGCCCACCGTAAACGGTCCGACTGAGATCGTTTCGGGCCAAGAGGACACGGTTGTCACCGCATCGGTCGGGTGCGCGTATTCTTCCATCTTGCGACGCGCGATATTGGCCGTGAAAGCCCGGGCATAAATCGGAGCTCCCAGTGCCTCATAGCAATGAGCCACGGCGCCGACATGGTCTTCATGCGCATGGGTGATGAAAACGCCATCCAGCCGGTCGGCCCGTTCTTTCAACCAAGAAATATCCGCATAGATCAGGTCGACGCCCGGTGTTGTGTCCATATCGGGAAAGGTGACACCCAGATCCACCAGGATCAGGCGTTCCTGCCCGGGCTGGCCATATCCGTACACGTAGGCATTCATACCAATTTCGCCCGCGCCACCCAGCGGCAGGTAGATCAATCTTTCACTGCTCATATCGAGCCATTATCCTTGTTATAGCGATGAATCACGGTCAAGCCGTGCATCGTCAAATCATCTTCGATTACGTCGAACCCCACGTCGGCCTGATCGAACAAGGGGGCCAACCCTCCGGTTCCCACGACTTTCATCGGCATTCCATATTCGGCCTTGATCCGCGCGATCAGCCCCTCGATCAGGCCGGAATACCCCCAATACACGCCTGACTGGATACAACCAACCGTATTCGTACCGATCACCTTCTCGGGACGCGTGATGTCGATATGCGGCAGTGCGGCTGCGCCCTGATGCAAAGCCTCAAGGCTGAGATTCACACCCGGAGCGATGACGCCCCCAACATAGGCACCGTCCGCGGCGACAACGTCGAAATTTGTTGCGGTACCAAAGTCCACCACAACGACATTGCCGCCATGACGGTCAAATGCACCAACTGCATTGGCCAGTCGATCCGGGCCCGGCACAGTCCCCTGATCCACGCGCGGCGGCACGGGCAACAGGCAATCCGGCCTACCTACCACCAGCGGCCTGCACCCAAAAAAGCGATCGGCAAAGATGCGCAGGTTGAACACCACGCGCGGCACGGTCGACGCAATGATGACATCCGAGATATTCGCCTCGATCCCGTAATGTTTCACCAGCGTCGAATACCAAGTGAAATAGGCGTCCGCCGTGCGTGCATGATGGGTCGAGGTGCGCAGGGTGCACAGAAATTCCTGACCGTTCCAGATCGAGAAGACTGTATTGGTATTGCCGCAATCAATGGCCAGAAGCATTTGCGCCCCTTTCAGAAATAGACATCCGCCGCAGGAATGCTCACGCGGCCTTTGGCGGTGTTTAAGACAAGGTTACCGCCTGCGTCTACCGTTTCGAAGGTCCCAACCGTCTCGGACGTTCCGGTACGGGCCGTAATAACCTCGCCCAGCCGGGCAGCACGGGACAGCCACGCGGTGCGAATGGGTTCGAACCCGTAGGTAACAAACTGAGTTTCATATTTGGCATAGGCTGAAGCAAGCTCGGTCAGAAAATCCTCGGGCGTGACGTTTGCACCGGTTTCCGACAAAAGAGAGACAGGTCGGACCGCGCCCGGTTCCACCGCGTCGGCGTCTGGGGCGTTGGCCAGATTCACACCAATACCGATGGACAGATACGCCACACCACGCCCCTGCCCGGCGCTTTCCAGCAAAATACCAGCAAGCTTGCCACCGTTCAGTAGTACGTCATTGGGCCATTTCAACGACAGCCCCGCCGCACGCCCCGTCACAGAGACACAAGCGTCAAACAGAGCCAGTGCCGCAACAAAACTGCGCAGAGCCGCCTGTTCTGGTGCACCTTCGGGGCGCATCAAAAGGGTCGCGGCAAGGTTACCCATGGGGTTGGCCCATGACCGTCCGCGTCGCCCACGCGCAGCCGTCTGATGATGCGCCATGATCCACACAGGACCACGGGCATTGGGGGCAATCCGCGCCGCTTCGTTGAGTGTGCTATCAACTTCCTGCACCTCGTGCAGGCCATAGCCTTGTGGCCACTTGGTCATATCAAAAAGGCCCGGTCACGCGACCGAGCCCCCTCTTTCAGATTGTTCATAACGTTCAGTTGACAAGAGTTGCCGCCGCAGCCGCTGCCGCGCCCTCGATCCCAAACTGATAGAAGACCCCGATCAGCATCAGCGCCGCGGACCCCATCAGGGCGACCCACAGAACGGGTGTCGACCGCGTTTCAATCGGGTCTTCGTTCTCGGCCCCGAAATACATGTAGAACACAATCCGCAGGTAATAGAAGGCGCCAATTACCGATGCGATGGCTGAAACCACAACAAGGCCGGTCAAATCGGCACTTACACCAGCCCGCCAAACACCAAATTTCGCAAAGAAACCCAGCATCGGTGGCACACCGGCAAGCGAGAACATCAGGATCAGAACAGCAAGTGCCTTGCCCGGATCACGTTTGGAATACTGGCGCAGCGCATCAATGTCAGTGACGGGTTTGCCGTCGCGTTCCATCATCAGGATAAACGCAAACGTGCCGATGTTCATGGTCACGTAAATCGCCAGATACATCAGCATCGCCTGAATACCCAACTCGGTACCAGCCGCCAGACCGATCAGCGCATAGCCCATATGGGCAATCGACGAGAACGCCATCAGACGCTTGATGTCGCGCTGACCAATTGCGGCAACCGCCCCCAGCAGCATCGACAGCACCGACAGCAATACGATCACTTGCTGCCAGTCTTTGACCACACCTCCGAAGGCGTCATGCAGCAGGCGTGCAAACAAGGCCATTGCCGCGACTTTCGGGGCGGTGGCAAAAAAGGCCGTAATTGGCGTAGGCGACCCTTCATAGACATCCGGTGTCCACATATGGAACGGAACAGCCGAAACCTTGAATGCCAGACCCGAAATCAGGAAGATCAGGCCAAACAACAGACCAACCGAGACGTCCCCATGATGGACCGTCTGAATAATGCCCGAGAACAGTGTCGTGCCTGTGAACCCGTAAACCAGCGAAGCACCATACAGCAGCAGACCTGAACTGAGGGCGCCCAGAACAAAGTATTTCAGCCCTGCTTCGGTTGATTTCGCGCTGTCACGACGCAGCGCAGCAACAACATACAGCGCAAGGGATTGCAGCTCGAGTCCCATGTAAAGAGACATCAGATCGCCCGCGCTCACCATCATCATCATACCGACGGCTGCAAGGGCCACCAGCAACGGATATTCAAAGCGCAGCAGACCCCGGCGCGCCATGTATTCCTGGCTCATCACCAGCACGGCACCTGCCGACAAAAGGATGGCAACTTTGGCAAAACGCGCGAACCCGTCATCCACGAACATGCCATTGAAGGCTACGTTGGTGCCACTGCCCTGGGTAGCGATCCAGATCGCCAGAACCGCCATCAGGCCCGCCGTGGTCCAGACCAGAACCGAAGCCAGCCCGTCTTTCGAGGTGTAGACAGCCCCCAACAGAGCCACCATCGCATAGATCGCCAGAACGATTTCCGGCAGGATAATTGTCAGATCAGCCTGGATCATGTCTCCAAAGCTCCCTTAATGCGAAGCGGCAGTCTGGGTCGCAGCCTTAGCCGCGGCCAGAGCCGTGTCATAGTTCGAAATGAGTGCCGTCGTCGATTGGCCGATCACATCGGTCACCAGCGACGGGTAAACGCCCAGAAGGATGGTCATCACGATCAGCGGGGCAAAAATCAGCCGCTCGCGCGAGCTCATGTCCGTCATCGCCTTCAGGCTTTCCTTGATCAGGTCCCCAAAGACAACACGGCGGTACAGCCACAGCGCGTAGGCTGCCGAGAAGATCACACCGGTCGCCGCAACAGCGGTCACCCAGGTGTTGACTTGGAATGTGCCCATGAGTGTCAGGAACTCACCGATGAACCCGCTGGTGCCCGGCAGTCCGACATTGGCCATGGTGAACAGCATGAAGACCAGCGCATAGGCGGGCATCCGGATGACCAGACCGCCATAAGCCTCGATATCGCGGGTGTGCATCCGGTCATAGATCACGCCGACACAGAGGAAGAGCGCGGCAGAGATGAACCCGTGGCTCAGCATCTGGAAAATCGCGCCGTCAATGCCTTGCTGGTTCGCTGCAAAGATGCCCATCGTGACAAAGCCCATATGCGCGACCGAGGAATACGCGATCAGCTTTTTCATGTCTTCCTGCACCAGTGCCACCAGCGAGGTATAAACAACCGCTATAGCTGACATCCAAAGCACAAGATCAGTCATCACCGCCGAGCCAACCGGGAACATCGGCAGGCTGAACCGCAGGAAGCCGTAGCCGCCCATCTTCAACAGGATCGCGGCCAGCACGACCGAGCCCGCCGTCGGCGCTTGAACGTGCGCATCGGGCAACCAGGTGTGCACCGGCCACATCGGCATTTTCACCGCAAAAGACGCGAAGAAGGCCAGGAACATCAGCGTTTGCATACCGCCGGTGACATAGATGCCCAACACGCTGAAACTCTCGGATGCGAACTGATGGGCCATCAGCGCTTCGATATCCGTGGTGCCCGCGTCAGCATACATTGCGACCATGGCCACCAGCATCAGCACCGAGCCAAGGAAGGTGTAAAGGAAGAACTTGAAGCTGGCATAGATACGATCCTTGCCGCCCCAGATACCGATGATCAGGAACATCGGGATCAGACCCGCCTCGAAGAACAGGTAGAACAGCACCAGGTCCAGCGCCATGAACACGCCCAGCATGAGCGTTTCCAGCAGCAAGAAAGCAATCATGTATTCTTTGACGCGGTCCGTCACATTCCAGCTGGCCAGAATGGTCAGCGGCATGATGAAAGTGGTCAGCAGCACGAACAGAACGCTGATTCCATCCACACCCATCTTGTATTTCAGGCCCATCAGCCATTCACCCTCTTCCACCATCTGGAAACCGGTGTTCGAAGGATCAAAGCCTGTGTAGATGCCAATTGACACCAGAAACGTCACAGTTGTCGCCAGCAATGCAATCCACTTGGCGTTGCGCTGCGCTGCAACGTCGCTGCCGTGCAGGAACAGCGCCAGAATGCCTGCTGCGATGGCGGGGATAAAGGTGACAATAGATAGGATATTGTCCATTAGTGTGCGCCTCCGCCGATCGACATCCAGGTGACAAGGGCCGCAATGCCCAAAACCATCCAGAAGGCGTAAGTAAAGATGTACCCGGTCTGCGCCTTGCCTGCGAGGCGGGTGAAGAAGGGAATCACGCCCATAGCAACCCCATTCAGGAAGCCGTCAATCGTGTTGCCGTCACCGCGTTTCCATAAGAACCGGCCAAGGGCGACAGTGGGTTTGACAAAGATCGCGTCGTAGATTTCGTCGAAATACCATTTGTTCAGCAGGAACAGGTACAGCGGACGCTGGTTTGCTGCCAGACGTGCGGGCAGAGACGTGTTCACGATGTAGAACCAATAGGCCACGATAAAGCCAAGCACCATCGCAACGAATGGTGAAACCTTGACCCATTTCGGAGCCGCATGCGCATCGTCCAGAATGTGGTTGTCCGGCGCCATATAAAGCGCCCCTTCACCCGGCTCGCCCGCAAACACATAATGGTGGTCCCCGCCCTCTGCGGCATTCTCACCATGCGCGGCGTCATCAGCATGGCTGTCATCGGCATGGCTGTCTTCGCCGTGCGACGCATCCGCCGCCGCGTGATCACTGGCCTCGGCATGCTCTGAGGCTTCTGCAACCGGAATACCGTAGAATTTGCCGACTTTATCCGCATGGCCAAAGAAGTTTCCGTACCAAATCATGCCCGCGAATACCGCACCCAGCGACAGTACACCCAGCGGCACCAACATCACCATCGGGCTTTCATGTGCGTGATCGTGCGTGTGCTTGTCGCCGCGCGGCTCGCCATAGAAGGTCAGGAAGATCAGACGCCAGCTGTAGAACGAGGTGAACGCGGCAGCGACGACCAACAACCAGAAGCCATAGCTTGATCCGCCCGCATAGGCGCTCTCGATAATTGCGTCTTTTGACAGGAAACCGGCAAAACCAAAGGTGGTCAGCGGGATACCAACACCGGTAATCGCCAGGGTACCGATCATCATCGCCCAGAAGGTGTAGGGGATCTTCTTCCGCAGACCGCCATATTCGGTCATCTCCTGTTCGTGATGCATCGCGTGGATCACGGAACCGGCCCCAAGGAACAACAACGCCTTGAAAAAGGCATGCGTAAACAGGTGGAACATCGCCGCCGAATACATGCCCACGCCCGCCGCCACAAACATGTAGCCTAGCTGCGAACAGGTCGAATACGCGATGACACGTTTGATATCGGTCTGAACCAGACCAACAGTAGCAGCGAAGAACGCGGTTGAGGCGCCAAGAACAGTGATGAACCCTGTCGCACCCGGTGCGAACTCCATCAGCGGGGACATGCGACAGACCAAAAAGACGCCTGCGGTCACCATGGTCGCAGCGTGGATCAGTGCTGACACAGGCGTCGGGCCTTCCATCGCGTCCGGCAACCATGTGTGCAGGATCAACTGCGCCGATTTACCCATCGCACCGATGAAGAGCAGAACGCAGATCACTTCGATCGCGGTCCATTCCCCCCACAGGAAATGCAGCTTCTCTTCTGCCAGCGCAGGAGCAGAGGCAAAGATATCCGAGAAGTTGATACTGTCGGTCAGGAAGAACAGCGCGAAGATGCCCAGAGCAAAACCAAAGTCGCCAACCCGGTTGACCACAAAGGCCTTGATTGCCGCCGCATTGGCCGAAGGCTTGCGATAATAGAACCCGATCAGCAGGTATGAGGCGACGCCGACGCCCTCCCAGCCAAAGAACATCTGCACCAGATTATCCGCCGTCACCAGCATCAGCATGGCGAAAGTGAAGAAGGACAAATAGGCAAAGAAACGCGGCTTATAGCTTTCGCCTTCGCGCCATTGCGGATCGTGATCCATGTAGCCGAAGGAATACAGGTGCACGAGCGCCGAAACGGTTGTCACCACGATCAGCATGATCGCCGTCAGTCGGTCCAGACGGATGGCCCAGCTTGTCGAAAGCGAGCCGCTTTCGATCCAGCGCATGATCTCGATCTGCTGCGTTTGCCCGTCGAAGGTGAAGAACACGATCCAGGACAGCAGACAGGCCAGGAACAGCAGGCCCGTCGCGGTCCACATGGCCGCTTTCTCGCCAATGAACTTCCAGCCGAACCCGCAGAGCAGCGCGCCCACCAGCGGGGCAAAGAGGATGGTGGTTTCCATGTTCCCTTACCCCTTCATCATATTGACGTCTTCAACCGCGATCGTACCGCGGGTGCGGAAGAAACAGACCAGAATGGCCAGACCAATCGCCGCCTCGGCTGCTGCAACGGTCAGCACGAACAGCGTGAACACCTGCCCGACCAGATCGCCGAGGAAACTGGAAAACGCCACGAGGTTGATATTCACTGCCAGCAGCATCAGTTCGATGCTCATCAGCAGGATGATGACGTTCTTGCGGTTCAGGAAGAGACCGAAGATGCCGATGACGAACAGCGTCGCCGCGACCGTAAGATAGTGTTCAAGTCCGATCATAGCTTCGCTCCTGGCGAGTCGGGGTAGTAGAGTTTGCAGCCGCAGGTGTAGTCGATGCGCTTGTGGTTTTTGGTTCGAGCAAAGAACTTCCGGATATCTTTCGTGAATGAATTTCGATGTTCGGATGCAATCTGCTTCAGTTCGGCGACTGTTGTCTCAGCGGTTAGTCCGATGGGACCTTCTGGCTTTTGTATCAGATCAATAGAACTTGGCACGTAACCGGCGATGTTGGTCGGCCTATATTCTCCATCGATAACGATACCTTCTCCGCTGCCGCAGTTTTGAAAGAACAGGCTTTGTTTCGGGCTGCAACCGTCTCCGGCATTCACACGTTGTCCAATGCGTCCATTGCCGATATTGACTACGGCTTCTCCGGAGAACGTTTCGAATTGCCCTCTACCGCCATTTACAAAGCTGCAATCGGAGTTCATTCGTTTTAACTTGTAACCCTCGTTCTGCGGCGCACTCTCACACGCCAACAGCGACGCCGGAGCTAGCGCAAGACAAGCCGTCATGGCTAAAACTTTCAAGAGTTCGCCTCTCACAATCCCTGCCCCGGTTTCACGTCCTTCAACTCCATCGCCTTGGCCGGGTCACGCATCATCTGGCCGATAATGTCCTGACGCTTGATGTCCTTGCGGTGGCGCAGCGTCAGAACGATGGCGCCGATCATGGCCACCAGCAGGATCAGGCCCGCCAGTTGGAACAGAAGGAAGTATTGATCGTAAAGGATGAGGCCAAGCGCCTCGGTGTTGTGGCGGTCTGTCGGGACCGGCTGGGCCAGATTGGCCGCAGCACCCTGTGCGCTGTCCCACGCCCCGAAAGCCATGACAAACTGCATCAGGATGATCAGACCAATCAGCAGGGCCAGCGGCATATAGCGCGCCATTTCGGCCTTGAGCTCGGCAAAGTCCACGTCCAGCATCATCACCACGAAGAGGAACAGAACCGCGACCGCGCCGACATAGACGATGACCAGCAGCATCGCCACGAACTCGGCCCCCAGCAGCACGAACAGCCCTGCCGAGGACAGAAACGCCAGGATCAGCCACAGGACCGAGTGCACCGGTTGGCGGCTGATCACCGTGAACAGCCCGCCGGTGATGGCGCTGATGGCAAACAGGTAGAAGGCAAAGACGGTCATTGATCCTCATCCTCGTTGTCGCCCATGACCTCTTGCGCCAGATCCAGCGCGCGGGTCATGGCCGGGATGCCGGCAAAGACCGACATCTGACCGATCGTTTCCACGATCTCTTGTTTCTTCGCGCCCGCTTCCAGCGCATGACGCACGGTCTGGCGCACGGCCGAATCCGCCTGCGCACCCTGGCAGGTCAGCCCGGCCAGCGTCAGAAGCAGACGCGTTTTGGCATCCAGCCCGTCCTTGTTGACGGTGTTGCCGAACATCATCTCCATGACCTCTTTGGGCATGGTTGGCCACAGCGCCTCGAACCCCTTGGGCGAGAAGCTTTCCATCGCCGGGTTCATCGCCTTGGCCATGTCCTGAGCTTGCTTCATCATCAGCTCGAACGGATTTGTCGGGCTGTCACTCATCGGTACGGTGCGTCCAGTTCCAGATTGCGCGCGATCTCGGCTTCCCAGCGCTCGCCGTTCGACAGGAGTTTTTCCTTGTCGTAGAACAGCTCTTCCCGGGTTTCCGTCGCGAATTCAAAGTTCGGGCCTTCGACGATGGCATCAACCGGGCATGCCTCTTGGCAGAAGCCGCAATAGATGCACTTGGTCATGTCAATGTCATAGCGCGTGGTGCGGCGGCTGCCGTCCGCGCGGGGTTCGGCATCGATGGTGATGGCCTGTGCCGGGCAGACCGCCTCGCACAGTTTACACGCGATGCAGCGCTCTTCACCGTTTGGATAGCGGCGCAGGGCGTGTTCACCGCGAAACCGCGGGGACAGAGGGCCTTTTTCGTGCGGATAGTTCAGGGTGGCCTTGGGAGCGAAGAAATACTTCAGGCCCAGTTTGAAGCCGACCCAGAAATCCTGCAGCAGGAAGTATTTGGCAGCGCGGGTGTAATCGATGTTTGCCATATCAGCCTCCTACGCTCCAACGGGCGAATGCGCCCCAGAACCAGTCGAATTTCGCCGCAAAGGCCACAAAGACCACCCAAACCAGCGAGAACGGCAGGAAAACTTTCCAGCCCAATCGCATCAGCTGGTCATAGCGGTAGCGAGGCGTGATGGCCTTGACCATCGCGAAGATGAAGAAGAAGAACGCCATCTTGGCGACCATCCACAACACGCCATCGGGCAGGCCCGGGATTGGCGACAGCCAGCCGCCGAAGAACAGCAGCGAGGTCAGCGCGCACATCAGGAAGATCGCGATGTATTCACCGGCCATGAACAGCAGGAAGGGTGTGGCCGAATATTCGACCTGATAACCCGCCACCAGTTCCGATTCCGCTTCGGGCAGGTCAAACGGTGGTCGGTTGGTCTCGGCCAGCGCCGAAATGAAGAACAGAAAGACCATCGGGAAATGCGGCAGCCAGTACCAGCTGAAGAAGCCGAACGACCCATCCTGCGCGCGGACGATGTCACCAAAGTTCATCGACCCGGTCGAGATGATCACACCGATGATGATCAGACCGATGGAAACCTCGTATGAGATCATCTGCGCGGCTGAGCGCAACGAGCCCAAGAACGGGTACTTTGAGTTCGACGCCCAACCACCCATGATCACGCCATAAACCTCAAGCGAGGAAACGGCGAAGACATAGAGGATTGCGACGTTGATGTCCGACAGGACCCAGCCATCATTGAACGGGATCACCGCCCAGGCGATCATCGCCAACACGAAAGAGGTGAGCGGCGCGAGGATGAAAACCGTGCGGTCGGCCCCCGCGGGGATCACGACCTCTTTGACGACGTATTTCAACGCATCCGCCACCGATTGCAGCAGACCGTAAACGCCGACCACGTTAGGGCCGCGGCGCATCTGGACAGCGGCCCAGATCTTGCGGTCGCCATAAACAAGGAACAACAGCGAGATCATCACGAAGGCAACAACAGCAAGCACTTGCGCCAGAATGATGATGGCTATTCCGCCGGGGGTGTTAAAGAATTCAGCCATTGGTCCTCACACCGTGGGTATTCCGTTTTTCGCGCGCGATGCAAAGGCCCGATGCCTGCGCAAACTGCGGCTGGGTCGGCGCGTTGGTGTAAACAGCATCTGCCGCCATTGCGCCACCCTTTTTCTTTCGTTTCACGCACATTTCCGGCGCAGTCAGGTGCCACCCGACCACAGCGCTGGTTTGCGATATGAAACTGCTTTCGTTCATTCCGCCGCAATCTTCTCAGCTTTGCGGGCTTGCGCCTGCGCCGAAAGCTCGGCCATCAGTTGCGAGGCCCGAGCGATCGGGTTGGTCAGATAGAAATCCTTGATCGCATTGCGGAAGGTCGCCTTGCCCAAAGACCCGGCCTCCAGCGCTTGAACCTCATTCTCGATCACCTCGTCGATGCGGGCCAGATGGGGAACCGCCTCGATCAAGGCTGTGCGCAACTGCGCAAGCGAGTCATAGGGGAGTGTCGCCCCCAGCTCAGCCGACAGCGCACGCAGGATGGCCCAGTTTTCCTTGGCCTCACCAGGCGCAAACCCAGCGCGCATCGCCAGTTGCGGGCGGCCTTCCATGTTCACGAACAGACCGTTTTCCTCGGTATATGCCGCGCCCGGCAGGATCACATCTGCGCGATGCGCGCCCCGATCCCCGTGGCTGCCCTGATAAATCACAAAGGCGCCTTCGCCGATTTCGACCTCATCCGCACCAAGGTTATAGATCACATCCGCAGCATTGATTGCTTCCATACCGCCATCGTTGGTGGCGTCCACATCCATCGCGCCCACGCGCGACGCCGCAGTGTGCAAAATGATCAGGCCGCTTTCCGTATTTGCGGCAATTGTTTGCGCGGCAGCCAGAACAGCTCCTCCGTCCGCCTCCTGCAGCGCTCCCTGCCCGACGATGACCAGCGAGCGTTTACCCCTGATTTCATCGTCGCCGCCCATGTCGACAACCTTTTGCAGCGCTGCGCGATCATCGCCCACATGATGGTACCCATAAGTCAGATCGACCGCTGGACCCACCAAAGCGACTTCGGCCCCGTGCGCCCACGCCTTGCGGATACGCGCGTTCAAAACCGGTGCTTCATCGCGCGGGTTGGTGCCAATCAGAAGAATACGCTCGGCCGTATCGATGACTTCAATCGCGGCGGTCCCGGCATATCCGCCACGGTTCCCGACCGGAAGCTTGGCCCCATCGGTGCGGCACTCAACAACTCCGCCTTGCCCTTCGATCATCTGTTTCAATGCGAATGCGGCCTCGACCGGTACCAGATCACCGACGATACCGGCTGGCTTCTCAGCACCTTTCAGCGATTCTGCGGCCTTGGTCAGAGCTTCGGACCATGAGGCCGGGCGCAGCTTACCGTTTTCGCGGATGTAAGGCTTGTCCAGTCGCTGACGCCGCAACCCGTCCCAGACAAAGCGGGTTTTGTCGCTGATCCACTCTTCATTCACTCCGTCATGATTGCGAGGAAGGAAGCGCATCACCTCGCGCCCTTTGGTATCGACACGAATGTTCGATCCCAGCGCGTCCATGACGTCGATGCTTTCGGTCTTGGTCAATTCCCACGGGCGGGCGGTAAACGCATAAGGTTTCGAGGTCAGTGCCCCAACCGGGCACAGGTCGATAATGTTGCCCTGCAGGTTCGAATCCAGCGTCTGGTTCAGATACGAGGTGATCTCGGCATCCTCACCGCGCCCTGTCTGACCCATCTGAGTGATCCCGGCGACTTCGGTGGTAAAGCGCACGCAACGGGTGCAACTGATGCAGCGGGTCATTGCGGTGCCCACAAGCGGTCCCAGATCCAGATCATCAACCGCGCGTTTGGCTTCCTTGAACCGCGAACCGGACAGGCCATAAGCCATCGCCTGATCCTGAAGATCGCACTCTCCGCCCTGATCACAGATCGGGCAATCCAATGGGTGGTTGATCAGCAGGAACTCCATCACCCCTTCGCGGGCCTTCTTGACCATGGGAGAGTTCGTCTTGACCACCGGTGGCTGCCCTTCTGGCCCCGGGCGCAGATCGCGTACCTGCATCGCGCAGGATGCAGCCGGTTTCGGCGGACCGCCCACCACTTCAACCAGACACATCCGGCAGTTTCCCGCAATCGACAGACGCTCGTGATAGCAGAAACGCGGCACCTCGACCCCGGCCTGCTCACAGGCCTGTATCAGGGTCATCGCACCTTCGACTTCGATTTCCTGCCCGTCGATATTGATCTTGCGGAGGTCAGACATGGCTCTCAGTTCGCTCTCAAATAAACGCCAATGGCGCTGTTTCTTTGGATTTCCTTCTGCCCCAAAGAGCAGAACGTTTTGGGGTTGTCGTAGGACACGCCGTTTTTCGCCAGATAAGCCTCGCCCTTCGCCCGCATCCGATCCTTTTCAGCATCCGACTCGACATATGAGCGGATTTCCGTGTCCGAGTACCCCAGATTATTCGCTTTGGACCGCAGTCCCCACATCACACTGATCGCTTTCAATCGCCGCCCGCTGATCGACGGGCAGAACTCGGAAATCTCATTTGCAATGGCGATGTAGTAGAGTTCGTTGTCGATCTCTTTGACATCCCTCAAGGGCGGCTTTGCTTCTGCAACCACGGGCAAGGCCATCAGCGATGCGAGGGCGGCTAGTTTTGTAACAGACATGGGTTTTCCTTTCGTCTTGGACTGTCCAAGACGAAGCGGTTCGCGGCTGCTAGGCAATAACACCCTGCTCGCCCACCGGAGATATGGAAAAACACCGGTCATGGCCGCTGGCAGGTTCCTGCAAATGTCAGTTGATCATTGCTGATGCTAAGGTTCTGCGGGTCTGTATCCGGACCCACCGTCCACGAAATCCGAGACGACCCGAAGTTCTGGATGCAGAATTTGGTTCCTTCATGACGTCCGGCCTCGCGCGCACCATCGAGTGAAGCAGAGACGCCTTTGACGACAACCGTAAAGTCCGCGGGCGAGGTCTTCTTGTCGACCACCTTCGCCTTGGTTCTGAACGACTTGCCATCAAACAAAAGCCGATCTGCCGACGGTTTAACCAGACCGCAAGCGGAAACACCAACCAATGCCAGCGCAACAATAAGGGCTTTGGGGGCCTTCATACTTTCCCTCTTTGTTTTCTGTTCCGCTGCGTCGCTATCAAAACGCCGCGACCAATGCCATAAGCCCGATCACGAACATGCACGCCCATCCGATCACATACAAAATTGTCCGCGGGCCGCTGGTTGGCTTGCCGATCCCCTTCAAGTGCACCACCAGCATCGCCAAGCGCGCAACCAGCGCCACCGAGGCCAGAAGGTTTACCCAGAACGGGCTGACGCCCAGCAGAATCGCCGCTGTAATGACTGTCACAAACGCAGGAAGTGTCTCCGTCCCGTTCAGATAGGCCCGGTTCAGACGATACGCCTTGTCGGCATAATCCTGGTCAGGTGTCGCACCGGGTGCCAGCCCCTTGGCTTGTTTGGCCAGTGCCGAAAACGGCGCCAGAAACAATACAACCAGCGTGAAAAGCACAACCGACGCAATTGCGTGGCTATATTCTGCAAACACTTCCATCTCGTTCACTCCGCTGCCATCGCACCCATACGGCCCGATTTCTGAGCCTTGATGCGGTCTTCGATCTCTTCCCGGAAATTGCGGATCAGGCCCTGGATCGGCCAGGCGGCCGCATCGCCCAAGGCGCAGATCGTGTGTCCTTCGACCTGTTTGGTCACGTCAAACAACATGTCGATCTCTTCCAGCTCAGCTTCACCGCGCACCAGACGATCCATCACACGCATCATCCAGCCGGTGCCTTCGCGACACGGCGTACACTGACCACAGCTTTCATGCTTGTAAAACTTCGACAGGCGCCAGATCGCCTTGATGATGTCGGTGGATTTGTCCATCACAATCACCGCTGCCGTGCCCAGACCCGAACCCAGATCGTTGCGCAAGTAATCGAAATCCATGATCGCGTCGCGCATATTTTCACCTCGCACGCAGGGAACCGAGGATCCACCAGGGATAACCGCCAGCAGATTATCCCACCCGCCGCGAATGCCGCCGCAATGGGTTTCGATCAGCTGTTCGAACGGGATCGACATCGCCTCTTCGACGACGCAAGGGTTGTTCACGTGGCCCGAGATCGCAAACAGCTTGGTACCTGCGTTGTTCTGACGACCAAATCCAGCGAACCAATCCGCACCCCGTCGCAAGATGGTCGGCACCACCGCGATGGATTCCACGTTGTTCACAGTGGTCGGACATCCGTACAGCCCCGCGCCCGCCGGGAACGGAGGTTTCATCCGCGGCATACCCTTCTTGCCCTCAAGGCTTTCGATAAGGGCGGTTTCCTCGCCACAAATATAAGCCCCTGCCCCGTGATGAAGGAAAAGATCGAAATCCCAGCCCGAACCAGCGGCGTTTTTGCCAAGAAGCCCCGCGTCATAGGCCTCGTCAATCGCGGCCTGCAATGCCTCACGCTCGCGGATATATTCGCCGCGCAGGTAGATATAGCAGGTATGCGCGTTCATCGCGAAAGAGGCGATCAGACACCCTTCAATCAGCGTGTGGGGATCATGGCGCATGATCTCACGGTCTTTGCAGGTGCCGGGCTCGGACTCATCGGCATTCACAACCAGATAGGAAGGGCGACCGTCACTTTCCTTTGGCATGAACGACCATTTCAGGCCAGTTGGGAAGCCCGCACCGCCGCGTCCGCGCAGCCCGGAATCCTTCATTGTCTGAATGATCCAGTCCCGGCCCTTTTCAATCAGGCCAGCTGTGCCGTCCCAATGCCCGCGGGCTTGCGCGCCTTTCAGCGTGCGTTCGTGCATCCCGTAGATGTTGGTAAAGATCCGGTCCTGATCCTTCAGCATCATTCGTTACCTTCAGCTGTCCTGACGCATGCGCCAGAGTTGAAAAATGTTCACACCCGCATAAATGAATGCCGCCAAAGCGGCAAAATCAAACAGCAGCGCGTGCCGGGCTGTCAAACCCAGCGCGGGGCCAATGAACAGATTCATGGCAAGCCAGATCACCATCGTCACCGCTATTACGATGCCGATATGTCTGCCCTTTCGGGCTATGGCCTGATCCTTATCCTTGTCCATCATCCCCCGATGCCCCGATGGGGCACCCGTTTAGTCTTCGTAGGTGCCATCTTCCTTGGCACGTTTGGCAAATTCGGTTTCCTCACCCGCCGCAAGCTTGGCTGCCTGTTCAATCCAGCCATCGCGCTCGATCCGGCCCTTGAACTTCAGCCGAGCATCGACCCAGGCGACCTGTTCCGGCGTCCAGGCTGCGATCTGATCATAGTGGAAGAAGCCCAACTCGTTCAGGGTCTGCTCCAGCTTGGGGCCTACGCCTTTCAACAGTTTCAGGTTATCTGCCTTGCCGTCGCGCGCGCCCGTCAGTGTTTCGGGCTGGTCCTCTTGCGCTGCCTTCGCCTCAGCGGCCTGTTTCACAGCAGGTTTCGCCGGGGTTGGCGCTTTGGGCGGCTTCGGTGCAGCTTTGGTCGCAGCCGCTTTGCCATCCTTGCCCAACCAAGGGGTCAGAATCGGAACCTCGGTCCCATCAATGCGCTTGACCGTATCACCAATATTAGTGGCCAGTTCGACGCTGGCGTTGTACTGCGTTCTGCCGCTGTCATACTCCGTCAGGCTGGTCAGCCCTTTGAGCGGTTCAGCCGCATAGCGACCATTCTGCGGGCCCGGCGTCGGAACTTTCCCTGCCACCAGATCATCAAGGATCTTGCCAAAGCTCGCAGCGGTCAGGTCTTCGTAGTAATCCTTGCCGATCTGTGCCATCGGCGCATTGGTGCAGGAGCCAAGGCATTCGACCTCTTCCCAGCTCAGCTTGCCATCGGCGGACAGCACGTGTGGCTTGGCCGCGATCTTCTCCTTGCAGACAGCGATCAGATCCTCGGCCCCGCAAATCATGCAGGAGGTCGTGCCACAAACCTGAACATGGGCCACACATCCCACCGGTTGCAGCTGGAACATGAAGTAGAACGAGGCCACCTCTAGCACGCGGATATAAGCCATACCCAGCATGTCGGCGACGGATTCAATCGCCGGGCGGCTCAGCCAGCCCTCTTGTTCCTGTGCACGCCACAGCAGAGGGATCACCGCACTGGCCTGACGGCCTTCGGGATATTTGGTAATCTGCGCTTCGGCCCATTGCTGGTTGGCAGCGGTGAAGGCAAAGCTTTCAGGTTGTTCGGGATGAAGACGGCGGAGCATTAGCGGTCAATCTCTCCAAATACGACGTCCATAGTGCCGATGATGGCGGCGACGTCGGCCAGTTGGTGGCCTTTGGCAACGTGGTCCATGGCTTGCAGGTGCAGGAAACCCGGGGCGCGCAGTTTGGCGCGGTAGGGTTTGTTGGTGCCGTCGGCAACTAGATAGACGCCGAACTCGCCCTTGGGGGCTTCGACAGCGGCATAGACCTCACCGGCAGGCACGTGGAAGCCTTCGGTGTACAGTTTGAAGTGATGGATCAGGCTCTCCATCGAGGTCTTCATATCCGAGCGTTTCGGCGGGGTGATCTTGCCACGCGCCAGAACGTCACCGGGGCACTCGCGGATTTTGGCGATGGCCTGACGGATGATCAGCAGCGATTGGCGCATTTCTTCCATACGGACAAGGTAGCGGTCATAACAGTCGCCGTTCTTGCCAACGGGGATCTGGAACTCGAACTCGTCGTAGCACTCGTAGGGCTGCGCGCGGCGCAGGTCCCATGCCAGACCCGATCCGCGCACCATCACGCCCGAGAAGCCGTACTTCTGGATGTCATCCTCGGTCACGACGCCGATATCAGCGTTGCGCTGTTTGAAGATGCGGTTTTCGGTCAGCAGCCCGTCAATGTCATCAAGGACGTTGGGGAATTCGTGGCTCCACGCCTCGATATCGTCCAGCAGTTCCGGCGGCAGGTCCTGATGTACACCACCCGGACGGAAATAAGCGGCGTGCAGGCGGGCACCGCAGGCACGCTCATAGAACACCATCAGCTTTTCACGCTCTTCAAAACCCCAGAGTGGCGGGGTCAGTGCGCCGACGTCCATCGCCTGCGTCGTCACGTTCAGCAGGTGGTTCAGGATGCGCCCGATCTCGGAATACATAACCCGGATCAGCGAGCCACGGCGCGGCACCTCGACCCCGGTCAGCTTTTCGATGGCCAGACACCAGGCATGTTCCTGGTTCATCGGTGCTACATAGTCCAGACGGTCGAAATACGGCAGGTTCTGCAGATAGGTCCGGCTTTCCATCAGCTTTTCGGTGCCACGGTGCAGCAAGCCGATATGCGGGTCGCAACGCTCGACGATTTCACCGTCCAACTCGAGCACCAGACGCAAAACTCCGTGAGCCGCAGGGTGTTGCGGGCCGAAGTTGATGTTAAAGTTGCGGATCTTCTGCTCGCCGCTCAGCGCGTCCGTGCTGCCGTCATCGTATCTTGAGCCGTCCATCACCGCCCTCGTTTCTTCTTTGCTTCGGCCCGAACCCGGACCTTTTCCGCCTCGGTCGCTTTGACCGCAGCTCCGGCCAGTAGAACCCCTAACGCGCCCAGAATGATCAACTCACCCATCATCTCAGCGTCGCTCCATCTCTTGCAGTTTCATCGCCATCATCCACAGCAGGACAATCACGACCGGAGAGATGATGCATGCAAACGCCCAGTTCTTGTTGATCCCGAAATGCGGCAGCAGCTTGATCATCGGAATGACCGTTGCAACAACCAGAATTATCCAGATCAGGAACTCCATGATTATGTCTCCTGTTTCTCATCCCCCGGCAGAATGTAGTTCGCACCTTCCCATGGGGACATGAAATCAAACTGACGGTATTCCTGCACCAGACTGACCGGCTCATAGACCACGCGTTTCTGCGCCTCGTCATAACGCACCTCGGTGTAGCCGGTGGTCGGGAAATCCTTGCGCAGCGGATGGCCACGGAATCCATAGTCCGTCAGAATCCGCCGCAAATCTGGATGTCCCGAGAACCGGATGCCGAACATGTCGAACACCTCACGCTCGAACCAGTTGGCCGAGGGGTGGATATCGACGATCGAAGGCACCATGTCATCTTCGCGGATCGAAACCCGCAGACGGACACGCTGGTTCTGGTACATCGACAGGAAGTGGTACACCACATCGAACCGCTTGGCACGTTCGGGGTAATCGACGCCGGTGATATCCACCAATGTCGAGAACTTGCAGTTTTGGTCCGACCGCAGGAATTCTACGAATTCCACCAGGTTCGACGGCGCCACATCGACGTTCAGCTCGCCATGGGTCACATCCCAGGACAGAACGCAATCGGCTCGTTTCAGTTCAAGCTGGGTGCCGAGTTCTTTGAGTGCTTCGCTCATCTACCCTTCCCCTCAGCGTACAATTGTGCCGGTGCGGCGGATTTTGCGTTGCAGCTGTAGCAGACCGTAAAGCAGCGCCTCGGCGGTTGGAGGGCAGCCAGGCACGTAAATATCCACCGGAACAACCCGGTCACAGCCACGCACGACGGAATAGGAATAGTGGTAGTAGCCCCCCCCATTCGCGCAGGATCCCATCGAGATCACATAGCGCGGCTCGGGCATCTGGTCGTAAACCTTGCGCAAGGCAGGAGCCATCTTGTTGGTCAGCGTGCCAGCCACGATCATCACGTCAGATTGGCGCGGAGAGGCGCGTGGCGCGATGCCGAAACGTTCCGCATCATAGCGCGGCATCGAAGTGTGCATCATTTCAACCGCGCAGCAGGCCAGACCAAAGGTCATCCAATGCAGCGAACCCGTACGGGCCCAGTTGATAATATCCTCGCTCGAGGTCAGCAGAAAACCTTTGTCCTGCAACTCGGCATTCAGGGCCTGAGTGGCGACTTCTTTGTCGACGCCAGCGGTATTTGCACCGGTCATCACTCCCATTCCAGGGCCCCTTTCTTCCACTCATAGGCAAAGCCGATGGTCAGCACGGCCAGAAACACCATCATCGACCAGAAGCCGACATCGCTGATATCGCGGAACCCGACAGCCCAGGGAAACAGGAATGCGATCTCAAGATCAAAGATGATGAAGAGAATCGAGACCAGATAGAATCGGACGTCAAATTTCATTCGCGCATCGTCGAATGCATTGAAGCCACATTCATATGCGCTGACCTTTTCGGGGTCGGGATTGCGGACAGCCAGTACAACGGCGGCAAGAATCAGGACGATTCCAAGGCCTACGGCAACGGCCAGAAACACCAGAATCGGGAGATACTCCCGCAGCAGGTCTTCCACGAATAGCTCCTTTCTTGCGCACGCATCTTGTCGGGTGCGCCGTCAATTGGCGTGTTGACTGGACATTCTCTATCCCCGCCGGGTCAGAGGGTCAACCGAACACAGCCCCCTCTGCCATCAAACATACGCTTGACAGCGCGGCATAGAATCGCATCACGAGCGATTTGCATTGGCTTACGGAAACTCGGTAAACTTACTTATTCCATGCAGGTTTACGTTTTTCGAAGAACGCCGCGATCCCTTCACGTGCCTCTTCCGTTTCCCAGCGCTCGACCAGTTCGTTGATGGTCTGGTCGATTGTGGCATCATCAATACGAGGTCCCAGAGTTCGAACCAATGCCTTGGCAGATGCAACTGCCCCCGGCGCGCACGAAAGATAGGGCCGGAGTTCATCTTCTATCGCAGCCGCAAGCTGCTCGGGAGGCACAGCCTTTGCCAGCAATCCCAAATCAACCGCTTCGGGCGCATCGAACAACCGGGCCGACATGAATACACGCCGTGCCCGCGCCTCACCCATACGAGCGATAACATAAGGGCCGATTGTCGCTGGGATCAGCCCAAGCCGGGTCTCGGTCAGTCCCATCTTCAGACTATCTACACCGATGGCGACATCGCACACGGCCGCCATTCCAACACCTCCGCCAAAGGCGTTGCCTTGTAGCGCCCCGATCAGGGGTTTGGGCATCGTGTTCAACGCCTGCAACATCTCGGCCAGCTTGCGCGCCTCGACAAACCGCGTCGCCTTGTCGGCCGCCATCTGGTCCTGCATCCATCCCAGATCACCACCAGCGCAAAACGTCTTTCCCGCAGCAGCCAGAACGACCGCTCTGACAGTGCCATCCTGACCCAGTTGCGACGCGGCCTGTGTCAGCTCGGCAATCATCTGACCCGAGAGCGCGTTGTGCTTTTCCGCCCGGTCCAGAGTTAACGTGGCAACACCGCGTTCGTCTGCTGAAATCGAGATTGTTTCGAACATGTTAGCCTCTCAACGCCTTGGCCATCTGCGCGGCCTCTTCGACCACATCGATATCCAGACCGGTTTGATAGCCCAACCGGTGCAAATGCGCTGCAACGGTTTCAGTCGCGACATTACCCGCAGCCCCCGGAGCATATGGGCAACCGCCAAGCCCACCCACGGCCGCGTCGAACACACGCACACCCAGCGAAAGTGCCGCATCGATATTGTCGATTGCACGCCCATTGGTGTCATGAAAATGCCCGGCAAGCCGCGTCACAGGAACCCTTTCCCGAACCGCCAGAAGCATATGCGCAATCTTGTCTGGCGTGCCTTGCCCGATCGTGTCCCCCAATGACACCTCGTAACAGCCCAACGCAAACAACCGGTCGGCAATTTCGGCGACTTTCTCGGGCGGGGTCGGGCCATCATAGGGGCAATCCGTCACGCAAGAGACGTAGCCGCGAACCGGAAGGTCGATATGACGCGCCGCTTCGAGAATCGGCGTGAACCGTTCGATTGACTCGGCGATCGAGGCATTGATGTTTGCCTTGGAAAACCCCTCGGAAGCCGACGCGAAAATGGCAATCTCATCCGCTTCGGCAGCCAGCGCATCCTCGTATCCGCGCATATTCGGCGTCAACGCCGCGTAGCGCACGCCGTCCGCGCGGGTAATACCGGCCAGAACCTGCGCCGACCCCGCCATTTGAGGCACCCATTTGGGAGAGACAAAGCTTGCAACTTCGATCCGTCGAAACCCGGCGCGGCTGAGGCAATTGATCAGCGCCACCTTGTCGGCAACCGGTATCTCACGTGTTTCGTTTTGTAGCCCGTCGCGCGGTCCAACCTCGTAGATTTCGACCAGATCACCCATGTCAGAACCCCTTATGGCTTGTTCTCATTCCAAATACGGATCGCGCGACCGTGCCACGTCAAGCCGCGCGGGTACAGATCACTCTTCTTCCAAACGCACCAAAGCTGCCCCAGCCTCGACCTGCGCGCCATCTTCGACCAGCACCTCGGCCACCACACCATCGCGCGCGGCCAGCAACGAATGCTCCATTTTCATCGCTTCCAGAATGGCCAAACGGTCGCCTTCCTGAACGGTCTGCCCCGCGGTGGCAAAAACTGCCTTGACCAGACCCGGCATCGGCGCCTCGATCACGTTGGTGTCACCCGTCGCGCTGGCATCCCGGTCCAGCGGGTCGACAACGTCGAAACTGTGACCGTAGTCGGTAAATACGGTCAAAGTTGTTCCGCTGACAGCGACCCGCGGCATCGGTGCGCCGTTCAGCGTCCACTGCCCCGAGATCCGCTCGGCCACGACACGGTGTTCGCCCAGCTGCCAAAGCTGGCGATCCGACCCGTCGACTTGCACGTCCAGATCAAGAACCTCTCCCTGATCGGACAGCTGCACCGCCCGATGCAACGGAGCCCAGAGCGAAAACCCGGTGTCAGGCGTGACATTAACCAAATCCAGTGCGGTCATAGCAGCCGCAACTGCGGTTGTGGCCGGAGTCGGCGATTCCCGCACCAACCCGTCAAGATCGCGCCCGATCAGGCCCGTATCCACATCGCCCGAGGCAAATCCGTCATGGCGGGTCAGCGCTCCCAGAAAGGCGAGATTCGTAACGGTGCCCGCCACTTCGGTCTGCCGCAGCACTCGGTGCAACGTCTCAAGCGCAACCGCGCGGGTCGGACCATGCACCACCACTTTGGCAATCATCGGGTCATACCAGGGGCTGATCGTGTCACCTGTGCGAACACCACTATCCGCTCGGCAGTTGGCCGGGAAAACCAGATGGGTCAATGTACCTGTCGCCGGCAAGAACCCCTTTGGTACATCCTCGGCATAAAGCCGGGCTTCGAAGGCGTGACCCGAGATCGACAGATCATCCTGTTGCCTGGGAAGTCTCTCTCCTGCTGCTACGCGCAACTGCCATTCCACCAGATCGATGCCGGTGATGGCCTCTGTAACCGGGTGTTCCACCTGCAGGCGGGTGTTCATCTCCATGAACCAGAATCTGTCGGGGCGCAGCCCGTCCGAGGTATCGACGATGAACTCCACCGTGCCTGCACCCTTGTACCCGATCGCCTCGGCGGCACGCACACCGGCCTGCCCCATCGCCTCCCGCATCTCAGAAGTCATGCCCGGGGCTGGTGCCTCTTCGATCACTTTCTGATGGCGGCGTTGCAACGAGCAATCGCGTTCAAACAGATGCACCGCATGGGTACCGTCACCAAATACCTGCACTTCGATATGGCGAGGTTTGGCCACGAATTTCTCGACCAGCACTGCGTCATTGCCAAAAGCGGTTTTGGCTTCGCCCCGTGCGCTGTCCAATGCGGAACGGAAATCCTCGGGGCGTTCGACCAGACGCATACCTTTACCGCCGCCGCCTGCAACGGCCTTAATCAGCACCGGATACCCAATCGCATCCGCCGCACCCGCCAAATGTTCGGGATCCTGATTGTCGCCGTGATAGCCGGGCACCACGGGCACGCCAGCCTGTTCCATCAACACCTTGGCCGCATCCTTGAGGCCCATTTTGCGGATCGCATCCGCTGATGGGCCGATAAAGGTCAAACCCGCAGCCTCAACCGCGTCGACGAAATCGGGGTTCTCTGACAGGAAGCCATAACCGGGATGGATCGCCTGCGCGCCCGTATCCAGCGCAGCCTGAATAATCACATCGCCCTTCAGATAGCTTTCCGCCGGGGCGGGGCCGCCGATATGAATGACCTCATCCGCCATCTGCACATGCTTGGCCGCAGCGTCCGCATCGGAATAAACAGCCACACAGGACACGCCCATCCTCTGAGCGGTTTCCATAACCCGGCAAGCGATCTCGCCCCGGTTGGCAATCAGGATTTTGTTGAACATAGCTTACCCCTCAACCGCCAGATCTTCGACAAGGCGAAATCGTTCGCACAGCAGCTCCATCTCGGGATCAAACCCGCCATTGCGTTCGAAATACTGGCGATGCCCCTCTCTCCATCCCTCGAGCGTTTCATTTTCGCCCTCTGCCAACGCGAAATCCTCGGTTACGTCGCAGTATCGGCAGGTCGAGACGTCGACCGTTTCGATCACCAAGGCCGGACGATCATCCCAATCCAGCGCAATGTCTCTCCGCCCGACAACAGGAGTGTCAGGGCTACCTTCGGGATAGTCGCGCAACGCACCGCAGGTTGCCGTTTTCCGCCCTGATCGTACCAGAGCCAGCAGCTCAGCACTCAGCCGGGCATTGTCACCAAACTTGAAAGTCTGGGCACCAGGATAGCGGGCCATGACGTCATTCAATGAAACGTTCATCTTACATCCTGAACACGCCGAAACGTGTCTCCTCAATCGGGGCATTCAGCGCCGCACTCAGCGACAAGGCAAGCACATCGCGGCTTTTGCGCGGGTCGATGATGCCATCGTCCCAGAGACGGGCCGAGGCATATAGCGGGTGCGATTGCTCTTCGAACATGTCCAGCGTCGGACGTTTGAATTCGGCCTCTTCCTCGGCCGACCAGGTACCGCCCTGTCGTTCGATCCCGTCGCGCCTGACTGTCGCCAATACGCCTGCGGCCTGCTCGCCCCCCATCACCGAGATCCGAGAGTTCGGCCATGTCCACAGAAACCTTGGCTGATAGGCGCGTCCTGCCATGCCATAGTTCCCGGCCCCAAACGAGCCGCCCACCAGCATCGTGATCTTGGGAACGCTCGTCGTTGCAACTGCCGTCACCATCTTGGCGCCGTGGCGGGCGATCCCTTCGTTCTCGTATTTGCGGCCTACCATAAAGCCGGTGATGTTCTGCAGGAAGACCAGGGGCGTTTTGCGCTGCGAACACAGCTCGACAAAATGCGCGCCCTTTTGCGCAGCCTCCGAGAACAGCACGCCATTGTTGGCAATGATCCCGACTGGGCACCCTTTGACATGGGCAAAGCCGGTGACCAGTGTCTCGCCAAAGCGGGGTTTGAACTCATCAAACCGAGAGCCATCGACCAGCCGTGCGATCACTTCACGGATGTCATAGGGCGTGCGCAAGTCGGCGGGAACGACACCCAGAATTTCATCCGGATCATAAGCAGGCTCCTCAGGTGCTTCGAACTGTAGGCCGGGCTTCAGCCCGGCACCGCCCAATGACCCAACCGCGCGGCGGGCCAATGCCAACGCATGCGCATCATCTTCGGCCAGATAATCTGCCACACCCGACAGGCGCGTGTGCACATCGCCACCGCCCAGATCCTCGGAGCTGACAACCTCACCCGTTGCAGCCTTGACCAAAGGTGGCCCTGCCAGAAAGATCGTACCCTGTTCCTTCACGATGATCGTCACATCGGACATTGCTGGAACATAGGCCCCACCCGCCGTGCACGACCCCATAACCACGGCAATCTGAGGGATACCCTTCGCGCTCATCCGCGCCTGATTGTAGAAGATACGCCCAAAGTGGTCGCGGTCTGGGAACACTTCATCCTGATTGGGCAGGTTCGCGCCGCCACTGTCGACCAGATAGATGCAGGGCAGATGGTTTTCCTCGGCAATCTCCTGCGCGCGCAGGTGCTTCTTGACGGTCATCGGATAATAGGTGCCGCCCTTCACGGTGGCGTCATTGCACACCACCATAACTTCGCGCCCCTGCACCCGGCCAATGCCCGCGATGACCCCGGCACAGGGTGCTGCATCACCATACATCCCATGCGCCGCCGTCGCCCCGATTTCCAGAAACGGAGACCCCGGATCAAGCAGGTTCGCCACCCGCCTGCGCGGCAACATCTTGCCGCGAGATTCATGCCGCGCGCGGGATTTCTCGCCCCCGCCCATGCGGGCCGCTTCGGCAGCAGCAGAGATTTGCGCCAGCGCATCAAGATGAGCGGCGCGGTTTGTCTTGAAGCCCTCGGAGCCGGGTACGGCTTTGGATGTGAGTTTCATTTTCGTTCACCCTCCAGCAGCCGGTCTGCATACCGCAAATCCAGCCACCTCAAAGTTGCATTCTTTAATTGGCACTGTTTTTCAGACAAATCGGCACCGCAAATTGCTTGAGTAACTTCCGAAGCACGCTGCAAAGCATTGGCATACGAAAATCGCCTGACTTCCGTTAGGTTCGGGTTCATAGGCAATGATTTCGAAATTTCTTCACTTCGAAATAGAATATGCTCAACCAAAATGTCGTGACATATCTCGCCATAAGAGTTCGACTGCTCCCGTGTACAATATTCCAACGCTAACAAGACACAGTCGGTTTCCAGTTCGGTTTTCGAAACCGTCATCACCGTTTCTTCGCTGAGTCGCGCGCACCCATCTAACCAATCTTCAACGCCGAGGACGGGCTCATGGAACTGACTCGGATCATCGTCAGTACTCAGTGCTGCTGACGGAAAGATCAGAGCGACCGAGGCCGACCATAGTAACCTGCTTATGACGCGAGTCTCTCTCACGAACCAATCTCCCCCGCCGCCCGCGCCTTCAATTCCTTCCGGATCACCTTCCCCGTCACCGTCATCGGCAGTTCCTCCAGAAACGCCACCTCGCGCGGATAGGAGTAATGCGCCAAACGATCTTTGACCCACTCCTGCAACTCAGCGCCCGAGGCCTCGGCACCCGGCTTCAGAACCACATAAGCCTTGACGATCTCAGTCCGTAGCGGGTCAGGTTTTCCGACCACACCCACCGTCGCCACTGCCGGGTGGGTCAGCAGGCAGTCCTCGATCTCGGCCGGGCCAATGCGGTAACCCGCCGAGGTAATCACGTCGTCATCGCGTCCTACGAAACGCAGATAGTCGCCCTCCCACACGCCGCGATCACCGGTGATCAGCCAGTCGCCCCGGAACTTCTCGGCGGTTGCTTCGGGGCGATTCCAGTACTCCAGAAGCATCGAGGCCGAGCCGCGCCGGATGGCCACGTCGCCCTCGTCCCCGGTCGGGTTGCCGTCCTCATCAATCACAGCAACCTCATGCCCTGGCACCGGTTGGCCGATACAGCCGGGGCGCACAGGGAAATCTTCGGCGCAGGAAGATACGACCATGTTGCATTCGGTCTGGCCGTAAAATTCGTTGATCGTCAGGCCGAACGCCTTCTGACCCCATGCCACCATTTCGGCCCCCAGCGGTTCGCCCCCGGATGCGACCGAGCGCAGATCGGGGATCACCTGTTCCGCTGCCTTGAGCATTCGCAGCGCCGTTGGTGGGAAAAAGACGTTCCGCACCCCGCCACGCGCGATGATGTCAGCGCAGGCCTCGGGGGTGAATTTCTCAAGCCGCGCGGCAACGACCGGAATGCCCAGCGCAAGACCCGGCATCAGCACGTCGAACAGTCCGCCGATCCACGCCCAATCCGCCGGGGTCCAAAGACAGTCACCTTCGCGCAAGTGATTATGGCTGATCGAAACTCCCGGCAGATGCCCCGTCAGAACCCGGTGTCCATGCAGCGCGCCCTTCGGGCTGCCGGTGGTGCCCGAAGTATAGATCAACACAGCCGGATCATCTGGGCTGGTCGCGGCGAATGGTACAGCAAGGCCTTCCTCGCCAATTTCCGACGCGATCAAAGGCGCAGCCAGATCACCCAACAGATCAGCCCCTTCGGCGTCGGTCAGCACAATCCGGACACCTGCGCCACTGACCCGCGACCGCAACGCGTCCTGCTTGAACAGTTTGAACAAAGGGACCGACACAGCCCTGATCTTCCAGATCGCCAGATGGGCCGCCGCGCACCAGGGAGATTGGCTTAGCAATACTCCAACGCGATCACCGGGCTGCACATGGCGCAATAATGCTCGGGCTAATCCGTCCGTCATTTGCGACAGTTGCGCATAGCTGATGCGCTGCGGGTCCGGTCCGGTTAAATCGATCAGCGCAACCCGATCCCCCGCATGCCGCAGGCACTGCTGCGCCATGTTCAGACTGTCCGGCAGATCCCAGCCTCCATCCGGGCGCAAACCCGGTATGCGCTCAGCGCTTAGCACGGTGATTATTCCCTATATTTCCTGCACTTATCGATTCATCTGCAGCCAGTTCTTTCACGTTTACTTGATGCAGATCAGAGTGGGCAATTTCAGTCGCTGCAACACCAAGGTCATCAACGAAACCAAAGGCAAGACAATGACCAAGAAACTCGCCGCTTTGACTCTTTCCACCGCGTTGGTGGCTCTGGCCGCCCCTGCGTTTGCCCAATCTCAGGGGGATTGGACGCTCGGTATCGGTGTGGGGTACCTTGACCCGAGATCCAACAACGGAACACTGGCCGGCCTTAGCGCCGATATCGACTCGGATACGCGCCCGATCTTCACCGCCGAGTATTTCATCCAAGACAATCTGGGGATCGAGCTGCTGGCCGCGACCCCGTTCAAACATAACGTCACCTTGGGTGGAAGCGTGGACGCTGGCAGCGTCAAACATCTGCCGCCCACCTTGTCGCTGAACTATCACTTCCCGACCAATAGCGCCTGGAAGCCCTATGTCGGTGCAGGTCTGAACTATACCATCTTCTTTGACGAGCAATCTGCCCTTGGCAACCTCAAGGTCGATGATTCCTTCGGCGTATCGCTGCAAGCCGGTCTCGACTATATGATCACCGACAAAGGTGCGGTCCGTCTGAATGTACGCTGGTTCGACATCGACTCGGACGTCACGCTGAACGGAGCCGATATTGGCACTGCAAACATCGACCCTTGGCTGGTCGGTATTTCCTACGTTCATCGCTTCTGATCCTTTGATCGAAACGCCCCGCTGTAACCTCGTCTGCGGGGCGTCTTCACTCAGCGCATTTCGTTCATCATTTCCCGGCCGATCAGCATCCGTCGAATCTCGCTGGTGCCTGCGCCGATCTCCATCAGCTTGGCGTCCCGGAAAATCCGGCTGACCGGTGCATCCGACAGAAACCCTGCCCCGCCCAGCGCCTGAACCGCCTGATGCGCCTGAACCATCGCCTGTTCGGATGCGTAAAGACAGCACGCCGCTGCGTCCTGCCGAGTGACGTCTCCTCGATCACAGGCCTTGGCCACCTCATAGACATAGGCCCGTGCCGAGTTCATCGCGGTATACATGTCGGCAATCTTGCCCTGCATCAGTTGGAAGCTGCCAATCGGTTTGCCGAATTGCTTGCGCTCGGCCAGATACGGCATCACCTCATCCAGACAGGCGGCCATGATGCCGGTTCCGATCCCGGCCAGAACCACGCGCTCATAGTCCAGACCTGACATGAGCACGGCTACGCCCTTGCCCTCTTCTCCCAATACGTTCTCGAACGGCACTTCGACATCTTCAAAGATCAGTTCAGCCGTGTTCGACCCGCGCATCCCCAACTTGTCGAAATGGGGTGAAGTCGAAAAACCCTTCATCTCTTTTTCAATCAGAAATGCAGTAATACCCTTCGATCCGGCATCGGGGTCTGTCTTGGCATAAACCACCAGTGTATCCGCGTCTGGCCCGTTTGTGATCCAGTACTTGTTGCCGTTCAGTCGGTAATGGTCGTTGCGTTTTTCCGCCCGCAGCTTCATCGACACCACGTCCGAACCTGCGGAAGGTTCCGACATCGCCAGCGCACCCACATGTTCTCCCGATACTAGGCGCGGCAGGTATTTCTGTTTCTGCTCTTCCGTACCGTTCAGCTTGATCTGGTTCACACACAGGTTGGAATGCGCCCCATAAGACAGCGAAACCGAGGCAGAAGCGCGCGCAACTTCTTCGACAGCAATTGTATGCGCCAAATAGGACATGCCCGCACCGCCGTATTCTTCTGGCACGGTGACACCCAAAAGACCAAGCTCTCCCATTTCTTTCCACAGTTCATTCGGAAAGCTGTTCTTGGCATCAATCTCAGCCGCCATCGGCTTGACACGCTCCTGCGCCCACCGATGCACCATCTCGCGCAGGGCGTTCACATCCTCACCCAGATCAAACTTCATCGTGGCCATGAACATCTGTGTCCTCCCTCCGCATTAATGAACAAGTGTTCAATAAATCTCTAACAGCGAATCTGTCTTCGGTCAATCTTTGTGAAAGCCCGGACCAAAACGCGAAACGCCGCCCAAACCGGGCGGCGCTCTCAAGGGTCGAGTGTGCGCTGAAAGCGCACTCTGTTTTGCTAGGATTGATAAACTGCGCCCACTTCGGCTCGGATGATGCGCGCGATCACTTGGCAATCCTCCATTGAAAAGGTCAGCGGCACACGCATATCCATGATGCCTGCCAGAACACGATCACTTTCCGGCATTCGTTCGCTTTCAAAATATCTCCAGCTGTCATAGCGCGACGTGAACCCTGTTGGCTCAGCCCCGCCAAACCATTTGATCTCGACCCCACGCGCGGCGCAGCGGCTGATAACGTCGGCTATCCGCTCAGGCGACCAATCCAACAGCAGGAACTGGATCGAAGACCCGACATAGGTTTCCTCTTCGGGTCGCTCGACAATCGTCAGGCCCGGAGTGCCGCGCAGCCCGGTCTCGATCTCGCGATAGCGCTCGTTCCACCGTGTCACCTGCCGGTCCAGATCCCGCAACTGAGGGCGTAGGATGGCGGCACGCAAATTGTCCATGCGACCGGACACATTGGGTGTGGTGTACTTTATCCGCTCGAACACTTCAGGTCCCGGCGCTGCCAGATGGCGTTCATACAGCATGTATGACCCCGACAGCATTGTGGCCTTGGCCGCCAGTTCCGCGTCATCAGTAACCAGCAAACCGCCCTCGCCCGAGTTCACGTGCTTATAGGTCTGGCAGGAATAACACCCGATCGCCCCCTGCCGCCCCGACAACTGACCACGCCAGGCCGCGCCCATCGTGTGTGCGCAGTCCTCGATCACGATAACGCCTGCCGCGTCACACATCTGCATCAGACGATCCATGTCACACAGATGCCCGCGCATATGGCTGAGCATCAGGACACGGGCCTGATCCAGTTTGCCCTCAAGATCCTCCAGATCGATGGTCAGGTTTTCGGTGACGCCGACAAAGATCGCCCGCGCTCCGACCGATGCAATTGATCCCGGCACCGGAGCCAGAGTGAACGCATTGGTCAGAACCGGGTCGCCCGGCTGCACACCGACGGCCCGCAACGCGGTGGCAAGCGCATAACCGCCAGAGGAAACCGCCAAGCAATACTTGGCCCCCATCTGTGCAGCAAACTCCTGTTCCAACAGGGCCGTTTCCCCCAACTCACCGGGGACCACGTTATAGCGATGCAGCCGCCCGTGACGCAGGACAGCCAGCGCTGCCTCGATTGCGTCGTCTGGAAGGGGTTCCTGCTGCGTGAAATTACCAATGAATGTTTCCGTCATGGTCTTTTTCTGGATCTCCGACAGGGTCCGGTCAAGGTTTCAGGCTGCCGCACCGATCAGATCAGGCACAAGATCGGGCAAGTCGTCAAAGTGATGCAGCAGGGCTTCGGGCTCCAGCGCTGCCATGTCCTCCCCTGACGGCCCGAAAGTCACCAAAACCGATGGGACCCCTGCCGCTCGGGCGGTATTGCGGTCGGTATCCGAATCTCCGATCAGCACGCACCAGGCTGGATCTCCCCCGGCCCGTCGCGCAGCCTCGCGCAGAGGGGCCGGGTCCGGCTTGCGCACCGGCAGCGTATCCGCACCTACCAACGAGGCAAAACGGTCCCGCACTCCCATGCGCGTCAGTAACAATTCGGCCAGATGTTCCGGCTTGTTGGTGCAAATGCCGACACCGTAGCCCGCGTTACTCAGCATCTCGACGGCCTGCAACGCTCCCGGATAGAAACTTGTGTGGGTGTTGATATCTTGCGCGTAAGCCTCAAGCAGAACCGGATAATAGGCCTGAACGGTGTCCTCGTCGTAAGCTCCAACGCGTTTCAGCCCTTGGGTTAACATCATGCGCCCGCCACGCAGCGCGATGCCTGCATCCTGCCCATGGACCAGCACATCACCATGCCCCATTTCGCGGAAACAATGGTTCGCTGCCGCCAGCAAATCGCTTGATGTATCCGCCAAAGTGCCGTCCAGATCGAAGATGACGGTCCGCATGTTGCCTCCTGTTTCGGCAGGTTTTCGCCGTGTCCTGTTTCAATCGGCAATCTTGTTTGATGGCCGAACAGCTTGCGCCTTTGCCCCCAGCGGATAAAACGGTCGGCAACAAAACACAAAGAGAAAACGATTTCATGACCATTGCCCTTGTCATCCTTGCCGCCGGAAAAGGCACCAGGATGAATTCGGACCTTCCCAAAGTCCTGCATCCCATCGCTCAGGCTCCGATGCTTGTTCACGCGATGCGTGCCGGGTCTGTTTTGTCGCCCGAACGCACGGTGATCGTCACCGGCCACGGGTCCGAAGCTGTAGCAAAGGTTGCTCAGGACGAAGACGAAGATGCCCGGATAGCCGTTCAGGAGGAACAATTGGGTACAGCCCATGCGGTTGGTCAGGCCCGGACAGCACTGGACGGGTTCGACGGTGATATCGTAGTTCTTTACGGCGACACCCCGTTTTTACAACCCGATACGCTGGAGCGGATGGTCGAGGCACGGTCCCGAAATGACCTGGTCATCCTTGGGTTCGAAGCGGCTGATCCGGCCCGCTATGGCCGGTTGGTCATGAATGGCGACACGTTGGAACGCATTGTCGAATTCAAAGACGCATCAGATGATGAGCGCGCCATAACATTTTGCAACTCGGGCCTTTTGGCCTGTGATGCCCGGTTGCTTTTTTCGCTGATTGACGCCGTTGAAAACAACAATGCCTCAGGCGAATACTATCTGACAGACGTAGTTGAGATCGCCCGCAACCGCGGTCTGAACGTAACCGCCGTCGCCTGTGACGAGGCGCAGACGCTGGGCGTGAACTCACGCGCTGATCTGGCCGCCGCCGACGCCGTATTTCAGGCGCGCGCGCGGGCAGAACTGCTGGATATGGGTGTCACATTGATGGCACCGGATACGGTATACCTGTCCGCAGACACTGTGATTGGGCGTGACACAGTAATCGAACCCAACGTGGTTTTCGGCCCCGGAGTGACTGTCGAAAGCGGTGCAACCATCCGGGCCTTTTCCCATCTGGAAGGGTGCCATGTCAGTCGCGGTGCCATCGTCGGCCCCTACGCGCGGCTGCGTCCGGGCGCAGAATTGGCCGAAAACACGCGGGTTGGCAATTTCGTCGAAATCAAGAATGCAGAAATCGCCGAAGGCGCGAAGGTCAACCACCTCAGCTATATCGGGGACGCATCGGTGGGTGCTGCGACGAATATCGGCGCGGGAACAATCACCTGCAACTATGATGGTGTGATGAAGCACAAGACCAACATAGGTGCGAATGTCTTTATCGGCTCCAACACCATGCTCGTGGCCCCGGTCACGGTGGGCGATGGCGCAATGACAGCGACAGGCACAGTGGTGACCAAAGACGTAGCGCCCGAGGCGTTGGCCTTGGCGCGCGCCAAGCAGGAAAACAAACCCGGCTACGCGCGAAAACTGTTTGAAATGTTGAAGGCGAAGAAGGCTCGCCGCGAAAACGAGGCCTGAGATATGTGTGGAATTGTAGGTGTCTTGGGGCAGCATGAAGCAGCCCCTATTCTGGTAGAAGCCCTGAAACGGCTGGAATATCGCGGCTATGACAGTGCCGGGATTGCAACCGTCAATGACGGTGTCCTGGGGCGTCGGCGTGCGGTCGGCAAGCTGGTCAACCTCAGCGATCTGTTGGTGCATGATCCGCTGCCGGGAAAATCCGGCATTGGTCACACCCGCTGGGCCACGCATGGCGCGCCTTCCGTCAACAACGCGCATCCCCACAAGGCTGGCCCGGTGGCCGTGGTTCACAACGGGATTGTCGAAAACTACCGCGACCTGAGGGCGGAACTGGCCAAACACGGCGTGGCCTTCAAGACCGAAACCGACACGGAAACCGTCGCGCTGATGACGGAACATCACCTCAACACAGGCATGTCCCCGGTCGAGGCCGCTTTCAAGACCATCGACAAGTTGGAAGGTGCCTTCGCCCTTGCATTCCTGTTCGATGGTGAGGACGACCTGATTGTAGCCGCCCGCAAAGGATCACCTCTGGCCATCGGCCACGGGGATGGTGAGATGTATGTGGGTTCGGACGCCATTGCCCTTGCGCCGCTAACCAACCAGATCACTTATCTTGAGGAAGGCGACCGCGCGGTTCTGACCCGAACATCATTGGAAATCCGCAACGAGGCCGGTGAACTGGCCAACCGGGAAAAGCGCAAGATCAAGCTGGATCATGCGCGCGCCGACAAGGGCGAGCATAAGCATTTCATGGCCAAGGAAATCGCTGAACAGCCTATCGTTGTGGCTGAGGCCATCCGATCCTACCTGCCCACGGGCGGTGATCGCGTGGTGTTACCCGACGCCGAGCTGGATTTCAGCAAGTTGGACCGTCTGACCATGGTCGCCTGCGGCACCGCGTTTTACGCCTGCCTGACTGCGAAATACTGGTTCGAGCAACTGGCAAAGATGCCGGTGGAAGTCGATATCGCCAGCGAGTTCCGCTATCGCGAACCTCCGATCACGGGTCGCACACTGGCGCTGTTTGTCAGCCAGTCAGGTGAAACCGCCGACACCTTGGCCGCGCTGCGCTATTGCGAGGGCAAGGCGGACAAGATTGTTTCCGTCGTCAATGTCCCCGAAAGCTCGATTGCTCGGGAAAGCGATATCGCCCTGCCGATCCATGCTGGCGTTGAAATCGGTGTGGCTTCGACCAAAGCCTTCACCTGTCAACTAAGCGTTTTGCTGATGCTGGCGCTCAAGGCAGCGGCCGACCGCGGCACTCTGACCGATGAGGAAATCGCCGATCACACCGCTGCGCTGCGCGGATTGCCGACCGTGCTGAACACGGCATTGGATCAGAACCGGGCGATCCGCAAAGCAGCCCAACGCCTGTCCGAGGCGCGCGACGTTCTGTTCCTGGGCCGTGGCCTGATGTATCCTTTGGCAATGGAAGGGGCGCTGAAGCTCAAGGAAATCAGCTATATCCACGCCGAAGGGTATGCATCGGGCGAGTTGAAACACGGACCCATCGCCCTGATCGACAAGCATATGCCTGTTGTCGTCATGGCACCCCGCGACACCGTGTTCGACAAGACCGTGTCGAACATGCAGGAAGTGATGGCGCGCAAGGGCAAAGTGATCCTTGTGTCTGATGATGATGGAATTGACGAGGCCGGAGACGGCGTCTGGAGCACAATCCGGATGCCTCATATTCACACCAGTCTTGCGCCGATCCTTTATTCGGTTCCCGCACAGTTGCTGGCATACCACACGGCTGTAGCCAAAGGGACGGATGTAGACCAGCCGCGCAATCTGGCAAAATCAGTGACGGTAGAGTGACCCATGTCCAAACAGTTTTCCCAGCTTGATGACGCGCATCAAAAGTTCATCGAAGATCAGCATATGTTCTTCGTCGGCACTGCCGGGACCGAGGGAAAGGTCAATATCTCGCCCAAAGGTATGGACTCGCTGCGGGTGCTGGGACCAAACCGCATCGTCTGGATGAACTTGACTGGCAGCGGAAACGAGACGGCGGGGCATCTGATGCAAGTCAACAGGATGACACTGATGTGGTGCTCCTTCACCAAACGCCCGCTGATCCTGCGCACATATGGCACTGCCCGCACTCTGCACGTCGGAGATGAGGGCTGGGATGAACTGGCCAATCTTTTCCCCAACCACCGCAGCGCCCGGCAGATCTACGACCAGTCGATCGAAATGGTTCAGACCTCCTGCGGGTATGCAGTGCCGTTCATGGCATTCCAGTCCGACCGCGACACGATGCAGAAATGGGTCGATGGCAAAACGGACGGCGACATCCGGTTTTGTTGGGCAGAAAAGAACAGCCAGACGATAGACGGCGAACCAACAGGCGTTCCGGTCTGACCCCGATGCTGACCACTTTTCTTGATCAGATCAAAGCCCATGCCGACCCCGAACGTGCGGGTCAGATGGCCAGTTATCACAAGGCGGATCGCGTCTATCTGGGCGTCGCCAACCCGGTTCTCAACGATCTGACCAAAGCATGGCGGCAAGAGCTGGATGTGAAAAAACGCGTCGCGCTGGCCAAGGCGCTGTGGCAAACCGATATCCACGAAGCGCGCCTTGCCGCGGCCAAGCTTCTGACCCAGGCCCGCATCCGGCCCGACGATCAGGTTTGGGACCTGCTTCAAAGCTGGCTACCGGATTTTGACGCCTGGGCCGTCGCCGATCATGCCTGCATGGCGATGCAAAAACGACTGATGGCCGACCCCGAGAGACTGATTGTCGTCGAACAGTGGACTCAGTCCGATCACATGTGGACCCGGCGCGCGGCCCTTGTCGCAACACTGCCCTGGACCAAACAGAACCACCCCAAGCCCGAAGACCTGCAACGTCGCGACTGTATCCTCGGCTGGGCCGCCGGATATGTCCCTGACCGCGACTGGTTTATTCAGAAATCAATCGCCTGGTGGCTCCGGGAACTGTCCAAACACGACCCCGAACGTGTGATCGCGTTTCTGGACAGACATGGTGATGCCATGAAACCGTTCGCCCGACGCGAAGCAGCCAAATACCTGAAAAGTCAGTCGGCATAGACCGCGACTTCGACCAGTTCGTCTAATGGCACCAGAAGGGCCCGCATGGCATCCAGCGACAAGCGGCTGCCGCTACTTTCCGGGCCTGCGGCAGGAACCAGGGTGATATAGGCCTGCGCGCCGGTTCTGGGCACAACAACTCGCGCCGTTACCTCGCTATCGACCAGCGGCGTCTGCATCCAGCGCCCTGGTGTGGTCGGATCACCAAGCCCGGCAATGGTTGTTTTGGCTCCGACCCAACTGGGGCGTGCCGCAACCGGCTCGGGCCGAAGAACCTCCTCAGCGACAACTGGCGCAGTTTCAACGTCCGATACGGCCGCAGCCGCCTCATCCCCCGACCCGAACACACGTTCCGTCGATGCCCGGACAGTATCGCACCCGGTCAAAACAACGCATAGAAAAACAAATGCCTTTTTCATTCCCGGAAACTACAACCCCATGCGGGTGTGATCCAGTGCAAAGCGCAGTTCGCACTTGTCGCAGGCAGGTTACAGCTTTACCTATGTCGCATGTCTGCTCCGCTCATCGACCCGTTTGCCCGCGCCATCACGTATCTCCGCGTCTCCGTTACGGACCGCTGTGATTTTCGCTGTGTCTACTGCATGTCCGAAAACATGACTTTTCTGCCCAAGAAAGACCTTCTTACGCTGGAAGAGCTGGATCGCATGTGCTCGACCTTTGTGAGAATGGGCGTCGAGAAACTGCGCATTACCGGCGGTGAGCCATTGGTTCGTCGCAATATCATGACCTTCTTCAACGCCATGACCCGCCACTTGGAAAGCGGTGCGTTGAAAGAGCTGACGCTCACGACAAACGGTTCGCAGTTGCATCGCTTTGCCGAAGATCTTTATGCCGCCGGTGTGCGCCGTGTGAATGTTTCCCTGGATACGCTGGATGACGACAAATTTGCAAAAGTCACGCGCTGGGGCCGCCTCAAACAGGTACTGAATGGCATCGACGCGGCGCAAAAGGCCGGGCTGCGGATCAAGATCAACGCTGTTGCGCTCAAGGGATTCAACGAACCCGAACTGCCGAAGATCACCGAATGGTGCGCCGAGCGCGACATGGACCTGACCTGGATCGAGGTCATGCCGATGGGCGATATCGGCAACGAGGATCGACTGGATCAATACTGGTCTCTCAAGGATGTGCGCAAAGAGTACGAAAACCATTACACGATCACTGATCTGGCCGAACGCACAGGCGGACCGGCCCGCTATATCAGGCTGGAAGAAACAGGTCAGAAGATCGGCTTCATCACGCCCCTGTCCCACAATTTCTGCGAAAGCTGCAACCGCGTGCGCCTGACCTGCACCGGCGAGCTTTATATGTGTCTGGGGCAGGAGGACATGGCGGATCTGCGGGGCGCATTGCGGGATCACCCCGATACCGAACAGCCGCTTGAAGATGCCATCCGTGCGGCGATTAACCTGAAGCCAAAAGGTCATGACTTCGACTATTCTCGCCAGTCCGTTGATGGTCGGATGAGCCGCCATATGAGCCATACAGGCGGCTGATATATGCCGGATCACCAAGACCGCCCCACAGCACTGTACCACCTGTACTGCGCCCTGATCTCTCTGGCCGCACCTCTGGTCTGGAGAACCGTCCGAAAGAAACTTGAGGCTGCCGGTGTACCAGCCAATCGCCAACAGGAGCGTCTTGGCCATGCCAGTATGCCCCGCCCCGCAGGGCAGTTGATCTGGTTCCACGCCGCCAGTGTCGGCGAAAGCCTGTCGGTCCTCACTCTGATCAATCGGCTGGCCGACCGCCTTCCCAAAACCGAGTTTCTGATCACCTCAGGAACGCCAACCTCAGCGGCCCTGATCGAAAAGCGACTGCCGCCTCGCACCCGACACCAGTACCCACCGCTTGACACAGCCGGCCCGGTTCAACGCTTTCTGGACCATTGGCAACCCGATGCCGGGATCTTCGTCGAAAGCGAGATCTGGCCGCGGCTGATTGTCGAAAGCGCGGGGCGCGACATTCCGCTGGCTCTGCTGAATGCTCGATTGTCGGACAAATCTGTCGCCGGATGGAAGAAGCGCCCTAAAACAGCAAGGTTTGTCCTGAATAAATTTCGCCTGCTCTTAACGCAAAACAACAAAACAGCAGCCAACCTGATTGCCATGGGTGCCCCAGCCCAACGGGTGCAGCCCGGCACCAACCTCAAGGCCATGTCCGATCCTCTGCCCGTGGACCAGAGCACGCTGGACGACATTCGTGCGCAAATAGCCGCCAGACCTGTCTGGATCGCCAGTTCCACCCACGCCGGAGAAGAGGACAGCGTTCTGACAGCCCACAAGGCGTTATTGCAACATTGGCCCGACCTTCTGCTGCTACTGATCCCACGCCACCCCGAACGACGCGACGAGGTTGCAGAACTTCTGAACAACGCCGGGCTCAAGGCATCCTTCCGGTCAAAAAATGCACCGATCACAGATACGACGCACGTGTATGTTGCCGACACACTGGGCGAAACCGGAACCTGGTACGCGCTTTGCCCGATCGTGTTCCTTGGGGGCTCACTGAAAGAGATTGGCGGACACAACCCGTTTGAACCGGCACAGGCTGGGGCCGCCGTGGTCACCGGCCCAGGGTATTTCAACTTTGCAGAAACCTTTGCCCCGCTGATCGACGCCAAGGGCGCTGTCGAGGTCCAGACATCCGCTGACCTCTCTGAGGCCGTTTCACATTGGCTGTCGGACCAGAATGCCCTTCAAGCCGCCCGAAGGGCTGCACAATCCTGCGTCAATACGCAGTCGACCGCCTTGGATGCCGTCGTCGAAACCCTCTGCACGGTGCTTGATCTGCAAGCAAAGGATCCCGCTTCATCTGGCTAGAAATATCCCCGGGGGTGTGGGGGCAGAGCCCCCACCCTCACCATCAGGCGGCTGGCATCCGCTGTTCAACAATCTCTGCCCACCAGCTGCATCCGGCCGGAATGGCTTCGTCGTTGAAATTGTATTCCGGGTGATGAACCATTGCGGTGTCACCGTTGCCCACAAGAATATAGGCGCCTGGGCGCTCTTCCAGCATGAAGGCAAAATCTTCGCCCCCCATGACCAACGGTGCCTCGTCGCAATCACCGGACACCGACCGGGCCACATCCGCCGCAAACTCTGTTTGCTCGTCGCTGTTCACCATTACCGGGTACCCGCGAATGTAAGTCACGTCAGCGGTGCCGCCAAACGTGGCCGCTACACCGTTGCAAATCTCGTTGATCCGCTTTTCAGCCAGATCCCGCATGCCCTTGCTCATTGTGCGCACGGTGCCTTTGATCTGCACGGTCTGAGGGATCACATTGAATGCCTTGGATGACGTCTCAAACGATGTCACAGACACCACGACCTGGTCTATTGGGTCGGCATTGCGCGAAGAAATCGTTTGCAACGTAAGGACTGCCTGCGCTGCCAGAACTGTAGTATCCACAGTCTCATGCGGCTTGGCGGCATGTCCGCCGCGACCCTCAAAGGTGACATCGAACTGATCAGTTGCCGCAAAGAACGAACCCGGCCGGATTGCGAACTTGCCAACAGGCTGCCCCGGCCAATTATGCATGCCGTAGACTTCCTGAATGTTCCAGCGGTCCATCATTCCGTCTTCGCACATTTCGCGGCCCCCGCCGCCACCTTCCTCAGCAGGTTGGAAGATCACGACAACAGTGCCGTCAAAGTTGCGGGTTTCCGACAGGTACTTTGCCGCCCCCAGCAACATCGCGGTGTGCCCGTCATGGCCACAAGCATGCATCGCACCCGGCGTTTTCGAGGCATAGTCCAACCCCGTTGCCTCATGTATCGGCAAAGCATCCATATCTGCGCGCAGGCCGATCACCTTTCCCTTGCTGTCCGACTTGCCTTTGATCACCCCGACAACACCGGTACGTCCGATACCGGTCACAACCTCATCGCAGCCGAACTCCTTCAGCTTCTCGGCCACTTTCGCGCTGGTGCGGTGGGTTTCGAACAGGATCTCGGGATTTTCGTGCAGATCCCTTCGCCATTCCGTGATTTCATTCTGCAATTCGGCAAAGCGGTTCTTGACTGGCATGTCTTTTCTCTCTCCTGATTCAGGTCAAGCCGCTGGCATCCGGCGCTCGACCATTTCCGCAAACCACGAGCACCCAATGGGGATGATCTCGTCATTGAAATTGTATTCGGGGTGGTGCAGCCCGGCACTGTCACCGTTGCCCAAAACGATGAATGCCCCGGGCCTCTCTTCCAGCATGAACGAGAAATCCTCGCCCCCCATCACCATCGGCGCTTCAATGCAACTGCCCCCAACCGACACCGCGGCCTCTGCTGCATATCCCGTCTGAGCTTCGGCATTGATCGTCACCGGAACACCGCGTTTATAGGTGACGTTCACAGACCCGCCAAATGTTGCAGAGATCCCTTCCGAGACTTCCTTCAGCCGTTGTTCGATCAGGTCGCGCAACTCGTTGGAATGGGTCCGAACAGTGCCGCGGATCCGTGCTGATTGCGGGATCACGTTGAACGCTTTCGAGGACGTCTCGACCGAGGTCACAGACAGCACGGCCTGCAAAATCGGATTCGCATTGCGCGACACAATCGTCTGCAACGCCACGATCAGCTGCGACAGCATCACCGTTGTATCAATCGTCTGATGAGGTTTTGCCGCGTGGCCGCCGCGCCCTTCAAGATGGATGTCAAACTCATCCGCTGCCGCCAGCAACGGCCCCGAACGAATGGCAAACTGCCCGGCAGGAATACCCGGCACATTGTGCATCGCATAGACTTCCTGAATGCCGAACCGATCCATCAGACCGTCCTTGCACATGGCCTCGGCACCATTTCCACCCTCTTCGGCGGGCTGAAAGATCACGATTGCCGTGCCATCAAAATTGCGGGTTTCCGCCAGATACTTGGCGGCCCCCAAAACCATCGCCGTATGGCCGTCATGACCACAGGCATGCATCGCATTCGGTATTTCCGAGGCATAGTCCAACCCGGTCTGTTCCTGCATCGGCAGGGCGTCCATATCGGCGCGCAAGCCAATCACACGGCCCCGTGTGTCGCTTTTGCCGCGAATGACGCCAACGACTCCGGTACGACCGATGCCAGTCACGACGTCGTCGCAACCAAACTCGTTCAGCTTTTCCGCAACCAGCGCACTGGTGCGGTGAGTGTCGTACAGAATTTCCGGGTGTTGGTGAATGTCACGCCGCCAACCGGTGATCTCATCATGCATCTCTGCGAGACGGTTCTTGATCGGCATGTCATTCTCCCTGTTTCATGCGACAGGCAATCGTCGTTCCACAAGCTCGGCAAACCAGCTGCAACCGGCGGGGATCGCGTCGTCGTCAAAGTTGTATTGCGGGTGGTGGCACATGGCCGTATCCCCGTTCCCGATAAAGATGTACGCGCCGGGGCGTTCTTCAAGCATATAGGCAAAATCTTCGGACGGCATGATCGGGTCCGTGCTGTCGTTGACCTTGCCCGCAACCGCAGCTGCCGCCTCGGCCGCATAGCCCGTTTCGGCCTCGGAATTCACTGTCACCGGGTATCCGGGTGTCCAGATAACTTCCGCCTTCGCGCCAAAGGCCGAGGCTGTATCCTCGGCAATCCGGCGCACGCGTTCTTCGGCGATTGTACGATACTCGGGGTCAAGTGTCCGCACGGTTCCCTGCAAACGCACCGTATGAGCGATCACGTTCGACGCAACGCTATCCGTCACAAACGTCCCAACGGTGAGGACAACTCGCTTGATCGGGTCAACGGTCCGGGACACCACCGATTGCAAGGCAACAACGATATGCGAGGCCACCAGCGTCGTATCCACCGCCTCGTGCGGTGCAGCGGCGTGTCCGCCCTTGCCAGTGACGGTGATTTCAAACTCATCGGACGAGGCCAGCAACGCGCCGGGGCGAATTGCGAATTCGCCCACCGGAAGACCGGGCATATTGTGCATGCCATAGACCTCGTGAATGCCCCAGCGGTCCATCAGCCCGTCCTGACACATGGCCAGACCGCCGGCCCCGCCTTCCTCGGCGGGCTGGAAGATCAGAACCACAGTGCCATCGAAATTGCGCGTCTCGGAAAGGTACTGCGCGGCCCCAAGCAGCATCGAAGTGTGCCCGTCATGTCCGCAGGCGTGCATCTTGCCCGACACGGTCGAGGCATAGTCCAGCCCTGTCGCCTCTTCAATCGGAAGCGCATCCATGTCCGCCCGCAGGCCGATGACGCGCCCCTGCGTATCCGTGCGCCCTTTGATCACCCCGACAACGCCCGTTTTGCCAATGCCCGGAGTGATCTCGTCCACTCCGAACTCTTTCAGACGGGCGGCAACAAAGGCCGCAGTTTCATGGACGTCATACATCAGCTCCGGATGGGCGTGCAGGTGGCGGCGCCATTCGGTAATCTCGCCATGCATTTCCGCAAGTCTGTTTTTTACGGGCATCTCAAGACCTTTCTCTCAACCGCTGGCACCGTATTACACCGGGCTAGGCGCATAGTTTTTCAACCAATCGCTGCATGAATTTATGACCGGCTTCGAATTGTTCAATCGTAACAAACTCATTCGGCTGATGTGCCTGCGCTATGTCTCCGGGTCCACATATCACGGCAGAATACCCGGCCTCCTGAAACTGGCCTGCCTCGGTCCCGTAACTGACCACATGGCTTGCGTTGTCTCCGGTCAGGGCGCGTACCAGTGCTTCGGCTTCACCATCCTCTTCCGGGATCAACCCCGGAATCGCGAAGTTTTCAGTCAGTTCGATGCGGGTATCCGGGTGAACGGCCTGCATCTGAGCCTCAATGTGCCGAACCTGTTCGAAATAGGCATCTCGCCATTGGGCCTGCGTTTCGTCGGGCACGGTCCGAAAATCCATCATGAACCGGCAGTCTTTGGCAGTAATGTTATGGGCCGTTCCGCCTTCAATCATACCGACATGGCAGGTTGTCCAGGGTGGATCGAATACGGCGGCAACGGCACTGGGTTGCGCCGCCAAGTTCCGCGCGTTCTGCTGGTTGGCCCAGTCGATCAATGGGGCCGCTGCCATGATGGCGTTGACGCCTGTGTGCATGATCGAGCTGTGAACTTCGAACCCGACGATATGGGTGTCAAAGCCGAAACCGCCCTTGTGACCTGTTACCGCCTGCATCATCGACGGCTCACCCACGATCACCGCCGAACCTTTGGGGAGAACGTCGTGCATCGCCTCGATCATCGGCGGCGCCCCGGTACAACCGACTTCCTCATCAAAACTCAGCGCAAGTTGGAGCGGTCGCCTCACATTTGCGTAATGCGCCTCGACCAGCGCCCAGATGGCAAGCGCATCAAATCCCTTCATGTCGCAGGTGCCGCGCCCGAAATATTTGCCGTCCTTCTCGGTCACGGTGAAGGGGTCGGTGTCCCAGGGTTGCCCGTAAACCGGTACTACATCCGTGTGCCCGGACAGCACAACTGAGCCTTCTTCCAAAGGGCCGACATGCGCAAAGATCGCCGCCTTATGCGGCTGATTCGGATCAGCCCAGCGGTGCGACGTGATCCCATGGCTTTTCAGGTATTCTTCCACCCAGTCGACCAACGGCAGATTGGTGTCACGACTCACGGTTGGAAATGAGATCAGCTTGGTCATGATCTCAAGCGGCGTCAGGCGCTTGCCCATCGGGTCAGTACCCACTGTCTGTGGTCAGGATAAAGTGACCCGGTTCAACCTCGTGATATTGAGAGGGTTCCGGTTTGAAATCGACAGGGTGGATTGGTGACGGGATCGGTTTGAAGTTCAGGTCTTTTTCAGTCTTTCGCTTGTTCGGGTCAGCAATTGGAACTGCCTTCATCAACGCCTGCGTATAGGGGTGTTGTGGGTTTTCAAACACACGCGCACGCGGGCCCAGTTCCACAATGCGGCCCAGATACATAACGCCGACATAGTGGCTGACACGTTCAACCACGGCCATGTCATGGCTGATGAACAGATAAGACAGCCCCAAATCGGATTGCAGTTCCATCATCAAGTTCAGAACCTGTGCCTGAACCGACACATCGAGGGCCGAGACCGCCTCATCCGCGATGATCAGCTTGGGGTTCAGGGCCAGTGCGCGGGCAATCGCGATCCGCTGACGCTGCCCACCGGACATTTCATGCGGGAAACGACGCATGAAGCTGCGCGGCAGCTGCACTTTGTCGAACAATTGTGCGACGCGGTCCTGCAACTCGGATCCCGACGCCACGCCATAGTTGCGCATCGGCTCGGCGACCTGATCGACCAGCTGCATTTGTGGGTTCAGCGAGGCGAACGGGTCCTGAAAGATCATCTGCATGTCCAGCCGCGCCTTGCGCAGGCCGGACGGGTCCAGCTTCATGATATCGACACCGTCCAGATTGACCTCACCCGCCATCGGCTCGACCAGCCGCAGGATCGAACGCCCGGCCGAGGACTTGCCGCACCCGGATTCGCCCACAAGGCTGAGCGTCTGACCTTTGTTCAGTGTGAATGACACATCCTCCACCGCATGAACGTTCGAGATCGTGCGCCGCAGAAGACCACCTTTGACCGGAAACCGCGTGGTCAGGTTCTTTACCGTCAACAAAACTTCTTCGGTTCCGGGGATGGGTGCAATTTTCTGCCCCTCGACACCCAGCAACTTCATCGGTTCGGGCGCCGACTTACCCTGCATTTCACCCAGCTTCGGCACTGCGGCCAAAAGCGCCTTGGTGTAATCATGCTGCGGGTTTTCAAAGATTTCCCTGACGGTCCCCTCTTCGACCTTGTTGCCGCGATACATGACGACAACACGGTCAGCCATCTGCGCCACAACCGCCATGTCATGGGTGATGAACATTACCGCCGTACCGGTTTCGCGCTTGAGGCGATCCATCAGGGCCAGGATCTCGGCCTGAATGGTCACGTCCAGCGCTGTGGTAGGTTCATCCGCGATCAGCAAGCGGGGTTCGCAGGCCATCGCCATTGCGATGACGACACGTTGGCGCATCCCGCCCGACAGCTCATGCGGGTACTGTTTCAAACGACGCTCAGGCTCGGGGATGCGAACCTGGCGCAGCAACTCAAGCGCCCGGTCCTCGGCCTTTACCTTCGACATCTGCTTGTGGATGCGCAGACCTTCGGTCAACTGGCGACCAACGGTAAAAACTGGGTTCAGCGCCGTCATCGGCTCCTGAAAAATCATCCCGATCTCGTTGCCGCGAATCTGTTTCATCAGATCCGGATCGGCTTTGGACAGGTCCATTTCGCCCCCATCGCGGCGATCGAACAGAAGTTCACCACCCGCGATTTCACCCCCTCCGAACTCGACCAGCCGCATCAGCGACAGCGAAGACACCGATTTCCCCGAGCCCGATTCGCCAACGATACAAACGGTTTCACCCGGTTTGATCTCGAACGAGACATCCTCAACACCGACAACGGGGCCATCCTTCGTCTGAAACTCCACCCGCAGTTTTTTAATCTGTGCAATAGGCTGATCCAGCACGCGCGCGCTCCCTTGACGACGGTATTCTTTTTCTGAATTCCGAACGCTAAGGCGGGCCGCCGGGAAAAGTCAAACCCATTACACATTTTCGCGACGGCACTACTTGCAATTTTCTCAGGTTCTGTTTCGATACGCCATGTAACCGACCTGGGGAGGCGGCGCAGACTGAAATCGTTAGCGCTATTATCTTTGTTGATCAAAACCTTACCTTGGGGCGGCAACGCCAAACCCGCAGGCCTTGCGGAGATAATCGAGACACGAACGTGTCCAACTTGGGAGTAACTTATGAAAATCAAAACCCTTTTGCTTGGTGCGATTGCAAGCACGGCGATGGCCCCTGCGGCCTTTGCTGAGCGTGGATCGGACGGCAATGTCAGCATCATTTACTGGCAGGCGCCGTCGATCCTGAACCCGTACCTGTCCTCGGGCACCAAAGACATCGAATCGGCTTCGTTGGTGATTGAACCGCTCGGTCGCTATGACCAAGACGGGAACCTTGTAGCCTATCTCGCCGAGGATATCCCGACCGTGGAAAACGGTGGTGTTTCGTCGGATCTGAAATCGATCACGTGGAAGCTGAAAACCGGTTTGGTCTGGTCCGATGGATCGCCCGTGACGTCGGCCGACGTAAAGTTCACCGCGGATTATTGCATGCATCCGGAAGGTGGTTGCGCCCAGCTTGCCAAGTTTGAAGGCGTCGAAAGCGTGGAGGCAATCGACGATCTGACCATCAAGGTCAACTTTGCCGAACCAAAGCCGAACCCCTATGGCCCGTTCATGGGTGGTCAGTCGCCAATTATCCAGATGGCCCAGTTTCAGAACTGCATGGGCTCCAAGGCGCCTGAATGTACAGACCAGAACTTTGGCCCGATCGGAACCGGCCCGTTTGTTGTGGACGAATTCAAGCCAAACGACGTGATCACCATGTCGGCCAACCCGAATTATCGTGACCCAAACAAGCCCGCTTTTGCCACGCTGACCTTCAAAGGTGGCGGTGACGCAACGGCGGCTGGCCGTGCTGTGATGGAAACCGGCGAATTCGACTATGCGTGGAACCTGCAGCTGGCGCCTGAAGTCATCGAGCAGATGAAGGAAGGTGGTAAAGGTACTCCCATCGCGGCATTCGGGACCCTGGTTGAGCGGATCGAAATGAACATGACAGATCCGTCCCCCAGCCTGCCTGAAGGCGAACGTTCAACCGCCAAACATCCGCACCCAGCCTTGTCGGAACTGGCTGTTCGCAAGGCCCTGTCGATGGCAATCGACCGTGATCTTCTGGTTGAGATTGGCTACGGTCAAGCCGGTCGCCCGACCTGCAACCTGGTACCGGCCCCGGCATTGTACGCAAGCGACAACACCGAGTGTCTGACGCAGGACATTGACGGCGCGAACCAGATGCTGGATGAAGCCGGCTGGGTGAAAGGCGCTGACGGCGTCCGCGCCAAGGATGGTGTAAGACTGTCGCTGGTCTATCAAACCTCGACCAACGCTGTTCGTCAGGACTTCCAGGCGCTGATCAAGGAATGGTGGAGCCAAATCGGTGTTGAAACCGAGCTGCGCAACATCAACGCGTCGGTCTTTTTCGGCGGTGACCCGGGCAGCCCGGACACATTCCAGCGTTTCTATGCAGACGTTGAAATGTACGCCAACAACTTCGATGGCACCGATCCGGAAAGCTATCTTGCGCAGCACACCTGTGACAAGGCACCCAAGCCGGAAAGCCAGTGGCAGGGTGAGAACATCAACCGTTACTGTGACGCCGAGTATGACAAGCTGGTGGCCGAACTGGGCCGCACCGGTGAGCTTGAAAAGCGTGGCGAAATTGCACGTAAACTCAACGATATGCTGACCAAGGACAGCTATGTCGTGGTTCCGCTGGTTGATCGTGGACGGGTCTCTGCACATTCCAACACGTTGGGTGGCGTGATCCTGAACACTTGGGACAGCGAGCTTTGGAACGTTGCGGACTGGTACCGCAAAACCGGCTCCTAAGCGTTAAACCTGCCAAGCCGCGCCCCGATCTTCGGGGCGCGGTCATTTGCAGGCCGTTCCAACAAGAAGACGCATCAACAAAGGCGCCTTTGAATGCTCAACTTTACAATCAGACGACTGGTGTTGGCGGTGCCCACACTGCTGTTCATCAGCCTCGTCATCTTCCTGCTGCTCGAGCTTGCCCCTGGCGACCCGATGGCACAGGTTCCGCTCACCGTTCCCCCGGAAGTCAAAGAGAAGATGCGCGAGGCGCTTGGCCTCGGCCAGCCGATGCATATCCGGTTCTGGAAATGGATCGTGCAGTTCTTCTGGATAGAACCACAGGTATTGGTCGACTCTGTATTCGGTACAACCTTCTCCGAAGGCGACTTGCGCGTGATTTCATGGCAGACCCGCTCGCCGGTCATGGACATCGTCGTTCAGCGGATCCCGCAGACCCTGTGGGTTGTCGGCACCGCCTATGTGGTCGCCATCCTGATCGCGCTGCCCATCGGCATCTATTCGGCCTACCGCCAATATTCCTGGTTCGATCAGATGGGTACCTTCGTGTCGATGGTTGGCTTTTCCGTTCCACCCTTCTTCTCGGGTGTTCTGGTGATCGTCATATTCTCGGTCCAGCTGGGCTGGTTCCCGTCGATCTATGACACCACGCTGGTGGTCAACAGCTGGGACAGTTTCGTTGTGCAACTCAAACAGATGATCATGCCGGTCATGGTTCTGGCCTTGCAGATTACAGCGCAGCTCAGCCGGTTCATGCGCGCGTCCATGCTGGATAACCTCAATCAGGATTATGTTCGCACCGCCCGCGCCAAGGGTCTCAGCGAATACACCGTGGTCATGGTTCACGTTCTGCGAAACTCGATGATCCCGGTGGTCACCGTGATTGCGCTGGGTATTCCGTCCATCTTTGGTGGCGCCATCATCACCGAGCAGGTGTTCAAAGTGAATGGCATCGGTCAGCTGCTGATCGGAGCGATTCAGGCCAATGATCTGCCGATGGTGCAAACCCTGACCTTCATCTTTGCCGTACTGATCGTGCTGTTCAACCTGATCGCTGACGTACTTTACGGCATTCTGGACCCGAGGATTCGATATGACTGATCATGATCGTACCGATACACTGGTCCCGGACGAAGGATTTGCACCTGCCTCGACAGCCTTGCCAACGGCCGGCGTGATGGAAGAACTGGCCACCCCTCCCCGCAGCCAATGGCGCGATGTGTGGGATCAGTTCAAGACCCACAAAGGCGCAATGGTCGGTGCGATCCTGTTTATCATCATCGTCGCCGGTGTTTATTTGGGCCCGTATCTGTGGAGCATCGATCCAACCCAGATCGATATCCGGTCGCGCAATCAGGGCCCCAGTTGGGCGCATCCCTTTGGCACCGATCAATTGGGTCGCGACATTCTTGCGCGCATGATGTCGGGTGGTCAAACCTCAGTCTCGGTTGGCATAACCGCGATGTTGCTGGCGCTGTTTCTGGGATCGTTCATCGGCGTTCTGGCAGGATTCTTCAGACGGCTCGATGGGCCGCTGATGCGCCTGACCGACCTGTTTCTGGCCCTGCCCCTGCTGCCTTTGCTGCTGGTCATGATGCTTCTGTTCCGCGAGCCCCTGTCAGCGGCTTTTGGGCTGGAGCGCGGGATATTCATCCTGATCGTCTGCGCCATCGGCATCACCTCATGGATGCCGACTGCGCGGATCGTGCGCGGTGATGTGCTGGCCATCAAGGAACGTGAATTCGTTCTCGCCGCGCGCTCCATCGGCACCAGTAACAGCCAGATCATCACGCGGCATATCCTGCCGAACGTTCTGTCGCCAATCATGGTGTCGGCAACGCTGGGGATTGCCACAGCGATCATCACCGAAAGCGCGCTGTCCTTCCTTGGGTTGGGATTCCCGCCCGACTTCCCGACATGGGGCCGCCTGTTGTTTGATGGTGTCGACTATCTTCAGCAATACCCCGAGCGTGTATTCTGGCCCGGTCTGGCAATCTCGCTGACGGTGCTGAGCGTCAACTATCTGGGTGACGGTCTGCGCGACGCGCTGGATCCCCGCATTCGCGGACGCTGAAACAAGTTTAGTCGGCGCGCCTCAGCGCGCCGGCCAACAGCACGATCAGAACGGCCAGTGGCAACAGCACGGCGAACGCCAGACGCAGGCCAAACAGTTCCGCCAAAAATCCGATCAGCGGCGGCCCTATCAATAACCCGCCATATCCCAGCGTAGCTACACTTGCGATGGCTTGCCCCGGCGGGACAAGCGGATCGCTGGCTGCACGGCTGAACGCCAGCGGCATGATCACCGCATACCCTATGCCCATCAGCGCAAACCCCGCCAATGCGGGCAAAGGCGCGACCGAAGAAACCACAGCGAAAACGCCCAACGCCGCGCAGATCCCGCCGAACCGGGCCGTCGCAGCGGGACCAAACCGCATAATGACAATCGCGCCTGCTAGGCGAAACGCCACCATCGTCACGGAAAACACGGCATAGCCCAATGCGGCAACACTTTCGGGCGCCCCGGAAACGTCTCGCAGGAAAATCGCGCTCCAGTCTGCGACGGCGCCTTCACCCAATGCACCGCACATGGCCGCGAATCCGACCAGTATCAGCGCGCCCGAGGGCAAAGCAAAACCCGAGCTTTGCGACCGCTCGGACCGTTTCGACGTCCAGCGCACCCACGACAAGGCCAGCGCGAAGGCAACAACCGCGCCACCCGCCAATAGGAAATGCACCAGAACCGTCAGCCCCATCTGAACAGCCACGTACCCGCTGAGCGCGCCAAGACCGGCCCCAAGGCTCCACATGGCGTGGAATGACGACATTACAGGTTTGTCATATGCCTGCTCGACCTCGGCGGCCCAGGCATTCATCGCCACATCCATCGATCCGTGAAAGGCGCCAAAAACAAACAAACATAACGCCAGCGCCCAAAACCCGCCAGCAACAGCAAGCAGGACCAGCGACATCGTGTACAGAACGGCCACAATCCGGGTTATCGCAACTGCGCCATACCGATCCGTCAACCGCCCTGTGACCGGAAACGAACAGACGGCCCCGGCCGCCATGAACAACAACCCGTACCCCAACGCGTCATGGGACAGCTCCAACCGGTCGCGCACGGCCGGTATGCGCGAGGCCCAGATGCCGAACAAAGCCCCGTTCAGGATGAACATGGTCGCAACTGCCCGCCATGCCGAGAAAACACCAATCAACAGAGAACCTCGTGCTGTCTGCCCGCCTCACCCGTTCTACAGGTTGGGCGCAAATTGGCAATTGCAGCTTAACCCAGGCGTTTGCGGATGCGCCGAACGGCGAACCATACGCCCGCTACAACCGGGATCGTCGCCGCCGCCGTCAGCATTCCCTTGCTTATGCCGGCGGCAGTCAACGGATACAGAAGGTAGCCGACAAGTGAGACCGCGTAATAACTGATGGCCACCACAGAAAGGCCCTCAACCGTGTGCTGCAAGCGCAAGGCAAGATCGGCCCGACGATCCATGCTTTCCAACAGGGCCTGATTTTGTGCACTCCGCTCGACGTCCACCCTTGTGCGCAACAACTCACCCGCACGTATGGCCCGGTCAGACAGCGCCTGCAGGCGGCGTTCTGTTGATTTCACGGTACGGATCGCAGGGTCATAACGGCGCATCATGAAATCGGCAAAGCTTTGGCCGCCTTCGAACCTTTCCTCGCGCAGGACATCGATCCGCTGATTGACCAGCGCCTCGTAAGCGCCGGTCGCACCGAATCGGAACGAACTGCGGGCCGATATGGTCTCGAGCTCGGTCGATATGGCCAGCAATTGAGGCAACAGCGCATCTGGTGGGGTGGTGTCATCCGTCATTTCAACCATCAGCTTCGCCAGCTGGGCATCCAGTTCCTCGATCCGGGGGGCCAATTGTTTGACGCGGGCAAAGCCAAGCATCGACATCGCCTTGTATGTCTCGATCTCGCACAGCCGCTGGATGATACGCCCTGTGCGGCGCGTGCCCGTGCCTTCGGTCACGAACAGGGCAAAACGCATGTGACCAGCCGGGTCGATACGGAAATCGCTGGCGCAAATTGCTGAAGCATCCAACACCCGCGACACCGCCAGACTTTCAGGTTCGAACCAATCAGCCAGAGCGACCTTTACAGCCGCATCTTCCGGGCGCGGCACCACCCGCATCAGCAGCGAGGTGATCCTCTGGCCCGGACTGGCCATTAGCCAATCCGGGGGAAATACCTCGAAATCAGCCGGGTTGAAGGGGCGGCCGCTGACATTCGGCACAATCGCCGTATACGTGACAAACTCAGTGTGCTGCTCCCATTTCAGCCAATGGCGTCCTATCTGCCCGGCATAATGCGTGGCCCCCGGCTGCGGATGTTGCGCCCCATGTCGGTCAAGCAGATCGATCAGATGGGCAATATCCTGACTGCGGTCCCGAGCGACGGCTGCTTCAGGCTTCTTGATCGCAAGAAAGGCGACCGTGCACGGCGTATCGGCGGCCGGAAACGGGCGGGCATGAAGTTCATTTGCCAGCGCATAGCGCAGCGGGTGATCATCGATTGGCGTCATTCCGAGGCTCCGATAGCGGTGTCCGCACTATACGTCACAACTCGGATACATCAATTCTTATTTTATTTCATATACTTACACGAATACAAAGGTATACAAACCGACTATCTCATTGATTTGGCTGCCACAGCTCGATCGGATTTCCCTCCGGATCGTGAAGCCGAGCGAACTTTCCGATCTCGCTGTCCCAGTCTGGGCGGGTCTCAACAGAGATTCCGGCAGCTTCGAGCTGCTGTATCATCGCGCCCAGATCATCGACCCGAAAATTGATCATCCATTGCTGATCCGGGTTTCCGAAATACTCAGTGTCTTTAGCGAAAGGCGCAAACACCGTATACCCTTCGCGCTGCTTCCAGGGCACCGGATCATAGTGGTTTACGCCCAGATGTTCTTCGTACCAGCGGCTCAACGCCTCAGGATCACTGGCCCGAAAGAATACGCCCCCTATACCGTTCACTTTCTGCATGTTTCGCTCCAACCATACGCACATCTAATATACCACAACCAGCGCGCTTCATCTGGCCATAAATATCCTAGGGGTTTGGGGGCAAAGCCCCCAATAAAACAAAAAAAGAAAAGGGCGCCCAAAGGCGCCCTTTGCAAATGGATCAAACCGGTTAATCACTCGATCATCGGCAGCAGCTTGTCCAGAGACGCTTTGGCGTCGCCATAGAACATGCGGGTATTTTCCTTGAAGAACAGCGGGTTTTCGATACCCGAATACCCTGTACCCTGACCACGTTTTGACACGAAGACCTGCTTGGCCTTCCAGCATTCCAGAACCGGCATACCGGCAATGGGGCTGTTGGGATCTTCCTGCGCCGCAGGGTTCACGATGTCGTTCGAGCCGATAACGATGGCCACATCCGTATCCGGGAAGTCGTCATTGATCTCGTCCATTTCCAGAACGATATCATAGGGCACCTTCGCCTCGGCCAGCAGCACGTTCATATGGCCCGGCAAACGACCCGCGACCGGGTGGATCGCAAAACGTACCTCTTTACCCTTGGCGCGCAGCTTACGGACCAGTTCACTGACCGATTGCTGTGCCTGCGCAACCGCCATCCCGTAGCCGGGAATGATGATTACACTGTCGGCATCGTTCAGGGCTGCAGCCACGCCATCAGCCTCAATAGCCACCTGCTCTCCCTCAACAGCCATCTGTTCACCCTGCGGGCCACCAAAGCCGCCCAGGATCACGCTGACAAAGTGACGGTTCATCGCCTTGCACATGATGTAGGACAGGATCGCACCGCTTGAGCCCACCAGCGCACCGACCACGATCAGCAGGTCATTGCCCAGCGAGAAACCAATCGCCGCCGCGGCCCAGCCCGAATAGCTGTTCAGCATCGACACAACCACTGGCATGTCCGCGCCACCGATGCCCATGATCAGGTGATAACCGATGAACAAAGCGGCCAGGGTCATCAGGATCAGCGGCAACAGCCCGCCAGACGCGGTGTACCAGATCAGACAGATCAGCGAGAGACCCGCAGCCGCCGCGTTCAGCGCATGACCACCGGGCAGCTTTGTCGCCGCCGAGGTCACTTTGCCCGCCAACTTGCCATAGGCCACGACCGAACCGGTAAAGGTGATCGCGCCGATAAAGATGCCCAGGAACAATTCCACGTGCAGGATAGCAAGTTCGGCCGGTGTCTTCTTGGCGATCAGTTTGGCAAAGGTGCCCAGATCATGCAAATCCGCCTCTTTCGCCGTATCCGCAATCGCCATGACCTGTGCCACGTTGCCGATTTCAAAATGTGCATTGAAACCCACAAACACAGCGGCCAGACCGACGAGTGAATGCATCGCGGCCACCAGCTGCGGCATCTCGGTCATCTGGACGCGCTGCGCCACGTATTGACCGATCAGACCGCCGCCAATGATCAGCAGGATCGACAGCAGCCACAGGCCAGAACCCGGACCAACCAGTGTGGCAAAAACCGCCAGCGCCATGCCGACGATGCCGTACCAGACCGCGCGCTTGGCGCTTTCCTGGTTCGACAACCCGCCAAGGGAAAGGATGAACAGAACAGCCGCAACAACATAGGCGGCAGTGGTGAAGCCAAATTCCATGTGCCCGGCCTCCTTAAGATTTCTGGAACATGGCGAGCATGCGCCGGGTTACGAGGAAGCCACCGAAGATGTTGATCCCGGCCATGAAGACGGACAGCGCCGCCAGCAGAATGACCAGGAACGACCCCGATCCGATCTGCATCAATGCCCCGACGATGATGATCGACGAGATCGCGTTGGTGATCGCCATCAGCGGCGTGTGCAGGCTGTGCGAGACATTCCAGATCACCTGGAAGCCTACGAAAATGGCCAGCACGAAGACGATGAAATGCTGCATGAAGCTGGCCGGGGCAACCAGCCCCACCAGCAGCATCAGCGCGCCACCAACACCCAAAAGGGTGAACTGCTGCTTGGTCTGCGCTTTGAAGGCCGCAATCTCCTGCGCCTTTTTCTCTTCCGGGGTCAGTTCCTTGACCTCGGGCTTTTTCTGCGCCGCAATTGCCTGAATCTTGGGCGGTGGCGGCGGGAAGGTAATCTCACCCGCATGGGTCACGGTTGCGCCGCGGATCACGTCATCTTCCATGTTGTGATTGATCTGACCGTCCTTCTCGGGCGTCAGGTCAGTCATCATGTGACGGATGTTGGTTGCATAAAGCGACGAGGATTGTGCCGCCATCCGGCTGGGGAAGTCTGTATAACCGATTATGGTCACGCCATTATCGGTTACGACTTTCTCATCCGGCACAGTGCCTTCGACGTTACCGCCACGCTCGGCTGCAAGGTCGATGATGACCGAACCCGGTTTCATCGCCTTGACCATATCCTCCAGCCACAGCTTGGGCGCCGGACGGTTGGGGATAAGGGCGGTGGTGATCACGATGTCCATCTCGGGCGCAAGTTCGCGGAACTTGGCCAGCTGGGCGTTGCGGAATTCTTCCGACTGGACCGAGGCATAACCGCCTGTGGCCGCGCCATCCTGCTGCTCTTCTTCGAAGTCCAGATAGACGAACTCCGCCCCCATCGATTCGACCTGTTCGGCCACTTCAGGGCGCACGTCGAACGCGTAGGTGATCGCGCCCAGCGACGTGGACGTCCCGATTGCGGCCAGACCGGCCACACCGGCCCCAACGATCAGCACCTTGGCAGGAGGAACTTTACCGGCGGCGGTCACCTGACCGGTGAAGAAACGGCCAAAGTTGTTGCCTGCCTCGATCACGGCACGATAGCCCGCGATATTTGCCATCGACGACAGCGCGTCCATCTTCTGCGCACGCGAGATGCGTGGCACCATCTCCATGGCGATCACGTTGGCGCCCTTGGATTTGGCCAGCTCCATTCCTTCTTCGTTGCCCGCAGGATTGAAGAACGAAATCAGGGTCTTGCCCTTGGTCAACCGTTTCAGTTCGGCCTCAGTCGGGATCCGAACCTTGGCAATGATATCCGCGGTCTTCCACAGCGACGCTGCGGTCTTGACCACCTCAACGCCTACGGCCTCGTATGCGGCATCCGAAAAACCGGCAGCCGCGCCGGCGCCTTTCTCGATCAGGCACTCATAGCCCAGCTTCTGCAATTGCACGGCCGAGTCGGGCGTCATTGCAACCCGGCTCTCACCGTCCAGTATTTCCTTTGGCGTGCCTATCTTCACTGGCAGTCCCCCTAATTTTTACTCTGTCCGAGCGGGTGGTCGGTATTCTTTGTTAAGCAAAGATGTATCCTGCGCAACATTATTTCGCAAGTGCAGCATTTTTTACGTGACATCACGAAATCAGCCACATTAGATCCAACGCCGCGTCTTGCGTTCGTAGCGTGCGAAATCCGTGCGGAACTGCCGGCGCAGGCGGTCTTCTTCCGGCAGGATAAACCGGCGCTCCAGCACCCAGACGAAGACTGGAACCAAAACCAGTGACAACACGGCGTCAAACCGCAGGATCAAACCCGCAAGAATCAGAACGTCACCGACGTAGATCGGGTTTCGACTGCGTTTGTAGATGCCCGTTTGCACCATCGCGGTCGGTGTCTCATGGGGAATGACGGTTGTTTTGTGGCGGCGAAACTCGACAATGGCCAGAACGGCCATCAGAAGGCCGCCGCCGATCAGAACTCCGCTGAGAAGGTCGGTCAGGCCGCTCTCTAGTGACAGGCCCAACGCCATGTATCTGGCTTGCGCCCATGCCAGCGCCGCGAAAGCGATCAACCAAACCGGCGGTACATCTATCCAGCGCATTCCAATCCCTCATGAGCGACGACAATTTCGGGTATATGTCGCTTCTGACCGACGTCCTATCGTTTTTCGACCAGATTGGCAAAAGACCAGTATGTCGCATCGATAGACAGACATGTCAGGATCGGCTACCCCAAATGCAACAAAAGACGACCACACAAGTGAGTGAACCTTCATGACCGATTTTGCAGCAACCAAAGCCATGTTCGACCTGCCCGAGGGCGTGATTTATCTGGACGGCAACTCGTTGGGTCCGCTGCCTAAAACGGCTGCGTCTCGTGTGCAGAACATGCTGACCGAGGAATGGGGGCAAATGCTGATCACCGGCTGGAACAAGGCCGGTTGGATGGGCCTTCCCACTGAGCTTGGAGATCGAATTGGCCGCCTGATCGGTGCCGAGCCGGGCAGCGTCGTGACCGGCGACACCCTGTCGATCAAGGTTTATCAGGCCGTGTCCTCTGCTCTTGAACTGAACCCGACCCGCAAGGTTGTGCTTTCCGACAATGGGAACTTTCCGTCAGACCTGTACATGGTCGATGGCCTGCTGCGATCCCTTGGGGGCGCATACGAACTGCGCGTCGTCGACCCGCAGGGCGTCGCAGATGCAATCACCGAAGAGGTCGCGGTCCTGATGCTGACCGAAGTGGATTACCGTACGGGCCGGATGCACGACATGAAAGCGCTGACGGAACTGGCCCATGCCAATGGTGTCGTGACGGTTTGGGATCTGGCGCATTCCGCAGGTGCTATCCCCGTTGACCTTGCAGGGTGCAATGCCGATTTCGCAGTCGGGTGCACTTATAAATACCTCAATGGCGGCCCCGGTGCGCCCGCTTTCATTTATGTTGCGCCCCGACTGGCAGATAGTGTGCGCCCGGCCCTGTCCGGCTGGCTGGGGCACGAAGCGCCCTTTGCCTTTGACCTGGACTATCGGCCCGGAAGCGGGATTGAGCGTATGCGCGTTGGAACACCTCCGATCATCCAAATGACCGCACTTTCGGCGGCCATGGATATCTGGGATATGGCCGACATGGCGGATGTGCGCGCCAAATCCATTGAATTGACCGAGCTTTTCATCCGTCGGGTCGAGGCGACCTGCCCCGACTTGCAATTGGACAGTCCGCGTGTTCCCGAGCAGCGTGGCAGTCAGGTTTCATTCCGCTTCAGGGAAGGCTACGCCGCGATGCAAGCACTGATCGCGCGTGGTGTCGTTGGAGATTTCCGCGCACCTGACACAATGCGGTTTGGTTTCACGCCGCTGTATATCGATGAAAGCGATGTCGAGCGTGCAGTCGGGATTCTGGCGGATGTCATGCAGAACAAGCTTTGGGACACGCCAGAGTACAAAACCCGGCAGCGCGTTACCTGATTTCCAGCCCAGCTCCGATCAGGGCAGCCAGCTGTTTGGTGCGCCTTTCAAATTCCTCGGCGTCTGACGCGGTCAGCTTGATCCCCTTCAGCGTGACCGTAAGTGTTTTCGCCGTCTCTTCAGGCGTGTCAAACAGGCGAACGCGGCCAGCATCCTGCTCTCGCCTCAGCCATTCGGCATAAAGCGCGGCAAGTTCCCCTTCGCCCCGCTCGACAATATCGATGGCCATGGATTTGGTTGTGTCCAGCATCTCAATCCCATGCGGCGACGCCAAAATCGCAGCCATACCCTCGGTCTGGGCATGGATCGCCTTCCTGGCAATGTCCGAAACCGAGCCTTCGCCGTTCAACGCCTCGGCCACCGCTACGGTCTTTTCCTCGTAATGCCGTTCGGTCAGCTTGCGAACGATCGCTTCCTTGTTCCTGAAATACAGATAGACCGCTGGCCGCGACATCCCTGCACCGCGCGCAATGTCATCCATCGAGGTCTTGCGGAACCCGTATGCGGAAAAGGCCTGAAAAGCAGATGCTAGGATCGCTTTCTGCCGGGATTCGTCACTCGTATCTTTCATAAGAAAATCTCTGACATTCTTTGTTTAATTTGTCAATTGACAGACTGACACTTTACAACCATTATGTCAGAACCTTCCACAGATACAAAAAGGTGCGCCATGGCGACGGCCCTGAAGATTAACGGAACTCCCCATCAGATCGACCTGCCGGATGATGTCCCCCTGCTTTGGGTTCTGAGGGATGAGGTTGGCCTGACCGGCACTAAGTTCGGCTGTGGCGTCGCCGCTTGCGGGGCCTGTACGGTTCATATCGATGGCGAGGCCGTACGCTCATGCCAGGTGGCGCTGTCGAATGTCTGGGGCGAGGTGACCACAATCGAAGGCGTCGGAACGCCAGAAGCGCTGGCTACGATCCAGCAGTCCTGGGCTGATCATCAGGTGGCGCAATGTGGCTATTGCCAGTCGGGCCAGATCATGCAGGCCGCTGCCCTGCTTGCGCAAAACCCTGCGCCCACGGACGCAGAGATCGATGAGGCGATGCAGGGAAACCTGTGCCGCTGTGGCACCTACCCTCGCATCCGGGCCGCGATCCACGACGCAGCATCCAAGTTGAAGGAGGCATAAGAGATGGCTTCTGTTGGCAAAATTTTCCGCCGTACGTTCCTGATCGGCTCAGCCGCAATTGTTGGCGGCGTCGCCTTTGGCGCGTATTATGTCACCCGCCCTGCCCCCAACCCGCTGAAACCGAAAGAAGGTGAAGCGACACTGAACCCCTTCGTGCTGATCGATCAGAATGGCGTCACCCTGTTCGCGCCCCGTGCCGAGATGGGACAGGGCGTGAAAACCACGTGGGCCGCGCTGATCGCCGAAGAACTGGATGTCGATCTGGATCAAATCACCGTCCTGCACGGTCCGGCAGCAACCGCCTATTACAACTCAGCCATGATGGGCGAGGGACTGCCAAACAAGGGCTACGACATCTCGGACTTCCAGCACAACTTAGGTGAAGCACTGGGTGTTCTTGGCAAGGCCCTAAGCCTGCAAGTCACAGGCGGCTCAACCTCGATGAAGGACGGGTTCGAGAGGATGCGGCAAGCCGGCGCTTCGGCCCGTGAAACGCTGAAACGCGCCGCCGCTGATCGGTTGGGGGTCGCGCCCTCGGACCTGAAAACATCTTCAGGCCATGTCATCGCCCCGAACGGTGACAAGATCGCTTATACCGATCTTGCAGTGGAAGCGTCCGGACTGGAACCCGTCGAGGTACCTTTGCGAGACCCGTCCCAATGGCGTTATCTGGGCCGGACACAACCGCGACTGGACATGATGGGCAAAGTGACAGGCACTGCCGAGTTTGGCATCGATGTTCGCCTGCCCGGTATGAAATTTGCTGCCGTGCGCATGAACCCCAAACTGGGCGGCGCGATGAACAGCTTTGACGACAGTGCTGCAATCTCCATGCCCGGGGTCGAGAAGGTTGTTGATCTGGGCACAGGGGTTGCCGTGATCGCGAACAACACATGGCTGGCCAACCAGGCGGTCGAGGCTATTGAGATCGACTGGGGCGATGCGCCATATCCACCTGATACGGACGGCATTTTCTCAAAGATTGCCGAGGCGTTTGACGACGCGCCGAACTCGACTATGCGCGACGATGGCGATGTCAGCATGACGCCGGATGGCGCGACCGAGATCACTGCCGAATACCAAGTGCCCTATCTGGCGCACGCCACGATGGAGCCGATGAATGCCACCGCGCTCTATACCGGAGATGCTCTGGAGCTGTGGTGCGGCAATCAGGCCCCGACGCTGATCCGGTTTCGCGCTGCGAATACCGCAAATCTGGACACTGAGGCTGTTCAGATTCACACCACCTATCTGGGGGGTGGGTTTGGCCGCCGGGGTGAGCTGGATTTTGGGGAAATCGCCACCAAGGTCGCGATGGCCGTGCCTGGCATACCGGTCCAGACAACCTGGAGCCGCGAAGAAGACATGCGTCACGACTACTTCCGCCCCGGCGCCATCGCCCGGATGCGCGGCGCTGTTCAGGACGGCAAAGCCGTTCTCATTGACGGCAAGGTTGCGGCACAGTCCTGCACGCAACAGGCGGTCGAGCGTTACACCGGCTTCCCTGGAGGCGGACCCGACAAAGTGCTGGTCGAAGGGTTCTTCAACCAACCTTACGCCGTGCCAAACTACCGGATGAGCGGCCACGTCGCTGATCTGGCTGTCCCGGTAGGCTTCTGGCGTTCGGTCGGCAACAGCCACAACGGCTTTTTCCACGAGACCTTCATGGACGAATTGGCCCATGCCGCAGGGCGCGACCCGCTGGACTTCCGGCTAGAGCTAATGAGAACCGAACACGCCCCGTCTGCCGGATGTCTGGAAGCGGTCAAGGAAATGTCCAACTGGACCGGGAAAACACCTGACGGCGTAGGCCGTGGCGTAGCCTTCACCTACAGCTTCGGCACGCCGGTGGCTCAGGTTATCGAAGTTGTCGACGAAGACGGTGCCATCCGCATTCACAAGGCCTGGATCGCCTGCGACATGGGGCTGGCGCTGGACCCGGAAAACGTCAAGGCGCAGATGTTTGGCGGCATGATGTATGGCCTGTCGGCTGCATGTTTCGGCGCGATCACCTTTGCCGACGGGGAAGTCGAGCAGTTCAACTTCCCTGACTATGACGCCCTTCGTATGCATACCGCGCCACAAGTCGAGGTGCGCGTTCTGGAGACCAATCGCCATATGGGCGGCGCTGGTGAGCCCGGCACGCCCCCCTCGATGCCCGCACTGGGCAACGCCCTGTTTGATCTGACGGGAAAACGCGCGCGCAGCCTACCGCTGGTCAATCAGTTCAACCTGCTGGTCTGATTGCCATTTACCTTCCCCTGCACCGGTCCGTCGCGCACCCGCGCGGTCCGGTGCCCAAGTCAGGCTGATTTCTGAACTGCCTGACAGGCAATCCCCGCCGCCCATCCCCGCACAGCCATGCCGAAGGCTTCGAACAAGGGGCGTGAAACCGGGTCGTTGATCGCATCCCATTCGGGATGCCATTGCACGGACAGCGTGAATCCGGGCGCGTCCTTGACGTAAATCGCCTCGGGCGTTCCGTCCGGAGCATGCCCATCGATCACCACACGCTGTCCGATGCACTTGATCCCCTGCCCGTGCAGCGTGTTTGTCATGACCTCCTGCGCACCAAACAAGTCGTGGAACACACCATTTTTGGTCAGTTTCACAACATGGCGCAGTGCAAATTTTTCCTCAAGTGTACCATCGGGCGGCATCCGGTGGTTCATCCGCCCCGGCAAATCGCGAATTTCCGGATAGAGCGTTCCGCCCATGGCCACGTTGACCTCTTGAAATCCGCGGCAAATGCCCAGAAACGGCTGACCCCGGTCCACACAGGCCCGAACCAACGGCAAGGTGATTGCGTCACGCGCGCGGTCAAACTCTCCATGCGCCTCGGTTGCAGGTTCACCATATTCTTCGGGATGCACATTGGGGCGGCCGCCGGTCAGAAGGAACCCGTCGCAAACCTCCAGCAACTCCTCAACCGATACATATCGGGGATCGGCGGGGATCAGCAGCGGCAAACATCCCGATACGTTCGCCACAGCGTCAGAGTTCATCGTCCCCCCTGCATGGGTCGGGTATTGATCGTTCATGAGGTATGAGTTGCCGATAATACCAACAACGGGTCGAGACATTCCGCTTTCCTTGTTATTCATCCCCTTGGAAAGGAAGCTAACCGCAGCTTCACAGTCGTGCAAGAATACACCTCCTGCGTGACAGCGCAGGGACGTGTTCAGGGGTGCACAAATTTTCTCCCGACATTCAGTCCAGTCCCGGCACGTTTTCCCAGCACCAAACTTCAAGTTGGGAACATGCGCCAAGTCATTACTTTGACGGAGCTGCTCTCTTTGGTCGGATCTATATCTCTCCGTCCAACCCGGCGGCCTCAATTCCCGCCATCGCAACGGCAGCATCGTTTTCTGACGTGTCGCCGGTCACCCCTACGGCACCGATCACGTCCCCTTTTCGCCCCCGCAGCAAGACCCCGCCCGGAACTGGTACGACCTGCCCGCCATACACTCCGTTTACCGCCGCCATAAAGTAGGCTTGCGCCTCGGCCCGCTGCATCTGTGCCGTGCCCGCCATACCCAGCATGACAGAGCCATACGCCTTGCCATGCGCAATCGCAAAGCGGCCCGGTGCGGCATCATCCTCGCGCTCGAACGCGATGACGTGGCCGCCTGCGTCCAGAACAACCACTGAAAGTGGCTTAAGCTCCATCTCGCGGCCTTTCTCAAGTGCTTTGCGGATAATGGTACGGGCTTTGCGAAGGGAAACTTCCATGTGCATTCCTGTGTCTGCATGTCGAAAGAAGAAAAGGGGGGCGGATCGCCCCCTTCGTTTTACGCTGTGGCCGCCTTCAATTCCAGACGGCGCGCGTGCAGGACCGGCTCGGTGTAGCCCGAGGGCTGCACACGACCTTTGAACACAAGGTCACAAGCCGCCTGAAAAGCGATTCCGTTAAAGCCCGGCGCCATCGGGACATAACCCGGATCACTTGCATTCTGGCGATCCACGACAGCCGCCATTTTCTGCATCGCAGCCATCACCTGTGCCTCGTCGACAATGCCATGATGCAACCAGTTGGCCAGTGCCTGAGACGAAATTCGGCAGGTCGCACGGTCTTCCATCAACCCGATGTCATTGATGTCGGGGACTTTGGAACATCCCACGCCCTGATCGACCCAACGCACGACATAGCCCAGAATGCCTTGTGCATTATTCTCGACCTCGCGCGAGATTTCCGCGTCGCCAAGATTGCGCCCCCCCAGCAGGGGAATGGTCAGCAAATCGTCAAGTGTTCCTCGGGCACCCGCCATTGCGATCTCGTCCTGACGGGCCAGTACGTTGACCTTGTGGTAATGTGTGGCGTGCAGCGTCGCAGCTGTGGGCGACGGCACCCAGGCGCAGGTCGCACCAGCCAGCGGGTGACCGATCTTGGCCTCAAGCATGTCGCCCATCCGGTCCGGCATCGCCCACATGCCTTTGCCAATCTGCGCCTTGCCTTTCAGGCCACAGGCCAAACCGATATCGACATTGCGGTCTTCATAAGACGCAATCCAGGGCGTGTTCTTGATGTCGCCCTTGGGCAGCATCGGCCCGGCCTCCATCGAGGTATGAATCTCATCCCCCGTCCGGTCCAGGAAACCGGTGTTGATAAAGGCGACGCGCGATTTCGCGGCGCGAATGCACTCTTTCAGGTTTACCGACGTGCGGCGTTCCTCATCCATGATCCCCAGCTTTACGGTGTTGCGCGGCAGACCCAGAATGTCTTCGACCATGTCGAAAATCTCGACCGCAAAGGCAACCTCTTCCGGCCCGTGCATCTTGGGCTTCACAACATAAACCGACCCTTCGACCGAGTTCCCCCCATCCCGTTGCAGGTCACGCATTGCGATCAGAGTGGTGCAGAGTGCGTCCATCAACCCTTCGCCAATCTCGCGCCCTTCGGCGTCCAGAACGGCCGGGTTCGTCATCAGGTGGCCGACATTCCGCACCAGCATCAGCGACCGGCCTTTCAGGGTCGCCTGCTCACCTGTCGGTGTGGTGAAAGTCAGATCCTCTGCCAGCTTGCGGGTAAACGTGGTGTCGCCCTTGGTGACGTCTTCGGTCAGATCACCCTTCATCAGGCCCAGCCAGTTGCCATAGGCAACGACCTTATCCGCCGCATCAACACAAGCGACCGAGTCTTCACAGTCCATAATCGTTGAAAGAGCGGATTCCAGCCGGACGTCTGCTATACCTGCGGGATCAGAGGCGCCGATGGCTCCAGTCGGATCGATCATGATCTGAATATGCAGGCCATTGTTTTTCAGAAGCACAAAAGCCGGCTTGTCTGCCGCGCCACCGAAACCAACAAATTGATCGGGGTTTGCCAGTGCCGGGGAAAGAGCACCTTCTTCGACATGCAGTCCCGACACGTCGGCCCAAGACCCACCAGCCAGAGGTACAGCGTCATCCAGAAAGGCTTTCGCCCATGCAATCACCCGTGCACCGCGCGCCGCATCATACCCACCGCCTGTTGGCAGATCGCCTATCGCATCGGTGCCATAAAGCGCATCATACAAGCTGCCCCATCTCGCATTCGCCGCGTTCAGCGCAAAGCGTGCGTTGGTGATCGGCACAACAAGCTGCGGCCCCGGTGTCAGCGCGATCTCGGGGTCGACATGCGTCGTGTCGATTTGAAACCCGTCGCCTTCCTCGACCAGATAACCGATTTCCTTTAGAAAAGCCTGATAGTCAGTGGGATCAATGCTCTGACCCTTGCGCGCAATATGCCAGCCATCGAGGCGCCCTTGTATTTCGGCCCGCTTGGCCAGAAGCGCGCGGTTTTTCGGCCCCAGTTCAGAAACCAGTCGTGCCAGACCCGCCCAGAAATCCTGCGCCGACACACCCGTACCCGGCAATGCCCGCGTCTCGATAAACTCTGCCAGTATTGGATCGATCTGCAGCCCGCTCAGGGTTTGTCTGCCACTCATCTTCCTGCTCTCCTGCGATTGTGTGCCATTGTATGCGTAAGTGACTTAGGCCGAAAGTTTCCGATAGGCAACTTTCGACTTTGCGTTAGGGTTATTCGGATCGAACGGAAGCTGTTTCAAAAACAACAAGGGAATGGCGGGGGCCAGTTGCAGCTCTGGAACGATGCCCCTAACGTCGCGCCAGACACGAACCGATGCGAGGCCCCCATGCGCGACGCTGCCCCCACCACGATCTTCCTGAAAGACTACACTCCATTTGGTTATCTGCTGGACAGCGTGCACCTGACCTTCGATCTGTCGGCACATGCAACACGGGTCACGTCGCGTATCGCGTTTCGTCCAAACCCCGACGCCTCCGACCGCACCTTTTTCCTGCATGGCGAGGATCTGAACCTGATCCGCGCCTCCATTAACGGAACCGAAGTTTCGCCTGACGTCACAGACAAGGGCCTGACCGCCGATGTCCCCGACGCTCCGTTCATCTGGGAAGCCGAAGTTGAGATCGATCCGGGCAACAACACGGCGTTGGAGGGGCTTTATATGTCGAACGGCATGTATTGCACCCAGTGCGAGGCGGAGGGTTTCCGCAAGATCACATATTACCCGGATCGCCCCGATGTCATGTCCACCTTTACCGTGCGTATCAATGGCGACCTGCCGGTTCTGCTGTCGAACGGCAACCCCTCGGGCAAGGGCGAAGGATGGGCCGAATGGACCGACCCGTGGCCCAAGCCTGCCTATCTGTTTGCGCTTGTCGCTGGGGATCTTGTGGCCCATCCCGACCGGTTCACCACCAGATCAGGCCGGGATGTGGCGTTGAACCTGTGGGTACGCCAGGGGGATGAGGGCAAATGCGCCTTCGGAATGGAGGCGCTGAAGAAGTCCATGAAATGGGACGAAGATGTCTATGGCCGGGAATACGATCTGGACGTCTTCAACATCGTCGCCGTCGATGACTTCAACATGGGCGCGATGGAAAACAAGGGGCTGAACATCTTTAACTCTTCGGCTGTTCTGGCCAGTCCCGAAACCTCGACCGATGCCAATTTCGAACGGATCGAGGCGATCATCGCGCATGAGTATTTCCACAACTGGACGGGCAACCGCATCACCTGCCGCGACTGGTTCCAGCTGTGTCTGAAAGAAGGCCTGACCGTCTTCCGCGATGCACAGTTCACATCCGACATGCGCTCGGCCCCCGTAAAGCGCATACACGACGCCATCGACCTGCGGGCGCGGCAATTCCCCGAGGATAACGGCCCGCTCTCGCACCCGGTCCGGCCCGAAAGCTTTCAGGAGATCAACAATTTCTACACGGCCACCGTTTACGAAAAAGGTGCCGAAGTGATCGGCATGTTGAAACGGCTGGTCGGGGATGAGGCCTATGCAAAGGCGCTGGACCTCTATTTTGACCGCCATGACGGGCAGGCCTGCACGATCGAGGATTGGCTGAAGGTGTTCGAAGACACCACAGGCCGCGACCTGACCCAGTTCAAACGGTGGTACAGCCAATCGGGCACGCCGCGTTTGACCGTATCTGAAGATTGGGCCGACGGGACCTATACCCTGACACTGAAACAGCGCACCGATCCCACACCGGGTCAGGCAGAGAAACTGCCCCAGGTGATCCCGGTCGCTGTTGGCCTGCTGGGGCCAAACGGGGATGAGGTCCGCACGACTGAAGTGCTGGAACTGACAGAGGCCGAGCAGAGCTTTCAGTTCACCGGGCTTGCGACAAGGCCCACAGCTTCGATCCTGCGCGATTTCTCGGCACCGGTCATTCTGGAACACGATCATTCAAACGCCGAACGCGCGTTTCTGCTGGCGCATGACACAGATCCGTTCAACCGCTGGCAGGCTGGCAGATCGCTGGCGCAAAACACCTTGCTGCGGATGATCTTGGACGAGGCAACCCCAGACGCCGATTACCTTGACGGGCTGCTGGCCGTGCTGCGCGACGACACGCTGGACCCGGCCTATCGCGCCTTGATGCTTGGGCTGCCGACGCAATCCGAACTGGCTGCGGCCTTGCATGAACGCGGCCAGACGCCCGATCCGATGGCAATCTGGTCGGCGGTCGAAACGCTGCGGCAGGCCACGGCACAGCACGTGCAGGATCTGCTGCCCCGCCTGCACAGCGAGGCGTTGGTTGATGGCCCCTACAGCCCGGATGCCGAGCAATCAGGAAAACGCGCCCTTGGCAGCGCGGCACTGGCGCTGACTTCTCGTCTGGACGGAGGGGCAATGGCGGCCACTGTGTATGCCAAAGCGGATAACATGACCCTGCAACTGACCGCCCTGTCCTGCCTGCTGCGCGCCCGCAAGGGCGAGGCGCAGCTGGCCGCCTTCTATGACCAATGGCAGCATGACCGGCTGGTCATGGACAAATGGTTTGGCTTGCAGGTGACCATGGCCGCACCAGAGGCGACACCGGAAACGGCGAAGGCATTGACCGGGCATCCCGACTTCAACTGGAAGAACCCGAACCGGTTCCGCGCTGTTATGGGCGCGCTGGCGATGAACCACGCAGGGTTCCACCAACCGGATGCTGCCGGGTACAGCCTGCTGGCCGATTGGCTGATCCGCCTTGATCCTGTGAACCCGCAAACCACGGCACGGATGTGTTCTGCCTTCCAGACCTGGAAACGGTACGACGCCGGGCGTCAGGACCTGATGCGCGCACAATTGTCCCGCATTGCGGAAACTCCGAACCTGTCGCGCGACACGACGGAAATGGTATCCCGCATCCTCGGCGCATGACACCCTACAGCTTTACCCGTCGCAACCGGAACACGCGAACACTGGTCATTCTGGCAAGCATCTACGCGACCCTGCTGGCTCTGGTCATCCTGTTCGACGCGGTTTGGTGGGTTGTTGGCCTGCTGTCTCTGGCCACCCTCCCAGCGCTATGGGACGTGATCCAGAACACCAGCGCCGGGGTGCAGCTGGACGCGGATGCAGTGTGCTGGTTCACGGGTAATCGTAAGGGCGACATCCCAATGCGGGATATCGACCATTTCCAATTTGACACCCGGTGGGACTTTTCCGTTCGCGTATCCATCGTCCTGAAATCCGGGAAACGAATCCGGCTGCCAGATGAGTCTCTGCCTCCGCATCGGGATCTGGAAGCCATTCTGAGACAGGCAGGTTTTCGCGTAAACCGTCATCATTTCACTGTTTTCTGAAACACTGCGTGATCTACGGACGCATTGGACACAAAAAACAAAGTTTATTGAGCAAATCACTTGAATTGAGCCTGATACCTCGCCAGACTTCAGACTCAGTTAAGTGTTTTTACAGTTTTGAGTTTTACCATGTTTCGGTCGTTAAGGGCGTTGTTTGCCCAACCCATATCCAATCCCACGGACGCCTCAGAAGATCTGTGCGCAACGAAATCTGCACTGGCCGCTGCCCTGCCTGAACATGGGCAGCTCAACATTCCTGTGGCGACATCGAATTGCGACAATCTGATTGGACATTCTACAATCGAACATGGGCGCTATCTGGCCAGACAGGACCGCTGGACCGAGTTGTCCGAAGAAATGCGTGCAGCGGATCAGGATCGTGCCGCCGTATCGGATGGTATGCCGATTGCCGATCTTTTGGCGTTCGGGGCCAGATCTGACGTGGTTCTGGCTGCGGAACATGCGCTGTCGGACGGCAAGGCCATATCCGATTACGATTTGCTGGGTGGTATTTCGGAACTGGAAGGCGAGTTGTCTGACAATCCTGGTGATCCGATGATCGCTGCCGTTGTGGCGCTGGCCCATATCGATCTGGCCTGGGCCTGGCGCGGGAACGCCACGGACACGGCCTTGCCGCCCTTGCACCGCTCGCGCTGTGCCGCTCATTTCGACCGGGCCGCTGCGATCTTGCCCAAGTGCAAGGCGGATGCGTCGGACAGCCCTCTGATTGCGGCCGCCGGTTGTGCCCTGTTGGCCGGGCAGCGCAAGTCAAACGCCCGCGTTGCCGATGAGTACGAGCACCTGATCACACTGGACCCGCACAATCAGCGTCACATGCGCGCGATGGGCAGCCATCTTTTGCCCCGGTGGTTCGGCAGCTACGCAGAACTGGAATTACAGGCACTGCGCAATGCCGTCCGGACACAGGATATCTGGGGCGCAGGTGGATATACGTGGGTGCAATTCGATGCCATCGCTTTGGACGAAGAGGCCTGCGCACAGGTCGATGTCGAATATTTCCTTGAAGGATTGCGCGATATCGTCGGTCTGCGCCCTGATCAGCAGATGATCAATATGTTGTCGGCCTATTGTGCAATCACCATTCAGAATGGTCACGGGCTGAACGAAAAAGCAGACAATGTCCGCGCCCAGATGCGCGACACCGCAAACTGGCTGATCCGCGATCACCTGACCGAGCTTCACCCCCTGATCTGGGCCCATGCCGCCAACGGGTTCAACAACTCGGTCCGCATCAACTCGCCCGAGCGGTTTGCTGCGCGCGGTCAGCGCGACGCGCTGCGCGCTATCTCGGATCTGTTCCGGGATGAACTGCGCAGCGGCAAGGATGTAACCTTCACACCGTCTGGTCTGCAGTTTTCCAAGAACTGAACGCGTCAGGATTCCCCCTTGCCCCTAGGCCCTGCCGGGCCTAATACGCAGGCTTAGACTTCTGCGGAAATGAGGCGCGCCATGCTCGACCTGACACACGAAATGCCCAAACCCAAAACCATTGCCGGGGCCAAGCACGATTGGGAACTGGTGATCGGAATGGAGGTGCATGCGCAGGTCTCATCCAATGCCAAGCTGTTCTCGGGCGCGTCCACCAAATTCGGGGCCGAGCCGAACTCGAACGTGGCCTTCGTGGATGCGGCAATGCCGGGGATGCTGCCGGTGATCAACGAGTTCTGCGTGGAACAGGCGGTGCGCACCGGGCTGGGCCTGAAAGCGGATATCAACCTGAAATCGGCCTTTGACCGCAAGAACTATTTCTATCCTGACCTGCCGCAAGGTTACCAGATTTCCCAGCTTTATCATCCTATTGTGGGCGAAGGCGAAGTGCTGGTCGAGATGGGTGACGGCACTGCGCGCATGGTGCGGATTGAACGTATCCACATGGAGCAGGACGCAGGCAAATCGATCCACGACATGGACCCGCACATGTCCTTTGTCGACCTGAACCGGACCGGTGTCTGCCTAATGGAGATCGTCAGCCGCCCTGATATTCGCGGGCCGGAAGAGGCCGCCGCCTATATCGCCAAACTGCGCCAGATCATGCGCTATCTGGGCACCTGCGATGGCAACATGCAGAACGGCAACCTGCGGGCGGACGTCAACGTCTCGATCTGTTTGCCGGGTGCTTATGAGAAGTATCAGGAAACACAGGACTTTTCGCATCTGGGCACCCGTTGCGAGATCAAGAACATGAACTCGATGCGGTTCATCCAGCAAGCCATTGAAGTCGAAGCCCGCCGCCAGATCGCCATTGTCGAAGCCGGTGGCAAGGTCGAGCAGGAAACCCGTCTGTATGATCCGGACAAGGGCGAAACCCGGTCGATGCGGTCCAAGGAAGAAGCGCATGATTACCGCTATTTCCCCGATCCCGACCTGCTGCCGCTGGAGATCGAACAGGCATGGGTGGACGATATCGCCGCCCATCTGCCAGAACTGCCTGACGACAAAAAAGCGCGCTTTATCAGTGAGTTCAGCTTGACCGACTATGACGCTTCAGTGCTGACTGCTGAAGTGGAATCGGCGGCCTATTTCGAAGAGGTCGCGCAGGGCCGCAATGGCAAACTGGCCGCGAACTGGGTGATCAACGAGCTGTTCGGGCGTCTAAAAAAAGAAGACCACGACATCACGGAGTCGCCGGTTTCTCCGACGCAGCTGGGTGGGATCATCGACCTGATTTCGTCCAATGCCATCTCGGGCAAGATCGCCAAGGACCTGTTTGAAATCGTTTATACTGAAGGCGGTGACCCGGCGCAGATCGTCGAGGATCGCGGGATGAAACAGGTCACCGACACCAGCGCGATCGAGGCTGCACTGGACGAGATCATCGCGGCCAATCCGGCCCAGGTCGAGAAGGCCAAAGTGAACCCGAAACTGGCGGGTTGGTTCGTGGGTCAGGTGATGAAAGCGACCGGCGGCAAGGCCAACCCGAAGGCCGTTAACGATTTGGTCAGCAAGAAGCTGAGCTCCTGAACCTTACAATTTGTACAAGCCTGCCAGTGGCAGTTGTCAGGTTTGTACAATCAGATTTCCACGATTTCTTAAGAAATGGGGTCAGCTCATCGGCTTGACTTCGCCTGTGATTGCACCCTTTCTTCCGACCCAGAGAGGTGAGGTATCATGCAGAACAGATTTGATCAGGAACTCGAAGATCGGCTGGTGCGTTACGCGGCGATCGACAGTCAGAGCGACGAGACCTCGGCGACCACGCCGAGCACACAGATACAGTTCGACATGCTGAACCTGCTGAAGCAGGAACTGACCGAGATCGGCGCAAAGGATGTGACACTGACAGGTGACAGCGTGGTCGTCGCGAGCATCCCCGGCACCGCGCCCGGCCCGACGGTGGGCTTTCTGGCGCATGTGGATACGGCCCCCCAGTTCAATGCAACGGGCGTCAAGCCGCGGGTGATCAAGGGATATAACGGTGGCGACATTTCCTTTCCGGACAATCCGGATTTGGTGTTGTCCCCGGACGAGAACCCCTATCTGGCCGAGAAGATCGGACATGACCTGATCACGGCGTCGGGTACCACCCTGCTGGGCGCGGATGACAAGGCCGGGGTGTCGATCCTGATGACCATGGCGCGGCATCTGATCGAAAACCCGGATATCCCGCACGGGCCTATCCGCATTGCCTTTACCCCGGATGAAGAGATCGGGCGCGGCGTTACCGAACAGCTGCCCAAGGATCTGGGGGCGGATTTCGCCTATACTCTGGACGGTGCCGAAGTGGGCGAGATCGAATATGAAAGCTTCTCGGCCGACCGCGCCGTGATCCGGATCGAGGGGGTATCGATCCACCCCGGACTGGCCAAGGACAAGATGGTGAACGCAGCCCATCTGGCGGCAAAGATCGTGCAGACCTTGCCGCAGGCCACCATGACGCCCGAAACAACCGATGGCCGCGACGGGTTCATCCATGTCACCGACATGAGCGGTGGATCGTCCGAGATGGAAATCAAGCTGATCCTGCGCGATTTCGAGATGGAGGGCCTTGAGGCGCAACGTGACATCGTGCGGCAGGTCTGTGCGGCCGTGCAGGCCACGGAACCGCGCGCGACCATCACCTGCGATATCAGCCACCAGTACAGGAACATGCGCTATTGGCTGGAAAACGACATGACACCGGTTGATCTGGCGCGCGACGCCTGCCGCGAGCTGGGGATCGAGCCGCTGTCGGTGCCGATCCGCGGCGGCACCGACGGGTCGCGCCTGACCGAGTTCGGCACCCCCTGCCCCAACCTGTTCACCGGAATGCAGTGCATTCACGGGCCGCTGGAGTGGATTTCGGTGCAGGACATGGCAGTGGCGACCGAGCTGTGCCTGTCGGTTGTGACCAAGGCGGCACAGGCTAACGGCAATAATCAGGGCTGAAAACCGCCGCTCGGGCGACGGCCCTTTCACCCCGGGGTCAGCGTGGTAAGTTGGCGCGAACAGGTATTTAGGAACACTTGATGCAGCTTTTTGAATACAAGGTCGTCCCCGCGCCGCAAAAGGGCGTGAAAGCCAAGGGCGTGAAAACGGCCGAGGGCCGCTTTGCGGTCTCGGTCGAACAGGTTCTGAACCAGATGGCGCAGGACGGCTGGGAATACCAGCGCGCCGAGCTGCTGCCCAGCGAGGAACGCTCGGGCCTGACCGGATCGACCACAAACTGGCGCAATGTGCTGGTGTTCCGGCGGGTCGTGGCCGAGGAAGTCGATGCGTCGGTGATCGGAGAAGTGCCCGAGTTTGACGATACCCCATTGGCCCAACCGATCCCCGGCCCCGGTGTGGTGGCCGCGCCGAAACCAATTTCAGAAGAAGCGAATGAACCGCCTTTGTCGTTGAAAAGCCGGGACTAGGTTGACTAGGACACTGACACCGCCAATGACAAGAAAGACGCCTGAGACGGATCAGGGTTTGACGTGCGGTTACACCTGCAACACGGTGTGCACCGCAGTTTGAGCAGCCCGCCCGCGGGCAGGTTTGGCGCTGCGGGCGCGATATGTGCTTATCAACCCAGCGAAATCTGTGGCATGTTAACCGAAAAACCGGGAGGGACTTTGAAATGGGTATTCGGCAGACACAGGGGCGGGCACGCCTGTATGACAGCATCCTTGATACAGTCGGCGATACACCCTGTATCCGGATCAACCGGATCGCGCCGGAGCATGTGACCGTTTATGTGAAGTTCGAAGCGTTCAATCCGGCGGGGTCGGTCAAGGACAGGCTGGCGCTGAATATCATCGAGGCGGCAGAACGGGACGGGCGGCTGAAACCCGGTCAGACGGTTGTCGAGGCGACATCGGGCAATACCGGGATCGGGCTTGCCATGGTCTGTGCGGCCAAGGGATATCCGCTGGTCGTGACGATGGCCGAGAGCTTTTCGGTCGAGCGGCGCAAGCTGATGCGCTTTCTGGGCGCCAAGGTTGTTCTGACCCCCAAGGCACAAAAGGGGTTCGGCATGTATACCAAGGCCAAGGAACTGGCCGAGGAAAACGGGTGGTTTCTGGCCAGCCAGTTCGAGACCGCAGCCAATGCCGATATTCACGAGAATACGACCGCACGGGAAATCCTTGCGGATTTCGAAGGCACGCAGCTGGATTACTGGGTCACGGGATATGGCACCGGCGGCACGGTCGCTGGGGTGTCACGAGTGTTGCGCAAGGAGCGGCCCGATACGAAAATCATCCTGACCGAACCGGCAAATGCCGCCATCGTGTCGTCAGGCTATGTGAATACGCGCAACGACGATCACCAGCCCACCGAAAGCCACCCCAATTTCGAGCCGCACCCGATTCAGGGCTGGACGCCGGATTTCATTCCATGGGTCCTTCAGGAAGCCATCGACAACGCCTATTACGACCAGCTGATCCCTGTTCCGGGGCCGCAAGGGATTGAATGGGCGCGCCGCCTTGCCTCGGAAGAGGGGATATTCACCGGGATCTCGGGCGGGTCGACCTTTGCGGTGGCCATGAATCTGGCGGAAACCGCGGCGCCGGGATCCGTCATGCTGGTGATGCTGCCGGATACGGGCGAGCGTTACCTGTCGACGCCTCTGTTCGAGGGGATCGAAGACGTCATGACGGATGAGGAATATGCGATCTCGGCCTCGACCCCGTCGGCGCAGATGAGCGCGGAATAGGGCGCAGCGTCAGGTTCCGATATCCAGCGCCAGCGCGTGGATGCGGGGCACGATATCGCCCAGCGCCTTGTGCACGGCCCGGTGACGGGCGACGCGGGATTGACCGGCGAATGCGGCGGCGCGGATGCGGACGTTGAAATGGCTTTCGCCGCCTTCCCTGTGACCTGCATGGCCGCGATGGCTTTCGCTGTCGTCGATCACGTCAAGCTCATGCGGGTCAAAGGCGGCTTGCAGGCGGGTTCGGATTTCGTCGGTCACGCTCATTTTTTTGCTCAGCGGCAAAATTTTTGCCGCCCCCCTCTTCTACTTTCGGCTGCTTAGACTAAACTGCTGCCTCCGAGTCGAAAAGATGCGTTCGTGAGGATAGAGCATGGCGAAATCAGACCCCTTCGGATTCGATATGTCCGTTTCCAGCGCCAAGAAAAAGAACCCGCGTGGGCGCCGGGGCATGTCAGGCGCGTCCGAGACCTCGGTCCGGATCTGCGATCACGACGGGTGTGACGAGCCGGGCAAGTTCCGCGCGCCAAAGGCACCGGATGTTCTGGATGACTATTTCTGGTTCTGCCAGCAGCACGTGCGCGAGTATAACCAGAAGTGGAACTTCTTCGATGGGACCACTGAGGCCGAGCTGAACGCGCAACGCTCGAAGGACAAGGTTTGGGAACGTGAGACCAAGCCGATGGGAGACCCGGAGGCGCGCGCCTGGGCCCGTCTGGGCATTGAGGACCCGCATCAGGTTCTGGGCGCCAACAGCACGCAGAACAAGGGGCGCACCTCGGGTGGTGGCGGACGTCGCCTGCCCCCCACTGAACGCCGTGCAATCGAGATTCTGGAAGCCCATGACAGCTGGTCCAAAACCGAAGTGCGCAAGGCGTACAAGAAGCTGATCAAGGTGCTGCATCCGGACATGAACGGCGGCGACCGGTCGCAGGAAGAGCAGTTGCAAGAGGTCGTCTGGGCCTGGGACCAGATCAAGGACAGCCGGAATTTCAAGTAAGGCCGCCGTCAGTCGCCAGCTGTTTACACAGTTTGAACGGATTGTGAGGATGCTGTCTGGAAACCTGTTTCAATTCCCGCAATAGTAGTGGGAATTGAAACAGTGCTTTTCCCGGAGCAACCGCTGTGCGTATGCCTTTCTTTTTGCTGCTTGCCTCACTTTGCGGGCTGGTCGTGGCGCAGTTCTATCCAACCGAGATGGACTGGCTTTTCCTTTTGGCCCTGCTTTGTGTGTTCGCCAGTACGATCCTTCTGATCCGGGCCTGGTTCGGCTGGCGCAGGGCCAACACATGGATCATCGTGGACGGGTCGAACGTGATGCACTGGAAAGACGGCGCACCGGATCTGGCAACATTGCGGCAGGTTCTGGCCAGCCTGAAGCAAGCCGGGTTCAAACCGGGAGTCGTGTTCGATGCTAACGTCGGGTACAAGGTCGAAGGGGAATACATGAACGACCGGGCGCTGAGCCGCGCCCTGGGCTTGCGGGCCAAGCGGGTCATGGTCGCGCCCAAAGGCACGCCGGCAGATCCGTTGATCTTGCAGGCGGCGCGGGACAGCAAGGCACGTATCGTTACAAATGACATGTTCCGGGACTGGGAGGACGAGTTTCCGGATGTGTTGAAAGCGGATCGTCTTGTGAAAGGCGGTTTTCGCAAGGATGAGCTTTGGTTTTCGCTTTGACCACGCGACCATAGCTTTACGCATCGATCCGGGTTTCGTAGCGTTCAGGGATCACACTGACGTGGCCTTGCCCCGACAGAACAGTTTTGGATGCAAGGACCGTGGCACGCAAAGAGCAGAAACCGCCAAACGCGAAGATCCCGCCGGATCATCCGTTTTCTGACATCGTCAGCGATTCGTACAGGGTTTTCGCCTATCCAAAGCCGAGCAGTATCGAGGTTTGCGAAGGCTGCTGCATGGACGCCGATATTGAGGCGGACTTCTTCACGCCGTCCATTGCCGAGCTGCCCCTGCATTACGTTCAGGACTGGTTCTTTGCCGCTTGTGATCCCGCGGGGATAGCCCGCGAAACATGGGGGTACCTGCTGCCCCGGATCCTAGAGATTCTGTCCGTGGACGAAGACCCCGCCAGTGTTGGGCTGGAGGTGAGCCTGAACCGGTTTGAAACCGGTAACCCGGATAACTGGTCACCCGAGGAGTGGCAGATTCTGGACCGGTTCCAGCGCGCGTATCTGAAACGCGAGATGGCACGGGAACGCGGCTGTCTGGACGATACGCTTTGCATGTTCGCCCTGGCAGGGTGGCCGCTGGAGTCGCTGTTCGAACAGGTCGCCGCAAGCCCGGATACCGAATTGGTGCTGCGTCTGTGGCGCGATTGGTGTGCATATTGTATTCCGGGGCGGGACTCGATCTGGATCACCGCGTTCTGGAACAGCCCGGGCAATACGCGAGCCTTTGAGTTTTACACCTCGGAAGCTATGCACGACAGGATGACCCGCATCGCGTTCGCCGAGGACACTCCGGAGGATATCGCGGAAAAGGCGCTGGCCGTGGCCAGTGTTATCGAGACCCATGCCGATTGGGGCATAGGCGGGTTGAACGGCCCATAATGCCCGTGCCATGCGCGAATGATGTTGGGTCGATGTCCCGGAGGATGAAGGCGTCAAACCTTGTTCGGTTGATCCCCGATTAGCAACTTCTGCACTTATGCAGTTAACAGCGGGGCGTGATCCGAGCGCGCACCAACAGCGGCGCCACGATTTCCGTTATGTGGGCCTAGTCTGCGAACATGTCTCGCAACGCGCGTGCCTCGCGCCCGGTCAGGCAGCTTAGGCACGTTTGGGGGTGCGGTCCTGCGTCTGAAAGTAACCCCGGAAAGAGCGCGCGCAGTTCCTCGACATCGTCGCGATGCAGTGATTTCAGCGCCATATCGCCCGGAAACAGGCTTTCGCTTTGCAGGCCGTGCGAGGTGAGGATCACATGTTCGGCGCAGGCGATGTGGTAATATGTCACCGCATCGCCCGTCGTCACCTGCCGGATGGTATCATCGTTGACCAGATGAATGGCCGCGCAGAACACGCTTGGTGCGCCAAAATATAGCTCGGCCCGCCAGCCCCCCAGCACGACCCGGTGTTGCGGAGAAAGGTAAAGATCCCTGTCCGGCAGGCCCTTGCCCATCGCATCGCGCCGGATGCAAACCGGGTTGAATTGGGGCCGGACGCGCAGGATTTGCGCGCTGAGCGTTCGTTTGCCGATCCATTCGATGGGCAGCGTGGTCCCACCGGCCACGCAAACCCGATCGCCCACGGCCAGATCTTCGACCGGGCGCGGACCGCAATCCGTTTCGATCAGGGTGCCCGAGACAAAACAGGGTGGATCGGTCGGGTTCAGATCAACCGGGGTAATCTTCCAGTTGCCTGTGGTCATCGGGCCTGTTGGGTTATTGGCATCCCAGGCGTAGATCTGCCCGCCGACCTGAATGAACTCTCCGGATTCCCCGGTTCCGCGATAGTTTCCCTGGCCAAGATAGGTGTAGGGCTGGAAGGTCGTGCCCCCATCAAACGACACCATCGATCCGCTGATGATCGCGGGTTGTGTCGTGTTCTGGACGATGAGATCGTTCTGGCCCGTCGTATTGACGGTGTGGAGAAGAGCGTTAAATGCCACCGGGAGTCACCGCGGCTTTGCAGGCAATTTCTAACGTCTGCCTGTCATTCGACACGGAGCGACACCCCGGTAAGGCCTGCGCTTGGCATTCCTGCTTCACCAACACCCGATCACTTACAAAACGCCCCATAAGACCATATTATATGCCTGATAAGGTCATCCTCTACAACATGTAGATTGTTGAATACCTACCTGCGTGCAGCCTTTCGGACACATGGTTTGGCGGGTGCGTCCGAATGGCAGCACTGTCATTGTTGATGAACGCGGCTTGATCTGCGTCTTGTTCCCATCGCGACCAAGGATCGTCCGCGCGTCAATAGGGCCAGTTTGAAAGAAAAACCTGCTCACCTTTCGGAGCGGGCCGCTTTCCCTTGCCCTTGTCCGCAATATGTTGCACCACACACGGGTTCAAACCCGGTGAGCGGGGCAAAGGATAAGGACAAGGCGCATGGCTGACGGATCGATCGATGTAAACGCAAAACCCACCGAAGATATCTCGGTCCGTGACGTATTTGGCATTGATACGGACATGAAGGTCAAAGGGTTTGCCGAAGCCACCGACCGTGTGCCCGTGATCGACCCGACCTACAAGTTTGACCCCGAGACAACATTGGCGATCCTGGCGGGCTTTGCCCATAATCGCAGGGTGATGATTCAGGGCTATCACGGCACCGGCAAATCGACCCATATCGAGCAGGTCGCCGCCCGTCTGAACTGGCCCGCTGTGCGCGTGAACCTGGACAGCCACATCAGCCGGATTGACCTGATCGGCAAGGACGCAATCAAACTGCGCGATGGCAAGCAGGTGACCGAGTTCCACGAGGGCATCCTGCCCTGGGCCCTGCGCAACCCCGTGGCCATCGTGTTCGACGAATATGACGCGGGCCGCGCCGACGTGATGTTCGTGATCCAGCGGGTGCTGGAACATGATGGCAAACTGACCCTGCTGGACCAGAACGAGATCATCACGCCGAACCCGTGTTTCCGCCTGTTTGCCACCGCAAACACCGTGGGTCTGGGCGATACCACGGGGCTGTACCACGGCACGCAGCAGATCAACCAGGCACAGATGGACCGCTGGTCGCTGGTCTCGACCCTGAACTATCTGAGCCATGATGCCGAGACGATGATCGTGCTGTCGAAGGCGCCGCATTACAACACCGCCGAGGGCCGCAAGACCGTCAGCCAGATGGTCACCGTGGCCGACCTGACCCGGACCGCCTTCATGAATGGCGACCTGTCCACCGTCATGAGCCCGCGGACCGTGATCAACTGGGCGCAGAATGCCGAGATCTTCCGCAACGTGGGTTATGCTTTCCGCCTGTCGTTCCTGAACAAATGCGACGAGTTGGAACGTCAGACCGTGGCCGAGTTCTATCAGCGCTGCTTTGACGAGGAATTGCCGGAAAGCGCGGCGAGTGCGAGCTTGGGCTAATTGGTGATACGACAAACGATAGGTGCAGCGTTAATTTCGTTGCCCTCTCTGGCGCACGCCGAACTATCTTCAAGCGTTTTTCCGACCGGTGCTTCAGAAGTCGAGAAGATCAAACACTGTGTGGCTGTGAACTATGCCAACGCACTAGCTGGACTAGTTGGTTCGGAGATAGCCAACTTGTCCTCTAAGCCACGCGAATACTACTTTGGCGACAAAGTTCAGACCAACCTACCCGCCGACTGGATTCTTGAGGCCATAGGAGGAATGTCGGTTTTAGCAGATGCGCAAAAAGTAGCACTCGGCTGGGAAAAAAACTGGCGAAGCCAAGGCGAAACCTACTGGGCACCGATCAAACTTAACGATGGCGAACCTTACAATGTTCACGAAGGCAGACTTCTCGCTGCCCACACAATTGCATGTGCAGAATTCACGCACGCCATCACTATTAAGTATGGTCGCGGTTTCTACTCGAAAAACACCCAGGAAGTTTCGCTACCTGAGTAACTCCTAACTGGTGAGTGATTAGCTGGGACTGTAGGTTATATGGGGCAAGTGCATCTGATTGCATAAGAACCTGCTGTAGAGGTGTGCTGGTTCGATGGGAAAAGGGGGTTGGCCCTATGGTCAAGGCCCCGGAATAGCACTAGGTTGCCGGGACAGAACAAGACCGGACCTGCCTGATGAGCAAACCCAACGACAACCCCGCTGATCCGTTCAAAAAAGCGCTGGCCGAGGCCACCAAGGTCATGGCCAACGACCCTGAGCTGAACATCTCATACACGGTCGACCCATCAGGTCTGTCGGGCGAGGCGATGCGGCTGCCGCAGGTGTCGCGCCGTATGACGCGGGAAGAGGTTCTGCTGGCGCGCGGCACGGCGGATGCGCTGGCCTTGCAGCGTCGGTATCATGATGACGCCACCCATGCGCGCTATGCGCCTCCGGGGGATATGGCGCGGGACTTGTACGAGGCGATGGAGACGGCGCGTTGCGAGGCGATGGGTGCGCGGGATATGCCCGGCACCGCCAGCAACATAGACGTCAAGATCGGGCATGAGGCGATCCAGCGCGGCTATGACCAGTGCAAGCAGCCTGCCGATGCGCCCTTGTCGGTGGCGGCGGGTTATCTGATCCGGCATCTGGCCACCGGGCGCGATCTGCCGCCTGCGGCCGAGAACATCATGAACCTGTGGCGCGGGTTTATTGAGGAACAGGCCGGTGGCGTCTTGGAGAACCTTGATGACGTGCTGTCGGATCAGGCGGAGTTTGCCAAGTTCGCGCGGCAGATGATCAAGGATCTGGGCTATGGCGATCAGCTGGGCGATGACCCCGACGAGCTGGACGACGATCAGGAAGATCAGGCCGAGGACGACGCCGAGGAACAGCCCGATCCTGACAGCACCGGTCAGGATGATCAGGACGATCAGGACGCGGATGCGACCCCTGAGCAGACACAGGAAGAGCAGCAGGATCAATCTCAGGCGCAGGTCTCGATGGATGAGATGGCCGAGGATGAGCTGGGTGACGAGGCGGAGATGCCGGATGGCGAAGCGCCGCTGGAGCCGCCTGCCCCGCCGCCCGCATCCGAGGCCGACCCGGATTACAAGGTCTATCTGAGCACGCATGATGAAGAGATTGCGGCCGAAGATCTGGCCGAGCCTGCGGAACTGGAACGGCTGCGGGCCTATCTGGATCAGCAGCTTGAACCTTTGAAAGGGGCGGTTTCGCGCCTTGCCAACAAGTTGCAGCGCCGATTGCAGGCGCAACAGAATCGCAGTTGGGAATTCGACCGCGAGGAAGGCATTCTGGATGCGGGCCGTCTTGCGCGCGTTGTGGCAAACCCCACCACACCGCTGAGTTTCAAGGTCGAGAAGGATACCGAGTTCCGCGATACGGTGGTGACGCTGTTGCTGGACAATTCGGGGTCGATGCGGGGGCGTCCGATCTCGATCGCGGCCATTTGTGCCGATGTTCTGGCGCGGACGCTGGAGCGCTGCAATGTGAAGGTCGAGATTCTGGGCTTTACCACGCGGGCGTGGAAAGGCGGACAGGCGCGCGAGGCATGGCTGAACGATGGCCGCCCGCAGCAACCCGGCCGCCTGAACGACCTGCGCCATATCATCTATAAGGGCGCCGATGCCCCATGGCGGCGGGCGCGGCCCAATCTGGGTCTGATGATGAAAGAGGGCCTGCTGAAGGAAAACATCGACGGTGAGGCGCTGGAATGGGCGCATCGCCGGATGATCGCGCGGCGCGAGCAGCGCAAGATTCTGATGGTGATTTCGGATGGAGCTCCGGTTGATGATTCAACGCTGAGCGTGAACCCCGCCAACTATCTGGAGAAGCACCTGCGCGATGTGATTGCCATGGTGGAAAAGCGCAAGATGGTCGAGCTGCTGGCGATTGGCATCGGTCATGATGTGACCCGGTATTACGACCGTGCGGTGACGATCACCGATGTGGAACAGCTGGCTGGTGCGATGACGGAACAACTGGCGGCTTTGTTCGACAGTGATCCACGCGCGCGGGCGCGGGTGATGGGGATGAAAAAGGTCGGCTAGGCTGGCCTTGCCTCCGGCGGGAGTATTTCCCAAAAGATGAAAAGGCGGCGATATCGACCGCCCGGCTGAGGGAGGAGTAGTATGTTCCAGTCCTTTGAGGTGACCGCGCGGCCCGAGCAGGGGCCGCCGCGTCTGGCTGCGTTGCGCGCTGAGCTTGTGCGCGAAGGGTTGGACGGGTTTCTGATCCCACGGTCGGATGCGCACCAGGGCGAGTATGTGGCCCCGCGGGATGAGCGTCTGGCCTGGTTGACCGGGTTTACGGGATCGGCCGGGTTCTGTGCTGCGCTGACCGACATGGCTGGTGTGTTCATCGACGGGCGGTATCGCACGCAGGTCAAGGCACAGGTCGCGGATGTGTTCACGCCGGTGCCGTGGCCTGACGTGAGCCTGAGTGCATGGCTGAAAGAGCAGTTGCCCGGTGGAGGCAAGGTCGGTTTCGACCCATGGCTGCACGCGGCAGGGCAAATCTCGGCCGCGCTTGACGAGCTTGAGGGCACAGGCGTCGAACTGGTGCGGTGCGACAATCTGGTGGACCGGATCTGGGCAGACCAGCCTGAACCGCCGATGCAGGCCGTCAAGGCGCATCCGATCGAGTTTGCGGGTGAAACCGCTGACAGCAAGATTGCCAGACTGGCCGCAGACCTGCGGCGGGCCGGGCGAAAGGCCGCAGTGATAACATTGCCGGATTCGATCATGTGGCTGCTGAACATCCGGGGGTCGGATATCGCTTACAACCCCGTGGCCCACGGGTTTGCGATCCTGCATGACGACGGCAGGGTCGATCTGTTCATGTCTGCGGCAAAACTGTTGGACGTGCAGGATCATCTGGACCCGAAGGTAACGGTGCGCAACCCTGCGGAGTTTCTGGATGCGGTGGCAGCGCTGGACGGTGCGGTACAGGTGGATCTGAGCACGGTGCCGCAGATCGTGGCAGACGCTTTGGGCGATGCCATGGTGGATGGCGGCGACCCCTGTGCCCTGCCCAAGGCCTGCAAGAACCCGGCCGAAATCGCGGGCAGCGCCGAGGCGCATTTGCGCGATGCGGTGGCGGTGGTCGAAACTCTGTGCTGGCTGGACACGCAGCCCCCCGGTAGCCTGTCCGAGACGCAGGTGGTCACGCGGCTGGAAGAAAACCGCCGCAGGGACAATGTGTTGCAGGATATCTCGTTCGATACCATTGCCGGGACAGGCCCGAACGGCGCGATCATGCATTACCGCGTGACGGACGAGACCGACAGCCGGTTGCAGGATGGTCATCTGCTGGTGCTGGACAGTGGCGGGCAATATCTGGATGGCACCACCGATATCACGCGGACGCTTGCCATCGGCACTGTTGGGGCGGAGGAAAAGACCTGCTTCACCCGCGTGCTGAAGGGCATGATTGCCATGTCGATGCTGCGCTGGCCCGCAGGGCTGGCCGGGCGCGACATCGAATGCGTGGCCCGCACGCCGCTATGGGCGGCGGGGCAGGACTTCAACCATGGTGTCGGACACGGCGTCGGGGCCTATCTGAGCGTGCATGAGGGGCCGCAACGCCTGTCGAAGGTCAGCCATGTCCCGCTGCAACCCGGCATGATCTTGTCGAATGAGCCGGGATATTACCGCGAGGGCGCTTTTGGCATCCGCATTGAAAACCTAGTGGTGGTGGAAGAAGCTCCGGCCCTGCCCGGTGGCGATGCGGAACGCGCGATGCTGTGCTGGCGCACCCTGACATTTGTGCCAATTGACCGCAGGCTGATCATGGTGGATATGTTGACGCCTGACGAGCGCGGCTGGCTGAACGCCTATCATCGCGACGTCGCGGAAAAAATCCGCCCAAGGCTGGGACATGACGCGCAACTGTGGTTGGATGCCGCAACTGCGCCGATCTGACACCCGCCTGTTACATAGAACGGGCAGAGGAGAGGCCCCAATACGTCGACGGAAGGAATAGAAATGACTGAGATCACGATCCAAAAAGCACCGGGCAAATGGACTGTCCGTTCGGGCGGTGCGATTCTGGGCGAAACGAGCAACGCGCTGGAACTGCACGAAGGCGACAAAGCTCCGGTGATTTACTTTCCGCGCGGCGATGTTGCGATGGCGTTTCTGGATCAGACCGACAAGGTGACGCATTGCGCCGGCAAGGGCGACGCGACGCATTTTTCCATCGTCAACAAATCCTCGGTGACCGAAAACGCGGTCTGGAGCTATGAAGACCCGATTTACACCGTGGCCGAGATCAAGGGATACCTGGCGTTTTATCCGGTGGACTCGGTGAAGGTGGAGCAGATTTAGAGGCGCCGGACAGGGTTTCAGCGGAGGTTTCCGGAACGCTTGTCCCGGTCGCGGGCGCCTTACGAATGTTCCTCGGCCGCGGTGGCTGCAAGGGCCCGGTTGTAAGCCTTGAGCGCGTCGACATGGTAGAGCGCGCCAACCGGTGTCTCGGACCCGTCCTGTTCCAGAACGATAACCGGAATGCAGGGAATGTCGTCGCGGTCGAAATAGGGCATCGCGGCCTCAAGCGTGGCGCTGGCCTGAATGCACAGGCCCTGTTTGATCAGGGCTTGCGCCTCGTCCGCAGTGATCGACCGTTGATCCCCGAGCGGACGCATTACCGCCCCGGCACGGAGCATTGCCAGCAGATAGGCCTGCGGCCCGGCGGCCAGATGGACATCGCGGCGTTCCAGCTGGGTCAGGAAGAACGACCTGTCCACCAGGCGTGAGGCCAGCGCCGTGGACATGGACACACTGACCATAACAGCAAGGCCGATCTGCCAGTCGCCGGTCAGTTCAAACACGATCAGAGTGGTCGAGATCGGGGCACCCAGCACCGCCGCGGCCACCGCGCCCATTCCGGCAAAGGCATAAAGTGTGTGCGTGCCGGACACATCCGGCAGCAGCCCTGTGGCGATCAGTCCGAACGCCAGCCCGGTCAGCGCGCCGATCATCAGGGACGGTGAAAACACTCCACCCCCCATGCGCCCGCCCATGGTGATCGCCACGGCGATTGTCTTGGTCACCGCAAACAGGATCGCGGTTGTCAAAACCAGATCGCCGGTTAAAGCGCGGATCGTAGTCTGGTAGCCCACGCCGATGATATGCGGGAACCAGATCGCCATCAGCCCCAGCATCGCGCCGGACACGGCCGGTCGCAGCCAGCCCGGAATGGACAGGCGGTTCTGGATATGGCTGCCGATATCTTCAGCAAAGAAGATCGATCGCATCAGCAGCAGCGCGACAAAGCCGCAGATCAGGCCGAGGATCAGGAAGGCGGGAAGTTCGACATAGAATTGCAGCGATCCGGGCGTTTCCAGCGTGAACTCGGTAACGTCGCCATATTCGAGGCGGTTGATTACCGTTCCGGCGACCGAGGCGATGACGATCGGGGCAAAGGCATGCACGGCGAAGTGGCGCAGCACGACCTCGAGCGCGAACAGGGCCCCGGCGATGGGGGCGTTGAAGCTGGCTGATACGGCGGCGGCGACAGCACAGCCCAGCAGGTCGCGGCCCGTAATCCCGTCGGCATGGATGCGGTTGCTGACCCAGGTGGAAATCACCCCGGCCATATGCACCACGGGGCCTTCTCGGCCCGTTGACCCGCCCGAACTGAGCGTGATCAGCGAGGCAAAGAACGAGGCGATGCCGGCCTTGACCTCGACCCGCCCGTCGGTGATGGCGGACCCTTCGATCACATCTGCGACTGACCTGACGCGCCCGTCATTGGTGAACCGGTTCAGGATCAGGCCCACGACCAGCCCACCGATGATCGGGATGATCAGGATCATGAACCACGGCAGTTTCTCGGCATGGCTGTGCAGCAGCAGGACGTCGTCGGTGTCATAGAGATAGGCCTGCAACGCACGGATGGCTTTGCGGAACCCAAGCGCCATGAAACCGGCAGCGATACCGATGACCAGTGCGATGAACCAGAACTGGATCTGGCTTGGCCCCCGGCGCAGCATCACCCGCCACGCATCCTTGATCGCGGCCAGAGCCTGATTGAGCTGGTTGCGCAGAACGGTGCGGGTCGACTGGGTCATTGGCCCTCGGGGATCATCACGTAACCCTTAGTAAGCCACGGAGCACCCTAATAAAAGTGAGATAGCGACAGTGTGAGGCCAATTCGTGCCACGGGCGCATCAGGCCTGCAGCAGGGCCCGGGCGGCGGCGCGGGCCTCGTCCGTGATGGTGTCGCCCGCCACCATGCGCGCAATCTCGTCCACCCGGTCGGGCTGGGCCAGAGGGATGACGGTGGACAGGGTTTGCCCGTCCGTGACCTGTTTCTGCACCCGCCAGTGATGCGCCGCACGCGCGGCGACCTGTGGAGAATGGGTGACAACCAGCACCTGCCCGCCCTGCGCCAATGACGCGAGTCTGCGCCCGACCGCATCGGCAGTGGCCCCGCCAACGCCGCGATCAATCTCGTCAAAGATCATCGTGCGGGCACTGTCATCGCCCGACAGGCACACTTTGAGCGCCAGCAGGAAGCGGCTGAGTTCACCCCCCGAGGCGATCTTGTTCAGCGGCCCCGCAGGCGCGCCCGGGTTGGTGGCCACGGTAAAGGCCACCGCGTCGGTCCCTTCGGGGCCGGGCTCGGCCGGGGTGAGTTCGGTCCGGAATACAGCGCGTTCCATTTTGAGCGGAGCCAGTTCCGCCATGACGGCAGCGTCCAGCCGCCCGGCAGCCGCCGTGCGGGCCGCGCTGAGGTCGGCGGCAGCATTGTCATAAGCCTTTTGTGCCGCGTCCACAGCGGCACGCCTGTCCGCCAGGTCGGCATCGCCTGCTTCCAACTGGTTGAGGCGGGTGCGCAGAGTGTCGGCAAACGCGCCCAGGTCATCCGGGGCCACGTCATGTTTGCGGGCCAGTGCGCGGATGGCAAACAGGCGTTCCTCGGCCTGTTCCAGTTCCGACGGGTTGAAGTCCAGCGCCTGAAGGCAGGCGTTCACGCCATCCTGCGCCTCGCCCAGTTCAATCATCGCGCGCCCCAGCGCGGCAATCGGTTCGTCCAGCTGACCACCTGCGTTGCCGGACACGCCTTCCAGCCACCGGATAGCGTCGGACATCGCCCCTTCGGCACCGTCCCCCGACAGCAGCGCGTAGGCGCGGGCGATATCATCGCGGATACGCTCGGCCCCCTGCATCATGCGGCGGCGGGCATCAAGTTCGGCATCCTCACCGGGCTGAGGATCAAGCTGATCCAGCTCGGAAACCGCGTGGCGCAGGAAATCTTCCTCACTTCGGACGGCCGCCAGCGCGGCCTCTGTCTCGGCCAGTGCCTTGCGGGCGCGTGACATGTCGGCCCAGGCCGCACGAACGGATGTCAGCCGGTCCGAGACCCCGGCGAAATCGTCCAGCATGGCCCGGTGGCCGCGCGGGTTCAGCAACCCGCGGTCATCATGCTGGCCGTGCAGTTCGATCAGGGTTTCCGACAGTGCGCGCAGCACATCGCCCGAGCAGCGACGGTCATTGACCCAAGCGGTCTTGCGCCCTTCGGCGGTGTTGATCCGGCGCAGGATCAGCTCATCCCCGCCCGGCAAGCCCGCCTCGGCCAGTATCGCATGTGCGGGATGATCGGCGGAAAGCTCGAACTCGGCCACAACCTCGCCCTGTGCCGCACCCTGCCGTACCAGTTCCGCACGCCCGCGCCAGCCCAGAACAAAGCCCAGCGAATCCAGAAGGATAGACTTTCCCGCGCCGGTTTCACCGGTCAACGCATTCAGGCCCGGCTGAAAACTGAGTTCCAGCCGGTCGATGATCAGCATGTCGCGGATATCAAGGGCGCGCAGCATCGGGTCTTCAGCGTCCCAAGCCTAATGCCATGGCGATTACAACCACTCACCCTTGATGGTCTGACGATAGATCGTGCTGAGCCAGTTGTTGCCACGGCTCTTGAGCTGAAGCCCGCGTGAGGTCAGCAGCTTGTACGCATCGTCATACCATTCCGAGGATTGGTAGTTGTAGCCAAGGATGGCACCTGCGGTTTGCGCCTCATCCAGCAGGCCGAGGGAAAGATAAGCCTCGACCAAACGATAAAGCGCTTCGGCGGTGTGGGACGTGGTCTGGAAATCCTCGACCACGACGCGGAAGCGGTTGATGGCCGCGGCAAAGTGATCCTGACGCAGGTAATAGCGCCCGATCTCCATCTCTTTGCCGGCCAGGTGGTCAAAGGCCAGATCGAATTTCAACACTGCCGAGGTGGCATATTCGCTGTCGGGATAAACCTCGATCACGGTGCGCAGCGATTGCAGCGCCTGAAAGGTCAGCCCCTGATCGCGCCCGACCTCGTCAATCTGGTCGTAATAGCTGAGCGCCAGCAGATACTGGGCATAGGCCGCGTCTTCGTCCGTTGGATAGAAGTCGATATACCGCTGGGCCGCGGCCCGGCTTTCTTCGTAGTTCTTGTCGGAGTGGAACGAGAACGCCTGCATGATCAGCGCACGCTTGGCCCAGTCTGAATAGGGATACAGACGCTCAACCTCGGAGAAATACCAAGCCGCGTCATCCGAGCGATTCTGCGACAGTTCGTATTCGCCACGGGTGTAGATCTGTTCCGGTGTGAACCCTTCCAGATTCTGTTCCCGGTCCGCGCCCTTGTTGCCGAAAAGGCCGCCCCCGTTACCGCATGCCGTCAAAACTGCTGCCAGAAGAACCGCGCCTGCGAATCTGACTGCCGCTTTGCTGCCAACCATACCGCCCATCCTTGTCGTCTTACTTAATGGGGTTCGCCCCGAATTGAGCCATGGTCTAGCACAGAAAATTCCGGTGCAAAACGCCTTATGCAACATCTGGCGCAAATGTCGTCAGAGTTGATCTGATCAGGCGACTTCGGGAATTTCGTTTACGATCAGGCCCTGCCCCGGCAGGCGTGCGGCCTGTTCAGGCGTGCACAGAACCGGGCGCACCGCGCCGGGCGTTTCAAACAGATTGCGCAGCAATGTGTTGGTCAGCGAATGACCCGACTTGTCGCCCGTGAAACGGCCCAGAATCGGCCCGCCTGCCAGATAGAGGTCACCCAGAGCATCCAGCATCTTGTGGCGCACGGCTTCGTCGACGCGGCGGAACCCGCCGGGCGTCAGAACCTCGCTGCCCTGCACGACCACGGCGTTATCCAGAGTACCGCCCAGGGCCAGCCCGTGTTCGCGCATGGCTTCAACATCAATGCGGCGGCAGAAGGTGCGGCAATCGCTGAGTTCGCGCGCGAACGACCCGTTGCGCATATCCAGCGTCTTGGTCTGGCTGCCGATTGCGCTGTCTTCGAAATCGATGTGGAAATCGATGATCAGCCCATCCGCAGGTGCGATGCTTGCGCTGGCCCCTTCACGCGATGCGGTGACGGTCTTCAGCACCTCATAGGCCAGCACCGGGCTGGCCTGACGGCGCACGCCTCGGGCCATGATGCCGCGTACGAAATCGATCGAAGACCCGTCCATGATCGGAACTTCGGGGCCGTCGATTTCAATCAGTGCGTTGTGAACGCCGCACCCGGCCAAAGCTGCCATGATATGTTCGATGGTGGATACCGACACCCCGGCATCATTCACCAGACGGGTGCAAAGCGGGGTCCGTTCGACCACGTGATAGATCGCCGGGATCATCGCATCGCCCAGATGGATATCCGTCCGTTTGAACCAGATGCCATGACCAGCTGCTGCCGGTTTCAGGATCATGGTCGCAGGCTTGCCGCTATGCAGCCCGACGCCTTTAAACGTGACCGGAGATTTGAGCGTATGTTGCAAAATGGGCCTCGGCGAGTGGTGTCCAGCCTGCTGGGGCTGTGTTGGACACTCAGTTAAGGAAGCCCGCGTCAAGGCTCAACTCACTCTTTGTAACCGAATGAAACATGTATGTAACAGATCGGCAAAACCCTGCTTACCCGTTCGTAAGCCACTGTTTTAAAAAGAATTAGGGCCGCCAAATGGCGACCCCGTGAGTGGATTTTGTTACCGCGATCAGTTGGCCTGACGGCGCAGGAAGGCTGGAATTTCGATACGATCCTGATCCGGGTCGGCCTCATCGTGAATCGGTGCCGTGGCCTCGGACTGGCGCAGAACGGGCTGCTGACGCGGCGGATGGGCCGGTGTATCAGAGGCATGCCCGGTCATCCGGTCGATCAGCCGATTGAAGCCAAACCGCGAGCGTTCTTCGGGTTCGTGATGCGAAACCGCCGCTTGCGGGCGGGGCGCTGCGGCGCGCTGAGCTGCCGAGGGAACCTTCTGAACCGCTGCCTGCAAACGCTGGAGCGCTTCGGGCGACGGGGTGCCTGCAACAGGCGCGCGCGGGGCAACAAAAGCCTCGGGCGCCGGTTCGATATGCTCGGGCTGCGGCTCGAATTCGGCGACGCGCGGCTGATAGGCCGGTGGCGGCAGATCGTCCTCATCCCGTTCATCAAACGGCTGGAACTTCGGCTGGGCGGGCTCTTCCGCGGCTTCAAACAGCGAAGGTTCGCGGTTCTCTTCCATCTGCGGCGCGGGCTCTGCCATTTCGGCGGCTGCGGGCGCTTCTTCGCGACCGTATTCTTCGGCCGAAACGGTGCGGGTCAGCGGCTCGGACATCGAGCGGCGCGCGACCGGGATATCAGCCGTTTTCTCGGTGGCGTCGATGCCGGTCGCAACAACCGACACGCGCATGCCGCCTTCCATCGCGGTATCCAGCGTCGAGCCGACGATGATGTTCGCCTCGGGGTCCACTTCCTCGCGGATGCGGTTGGCGGCTTCGTCCAGCTCGAACAGGGTCAGGTCGTGCGAACCGGTGATGTTGATCAGTACACCCTTGGCGCCCTTGAGGCTGATTTCGTCCAGCAGCGGGTTGGCGATGGCTTTTTCCGCCGCCTGAATGGCGCGGTCTTCGCCAGTTGCCTCACCGGTGCCCATCATGGCTTTGCCCATCTCGTCCATCACGGCGCGTACATCCGCAAAGTCGAGGTTGATCAGGCCTGGACGCACCATCAGGTCGGTTACGCCTTTGACACCCTGATACAGGACATCGTCGGCCATCGAGAACGCCTCGGTAAAGGTAGTCTTTTCATTGGCGAGGCGGAACAGGTTCTGGTTCGGAATGATGATCAGCGTGTCGACGACCCTTTGCAGTGCCTCAACACCGTCCTCGGCCTGACGCATCCGCTTGGCACCTTCGAACTGGAAGGGCTTGGTTACGACACCCACGGTCAGCACACCCAGCTCACGCGCGGCCTGCGCGATGATCGGAGCGGCGCCGGTGCCGGTGCCGCCACCCATGCCCGCGGTGATAAAGCACATATGCGCGCCTGCCAGATGGTCGACGATCTGTTCGATGCTTTCTTCGGCAGCCGCGGCACCCACGGCCGGACGGGCCCCTGCCCCCAAACCTTCGGTGACCTTCACACCCAGTTGCACCCGCGCCGAGGACTGGCTTTGCTGCAGCGCCTGCGCGTCGGTGTTGGCGACGACAAAATCGACGCCGTCCAGCTGTTTTTCAATCATGTTGTTGACAGCGTTACCGCCCGCACCGCCAACGCCAAATACTGTAATCCGAGGCTTCAGTTCGTCTTGCCCGGGCATCGAAAGATTCAATGTCATGCTCTGTCCGCCTGTATTTATGTTCCGCCAAAGCGGTATTTTTCTTACCTATCCTTGCTCGATTCTAGCGGGCTGATGCGAAAAGGTCACGTCAAAAATCGCGATTCACCACAAAATATGGAGGAAATAAGGCAGAAACCGGCGGCATTTCGCGGGTACTGCCAGATATAGCGGAAACATCGGCGACCATCACAAGGCAGACGACCCCGGCGCGAGGACTCAGCCGTTCGTCACGCTTTGGTCGACCATCATTTACACTGCGGAAAACTGCTCAGGTCCTGCCGCGAGGCCTCTGCCGGGCCTTGTGGATATCTTGAGGGATAAATCGGCGCGCCGCAACCGGATTTTTCAACTGAGCGGCGCACTTGGACAGTTCAGGCTGGTTTCGGTGATGCTGCGCACCTCCTGGATTTCGCTTTCTGCAAACGAGGCCAGACGCACCATCAGACGGCCTTCGTGCAGGAAGGGCCACCAGCAGACGGGAATACCATCCGGATCATTGTCATAGAGAAAGCAGATCTGACCGTTTGGCGTGGTGATCTGCCCATAGACACAGCCCTGCCCCTCTTGTCGCCAAACCGAAACGTGACGGTTCAGAAATTGCTCGGTCCCGACGAAATAGCCGCTGCGAATCTCATGGAACGTGAGCGTTTTGCCGACGGCGGCATCCAGAAATGCCTCGGGCGTGATGATGGTCTGGGCCGAAACCCATCCCGGCAACAGGGCCGTACACAGCGCGGCCCGTTGCAGGTGTCTACCAATTGTCACGGAACCACCGGACGGCCCGCTTGAACGGGCGCGCGGCGTAGGTATCGACCGGGATTTCGAAATCCCACCATTCGTCCTGCGGGTGCGCCGCAAACAGGCTGAGCCCCACTGAGGACGAGAACGCCGGTCCTGTCGCCGATTGCGGCAGGCCATGCACTCGCAGCGGGCGGCCCAGACGCACGCGTTGACCAAGGATGCGGGTCGCCAGGCCGTCCAGCCCCATGATCTGACTGCCGCCACCGGTCAGAACGATCTGCTGGCTTGGCATGTGTTCAAACCCGGCCGCATCCAGACGCACGCGGACCTCTTCTAGAATTTCCTCGACGCGCGGACGCATGATGCCGATCAGTTCGGCCCGACTGACCGTGCGGCGGTCGTGTTCCCAGTCACCGGTATCGCCGCCGATATCGATCATGTCGCGGTCATCAGCGCCGGTCGCATGAACGCCGCCATTGAACGTCTTGATCCGTTCCGCCACAGCCGCGGGCACACCCAGCCCCATCGAGATATCGGCGGTCACGTGATCGCCGCCCATACGCACGCAATCGGCATAGATCATGTGTTTCTTCATGAAGATCGAAACGCTGGTGGTGCCGCCGCCCATGTCGATACAGGCCGCGCCGAGTTCCTGCTCATCTTCGACCAGCGCGGAGATTCCCGAGACATAGGCCGAGTTCGCAATCCCGGCGAGTTCCAGATCGCAGCGTTTGATACAGCGCACGATGTTCTGGATCGCCATCGCATCGACGGTCAGCATGTGCATATCGACCGCAAGGCTTTGGCCCATCTGCCCGCGCGGGTCGATCAGGCCCGAGCGGTTGTCGAGCGCAAAGTTGACCGGCTGTGCGTGCAGCACTTCGCGCCCGTCGCCGTAATCCGGCACGTCGCATGCGTTCAGAACACGACCCACTTCGGCCTCGGTCACCAGCTGGCCATCCAGATCAACCTGTGCGTCCAGCCCGTAAGAGCGCGGGTTGGCCCCCGAGAAACAGGCGATGACGTGATCGACACGGATATCGGCCATCTTCTGTGCGGCCTGAAGCGCGGTGCGGATGGCGCGTTCGGTTTCCTGCATGGCGGTGACTTCGCCAAACTGCACGCCGCGCGAACGTGTCGTTGCGGCCCCTATAACCCGAAACCCAGTCTGCCCCGCCATTGAGCCGATGGTGTTATCTTCACTCAGCCGGCCCGATCCGTCAAAACGCAGAACGAGGCAGGCAATCTTGGAACTGCCCACATCCAGAATCGCGATCACACCGCGTTGCAATGCCTGGCGCCGCATTTGGCGCATGGCGCGTTGGGACTGATAAAGATCGGTCATCATGCTCGTTACTGCCCGTTACTCAGTGTCACTTTTGTATTCCACCAGTCTTCGCTGGCGGCTTTGGTCATTCGGATGGTGGGACGCTGGCCAAGGCGCATGTCGACCACGGCCACGTCGCGTTCCAGAAGGTCCTGCACCTCGTTCACCGCAAGCACGCGCTCCAGCGCGCGCACCGGGCGCTCGGTCGGCAGCATGATGCGCTGGCCACGGTCCAGGACCAGATCCCAGCGCCGTTCACCCACGCGCACCAGCCCGCGCACACGATTGCCCAGGCTGCGGGCGGTCTGAAAGATCTCGAGCGCCTGTGCCACATGGGCATCCGCGCCCGCGCCCGCGATCAGCGGCAGGTCGGCATGGTCCTTGCGAGAGGTGGTTTCCTTGACATGCGCGCCGGTCTCGTCGAGCAGTTCGAGCCCGTCATGCGTCCGCCAGACAATCACGGGCTGACGCTCGACCACGTTGACCTGAAGGATGCCGCCCGGACGGATACGTACGGTTGCCGATTTCACCGGATCAAGCCCGGTGATCGTGTCGCGCATCTGTTCGACATCCAGATCCCAGGAACTGATCGGGAAATCCAGAGGCACGACCTCGCGGATATCATCGGACAGGCTGGTGCCTGCCCCGTCGATGGCCATCAGGTTGACCATGAACTCGGGGCGTTCCTGAATCGAGGTGCGAATATCGGCAATATAGGTACCAAGCGCTTCGCGCCGTTCCTGAGAGGCAAAATAGACGCCAACTGCCGCGGCAATGGCGCAGATCGGCAGGCCAAGCTTGACGCCCAGACGGATGCCCGGTGTCAGCATCCAGCGCTGAAGACGATAGCTGAGGCGCGACGGGGCCGGATCGCTGCGGCGTGCGGTGCGGGAAAACACCCGCGCCCCGCGCAGACGCAGAATGGGCTGGGTGTCATGCGGTTCCGTATCTGCCGAGGCAAAATCGGCATCCGGCCCGGCAAGGGGCTTGGTGCGATGGATTTCCAGAGAGCGGCTGGCGATTAACGGTTGCATGAGGCGTCCTTAACCATCCAGGCGCAGAGCTGACCAAATGTCATGCCCATATGCGCGGCCTGTTCCGGGGCCAGCGAGGTGGGTGTCATGCCCGGCTGGGTGTTGGTTTCCAGCAGAAACAGCCCATCAGCACCCGCGCTGTCATCCCAGCGAAAATCGGTGCGGCTGACACCCTTGCAGCCCAAAGCATCATGCGCGCGCAAGGCATAATCCATACAGCGATCAAAGATATCCTGCGGGATATCGGCGGGGACCACGTGCCATGATCCGCCGGGTTTGTACTTGGCGTCATAATCGTACCAGCCGCCATCGGTCATGATCTCGGTCACGGTCAGGGCGCGGTCGCCCATGACGGTCACGGTCAGCTCGCGCCCGGCCACGTATTTCTCGACCATGATCTGGTCGGGCATGTCTTCGGACAGCTGCGGCGGGCCGTTGGCGTTTTCGTGAACGATGTAGATGCCGACACTGGACCCTTCGTTATTGGGCTTGGCCACATAGGGCGGTTCCATCACATGGGCGCGGGTCACTTCGGCCCGCGGGACGATCACACTGGGGACAACGGGCAGACCTTCGGCCTGATAGACGTCCTTGCTGCGTTGCTTGTCCATGGCAAGGGCCGAGGCCAGAACGCCCGAATGGGTATAGGGAATACGCATCCATTCCAGCATCCCCTGCACGCAGCCATCCTCGCCCCAGCGGCCATGCAGGGCGTTGAAAACCACATCCGGCTGAATATCCAACAGGCGCGCATAGAGGTCGGGACCTGCGTCCAGTTCGACCACTTCAAAGCCTTCTCCCACAAGGGCGGCTGCGCATTCGCGCCCAGAGCTGAGAGACACCTCGCGTTCCGCCGAGGGGCCGCCCATCAATACCGCCACTTTGGGGTTTGTCCTGCTCGACATACCCAATGTGCGCCTCAATGTCCCCGGACCTTATGTGGTGGTCCGTACTGCGTTTATGCCTTTGATCCGTCGCCTGAATTTGCCTGTTTTGGTCTGACGGTCGGGGCTTTATTCTTTTAGCGGATCACCGACCCGCATGATTTCCCACTCTAGCGTGATGCCGCTTGTTTCGTAAACCTTTTTTCGCACCTCTTCGCCCAGGCCTTCGAGGTCGTCAGCGGTGGCGGTGCCGGTATTGATCAGGAAGTTCGAGTGTTTCGGGCTCATCTGCGCCCCGCCGCGTGCCGCACCGCGCATTCCGGCATCGTCGATCACTTTCCACGCCTTGAGGTCATGCACGTCATCGGCCTGCCCGGTCGAAGAAAACCCGGCCGGGTTGCGGAACGTCGATCCGGCGCTGCGGTCCTTGGTGGGCTGTGTTTCGTCACGCTTTTTCAGTTGCGCTTCCATTCGGGCATGAAGATCATCGGGATCGCCGGACGGGCCTTCGAACGTGGCCGAAATCAGAACGGCGCCTTCGGGCAAGTCGGACTGGCGATAGCGAAAGTTCAGTTCCTCGGTCGTCAGGTCCCGCAGGTCGCCCTGCCGGGTGACAATGGTGGCCTTGCGCAGCACGTCCGCCGTGTAGCTGCCGTAACAGCCCGCATTCATCCGCACCGCGCCCCCGATCGAGCCGGGGATGGTGCGCAGAAAGGTCAGGTCCACACCCGCATCCGCGGCCTTGCGCGCAACATGCGCGTCCAGTGCGGCAGCGCCCGCGATGACCGTATTGCCCTCAACCGAGATGGCGTTGAACCCGCGCCCCAGCCGGATCACCACGGCCCGCAAGCCACCATCGCGCACGATGAGGTTCGAGCCGACCCCCATCGGGAAGACCGGCACACCATCCGGCAGATCGCGCAGGAAGGCCTGCAAGTCTTCGATATCGGCAGGTTGAAACAGGTAATCCGCCGGCCCACCGACGCGGAGCCATGTGAGGTCAGACAGGTTACGCGCTTTGGACAGGCGGCCCCGGACGTCAGGAAGGACAGGGGGAAGCCGTGTCATGTAGTCGCGCGCACCGCCAGGCTGCGCCCACCGACCCCGCCCATGATTGCGGCGAAAAGGAAGGGGAGAACGCCGGCAGTCAACCAGACCAGCGGGCCGAACGCCTTGTCTTCTTCACCCGTTCCGACACCGGCCAGCACGACGATCAGCCCCAGACCAACCGCGGATGTCAGCCCGATCAGCCACAGAAGGCTGCGCAGGCCAAGCCAGCGGCCCGCCGTAAACCCGGCAGCGGCACCCAGAACGAAGGAAACGAGCGGTAGATAGGCAAATGTGGCGATTGTCGCCATGACAGATCTCCTGAAGTTGGCCGGTTATTCTTTGGCCGCCTTCATGCCCTGCATTTTCGCCTTTGTCCAACGGGTCAGATAAATCACCGGCCAGCGCAGCACGGACATGCCCATTGCCAGCACCAGCAAACCGATCCAGGGGCCGTTTTCATAGGTGACATAGCCGACGATGGGAATGCCCACGATGATCAGGATATAGGCGCGCGTCCAGTGGTTGTCGGTACTGGGGATCAGCGCAAGGATGTTGGCGGCAAAGCCCCACAGGGCCGCCAGAGCGATAGACCATGTCATTCCGCGACCTCGTGCCCTGTCCATTTGCGCCAGTAATACCGGATGGGGTTGCGAAACATCGACACGAACCCGGCAAATGCCGCGACCGACCAGAACCAGCCATGGACATACCCAAGCCACACGACCAGCACTGGTGCGCAGATCAGCAGGACAAACCCCGGCGGGAATTGCAGCCGCATCGGCAACATTGCCACGATGGTGGCGCAGATCACCCAAAGCGCTGCAAAGATCATCGAATAGTCCATTCGCCCCTCCGAGGACACGCGACTGCTGCAGTCAGAGTATCACACTTTTAAGTTGTGCGACAAACAAATGACGCGTCAAACAGCTTGTTTTCTTTGCAATCTCTCGGGCAGGCCATTGGCCCAGGCGCTGATCGTACCGGCCCCGAGGCAGACGACCATATCGCCCGGACGGGCCTGTTCGCGCACGAGGCGCTCAAGGTCGTCTTCATCCAGCAGCGCACGGGCGTGGCGGTGGCCGTGACGGATCAGGCCCTGCACCAGATCGTCGCGCGAGGCACCTTCGATCGGGTCTTCGCCAGCGGCAAAAACCTCGGCAATCGCCACAACATCGGCGTCGTTGAAGCAGGTGCAGAAATCATCAAACAGGTTGGACAGTCGGGAATAGCGGTGCGGCTGATGCACCGCAATCACGCGGCCTTCGGTCGCCTGACGGGCGGCCTTGAGAACGGCGGCGATTTCGACCGGGTGGTGGCCGTAATCGTCGATGATGGTGACACCGTCGATTTCTCCGACCTTTGTAAAGCGACGGTTGACGCCGCCGAAATTGGCCAGCGCATCGCGGATTTCCGCAGCTTTCATGCCCAGATGGCGGGCGACAGCCACAGCGGACAGCGCGTTTGAGACGTTGTGATCGCCGGGCATCGGCAGGGTGCAGCCTTCGATCATCTTGTCTTCGTATTGCAGGTGGATGTCGAAATGCGCCACGCCGCCCTTATAGGTCAGGTTCACAGCCCGCACATCCGCCTGCGCGTTGAACCCATAGGTGCGCACGCGGCGGTCGGTGATGCGGCCGACAAGGGCCTGAACCTCGGCATGATCGGTGCAGCAGACGGCCAGACCGTAGAATGGCAGGTTCGAGACGAATTCGTAAAAGCCGTCGCGCAGCCTGTCGAAATCACCCCAATGTTCCATATGCTCGGGGTCGATATTGGTGACAATGGCAATGGTTGCGGGCAGGCGGTTGAACGAGCCATCGCTCTCGTCGGCTTCGACCACCATCCATTCGCCCTGCCCCATCCGCGCGTTCGATCCATAGGCGTGGATGATGCCGCCATTGATCACGGTCGGATCGAAATCGCCGGCCACCATCAGTTCGGCCATCATGGTCGTCGTGGTGGTCTTGCCGTGTGTTCCGGCAATGGCAATGTTCGAGCGCAGGCGCATCAGTTCAGCCAGCATGTCGGCGCGGCGGACAACCGGCAGCCCTCGGGCGCGGGCTTGGTCCAGCTCCGGGTTGCCCGGTTTGATTGCGGTCGAGACCACCACGACGGCGGCGTTTTCAAGGTTTTCGGCGCGCTGGCCGACGAAAATCTCGGCTCCCAAACTGGCCAGCCGGTCGGTGATCTTCGAGGCTTTCAAATCGGAGCCCTGTACCTGATACCCCAGGTTCAGCAGCACCTCGGCGATGCCCGACATGCCGATCCCGCCGATGCCCACAAAATGGATCGGCCCTACGTCCTGCGGCAGTTTGGTTGCTGGGTTCATGTGGTCTCCTTCTGCGCCAGCTGCTCGACCAGAGCGACCAGACGCTGGGTGGCATCGGGCGCCCCGACCGACAGGGCACCATGGGCCATTTTCTGTGCGGCTTCGGGGTTCGTGAGAACCGTGGTGATTTGCTGTGTCAGCGTGGGAACGTCAAGCGCATTTTCCGGGATCATGATGGCCCCGCCGGCCTGGACCAGCCCGCGCGCGTTGGCGGTCTGATGATCCCCGGCGGCAGCAGCAAACGGGATCAGGATCGAAGGGCGACCGATGACCGAGATATCGGCCACGCTGGACGCGCCCGAGCGCGAGATCACAAGCTGCGCATCCGACATGCGGCGGGGAATGTCATCGAAGAAGGGCTGAACGTCGGCGCGGATACCATGATCTTGGTAGAATGCGCTGACCCGTTCGCCATCTTCATCCCGCGCCTGATGCGAGACACGGATATGCGCGCGAAGGTCTTGGGGCAGCGCGGCAATCGCACCGGGCACCATATCGCTGAGGATGCGCGCACCCTGCGAGCCGCCCATCACCAGAACCGACATCGGATAGTCACCCGGCGGGATATACCCGGCGGCGGCGCGGTCCAGAACCGCGGCACGTACCGGGTTGCCAGTGTGGATGCCATGCGCGCCTTCAGGCAGATCCGTCGGCCAGACGCCGCAGGCCACCTGTGCAACGCGGGTTGCAAACAGCTGATTCACGCGGCCCAGTACCCCGTTCTGTTCATGGATCATCCGCGGAACTTTCAGCAGGGTCGCTGCGCCCAGCGCCGGGATCGAGGGATAACCGCCAAAGCCTACGACAACATCGGGTTTGTCGCGCATCATCTGGAAGACCATGCTGGTGACACCACCAGCGATAATCGGGCCAACCATCGCCTTGGCCGCCAGACCGCCACGGGCGAAGGTGGCCGAGGACGCCTCGACAATTTCAGTCGAATGGGGAAAGCCGCCGGTATAGCGCGCACCGCGCGGGTCGGTGGACAGGCGCACGCGCCAGCCCTTGTGCAGCATCGCCTCGGCCAGCGCCTGAGCGGGGAACATATGGCCCCCGGTGCCGCCAGCCGCAATCAACAGGTAAGGGTTCCCCATTATCCTCGTCCGCGCAGAATATCGCCTAGTTCGCCCTGTGGGCGGTTTCGGGTGAAGGCCAGCAGCATGCCGACGGCAATACCGCCTGCAATCAGCGACGAGCCGCCATAGCTGACGAACGGCAAAGTCATGCCTTTGGCGGGCAACAGACGTACCGCAACACCCATGTTGATCATCGCCTGAACGCCAAACATGCAGGCCAGACCGGTACCGGCCAAACGAATGAACATGTCGCGTTCGCGCATCAGCCGCAGCAGCGAGCGCACGACGATCAGCGCATACAGCGCAATGATGATCATGACGAGGATCAGGCCGTATTCCTCGGCCGCGACGGCGATGATGAAATCGGTATGGGCATCGGGCAGTGACCATTTCACCTGCCCTTCCCCCACGCCGACGCCGAACAACCCGCCTTCGCGGATGGCGTTGGTTGCATAGCCAAGCTGGGTGGTCGGATCGACCTCTTGATTCAGAAAGCCGTCGATGCGGCGGGCAAAGTGTTCGGAATTCGAATAGGCCAACATCCCGCCCAGAACGACAACACCGGCCATGCCCAGCAACAGCAGCATCGGGGCCCCGGCCACGAAATACATGACGCCCCAGCCGAACAGGATCAGGCAGGCCTGACCGAAATCGGGTTGCATCACCAACATGGCCACGATGGCCATGCAGAGCGCAAAGGACCACAACCGCCCCGGAGGACCGTTGATTTCCTGCGAGGCGGCCAGCAGCCATGCAGCCACGACGACAAAGCCGGGTTTCAGAAACTCGGACGGTTGCAGCGAGGCAAAGCCCAGTGAATACCAGCGCACCGCGCCTTTGCCGAAATCCGTTCCAAACACCGGCAGGAAGACCAGAGCGACGAAGGCCCCCAGAAAACCCAGAACGGCCAGACGCCGCACCAAGGTTGGAGACATCATCGAGGTCAGCAGCATCGCGATCAGAGCCAATCCGCCAAAGAAGGCCTGGCGCTCGACATAATGGAAGGGATCGAACCCGTTACGACCGGCCAGCGGCGGCGAAGAGGCCAGCCCCAGCAACAGTCCGATGGTAAACAGGATCAGAACGCAGGACATCGTCCAGCGATCGATAGTACGCCACCATTTCGGTAGAATCGGTTCTCCGCGCTGGTCCTGGACCGCGCCATACACCATCTCAGTCATGAGATACCGCCACTCTCTGCCTCGTTAACGCCCCGTTTTCGGGATCTGGCTGAAAGTCTACATGCAATTTGGCGATCAGGCCAGCCTGTTCGCGGGCAAATCGGGATTTCCCGCCCAAGACCCGTGCCGCACACCCGGACCGCCGGTCAGCCGTGTTGCGACGGCCACCGGGCGGAAGGCGGCGGGCTGTCAGACTTTGGTCAGCAGCAGCGGCACATCCAGCAACCCCGCCACACCGAACAGTTCGGCCCTGGGGGGTGGCGTGTAACCGTTGATCGCGTCAGCTTGCAGGGTTCCTGCGGCAGAGGACCAATACCAGTGGGTGTTGTCGAAACGCGTTGCAGATGTTTCGAGGTTCTTGAAGATGGCTTTGATCTGCACACCATTGAGAACATTGGGCGACTTTCGCTGCATCATCGCGATCGCCCCTGCAACGAGGGCCGAGGCCCCCGAAGTTCCGCCGAATTCAGTATAAAGCCCGGCAGGATCATCCACAGCCTTTTTTCGGGTTTCGACAGCCGCGGCAAGGCTGCCTTCGACATAGCCCCGCGGGCCCGGCACATCCAACGTCACCAACCGTTGAGATGCGAAATCGACAATCGGGATCGCGTCACCACTGCCGTCGCGTTTCAGGTGATGTTTCGGGTTTTCCAGATGGAAGTCAGTGGCCGAGGCTGCATCACGGTCCAGACGAATTTGATAGCGGTTGTATATCTCACCGTCATCCGAAGGGGCGGATACGGTCAGATCAGCAGAGTAGTTCGAATACCCGGACCGGGTGCCATTATAGTTGACGGCCCCCACCGAGATGATCCCGTTGGTTGGATCACCAGACAAGCTGGCAGGATAAATCAACTCGCTTCGACCGTCATTGCCAGCGGCACAGACCACCGGAATTCTCGTGCTGACCCATTTGATGATCTTGTCCAGCGCCGACCATGCCATCGAGATGTCGCGCGCGTCGCCGTCGGGTTCGTCGCGCCTCGTCTCGTGCAGGCGGGTCTTTTCGTGCGAGTCCAGACCCGGATAGAACGGCTCGGTGCCAGTGGCAGGGCGAAATCTATATCCCGGCCAATGAGCAGGGTTCGCGGCATCGCGCGGAAACAGGATGACATGCGCGCCTTTGTGGAGGGCATAAAGAAACGCCGCAATCAATTCTTCCGGGCTGGGCGAGATCGACGTCGTGATCGGAATAATCCTGCTTTTGGGATCGACCCCGTAATACGCCGCGATATTGCCGGTATTGCCGAATTGATCGGCTGCAAAGCTGGTTCCGCAGGCCAGCCCGGCACAGCTGGTGCCGTGCCCGGCATAGCGATCGTCATAGGCATCGATGTAACGTTTGACGCCGAAACCCGACCTCAGCCCGGCAATCACCCGCCGTTCCTGAGAGGTCAGGCCCGGAATGCCCAAGGGGTCCTGAATGCCCGACAGATGTTGCACCTGTTCTTCGATATGCTCGGCCCCTGCCGCAACAGTCGACCGGTCGATGTATTTGACGCCGAACGGGTGGCTGGCCAGATCAAGGGCGTCGTCCCGAATGACCCTGTCCGCCGGAACCGGTCCGGTGTCCGGCGATTTCAGGTTCGGGTGATGCGGGGCCACGCCCATGTCGATCAGGGCGATTTTCGCCTCGGCCAGAGCGGGACCTGTGAAATCCCAGGTCGCGGTATCGATTTCCGGGCAGGTCTCTCCGTCGGCTGGTAGGGGCGCCTTGACGGTCAAGGCTTTGATCGCGACCAGATGCCAGAGATAGTAATAGCGTGCGTAGTCTTCGTTTCCTGCGGTCATTTCGTCACCTCGCGTTGATCCTTAGCCCAGCCATTCGTCTTGTGCTTCGTCCATCAGTTCGTCCAGAACCTCGGTCAGGTAAGCCACGGTTTTTCTGGCCAGACTTCGCCCGGCGGCTGTGTCGCTTGGATAATGCAAACCGGCCCATTCGCGGTTTTCAGCAATCCGCTGGGCGCGGTGGAACAAAGCGACAGTGCCCGGATGTTCGGGGATCAGACGCGAGAACAGTTCGGCAATCGCGAAGGATTGGTAGGAGTGGTTCGAGGGGTAAGCCGCATGATAAGGCACCGGAAGAAAGGGCCGGATCAGCGGCTGGATAATATTGGGTCTGGGCCGGCTGAAGCGGTTCTTGTAGGTCAGGCCGATTTCATTCGTCAGTTCCAGCAGGATCGTCATCAGCGCGCGGGTCGCATCAAAGCCGCCCTTCTCGTCAATGCCCAGCGGACTGAGATATTCATCGATGCCAAAGCCTGCCTGTGCCACGATTTCCTCGCGCCGTGTTGCCTGATTTGACCACTTGAGCCGCCCTTGCAGGATCAGCAGGTATTCAGTTTCCTTCATGCTTTCGTCAGGCCCCGGTGGCGGCAGAAGATCGATATTTTCCCAGACCTTGCCCAGCAATCCGGATGCGGGCAGCATACCGATCCGGCACAGATCGCGCATCTCGCGCCAGCCGAAGGAGGCATCGCTGCCGCCGACGTCAAAATCGCTGCGGTTTCTGTTACGATTGCGATTTCTGTTTCGGTTCCGGTTTCTGTTCCGATTGCGGTTTCTATTGCGGTTTCGGTTCAGTGCGAATGCCGAAGATGCGCTCATCGCGACAGACGCCGCGCCGAGGGCAGAGCGTTTCCCGATCTCTTCGTCTTTCGCACCTTTTACACGGCTGTCAGACCTGAAGGGGTCGATGAATTCTTCGTTCTGCATGAACTCGGTAAGCTCGCGCAGTTTTTCAATATCCAGCAACTCGGGATCCAGATCATGAATGGCATTGAGGTAATCGATGAAGCTTTCCCTCTGCGCGTCGTAAATGAAATTGTCCAACGCCTTTCGATTGTCCCCCGGTGAGGCACCGAGACCACCGGTTCCGGCAAGGTTCATCAATTTCACCACTTTGCAGGAAATCAGCTCTCCACGTCGGGCCATCATGCCAAAATCATTGAGCGTGGACACGTAAGACATAAGTAAACCCCCTACTTTTACCCCTACTTCAAGCGTGTTGCGGCAATCCGATCCTGGACAGGCCGCTTTCCATCAGTTGCGCGCTGAACCGTGTTGGCACCGGGAACCGATCCTGCTGGATGCAGGCCAGCGACATGTCCGGTTCCAGGTTGGTCAGCCGCTGCAAGGCGAACTCGCCTCGCTGCCGGTCACCTGCGTGCCCGTAAGCCGCAGCCAGATAGCGCATGACGGTTTTGAACTGCGGCTGAACCTCCATCACGGATTCTCCGAACCTGATGGATTTCTCGAACTCGCCATTGACCAGCGCGGCGACGCAACCGGCCCCGTCGAACAGGTGCCGGTATGGGCTGTGCCGCCCGATAAGCCGCGCCTTCTGCGCGGCTTCAACCGCCAGCGCCGGACGATCCGTGTAGCAATAAAGCATGGCGGCTGAATCCCAGCTCATCGCCCGATAAGGGCTGAGCTCGAGCGCGCGGTCGACCAGATCCTGCGCCACCGAAAACTCTCGGAACACGTAGGAATGCACGTGGGCGACAAGGCCCAGAACGGTGCCGTTATCCGGGTCAGCCTCGACCGCGCGGCGGGCCAGATCGCGCGCCTGCGCTTCCAGCGCGGCATCCCAGGTACCGTACCGTTCGCCGACCTTGAAGGTCGTGACATAAGCCAGCCACGCAAGGTAGACCGGCTTGGGATCAAGCTCGTAAGCCGCCAGAATATCGGCCTCGAGCTGGTCCAGCCCCGGCCCGGTCATGGTCAGCAGGTGATGCACGGCGGCAACGGCGGTTTTCGCCGCGTGATGGGCGGCCGGGTCGCGCATGTGACGCCCGTTCAGCAAGGCCGTCAGCAAGGCGTCGGTGGCATAACTGATGAACGACGTCAGCCCAGAGCAGTTTTGACCCAGAAAGTCACCTTGATCGGCCACTACATTCTGGCTCCAGATCACTTTCCTGTCTTCCGACCGCATTGCTGTGGCGGACACTTGCAACATGCTGCCACAGGTCGAGGCGCGGCATTGCAGGAACAGGTCAGGCCCTGCCGACAAAGGTTCCTGCGGGAACGCAATCTGCGGCACCCGGTAATCCTGAACCTCAAGCGCTTCGGTTTCGGTAAGGGATTTGGACAGCTGTTCCGCAACGATGTTGGACACGAATGCCGCGGTTTCGGAACCACCGCCTACATCCGGAGACAACAGACCGATCACGAAATTCGGGCGCGGTAAGGTGAACGACAGCTGTTCTGACCGGAAAGCCGTTGGGTTGGCGGGAACAGGAACCGGCTGTTCTTTTCCGTCCTTCTCATAGGGGACGTCGATTGTTGCGCGTGCAACTTTAAACAGCTCGAGCGAGGCACCGATATTCTTGAGATTGGGCCGCCCGATCGAGTTGAACAGGAAATCCTGCCGCCCGCGCAGCGCATTGCGCACAACGCTTGAGACCAGAACCTCGCCGGATGAACCAACGCTTTCGATGCGCGCTGCCGTGTTCACGGCGTCACCGATGATCTGCTGGTCAACCTCGAACGTGTCGCCCAGATGTATCCCAATTCGATACCCCTTGGCGTACCGGTCGGGGGCATGGGTCAGGACATCCTGCACCCCCAGCGCAGTTTCGACGGCGGCACGCGCACTTGGAAAGACGGCGCATAGCCCGTCACCGGTCAGGCCGGTCACCCGGCCCCGAAAGCTGTTAACCAGATCGCTGACGCAGTTCAGATCGCGGCGGATTCTGGCCAGCGTTTCAAGCTCGGCCTCGCGGACGGCGGCAGAGTAATCACATGCATCAAGGAACAGGATCGCCCTGAGCCGCGCCTTGGGAAGGTCGCTTGGATTGTTCAAATTCAGATTAATACCCATGATCGTGTCTCGGAACTCTTTAACTTGTTGAAATGTGCCACCCCGAAAACAGGCGGGCTGGCACGCATCAGAGGCGTGTTGCGATTGCAAATGCAGCCGACGGGTGTGAATGGCGCTGCATTGCGCGGGACGGGCCACGGGCCTGAATGGAAATCACGAGGCATTAATCGGCCCGCTGATGAGATTTGGTTTCTAAAATGCGTTAAGTTCAAAATAATAAGGGATATTGTATTGTTTTAGTGAACTTCCGTCGACATATTTTTATTTTTGCACATATTTTTCGGTGTAATTTGGCCAATTTACCCGGCATCTGTGGCGCTTGGTGCTTGGCGGGCAAGACGGGCTGATGCGGCAAGACTTCCCGTTAGGAGTGCGCGAGGGCTGACCCCGGTCAAGTCCTTGGCATTGGACCTTCCTGTTGCCGCTGAACCGGGCGGACAGTACGACGCAACAGCGGCTGACTGGTACCGGAAATCGATTCTCCAAAAAGTATCCGAACGTTGCCCGGCCCGCGCCGTTTCAGCCGGTCAAGCCAGTCACCACCCTGTTTGGTGGCCCCACACGTGGCGGGATCAGATGCCTTGCACAACCTGAACGGTGCCCCAATTTGATCGGACCCTAACGTAGTTTTCTGCGATCTGCGCCCTTCCAGCCCAGCCCCGAAACACCCGTGCAAAATCCCGACAACCAGCCCAAACCGGCCCCCGTGCAAGGGTGTCACCGCCCGCAGGCCCCGATTTTCCGGGAATCATTCACCTGACAACTAAATCTTTTGCCTCAGGCCCGATGCGCCGGGTTTCACCCTTGTCATCGCCGAAAATCCACGCCAAGGGCGGTGCATGAGGTTCGATACGATCATATTGGGCGCCGGAGCGGCAGGCATGATGTGCGCGGCCCGTTGCGGTGGGCGGGTGCTGGTGATCGACCACGCCAAGGCGCCGGGCGAGAAAATTCGCATCTCAGGCGGAGGGCGGTGCAATTTCACCAATATGTATGCAGGCCCGGACAACTTCCTGTCGCAAAACCCGCATTTCTGCAAGTCCGCGCTGGCCCGGTTTACGCAGTGGGATTTTGTCGATCTGGTGAACCGGCACGGCATCGGATGGCATGAGAAAACGCTTGGGCAGTTGTTCTGTGATGGCTCTTCAAAGCAGATCATCCAGATGTTGCTGGACGAGATGAGCCGCGCCGGCGCCGAGCTGTGGGTCCAGACCGCGCTGCGTGATCTGCGCAAGGATGGCACCGGATTCGCGCTGGAGGTCGAGCGTGAGGGGCAGCGCCTGCATCTGACCTGTGCCAATCTGGTGCTGGCCACGGGGGGCAAATCCATCCCCAAGATGGGCGCGACCGGGCTGGCCTATGACATTGCCCGGCAGTTTGGCCTGCGGGTGACCGACACCCGCGCGGCGCTGGTGCCATTCACCTTTTCGGATGGCCGGTTCAAGGACCTGTCCGGTGTTTCCCTGCCCGTGCGGCTTTCTAACGAACGCACAAGTTTTGACGAAGCGCTGTTGTTCACCCATCGCGGCCTCAGCGGGCCGTCCGTTTTGCAGCTGTCCTCTTATTGGCGCGAAGGTGAGGAGATCGGCGTGAACCTGATCCCCGAACTGCCCCTGTTCGATCTGCTGCGTGCGCAACGGCAAAACGCCGGGCGCAAGGCGCTGACAACGGAACTTGCGCGGCATCTGCCGTCCCGGCTGGTCGAGTATCTGAGCCAAGTCATTCCGATGTCCGGCAATCTGGCCGATCAGTCGGACGCGAAGCTGTCTGAACTGGTCGCGGCCCTGTCTGACTGGCGGCTGGTACCGTCGGGAACCGAAGGGTATCGCACTGCCGAGGTCACACTGGGCGGAATAGATACCGATGATCTGTCGTCGAAAACGATGGAGGCCAAGGATGTCCCTGGCCTCTATGCGATTGGCGAAGCGGTGGATGTCACCGGGTGGCTTGGCGGCTACAACTTTCAATGGGCGTGGTCATCAGGCCATGCCGCAGGTGTTGCCATTGCCGCCAGGCATTAACCTACACTTCCGTTTGCGCGGCATTAACCTACGACGTTGTAGCCGCGACCGCGCATGCAGTTGCGCACGATCACTTCCTGGTTCTGGGTGTTGCTGATCGCACTGGCACCCACACCGACCAGAGCACCGGCCGCCGCCGCACGGCCAAGATCGCTGGCGCTGTTGTCGATAATTGCCGTGGTTGCCGCAGCACCGGCCGCGCCGATGGCGGCAGCGCCCGCGGTGTTGCTGTCCAGCGTCGGACGGGACCGCGCCAGCGCCTGACAATTGGCCAGATCGGACTGGTAGTTCGGCCCCACAGGCCCGTCGATGATAGGAACATAATTTGCCCCGCTATTGGCACAGGCCCCGGCCAGCGCAACGACGGGAAGGATGGAGAGAATTTTGCGTGCAGACATTTCCGCTTCCTCTTTATTGAACTTAAGGTGACGCAACCTCAATTCCAACAAAGTGTCAATCTGACTGAAAAATGTCCACACGTACCGGCAGGCTGTTGCAGGTGCGGTGTTAGCCCAGCCGTTTTTGCACCTGCGCTGTGAAATCGTCGCCACGCTGTTCGAAATTGTCATATTGATCGAAACTTGCTGCTGCCGGGGCCAGCAGAACGGTCTCGCCCGCCTGTGCATCCGCCATGGCCTGCGCCACTGCCGCCTCCATCGTGGTACAAACCTGTGCGTCGGACGTCAGTTGCATCGCAAAGCCCGCCGCCTCACGACCGATAACATAGGCTTTGATCACCTGATCCGCTGCTGCGTTCAGGGCTGCGACACCGCCTTCCTTTTCAAGGCCGCCACAGATCCATCGGATCTTTTTGAACGCCATAAGCGCTTTCAGGGCGCTGTCGACATTGGTCGCCTTGGAGTCGTTGACATAGGTAACCCCGTCGGCCTCGGCGATGATCTGGCTGCGGTGGGGCAGGCCCGGGAACGAGTGCAGCGCGTCTTCGATCACGCGTGGCGCAAGGCCCAGCGACCGGCAGGCCGCATACGCCGCGCAGGCGTTCTGGTGGTTATGGGCACCGGGAAGGCCCTTGATCGCGCGCAGGTCGATGGACCCGGCCTGCCGCCCCTTGCGGTATTCCGACAAAAACCCCTTGCGCGCAAAGACCTGCCATCCCGGCCCCGTCAGCTTTCGCGTTACCGAGATACGAATTACGCGGTCATCCGCTGGCCCTTCGGCCAGTTGGCCAGCAAGAAAGGCGCCTTCGGTTTCATCGATGCCGACGATCGCGCGGTCCGGGCCGCCTTCGGCAAAGAGGCGCCGTTTGGCCGCGAAATATCCCCCCATGCCGCCGTGGCGGTCCAGATGATCTGGCGAAAGGTTGGTGAACACCGCCACATCCGGGGTCAGCGCACGGGCCAGTTCCGTCTGATAGCTGGAAAGTTCCAGCACCACGACCGAACCATCGCCACCCGGATCGATATCCAGAACACCGCGCCCGATATTTCCGGCCAGCTGCGCCTCGCGCCCGGCCTCGGTCAGGATGTGATGGATCAGAGCAGCAGTGGTTGATTTCCCGTTCGAGCCGGTGACCGCGATGACCCGTGGTGGAGTGTCATAGTTGCTCCATTCCGGCCCCGCAAAAGAGCGGAAGAACAGCCCGATATCATTGTCCACAGGCACGCCTGCGTCGAAGGCTGCGGCAACCACGGGGTTGGGTTCGGGATAAAGATGCGGAATGCCCGGCGAAACGATGAGCGTGGCAATGGTGTCAAACGCCCCCTGTTTACGCAGGTCGGCACAGGAGAATCCTTCGCCCTCGGCTATGGCGCGAGCTGTCGGGTTGTCATCCCAGCAGACCGGCTCCGCCCCGCCTGCGCGCAAGGCGCGTGCGGTTGCCAGGCCGGACCGGCCCAATCCCAGAACCGCAACTTTCTGCCCTGAAAAGCCTTTGACCGGGATCATTCTACCCACCTTCTTTGATTTGGATTTGGAGGCCACACTGCACTGAAGAAAATCTCAATGACAAGGGGCGTGTCAGGCTCGTGCTGCGGCGCGAGCCGGGCCCAACAGGTGGCAGGAGGGCCGCAGGCCCTTCGAACCTGGCGGGAGCGTTACCGCACCTTCAGCGTTGCCAGACCGATCATCGCCAGAATCAGCGAGATGATCCAGAAGCGGATGACGATGGTAGGCTCGGCCCAGCCCTTTTTCTCATAATGATGATGGATCGGGGCCATCAGGAAAACCCGCTTGCCGGTGCGTTTGAAGTAGAGGACCTGAATGATCACGCTCAGCGCCTCGACCACGAACAGGCCGCCGACGACGGCCAGAACCAGCTCGTGCTTGGTGGCCACGGCAATGGCGCCCAGCGCGCCGCCCAGCGCCAGCGATCCGGTATCGCCCATGAAGACCGCCGCCGGGGGGGCGTTGTACCACAGAAATCCCAGACCCGCACCAAAGAGCGCAGAGGTGAAGATAAAGATCTCACCCGTGCCCGGCACGTAATGCACGTCGAGATATTCGGTAAAGTCGACGCGGCCCACGGCATAGGCGATCACGCCCAGCGTCGAGGCGGCGATCATCGCTGGCATGATGGCCAGACCGTCCAGACCGTCGGTCAGGTTTACCGCGTTGGCGGCCCCTACGATCACGACAATCGAGAACGGGATATAGAAGATACCCAGATTGACCAGCGTGTCCTTGAACACCGGCACGGCCAGTTGATTCTGCAACGCTTCGGGGTGGTGCAACGTCGCCCAGAGCGCGGCCAGCACCGCGATGATCACGCCCAAGGCAAGGCGCATCCGCCCCGGAACGCCCTTGGTGTTCTGTTTCGACACCTTGGCATAGTCATCCGCGAATCCAATGGCCGCATAAGACAGGGTCACGAAAAGCACCATCCAGACGTAAGGGTTGTCCAGACGTGCCCAGACAAGGGTCGAGGTCACAAGAGCACCGACAATCAGCAACCCGCCCATTGTTGGCGTGCCTGCCTTGGAAAAATGCCCCTCGGGGCCATCATTGCGGATCGGCTGGCCCTTGCCCTGCTTTCTGCGCAGCACGTTGATCAGGGGCTTTCCGAAGATGAACCCAAAGATCAGTGCCGTCATGAAGGCACCGCCTGCGCGGAAGGTGATATACCGGAAGAGGTTCCAGAAATCCCCACCATCCGACAGGGCGGTCAACCAGTACAGCATGACAATACCTTTCTCACACGAGGCGCATGGGCGTGATCACCCATCAAGCGCGCCCCCTTGCCCCATTTTGCGCAGACCGTCAACAATCGAGGCCAATCCCATGCTGAGAGAGCCCTTGGCCAGAACAGTATCGCCGTCCCTGACCAGCGACGGCAACCGTCCGGCCATCTCGGCGCTGGTTTCGGACCAGAGACCGCGTTTGGCAGGGGGCAGCGCGTGGTGCAGTGCCCGCATCAACGGGCCGATACAATGCACCTGATCGACATGTGCCATCGCTTCGGCATCGGCCATGGCGGCGTGCATCGCCACTTCCTGTGTGCCCAGCTCTTTCATGTCGCCCAGAATGGCGATGCGGCGTTTGCCTTGTGAGGCAGCGAGTACATCCAGCGCGGCCTCCATCGAGGTCGGGTTGGCGTTATAGCTGTCATCCAGCAGTTCGATCTGCCCGCCGCCGGGCAGAGGAATGCTTTCCCGTACGCCGCGCCCCTTGACCGGGGACCATGCGCGCAGACCTGCGACGGCGTCATCGAGATCAACACCCAATTCAACGCAGGCTGCCAAGGCCCCCAGCGCGTTCATGGCGAAATGCGTACCGGCAGAGTTCACCTCAAATCGGATTACCTGTTCACCAACGGCTGCCTCGGCTTTCACGGTGTTCGCCGCCTGCTGAACGTCGGTCAGCCGGTAATCCGTTGCGCCTTGGCCGAAATCCACGATTCCGGCCCCCTGCCCAAGCGCCGTTTGGCGCAGGATATCTGCGTGGTCGATATCTGCATTGACGATTGCCGCGCCACCGGGTTCGAGCCCTTCAAAGATCGCTGCTTTTTCATGGGCGATACCAGCGACGGACTCGAAGGCTTCCAGATGCACCGCCGCCACGGTTGTAACCAGCGCCACATGCGGGCGGGCCTGCCGGGCCAGCGGGGCAATCTCGCCCGGATGGTTCATTCCGATCTCGATCACTGCGAATTCAGTGTTACACGGCATCCGTGCAAGGGTCAGCGGAACGCCCCAGTGGTTGTTGTAACTGGCCACGCTGGCATGGGTTTTGCCTTGTGTTTCGAGGATCACGGCCAGCATTTCCTTGGTCGATGTCTTGCCGACACTGCCGGTCACCCCCACCACACGCGCATTCGTTCTGGCGCGTGCCGCCTGCCCCAAAGCCTCGAGCCCCGCCTGAACATCATCGACGATCAGCAGTGGCGCATCAGGCGATACGTTGTCGGGAATATGCGAGACCAAAGCCGCGCCCGCGCCTTTCTCAAGCGCTTGGGCCACGAATTCATGCCCGTCCCGCGCCGCTTTCAGCGCAACAAACAGATCACCGGGTTGAAGGGTTCGCGTGTCGATGGAGACACCATCAGCGGTCCAATCGGTCGTGACCCGCCCGCCTGTTGCCTGAGCGGCCTCGGATGCTGTCCAGAGCGTCATGCGACCCTCCCGTCCAGCGCGGCGACGGAAATGCTGGCCTGTTCCACATCATCAAAGGGCAGTACCTGATCGCCGACGACCTGCCCGGTTTCGTGGCCCTTGCCCGCAATCAGCAGTGCGTCGCCGGGTTGCAGGGCATCGATGCCGCGCAGAATGGCTTCGGCGCGGTCGCCGACCTCGGTCACGCTGACGTCGCCCGCTGCCTCGAGTGCACCTGCCATGACGGCGGCGCGGATGGCGGCGGGGTCTTCGCTGCGCGGGTTATCATCGGTGACGAAAACCATATCCGCATAGTTCGAGGCCGCCCTGCCCATCAGCGGGCGTTTCGTGGCATCGCGGTCGCCGCCCGCGCCGACAATGGCAATCAGGCGGCCCATCACATGCGGACGCAGCGCCTTGAGGGCGGTGGCCACGGCGTCGGGGGTGTGCGCGTAATCCACAAAAACTGTCGCGCCGTTGTCGCGGGTTGCGGCCAGCTGCATACGCCCGCGCACGGTGGTCAGATGCGGCAGTGTTTCAAAAACCCGTTCGGGGCTGTCGCCCGCAGCAATCACCAGACCGCAAGCCAGCAGGATGTTTTCGGCCTGGAACCCTCCGATCAGGTTCAGGCGGGTCTGGAAGGTCCGGCCCTGCCACGCAAATCGCAGGTCCTGCCCGGTGGCATCGAACCGCTGGTTGATCAGGCACAGATCGGCGTCGCCCAACCCGACGGTCAACACCGATTGACCGCGCGCCTCGGCGATCCGGCGGACCCGAGACCCCTTGGGATCGCTCAGATTGATAACCGCGGTGCCATCCTGTGGCAGAACCCGGTCGAACAACCCGGCCTTTGCTGCGAAATACGCTTCAAAAGTCTCGTGGTAATCCAGATGGTCCTGCGTGAAGTTCGAAAACCCGGCAGCGGTCAGGTGCACGCCATCCAGGCGGCGCTGTTCGAGGCCGTGGGACGAGGCCTCCATCGCGGCATGGGTCACGCCGTTTTCGGCGGCTTCCGCCAGACAGCGATGCAGGGTGATCGGCTCGGGCGTAGTATGGGCCAGCGGTGCTGTCCATGCCCCTTCGACACCGGTTGTCCCAAGGTTGACGGCGGCATGGCCCAGTTCGGTCCAGATCTGGCGCACAAAGGTGGCCACCGAGGTTTTTCCGTTTGTTCCGGTGACCGCGACAATGGTCTGCGGCATCGCGCCGAACCACAGGGCGGCGGCCCCGGCCAGCGCCTGACGCGGGTCTTCGACAACCACCAGCGCCGCATCCGACGCCGCAAGTTCAGCTGCTGCGATTCTCGCCCCTTCGGCATCGGTCAGGATGGCGGCGGCCCCCATGCGCAGGGCGTATTGGATGAACGAACCACCATGAACCCGCGTGCCGGGAAGGGCTGCAAACAGGAAACCGTCTTTCACCTCGCGGCTGTCAACGGCCAGCCCGGTGATCTCGGGGTTTACCCCGCCTCGCGCGGTCAGGGCCAGTTGGCTGAGTTTCTTTGACCTTGTGCCCATGACCCACCTCTTGCCGGACAGCCTAGTTTGAGGTCAGCGTTATAGCAGCGCCCGCCTCAGGCTCAAGCCGGGGACGCAAGCCCAGCAGAGGTGCCACGCGACCGATAAGTTCGGCAGCTACAGGCACTGCTGTCCAGCCTGCAGTTCGGCGTTTTTCACCGTAAGCCACGATCGAGGGTTCATCCAGCGTGACGATCAGAACATATTTCGGATCGTAGGCCGGGAAGATCGTTGCGAAAGTGGCGATGACCTTGTCTTCGTAATACCCGCCGCGTGGCTTGGGCTTGTCTGCCGTGCCGGTCTTGCCAGCCACGTCATACCCTTGCACTTCGCCAAAGCTGGCAGTGCCATCCGTCACCACCTTGCGCAGCATTTTCTGCGCCTGACGCGCGGTTCCCTGCGACATCACGCGGGGGCCGTATTGCGGACCGTTCTGGCGCAGGATGGTCGGGCTGACATAGTGCCCGCCATTGGCAATCGCCGCATATCCCGCCGCCAGATGCATCGGGCTGGTTGACAGGCCATGGCCGTAGGAGATGGTCACGGTGCTCAGCTCGCCCCATTTCTTCGGCATCAGCGGCACACCACCCTTGGCTTCGACAATCTCGAACGGAGTCGGTTCGAACATGCCGAGCGCATTCAGAAAGTCCTGCTGCCGCTGCGCACCGATCTGCAACGCCAGACGCCCGGTGCCACGGTTCGAGCTGTGGACGATCACATCCGCCACGCTGATCTTGCCGTAATTCTTGCCGTTAAATTCACCAATCGGGAAGCGCCCGATCTTCATCGGGCCGGATGTATCGATGATGGTGTTCGAGTTTACCAGCCCAAGCTCGACCGCCTGCGCGGCGGTGAAAATCTTGAAGACCGACCCCAGTTCGTACACGCCTTGCACATAGCGGTTGAACAGCGGGCTGTCTGAGGGATCAAACCCCGAGGTCGGCGGGCGCGGACGATCATTGGGATCGAATGAGGGCAGCGAGGCGGCGGATACAACCTCGCCCGTATGCGCATTCATCAGAACCGCCGATGCACCCTTGGCATTCATGATCTTCATACCGCCATAGAGCACCTGTTCGACCGCGGCCTGAATGGTCAGGTCCAGCGACAGTTGCAGCGGCTTGTTGCCGTTGGCGGGATCGCGCAGATAGTCGTCAAACTGCTTTTCCACCCCGGCCACACCGATCACCTCGGCGGCGCTGACGCCCTCGCGGCCAAAGCCGGAGCCGCCAAGGATGTGCGCGGCCAGCTTGCCATTGGGATAGAGGCGCATTTCGCGCGGGCCAAACAGGATGCCGGGATCACCGATGTCGTGCACGGCCTGTTTCTGTTCGGGCGAGATGCGTTTCTTGATCCACAGGAACTTGCGGTTGCCGGTGAAGTCCTTGACCAGACGCTCCTTATCCAGATCGGGGAAGATCGCGACCAGCTGATCTGCTGCCGCAATCGGGTCGATCATCAGCGGTGGCTGCGCGTAGACGGAATAAGTGTCCAGATTGGTTGCCAGAATGCGCCCTTCGCGGTCGACGATATTGGCGCGCTGCATGGCAATCGCAGCCCCCGGCGCATTGGCCAGCGGCTCCTGCGCCTCGGACGTTGCCAACATACCCATGCGGACGCCAACCACCGTGAAAGCGCAAAAGAAGAACAACCCCAGCACCAGCAGACGCCCTTCGGCGCGGGCGCGGGCGCGGTCTTTCATGTCTTCGTGGCGCTTGCGGATGTTTTCACGCTCGATCGCCTTTGGGTTATCGCCCCGGGCGCGGGCGTCAAGGATACGGGCCAGTGGGCGAAGGGGCGTGCGCGTCATGGGATCTGCACCTCGCCCAAGGCCTGAATGTCGGTGATGGCCTGCAATTCAATCGGGTCAACGATGGGCAGGTCAGGATCCTCGGCAAAGGCAATCTGGTCGGCGCGCCCGAACTGTTCGGCCCGCAGAGGCAGCAGACCAAGACGTTCAAAATTCAGGTCTGCCAGTTCTCGCAGCCGGTCGGGGCGGTTCAAATAGGCCCATTCGGCGTTCAGGACCGCCAGCCGCACCTGCGCCACGCCGATCTCGCGTTGCAGGGATTGCGTTTCCTTCACCACCTGTTGGGTGCGATAATTCTCCTGATAGGCCCAAAGCGCCAATCCGAACACGGACAGGGCAGTCAACACATACAAAACACTCTTCATCTTGCCCTTCCCCCAAGTTGAGGCGTTCCAATGGCGCGGGCCTCAATTTCCCCCGCCGGAGCATCGGTACGGATCGCAACACGCAGCTTGGCCGAGCGCGCGCGCGGGTTTTCCTGCAATTCCTGTTCGTCGGGCCCCACCGCCTTGCGGGTCTTCAGCGTGAATTGCGGCTGGTCCTGTTCCTTCTCGGGCGCATAGCGGTTCGCACGCCCTGTCTTGCCCGCGCGCGACTGAAAGAACCGTTTGACCATCCGGTCCTCGATGGAATGGAAGGTGACAACGGCCAGCTGCCCACCAGGTTTCAGCGCACGTTCGGCAGCCATAAGGCCCTGAAACAGCTCTTCATATTCGGCATTCACCGCGATCCGCAGGCCCTGAAAACTGCGCGTTGCGGGATGCGATTGCCCCGGTTTCGGACGCGGCAGACAGGATTCGACAATCTCGGCCAGTCGCAGGGTTGTTGTGATCGGCGCCTCGGTTCGTGCCCTGACAATCGCCTTGGCAATCCGGCGGCTGGCGCGTTCTTCGCCATAGTGGAACAGGATATCGGCCAGTTGCGCCTCGGTCGCGGTGTTTACCAGATCGGCGGCGCTTTCGCCTTGCTGGCTCATCCGCATATCTAGCGGACCGTCCTTCATGAAGGAAAACCCGCGCTCGGCCTGATCCAGCTGCATCGAGGACACGCCAAGATCCAGTACAACGCCGTCCAGGTCCTGCGCATATTCGTCCATGCGCGAGAATACGCCGGGCTGCATCACCAGCCGGTCGCCGTAATCCAGCGCCCAATCTGCCGCCATTTCAAAGGCCAGCGGGTCTCGGTCTACACCGATAACCTTGTCCGCACCGGCCTCCAACAGCCCGCGCGTGTAGCCGCCCGCGCCAAACGTGCCGTCCAGCCAAATGCCAGTGACCGGCGCAACCGCAGCCAGCAAGGGGCGCAGCAGAACGGGAATATGTGGTTTTTCAGATGAGGACGCAGCGCCGGCCATGCCGTTACGCATCCCCGGTGCCATCTAGGAACTGCATCGGATCAAAATCGTCCGGCAGATCATCCATCCATTCTTCGGTCTTGGCCAGTTCCTCGACCTCGTAGGTCTCGGGTTTCCAGATCTGAAAGGTGTCACCTGCGGCAATAAAGAACGCCTCGCCTTCCAGACCGATCTTGCTGCGCAGCTTGGCGGGCAGCACAAGACGCCCGGTTTCGTCCACGTTGGTCGGGAAAGACTGACCATGGAACATGCGCTGCAACATCCGCCGCTGCATCGAGCCACGCGGCAGGGCATCGATCTTGGCATCAACCTCGTCAATCGCCTGCATGGTATAACATTCAAGGAACCTGCGGCGGTGGTCACCATAGACAATCACCAGTTCAGGGTTGTCACCGGGCTGCCAGTTGGGATCGGACGATTCAAGCACACGGCGAAACGAGGCCGGGATCGACACCCTGCCCTTCGTATCCACCTTGTGGTGGCTCTCACCTCTAAACCTGCGCGCCAAGACGACTGTCCCTTTCGCTTGCGCCCCACCTTGAATTCACGGTCCCCCCGGATGAAAAACGGCGGGTTGATCTGCTGCCACTGATCAACCCGCCGCATTGACCCGCTAAGCGGGATGTCCAGCTGCGCGCGCCACCTGGGGGGATGTCTGCTCGCCCGCGCGCCGGATCTCTTGGTTGATGAAAGCGAGATGCCTGTATGAAACCTGAATATTTTTGGTCGGGGTCGTTTGGTGCCCCTGCTGCCTCGTCCTCATCGGATGTATTAGGGATGACATGGGAATTCATGGAAATCAATAGGAAACTTGCGCAGCGTGTCATGAGGAACACGGCCAGAGCGGAATATCATTGAAGGATTCGAGTCCCGCGACACCAGTTTTAGCGTGTGATGAAAAACACGCCCCTATATATAGAAAATTCTGCGGCCGAATTTTTTCCCGCGATTTCCCAAGAATTTTGCCTGCTTTTCTTTTGGACTGGAAATATTAGCCCCAAATGCACAATCAGCCCTTCGAATCGTTCAGAATTTCGGATCGCTTTCCGGCAATCTCCCCCACGCGACCACATCGCCCCATGATTTCCCACGAGCGATTTACCCAAGCCTTGTCAACATCAGAACGGATATGTTTTGCCCATTTTCCCGCCGAGTGCGCTCAATTCAAAGGCAGGCCACCGGGAAGGGCCAGATGCCCCTGCCAAAGCTGACCTAGGGTCGACCCCATATTTTCAAGGCGCATCGCTGCGAAATGAAAAAACTAAGCCAATCTATGCATTTGCTGCATAGCAGCATTGATGTCGTGACCTATTGTGCAATTGCAGCATTTGCCTATCTTCAGTCTCAAGCAAGGGCCGGACGATACCGGCAAGACAAAAAAGATACGGATGATGAGCATGGCAGTCGCAAGCACGCATACAGCAGTAAAGAACGCACCGGCGTTTGGTTTTGGCGCAGTTTTGGAAAACGCAAAGACCCGGTTCGTGCGCTATCGCCTGTACCGCCAGACCGTCAATGAACTGTCCGCTCTGTCGAACCGCGAGCTAGCCGATCTTGGCCTGCACCGCTCGATGATCCGCCGCGTTGCCATGCAGGCAGCGAGCGAACAATCCGCGCGATAAGCGCAACACGCATACTGAGATCAGGCCCTTCCTCCTCCCTTAGGGTCTGTAATCAGCGGCAGCGTCTTCCTCCTCCCTGACGTTGCCGCACCTTATACCGGCCTCAACCTGCCGGACACGGATACATCGGGGCTTCCTCCTCCCTGCTCTGATGTTGAAAGCGCGCGGCGATGTCTTCCTCCTCCCTGACATCGCCGCGTCTTCCTCATACCGGGTTCAAACCCGGGTTCGCATACATCAGGGCTCTCCTCCTCCCTGCTCTGATGTTGACAAGACGGCGGTTCCCTCTCCTCCTCCCTGGGAACCGCCGTTTTTTTTGTTTTTCAGACACTGGTGTAGGATGGCATCCTGACTTCTGATGCGGAGGACGCCATGGCCGCCTATTTCATTGCGCAGATCAACATTCACGACCCCGACGGGTACCAGGGCTATCTGGCAGGTTTCATGCCGATCTTCGACCGCCACGGCGGTCGCCTGCTGACGGTCTCATCCAAACCGGTCGAACGGATCGAAGGCGATTGGCCAGAAGGCGGGATTGTGTTGATGGAGTTTCCGGATCTTGCAGCGGCGAACGCCTGGAAGGACGACCCGGATTACATCGAACTGGCGAAGATCCGAAAGGCCACCGCAACCACCAATCTGGTTCTGGTCGACGGGATATGACGCCTCAGAACGGGACGTCATCCTTGTTGGTCAGAAAACGCGAGACCACTTTCTTGATGCCCGCCTTGTCGAAATCGACCTCGACCTTGTCACCTTCGATCCCGATCACCGCGCCATAACCGAATTTCTGGTGAAACACCCGCTCGCCCAGCGTGAAACTGGCCAGTGCGGTGGCGTCGATCACCGTGTTGCGGCTTTCGCGGGGTTGCGACATGCCATATTGGCCCTGCCGCGCCTGCAGCCGTCTCCAGCCCGGCGAGTTATAGACGTTGGCTTCGGCCGCGCGGGTTTCTATGCCCGCCGTCTGATGACCGCCACCATAAAGGCCCGGAGGTGTCAGCACCTCGACATGGTCCTCGGGCAACTCGTCAATGAACCGTGACGGCATCGAGTTCTGCCATTGCCCGAATACCCGCCGGTTTGCGGCGAAGGAAATCGTACAAACCTCTTCGGCGCGGGTGATGCCGACATAGGCCAGACGGCGTTCTTCCTCGAGTCCTTTGAGGCCGGTTTCGTCCATCGACCGCTGCGAGGGGAACAGCCCGTCTTCCCACCCCGGCAGGAAAACGACGGGAAACTCCAGCCCCTTGGCCGCGTGCAGGGTCATGATCGAGACTTTAGCGCCGTCACCATCCTGCTCATTGTCCATGACCAGGCTGACATGTTCCAGAAACCCTTGCAGGTTTTCGAAATTGTCCAGTTGGTTGACCAGTTCCTTGAGGTTTTCCAGACGCCCCGGCGCTTCGGGGGTCTTGTCGTTCTGCCAATGGGCCGTATAGCCAGATTCGTCGAGAATGATCTGGGCCAGTTCGATATGGGTATGCTCGGGCGCGCCATATCGGATAGGCGAAACCCCATCATCGATAACAGTGTCATCATCGACCTCAATCCGGGGACCGCGTGTCATCGCATTCCAGCGCACCAACCCGTCGATCAATTCGCGCAGCGCTTTGCCGCCCTTGCCCTTGATCAGCCCATTGTCGACTGCGATCCGGGCACCTTCGACCAGAGACACGCCGTTCTCACGCGCCACAATCTGAATGGTCTGCTGCGCCTTGTCGCCCAATCCGCGTTTCGGCGTATTCACGATCCGCTCGAACGCCAGATCATCCTCGGGGCTGGTCACCAGTCGGAAATAAGCCATGGCATCGCGGATCTCCATCCGCTCGTAGAAACGCGGGCCGCCGATCACCTTATAGGGCAGACCGATGGTCAGGAACCGGTCCTCGAAGGCGCGCATCTGGTGCGAGGCACGGACGAGAATCGCCATCTCATCAAGGTTCATCGGACGGATACCGCGCGTCCCGCCCTGCATCGCGTCGATTTCCTCACCGATCCAGCGGGCCTCTTCCTCGCCATCCCAATGGCCGATCAGGTTGACCTTGTGGCCGTCTTTGGCATCGGTCCAAAGCTCTTTGCCCAAGCGGCTTTCGTTGCCCCGAATGACGTTGGAAGCTGCTGCCAGAATATGTGGGGTCGAGCGGTAGTTTTGTTCCAGCCGCACCACGTAGGCACCGGGAAAGTCCTTTTCGAACCGCAGGATGTTGCCGACCTCGGCCCCGCGCCAGCCATAGATCGACTGGTCGTCATCGCCCACGCAGCAGATGTTCTTGTGCCCCCCGGCCAGCAGCCGCAACCACAGGTACTGGGCAACGTTGGTATCCTGATACTCATCCACAAGGATGTAGCGGAACCAGCGCTGGTATTGTTCCAGAACATCCGGATGGGTCTGAAAAATCGTGACCATGTGCAACAGCAGGTCGCCGAAATCCACCGCATTCAGCTCGCGCAGGCGGGTCTGGTATTGGGCGTAAAGTTCAATGCCCTTGTTGTTATAGGTCCCGGCATCCGCCGCAGGCACCTTGTCGGGCGTCAGCGCACGGTTTTTCCAGTCGTCGATGATCCCCGCCAGCATCCGCGCCGGCCAGCGTTTGTCATCGATATTGGCGGCCCGAACCAATTGCTTGAGCAGGCGCAGCTGGTCGTCGCTGTCCAGAATGGTGAAGTTCGATTTCAGATCGACCAGTTCCGCATGGCGGCGCAGCAGTTTGACGCAAATGGAATGGAAGGTGCCCAGCCATGGCATCCCCTCGGCGGGCTGGCCAAGCAGGCGGCCTACTCGTTCTTTCATCTCGCGCGCGGCCTTGTTGGTGAAGGTCACCGACAGAATCTCGTTCGGGCGCGCGCGCGCCGTGTTGAGCAGATGCGCAATCCGGGCCGTCAGCGCCTTGGTCTTGCCGGTCCCCGCCCCGGCCAGCATCAGAACCGGGCCGTCCAGACGTTCGACCGCGTCACGTTGCGCCGGGTTCAGATCATCCAGATAGGGCGAAGGGCGCACGGCCATAGCCCGCGCCGACAGGGATGCGCCTTCGAAGGCGTCCATTTCGTCAAAACTGCTCATGCCCCCAAACTACGCCGGATGATCGCCGAGGGAAAGAGTTTGTTCACGGCTTGTTCGCGGGGATTTTTCAGGTCTTTTTGCATTCAATTCTAAACAAAGATGCCGCTGCCCTGTAGGGCTGTTAACCCTCTGTCAAGTCCTGACCCGGATGCTGGTTCCATGGCTGCGGGAGTGGAACAGATGGAAGCGACGGAACTGGCGGGCGGGTCGTCACGGCTGAAACTTGTGGGTGTGACCTTGATTCTGATCGCGCTGACAGCGGCAGCGGGATGGGGCATCTATGCTGCCCCTGCCCCGGTTGTAGACCGCATGTTGGAATCGGACCTGCGAAAAGACGCCATGCGGTTAAGCCGTCAGGTCGAAAGCCATCTGAACAATCTGGATGCAACGTTTCGGTTCCATGAGTTGAACGAGCATGACGCGGAATTCCTGATGCTGTTGCCCGAAACCTCGGATATTTATCGGTTCAAGCTGTTTGACGCATCCGGTCAGGTGTTCTGGTCGACCCGTGCAAACGATATCGGGGCCGTGAATACAAAACACTACTTCCAGTCGGTCGTCGCCGCCGGAAGGGTCTATTACAACCACGAAGAAAAGCCCGCGACAGAGGTTGATTCATTTGACAACGACCCCGCTAAGCGAACCGGCCCGGGCAGCCGCCATGTGGCCGAAGTCTATACGCCGATCACCGTGGATGGCGTATTCCTGGGCGCTATCGAGTTCTATTCGGACATCACCGATCTCAGGACCCTGTTCATTACCCGTGTGCGTTGGTCGTTGGTGGTTCTTAGCGGTGTCGCGCTGCTGGCACTGACCACTGTCATCCTGATTGTCCACCGCACCAACCGCCGCCAGATGCGTGATTTGCGCAAACGGGCCGTGAAAGAACGCGAACTGATGGGAGAGCAGCTTCGCCTGGCGCGCGAGGTGCGCCTGCTGGGCGAGTTGAACGAGTGGTTGCAATCAAGCCGCTCACTGGATGAGCTTTTCGACATGGTGGCCCGCTTTATGACCCATATCCTGCCCGAGGCTGAGGGCAGCGCGTACGTCTATTCCAACTCGCGCGATGTGCTGGACGGGTGTGCCAGCTGGAACGGGGGAACGCATAAATCTCATATCCATCCGGAGGGATGCTGGGGTTTGAGGCGCGGTCGGACTTACGAGTTCGGTGCCTCAGAGATCGATTTTGTCTGCGAACATGCCGAACCGCATGACGGGCGGCCCTATTTCTGTTTTCCCATTCTGGCCCACGGGGAAACCGTTGGCCTGTTGCATCTGCGCTCGGCTGAGGGGCGAGAGGCCTGTTTCCATAAAAGCCGCAAACTGGCGCAGCTGTGCGCCGAACAGATCAGCATGGCAATCGCCAATGTCCGTATGCGCGATCAACTGCATGACCAGTCGGTGCGCGACCCGCTGACCGGGCTGTTCAACCGCCGCCACATGACCGAGACATTGCGCAAGGCCATCAGCCGCAGCCAGCAGACCGGCGCAGCGCTGAGCCTGATTGCCGTGGACGTGGACCACTTCAAGAAATTCAACGACACGCACGGTCATGACGCCGGAGACATGGTGTTGCGCGCGGTCGGCGCGGCGCTGGAACAGGGTTGCGACCGGGACGAGATCGCCTGCCGCATCGGCGGCGAGGAATTCATGCTGATTCTGCCCGACAACAGCCCCGAAGATGCCATGACCCGTGCCGAGCAGTTGCGCCAGTCGGTCGAGGCGGTCATTGTCCGCTATGGTGAAAAGGCCCTGCCCCGTATCACAATCTCGGTCGGGGTCGCGCATTACCCCGCCCACGGCACCATGCCGCAGGATTTGATGCGTGCCGCGGATGATGCGCTGTATGTCGCCAAGGACAAGGGGCGCAATCAGGTTCACGTCGCCGCCGGGGCGCTGGAGCAGGCAAGGCGCGTTCCTGCAACGGGTAAACGCCCATCGCCGGAAGCCGCTTGAAAACCTTGCCGAATCGCCCCGCAGGTCGGATCAATCCTTATGGACCTGCACAGTACCTATCCCGGCATTCCCGATCTGAAACGCCGCGCACGCCGTCGGCTGCCGCACTTCGTGTGGGAATATATCGACAGTGGCACCGGGATTGAAACGACGCGGCATCGCAATCGAAAGGCGCTGGATGATGTCCGCCTGAGCCCCTCGATCCTGCATGAGGACCTTGAATTCGATACGTCAGTGAAAATCTTGGGCGGCACCTGTCCTTTGCCCTTCGGTATTGCGCCGATCGGGATGTGCGGTCTGGTCTGGCCTGATGCGGAGCGGTTGCTGGCACAGGCCGCCGCCAGAGCAGGCATTCCCTATTCGCTGTCGACGGTGGCCAGTCAGAGCCCAGAAGACCTGGCCCCCTATCTGGGCGAGACCGCGTGGTTTCAGTTGTATCCGCCAAGGGACCCCGAGATTCGCATGGACATGCTGAACCGGGCGCGCCGGGCGGGATTTCGAACTTTGGTTCTGACCGCTGACGTCCCTGTCGCCTCGCGCAGGGAGCGGCAAACACGCTCGGGCCTGCGGCAGCCGCCGAAACTGACACCGCGCCTGCTGGCACAGATCGTCCAAAGGCCCGCCTGGGCACTGGGCATGCTGCGCAGCGGTGTTCCACACATGCGCACACTGGACAAGTATATCGATGACCCCGGTGATCTGCCGCCGACGGCCCATGTCGGATACCTGCTGCGAACCTCTCCGGATCTGGATTACGTCAAATTGCTGCGCGATCATTGGGATGGGCCGTTTGTCGTGAAAGGCATCCTACGCCCCGAGGATGCGGACAGGCTGGAACAAGTGGGTGTGGACGCCCTGTGGGTGTCGAATCACGGGGGCCGACAGTTCGATGCAGCCCCGGCCAGCATCGAGGTTCTTCCCGCGATCCGGAACGCGACCCGCCTGCCACTGATATTCGACAGCGGTGTCGAAGGCGGGCTGGATATCTTGCGCGCGCTGTCGCTGGGCGCGAATTTCGTCATGCTGGGGCGCGCTTTTTTGTACGGTCTTGCGGCACTTGGCGCAAAAGGCCCCGCGCATGTGATCGATATCCTGAGGCAGGATCTGCACGCGAATATGGGTCAGATGGGACTGGCCGATTTATGTCAGTTTGAGACGAAACGCTAAATTATTGATGCTGCAACGCGGCATCCCTATAAGTGTGCCGAGGCCAAAGGGCGTTTGCGAGCGATAACATGCCGGTTCTACCCAGAAGAACGGATGTACCAGTGCGTATTCTCCGCCCAATAAGACGCCCAAACACCAAAGACCGGGACCTGATATGACAGACTTCAACAAGATCCTGATCGCCAATCGCGGCGAGATTGCCATCCGCGTCATGCGCGCAGCAAACGAGATGGGCAAACGCACCGTCGCTGTTTACGCTGAAGAAGACAAACTGGGCCTGCACAGGTTCAAGGCGGACGAGGCCTATCAGATTGGCGAGGGCATGGGTCCGGTCGCGGCGTATCTGTCGATTGACGAGATCATCCGCGTGGCCAAACACTGCGGCGCGGATGCGATCCATCCGGGCTATGGCCTGCTGTCCGAAAACCCGGATTTCGTGGATGCCTGTGTCAAAAACGGCATCACCTTCATCGGCCCCCGGGCCGAGACCATGCGTGCACTGGGTGACAAGGCCAGCGCGCGGCGCGTGGCCATCGCGGCCGGTGTGCCTGTCATTCCGGCCACCGAAGTTCTGGGTGATGACATGGACGCGATCCGCAAGGAGGCCGCCGAGATCGGATACCCGCTGATGCTCAAGGCGTCCTGGGGCGGCGGCGGGCGCGGGATGCGCCCGATCCAGTCGGAGGATGAGCTGGAAGAAAAGGTTCTGGAAGGCCGCCGCGAGGCTGAGGCCGCCTTTGGCAATGGCGAAGGCTATCTGGAAAAGATGATCATCCGTGCCCGCCATGTCGAGGTGCAGATCCTGGGCGACAAGCATGGTGAGATTTATCACCTTTATGAACGCGACTGCTCGGTCCAGCGCCGGAACCAGAAGGTCGTCGAACGCGCCCCTGCCCCGTACCTGAGCGAAGATCAGCGCGCCGAGATTTGCGAACTGGGCCGCAAGATCTGTGCCCATGTGAATTACGAATGCGCGGGCACTGTCGAGTTTCTGATGGATATGGAGACGGGCAAGTTCTACTTCATCGAGGTAAACCCGCGCGTACAGGTCGAACACACGGTCACCGAAGAGGTCACCGGCATCGATATCGTTCAAGCGCAGATCCTGATCGCCGAAGGCAAAACGCTGGCCGAAGCCACCGGTGCCACCAGTCAGGCAGAGGTGCATCTGAACGGTCATGCGCTGCAGACACGGATCACCACAGAAGACCCGCAGAACAACTTCATCCCCGACTACGGGCGTATCACCGCCTACCGCTCGGCCACGGGCATGGGCATTCGTCTGGATGGCGGCACGGCCTATGCGGGCGGGGTGATTACGCGGTATTACGACTCGCTGCTGACAAAGGTCACTGCCTGGGCGCCGACACCCGAGAAGGCGATCAGCCGGATGGACCGCGCCCTGCGCGAGTTCCGTATTCGCGGCGTCAGCACCAATATCGATTTCGTCATCAACCTGCTGAAGCACCCGACCTTCCTGTCGAATGAATACACCACTAAGTTCATCGACACGACGCCGGATCTGTTTGCCTTCAAGCGCCGCCGCGACCGGGGCACCAAGGTTCTGACCTATATCGCCGATATCACGGTGAATGGTCATCCCGAAACCAAGGGCCGCCCCGAACCTCGTGCCGACCTGAAAGTCGCCAAGCCCCCCGCGCCGAAGGCTGAGCCGCGGATGGGCACGCGCAACCTGCTGGAGCAGAAAGGCCCGCAGGCTGTGGCCGACTGGATGAAGGCGCAGCGGCAGCTGCTGATCACCGACACCACCATGCGAGACGGACACCAGTCGCTGCTGGCGACCCGGATGAGGTCGATCGACATGATCAAGGTGGCGCCAACCTATGCCGCGAACCTGCCGCAGCTGTTTTCGGTCGAGTGCTGGGGCGGTGCGACCTTCGACGTGGCCTACCGGTTCCTGCAGGAATGCCCATGGCAGCGACTGCGCGACCTGCGTGAGGCAATGCCGAACCTGATGACGCAGATGCTGCTGCGGGGTGCGAACGGGGTTGGTTACACCAATTACCCCGACAACGTGGTGCAGGAATTCGTGCGCCAGGCATCGAAAAACATTGATGTCTTCCGCGTCTTCGACTCGCTGAACTGGGTCGAGAACATGCGTATTGCGATGGATGCTGTTATCGACAACGGCAAGATCTGCGAGGGCACCGTTTGTTATACCGGCGATATTCTGGATCCTGATCGCGCCAAATATAACCTGAAATACTATGTCGGCATGGCCAAGGAACTGCGCGACGCAGGCGCGCATATTCTGGGTCTGAAGGATATGGCGGGCCTGTTGAAACCAGCCTCGGCCAAGATTCTGATCCGGGCGCTGAAGGAAGAGGTTGGACTGCCGATCCACTTCCACACCCATGACACGGCCGGCATCGCCAGCGCCACCATCCTTGCCGCCTCTGAGGCGGGTGTGGACGCGGTGGATTGCGCAATGGACAGCTTCAGCGGCAACACCTCCCAGGCGACGCTGGGCACCGTGGTCGAGGCCCTGCGCCACACCGACCGTGACACCGGGCTGGACATCAAGGCCATCCGCGAGATCAGCGATTACTTCGAGGCAGTGCGCGGTCAATATGCGGCCTTCGAATCGAGCCTGCAGGCCCCGGCGTCCGAGGTGTATCTGCACGAGATGCCGGGCGGTCAGTTCACCAACCTCAAGGCGCAGGCGCGCAGTCTGGGTCTGGAAGAGCGCTGGCACGAGGTCGCGCAGATGTACGCCGATGTGAACCAGATGTTCGGCGATATCGTAAAGGTAACGCCGTCGTCGAAAGTTGTTGGCGACATGGCCCTGATGATGGTCAGTCAGGGCCTGACCCGCGAACAGGTCGAGGATCCGGCGACAGATGTGGCCTTTCCCGACTCGGTCGTCGACATGATGCGCGGCAATCTGGGTCAGCCTCCGGGAGGATTCCCGAACACCATCATCAAGAAGGTGCTGAAGGACGAGGCCCCCAACACCCAGCGCCCCGGTAAGGACGTGCCTGCCGTCGATCTTGAAGCCACCCGCGCCGAGTTGTCCAAGCAGTTGGAAGGCAAAGAGGTCGATGACGAGGACCTGAACGGGTACCTGATGTATCCCAAGGTGTTTCTGGATTACATGGGCCGTCACCGGATTTACGGCCCGGTCCGTACCCTTCCCACGCGCACCTTCTTTTACGGTATGGAGCCCGGCGAAGAGATCACGGCCGAGATCGACCCCGGCAAGACGCTGGAAATCCGGTGTCAGGCCATCGGCGAGACGGATGAAAAAGGCGAGGTCAAGGTGTTCTTCGAACTCAACGGCCAGCCGCGTGTGATCCGGGTGCCGAACCGGATGGTCACATCAACCACACAGGCGCGCCCAAAGGCCGAGGTCGGCAACCCCGATCATGTCGGTGCGCCGATGCCGGGTGTTGTGGCCACGGTTACCGTCACCGCAGGCCAGCAGGTCAAGGAAGGCGACATGCTGCTGACCATCGAGGCAATGAAGATGGAAACCGGTATCCATGCCGAGCGTGATGCGACAGTCAAAGCCGTGCATATCCAGCCCGGCGGCCAGATTGACGCAAAGGACCTTCTGATCGAACTGGAATAAGACGGAAAACAACCTAATGTTCGTCAGGCCGTGTGGGAGACCGCACGGCCTTTTTCTATGATTGAGCGGAGACCCATTATGCTTGCAATCACCCCGATCTATGCGGCCTTGGTCGCACTTCTCTACGTCGCACTCAGCGTCAAAGTGATCCTGCAACGACGCAGCGATAAGATCTCGGTCGGGGATGGTGGCAGCAAGCTGATGATCAAGGCGATACGGACACACTCGAACTGCGCCGAATACGCCCCGATTTCCCTGTTGCTGATTGCCATGGTTGAGCTTCAGGGCGCGGCCGGAATATTGGTCCATCTGCTGGGGCTGATGTTACTGGCGGGGCGTCTTTTGCACGCGTACGGATTTGGGCGAACGCCGCAGATCGTCATCCTGCGGCAGGCCGGCATGAGCCTGACGTTCCTCGCCATTCTGGGGGCGGCCTTCGCAAACCTGATTCTGGCGCTTTAGGCCGTCTGGCGGGTGTTACCCTGCCAGAACGGTTGTTTCGATCTGCGGTGCACCCAGCAGAACCGGTGTGAACTGATCATGTTCATGCAGGTCCGGCTTCATGATGGCAGCGCCGATCAGAATCATCGCGGCAAGTGTCACGATCTTCAGGTCTGCAACGGATATCATGACGGCACCTCCTGCCTGTGTTTTACTGATTTGCATTACGGGTTGAACGGATCACGGGCCGGATTCCGTCGAAAAGATTTTTCCCGCTTTTTGTGTTTTTCCGCTTGCAGCCCCGCGTGGGAATTTATACATCCCTCCTCACTCAACGGCGCGGGCGTAGCTCAGGGGTAGAGCATAACCTTGCCAAGGTTAGGGTCGGGCGTTCGAATCGCCTCGCCCGCTCCATTGAGAGGTCTTCGGACCACATATGTATCTGATGCGGGCGTAGCTCAGGGGTAGAGCATAACCTTGCCAAGGTTAGGGTCGGGCGTTCGAATCGCCTCGCCCGCTCCAGATACCAAACCTTCCAAACATGCTGGTTCTTCTGCCCCGGTTGCGGCATTCTGAATGCAATTCGCAACACGGGATGTTCGCATGTCTGATTATGTTATCCGCCCCTTGTCCGCTGATGAGTTGCAGGAGGCTGTGGATTGGGCCGGGCGCGAGGGGTGGAATCCGGGTCGTCACGATGCCGAGTGCTTTCGTACAACTGATCCCGATGGGTTCTTGGGAGGTTTTCTGGATGGCGAATTGATCGCGTCTGTCTCGGCGGTGAACTACGACGATGATTTTGCCTTTTTGGGTTTCTACATCGTCAAGCCAGAATACAGACACCATGGCCACGGGCTTGAGATTGCGCAGCACGCGCTGGCCCACTGTGCCGGGCGCAACATGGGTCTGGATGGCGTGGTCGAGCAGCAGGACAACTACCGGAAATCCGGGTTCACCTTTGCCTATAACAACTACCGCTTTTCAGGGCGGGTTGCAGATATCCTAGGCGCGCTGGCACCGACCGCTGGTGTTGATGTGCTGAGCACCGTTTCAGATGCGTTAAGGGACTATGATCGTCAGCTTTTCCCCGCCCGGCGCGATGCGTTCCTGCATGGTTGGCTGAGCGCAAGCGGCCATGTGTCCCGCGTGTTTACCGAAGACGGGCAGATCAAAGGCTATGCCACGCTGCGCCCCTGTCGGACCGGATACAAGGTCGGGCCGCTGTTTGCGGACCGCGCCGACATTGCCGAAGCACTGCTTGCAAGCGTATTAAAAGCTCTGCCCGAAGATCAAAGCGGGCAAGAGGTGTTCATCGACATGCCACAACCCAACAGTGCCGCCTTTGCACTGGCCGACAGGCTGGGCCTTGCGAAAGTGTTCGAAACGGCCCGGATGTATTCCGGCGATCAGCCGGATATCGACCTGAGCCGCATCTATGGCGTGACAACGTTTGAGTTGGGTTAAAACGCCTTGAACGTCATCGTCGTCAGCGAGCGTTCGATATTGGGAATCACCAGCAGGTGTTCGTTGATGAAATGGCCTACATCCTCGGTTTCGGGGATGTAGAGCTTGAGCATCAGATCAAACTCACCACTAGTGGAATAAAGCTCTGAGTGTATTTCGCGCAGCGCGATTTCCTCGGCGACCTTGTAGGTGGTGCCGGGTTTGCAGCGGATCTGGATGAATACGCAGGTGGACATGGCGTGGCCCTGTTGGTTCGTGTTGTCTGCAAGCTGACATGGTGCCGGGCCGGGTGCAATCCCTTGCAACAGTTTGCAGCGATTGCAACGCATGGTCTGGATCAACCGGCCCCACCCCGTCTATAAGCGCGCCTGTAGCAAAAGGAATTCGCCCATGCGCACCGCTTCGATCAGCCGCAAGACCGCCGAAACCGAAATTTCGGTCGAGGTCAATTTGGATGGCACCGGCACCTATGACAATCAGACCGGCGTCGGGTTCTTTGACCATATGCTGGACCAGCTGGCGCGCCACTCGTTGATTGATATGACAATCCGCGCCAAGGGTGACTATCACATCGACGATCACCACACGGTCGAGGATACCGGCATCGCCCTGGGTCAGGCTTTGACACAGGCCCTGGGCGACAAGAAGGGCATCCGGCGCTATGGCGAATGCCATCTGCCGATGGATGACGCTCAGGTGCGCTGTGCGCTGGACCTGTCGGGCCGTCCGTTCCTGATCTGGACTGTCGATCTGCCGACGCAAAAGATCGGTACGTTCGACACGGAACTGGTGCGCGAGTTTTTTCAGGCGCTCAGCACCCATGGCGGCATTACCCTGCATATTGACCAGTTGCACGGCTTCAACAGCCACCACATCGCCGAGGCTGCGTTCAAGGCTGTCGCGCGCGCGTTGCGTGATGCGGTTGAGACCGATCCGCGCAAGGCGGATGCGATTCCGTCGACCAAGGGCGCGCTGTAAATGCTGACAGCCATCATCGACTATGAAAGCGGCAATCTGCATTCAGCGGAAAAGGCGTTTCAGCGCATGGCGCAAGAGGTCGGCGCTGGTGACGTTGTCGTCACCTCTGACGCGGATGTGGTTGCGCGTGCGGACCGACTGGTTCTGCCCGGAGATGGCGCTTTCCCGGCCTGTGCCGCCGAGCTGCGCGGCCATAAGGGTATTTATGACGCGATGGTCGAAGCGGTCGAACAGAAGGGCCGTCCGTTTCTGGGTATTTGTGTTGGTATGCAGCTGATGGCAACCAAAGGCCATGAATACACCGAGACCGATGGTCTGGGCTGGGTGGCAGGTGATGTTGTTCGGATCGAACCGTCAGATGCCGCGCTGAAAGTGCCGCATATGGGCTGGAACGATCTGGTTCTGGAAAGCGATCACCCGATCTTTGCCGGGGTGAAATCAGGCGATCACACCTATTTCGTCCATTCCTACCACTTCCGTGTAAGCAACCCGGCGCAGCGGTTGGCTTATGTGGAATATGGGCAGGACGTCACGGCCGTGATTGGCCGCGACACGATGGTTGGGATGCAGTTTCACCCCGAGAAAAGCCAGGATGTTGGCCTGCGCATGCTGGGCAACTTCCTGACCTGGAAGCCCTGAGGCTTACTGAACCCGCGTCCAGGTTTGCCCGCGACAGATCAGGCCGCCCGCCACGCATCCCTTGACGGTCAGCTTGTTCTGGCCGTCCAGTGACATCTTCGAGTTGTAGGTTTTGTCCCGGTCGGGGGCCCAGATTTTACCACTGTCATAGCTGCCGCCCCCTTCGGGAACCATGTCCCAGATGATCTTTTTGCCAAGGTTCTCATATTCCAGCTGCTGGTTGCCATCGGCGTCGAACGCGCTGTCGATGGTGCCGCAGATCGCACTGCCGCATTCGGAAATCGTCACATGCAGATAGCCACCCGTGTCGCCCGGCGCGGTTTTCCACAGGCCGTCAACCGGATCGTCTGCAAAAGCAGCTGTAGCAAGCAGCATCAGGCCCGCGGAAAGAGTAAAAGTCTTCATGATTTTCTCCCTGTTTTGAAGGCAGTCTGACCCGCCAGTGGGCGACGGGCAAGAATGACCCAGCGTCGCGTTGCATCCCCTGCCCTGCTTGTGCGATATCCCGCTCGTGTAACAGTGATATAGGGCCGCCCGACATGATCCTCTACCCCGCCATCGACCTCAAAGACGGCAATGCCGTACGCCTGCTGCGTGGTGAAATGGACAAGGCCACCGTGTTCAACGAAGACCCGGCCGCTCAGGCCCGTGCTTTTGTCGAGGCAGGGTGCGAATGGCTGCATCTGGTCGACCTGAACGGCGCATTCGCAGGCGAGCCGGTCAACGCAGCGCCGGTTGAGGCAATTCTGAAAGCGTGCAAGGTGCCTGCGCAACTGGGCGGCGGCATCCGTGACATGGCCACGATCGAAACCTGGATCGAGAAAGGGCTGGCGCGGGTCATTTTGGGCACTGTCGCTGTCGAAAACCCCGACCTTGTCCGCGAAGCAGCCAAAGCCTTTCCCGGCAAGGTCGCCGTCGGCATCGACGCACGCAACGGCATGGTGGCCACCAAGGGCTGGGCCGAAGAGACCGACGTTCAGGTCACCGATCTGGCCCGTAGTTTCGAAGACGCAGGCGTTGCGGCAATCATCTACACCGATATCAATCGCGACGGTGCCATGCAGGGCCCGAACATCGAAGCGACCGCTGCCCTTGCACAGGCCGTTTCCATCCCGGTGATCGCCTCGGGCGGTGTCAGTTCGCTGGACGACCTGATCGCCCTGCGCGATTGCGGCGTTGCGCTGAACGGCGCGATTTCAGGTCGGGCGCTTTATGATGGCGCGATTGATCTGGCCGAGGCCATCCGCGCCCTGTCGTGATCGGTTATTGCGCGGCTGCGGCGGTCAGCTTGGCCAGCGCACCGCGCATCTTTTCGATGACCGGTGATTTGTCGACATCGTTCAGATCGTCCAATGTCTCTTTCGGGTCTTCATAGATCAGCCACACCTGGCCATTGGCGTCTTCGTAAGCCTGCACCTTGAGAGGCAGAAACAGCCCGGCACGCGGGTCGATCTGCATGGCTGGCGTACCCAGCGCAGGGTTGCCGAAAATCAGTACCTGATTGGCGGGAATGGGCGTGCCGATCTTTTCCGCCCCGGCCGCGTGGTCGATGCGGGCAAACACGGTTGCGCCTGCATTTCCGACGGCAGCTTCAAGCGCGTCCAGCGCCTCCGCCACGGATTTGTCGGTTTGAACCTTGATCAGATCATCTGCCATAGCGGTCAGCGCGCCTCCGAACGAAAAAACATAAGCCAGTATCAGTCTACGCATATCGATATTCCTTCTGTGAAATTCACCCCAATTCTCACAGATTTGAGACCGCTCACAATCACAAGTCTGGCATCGGCAAGGCTTTGCCGCTAGAGGTGCGCCCGTAAAGGATATCCTATGCTGAAAACCCGGATCATTCCCTGCCTTGATGTTGCTGATGGCCGTGTGGTCAAAGGCGTGAATTTCGTGGGCCTGCGCGATGCGGGCGACCCGGTGGAATCGGCCAAAGCCTATGATGCAGCCGGAGCGGACGAGATCTGCTTTCTCGACATTCACGCGACCCATGAGAATCGCGGCACCATGTTCGATGTGGTACAGCGCACGGCGGAACAGTGTTTCGTGCCGCTGACCGTGGGCGGTGGGGTGCGAACAAAAGACGATGTGCGCGCCTTGCTGCTGGCGGGGGCGGACAAGGTCAGCTTCAACTCGGCCGCGGTTGCCAACCCGGACGTGATTGCCGAAGCGGCAGATCAGTTCGGCAGTCAATGCATTGTCTGCGCCATCGACGCCAAGACCGTCAGCCCCGGCAAGTGGGAAATCTTTACCCATGGCGGGCGCAAACCCACCGGCATTGATGCGGTTGCCTTTGCAAGAGCCGTGGTCGCCAAGGGGGCCGGTGAAATCCTGCTGACCTCAATGGACCGCGACGGCACCAAATCCGGGTTCAACCTGCCGCTGACCCGCGCCATTTCCGACGCGGTAGATGTGCCCGTGATCGCCTCGGGCGGTGTTGGCACTCTGGACCATCTGGTCGAGGGCGTCACCAAGGGCGGCGCAAGCGCCGTATTGGCGGCATCGATTTTCCATTTCGGCGAATACACCATCCGCGAGGCCAAGGAACATATGGTCGCAGCTGGCATCCCCATGAGGTTGACATGAGCATCTTGCACGATCTGGCCGCCACGATCGAGGCACGCAAGGGGGCTGATCCCGACAGCAGCTGGACGGCCAAGCTACTTGCGAAAGGCCCTGAGAAATGCGCCGAGAAATTTGGTGAAGAGGCCATAGAGGCCATCATCGAAGCCGTAAAAGGGGATCAGGTTAAGCTGACCTCGGAAGCGGCGGACGTGTTGTATCACCTTCTGGTCATGCTGGCCGCGCGGGACGTGGCGCTGGATGATGTTCTGGCCGAGCTGGACCGCCGTCAGGGCACCAGTGGTATCGCCGAAAAGGCTGCCCGCCCCAAAGGGTAAGGCCCGGGTTCCGCACCGTCGCCTGTGCCGTTATAATCGGATGCCAGACTGTCAGGCTGAAGGCGCGATATGATCCGAGTTTTGATGCTTGTGGCAACCCTTGCCATCGTGGCTGGCTGCACCTCGCCGCCGCGCTCGACCGGGGACGAGGTGCAGCGGCTCGCCTCGGAGATTCAGGGCCTTGGCCCGGATATCGACCCCGAGGAGGCCCGACGCGCGGCGGGAATTGCTTACGCCTATACCGCCCAGCTGGTCGAGGAATACCAGATCACAGACCCGCCCCTGATCCATAATATGAAGGTCAACAAGGGGCTGCGCCCGCGTGGGCTGTGCTGGCATTGGGCCGAGGATATCGAGCGGCGGCTGAAACAGGAAAACTTCCGGACGCTGGATCTGCACCGTGCCATCGCAAACGCGGACAACCCGACGCGGATCGACCACAGCACCGCAATCATCAGCCGTAAAGGCGCGACGCTGTATGACGGTGTCGTATTGGACCCGTGGCGTTATGGCGGCGTGTTGTTCTGGTCTCCGCTGGTCGAGGATACCCGGTATGACTGGGTCCCGCGCGACGTGGTGCTGGAAAAGCGGCGGAAGGAACAGGTCGCCCGCCTGAAACCTTACGTCCCCGCCAAACCCTAAAGCTTGGACGAAATGATCCCGGTCGAAAATCCACCCATGCGCAATTCGCCAAACAGGCGCTGATATTCGATTTTGGGGCAGCGGTTCATCACCACATCGACCCCACGGGCCTTGGCCTTTGCCGCCGCTTCGGGGTGTTCCACGCCAATCTGCATCCAGATCGTACCGAGCGACGGAAACGCATCCAGCGCCTCGTCCACAATAGGTGGCACGGCCTCGGACCGCCGGAAAATGTCCACCATGTCCACAGGCTCGGAAATTTCTGACAGGCTGCCGCAAACCGTCTGACCAAACAGGTCATTGCCCGCGTGGCCCGGATTAACGGGAATCACCTTGAACCCTTTCAGCGACAAATAGCGCGCCACGTAATAGCTGGGTCGCACCGGGTTCATGGAAACGCCGACAACAGCCACCGTCTTGGTGCGTTGCAAAATGGCCTTGAGGTACTGATCGGAATAATCTGGCATGCCCTATCCTTAACAGCGTTCCAAAAAGAAAAAAGCGCCCAAGAAAGCTTGGGCGCCAGTTGTTGGAACGAGGGACAGTGAAATGACCCGCGGCAGTTCCGTTCCGCGGTCACTGTGACATTTAAGCATGGATCTATTAAAAAAAAGAGGGGCAGCGCATTTTTGTGATGACTTTTCACAATTAGCTGAACTTTACCTATCTTCCGTAGAGAATTGCGGGCCAATTTTCTTCGGCCATCGCAATGTACCCTGTTTGATCCTGCTGCCAGATTTCCTCGACCTCGGGCGAATGCGTCAGGTAAAGACGCCCATCGACCACCTGCCACGCATTGGGATCTGTGCTTTTCAGCACGCCCATCGCCATCCCGTACGAGCAATAGCCGCCGAACTGCGGCGCAAAGGCGCGCGGATTGCCCTCGAAGAGCTCACGATTTGTCTGCGATTTGAAATGCCACCGGGCACCTTTCCACATGACCGCATTTTCGGGCACCCCTTTTGAGGGCGCATCGCTGCCAAAATATGACACGGGATCATACCCCGCCAACGCCACACCATCAGTGGCGTAATACACGGGTTTGTCCTGCGCAAATACGGCAGGGGCAAGCAGCACAGTGCTCAGCGAGCAAAGAAGAGTACGTCGGTTCAGCATCGTCACATTGGAATCTGCACATTCAAGACCATCAAGATGCAACTTTTCGCGCTTTTCGAAACCCCTGTTGACGCGGTTGTGAATGAGTGTCCGCCAATTGAAACTTAGTCAAAGACGTCTTCGATCACGTCCCATGCTTCATCGAACACGCGCGCAAGCATGGTCTTTTTCCTCTTTTTGCGCTTTGTTTTCCGAGGGGCAGTATGAGACACAGCGGCGCGCATCGGTTCGGGTTTGAGTACTTTCCGCACGGGCAACATCTTCAGGTCGTGCAGCGGTGCCCCACAGCTGGAACAGCTAAGCTCGTGCCGTTCCTTGCCTTTCAGGATCAGGGCAGCCCGGGTGCCGCAATAACAGCAGGTCGCGATTTTGGCAGGACCGGGAATGACGCTCTCCTTTATTCAGGGTCGCGATGCATATAAGGCGATTGCCGCAGCATTTGAGACGTTCAGGGAACCAAATCCCCCGGCTGCGTCAATTTTAACCAACTGATCCACGGTTTCCTTTGTCTTCTGCCGCAATCCTGGACCTTCCGCACCCAGCACAAGCGCGACTGGGCGGTTCCGGCCAGTGCCCAAAGCGCCTTCGATTGTCACGTCGGCTTCTCCGTCCAGCCCAAGAACCAGAAAGCCCATGCCCTGAAGCTCGACAATCGCGTCCGAAAGGTTGCGCACCCGCAGATAGGGCTGCCGTTCAAGCGCGCCGCTGGCGGTTTTTGCCAGTGCTCCGGTCTCGGGCGCGGAATGGTGGCGTGTGCCAATCACAGCACTGGCCCCCAGAACTTCGGCCGAGCGCAGAATCGCCCCAACATTGTGCGGGTCGGTGACCCGGTCCAGCAGAATGACACGAGGGTTTTCACGACCGATGCAGTTATCGGCCAGACTACCCCATTCCAACGGCTTGACCTCTAGCGCTGCGCCCTGATGTACTGATCCGGCATCGATGGGGGCAGAAAACTTTCGCGGGTCGACTATCTCGGCCTCGATCCCAGCAAATTCAATAGCTTCCGCCAGTTTATCGCATGCATTCCGCGTCACCATCAGGTGTAGTTTTTGCCGTTTTGGGTTCATCAGCGCATCGCGAACCGCGTGCAGGCCAAACAGCCAGACGGTTTCTGCAGCGGCAGCTTTGCGCGCCTGTTCCTTTTCGACGACCCATTTGGGTTTCTTCATTTCAAGGGCCTCCGGGCCGGGAATTCGGTTTCCTGCGCCAAAGGGAAATTTTCCTGTTGACGCTCCTTTGGTGCGCTAGTAATCACGCCTCCACGTCAGGTGCAACGCCTGACAGTGGGCGACAGGCCGCAAGGTGTGGCAGGGGACTGTAACTCCCTCGCGGAGACGCACGCCTGGTTCGATTCCAGGGTCGCCCACCATCTTTCCAATGTATTTCGAAGATGGTCAGGACGTGTAGTCCGCACTGCTCTGTAATCTGGCAGCTGCGTTATTGCTTTTGGTCTGCCACCATTCTCAGATGCGACAGACCTGATCAGTTTTACAGATCTTAACCCGGGGCTAACGCGACTGGATCGTGGACGAAGGGTTCCGCGTGGTCTTCGCCACCGCATGTCATGACGTTCAGATCAACACGCCGGTCGATTGCCCACCTATTCCGCAGCCGGGCGCATCTGAGCTATGCGGTTGAACCAACGCACGATTTCGTCCAAGTCCGCAGGCAACTCCTCGGCCGCGCCTTCGGCGAAGGCGTTGAACTTTTCGGCGTTCAGCCCGTTCACGCCGACCAGCACCGGAATTTCCAGCGCCAGCGCTTCGCCGATCACCGGGCGGAACCCCCGCCCATCAGACTCATGTTTACCGAATTTGTTGATAATCAACAGGTCCGGCGCGTTCGCAAGCGAGGCGGTCACATACCCAACCGCCTGTTCCAGCGCTGCGGGGTCCAGACGGCAGCCACGGGACTGGGTGCCCAGTGATTGCGAGATACGGATGGTTTCGCCGTTAGGCAGCACGCGCACGTCCATATCGCATTTGCTGCTGTCGGCGCATTCCGTGTTTGTTTGCACGACACCGGCCAGTTTCGCGCCGGACGCCAGCAGACGTCCAGCAACAGCGCTGAGCAGGCGATCCGTCGCGCCGCGGTCGGTGGTGGTGACATAGGCCAGATGCATCTTGGACCTCTTGTAAATCGATTGTGACGTTTCAAATAGCACGCAAGGCGCTGCCCGACTACTCCCCCAGTCAAGGAAGCGGCGGCAGACCAATCACAGGTGCGTGCAGGTGAAGAAGAACCGCATAAGCGACCAGTGCGGTCAGCCAGACCCAGGGGCGTGGCCAGGGTCGCGGTGAGCGGAGTAAGAACCGCGACGTATTTCGGGACAACCGGACCCATTCAAAGCCCATCTCACGCGATTTACGCCTGTCGATCAGGTCCATGCCCATAACAGAAAATCCGGCAAACAGGCCGAACAGAATCACATGTGACAGGCTTCCATTGGCCAGAAGATGCGCCAAGGACCACAACAGCAGCGCGGCAAGGATCGGGTGGCGGGTGGTGCGCAGAATACCGGGGTGTTCGGGGTCAAAGGACCTGTTGCCCATCCCTCCGAAAGAAAACGGGTTCTGGATCGCAAGCCCGGTCACAGCCAGCCAGCATACCACGGGCATGATCAGTATCGGCACCCAGCGCAAGACTGCGAACGGCGGAATGACCTCGACATAGGGGGCGTTTGCAGCGGCAACAATCAGCCATGCCAGCACGGCCAAAGACAGAAGTGAATAGGCCGCGAAATACCCCCGGCGGCCGAGCGTGCCGATCAGCCAACCCCGCACAGTGGGCCGTACAGGAATTGCATGGCTGAGCAGGAAAACGATGAGTGCTGCAAGGAACAGGCCCCAACCGGTCATGATATTCTCCAAACGTGTTGGGGTCGGTCTAGACTGGGAGGACAGCGACGTCCTTGCCCGAAATCAAGTTGGGCCGCAGGGGCGGACGCACCGCCCCTGCCCTGTATTACAGCCCAAGCGCCGCGCGGCGTTCTTCGGCAAAGCCCTGCACGATGCGGTCTGCGATCAGTGCCAGAATCGCCATCGCAGCCCCGGCCGAAATACCAAGCCCCACATCCGCCTGACCCAGCGCCAGATAGATCGACTGGCCCAGACCGGTGGTCCCGATCAGTGCCGCGATGACCAGCATGGCGAAGGCGTAAAGGATGGTCTGGTTCAGCCCCAGAAGGATGGTCGGGGCCGCATAAGGCGCCCGCACATCACGCATGATCTGCCACTCGGTCGCACCGCTTGAAATTGCGGCCTCCATCATCTCATCCGGTGTATTGACCAGCCCGTGCCGCGTGTAGCGGATCATCGGGACAATCGCATAGGCACAGATCGCCAGAAAGGCCGAGAACTCACCAATCTGGAACACCATCAGCACCGGGATCAGGAACACGAACAGGGGGATCGTCTGCAACATATCGCAGATCGGGCGAACCACGTTCCACACAGGCTGCCATACCGCGCTGGCAAGACCGATCAGCCCCCCTGCCAAAGCGCAGGTAAACACCGCTGCACCACTAAGATAGAGCGACAGCAGCGCCCTTTCCCACAGGCCCGAGACGAGGATGGTGCAGAGCAGCCCCACGCAGAGCGCGGCCAGACGCCAGCCTCCGGCGACCCAGCCCAGCGCGGCAGCGCCGGTCAGGACAAAGGGCCAGGGCAGGTTCGCGATGCCGGTTTCCAGCATTCCGATCAAGATCAGAACGACCAGCCCGCCAGTCAGCCGCCCGCGCCACGCCATCAACAGCGCAATCCCGGCACCGGCCGCGAACAGGCCATAGCTCAAGCTCGACGTCCACTGGAAACCCCATGTGAAGGGCAGCACCGCCTGATCCAGCCCGATCCGAAGCGGTAGCAGTACATAGAACAATGAGTTGTTCTTGAGGGCGTCCAGCCACTGGCCGTTGGCCTGCGTGAACGCGGTCAGGCCGCTGTCCACGACCTCGGCCATCGGGCCCAGCAGGGTCAATTCCGCAGGGTTTGGCAACCACGCCCAGAAGGCGGCGGTGAAGACAACAGCAAAGCCCAGCATCGCCCAGACAACGCGGCTGTCATAGCGTTTACGCTCGGTCGCCAAAGTACCGCTCATCCGGTCGATCACCACCGCAAAGACCACGATAACCAGACCCGCCATCAGCGATTCGCCGAACTGCGCCTTGCGCATGGTCAGCAGAACCTCCCAGCCGATATCGTTGAACCCACCGATGACGGCGGCGATGATAACCATCGACAATGCGGCCATCAGACATTGGTTCACACCGACCATGATCTGAGTGGTGGCGGCAGGGATTTCGACCTGGAACAGCTGCTGGAACCGAGTGCCGCCAGACATGATGGCCGCCTCTTTTATTTCGGGCTCTACCCGTTCCAATCCCAGCATCACATTGCGCGCCATTGGCGGTGCGGCATAGATGGCCGAAGCAATCAGACCAACAACAGGACCAAATCCAAACAGCAGCAGCAGCGGTGTCAGATAGGCAAAGGTTGGCACCGTCTGCATGATGTCCAGCACGGCCTGCACAAAGGATTTCACCTTTGGCACTTCGTTGGCGAGGATGCCGATGGCGCCCCCAATGACCAGCGCCACAGGGACAGACACGGCGACAAGCGCCAGCGTATTCATGCTTTCGGCCCAATAGCCCGAGGCCAAAACAAAGCTCAGGCCCAGAAAGCCAAGTGCGGCCATGGACAAGCCGCCCAGATACCAGCCCAACGCGGTCACGATCCCGATCAGAATGGGCCATGGCGTTTTGCCCAGCACGAAATTCGCCCAGTTCATTGGGTGGGTCATCAGGTCCGAAAACAGCCGCATTGCCGGTTTGATCAGGTTCAGAAACCAGTCCAGAAACGCGCCAACCCATTGGGTTGCAGGCAGTTCCCACGCGGCGGGCCACTTGACCAGCCACGGGGCGATACCCTCGAGCGCGAGGCAAACTGCACCGACGATAACCGTTATCAGGGCGGCCTTCGCACCTGCCGTCAACTGCGCGCTGCGCCGTGTCGGGAGGTCGGTTATGGCGGTCATGTCTCGTCCACCTGAAGAGCTGCGGCCAGATCGGACGGATGCACCGTGCCAACGACATTGCCCGCCTCATCCCGCACGGGCACGGGTTCATACAGCTCCATGCAATGCGCAAGGGCTGCGTCCAGCGTCATCGAGGTGGTGAGGCCGGGATCATCGGGGCCACATTCCGCCTCGCTCCGCATGACCGAGGCGACCTTGGCGTGTTGACCTTTGGCGACATCCTTCGAGAATTCGCGCACGTAATCATCCACCGGGCGCAATACGATATCAGTGGGCGTTCCGATCTGAACAATCTTGCCGTCGCGCATGATGGCGATGCGGTCGGCCAGCTTCAGCGCCTCTTGAATGTCATGGGTGATGAAGACGATGGATTTCTTCAGCGTCGCCTGAATGCGAAGGAATTCATCCTGCAACTGGCGTCGGATCAATGGGTCGAGGGCCGAGAACGGTTCATCCAGAAACCAGATATCGGGATTTACGGCGAGGCTGCGGGCAATACCCACACGCTGACGCTGGCCACCTGAAAGCTGGCGCGGAAAGCTGTCTTCGCGCCCTTCCAGACCGACCAGGGAGATCACCTCCTGCGCGCGCGCCAGCCGTTCCTTCTTGCCCACACCCTGCACGCGCAGCGGATAGGCCACGTTTTCAGAAACGGTCATATGCGGGAACAGGCCGAAATGCTGGAACACCATGCCCAGTTTTTTGCGGCGCAACTCGGTCAGCGCCTTTTTTGAGGCTCCGATGACATTTTCGCCATCCACCCGAATCTCACCACCTGTGCCCGGCAACAGCTGCGAGATGCAGCGGATCAGCGTGGATTTGCCCGAGCCCGACAGGCCCATGATGACGAAAAGTTCACCTTCCTGAACCTCGAAATTGGCATCCTGAACGGCGGGGATCAGCCCCTGTTCCCGAAGGGCGGCGGCAGCCTTGTCGGCGTCATTCCCTGACCGAGACAGCGCGTCGGTCAGGGCTTTGTCAGCGCCGGGGCCAAACACCTGCCAGAGATTCCGGCAGGCGATGGCTGGCATAGTCGTGTCCGTCACTTACGCGGGCTCACTGGGTTGCCGCGTCAACAACCGGACGCCACTTGCCTTCGTTTTCGGCCATCCAAGCGGCGACAACTTCTTCGACCTTTCCGCCGTCAACGTCGATCGCGCCCATCATCGGCTGCTGATCTTCAACCGCCAGCTGATAATTGGTCAGGATTTCAAAGGCTGCTGGCCATTTCTCTTCCATACCGCTCCAGCCGGCCTTGAAGATGCGCGAGGGCGAGAAGTCGCAGTCATTGACAGCGTTCGGGTTCGGGCCCCAGGCCGGATCACTGAAGCACGCTTCTTCACCGGCGGGCAGTTCGACGAACTGAACGTCATAGGCCGACATCGCCCAATGCGGCTGCCAGAAAGTGATCAGCAGCGGCGATTTGCGTTCGGTCGAGGCGCGCAATTCCGCGATCAGCGCCCCTTCGGACCCTGCTGGTACGGCTTTGAACGGCAATTCCAAACCGGTCATGCGATCGGCGCCCGGAGTACCCCAATCGGCCGGGTAGTCGACCAGACGACCACCGGGCAGAGTTTCCGCCGTCGCAAAGACCTGAGCGCAATCTTTCAGCGCTTCCCATGCGGGCAGGCCCGGGCACAGATCGGCCACATGCGCCGGGTATGCGATGCCTTCCTTGGCATCCAGACCCAGATCACCGATTTCAACCACAGTGCCTTCACCGATTTTCTTGGCGTATTCATCGGAAACGTTGGAAGACCAGATTTCCAGTGTCGCGTCGATGTCGCCATCGGCCAGCGCCTGGAACTGGTTCATCATGCCCGCGGTCACATATTCGACGTTGTACCCGGCAGCCTTGAGCATCTCTCCCGCCACATGCGTGGTGACATGCTGGCCGGTCCATTCGTTGATCGCCAATTTGATCGGTTCATCCACGGCACCCATATCCGCCGCCTGCGCTGCGCCTGCAACGCTCAGAGCCATTAGGCTTACACTTAGTTTTTTCATGGACTTAACTCCCTGTCATATTTGTTTTGCCCATCCCGGCAAGGATTCTCCCGCCGGTCTTTCTGTCTGATGACAATGCCATGCCGCAGCATGCACAAATTTGGCTGGAAAAGAACAGTGATCCGTTTCCAAATTGTGGAAAAGATCTTTCTGCCAGATTGTTCCCCCCTCCCGGCTCCCTTTACGCATCCAACCCGGCTTGCCTTGTTCCATTTCGCTAAGACGGGACGTTGACTGACGAGTCAATCAGAAAACATTTTGCTACCTTTTGTCGAGAACTTCTTTCGAAAATCCGCATTTTTCTGCGAATCCAGTTGTTCGTTGGGCTGCCTCAAATCTGGACACGGTCAGATTTTTCATTGCCAAACAAGAACAAAAGATAAACATTTATAGTCGGGCAACATCAAGGTTAGACAGATGCGAACGTTTGACGAAATCTTTGAAATCGCAGCCGCGCGCCACGGCGGTCCAGAAGCACTGGACGCAAAACTGAGCAAACCGAAAACCCCCGCGGAACTGGCAGCGATGCCCGAGGATCGCTGGCTGTCGGTCATCACGAAATGCATCTTTCAGGCTGGCTTCAACTGGAAAGTCATCGAAAACAAATGGGACGGGTTCGAAACAGCCTTTAACGGGTTCGACGTGGGGCGATGCGCGTTCATGGATGATGAGAAGTTTGACACCCTTTTGCAGGATACGCGCATCGTAAGGAATGGAACCAAGATCGCGGCTGTACGGGATAACGCTGCATTCTTGCTTGAACTGCGTGAGGAAGGCGGCGCGGGTAAAGTGTTAGGCGGCTGGCCATCTGATGACTACGTCAACCTTCTGGCAATGCTGGCAAAACGCGGGGCCCGACTGGGCGGCGCTTCGGCGCAGTACGCAATGCGGTTTGCCGGGCGGGACAGCTTCATTCTGTCTCAGGATGTCACCGCCCGGCTGATTGCCGAAGGTGTGATCGACAAGCCTGCCACCTCGAAGAAAGCGATGAAGGCGGTTCAGAACGCCTTTAATTCATGGATGGGTCAGTCCGGGCGATCACTTACGGAAATCAGCCGGGTTCTGGCCATGAGTCTGTGAAAACGGTTTGCGGAATACCCGCAGCGGAATAAGATTCAACTTATGGTTCTGCGTATTTTCTTTGCTTCTCTTTTGTTGCTGGCCGCCTGCGGTCGTGAGTTGACTGAGCAGGAGCGCGATTTTGCGGAAACCATTCAGGGGGAAACCCTGGAACTGGATCACATCCGTTTGGTCGAAGGTGCCCCGGTTACCAACGTGACGTATTTCCGCGAAGAACGCCCGCGACTGGCCTGCCGCGAGCGCATTCTGCCCCCGGTGGACCCCGGGCCGGTGACGGGCAAACCTGCCGCCGTGGCCCTGTTCAACAAAGTCTACTTTGCCCGCGACTGGTATCTGGAGGACTATATGTCGGAATTTCCGGATCAGATGAACCTGCTGGCCGCGATGCTTTTGGCCCATGAGCTGACGCATGTCTGGCAATGGCAGAATCGCCGGACCACGGGTTACCACCCCCTGCGCGCTGCGGCGGAACATGGAGGCCGGAGGGATCCGTATCTGTTCGACCTCGAAACCTCTCCGGATTTTCTGACCTACGGGTTCGAACAGCAGGGCGCGATCGTCGAGGAATACGTGTGCTGTCGCGCATTGGCCCCCCAGGCCAAGCGTACCAAAAGACTGCACGACATGCTGGGCACACATTTTGATCTGTCGCCCCTGCCGGAACAAGGGCGCGAGCGCCCGGTCCTGATCCCATGGAGCGAAGCCAGGATCGAAGGGATTTGCAGTTAGTTCCGTGCGCGCTGCACGGTTTCCAGATATGCCACCAGATCAACGATCGGCTGGCTGGTCAGGATCGGCTGGCCTTCCAGGGTTTTCATGGATGTGTCCTGCCCGTCGAAATAAGGTCCATAGACCGGCATCGGGCTGCCATGGCTGACCAGCGGGTCCCTACCGTCGATGCGAGCGACAACGCGGGCGGTCGGGAACACCCCGCTTTCGCCGGACAATGCAGTCAGATCGGACGGCTGAACAACCAGCACGCTGGCCATCGGCCCCTGCCCGGTTGCGTCAATCCCGTGACAGGTCGCGCAGTAATGCAAATAGAGTTCCTCTCCGGTCGCGGCATCCTGCGCCCAAGCAGCTTGTGCGGTAGCAGCCGAAACCCCGAGAACCAGCATACCGATCGTTGCCTTGAACATCGTATCCTCCTGTCACGATTGACATTTGCAGGGTTGCCCGACAGGCATATGAGCGCAATGATCCAGATCAACGAAACAGGTGCAGAGGGTTCGGGCAATGACACAATATGCAGCCATCATGCTGGCCGCCGGATTTGGAATTCCGATACTGGCTGCTCTTAACGCGGCCCTTGGCAAGGTCATCGGATCACCGACAACGGCAGCCGTGGTGCTGTTTGCAATTGCCCTTGCCGCCTCGGTGCTGACCATGCTGTTGTTTCCCGGTTTTGCAGCCTTGTCCAAGGTTGCGCAAGCCCCGAAACACCTGTTGTTCGCTGGCATCCTGATTGCGTTCTACGTGTTATCGATCACCCATGTCGCCCCACATTTCGGCGTTGGAAACGCCGTGTTCTTTGTTCTGTTGGGGCAATTGATCAGTGCGGCGGCAATCGATCACTTCGGCCTGTTCGGCGCGCAGGTGGCACCCCTCACCCTGATGCGGGCGGGTGGTATCGCCGTCATGGCCATCGGTGTTGCGATCACTCAACTGGCCTGAGCACGCCGCCCTCAAGCCGGACCATGCGGTCCATGCGCGCCGCCAGTTCGAGGTTGTGGGTTGCGATCAACGCCGACAATCCCTCGTCCCGCACCAGTGTCATCAGGGCATCGAACACCTGATCCGAAGTATCAGGGTCCAGATTGCCTGTCGGTTCGTCCGCCAGCAAAACACGCGGCGCGTTGGCAAGCGCCCGGCAAAAGGCCACGCGTTGCTGTTCCCCGCCCGACAGCGCCGCAGGGCGGTGACTGGCGCGCGGGGCGACGCCCACACGGTCCAGCAAATCCAACGCCCGTGCCTGAGCAGCTTTTTCGGACGCGCCATTGGCCAGTTGCGGCAATGTGATGTTTTCCAGTGCCGTAAACTCGGGCAGCAGGTGATGGAATTGGTATACGAACCCGATATCCTGCCGACGCAACGCCGTTCTGGTTCGGTCGCCCTTGCCATTCACATTCTGCCCCCCAATTTCCACGGTTCCGTCGTCAGGCCGATCCAGCAGACCGGCGATGTGCAGAAGCGTTGATTTACCCGCACCGGACGGCGCAACCATGGCCACGGCCTCACCCGCGCGCAGCTCCAGATCGACCCCACGTAGAACCTGCACCTCGCCCGGTGTACCTTTGAGGTAGGTCTTGGTCAGACCGTTCAGACGCAAGGTGACTTCATTCATAGCGCAGCGCCTCGACCGGGTTTAGCCGCGCCGCGCGGCGGGCTGGGAAATAGGTGACGATGAAAGACAGGCCAAGCGACAGGCCCGTCGCCTTGAGCACATCGCTCAGATGCAGTTCGGCCGGCAGAGCGTAGATGCCGCGGATCGACGGATCCCACACGCCACCGCCCATCACGTAGTTCACGAATGAGAAGATCGGATCAATGTAGATTGCAAAGAGGCATCCCAGGATGACCCCTATTGCAGTGCCGATCAGGCCGGTGAACGCACCACAGATGAAAAAGACACGCAGAACCGATCCTTCGCTCAGGCCGATTGTGCGCAAGATACCGATATCGCGCCCCTTGTTCTTGACCAGCATGATCAGGCCCGAAACGATGTTCATCGCAGCAATCAGAACGAGGATCGACAGGATGATGAACATCACATTATCCTCAACCTCGAGCGCGCGCAGGAAGCCGCCGGATGCGTCCTGCCATGTCCATATCTGACTGCGCTCGCCCGACGCCTCAAGAATGGGAATCAGGATCGGGCCAAGATCTTCGGGCTTGTCCACCATCACTTCGATCTCATCCGCCACACCTTCACGGTTGAAAAAGCCCTGCGCCTGCGAAAACGGCATGTAGACGCGGGTGCGGTCAATGTCATAGCGACCGGCCGAAAACACATAGACAACGCGATAGGCATTCACGCGCGGTGACGTGCCAAAGGCGGTTTTGACCCCGTTGGGCGAGGTCAGTTTGACCACATCCCCGACAGTGACCCCAATACTGCGGGCCACACCCGATCCAATGGCGATGACATCCTCACCTGTCTGGAAGTCCGACAGGTCCCCCGCCGCCTGGTCCGCCTGCGCGATACCCGGCAGGTCGAACAGATCGTCTGGTCGGATGCCAAACACCTCGACCCCGCTGCTGCTGTCGCGGTTGGTGATCAGCACCTGCCCCTTCACCAGCGGTGCGGCACGTTCAACACCGGGCACCAGCGCAATGCGGTCAGTGCGTTCGTTGTAGTCGGCAATTGTCCGATCCACCCGGCCCTGCGCGTCAAATTCACCCGAGGAATAGACTGTCACATGCGCATTGGCGCCCAGAATGGTGCCGACGAATTCAGACCGAAAACCCGAACGGACGGCCAGCGTTGCAATCAGCGCGAACACGGCAAGCGTGATCCCGATCAGTGAGATCCATGTCATCACGCTGACGCCGCCTTCGGCCCTGCGCGCGCGCAGATATCGCCAGGCGATTTTCCATTCAAAAGGGGCAAAGGGCGGGGGTGTCTTGGCCATGCCTGCTCCGGGTTTTCTTGTTTGCGGCGACCCTTTCGGCATTTCGCCCAATGGTCAAGCCGGTTGTCACCCTGAACCGGTTCCTCAGCCTGAATGAGCCGAATCGTTTCGGGACATGACCAAAATACATGTGCAAAACAGGTGTCTTTCAATTCGGGCGCTACACCATGAGTTGTGAAGCGCATCGCAGACAGAAGGTGATTGTTTCAGGTATGACGTTAATCATCGCGCATCGTGAGCCACTGAATCGTAAAGGCAACAATAAGTGCGAAATTTTATTACTCTTTTTGATTATTTTCAGAAACTTTGCCACCCTGACCATGGGGGAACACATTTAAAGAGCGGGGGTCGCTCAATGAATTTACAAATTTCAACCAATGGTGCGGGTGCAATTTCGACCCGTCAGGCTTCAACAGAATTAGATTGTGAAACCGCAGCCTTGCTGCGCGCGGCCATTCGGCCAATCTTTGTCACCGCGGCAAGCTGGGGCAATTTGGCAGACATCCTGAAAGACAAAGGATATCGTCTGGTTTTCCGGCAAGGCCGTTTGTGTATCACGGATCGGGCAACTGATGCGCGGATTTGCGGATTGCGCTTTCTGGATATCGAGTTTCGCGAACTGATCAGCCGCCTTGGCCGTCCGATTGTTGTGGCGACAGGTGACGGAGCCAACGGAGACGTCCTGGCCGAGCGCCCGACGTCGGATCAAAACTGAGAACCGACCGACTGACGCGGTCGGTATTCAGGTAGCTTGGGAAGGGCCGCCAGGTCTGAGCCTCCGGCACCCCATCCAGATCACAGGGTGAGTTTCAACACCACCTCGCAGCAGCAACTGATGGTCGCTTATGCGATCCGCTGGTAAATCTCAGCAACTTTGGTAACGGCCGCCTCGGGGCTCAGTTCCTCGTTTTCGCCAGTGCGGCGACAGGTCAGTTCAACCACACCATTCTTCAGACCACGCGGGCCAACCGTGATGCGCCAGGGCAAACCGATCAGGTCCATCGTGGCGAATTTGCCGCCAGCACGTTCATTGCGGTCGTCATAGAGCGGTTCCAGACCCAAAGCCGTCAGCGCCGTGTAGATCTTGTCACAAGCTGCATCGGCTTCGTCATCGCCCTGCTTGAGGTTGACAATACCGCAATTGAACGGGGTCACGCCCTCGGGCCAGATGATGCCTTTATCGTCATGGCTGGCCTCGATGATGGCTCCTACAAGGCGGCTGACACCGATACCATGGCTGCCCATGTGAACCGGAACCGGTTTGCCATCCGGGCCTTGGACAGTTGCGCCCAAGGGATCGGAGTATTTGGTGCCAAAGTAGAAGATTTGGCCCACCTCAATGCCGCGCGCCACGCGGCGGCGTTCTTCGGGGATCTGGTTGAACAGAGCTTCATCGTGGGTTTCATCAGTGCGGGCGTATTTCGAAGTGAACTCTTCCAGAATGGCTTGACACTGTTCGCGGTTGTCATAATCGATTTCACGATCGCCAAAGGTCAGGTCGGTGACGGCGCTGTCATAGAAAACCTCGGATTCACCGGTATCGGCCAGAACCAGAAACTCATGCGTGTCATCGCCACCGATGGGGCCTGAATCGGCGCGCATCGGAATCGCCTGAAGTCCCATCCGTTCATAAGTGCGCAGATAGCTGACCAGATGGCGGTTATAGGCGTGCAGCGCATCTTCCTTGGTCAGGTCGAAGTTGTATCCGTCCTTCATATAGAACTCGCGCCCCCGCATCACGCCAAAACGCGGGCGGATTTCATCGCGGAACTTCCACTGGATCTGGTAGAGCGTCAGCGGCAGGTCTTTGTAGCTGTTCACGTGGCCGCGGAAGATATCTGTCACCAGTTCTTCGGCCGTAGGCGTGAACAGCATGTCGCGGTCATGACGGTCCTTCATCCGCAGCATCTCTTGACCGTAGTCATCATAGCGCCCGGATTCACGCCACAGATCCGCCGACTGGATTATAGGCATCTGAATCGCGATGTGACCGGCCCGCGCCTGTTCTTCGTGGACGATGTTTTCCAGCTTGCGCAGCACTTTGAAGCCCAGCGGCAACCAGGAATATATCCCGGCAGAGGCCTGCTTGATCATCCCTGCACGCAGCATCAGCCGGTGGCTGACGATCTGAGCCTCGGACGGGGTTTCCTTGAGAACGGGCAGAAAGTAACGGCTCAGGCGCATGGACGGACCTTCAAAGGTAAGAATTCGACTGGACAGGTGATTATGCCAAAGCCCTGCCGGGGGCAATCGCGCATTGGTGTTTTCCGACCTTGCGGCAGTCGGTTTTTTGATTGACCCGCCAATCGGGACTGCCATGGTAGCGGAAACGCAAATTCCATGAGGCGCCGATGCAGACCATTCAGGAACCCGCACGCCAAATCCCCGTCATTCATCAAACCGATGTTCTGGTCGTCGGTTCCGGCCCCGCCGGGTTGGCCGCAGCGCTTGCAGCGGCACGTGCGGGGGCCGAGGTATCTTTGGTTGATCGTTTCGGCTGCATGGGCGGCAATATCACTGCCGTCGGCGTCGAAGGATTTGCCTGGTACCGGCACGAGCAAACCGTCGAGGCAGGCGGCATCGGGATGGAGTTTGAAACCCGCGCCAAGGAGATGGGAGCCGCCGTTCCGGAAAGCCAGTCCCTGAGCTATGAGCTGGACAGCGAAGGCTTCAAACTGGTGGCCGACAAGCTGGTCGAAGAAGCGGGCGTGCATCCGATGTTGCATCGGCAATTCGTGTCCCCGATCCTGGAAGGCGACCGGATCACCGGTGTCATCACAGAATCCAAGGCCGGGCGCGAAGCGATTTTGGCCAAGGTCGTCATCGATGCCACCGGCGACGCGGATGTGGCCCATCGCGCGGGTGCGCCGACCCACAAAACTCCGCGCGAGGACATGATGGCGGCTTCGGTCATGTTTCATCTGGCGGGCGTCGACAAGCGGGCCTTTATGGAAGGTGTAAAAGCTGACCCGCAGACCTACAAGGACTGGGGCGGTGGCGGAGAGTGGAACATTGAGACCTCGGGTAAAGAGGACGACATGTTCTCACCCTTCGTGCACAAACCGTTCCAGCAAGCAATCGATCAGGGGCTGATCCCGCCGCATCTGAACACCATCGCCGGCACCTGGGGCGCGATGCATGACACGGGCGAGCTGACATACATGAACCTCATCCATCTGGCCGAGGTTGACGGCACCGATCCCGACAGCCTGACGCGCGGCGAGATTGAAGGTCGCCGCCAGACCATGCTGGCCATCGAGGCGCTGCGACGGTTCATGCCCGGTTGCGAAAACGCACGTTTGCGGAATTTCGGGATGACCATCGGCATCCGCGACACCCGCAAGATCGACGCGGTCTACAACATGACCGAAAACGATGCCCGCCATCAGGGCCGGTTCGAGGATACGATCGGCATCTATCCCGAGTTCATCGACGGCTATGGCATCCTGATCCTGCCAACTACGGGGCGGTACATGCAAATCCCTTATCGCTCGATGCTGCCCAAGGGCATCAAAGGCCTGCTGGTTGCAGGACGGTCGCATGGCGCGGACCGGGTGGCACATGCCGCAACCCGAAACATGGCTTGTTGCGCGGTCTTAGGTCAGGGCGCGGGCATCGCCGCTGCGGTCTCACTGAAAAGCAATCAGGAGCTGGACCAGCTGAATCTGGCACCGGTTCGAGCTGAACTGCAACGCCAGGGGGTGAGGATTCACTGATGGACAGTATCCCAACGATTGATATTGCGCCTTTGACTGCCCCGGGAACCGCAGCCTATGACGCGACGGTCCGAGACATCCTTGCGGCCTGTCAGGGGATCGGCTTCTTGTCGATCACCGGGACAGGCGTATCGCGGCAGACCGTGGATCAGGTACGCCAGATCACCCGACAGATTTTTGCCGTCGATGACGCACAAAAATGGGATCAGGCCATCACCCGCGCCAACTATCGCGGCTATATACCCATGGGGTTTTTCACACCCAATGATGGCTCGGGCAAGGCCGACAAGTACGAGGGGTACAAACTGCATCACGAGGTCGCAGCAGACGACCCGGTGCGTGAGGATTGCGCGTTATACGGGCCAAACATCTGGCCCGACGGTGTACCCGGTGCGAAAGAGGTCATTCTGGGTTACTGGCGGCAACTGGATCGCGTCACCGATCTGTTGCTGGGCGCGTTAGAGGCGGGACTGGATCTGAAAGCCGACGCGCTGCGCAGTGCATTCCGGGCCCCGATGACCAACATGACCCTGCTGCATTACCCGCCACAGGCCGAGGATGAGGCAGGCTTTGGTATCCATCCGCACAAGGATACCGACGCCTTGACCATCATTGCCCCCGATCCGGTGGGCGGGCTTGAGGTGCAGACCCGCAACGGTGGCTGGATCACGCCCGATTGCCCGCCCGGTGGTTTCGTGGTGAATATCGGTGACATGCTGGAGCTGTGGTCGGGCGGGCGGTTGAAATCCACGCCGCATCGGGTTGTGAACCGATCGGGGCGGGAACGGTATTCTTTTCCCTATTTCGCGGTGCCCCGTCACGACGTCGTCGTCGCGCCTTTGCTGCCGCCCCTGCTTGGCTTTGACCGTCCGGCGGTTCATTGCGGTCACTGGTCGGCCGAGATTTGGCGCACGAACTGGCCCGATGAGACCGCCACCGAAGACACACCTGAATTGGGAACCTTGCGCGGCTGACCCCTGCAAACCCAAGCGCCATGAACCGCTTGCATCATGGGCTTTGATGCGCCAAGAACACCTGCAAGGGCCTGAACAAGGGGATCGCCATGGCTTTGCCGGTTAAGGATCAGCTGAGATACTGGAGCATCGCCGCTGCGGTTTTCGTGTTGATCCTGTGGGCCCTTGGGGATGTCTTGCTGCCTTTTGTCATCGGCGGGGCCATTGCCTATTTCCTGGATCCGGTCGCTGACCGGCTGGAGCGGTTGGGCCTGTCGCGTATGGCCGCCACGGCAGTCATCACGGTCGTCGGTGTTCTGGGGTTTGTACTGGCAATTCTGATGGTGGTCCCTGCGCTGATCACCCAGTTGCTGGATCTTGTCGATGTACTGCCCGATCTGTTCAAACAATTGCGCAGTTTCATAGAAAAACAGTTCCCGTCCTTGCTTGACCGGGACTCAAGCACGCACGCGATGCTGGTGTCCTTTGGCGAAACGCTGAAATCCAAGACCGGCGACGTTATGCAGACGCTGCTGACCTCGCTGGGCTCCGCGATCAACATCGTTGTTCTGTTGGTCATTGTGCCGGTCGTTGCCGTTTACTTGCTGTTGGACTGGGATCGCATGACCGCCCGCATCGGAGAGCTGCTGCCACGTGACCACGCCCCCATCATCAGGCGGCTGGCGGGTGAGATCGACGCGGTTCTGGCCTCGTTCGTGCGCGGCATGGGAACGGTCTGCTTGATCCTTGGCAGCTATTACGCGGTCGCACTGATGCTTGCTGGCCTGCAATTCGGTCTGATTGTGGGCTTTATCGCGGGCTTGGTCACGTTCATTCCCTATCTGGGCGCCCTTATCGGAGGCTCGCTGGCCATCGGGCTTGCGCTGTTTCAGTTCTGGGGCGACTGGGCTCATATCGGGCTTATCGCGGGTATCTTTGCCATTGGGCAGGTCACCGAGGGCAATTTCCTGACACCCAAGCTGGTCGGCAGCTCTGTCGGGCTGCATCCAGTCTGGTTGCTGCTGGCCCTGTCGGTCTTTGGCGCGCTGTTCGGCTTCGTCGGCATGCTGATCGCTGTCCCGGTCGCCGCGGCATTGGGCGTGTTGGCCCGCTTTGCCACATCGCTATACCTCGACAGCAGATTGTACACTGGTCTTGAAGGTCTGGATCAGGAAACCGAGTAAATGGCCCGACAACTCAGCTTTGATCTGCCCGCCAAAACTGCGCTCGGGCGAGAGGATTTCTTTGTGTCACCGGCCAATGCGCTGGCGGTGGCAATGATCTCGGCCACGTCATGGCCCGGCAACAAGCTGGTACTGAGCGGGCCCTCCGGCGCGGGCAAAACCCATCTGGCCCATGTCTGGGCCGCTGAAACCGGCGGGCGTATCCTTCAGGCCAGAGACCTGCGATATGACGATGTGCCAGACCTGGCGCGTATGCCGATCGCGGTCGAAGACGTGCCTTTGATAGCCGGTGATCTCGAGCAGCAAAAAACGCTGTTCCACCTGCATAACCTTGTTCTGGCCGAGGGGCACCCCTTGCTGATGACCGGCCGTCTTGCACCGAAATTCTGGGAGTTGCCGCTGGCTGACCTGCAAAGCCGGGTCGAAGGTGCCCATCACGTCGCACTGGATCCGCCCGACGACGCATTGCTGGGCGCGGTTCTTGCCAAGCTGTTTGTCGACAGGCAGCTCAACCCCGGCCCCGATGTCATCGCCTATCTTGTCAAGCATATGGACCGGCGGTTTGAAAGCGCAGCCGACGTTGTATCCCAACTGGACCAACTGGCCCTGGCGGAAAAACGCGACATTACACGCGCGCTGGCCATTCGCGTACTGAACACGGCCCCGGATGAGGTCGAGACCAATGATTGACCCGCTGACGTCAATTTCGCATCCTCAAACAGGACAACATGGAAGGCACATGGATCAGACCGTCGAAACCGATATCCCGGACTGGGGAACAATTGGAAAGCCCCTGTTTGACAAACCGGATGCACGGGCACTATCCCGCGTCGGGGTTGTCGATGTCGGGTCGAACTCGGTCCGGATGGTCATTTTCGACGGGGCGGCGCGATCACCGGCCTATTTCTACAATGAAAAGGTCATGTGCGAACTGGGGGCAGGCCTGTCCGAAACCGGACGACTGAACCCGCGTGGCCGCGACCGCGCCTTGTCGGCCCTACGACGGTTCCAGCACCTGGCAATGGATCTGGATTTGCCCGGTTTGCATGTTGTGGCCACCGCTGCTGTGCGCGAAGCCTCGGATGGGCCCGAGTTCTGCGATCAGGTGCAGGCTGAAACCGGTTTGCAGGTGGCCATCATTGACGGTGACGAAGAAGCCCGCCTGTCGGCGCAGGGTGTCTTGTTGGGGTGGCCCGGAGCTTATGGACTGATCTGCGATATCGGCGGGTCGTCGATGGAATTGGCCGAAATCGGCGGTGGTCAGGTCGGCCGCCGCGTGACCTCGCCGCTTGGGCCGTTGAAACTGCGTGACATCAAAGGCGGGCGACGTGCGCGAAAAGCGCATATCAAGGAAACGATGGAGGATCTGCGCAATCAGATGGGTCAGCAGCGGGACCGTTTATTTTTGGTCGGCGGCAGCTGGCGCGCCTTTGCGCGGCTGGACATGCTGCGGCGGAGCTATCCGCTGAACGTGCTGCATGAATACCGCATGACCACCAAACAGGTGCGCGAGACGATCAAATACATCGAAAAACACGATAGCGAAAAGCTGCGTGCTCAGGCGGGCGTGTCCAGCTCGCGCATGGCGCTTATCCCTTACGCGATGGACGTTCTGGCGCGACTGATCCGCACGTTCAAACCCAAAGATATCGCCATCTCAAGCTATGGTATCCGCGAGGGCTTGTTGTATGAGCAGATGCCGCAGGAAGTGCGCGACCGCGACCCGCTGATCGAAGCCAGCCGGTTCTCGGAAGCAAAGGACGCCCGCCTGCCCGGATTTGGCAGCAATCTCTATGATTTTGTCATCCCGCTGTTCAGATCCGCACCGCCCAGCAGGGTGCGCCTGATCAAAGCGGCCTGCCTGCTGCATGATGTAAGCTGGCGCGCGCATCCCGATTATCGGGCCGAGGTGTGTTTCGACAACGTCACGCGCGCCAATCTTGGTGGCTTGAAGCACTCCGAGCGTGTCTTCATCGGATTGGCACTGCAACACCGCTATCGCAACAAGCGGGAAGGCAACCGGTTCTCTCGGCTTTACGAGTTGCTGGACGAAAATAGCCAGAAACAGGCCGAGATTCTGGGCAAGGCCATGCGCTTTGGCGCGATGCTGTGGATGCACAACGATGCCAATATGGGGCAGCTCAAGTTTTTCCCCAAGAAGCGAGAGCTGGAACTGTATCTGCCCGAAACCGCTGCCCCCCTGTTCAGCGAAGTGGCTGAAGCCCGGCTGAACGCTTTGGCAGCGGCGCTGAAATCTCAGACTCGCGTGATTGTCAAAGGCTGACTCTTGAGCGGGTCAGATATCTGTGGGTCCTTTGGGCACCTCGATATCTTGCTTTTCGGGCTGAGAAGGCTCTTGGGGCGGTTTTCTGCGGATAATGATATCGCCATTGGGCAGGATCTCGGGTGGTTCATAAACACTCCAGTCATTGACCTCAGCCGCCAGTTCGGCAAGTGCCGGGCCCATCTGCTGCAAGAATGACTGCATTGCCGGGCCAAGCTCTTCCGCCAGACCCAGCACGTTTTCCAATGCCGGTTCCATTTCCTTGCGCAGACCTTCGAAAAACAGTTCGGCCCCCTGCTCCATCAGGGATTTTTCATTGTCTTCCTGCGCCATCGCAGGCGCGGCAAGGAACATTGAGATCGTACCGATCAGCAAAATGCGTGTCATACCTGACATATAAGGCCCGTGTGGCGGGCTGGAAAGGTCACAGTTCAATATCCAGCGTGACCGGAAAATGATCAGAGGCCGTCAAAAGCGCCTGCCGCAATTCCGGTTCAGCCCAACAGGCGGCATCCTGAAACGGGTGCCAGATACGCCAGGACGGGCGATATGCTTGCAGGTCCGCGGTAATCATTATGTAATCCAGCAAAGCGTCCAGAAATTTGCCTTCCTCAGGACGGGCAAAGCGCGCAGTGGCAGGCACCGGGCCGGGCCGAAACCTGTAGGCTGTGACGGCGTTCGGATCGAACAATCCGGCTTGCAGCAACACCTCGACCGACGAGCGGCCAAAGAGGTGTTCAAACTCATCCAGCCCGGGGCCATCGTTCAGATCGCCCAGCAAAATGACAGGCTGTTTTTGCGCAACATGCCATTCGACGCGCCGTGCAAGCCAGATCGCTTGCGCCAGCTGCTTGCGGCGATTGGCAATCGAGATCCGGATCGCCTCGTCCCGCGATTCGGCACCGTGCGGTGCCTTGGATTTCAGATGTGCCCCGATCAGGCGGATGTTGTGCCCGGCTTGCGTCGTCACCGCCAGTTCCATCGGCGGTTTGGAGAACCGCACGACGTCCTCGGTCGCATCAATATCGAGGTCGATTTTGAACACGCCATCGAACCGGGGGGCTGCCGTATCTGCAATATCTCCCTTGGGGTCATGGCGAACACTCAGCACCGTTCTGTCATAGAGCAATGCCAGTTCCTGATGTGTGTCGTTTGCATAGCCCATCACCGCATCAGACGTGCGCAAGTCGAACGCTTCGGCAAAGGTTTGCAGGGCCCGAACCGTGTTCTGGCGTCTGCCGGTGTTGGGCGCCTCGACGATTACAATCGCATCAGCGTCAATTGCGGTCAGCACCTTGGCAATCGCTTCGACCTGCTGCGCTTTGGTGACGTCGTGCCTGCCAGACCAGCTGTCATCGACGATCAGCCTGTCTTTCTGGTCAAACAGATTGGCGAACCATTCGATATTATAAGTCGCCAGCCGCATCTGATCAGGCCCGCGCGCCGTTGATTTCATCCCAGGCACGATTGATGTCGATCATCTTTTTCTCGGCCAGCCGGATCGCCTCTTCGGGGACACCCCGGGCCATCATGGCGTCGGGGTGCGTTTCCCGAACCAGCTGCCGCCAGACCTTGCGAATATCGGGCAGCGGCATGTCATGCGGAACGCCCAGTACCGTATAAGGATCGTTTGGCGCATCGGGGACAAAACGCGCCCGCAGTGCTTTGAACTGCGCGTCGGTTTGTCCGAAGATCTGGCTGACATCTTCGAGAAATGCGTTTTCGTTCGGATGATAGAAACCGTCCGCCATCGCAATGTGAAAAAGCCCCTCCATCAAGTCACACAGGGTTGTGCTGTCTTCCGAGAACATGCGTGCGATCTTGCGCGCGTAGTCCTGATATCCCGCCACGTCCGTACGGGCCATGTTGAAGACTCGGGCTGCACCTTCCTCATCTTCGCGCGCAATCTGAAACACGTCGCGAAAGGCGGTGACCTCATCACGGGTCACCTGACCGTCTGCCTTGGCCATTTTGGCACCCAGTGCGATGACCGCAATCGTAAAGGCCACGGACCGCTCCGGTGGCGAGCGTAGTTTTTCAAAAACTGCGGTCAGGCTTTCGCCTTGGGCAAGCGCGCTCAGCGCATCGGATATGCGGGTCCAGATCGACATGACCGCACCCTAGCGTCACAATTCGGGACTGTCAGGTGCAACAGGTCATTCAGCACCAAGAATTTTCTGCATCAGCACAAGGTCCAGCCGCTGGCCGAACTTAAAGCCGACTTCGGGCATCACCCCGACTTTCGAATAGCCAAGTGCGGCATGAAACGCCTCAGCCCCCGGATTGGCCGAGGATATGCCCGCGACCAGAACATGAACGCCTTGGGATTGCGCGATTTCCTCCAGCTCTGACATCAACGCACGTCCCACCCCTTTGCCCCACGCATCCGGTGACAGCTGGATCGTATGTTCGCATGTTTGCGCATAACCGGGCCCGGTTCGGAAAGGGCCATATGTGGCAAAGCCGATAACGTGGCTGTCGTGCTCGGCAACCAGATAACCAGGCACGCGTGCCTTGATATCTTCGGCAATCTGGGCGGCGCTGCGCTCGTCCGTCGTGAAAGTGACCAAAGTGTCCCGGATGATCGCATTGGTGATCCGGGCAATGGCTGGTGCATCTGACGCTGTGGCCGGGCGAATGTTCATTCCAGCACCCGAAGCCCATGAGCTGTCTCGATCTCTGCCTGCAAAGCCGCGGGGCCGGTGTCGAACACCACATGATCCAGTTCACCCAGTTGACGGGCCAGTGTCAGGGCGTCGGGGTGATAGACAACCAGGCGTCGCAACCGGCACGCGCTGTCCTGCAACATGTTTGCTGGGTGCAGGTCGCCTTTCCATTCGATAAGGGCGGGAAACAGATTGTCGAACGGCAAGCGCCCCGTTGGCGGAACCGCCATGCGCCATTGCAACGCGCCGCGGGTCAGGTCGATGGGCTCTCCGGTACCATCTGGGAAGATCGACAGCGTGGCCTCGATATCCTCGACCCGGCATATCCAGTTCGTCAAACGCGGGCCGCCCTGAAAATTGTCCAGATCGAACCATCGCGGCCTGCCCGGAGGTTGCGCCTGCGGATCGATGGCAATCGCTTCGAGATAGAGCCCATCCCTGAGACCCAGCAGCCTGTTATGTGTACCGAATTTTTCGTGTTTTCCACCGGGTTGCAGCGCAACGCCAAGCGCCTGTTCGATATGCGCAGACGCTTCTTCAAGCGTTTCGCCCGCGACGGCCAGATGATCGAGTAACATGCGCACCCTCCTTCGAAAAACGACCGGCCCCGAAGGGATCCGGTCGCATGTTTTCGCCATTGGCGCGGGATCACAAGAGCTTTCGTTGAAAGTCTTGCCTTGTGTCAGGGCCGTGCTTGGCGGATCAGGCGCAGAATATCCTGAGCGGCCTCGGGAATGTTGGTGCCCGGACCAAAGATGGCCTTAACCCCGTGGTCATACAGGAACTGGTAATCCTGCTGCGGGATCACCCCGCCACAGATTACGATGATATCGCCGGCCCCTGCTTTCTTCAGCTCTTCCACCAGCTGCGGTGCCAGTGTTTTATGCCCCGCCGCCTGAGAGGAAATGCCGACCACATGCACGTCATTGTCCACCGCGTCCTGCGCGGCCTCGGCAGGTGTCTGGAACAGCGGGCCAACGTCCACATCAAAACCGATATCAGCAAAGGCCGTGGCGATAACCTTGGCACCGCGATCATGCCCGTCCTGCCCCATCTTGACCACCAGCAGACGCGGGCGGCGGCCCTCGGCCTCGGCAAAGTCCTCGATGGATTTCTGGATCGCGGCAAAGCCTTCGTCGCCCTCATAAGCAGCGCCATAGACACCGGCCAGGGTTTTCACCTCGGCGCGGTGGCGGCCGAATTCTTTCTCCATTGCCATGCTGATCTCTCCTACGGATGCACGGGCGCGGGCGGCTTCGACCGCAGCGGCCAGCAGGTTTCCGCCCTCTTGGGCGGTCTTGGTCAGGGCGTCCAGCGCGGATTGGCACGCGGCTTCATCACGGGTCGCGCGAATGCGTTCCAGCCGCGCCACCTGCGCCTCGCGAACGGCGACGTTGTCGACATCCAGAATGTCGATCGGGTCTTCCTGTTCCTTGCGGTATTTGTTGACGCCGACGATCACTTCGTCGCCCCGGTCAATCATGGCCTGACGGCGGGCTGCGCTTTCCTCGATGCGCAGCTTGGGCATACCCGAGGCAACGGCCTTGGTCATGCCACCCATCTCCTCGACCTCTTGCATCAGGGCCCAGGCTTTTTCGACCAGTTCATTGGTCAGGCTTTCGACATAGTAAGAACCGGCCAGCGGATCGACCACATCAGTCACACCGGTTTCTTCCTGAAGCACAAGCTGCGTGTTTCGGGCGATGCGGGCCGAGAAATCGGTGGGCAGCGCAATTGCCTCGTCCAGAGCATTTGTGTGAAGCGACTGGGTGCCACCCAGAACTGCGCTCATCGCTTCATAGGCGGTACGGATGACGTTGTTGTAAGGGTCTTGTTCCTGAAGCGAAACGCCGGAAGTCTGGCAATGGGTGCGCAGCATCTTTGAACGTTCGGACTTTGCCCCAAACTCGGTCATTACCCGGTGCCAGAGCGTGCGTGCGGCGCGCAGTTTGGCGATCTCCATAAAGAAATTCATGCCGATGGCGAAGAAGAACGATAAACGGCCCGCGAACTTGTCCACGTCCATTCCGGCCTCAGTCGCGGCACGGACGTATTCGCGCCCATCGGCCAGCGTATAGGCCAGTTCCTGAACAAGGTTCGCCCCGGCCTCTTGCATGTGATAGCCCGAGATCGAGATCGAGTTGAACTTGGGCATCTCATTCGACGTGTATTCGATGATGTCCGAGATGATCTTCATCGACGGTTCAGGCGGGTAGATATAAGTGTTGCGCACCATGAATTCTTTCAGAATGTCGTTCTGAATGGTGCCGGAAAGGACAGACTTGTCGTGACCCTGTTCTTCACCCGCAACAATGAAACTTGCCAGGATCGGAACAACCGCGCCATTCATGGTCATCGAGACCGAGACCTTGTCCAGCGGGATGCCGTCAAACAGGATCTTCATATCCTCGACACTGTCGATCGCAACGCCTGCCTTACCGACATCGCCAACAACGCGCGGGTGATCACTGTCATAGCCGCGATGTGTCGCCAGATCGAAGGCAACCGAAACGCCTTGCTGGCCTGCTGCCAGGTTGCGTCGGTAAAACGCGTTCGACTCCTCGGCGGTTGAGAAACCCGCATACTGACGGATCGTCCAGGGACGGCCCGCATACATCGTGGCCTTGACACCGCGGGTAAACGGACCAAATCCCGGCAAAGAGCCCATATGAGGCAGATCGGCGGTGTCTTCCTGGGTGTAAAGCGGTTTGACCGCGATACCTTCCAGCGTTTCCTTGGTCAGGTCGTCCAACGGACGTCCGCGCAGCTCTTTCTCGGCAAGCGCTTTCCAGTCCTTCGTGTCGGTCATTTCGATTTCCTCTCGTCAATACGGATGGCGGTCGCTGAAAGCGTCCGCGCCAAAGTCCTGCACTTGGCCTGTTCATTCAGGTGCAAGCGCGAAAATGTGGTCACCCGGCGCAAATCGCCGGTCGCAATCGCGGGCACAGGGGCTATATTCGAAAGAACAGGAGGCCACATGACACGCACGCTTGCCTTTGTTTTCTCGGCACTAATCCCTCTGGCTGCCCTGGCGGCAGACGGAACCGCGCCGTCTGATGACAGTTTTGTCCGCCCGGTGGGTGAAAGTGAACTCAGCGAGTTCTTGTGGGTCAAACGCCCCATCGTGGTTTTTGCTGACACGCCTGCCGATCCGCGGTTCCAGCAGCAGATCGATATGCTTGTCGCAGAAGAAGCAGCCATGCGCGACCGCGATGTCATCGTGCTAACAGACACGGACCCGTCTGCCCGGTCCCCGATCCGGACCAAGCTGCGGCCGCGTGGTTTCCAGATGGTGTTCGTCGACAAGGACGGTGTGGTCAAATTGCGCAAACCCAGCCCGTGGAGCGTGCGTGAGATTGGCAGGTCTATCGACAAGACCCCCCTGCGCGAACGCGAGATCCGCGACCGGCGCGAAGGGGGCTGAACGCTTTCGCCACACCTAATGGCCCCGGCGCGATGCGCCGGGAACGTTGGAATGTATATCGAAAGCGCCAACATGGTCACTCGAACTCAATGATTACGTCGTCCACAGCAAGGCTGTCACCGGGGCCTGCATTGACTTTGGCCACCACGCCCCTCTTTTCGGCACGCAGGATGTTTTCCATCTTCATCGCCTCAATCGTGCAAAGCGCCTGACCTTCCTGCACTTCCTGCCCCACTTCGACATCGACCTTCACGACTAGGCCCGGCATTGGGCAGAGCAGCAACTTCGAGGTATCAGGCGGCAGTTTTTCCGGCATCAGTTTGGCCAGTTCCGCCTGCCGTGGGCGGCGCACATGCACTTTCATGTCAGCGCCCCGGTTGCGAACACGGAACCCGCCCGAGACCTTGCCGATTTTCAGAACCAGCGGGCTGCCATCCACGTCCAGAACCGCCAGCTGATCGCCCGGCGTCCAGTCCGAGGCGACACGCAGGGACGGTCCGTCCTCAAACTTGACCGTTGACCCCTCTTTGTCGGCGTTGACCTGCACGGCGAACTCCTGACCCTGCAATGTCACAACCCAGCGCTTGCCTACTTTGCGTTCGTGATTGTCCATCCGCCCCGACACGCGAGTGCGCCGGATTTCGGCGACGCGGTGCATGGCCGCGCAGGAAGCAGCAATCCGGCGCAGATCAGCTTCGGGCAGCGTGACGCCCTCGAACCCGTCTGGGTATTCTTCAGCGATAAAGGCCGTTGTCATGTCACCGCTGACAAACTTTGGGTGATCCATCACTGCCGACAGGAACGGCAGGTTGTGACCGATGCCTTCCACTTCGAAACTGTCCAGCGCCACGCGCATCGCCTCGATAGCTTTTTCGCGGGACGGCGCCCAGGTGCAGAGTTTGGCGATCATCGGGTCGTAATACATGCTGATCTCGCCGCCTTCGTAGACGCCGGTATCGTTGCGCACGGCGGTTTCGCCTTCTGGTGCTTCACCCTGCCATTTGCCGTTGACCAGCAACGGACCAGCCGCGGTTTCCTGCGGCGGGCGATACCGGGTCAGACGACCGATCGACGGCAGGAAGTTGCGATACGGGTCTTCCGCATACAGACGGTTTTCAATCGCCCAACCGGTCAGGGTCACGTCATCCTGCGTTATCGAAAGCTTTTCACCCGCTGCGACACGGATCATCTGCTCGACCAGATCGACGCCGGTGATCAGTTCCGTAACAGGGTGTTCCACCTGCAGGCGCGTGTTCATTTCGAGGAAGTAGAAGTTCTTGTCTCCGTCCACGATGAACTCGACCGTACCTGCACTTGCGTAGTTCACGGCCTTGGCCAGAGCGACAGCCTGTTCACCCATCGCCTTGCGGGTTTCGGGATCAAGGAAGGGTGACGGCGCCTCTTCCACCACTTTCTGATTCCGGCGCTGGATCGAGCATTCACGCTCACCCAGGTAAATGCCATTTCCGTGACTGTCGCACAGAACCTGAATTTCGATATGGCGCGGCTGAGTTACGAATTTTTCGATGAAGATCCGGTCATCTCCGAACGAGTTTGCGGCTTCGTTCTTGGACGACTGAAAGCCTTCGCGCGCCTCTTCATCGCTCCACGCGATGCGCATGCCCTTACCACCGCCACCGGCGCTGGCCTTGATCATGACCGGATAACCGATTTCGTTCGAGATCTTGACCGCCTCGTCCGCGTCCTCGATCAGCCCCATGTAACCCGGAACCGTCGAAACTCCGGCCTCCTGTGCGATCTTCTTCGAAGTGATCTTGTCGCCCATGCTTTCGATTGCACCAACAGGGGGACCGACAAAGGCGACACCTTCGGCCTCGAGCGCCTCGGCGAACTTCGAATTTTCCGACAGGAAGCCATAGCCGGGATGAACCGCCTGCGCGCCGCTTTTGCGGATGGCATCCATGACCTTGTCGATCACAATGTAGGACTGGTTCGCCGGGGGCGGACCGATATGCACGGCTTGGTCGGCCATCGACACATGCAACGCGTTCTTGTCCGCGTCCGAATAAATGGCAACGGTGCCGATACCCATCTTGCGGGCGGTCTTGATGACCCGGCAGGCGATCTCGCCCCGATTGGCGATCAGGATCTTATTGAACATGAAACGTCCTTTGGCTTGGTGTTCCGGAAACGCAAAACGCCGCCGCAGGGAACGATCCCCACGACGGCGTGATGCGCGATGATGGCTGAGGCGCCAGGCGCCCCGAAAGATTTGCGTTAGTTACAGGTGTTCTGCGTCTTGCAGTACAGCACGTTGCCCGCTGCGCCGACAGCCGCGCCAAACAGCGGGTCGGCATTGAGGACCGCGGCCCCCACAGCCCCGGCACCGCCGCCGAGGATTGCCTGTTCGCCCGTGGTGTCACCGCACGCGGCCAGACCAGCACAGGTCGCCGCAACAAGGATGAGTTTCGAGAATCGCATTGTGTCTGCCCTTTTAGGTTTCTTGGTTCGTTTAGGGCCAGATGCGCGAAATGCGGCTTGTTATTCAATATCAATGGGGTTGCAGGCAGGTTTTGTGCGGGATTTCGCCACTTTTTGGCTGCGCGGCCCACAAAGAAAAACGCGGACAGGTCTATGTGGGGAACACAAGCCTGCCCGCGCAAGGAAGGGGTACGGAATAGTAGGTGCATGTGCGGCGCAGGCAAAGTAGAGCCGCACGGCCCATTCAGATTGCACGGCACAATCCGTTGGGCAAACACAGTATTGTTTCCCAAGGGCAACTCGGCTGGTTTCTGCCCAAGCCGCAACATGGCGCGCAACTTCGTGCCGACAGCATTCATGGGAATTACCAGCGCGATAGACCCGTTCACCGTCACAGTTTCGTGACGAAAGGGGCCGCTTCCGATGTTTTCTGCGACTGCAACATCACGAATCGCCGCTACTGCACAGGCGAAGGAATTCCCTCGCAGCAGTGCGTTAGATGACAGGTTCAAGACGCCGTGATTCAAGAAGCCGAAAAAGGCACATTTTCTTGAGAAATCAGACGGTTCTATTCTCTTTCTCGTGATTTCCAAAGATTTCTGCTGCGTGAAACGGTCCTTGGGCACACTCGCACTCAAAGGAACACCCACATGACTATGACTAGAAAAAAGGCACTCCTGCTCGCTGCCTCTGCGCTCAGTGTGACTGGCACGTTTGCTTTCGCTCAGGACGCCCAGACCCAGGCTGAACTCGACGCTTTGCGCGCACGGATCGAGGCGCTGGAAGCCGGCAAAAGCAGCCCCGCCAACGGAGATTTCCGCATCGGCAACACCGTTCTGGACATTTACGGATACGTGAAGGCCGATTTCTTTTATGACTTCGACTACGATCAGGGGGATACAGCGTTCGTGAATGTTATTGGCGAACCCTCGGCCGCGACCGACGGCACCTTCGGGGCAACCGTTCGCCAATCTCGGATCGGACTGCGTACCACCACCCCGAGCGGGATCGGTGACATTGGCGGACAGCTTGAGCTTGACCTGTTCGGTTCCGGTGGCACGGCTGAATTGCGCATACGCCATGCCAACATCACCATTGGCGACCAGTTCCTGATCGGTCAGTATTGGACAAACTTCCAACCATTGGACACCTACCCGACCACCGTCGAATTCAACGGCCCGGTGGGTATCGCATTCGCCCGTGTCCCGCAGTTGAGATACACTGGGCAGCTTGGCAGCAATGCACAGTTTGCGGTCTCGATCGAAGAGAACGTGAGCGGGTCGAATTCTGACGATCCCGTCCTGACGGCCTCGGCGGAGTATAACGACGGCACATATATAGCCCGTGGAGCCGTTTTGTACGGCAAAGCCAATTCCGGCAATGTCGAAGTGGATCAGACGGGCTTTACGTTGTCGGGCGGCATTCGCCCCTGGCAAGGTGGATTGTTCCAGGTCAACTACGTCACTGGTGAGGCGCTTGGGCCATACCTGATCGGTCTCGGCGATGCCATTGTCGGAGGACAGGCCAACGATGTGGATGGCTATACCGTGGAATTCAGGCAGGACCTCAGCCCGAAGTTGAACGTTGGCATTTCCTATGGTCGCGAGAGTTATGATCTGCCGACCTCGACCGGCACCCTGTCCTTCACCGAGCTGGAAACGATCCACGTCAACGCGTTCTACAAGGCGACAGACAGTCTGACGCTCAGCGCCGAGTATATCTATGGCGAGCGGAACGACGCGCCCACCGGCAGAACCTTTGATGGCAGCCGTGTTCAGCTTGCGGCGCAGTTGAACTTCTGAGACCACACACAAATCCTGCCCGGTTTCGGGCAGGATCTTCCCGAAACCGGCAGTGATTGGCTTATGTACGGCTGCGAATATCACAATCAGTCCATCCCGTCGATGATGTCCGGGAAGGATGCGCGCGCAGCGTCTACGTCGATGACAAGCAAGGCATCATAGCTGGCCGGATCAAAGGGGTCTTCTGCCGGAATGACTTCGCGCCCGAACAGCCAGCTCAAACGCCCGGCATCCAGATTGCCCCGTTCGAACGGCTGGTCACCGAAATGGGTCCAAAGGGCTTCCATGAACGCAATATCAGCGCGCTTGTCCGCAGGTTTACGATCCCGAAACCGCTCCCGCCGCGTTAACGGTGTAACGCCCTTTGGGTTGGCGCGACGAATGGTGAACTGAAAGTCTGTGCCTGAAAGGCGACCGGGAAAACCACGATGCTTCAGCATGAAAGGCCCCCTTGTGTCATACTTGCAGACAAAAGCAATTCGAGCCCGAAAAGGGATGGGGTCATGATGCGCACCTCCAAAGCCGCACAGTTGGTCTGAGATGCTTTGTACTCATGGATTCCTGCGTTCATGGTCAAAGCCCCTCCCAGATACACTTGGACTGCTCCAGCCGGTAGGCCTCAAAAAACTGGGTCGCATCAGGGGCGGCATCACCAAACTCTACCGGACGATCGGACAAAGAGATCACGACACGCGCCGGCTGCAATTCATGCTGCGCGACATATGGAACGGCCAGGATCTGGCACAGGTGCTCCATATCCTTCGACGCCACATCATACCCGATCCGCCCCACTGACGCGCCTATTCTGGGCGCGATGAAGCGAAAGCGCAGCCAAAGCTCGCCAGGATTGTTGTCCAGCAGGACATCGCCCAGTTGCACTGGCTGGCCCGAAGGCACCGGCAGCAACGTATCGGAGTCCGCAAAAGCCGGATGATTGAAGGTGAGAACAACCAGACAAATGGCGCAACCCCGGACCCACCAGCGGCGAGCTCCTCCTTCCGGGGTCGCGCGCGCAGTACGATTGGCCTGCGCGGTTCTATGTCTGACGGGTCGGATCATTCAACTATTTGCCGGTTTTTGTCAATTCCGCCTCAATTTGAGGGGGTTTCAGCCTCGGAACCGCTGTGAGGGTCAAAGATTGAGCGGGGCGGATCACCCCGCCCCCAGAAGGATCACAGCGGGATATTGTCGTGCTTTTTCCACGGGTTCTTCAGCTGCTTGCCGCGCAAGCTGGCAAATGCCCGGGACACACGTCGGCGGGTCGAATGCGGCATGATCACCTCATCAATGAAGCCGCGCTCGGCTGCCACGAAGGGATTTGCAAATCGGTCTTCGTAATCCTTGGTGTGAGACGCAATCTTGTCCGCATCGTCCAGATCGGCGCGATGAATGATCTCGGTCGCCCCTTTGGCCCCCATGACCGCGATTTCGGCGGTGGGCCAGGCATAGTTGAAATCACCGCGCAAATGCTTCGAGGCCATAACGTCATAAGCACCGCCATAAGCCTTTCGGGTAATCACAGTAACCTTCGGAACGGTCGCCTCACCATAGGCAAAGAGCAACTTGGCCCCATGCTTGATGACGCCGCCATATTCCTGGCTTGTTCCCGGAAGGAAGCCAGGAACGTCGACCAGTGTCAGGATCGGGATTTCGAAACAGTCACAGAAGCGTACAAAGCGCGCAGCCTTACGTGACGAGTCGATATCCAGACACCCGGCCAGCACCATCGGCTGATTTGCGACGACGCCAACGGTCTGACCTTCCAACCGGATGAACCCGGTAATGATGTTCTTGGCAAAATCTTCCTGAATTTCATAGAAATCGCCTTCATCCGCTACTTTGGCGATGAGTTCCTTCATGTCGTAGGGGGTGTTCGGATTCTCTGGGATAAGAGTGTCCAGCGAAGCCTCGATCCGGCCGGGTTCGTCAAAGAACGGGCGCACGGGAGGCTTTTCGCGGTTGTTGAGGGGCAGGAAGTCCACCAGGCGCCGCACCTCGGCCAAAGCTTCGACGTCGTTTTCGAACGCGCCATCAGCGACCGAGGATTTCTTGGTGTGGGTCGAAGCCCCGCCCAGTTCCTCGGCAGTCACCACTTCGTTGGTTACGGTCTTCACCACATCCGGGCCAGTCACGAACATGTAAGAGGTGTCTTTGACCATGAAGATAAAGTCGGTCATCGCCGGGCTGTACACCGCGCCACCGGCGCAGGGGCCCATGATTACGCTGATCTGCGGCACCACGCCCGAAGCCATGATGTTACGCTGGAACACTTCGGCATAACCCGCCAGCGAAGCCACACCTTCCTGAATGCGCGCGCCGCCCGAATCGTTGATGCCAATCACCGGCGCACCGTTCTGCACCGCCATGTCCATAATCTTGCAGATCTTCTGAGCATGGGTTTCTGACAGCGATCCGCCAAAGACGGTAAAATCCTGGCTGAACACATAAACCATGCGCCCGTTGATCGTGCCCCAGCCGGTGACGACACCGTCACCCGCAGGCTTTTGTTTTTCCATCCCAAAATCGGTGCAGCGGTGGCTGACGAACATGTCAAACTCTTCAAAGCTGCCCTCGTCCAGCAGAAGTTCGATCCGTTCACGTGCGGTCAGCTTGCCGCGCGCGTGCTGGGCATCGATCCGTTTCTGCCCACCCCCCAGACGTGCGTTATCACGACGGGCTTCCAATTCGGAAAGAATGTCTTTCATGACGACTATCCCCTTATTAATTTGCCGGGACCCTACCTGTTTGGGCCGTTCATCCAAAGCTATTTTCGGCAAATTTGCAAAATTTCAGCAACAGTAATTTGGATAACTGCAAAACTGCGAATTTTCACGAGCAATTCTGCGAATGACTGGCAATCCGAAAATCCACGGCTATACATGTGAACCATGCAGTTCAGCTCTGACGCGGTCCACCGCACACCACCCACATTGGCGACGCTTGTTTTACTCTCGGGCCTTTCCGCGCTGAGCATGAACCTGTTTCTGCCCAGCCTGCCAAACATGGCCGAGTATTTCGAAACCGATTACAAGGTCATGCAGCTGTCGATTGCGCTTTATCTGCTGATCAATGCCATTCTGCAAATTCTCATAGGTCCAATAGCGGATCAGGCAGGTAGACGACCGGTTTTGCTTTGGGGCCTAGGCCTGTTCCTGATGGCAACCCTGGGATGCATCTTTGCCCCCAATGCTACGGTTTTTCTGGCGTTCAGGATGTGTCAGGCGGTTGTGGTCGTCGGTATGGTTCTCAGCCGCGCTGCGGTGCGGGATATGTACGATCAGGATCAAGCTGCTTCGATGATCGGTTATGTGACGATGGGCATGGCCGTGGTTCCAATGATTGGCCCTGCCATCGGCGGCTTGCTGGAAGTGAGTTTTGGTTGGAAAGCGAATTTCTGGCTGCCCTTTGCCGTAGGTCTGCTGACTTTGGCACTGACCTATTCGGACTTTGGGGAAACATCAGCAAAAAGCGGTAAAACGCTTGTCCAGCAATTCAAGGAATACCCCGAACTTCTAACCTCGCCACGGTTCTGGGGGTACTCACTGGCTTGCGCCTTCTCTTCGGGTTCGTTTTTCGCCTACCTCGGCGGCGCACCGTTCATTGGCACAGAACTGTTCGGCTTGAGCGCGGCACAGGTTGGCATTTATTTTGGCGCACCTGCGGTTGGGTATTTTGTAGGTAACTTTATGAGTGGGCGGTTTTCAGTACGGTTCGGCGTGAACCGCATGGTGCTGTGGGGAAGCCTGTTCAATGCGTTTGGCGTCGCTGTATCGGCATTGCTGTTTTTAGCGGACCGCGGAACCGCACTTAGTTTCTTTGGGTTCATGACATTTGTGGGCGTCGGCAATGGCATGGTCATCCCCAACGCAACCTCGGGCGCGCTATCAGTGCGCCCTCACCTGGCTGCAACCGCCTCGGGCCTGAGTGGCGCCATCATGTTGGGCGGCGGCGCCGGGCTGAGCGCGCTGGCAGGTGCCTTGCTGACGCGTGAAACCGGCGCGATGCCGCTGCTTTGGCTGATGCTGGCAACAGCCGTTCTGGCGATCGTCGCAATTTCAACTGTCGTACGAAGAGAACGGCAATTAGGGCTGTAACCGCTTGCCCCAATGACTTTGCAAAGTTATCCTCGGCAATTGGAAAACTTGCAAAGGCACCCTATGGCCACTCAAAAGCTCTATGCGGGCGCGAAACTGCGCGAAATGCGTACGCGCCTGACTCTGACGCAGCGCGAATTTGCCGCCAAACTGGGAGTTTCACTGCCCTACCTGAACCAGATGGAGAACAACAACCGGCCGATCTCGACCACGGTTGTGCTGGCTCTGGCGCAGGAATTCGGAATGGATGTTACCGAACTCAGCACCGGCGACAGCGAACGTCTTGTTTCAGACATGCGCGAGGCGCTGGCCGATCCTGTTTTTTCGGACATTCAGCCCCCACTGGCAGATCTGCGCCTGACAGCTTCCAACGCCCCGGCTCTGGCGCGGGCGTTTATCGAATTGCATAAAACCTATCGGCAGACACATGAACGCCTTGCCTCGCTGGACGAGGCTTTGGGACGCGAAGATGCGCGCATTCAGGCCAGCCCGTGGGAAGAAGTGCGCGATTTCTTCCACTACTGCGACAACTACATCGACGCCGTGGACAGGGCTGCGGAACTGTTTGCCAACCGCGCCGACGGCCCCGGCGGTATCCGGCAAGCCGCCCTGAGCAGCCTTTCAGAGCGTGGAATTCAGGTGGTTTTTTCAGATACGGGCCCCTTGCGCGCTTATGATGTCGACAGCAAAATTTTGCGCCTGTCCTCCCGTGCTGCGCCGCAGACGCAAGTGTTCCAACTTCTGTTGCAGGTTGCGCTGATCAGTCAGGACCAGTTGCTGGAGGCGACGCTGGATTTCGCCAAATTCCAAAGCGACGAAGCCCGCGCCATCGCCAAGATCGGACTTGCCAACTATTTCGCTGGTGCCTCTCTGATGCCTTATACCGCGTTTTTGACCGCCGCTCAGGAAGAGCGTCACGATCTGGAGCTGCTCAGCAACCGTTTCGGGGCGTCGGTCGAGCAGGTTGCACATCGGCTGTCGACACTACAGCGTCCCGGCGCCAAGGGTATCCCGTTCTTCTTCGTCCGGGTTGATCAGGCCGGTACGATCACCAAGCGGCACTCGGCCACACGCCTGCAATTTGCGCGCTTTGGTGGGGCCTGCCCGCTTTGGAACGTGCATCGGGCCTTTGAAACGCCCGGGCATTTCCTGCGGCAACTGGCGGAAACGCCTGATGGTGTTCGCTATATTTCGCTGGCGCGGGATGTCTCAAAATCTGGGGGCTCGTTTGGCGCTCCGGTCAGACGATACGCCATAGCGCTGGGATGCGAGGTCCGTCATGCCCCGGCTCTTGTTTATGCTGATAACCTCGACATCAACAATGCCAGCGCCTACGAGCCTATTGGTATTTCCTGCCGCATCTGCGAGCGGCAAACCTGCCACCAGCGTTCGGTCCCGCCGCTGGAACGCCGTCTGAGCATCGACACCCATATTCGCGGCACCCTGCCCTATGAAGTGACTTGATCTTAGTCTGATTTATTATCCCACCGGTGTAGCGTCTCTGGTCACGACGGGGGCAGAGCCCCCGTCACTATGTTTAAGCCTTGGACAGGATCGCCCAAATCTCATCCTTCAGCGCCGCGCGCTTTTTGCGCAGGTCAACCTCTGCCAGTTCTTCCATGGGCTCGACATTGGTTTCGGCGCGGTGAACTTCGCGGTTGACCTCATGATATTCATCGGCCAGCCGCGCAAAATGCGCATCCGTTTGCTTGAGCTGGCTCATCAGTTCAACTTTGTCCGGAAACTCTTCGGCCAGTTCATGCGGGGTGTGAGACATCTCTGTTCGCTCCTTCATATGTCGTTGCAAATCAGTGATAGAAGCGTGACCGGGCTTTCGCTTTGACCGGGATCAACTACCCGCAATAATCCCGCGAGTTTCAATACAACGCCACGCGCCATCCTGCCGTGCAGAGGGCAAGTTGTTCTGAAACGTGGCTCAGGCTTATCTGGACAAGAACACTGAACTTTTCGCTAATATACCCCCGGCAAGCGCCGAAAATTTACGCATTCAACCGGGGGCAGTTCAGAAGGATTAACGCTGCGCGGTTGCCCAGCCCGGGTGAATCCACGGGCGGTCATTGGCCTTGGGCAACGGGTCTTTGCCCAGCAGGGAATCCGATACTTTCTCGCCCACCATGATCGAGGGCGCGTTGAGATTGCCGTTGGTGATCTGCGGGAAAATCGAACTGTCCGCGACGCGCAGCCCGTCCACACCGATGACGCGACCCTCGGGATCGACCACCGCACCTTTGTCATCCGCACGCCCCATCCGGCAGGTGCCGCAGGGGTGATAGGCGCTTTCGGCATGTTCCGCGATAAAGGCGTTCAGCTCTTCATCCGTTTGCACAGAGGCACCTGGTTGAATTTCCTTACCGGCGTAAGGTTTGAACGCATCCTGCCCAAAGACTTCACGGGTCAGTCGGATACAGGTGCGGAAATCCTCCCAATCCTCTTCGTGGCTCATGTAGTTGAACTTTATCACCGGTGCGTCTTCAGCCCTGTCCGACCGCAGCGTGACTGCACCCCGCGAGGGCGAGCGCATCGGGCCGACATGCGCCTGGAATCCGTGCCCTTCAGCCGCAGCCTGCCCATCATAGCGGACCGCAATTGGCAGGAAGTGATACTGGATGTCAGGGTATTCCACCCCCGGTTTCGACCGGATAAAGGCTGCGCTCTCGAATTGGTTCGACGCCCCCAGCCCCTTTTTTGTAAACAGCCACTGCGCCCCGATCAGGCCCTTGCTGAACAGGTTCCAGTGTTTGTAAAGCGTAATGGGTTGCAGCGAGGCCAGCTGAATATACAGCTCTAGATGGTCCTGAAGGTTCGCACCCACCCCCGGACGATCTGCAACAACGTCGATCCCATGTTCTGCCAGATGCGCGCCCGGTCCGATACCGGACAGCATCAGCAGCTTGGGCGAGTTGATCGAGGACGCAGCCAGAATGACCTCGCGCCGGGCCTTGATGATCTCTTTCTTGCCGCCACGGATCAATTCCACGCCAGTGGCGCGACCGTTTTCCATGACAACCCGAGACGCAAGTCCCCGCACGATATCGCAATTGTCGCGTTTTAGCGCTGGCTTCAGATATGCATTCGCCGCTGACCAGCGCCGCCCTTTCCAGACGGTCTGCTCCATCGGGCCAAAGCCTTCCTGCTTTTCGCCGTTATAGTCGCCGGTGACCTCGTATCCCGCCTGCTGACCCGCATCGACAAAGGCCTGAAACAGTGGGTTCGCACGTGGGCCGCGCGATACGTGCAACGGGCCGTTGGTTCCGCGCCAGGCCGGATCGCCGCCATGACCACCGTCATGCCATGTCTCCATGCGTTTGTAATAGGGCAGCACATCCGCATAGGACCAGCCGTCGGCCCCCATCTCTGCCCATGTGTCGAAATCGCGTGCGTGACCGCGCACATAAACCATGCCGTTGATCGACGATGACCCGCCGATCACCTTGCCGCGCGGGCAGGCCAGACGGCGGTTGTTCAGATGCGGTTCGGGCTCGGACTGATATCCCCAGTCATAGCGCGACATGTTCATCGGATAGCTGAGCGCGGCGGGCATCTGGATAAACGGCCCCAAGTCGGTACCACCGTGCTCGATCACCAGAACCGAGGCCCCACCTTCGCTCAGACGATATGCCATTGCGCAGCCTGCGGACCCTGCGCCAACGATGACAAAATCTGCTTCCATATTCACAACTCCCCGCCCGCCGGGAAAAACGCCTCCGGCGGGAGTATTTTCAAAAAGACGAAGAGATTACTCGCCGCGTGGGAACCGGGCGTTTTCCTCGACGATGTTCAGATCCATATGATTGCGCATGTAGCGTTCGGACGCTTTTTGCAGCGGCTGATAATCCCATGGGTAATATCCGCCCTGCCGCAGTGCCTCGTACACGACCCAGCGTCGCGCCTGACTGGCGCGGACATCCGCGTCGAAGCGCTCCAAATCCCAGCGGGCCTCGGACTTTGCCCGCAGGGTTTGCAGCGTGCCCGCATGTTCGGGACTGTCTGCCAGATTGGTCAGCTCATGCGGGTCTGCCTCAAGATCAAACAGTTGATCCGGGTCCAGCGCGCATCGATTGTATTTCCACTTGCCATAGCGCAGCGACACCAGCGGCGCGTAAGATGCCTCGGCCGCGTATTCCATAGCCACAGGCGCGGTTCGCGTGCCACCTTGCGCCAATGGCACCAGGTTTTCGCCGTCCGTCCATGGTGCGATTTCGTCCATGTCAACGCCTGCCAGAGCCCCGAGCGTGGGTGTCACGTCGATGGTGGAAACCGGCGTATCGATCCGCCCCGCAGGCAAATCCGGGGACGATATCATCAAAGGTACGCGCGCCGAGCCTTCGTAGAAGTTCATTTTGAACCAGAGGCCACGTTCACCCAGCATGTCACCGTGATCCGAGACGAACAGGATGATCGCCTCTTGCCGTGTCGTTTCCAGCACTTCGAGGATTTCACCGATCTTGTCATCGAGATATGTGATGTTGGCGAAATAGGCACGGCGGGACTTGCGAATGTCTTCCTCGGTGATGTCGAAGCTGCGCCAGTCATTGGCATCGAAGATCCGCTTGGCGTGAGAATCCTGGTTTTCATAGCCGATATCAGCGATTTCGGGCAGCAGGTGCGCGCAATCTTCATAGAGGTCCCAGTATTTGCGACGGGCGACATAGGGATCATGCGGATGGGTGAAGCTGACCGTCACGCACCATGGGCGGTCATCCTTGCCGCGCGCAAGGTCATAGAGTTTGGCCTTTGCGTTATAGGCGACCTCGTCATCATACTCCATCTGGTTGGAAATCTCGGCAACACCCGCGCCGGTCACCGATCCCATGTTGTGATACCACCAGTCGATCCGCTCGCCCGGTTTGCGGTAATCCGGTGTCCAGCCAAAATCGGCCGGGTAGATATCAGTTGTCAGGCGATCCTCAAACCCGTGCATCTGGTCCGGGCCGACAAAGTGCATTTTGCCTGACAGACAGGTGTAATACCCGGCCCTGCGCAAATGGTGTGCGTAAGTTGGGATATCGCTGCGGAACTCAGCCGCGTTGTCGTAGACGCCGGTGCGTGAGGGCAATTGACCGGACATGAAGCTGGCCCGCCCCGGCGCACAAAGCGGCGACGCAGTATAAGCGTTGGCAAAACGGGTCGACCGTTCCGCCAGTTTCTTTAGGTTCGGAGCGTGAAGCCAGTCAGCGGGACCGTCGGGAAAGAGGGTTCCGTTCAGCTGATCCACCATCAGGATCAGAATGTTTGGTTTTGTCATTTTTCAGCCTCGAGCAGAGTATCGAGCACGCGCATTGCGTGGTTCACGGCCAGTTGCGGTTCTCCCGGGGCGCTGAGCGCTGCGCGAATATAGAGCCCATCAATCAAAGCAATCATGTTTTCAGCAGCTTCGACCGGATCCTGCATCCTGGGGCGCAGGGCATGGATCAGATTCGACCTGATGCGCGCCTGATAGATCTGCCACAAACGCAGCGCGTCATTGTTGGTCTGCGCCAACACATAAAAGGTCATCCAGGCGGCAGTCACGTCAGGTGTGAAACACGAAGGGGCAAAACAGGCGTGGATAATCGCCTCTGCCCGGTTGCCCGGTTTGGCCGCTTTCAACTGGGCCCTGGCTTCGTCGCTGAAGTCGGCGAGGATCTGACGCATTGCGGCCAGAAATATCTGATCCTTTCCGCCAAAATAATGGTGTGCCAATGCGCTGGACATGCCTGCGCGTTTGGCAATCTGGCTGACGGTTACATCCAGGGATTTCTTGACACCCAGTTCAGCAATCGTCGCTCGAACAATCGCGTCCTTGCGGATCGGCTCCATTCCAACTTTTGGCATCGCTTTCCCCATACAGGTGTCATGCGACCAAGCTAGGATGTTTTTATTGACTCGTCAATCAATGTAAGCGCAGAGATGTCACTTCATAGCTTCGGCGCAATACTGGGAGGCGTCAAGTCCCGACGGTTCAACATGAACTCGCGCCATGAGATGAAGCTTACAGCGCCCAGTATCAGGGTTCCGCCAGCCACAACCCAAAGGTCAACGCTTTCGTGGAAGATCGCAGCACCCACAAGCGTGGCCCAGATCAACTGCAGGAATGTGACGGGTTGTGTGACGGCCACAGGCGCGGCCTGCAACGCCAATGTCATGAAATAATGCCCTGCGGTCGCAAAGCTGGCCACCAGAAACAGAACCCCGAGTTCTTGCATACTGGGCCGGGTCCAGACGGCAACCGCAAAGGGGATCAAGGCGATGGTTACCCAGATGGACAGGTGCGCCACGACAACCGAAGGCGGCACGTCGCGGACAAGAAGCTTGGCCAGTAAATAGGACCCGCTTAGCATCAGGGCCGTTCCGAGCATGGCAAGGTGACCTTGTGAGACCTCGCGAAACCCGGGGCGCAGGATGACCAGCACGCCCACCAAGGCGACCAGAATGGCGGCGACCCTGCGAAAAGCCAGCTTCTCGCCCAGAAACAGGGCTGCGCCCAAGGTGACATAAACCGGCGTCATGTAGTTCATGGCAGTGACTTCGGCCAAGGGAATTTGTGTCATGGCGAAGAACCAGAGCATGACAGCAATCGCGTGTACGACACCGCGTAAACCGAACAATGTCAGCAGGCGGGGTGTCAGCCGGGTCGCCATGATCGACCGCAAGGCCGGTAACAGAAACACCAATCCCAGCGCATAACGCAGAAATGCGGCCTGGATCGGGTTCATCGTCGTGCCCAGAGATTTGACCAAAGCGGTCATCACAACAAAGGACAGCCCGGCGGTAAACATCCAGAACATACCGGCAAGCGGGCGCGACGAAACGGCTAACGATGTCATGGCTTAGGTTGAACACCGAAACCCTGCCGGGAACAACCCTTCACATGACAACAAGTTTCAGAGCGATACCCAGCATTACGACCCCGATCACTGCGTCCAGCACCTGCCAGGCGCGCTGGCGTGCAAACACCGGAGACAAAACACCAGCGCCGTATCCAAGTGAAAAGAAAAAGACAAAGCTGGAAGTGACTGCCCCAATGGCAAATCCGACCCGGTTATCATACTGTGCCGAGATAGAGCCGATCAGAACCACTGTGTCCAGATAGACATGCGGGTTCAGCCAGGTGAAGGCGAGAGCGGTAAGCATCGCGGTTTTGAGGCTGGTTCGCGGACCGTTGCCGGTTTCCATCACCGCGCCACCCCGCAAGGCAGACCCGAAGCTGCGCAGCCCATACCACGTCAGAAAAGCGGCCCCGCCATATCGCATTACAGGTTCAAACCAGGGAGCTGAATGGGTCAGGGTCCCGAACCCCGTGACACCTGCAACGATCAAAACCGCGTCGGACATTGAGCAGGTCAGGCACAGAAGGAACACATGTTCACGCCGCAGCCCCTGTCGCAGAATAAAGGCGTTCTGTGCCCCGATGGCGAGAATCAGACTGAAACCCAGAGCGAAACCGGCGATTATGGACGTGGGCATGGGATCTCCTGCTATTGCAAGACGTTGACTAAGGCCGTCGGTGCGATCTATCAAATTAAAGATGCTATCCTAAGTTAAGCCTGGCTAATGCTGATTGATCCTCTTCACCTGTCCGCTTTGTCTGCCATTCTGCGCCATGGCAGCTTTGATGCGGCTGCGGCAGAGCTGGCGGTGACACCCTCGGCGATATCCCAGCGGATCAGGGCGCTTGAGGATCGGATTGGAGCCACCCTGATACATCGGGGCAGCCCTTGCACAGGAACGCCCGCCGGGCTGCGCATTGCCCGTTACGCGGAAGATGTCGGACTGCTTGAGGCACAGCTGGTTCGAGAACTGACGCTGGAGCAGGAACCAAGGTCCGCCCGCGTCCGCATTGCCGTACCGGCAGACAGTCTGGCCACCTGGTTTGTTGATGCGATGGCGCAGGTGCCTGACATGCTTTTCGATCTGGTGATCGACGATCAGGATCATTCCGCAGACTGGCTGCGGCGGGGCGAGGTGAGCGCCGCCGTCACCGTTGGTGGTCAGACAGTGACCGGGTGCGACGCGATCCCATTGGGCGTGTTGCAGTATCTGCCAACAGCCAGCCCGGATTTCATTAACACCTGGTTTCGGGACGAAGTGACCGAGGCAGAGCTGGGCAAGGCACCCTGCCTGGTTTTCAACCAAAAGGACGGGCTGCAAAGGGCCTGGATTGTTCAACACACTGGCAAACGTCTGTCACCCCCGTCTCATTTCCTGCCTTCTTCACAAGGATTTGTGGACGCGGCGATTGCCGGGCTTGGGTGGGGTATGAACCCCGCGGCTCTGGTGCAGGAGGCTTTGAAACAAGGGCTGTTGCGCCCCATCGTACCTGATGCGCCGTTGGATGTCGCGCTGAGCTGGCAGGTTGGGCGTGTTCTTGCGCCCGCACTCAAACCACTGACCCAGGCTGTCAAAAAAGCTTCAGAACGGATTTTGCTTCCGCCTCAAAGCGGCTAAACAAACACGACATTTTCGGAGGAACCGATGTTCTCACGTGACGCTCTTAGCTATGACCCCATTCCCCTGCCGGACCGATGCGACATCAGCGATACAGACATGCTGGGCGCGGCGCAGGCATTTTACGAAAAGATGCGTCAGCGTCATACTGTACGGGATTTCAGCCCCCGCCCCGTTGCCCGTGAGGTAATCGAAACCAGCCTGAGCACCGCGGGTACCGCGCCGTCTGGCGCCAATCACCAACCCTGGCATTTTGCAGCCATCTCGGACCCTGCCCTGAAACGCCGCATCCGGGAAGAAGCCGAAGAAGAAGAACGCCGATTCTACGCAGGTGGCGCCGGGGATGAATGGATCAAGGCACTGGAGCCCATCGGCACCAACGCGGTCAAAGAACATCTGACAATCGCCCCCTGGCTGATCGTGGTTTTTGCCCAGCGCTGGGGGCAATTCGAGGATGGAACGCGGTACAAGAACTACTACGTCCCGGAAAGTGTGAACATTGCCACCGGCTTTCTGATTGCCGCGCTGCATCACGCGGGCCTCAGCACCCTGACCCACACCCCAAACCCGATGCGGTTTCTGAACGACGCGCTGGACCGGCCCGCGTCGGAAAAACCAACCATGATTATCGCGGTGGGACACCCGTCAGAAGGAGCGACTGTGCCTGCTGTGGCAAAACTCAAGAAACCCCTGGAAGAGATTTCATCCTTCTTCTGAGGCTTTCGCGACGCTCGCCAAAAACTCAATTCGAGGGCTGTTCCGCCTTTTTCCGTTCTGGTTGCATCATGCGGTAGCAGTTTATACAGGACACCAGACTGGCGACGACGATGAAAGCGACGGCCATCGCGACCTCGTGCATGTGGGCGGCAGCGGCAAGGCCCGCAGACAACAACACCGCGGTTAAACGCGCGAACGCCTTGACCGCTGCCGATCCTCGCACCCGCTGCTCTTTGGGTGCCACATCCAGAAAATAGAGCTTGCGCGCACTGCTGGTCCCGGTCACAGCAACGGTGACAACGAACAGTGCAATTGCATGCAAATGAACCTGATGGTCGATGCCCAAATAGTGGAACACCAAAAGAACACTGCCTGTTGCGGCGACCATCAATGTCCCGACCACCATGACCGCACGATGGGATTTCATGTTGATGATTTGCCACAGAGGGCCCGATACAAGATATCCCGAAGCGGAAGAGACGATCATCGCGGTCAATCCCTGTGTCGAGCTGTGATGCGCTTCGGCTGCGATGAGCGCGAAGAACGGAACGGACAGCGACACTGCGACCAAGGGCAGACGCATGATCATATAGCGCCGGAACCACTGGTATTCGAACATACCCAGAATACCCTTGATATTCGCCTTAATCGAAATGCCCCTTTCGGACTTCTGCGGTGTCGTCGGCGCACCCTCACGCACGGTTTCTGTCATCGCCAGCATGAACAGACCCGACAGCAGGAAGAACAAAACAGAAACGCCGATCATGACTGAATGGCGCGAAAAGGGTGGATTATCCTTGGTGATCTGATGCACCAGCAACGCAAGGCCAATGGCACATAGCCCCCCTGCACCAAGCTGTAGATATTGCATGACCATGCGCGAACGCGCCTGAACATGGTCCCCTAGCAGATCCGTAAGCATCAAGGTCTGCACTTCGCTGACAAGCCCGATCACAAGAAATACAGACAGGAAAACCACTGCGATCAATGGGACAGCCCCGGTTGCGGCCGCAGCTATTGCAAGAACCAGACAGGCGCCAATGACCGCTTCGGTCAACGCAATTGCATGTTTCTTCCGGCTTCTTGCTGCAAGGGGTTGCGCCAGAAAGAAGTCGGCAATCAAGCAACCGACCATCCGCACCGACACCAGTGCCCCTGCTACAAACATCGGCAACTCGAAGGAAACGGCTAAAAACGGCAAAACAACCAACGGGCTGCCGAGCGTCCAAGCGACCTGAGACAGGATACTTTGCCCGGCCAGGACGGGCACGTTGCGCTTGGTCTGATCGGAAGTTTCGGATGTCATTCGTACTGTGTCTTCGTGTTTTCTGTATTTCCCGTACTTTCAGCCTAAGCGCATCGAATGCTTCAGCCAATAATTCAATAAGACCATCAAAAATCAAAAAACCCGGCCGTTGCGACCGGGTTTCAATGAGTTGGTATTGGGTCAGCTTAAAGCTGCGCCATGACCTCGTCGGTGGCTTCGAAATTGGTCGTGACACGCTGCACGTCGTCATCGTCTTCCAAAGCATCTACCAGCTTCATCAACTTTTGCATGTCTTCCAGGCCCAGTTCCGTCGTTGTGGTCGGTTTCCAGACCAGCTTGGTGGATTCTGATTCTCCAAGCGCGGTTTCCAATGCAGAGGAGACATCGTTCAGATCGGTATCGGCGCACCAGATGATGTGACCGTCATCCGAGCTTTCGACGTCTTCCGCGCCCGCTTCGATGGCCGCCTCGAAAATGGAATCTGCATCCCCTACGGTCACCGGGTAAACAACCTCGCCTTTGCGTTCGAACATGAAACCGACCGAACCGGTCTCGCCCAGGTTGCCGCCATTCTTCGAAAAGGTCGAACGCACGGTCGATGCGGTCCGGTTGCGATTGTCGGTCATGGTTTCGACAATGACCGCAACACCATTGGGCCCATAGCCCTCGTAGCGGATTTCTTCGTAATCGTCACCTTCACCCGCTTGCGATTTCTTGATCGCGCGGTCGATCACGTCCTTGGGGACCGAGTTCGACTTGGCTTCTTTCACCGCCAGACGCAGGCGCGGGTTCTTGTCGGGATCGGGGTCGCCCATCTTGGCGGCGACAGTGATCTCTTTCGACAGTTTGGAAAACAGTTTGGACCGCGCGGCGTCCTGACGCCCCTTGCGGTGCTGGATGTTGGCCCATTTGGAGTGGCCTGCCATAGTGCGTCCTCGTCATCATGTTTGCGTGTTCGGCGCTCATATAGACGTTTGCGGGGGGCAGGATCAAGAGAGCGGCTTGCGACGACCTCACCGCCTTGTATGGTGACGGCATGACGACAGATCAGATCATTCTTTTCGCGCTTTTCATCACTGTCTTCGGAATGCTGCTTTGGGGTCGGTTTCGATACGACCTTGTGGCTTTTGCCGCGCTTATGATCGGTGTCGTGCTGGGTGTTGTGCCGGTCGATGATGCCTTTGCGGGCTTTGGCCACCCAGCGACCATTATCGTCGCGCTGGTGCTTGTAGTCTCTGCCGGTTTGGTCAGGTCAGGTGCGGTATTTCTGATCACCCGAACTCTGGTTGATGCGTCACGGGGGCTGGGCGCGCATATCGCCCTGATGGGCGGGATCAGTGCGATTCTGTCGGCCTTCATGAACAATGTCGCGGCGCTTGCCCTGCTGATGCCCGTGGATATTCAGACCGCGCGAAAAGCAAGTCGGCCCCCGGGCCTTTCCCTAATGCCGCTAAGCTTTGCCACCATTCTGGGGGGCATGGTCACCCTGATCGGCACCCCGCCGAATATCATCATCGCCTCGATCCGGCAGGAAACGCTGGGCGAGCCGTTTCATATGTTCGACTTCGCCCCTGTTGGTGGAATAGCAGCGATCGCCGGTCTGGCGTTTGTCGCGCTGATCGGATGGCGATTGATACCCAATCGCGGCGTGCAACAAGAAACATCCGAGGTTCTGGCCGAATACATTGCCGAACTGACGATCCCGCCGGGCTCTGCCCATATCGGCAAACGGGTCAGCGAACTTTATGAAACGGCCGAAAAATCCGACGTGGCTATCATCGGCCTGATCCGGGATGGGAAACGGCGATATGGCCGGTCAACCCATGCCACACTGAACGATGGCGACGCGCTGGTACTGGAAGCGCGCCCCGAAGCGCTGGACGAATTCCGTTCTGCGCTGAAACTGGATTTCTCGGACACGCGACGGCAGGAGCTGCTGACGGCTGAAGGCGACGGGTTGGAAGTGATCGAAGTGGTTGTTCCGGAAAGTGCGCGCATAGCCGGCCGTACAGCGCAGGGTATCGGGTTGGCTTGGCGCCAGAGCACCGTCCTGATGGGCATCTCACGTCAGGGTCGTCAGATCACCGAACAGGTTCGCAAGACCGAGGTTGAACCGGGCGATATCTTGCTGCTGCTTTGCCCCCGTGATCGCAGCGCCGATGTGACCGACTGGCTGGGGTGTCTGCCTTTGGCCGAACGCGGGTTGAACGTGACGGCAAATGACAAGGCCTTGTTGGCCATCGGTCTATTTGCAGTTGCCGTCTTCGCGGCCAGTGTTGGGTTGATTTACCTTCCCGTCGCATTGGGTCTTGTCGTCATAGCCTTTGTGCTGACCAAGGTCATGCCAATCACAGAAATTTATAACCATATCGAATGGCCCGTGGTTGTGCTGCTGGGCTCGATGATCCCACTGGGCAGCGCTTTGGAAACATCCGGCGGCACCGAGTTGATTGCCAATGCGCTGATTCAGCTGACCAATGGTCTGCCCGCATGGGCGATCCTGACCGTACTGATGGTCGTGACGATGACCTTGTCGGATGTTCTGAACAACACCGCCACTGCTATCGTCGCGGCCCCGGTTGGCATCCAGATGGCCCAAACGCTCGGGGTGTCGCCCGACCCGTTCCTGATGACCGTGGCCGTTGCGGCCTCGGCTGCGTTCCTGACGCCTATCGGTCACAAGAACAACACGCTGGTTCTGGGCCCCGGCGGCTATCATTTTGGCGATTACTGGCGCATGGGCCTGCCGCTGGAGGCTCTGATCATCGTGGTTTCCGTCCCCGCCATCCTTGTCTTCTGGCCATTGTGACGGGTAAAGGCTGTTCATGAAACGCTTTTTGATCCTGCAATTGCGCCCGGAAACGGATGCCTCCGACGCAGAATATGCCTCGATCCTGAACCGCAGCGGGTTGTTACCCGAACGCACGCATCGCATCCGTCTGGATTGCGAAGACCTGCCAGAAGGGCTGAAAGTCACCGATTATGCGGGGATTATCGTAGGCGGCGGGCCGGGATGCGTCAGTGATGACCCCGCGACCAAATCCGCGACGGATGCGCGGATCGAAGGAGCGATCCTGGGTTTGATGCCGCAGATTACCGCGCAGGATCATCCCTTCATGGGGTGTTGCTATGGCCTTGGTATTCTGGCCGTGCATTTGGATGGCAACGTGAGCAAAGCCCGGTATGGCGAGCCTGTGGGACCATCCAGGTGCCGCCTGACCCCCGAAGGACAACAAGACCCGTTGACCGCAGAGTTGGACGCCACCTTTGATGCGTTTGTTGGCCACAAAGAAGCGGTTCAAGCCCTGCCCGAGGGCTGCGTTCACCTTGTTGCGTCCGACCCCTGCCCGTTCCAGATGATCCGCTGGGGCCGGAACGTCTATGCCACTCAGTTCCATCCGGAAGCCGATGCCAAAGACTTTGAACAGCGTATCAACATCTACAGGAACCACGGCTATTTCCCGCCCGAAGACGCGCAGAAACTGATCGACCACTGCCATTCGGCGAAGGTCACGCAGCCGGGCGAAATCCTGCGCCGTTTCGTCCAGCGATACGAGTGACCCAACGGCGTGGTTGCCTGCGCCTTTCCGCCTCGCTTAGGCTGATCTGACGCAACTTTGCGAGGGGTTGATTGCGGATCATCAGGTTGCCATTGCCGGCCGCCCTGTTTCGCTGACCCTGCTTTCGGCCGTCTGTGGCATCATGTTGCCTGCCCTGGATCTGCCGTTCACCGCTTTGTTCCGCCGCCGCTGAAAGGAGTGTTCATGACAAACAATACTGCAGATGCGATTATCGTCGGTTCCGGGTTGGCCGGGCTGGCAGCTGCGGCGGAACTGGGCGACCGGGGCAAGAAGGTGATCATTGTCGATCAGGAACCCGAAACCTTTTTGGGCGGTCAGGCGTTCTGGAGCCTTGGAGGCCTGTTCATGGTCGACACACCCGAACAGCGCCGCATGGGTATACGCGACAGCCACGAATTGGCGCTGCGCGACTGGATGGGCAGCGCGCAATTTGACCGTGGCGAAGACGCATGGCCCCGCAAATGGGCCGAAGCCTATATCGAGTTTGCCGCTGGTGAAATGCGGCCATGGCTGCACGAAATGGGCCTGCGCTGGTTTCCGGTCGTTGGCTGGGCCGAACGTGGCGGGTCTTATGCGACTGGGCATGGCAACTCGGTCCCGCGCTTTCACATCACATGGGGCACCGGCCCCGGCGTTCTGGAACAATTTATCCGACGCGTCCGCGACCATGTCAGCGCCGGATTGATCCAGATGAAGTTCCGCCACCAAGTCAGCCATATCATCATGCAGAACGGAACCGCCAAAGGTGTTTCCGGAGAAATTCTGGCCGATGACACCGCCCAGCGCGGTAGCAAAACCAACCGCGATGAGGTTGGCGAGTTCGAAGTTTATGCCCCATCAATCATTGTCACGTCCGGCGGTATTGGTGGCAATTTTGACATGGTGCGTCAAAACTGGCCCCGGGACCGTTTGGGTGAGCCGCCCAAAGATATGGTTGCAGGGGTGCCCTTTCACGTCGATGGCCGCATGATCGCAATCAGCGAAAAGGCGGGCGGCCATGTCATCAATGGTGATCGGATGTGGCACTACACCGAAGGCGTGCGCAACTGGGACCCGATCTGGCCCGCCCACGGCATTCGTATCCTGCCCGGCCCAAGTTCAATGTGGTTTGACGCCAGGGGCAACCGCCTGGCACCGCCCTGTCTGCCGGGGTTCGACACATTGGGGACACTGCGTGAGATTTTGAAAACCGGGTTTGAATACAGCTGGTTCGTTCTGACCCAGAAGGTGATCAAAAAGGAATTTGCGCTGTCCGGATCGGAACAAAACCCCGACTTCACTTCGGGCAGCTGGAAAGAGGTTATCCGCCAACGCATTCTGTCAGGTTCCAGCGCAACTGCCCCGGTCGAGGCGTTCAAGGAAAAGGGTGAGGATTTTATTGTTGCCAACACGCTGACTGAACTGGTCAACGGCATGAACCATCTGGGAGACACTCCGATAGACGAGGCTCATCTGCGTGCCCAGATCGAAGCCCGGGATTTGCAGGTCGACAACCCCTTTTCGAAAGACGCGCAGATGATGGCGATCCTTGCCGCGCGCAATTATCGCGGAGATAAACTGATCCGCACAGCCAAACCGCACAAGTTCCTCGATCCGGCCAACGGCCCGCTTATTGCCGTCAAGCTGCATATCCTGACACGCAAATCTCTGGGTGGGTTGCAGACCAATCTGGACAGTCAGATGATTGGATCAGAAGGCAACGTCGTACCGGGCCTTTTCGCTGCTGGCGAAGTCGCCGGATTCGGCGGCGGCGGCTATCACGGCTACAACGCGCTGGAGGGCACATTCCTGGGCGGCTGCATCTTTTCCGGTCGCAATGCCGGGCGTTCAAGGGCCGTCGCCTGACGCACTTTCACGGTTACCTGCGCACCAGTTTGATCACCGGCTGGCCCTGCGCATCCAGCAGAGCCAGAGCGTTGCCCTGAATCGCGAATGCCGTGACGTTCTGCAAGGCTTGCAGGAATTGCCGCTCGACCGCGTCCAACGGAGGTGGGCAAGCCATGAGTGTTGCCGCCATGTTGTCAGGAAATGCAATACGATTACCGGAGATCTCGGCCCGACCACTGAACCGGTTGCAGCCACTGCTGCCTGAAAAGACGCCATCCTGATCAAAGACAAGCTCAGGGCGTTTTTCGGTCTCGATAGGCGCACCATTCAGGCCCGAGGCGGTCCATTGGGTGTTATCCAGCGTTGCCGCCCCCTGCCCCTGGACCTGAACCAACAGCAGATCGGCGGCATTCTCTGCCCCATTCGTCAGAACCGGGTACACAGTATCTGTGGTGAACAGCAAGTTTTGCCCCTGCATCACTGAAGCCCGCACGCCATAGCGATGAGCATCCATGATCAGCGCGTCGTCATAGGTCAATTTGAACTGCACGGGCACCCCGCTCAGCGCATACCGTTGCGCGGCAAGAGTGACAGCGGGGGCATCGGCCAGCGAGATATCCTGAAGCTCAACATAAAGGGTTGCGTCCGGTGGCAGTGCAATGCGCTCTCGGTACGTTGCGGTCCCTTCAACAATACCGGCAATAGCGACACTGCTTAAAGCTGCCCAAGTTGCTGCACCCGCCCATATTGCGCGCCCCAAATGCTTCATCGGTCAAATCCTTTTGCAAACCCTCTTCGCAAAAGATCGTGTGCCCTTGGGTCTTTGCAAGATGTGCTTCGCCAAAGTGGCGATTCTGCGCCGAAATCACAAAGGCCAGATCAATGGAATAAGAAGGGATGCCAACAATCCGACCGTCAGGTTAAGCGGAACACCCACCTTCATGAAATCGGTGAACCTGTAGCCGCCAGGGCCGTAGACCATCATGTTGGTCTGGTACCCGATCGGTGTTGCAAAGGATGCCGAAGCCGCCACCATAACCGCAACCACCAACGGGCGCGGGTCCATTCCGACGGCCTGGGCCAGCCCGATGGCTATAGGCGTGACCACAACTGCGACCGCATTGTTGGAAACCAGTTCGGTCAGCACCGAAGTCAGCAGATAGATCGCCCAGATGATCAGGAAGGGCGGCAAAGCGCTTAGTCCCGGTGCCACGGCCTCGACAATCAGTGAAACCGCGCCAGAGCTGTCCAGTGACGCACCGATGGCGAGCATCGCGAAGATCAGCGCCAACAGGCGACCTTCGACAAACGAAAACGCCTCGTCCGCATCGATGCAACGGGTCAGAAGAACCACGGCTACGGCCACAATCGACAACAGCAGGATCGGCGCGACACCCAATGCCGCCAAGACGACGATCCCGACCAGCGCGCCAATTGCAATCGGCGCATGGCTGCGACGGAAGGCGCGTGCAGAGGGCTGGCTGACATCCACCATGTCCATGTCCGCGGCAAGGCGCTGGATATCTGCCGGGGCGCCCTCCAGCAGTAATGTATCCCCTACCCGAACCACCAGATCATCCAACTGGCGACCGATATTCTGATTGCGACGGTGAACGGCCAGCACATAGACACCATACCGGCGCCGAAGTCGCATCATTCCAAGGGTCCGACCCACCAAACGGCATCCGGGTGTGATCAGCACCTCGACCGTCTTGGTCTCGACAGCGGAAACCTGATCCACACGCTTCAGCTCTTTGTTGCTCTGAAGGCTCAGAAGTTCGGTCATCTCGGTGCGCAGAACCACGCGGTCACCGACCTGCAATTCAACGCCCTTCAGATTGCGCCGCAGCGATTCATCGCCCCGGACCACGTCGATCAGACGCACGCCGGGGCGTTTGAACAACTGAACGCCAGTCACTTCACGCCCGATCAGGTTGCTGTCGGGCGGAATGACCGCTTCAGTGAAAAACTTCATTCTGGACCGATCGCTGAGCAGCGAGGCCATGCTGTCCCGCTCAGGCAGCAACCTGGGGGCGATGAAACGCAGATAGATCATGCCGTAGATCACCAGTGCAATCCCCAGCGGCGTGACTTCGAATATCGTAAAAGCTTTCATCCCCTGCGCGCGGGCCACACCATCCACAAGCAGGTTGGTGGACGTTCCGATCAGTGTCAGTGTCCCGCCAAGAATGGCGGCATAACTGAGTGGAATTAGCAGCTTTGACGCGGGTACGTTCAGCGTGCGGGCGATCTGAACAAAAACCGGGATCATGACCACAACAACGGGCGTGTTCGACACAAAAGCCGAGGCCAGCACGACAAATCCCATCAGCAATCCGATGGCAATACGCGGGTTGACCTGCGCCTGCCTTTGCGCGGTCGACGTGAAGGCGTCCAAGGCCCCGGTCCGCACCAAGGCCCCCATGATGATGAACATCGCCCCAATCGTCCAGGGCGCGGGATTGGACAGGACCGCCAGCGCGCTTTGATAGGGCAGGATCCCTGTGACCAGCATCAGTGAGACACCACCGATGGCCACGACCTCGGTCGGATAAACCTCGCGCAGGAACATGACGAACATGCTCGCAACAATCAGCAGCGCCAGAATTGCGCTGCCCGTCTCTGTCAGTGAAAGGAAATTCATTCGTGGTATTCTGTCCGAACCCTGGCCCAAGCGCCTGATGACATGCAGTTTCACGCATTGCGCGTGGCAGGGCAAGCCTGACGTTTGTCAATCAGGCCCGGCTTGTTCCAAACGTCCACCAACGCGCACCATGCGAACAGATTTGGCCTGGCCGTCGCGATCATCCGTTTCGACGAAAACTCCGCTCAGCGTGGCCTCGCCATTGGCAGGGGTAAACCGGGTCTTGGGCATCCCGGTTATGAACCGGCGCATCGGTTCCTGCTTGTCCATACCAATGACCGAGTCATAGTCGCCGCACATGCCCGCATCCGTCAGATAGGCTGTGCCACCTGGCAGAATCTGCGAATCCGCTGTCGGTACATGGGTATGTGTTCCCACCACAAGGCTGGCGCGCTTGTCGCAATAATGACCCATGGCCATCTTCTCAGACGTCGCCTCGCAATGCATATCGACGATGATGGCCTGTGCCTGTCCACCCCGTGGGTGCGACTTCAGGATAGGTTCAATGGCCGAGAACGGGTCGTCGAATGGCCGTTTCATAAAGACCTGCCCCAACACCTGCACCACCAGAACTTTGCGCCCGCCGGGTGCGTTAAACAGCCGGTGCCCGCGCCCCGGCGCACCCTTTGCATAGTTCACCGGGCGCACGATGCGCTGTTCTTTCTCGATATATTGCAGCATGTCTTTCTGGTCGAACGCATGGTCGCCCAATGTCAGGCAATCTGCCCCGGCATCCAGCAGCAGCTTGGCGTGATCGCCGCTCAACCCCATGCCGTTCGACGCGTTTTCGCCATTGATCACAACGAAATCCAGCCGCCATTCGTCGCGCAGGCGCGGCAAATGTTGCTGAACGGCCGCGCGCCCCGCGCGCCCCATCACATCACCAAGAAACAAAATCCTCATGATCCGGGTCGTAGGTGCTGTGCTGGGCAATAACAAGGCGGAACCGTGAAATTTAAGTTGAGCCGAACTTGAAATTGCATGCAGGCGTGGCAAAGTCTTAGCCATGCGCTTAAATCAAAAGGACATGTTGTGAAGCTATTGGCAATACTGACATTCGGCCTTGTGGTCGCTTCGGGTGTTATGGCGCAAGGCACAAAGACATCCATGCCCAATCCCGCAGCAACCTTTTGCGTCGAGAATGATGGGGTTTACCAACTTCGGAAGAACGAAGATGGAAGCGTCTTTGGTATCTGCATCCTGAAAGACGGTACCGAGGTGGATGCCTGGGACTATTTACGCAGCCACTTTCAGCAATGAGGCTTAGAACGTCAGCACCCGGCTTTCGGTGATAACCATGTTCAGCGGCTGATCGGTCGGCTCCAGCGGCAGTTTCTGCGCCTCTTGCGCGTCAAAAGCGAAACCGATTGCCAGTGTCGCGCGCTTGCCTCGCAATCCTTCCAGCGTGCGGTCATAAAATCCACCGCCATATCCCAAACGCCCGCCGTTGGCATCAAAAGCCACCAGCGGCACAATCAGGATTTCGGGGTCGAAATAATCATCAACCTCGGGCACTCTGGCACCGAATGGGCCGTCTTTCAGCGGTCCTTCTGGCGTCCAGCGCGAAAATTTCAGAGGTTTTCCAGCGGCTTGTATCACGGGAACACCGACAGGTCCATAAGCCGCAGCTTCAGCCATGGCAGACACCGGGTCGATCTCGGTTCGGATTGGCATGTAGCCTGACAAGGGCACGCCGCGATAACCCGCCAGAACCTCGGACAAACGTCCGGCCGCACCGGGAACACGCGTGTCGAACGCGACCTTGCGGCGCGCAAATGCCGCTTTGCGTGCAGCTGCTTTGATTTCAGTCAGATCGGTCACAATAGCACCACACTGGCAAGCCCAAGAAAGATGAAGAACCCCATGACATCGGTTGTGGTTGTCACAAAGGTTCCTGACGCCAGCGCCGGGTCAATTCCCAGACGATCCAGCACTACCGGTACTACCGTACCTGCAAAGCCCGCGATGATCATGTTCACGACCAAGGCTGACCCAATCACGACACCCAGCCAAGGTGAACCGAACCACAGCATTCCCACGGTCCCCAGTACAATGGCAAAACAGAGCCCGTTCAACATGCCCACCAGCAGTTCCCGCCTGATAACGCGCATCACGTTTGAGTTGGTCAGGTCGCGCGTCGCCAGTGCGCGCACTGCAACGGTCAGCGACTGCGTTCCCGCATTGCCCCCCATGGATGCAACAATCGGCATCAGGATGGCCAGCGCGACAAGCTGGTCAATTGCCGCCGCAAATTGTGAGATCACCAACGAAGCACAGATTGCCGTGCACAGGTTTACCGCCAGCCAAGGCAGTCGCCGGCGGCTGGTGGCCGCCACACTGTCGGACAGCGAGCTTTCGTCGCTCACACCGGCAAGGCGCAGGATGTCTTCTTCGTGCTCTTCATCCAGAACGACCATCGCGTCGTCGATGGTGATCACACCAACCAGACGCCCGTCGGCATCGACCACGGGGGCCGAGATCAGGTGATACTGGTTGAAGGCATAAGCCACATCCTCCTCGTCCTGATCAACGGGGATGATGTGAAACTCCTCTTCCACCAGATCGCGCAACGGCACTTCACGACGGGACGCCATCAGCTTGCCCAATGTCACCTGCGCTGTTGGTTTCAGGCGCGGGTCGACCAGAACAACATGATAGAACTGCTCGGGCAGATCGTCATTGGCACGCATGAAGTCGATGGCCTGACCGACGGTCCAATGCTCGGGGGCCATGACGACCTCACGCTGCATCAAACGACCAGCAGAACTCTCGGGGTAAGCAAGCGCCTGTTGCGCTGCTAGCCGCTCGGAATCTTCGAGCGCGCCCAGAATGGCTTCCTGCTGCGGTTCCTCAAGATCTTCCAGAAGGTCAACGACGTCGTCGCTTTCCATCTCGCGCACGGCTTCCGCCAGAACCTCGGGGGTCAGAACGGCGATGATTTCCTCGCGAACCGATTCATCCAGTTCAGACAGGATGTCGCCGTCAAATTCCTTATCATAAAGCCGGATCAGCCGGGCCCGGTCATAAGGATTGATCTGCTCCAAAAGGTCAGCGATATCGGCCGCGTGCAGCGGCTCCATCAGCTCAATCAGCTTGTCGCGATCATCCACATCAACCGCATAAAGGATCGCCGCCACGGTCCGGCGATCCAGCGCATACGCGTCTTCGTCCTGGGGCAGATCGTGTTCGGCTTGGTTATTGCCTGTCGTCATGCGCTGCCCCCTTCTTTCGGCGATTGGCCCCTAAATAGAAGAAGCAGCTACCAGAAAACAATGACAATGCGCCGATTTACCCACTTCTTTCGTCTGCCTATGCTACAGCGCGGTCCCAAACAGGTGGAGAACAGGGCAAATGGCGCAAAAGACGCTTTTGAAAGGGCGCGTTCTGAGTTTCACAGGCTCACCCTTTGACGGAGAGCCAACCGAAGCGACCCGGCTGGACGAAGCCGTCGTGATTGACAAAGGACGCGTTGCCGATGTCGGCGCGTCCGATGCGCTGATGCGGCGTCACCCTGATGCCGTCATCAAGGACCATGGCAATCACCTGATCATTGCGGGTTTCGTTGACCCGCATGTGCACTACCCGCAGACCGCCATGATCGCCAGTTGGGGGAAGCGGCTGATCGACTGGCTGAACACCTACACCTTCCCCGAAGAGATGAAGTTTGGTGATCCTGAATACGCCTCTGAAATCGCCAACCGTTATCTGGATCTGACTGCCGCCCATGGCACCACGACGATGTGCAGTTTTTGCACCATCCACCCCGAAAGCGTGGATGCCTTTTTCACTGCCGCGCAGCAACGGGGACAGCGCGTGGTCGCGGGCAAGACCTGTATGGACCGCAATGCGCCTGAAGGCCTTCGGGACACGGCCCAGACAGCCTATGACCAATCTGCCGCGCTGCTGGAGAAATGGCACCGTGTCGACCGCCTGTCCTATGCCATCACGCCCCGGTTTTCGCCCACGTCCACCCCAGAACAGCTTGAGGCCATGGGCGCGCTTTGGGCGGAACATCCCCATTGCCTGATGCAAACACACCTGAGCGAGCAGACAGACGAAATCGAGTGGGTCCGCTCCCTGTTCCCCGATGCCCGGGACTATCTGGACACTTACGAAAAGTTCGGGTTGCTGGGGCAGAACGGACTTTATGGGCATGTCATCCATCTGGAAGACCGGGAACGCGATCGTCTGCGCGAGGTTGATGCGTCACTGATCCACTGCCCCACCTCGAACACCTTCATAGGGTCGGGTCTGTTCGACATGAACGGCTTGATCCACGATGGCCACCGGATCGGTCTGGCCACCGACACCGGTGGCGGATCAAGTTTTTCAATGCTGCGCACCATGGCTGCCGCTTATGAAATCGGTCAGTTGCGCGGGCGCCCCCTGCATCCGGCGCAATTGCTGTGGCTGGGTACAGTCGGGTCGGCGCGCAGCCTGCGGATGGATGATTGCATCGGCAACATTGCTCCGGGAATGGAGGCGGATCTGGTCGTGATTGATCTCGCCTCGACCCCGGCTATCGCCCAGCGCGAGGCTTGTGCAAACGATGTTTGGGAGGCAATCTTCCCGACCATCATGATGGGTGATGATCGGGCTGTGGCCGAGGTCTGGATCGGTGGGCGGAAGGCCGCTTAGGCCTGCAACGCCTTGGCAAGACTGTTTTGACGCTCAATCACGCGGGGCAGGTCAATCGTCGTGACATGCCTATCCCGCACGATCTGGCGGCCTTCTACAAACAGGTGCTTTACCTGCATCGGACCGGCCAGAAGCAGTGCTGCCGGGTCCCAACTGCCTGCGCATTCGATACTGCGCATATCCCAGACAGCGACATCCGCGCGTTTTCCCGGCATAAGCCGCCCGCAATCAGGACGCCCCAGCACATCGGCCCCGCCACGTGTTGCAATCTCAAATGCTTCGCGGGCCGACATCGCATCTGCCCCATTAACCACCCGCTGCAACAGCAGTGCCTGCCGGGCCTCAAGCATCAGATTACCGTTGTCGTTACTGGCCGAGCCATCAGCGCCGAGGCCGACCTTTACCCCCGCATCGCGCATCGCCCGCACCGGCGCGATGCCTGATCCCAGACGGCAGTTCGAACATGGGCAATGAGCGACACCGGTTTTCGTACGCGAAAACAGGTCAATCTCGGCCCCGTCCAGCTTGACGCAATGAGCGTGCCACACATCCGGGCCGATCCAACCCAGATCTTCGGCGTACTGACCGGGCCGACAGCCGAACTGAGCCTGTGAATAGGCGATATCTTCATCGTTTTCAGCCAGATGTGTATGCAACATCACGCCTTTGTCCCGTGCCAGAAGGGCGGCATCTCGCATCAGGTCCCGGCTGACCGAGAACGGTGAACACGGGGCCAGACCTACGCGGCACATCGACCCTTCTGACGGATCGTGAAAAGCATCCACGACGCGGATCATGTCGTCCAGAATGGCAGTTTCTTCTTCCACCAGACTGTCCGGAGGCAGGCCGCCATCGCTTTCACCAATGCTCATCGCGCCACGTGTCGGGTGAAATCGCATCCCCAACTCGGATGCGGCAGCAATCGTGTCCTCCAGCCGCGAACCATTGGGATAGAGGTACAGGTGATCAGAACTGAGCGTACAGCCTGACAGCGCCAGCTCTGCCAAACCGATCTGGGCCGAGGTGAACATCTCGTCCGGTCCGAACTTCTCCCAAATCGGATAGAGTGTCTGAAGCCACCCGAACAGCAATGCATCCTGCCCGCCCGGCACCGCGCGGGTCAACGTTTGGTAAAGATGGTGATGGGTATTCACCAACCCGGGTGTCACCAGACAGCCCGAAACATCGTGAACCTCGCCTTGTGTTTGCAATCCGTGCCCGATCCCCGCGATCTGGCCGTCGCGGATCAGAATGTCCGCCGCGGGGAGTTCCTGCCGGGACTCGTCCATCGTCAGGATCAGATCAGCGTTTTTGAGTAGGATTTCTGTCATGTCGCGCTCCTGCATCTGCCCGTCTCTTGCAAGGAGTGCGAAGGTCGGCGGAAAACGGGCTTAAGAACCGACCGGGAATTATGTACCCGCCATCGGGATCTGCGACAACAGGTTTCAGAACCGACGCAGGATCTTAAGGGCCTCTGCATGTATTTCTGCGTTGGCTGCGGCCAATGCCCGACCGCCCTCATGCGCCGGGCCGCCTTGCCAATCGGTCACAATTCCGCCTGCCGCCTGAATAACCGCGATAGGGGCCTGAATGTCATACGAGTTCAGCCCTGCTTCGATCACCAGATCTGCTTGCCCTGCGGCCAACAAGGCATAAGCGTAGCAGTCCATTCCATATCGGGTCAGTTGCACCTGCTCCGATACGGCCTGAAACCCGGCCCGGTCATCCGGGGTGCCGACTTCAGGAAAAGTGGTGAACAGCGTCGCTTGCGCCAGAGATTTCGTCCCCCGTGTTTGCAGCTTACTGGTGCCCAGTGGCCCTGTAAGCTGCGCACCAGCTGTCGATCCGACAAAGCGTTCGCCAATGTAGGGCTGATCAATCACCCCCATGATCGGCCCGTCTGCTGTGCTGAGCGCGATCAGAACGCCCCAGGTTGGTGTGCCGCTGATAAACCCGCGCGTGCCGTCGATGGGGTCCAGAACCCAGGTTCGGCCACTGCTGCCCTTGTGCGCACCGTATTCTTCACCCAATACGCCATCTTCAGGGCGCAACCGGGACAGCACCTCTCGCATGGCTTTTTCAGCGGCCCGATCCGCTACGGTGACGGGGTCAAACCCTTCGGTCAGCTTGTTCGCAGTTTCCAGATTGGTCTGACGGAAAAAAGGAAGAATGGCCGCGCGTGCCGCTTCGGCCATTTCTTCTGCAATTTCAATGTCGCTTAAACTCGCCGGATGCATGGCACTCTGGTGCGTGCATTACCTGACAAAGTCAAGCCGGTCTGATCAGGCGACGTCGCTGAGGACACGTGCAAGTTCAAACAGGCGGCGGCGCTGGTTTTCCGGAATTGCGTAGTAAGAGCGAACTAGATCCAGGGCTTCTTTATCGCCCATCAGATCAGCTGGAACAGATTTCTTTTCCGCGCTGCTTTTCTGGGCTTCTTCCAGACCTTCAAAGAAGAAGCTGACCGGTACGTCCAATGCCTCGGCAATGTCCCACAGGCGGGACGCGCTGATTCGGTTGGCTCCGGTCTCATATTTCTGGATTTGCTGAAACTTGATACCAACTTGCTGCGCCAATTGTTGCTGGGTCATCCCAATCAGCCAGCGGCGATGCCGAACGCGCTTGCCCACATGGACATCGACGTGATGAGTCATTGGTATTCTCCTCTACTACACACACATTTGTACGGGATCGTGCGACGTCCGAGATCGCAATACCAATAGGGGCTTCCTTAATCGCCCCCAAATCCGGACTGTGCCGTCCCCCGTTACCAGCACTGCTTGCCAATATTGCCGGTTTTGAATTTTTTTTCAAGCTGGTTGAGTCGATCCCCCCTCACAAGGGCTGTGGTTGTATGCGTCAAATGCCCTGCCCGCTGTTCGCGCGGCCCGGCTGGATATGCGACAGATTTTCAGACGTTTCAGGACGCCGCGCATAAGGAATTGACATCTCGCACAGCCCACGTGCCTATGCCCCAAGCACGTGAGGAACCAAATGAAGGCCTATTGTATTAGATCTGACGGGGCAGTTGCCCAGCTGTGCGATGTACCGAAACCCGAGCCGGGTGAGGGTCAGGTGCGGGTTGCGATCAAAGCCTGCGGATTAAATTTCGCTGATCTGTTGATGCAGAAAGGCACGTATCAGGATACACCGCCTGCGCCGTTTATTTTGGGAATGGAAGTAGCCGGTGTCGTGGATGCCATCGGTCCAGGTGTGTCCACCCTGAAACCGGGCGACCGGATCGCCGTCTATTCCGGTCAGGGCGGTCTGGCAGAATATGGCGTTTTCGACGCCGATCGCGCGATCCCGCTGCCGGACACGACCCGTTTCGAAGACGCAGCAGCGATCCAGATAGCCTATGGCACCAGTCACATGGCCCTTGACCACCGCGCCCGTCTGCAACCCGGTGAGACGCTTCTGGTCACCGGCGCAGCAGGCGGTGTTGGGTTGACCGCGGTTGAAATCGGCAAGCTCATGGGTGCCACCGTCATCGCACAGGCCCGCGGCCCCGAAAAGCTGGCCGTTGCCCGCACCGCAGGGGCCGATCACCTGATTGATGCCTCAGAGGACCTGAGGGAGCGGGTTAGATCGCTTGGCGGCGCGGATGTCGTTTATGACGCAATCGGCGGCGATGTGTTCAAGGCAGCCTTCCGCGCCACCAATCCCGAAGGCCGCCTGCTGCCCATCGGGTTTGCCGGCGGCGAAGTTCCGCAAATCCCCGCCAATCATCTGCTGGTCAAGAACCTGACCGTGATCGGCTTTTACATTGGCGGGTATCTGAAATTCCGGCCAGAAGCCGTACGCGAAAGTTTTGACACCCTTTTCCGCTGGCACACCGAGGGCCGCATCAATCCACACATCAGCCACGTCTTGCCTCTTGATGAGGTCGCGCAGGCCATGCGGTTGCTGAAAGAGCGAAAATCGACAGGCAAAATTGTGATCACCCCCTGACCGCAATCAGCCCACCACGGCGCGCAGCTGTGTCCCCCCAAGCAGGCGAAAGTTCTGACGCACTAACTGCGCCAGTGCTTCGACAACCGCGTCTCGACCCGGCTCTCCACCATACAGGTTGATCATATGCGCAGGCAGGTCCGGTAGCGCACCGCCGCCTTCGATCTGTTCAAGATGTGCGGCTTCGGTACCTTCCAGTGCCGCATACACTGCCAGATCAGCGCTGACCGTGGCCTCGATTGTGCGGTCGTTTTCAGTTTCCACCGACAGCTCCCAGGGGATACCGGCCGCATCCAGCGCCGATATCACCTGTGGTCGAAACAAGCAGCGACGTCCAAGTGCCAAAGGCAGCGGACGCTTACGCCAGGCCGACCCGCCCGGCGCACCTATCCAGCGCAAGGGCAGCTCTGCAATGGTTTCCGCACCGTCCACCGACGACGGTTCCGTGGTCAGGATCACGTCACATTCGCCGCGTTTGTACATCTCTTTCAATTGCAATGAATAAGACGACACCAACTGAACTCGGACTCGCGGGAAATCCGCGTTGAACCGTTGCAGGACCCGTGGGATGGCCGGGTAAACTATGTCGTGAGGAACCCCCAATACCACCTCACCTTCAAAGGCCTGATCGGTCAGTTTCGAGATGACCTCATCATTCAACGCGATCATACGGCGCGCATAAGCCAGCAATTGTTCACCGGACGCGGTCAGGGCAATCGTTCTGCCACTGCGGTCCAACAGCTGAAGGCCAAGCAGCTCCTCCAGCCGTTTCAACTGCATCGAGACCGCAGATTGCGTCAGATGCAGAAATCCGGCAGCGCGAGTCACCCCACCCTGATCCGCCACCGCAACAAATGACCGCAGGGTCGTGATGTCCAAATTTCGCATCTTCACGATTCCTTATGTGTTTCATCAAAAATATTCGTTTTAAAAATATGTCATACTCCCCCATATCAATCAAGGAAATTGATGAAGACGAGATAAACCATCGATAATGCACGAAAGGACAATAAATATGACCCAAATTGCCATTCATCACCATTGCAATCCCAAGAAGCAATCGCTCGGCACTATCATCAGGCGTGCTGTTTCCCTGAAGCGTCAACGCCGTCGGCTGGCGCGACTTGATGATCGCGCCCTTCAGGACATCGGAGTCTCTAGATCAGAGGCTGATGCCGAAGCCAAACGTTTCGTCTGGGACGCGCCGGAATTCTGGCAGAAATGATGCAAATACATATCTTTAGTTCATGAGTGGCGGTCACGTGTTGCGGATCGCCACTTTTGTTGCGTAATTTAGTAGGTTTTCCGCGGTAAATACTTGAAACACAGCCCTGAGTTGCCGATATTTGCCTAGAACGCTTCCCTCATAGCAGGGGGGCTGAATAATTATGTAAAGGGAGACCCTTTGATGGCACAATTCGACACGATCCGGACGGCGGCCGGCGCGCGCGCTGCCGAGATTGATGAGGGCCTGCGCGCCCATATGAACAAAGTCTACGGCACTATGTCCGTCGGCATGCTGATTACGTTCGCAGCAGCCTGGGCCATCGCGGGCCTGGCAACCACAAGCGATCCGTCAGCCGCGGCGGCACAGTTGAATGCCGATACCTATCTGACATCGCTGGGCTATAGCATTTACGCGTCGCCCCTTCGTTGGGTCATCATGTTTGCACCTTTGCTGTTTGTTTTCGGCTTCAGCGCCGGGATCAACCGCATGTCGGCAGCCGCCGCACAGCTGGTGTTCTACGTTTTTGCTGCGGTGATGGGCATTTCGATCAGCTGGATCTTCCTTGTTTTCACCGGTGAGTCGGTCATCCAGGTCTTCCTGATCACCGCAATCGCGTTCGCGGGCCTGTCCCTGTACGGTTACACAACCAAGAAAGACTTGTCCGCCATGGGCACTTTCCTGATGATGGGCCTGATCGGCCTGATCGTCGCGATGGTTGTGAACATCTTTCTGGCGTCTTCGGCGGTTGCCTTTGCAATCTCGGCCATCGGCGTTCTGATCTTCGCGGGCCTGACCGCCTACGACACCCAGAACATCAAGACCACATACCTGCAAATGGCCCATAGTGGCGATCAGGAATGGCTGGGCAAGGCCGCTATCATGGGTGCATTGAACCTGTACCTGGACTTCATCAACCTGTTTATGTTCCTGCTGCAATTCCTGGGTAACCGCGAGTAATTGCATGCCATTGGTATGGGAAAAGGCCGGTCATCAGACCGGCCTTTTTTTTGTTTTGAACCAACTGGTGATAGAGCTTGTCCGGCGCACAAGTTCTACCGGAAAAGGCAGCGATGTACGCGCGCCCGGTCAAGAAAAAGCCCCCGCTAGATCGGCGAGGGCTTGATACATCAGAAGGTAAAAGACTTAGCTACAGTTCAACGGTACTGCAAAGCCCGAACTACGCTCGGACGTGCCTTTGCGGAACACATCGCCAGCAGGTAGACACCCGGTGAAACGCTCGGCCTCTTGCGCAAAACCAACGCCGACCGAGTTGTCGACCTTAACGCTGTTCGTCGGCGTACGAAGGACACCATACAAGGTTCCGTTGACACTGACGGTGCTCAAGAACAGATTCGTATCGCTGCCCTGTAGCTGGACCGCATTGCCCGGCGTCTGCCCGCCATTGTCGATGGCAACGGACGCCACCTTGGATGGATCCACTTCATCAACCAAGAGAGTGACGGTCTGAAGCTCTGCCAGTTCGGCAGGGACGTTCGTTTCGGGCGGCAGAAAAGCGACGGCTCCGGGAACGTCGGAAATCGTGCGGGGTTCGCCATCGATTCCGGTAAACCCGACACCTTTGCGGTTGAACGGGTCTTCACAGGCCGCCAAAGTCAGAACGGCTATTGTGGATAACAAGATTTTTTTCATGGCGGTCAACATTTTGTGGCGGTTTGCTCAAGCGTACTTGCAGGTCGGCACAAAAAGCAAGCCGCAGGCCATGCGATTGCATCGGTGGCTGATGCGCTCCTGCAACGGCCCCAGATGGGCATGTTGACGTTTCTGGCAACCATCCACCGGAATTCAGCACGAAAAAAGGCTCTGCCAAGCAGAGCCTTTTTGGAAAGTCCAAATGAAACGGAAAGATTACTTGATCTTGCCTTCCTTGTACTCGACATGCTTCCGAACGACCGGATCGTATTTACGAATGGTCATTTTCTCGGTCATGGTGCGTGCGTTCTTTTTGGTCACGTAGAAGTGGCCCGTGCCCGCGGTCGAGTTCAGACGGATCTTGATTGTCGTCGGCTTCGCCATGGTTATCTCCTGCGTCCGGAAAGGCAGGGGCCTTTCGGTTGAATTCCTATGAGCGTGCGCTTTTACGCGCTACGCCGTGCATGTCAAGGCCAATCGGACGATCCCAGCCCAGGAATCGGGCACAGGTTCAACCCGGCAACGTTGGTGCGCCCATATAGTTGTGAATCTGGTCTCTTTCACCGTCCGAAAGGCCCAGCGCAGTGGACAATTGCCGCAAATATGCGGCCTCACGATCATTGTCCAACCGTATTGCCGCCAGAGAAATCGCATAAATCTGCGTTCCGAGAGGCGCCCCAGAATCAGCTGCCAGACCCATTACGTCGACGGGTGCGTTCAGTTGTTCCTGCACAAATGCGCGTTCTTCGTCGCTGATGTCATCGCCCAGTTCACCCAGGATCGTTTCTTTCTCGTGTTCATCCAATTCGCCGTCTGCCTTGGCCGCCTGGATCATTGCCCGCAACATAAGCTTGGCCTGAGCTTCCATCGCGGCCCCGGCTGGTGTTCCGCCAAACACCGTCTCCATCATGTCGGTGGTTTGCTGGCTGCCAGTTCTGGCCGCCCCCTGCATCGCATTCAAAAGCCTGCCAAGACCGGCGGCACCGGCGGTACTGCCACCCAACCCCATCTTGCCCATCATATCCTGAAGGCCTGTCGCACCTCCGGGAAGGCCGAGCTGTTCTGCCATCTTGCCGAGCTGATCCATGCCAAGGCCACCGCCTGCGCCTTGCATCATGTCCTGCAAGCCAGCCATTCCGCCCATTTTCTGGTATTTTTCCAGCCCCTTCGCGGCTGCGAAACCAACTGCAACGGACGCAAGTGTCTTCATAAAGCTCATGACAATCCTCCCGGTTTTTCAAAATATGCCCCAATTCTATCAGAGGAATGCAAAGGCGAATACCACGTTCAACCCCCACGGGATTCTGGACTGAATTTCCAAGCCGGTGAGGACCGGACGGCAGTGACTAAGTTTGTACATATCACGATATCGTGATAGGTTTACCGCGACTGATACGTCCAAGAGGCCGACTTCAGGCTCGACGGCCAAGGCAGTGTAAACAGGTAATGCCCGCGCGGAGCAGTGTTGTTTTACGCAGCTTTTCTTGGGGGGCTATCATGACAGAGTGGGTTATTCAGGGTGAAGAACTGGCCAATTGTAATTGCAATTTCGGTTGCCCCTGCCAATTCAGCGTTCTTCCATCTCATGGCAATTGCGAGGCAGTGGTCGTTTTCGACATCGAAAGCGGACATTATGGCGATACTGATCTGGCAGGTTTGCGGGCAGCAGGTGTTTATCACTGGCCGGGACCGATCCACGAAGGCAATGGTCAGATGCAACTGATCATTGACGAAAGTGCTACAGCCGAACAGCGCGCAGCATTGCAGGCCATCATGACCGGCGAAGACACCGATGAAATGGCGACCATGTGGTACGTTTACAGTGCGATGGCACCGACGAAACATGAAACGCTTTTTGTACCGATCGAATTGAACTGGAACCGCGATGATCGCAGTGGCTATGCCAGGGTTCAAGGGGTCTTCGACGTCGAGGTCAGCCCGATTCCTCATATCGTATCGGGCGCTGCGCACAGGGCATCGATCCAGTTGCCGAACGGCTTTGAGTACCGCCACGCCGAGGCTGCCTCCGGGTCGGCCAAAACAACGGGTGGTGAGATCAGTCTTACCTTTGACGCCACGCACGCTCATCTCGCACATCTGAACCTCTCGGGTCACGGTGTTCTGGGCGCGTAGCCGGAGACTTTCTCATGACCAGACAGAGTGCGGCAGCCCCTGCCGGGGCGATTGAGCGGCTGTTGAGGCAGGACAATGCAATCGTGTTGGGCAGCGTCCTTCTGATCATTCTTGCAGCCACCTGGTACACAGTTGCCGGCGTCGGGATGAATATGTCTGCGGTCGAAATGACCCGCATGGCAGGCCCGGTTGGAGAGCCCATGCAGATGGGTTCCGCAACCGTCTGGAGCTTCGGTTACACCCTGCTCATCTTCCTTATGTGGTGGATCATGATGATTGCCATGATGACCCCAAGTGCCGCGCCAGCCGTGCTTTTGTTTGCCGCAACAAAGCGAATGGGTCCTGAGAAAGACCGTGCCGCAAAGTTCAGCCTGTGTTTCCTGTTGGGCTATCTGGTGACCTGGGGTGCGTTCAGCCTGGCTGCAACGGCAATGCAGTGGGAGTTGGAACATATCGGGCTGTCGAACGGGCCGATGATGACAATCCGCTCCGGCCTCTTCGCGGGATGTGTTCTGCTGGCTGCCGGGTTTTACCAGTTTTCGAGTTTTAAGAACGCGTGTCTTCGTTACTGCCAAAGCCCCGCAAGGTTTCTGGCCGGTCACAACCGGCCCGGCCCCTTCGGCGCGCTCAGAACCGGAGCCTTGCACGGCACACATTGCCTTGGGTGCTGCTGGGCTCTGATGTTGCTGCTATTCATCGGGGGGATAATGAACCTCTATTGGATTGTCGGTATCGCCGCTTACGTGGCACTGGAAAAGCTTCTACCCAGGACCAGGTGGTTGGTGCCAGTGTCAGGTGTGGCACTGATCGGCACAGGTCTTTGGTTTATCATGGCACCGTTGATTTTTGACATTTGACACGTGACAGCCTTCGGGGTCGGCTGACTGAAAGGCCCTGTAATTTTCGTTAATACGGAGGTTCCAATGCCCATTTTCATTACCTATGCGACTTACTCGCAGGCTGGCGTCAAAGGCATGTTGCAAAAGCCCGAGAACCGCACCGGCCCGGTGAAAGCACTGCTGGAGAAAGTCGGCGGTCGACTGTTGTCCTTCTACATGACAACCGGCAGCAATGACGTGGTTGTGATCAGCGAAGCGCCAGACGGAACAGATGCTGTGGCGGTCGGCATGGCAGTCGCGGCATCGGGTGCGGTCACGAACATAGAAACGGTTCGCGCCTGGACCGCGGACGAGTTCGTTTCGGTCACTGAGAAAGCCGCAAGGTTGACGGGGACGTACACGCCGCCCGGAGGATAAAAGGATACGCGCGGAGGGCCTGTAAGCCGGATCTTGTTCCGGGGTTTCCCCCTTCGATGACCATTCCTCTAGGCCGTGCATTGCTGCACGGCTCAAGCTGCCAACCCGGTCCCTCTCGGCCAAGACGCGCTTAGCGGCGGTATCGGCTTGCGCCGACCGGCCCGCGCGGGGACCCTATTTGGCATTGCTCCCGGTGGGGCTTGCCGTGCCGCCACTGTTGCCAGCGGCGCGGTGGGCTCTTACCCCACCGTTTCACCCTTACCCGGGGCCGAGGCCCTGGGCGGTCTGATTTCTGTGGCGCTTTCCGTCGGGTTGCCCCGCCCGGGCGTTACCCGGCACCGTTGTCTTGTGGAGTCCGGACTTTCCTCTCGGGCGTACGCCCCAGCGGCCATCCGGCCCTCCGCGCCTGGGCTGGGTAGGCTTTGTGGTCTGCGGCGTCAAGAGCTGACGGATCAGAGAAGGGGCCAGCCCCTTCTCAGCCTGCGGCCAATTCAACCCCGGGGTATTTTTGGCCAGATGAAGAGCGGATCAGGTTGTTATGTCCGACGGGGTGAGCGCATTCATATCCGCCATGTCCAGCGGACCTTTCGCCCAGGGTCGAAATCGCAATCGGACAGCCGCCAGCAGTTTTGCATCGTCCACGGGGGCGGTGAAACCTGCCATCCGAGCAGAGGCGCGAAATGCTTCTGCATCAGGTGACATCGGATCAACTCCTGTGCCGCGCGGTTTGGCCAGCGCTTGCCTTTCGAGCCTGTTCCAGTCGAAGCGCGGCCCAGGGTCGGATTTGCGCCCGGGCGCCATGTCGGAATGTCCGATGACCCCGGACGGCGTAATGGACCAGCGGGTCATGATCAGGGGCAACAGCTGTTCCAGCACTGCCATTTGCGGCTGCGAGAACGGATGTGTTCCGGTATTGTCCAGTTCGATCCCAACCGAGCGCGAGTTGATGTCGTCCTTGCCGCCCCATTCCCCTGCCCCGGCATGCCAGGCGCGATCTTCTTCCCGCACCATTTGCCAAAGGGTGCCGTCATTGCCGATCAGGTAATGGGCCGAAACCTCGGAAGCCGGGTCGCACAGGCGATCCAGAGCCGCCAGTGCACTGTCCATGGCCGTATAGTGGATCACGATCAAGAATGGCACCAACCCGCCCCGGCGCTTGCCGAAATTCGGAGACGGATGCCAGATCGGCGTCAGGGCGTCAGTTGTTAACGGCACTGCGGAACGGGCTGGGGTCCCAGCCACAGGCATAGCCGTCGCCGTCCGGGTCCAGACCCTTGCGGTCACGTTGCGGACCGCCGTTGGACAGGAATTCGATCTGAGCCTGATCCGGTGACGGGAATTGCGCACAGTTCCGCTGTGCCTTGGCTTGCAGGTTGAAACCGGAGCGGCTGTAGAGTTGCGTGCCCACCGGATTGGAGGTGCTCAGCGCATATTGTACGATATTCGGTTGGCCGCTCGCCGTGCGCTCAGGCACGGCGGTTGGAGCGACGACTTCGTAGGTCTGGCGGTTTTGCTCAATCCGGGCGGCATCGGATTGGATGCTGCGCCTCTCGGACACGGCCGCGAAGTCCTGCTCGTCAGAGATTGCGCTGCTGTTGGAGCCGGAAGACGGCGACGCGGAGACCGAGGATTGCCCGGACGTGCTGGCCAACGCTGCGGCGGTCTGGTTGGCGATGTCCGCATTCTCACCTGTTGCAAAGGTCGATGAACCCGGTGTGCCCAGTGGTTGCTGGGAAACATCGACCGGAGCCAGCAGCGGATTGACCGCCCCGCCCTGACCCGCCAATTGAACCTCGCGCTGCGCCTGATATTCAGGCGTGTTGAAACCCGTGCTGGTCAACGGCGCGACATTGGTGCAGGCCGCAGCCAGTGTCAGGGCCGGGACCAAAAGCAAAACACGCATTGTTTGGCTCCGTTTTTTGGTAATCCACTTTCCCGAAGGCTTACCACCATTTGCCGGGCTTGGCCACAAATCCGGCTGCGTTTTCCAGCGCATAAGCGGTGTTGAGCAAGTCACCTTCTTCCCACGGGCGCCCGATCAGCTGCAACCCCAATGGAAGACCTTGTGCATCCAGGCCTGCGGGGACCGAGATACCGGGCAAGCCCGCGAGGTTCACGGTAACCGTAAAGACGTCGTTCAAATACATCTGAACAGGGTCCGCCTCGGTCATTTCCCCCAGACCGAACGCCGCCGAAGGGGTTGCCGGTGTCAGAATGGCATCGATGCCCGCGGCAAACACGTCTTCGAAGTCTTTCTTGATCAGGGTCCGGACCCGGCGCGCGCGGTTGTAATAGGCATCATAGAAACCTGCGGACAGCACATATGTGCCGACCATCACGCGGCGCTGCACCTCGGGGCCAAAGCCTTCGGCGCGGGTCTTTTCGTACATCTCGGTGATGCCATCGCCCTGCGCCAGCTGTGCGCGGCGGCCATAGCGAACACCGTCATAGCGGGCGAGGTTCGAAGATGCCTCGGCCGGGGCAATCACGTAATAGGCGGGCAGCGCGTATTTGGTATGCGGAAGCGAGATATCGACAATCTCGGCACCCGCGGCTTTCAGCATCGCTGCGCCATCGGCCCAGAGTTTTTCGATCTCGGCGGGCATGCCGTCCATACGGTACTCTTTCGGGATACCGATCTTCTTGCCCTTGATGTCACCAGTCAGCATGGCCTCGAAATTCGGGACGGCCAGTTCGGCACTGGTCGAATCCTTGGGGTCATGCCCGCACATGGTTTCCAGCATGATTGCTGCATCACGTACGTTCTTGGTCATTGGTCCTGCCTGATCCAGCGAGGACGCGAAGGCGACGATGCCCCAACGAGAGCAACGACCATAGGTGGGTTTGATGCCCGTGATGCCAACAAAGGCCGCAGGCTGGCGGATCGAGCCTCCGGTGTCGGTACCTGTCGCCGCCAGGCACAAATCAGCAGCCACGGCAGACGCAGAGCCGCCAGAGGAGCCACCCGGTGTCAGATGCGCATCATCGTTGCCACGGCGCCACGGGCTGACCGCATTGCCATAGGTCGAAGTTTCGTTGGACGATCCCATGGCGAATTCGTCCATGTTCAGTTTACCCAGCATCACCGCGCCTGCGTCGGCCAGTTGCTGTGAAACAGTGGATTCGTATTCCGGCTTGAACCCTTCCAGGATTTTCGACGCCGCCTGCGACGGCACACCCTTGGTGCAAAACAGATCCTTGATACCGATCGGCAGGCCACACATCGACGGTGCGTCGCCACGCTGGATCCGCTCATCCGCGGCCTTGGCGCGTTCCATCGCAATTTCCGGCGTCTTGTGGACAAAGGCGTTCAGCGCATCTGCCTCGTCAATGGCTTTCAGGCAGGCGTCGGTCAGCTCGACAGAAGTGACGTCACCAGAGCGCAGCGCATCGCGCGCCTCGGCCAGACCCAGTTTGTTCAGCTCGCTCATGTCTTACTCCACCACTTTGGGAACTGCGAAGAACCCTTCGCGGGCGTCAGGGGCGTTGGCCAGCACCTTGCCCTGCTGGTTGCCGTCGGTCACCTCGTCCTTGCGGCGTTTCAGCCGCATCGGTGTGACCGAGACCATCGGCTCGACACCTTCGACATCCACTTCGTTCAGCTGTTCGATGAACCCGAGGATGGTGTTGAACTCGGATGCCAGCGCCGGCAGCGCGTCATCCTCGACCTTGATCCGGGCCAGTTTGGCCACTTTGGCGGCGGTGCTTTGGTCAATCGACATCGGCTTCCCTCATCTACGTTATGGGGCGTTTACCTGTCTGTTGCGGCAGTCGCAAGACCGCTGCGCCATGGGCCGTACCGAGTTTAAGTTCCGCCGCATGACACCCGCCATTCAAAACTGAATGAGTGGTATGCAAAAAAGTAAACTAATTAGTTCAATATTAACCTTGAAAACTGAACTGTACTGTTCATTTCTAGTTGTGCGACACAACGCAAACCGGAGAAAAACATGAAACCCCTGATGATTGCCGCAGTCTTGTCCGCCACCTTTTTGGCCGCACCGGCCATGGCCCTGGGTATCGACACAAGCAACCTGACACGCACTTTGACCTTCCCCTCGCCCGTGACGGAACCGGTCACTCAGGACAAGGTTAAACCTGCAAAGTGATGCGCAGGTTACGGCCGGGTCGGATTTCCCCTCTCCGACCCGGCCAAAGCGCATATTCGAGGGTGCACAGCCCAAAGCGAGTCGTTAGCATTGCTGCAAATACCGAAATGGAACTGCATAGGGCGCTTGCGGTTCTGACAAGCAAGTGGAGCAGCTGATGAACACGCAAAAACAAGCGGTCCTGGATGCCATCGATGCGGCGAATGCAAATGACCCCAACCGCGATGATGGCCGCCCCGAAGCGCAGCTTTACGGCGAGCGCATGAGCGCAGAGCTTGACCGCCTGTTTCCGGGCGCGTCCGAAGCCTTGCAGATTGCAGCGCGTGGTCAACATGTGGAGCGGTGGAAACTTGCCCGCGATGAATTCCCGGAAGGTCGGGCGGGTTATCTGGCCTGGCGCAAGGCGCAAGGTGTGCATCACGCGGATGTGGTAATGAGTTTGATGACCCAAGAAGGCTATGACGCCGAGCAGGCCGAAGCCGCGGGTCGCATGTTGCGCAAGCAAGGCATCAAACGCGATGCAGAGGTGCAGGCGCTGGAAGATGTGATCTGCTTTGTATTTCTGAAATGGTATTTCCAGCCCTTTGCGGCGAAACACTCAGCCGAGAAAATCCAAAGCATCGTTGAGAAGACTGCCCGCAAGATGTCGCCCGAGGGCCGCGCACGGGTTTTGTGCGAATTCGACCTGCCGGATCATCTGGCCGCGGCCTTTCAAGACTGAGAAAAGGGCCGCGCCGTTTCACCGACAGAATCATAAGTCTGAAGGATGGTCACGACAGGCCTCCACGACATATGCTCATGATCCACGAGTTTGGGTGAAGCGGCCCCTGATGAGGGCCGCACGATACACTTCGATCATCCAGCCCAGCGTAATGGCATTCAGGATATGCCACATGAAATGTGTCCCCACCGGCCATTGAGCACAGAGACGCATATCGAGGGCACGGAAGGCAATCGACAGGATCAGGATCAACGCCCCGATTTTCAGCCCTTTGGCCAGAATCGGATCACGGTCGCGCAACGCAACAGCATAGATCAGGATCAGCAAAGCGACCGGCGCATAAACCGCCGACCCTCCAAGCCCCGGAACCTGTTGGAAAAGTGGGACAGCAGCAGCCGCATAGGGAAGAAAAAGAAGCATTCCCCCGAACGCCAGCCCCAAAGGCATCCTCCAGATGTTTTTGTTCACCGCAAAGATATAGACCAAAATGAACGACAGTATGGGCGCGACATCCGCCAAAGCCGCCCATACCTGCGCATGCGTGTGAAACAGGTAACTGCCAAACCCGATGATCGCCAGAAGCGCCACCAGAACCTTGGCCAGCGGCATGTTCTGATTGCGCACGCGCCGCCACATGACCCATGCGCAAATCAGAAAAGCAGCGTTTGTGACCGCGTTAACGGGCTCGGCCCAGTAGGCCGGAGACAACCGCTCGCAATACCCGTCTATTTCACGAAACCAATCCATGGAAATTTACTTATCCGATGTTAGGCTGCCGCCAACAGAATGATTGGGAGGAAATAATTATGAACATTATCTGGTTGGGCCATGGAAGTTTCCGTATCGAAACCCAGGGACAGGTACTGCTAATCGACCCCTGGCTGACCGGCAACCCGGTCTTGCCCGAGGAACAGCATGACGCCGCCGTTGATGGCGCCACCCACATCCTTCTGACCCATACACATTTTGACCATGTCGTCGACGTTCTGCCTTTGGCCAAACACCTGAAGATTCCGGTTGTGGGACAATATGACCTGATGGGGTACTGGGCCGAAGCCGAAAGCATCGAGACCATTGGTTTCAACAAGGGCGGTACGGTCAACCTGAACGGGGTCAAGGTAACAATGGTCCCGGCCTCTCACAGCTCGACATTTTCGACACCGGATGGCCTGCGCACGGGCGGCAGCGAGGTCGGCTTCATGATCAGTACCGAGGGCCGCATGGTCTATGTATCAGGTGACACGGATATCATGGCGGATATGGACTGGATGGGGGATTACTACAAACCCGATATCGGCATCCTGTCCGCAGGTGGGCACTTCACCATGGATATGAAAGGCGCCGCCTATGCAGCCAAACGATACTTCAACTTCAAAACTGTGATCCCCTGCCACTACAAGACCTTCCCGATTCTTGAGCAATCCGCTCAGGCGCTGGCAGGTGCTTTGCCGGGTGTAGACGTCATCGAACCGCAGGTTATGCAGGCGATAAAGCTGTAGGGATGATATGACCAGCGACATTGTCCCTTCACCTGAACTGATCGCAGTTGTACGGCGATGGAATCAAGCCGTTCATGACAAGGATCGGGCTGTGCTGGTCAATATGTTGTCATCCTCGGAACACCTGCGGTATCAGGGCTCGGCGGATGAAGAGGCATGGTCCGGGCAGGTGTTTCGCCGTGGCTTCGCGGATCACACCAAGGAAATCCCGGACTATGACTGGCAGGAACATTCGCTGGAAGCTTTTGAATGTGGGGATGTGGGCTGGGCATTTTGCGAAGCGACGCTGACCTTTCATTCGAACGGCAATTCAGCCTGGCACCGCTTTACATTTGTACTGCATCTGGAAGACGGCGTCTGGAAAATGGTGCAGCTGCATGTGTCCAACCCAACCTCGAACATGGAAAAGATCGGCATCGAACATGCGGCGTTGAATGCACTGATCGAAGCCGCAAAGCAGGAGTTCACACAGGATCAGACCGAGGGAACCGCCTCGGTCATGTTCACTGACATTGTCGGGTCGTCAGATATCACCCGGCAATTGGGCGACAAGAAATGGGCCCAGCTTATTTCCGGTCATTTTGATCTGACTGAAAACCTCATCCACGCCCATCAGGGACGGCTGGTCAAATCCCTTGGGGACGGCACGATGTCGATCTTCCCAACGGTCCAGGATGCAATCCAGGCAGCAATCGAGCTGCAAAGTAAGAACGCGTTGGCAAATGCCGAAACACCTCTGGGTCTGCGGATTGGAATTCATACCGGCGACGTCATACAGAAAGATGAGGATTTCTTCGGGTCCGTCGTCAATAAGGCCGCGCGCGTGACAGACGTAAGTGGCCCGAACGAAATTCACGTCACCGACGTAACCAGATTGCTGGTCAGCCCGGCGGGCGGTCTGAAATTCAGCACGCCAAAATCGGTCTCACTGAAAGGGTTCGGCGGGCAGCAGACAGTGTATCGCCTGGACTGGAACTGACAGTAGCCGTCCTGTCAGGCCAGCCTCATTTTTCTTTTCGTTTTTCTGCGAAAAAATCCAGCAGCAGGGTTTCACATTCTTTGGCTGCTAAGCCGTCATAGACCTCGGGCTTGTGATGCGCTTGCGGGTGGGAAAAAACCCTCGCGCCATGGGCCACGCCGCCGGATTTGGGATCGGAAGCCCCGTAATAAACGCGCCGGATACGCGCGGCCGCCAGGGCCGCTGCGCACATGGCGCAGGGTTCCAGTGTGACATAGATATCATGTCCGGGCAGTCTTTCAGATCCAGCATGGGCACAGGCCGCGCGCAAAGCCAGGATTTCTGCATGCGCCGTTGGGTCGTTCGACTCACGCGTCCGGTTTCCTGCCACCGCCACAACAGAGCCGTCCGGCCCGACAATGACCGCGCCAACGGGCACTTCGCCGCGATCCGCTGCAGCGCGCGCCTCACTCAGTGCCTGTTCCATATGCGATTTGAACATCATGCCCCTGACTGCATCAGAAACCTGCCTTTCGCAAGCGCGCGGGATAGGGTATGGCCCAGACATGAACAAGACCCCTCCTCCCGGCGACCGGATCGCCAAAGTCCTGGCCCGCGCCGGCGTCGCGTCGCGGCGCGAGGCCGAACGCATGATCGAAGCTGGCCGCGTGGCCGTAAATGGCAAGGCCATCGACAGCCCCGCCCTGAACGTAACAGAAAAAGACAAGATCGTTGTCGACGGTAAACCGGTCTCGGAACCGGAACCCTCGCGCTTGTGGCTGTATCACAAGCCTGCTGGGCTGGTCACAACAACCCGCGACGAAAAAGGGCGCGATACGATTTTCGACAAGCTGCCCGAAGACATGCCGCGGGTGATGAGCGTTGGCCGGCTTGACCTGAATTCCGAAGGTCTGCTGCTGCTGACTAATGATGGTGCTATCAAGCGCAAGCTTGAACTGCCAGCGACCGGCTGGTTGCGCAAATACCGTGTGCGGGTAAACGGCCGCCCGAAAGACGAAGATTTCGAACCGCTGCGCAAAGGGCTGGTGATTGAGGGAGAGCGGTTCCAGCCGATGACCGTCACGCTGGATCGCCAGCAAGGGGCCAATGCCTGGCTGACCATCGGTCTGCGCGAAGGAAAGAACCGTGAAATCCGCCGCGCGATGGAAGATATCGGTTTTAATGTGAACCGTTTGTTGCGGGTTTCTTACGGACCGTTCCAATTGGGCAATCTGAAGCCGGGCGAAGTCGAAGAAATCCGCCGCCGCGTTATGCGCGATCAACTTGGCCTGGATTCGGATGCCAAACCCGAAGCGGCCCCCAAACGCCCGACGCGACCACAAAGAAAACGCCCGCCCATCGGCAAGAATCCCCGCAAGTGATGCAGGTTCGGCAACCTTCCCCCTAGCGCCAAGCATGCGTATCCCCTAAATTTTCTGTGATTGCTGCTATTTGGGGAGCGTGATGTCCGGAAGCGGAGTGCAAAAATTCGCCTACGCCGTATTGCTGGTGCTTTTGTTTGGCGTGTGCACAGGCGTGCTTGGGGGCTTGTAACGCATGGCAAAGCGATTTGGCGGCAAATACAGCCCTCAGGACAATGCGTCCGGTGACACTCTTCAGCCCCGTGGACAATTCGATGGCGCGCGGGTCGAACCTGCGGGTGCACGGGCCAATGTCCTGTTCATACCGGCGATCCCATTGGTATTTCTGTCGCTGAACGACGGCGCGATTGGCATGACCATTGGTCTGATCGCAGCTGGCCTGCTGACGGCAGCTGCGTTTTTGCTGCGCGAAGGTCTGCGGGCCGAAGCCGCGTTTAACGCCCGTAAAACCGCCCGCCGACCTGCTTTTCCGCGTAAAATCTTTGCCAGCCTTCTGACAGGTCTGGGTGCCGCTTTTGCGTCGTACCGGACCGAGTTTCTGAATGCGGAAACGGCATCACAAGTCAGCCTGCTTGCCCCCGTCTTGTTCGGCGCGGCAGCAACCGTGCTGCACTCGGCCTCCTTCGGGTTTGATCCGATGAAGGACAAAGGCATGGAAGGAATTGACACCTTTCAGCAAGATCGCGTTGCCCGGGTCGTTGAGGATGCGGAAAACCGTCTTTCCGAGATGACGGACGCCATCAAACGCGCGGGTGATCGCCGGATCGAAGCCCGTTTGGAACGGTTTCAGGACACTGCACGTGACCTTTTTCGAACGGTCGAGGAAGACCCCCGCGATCTGGCGGGCGCGCGAAAATACATGACGGTTTATCTACAGGGCGCGCGTGATGCGACGGTCAAGTTCGTCGATGTCTATGCCCGGACCCGCGATGCGCAGGCGATGACGGACTACGTCGCGCTGCTGGATGACCTAGAACAGAATTTCGCCGCGCGTACGCGCAAAATGCTATTGGATGACCGCAGTGATCTGACGGTCGAAATCGACGTGCTGCGCGAAAGACTGCAGCGCGAAGGCGTCCGGTTGGACTGACCGGCCATTATTTGAGCGAGGAACATCCCCATGTCCGATGAGATCAAGAACAAGGCGGCTCAGGCCGAAACACTGGTGCAGGAAGTCACCGCAGTTGCCCTGCCCGAACCAAAGGCCGAGGTTATCTCGCTTGAAGAAGCCGACGAACCAGTGAGTGCCGAGATCCGCAAGCGCATGGACGAGATCGACATGAGCAACACCAATTCGATTGTTGCTTTCGGATCTTCCGCTCAGGCCGAATTGCAGGAAATCAGTCAGGCCATGCTGGCGGATGTGCGCAACAAGGATGTAGGCCCCGCAGGCGACAGCCTGCGCAATATCGTGACCACGATCCGCGGGTTTTCGGTCAGTGAGCTGGACGTGCGCCGCGAGCGCAGCTGGTGGGAAAGGCTGCTGGGCAGGGCCGCGCCATTTGCGAAATTCACCGCTCAGTTTGAAGAAGTTCAGGGGCAAATCGACCGCATAACCGACGATCTTCTGGGGCATGAGCATACACTGCTCAAGGACATCAAATCGCTGGACCTGCTGTACGAAAAAACACTGGGCTTCTATGATGAACTGGCGCTGTACATCGCGGCGGGTGAAGTAAAGCTGACCGAATTGGACAGCCACGACATCCCCGAAAGGGAAGCTGCCGTTCAGGCCGCGCCAGAAGAAGAACAAGTGATGAAAGCACAGGAACTGCGTGACATGCGCGCCGCGCGTGACGATCTGGAGCGCCGCGTGCACGATCTGAAACTGACCCGTCAGGTCACGATGCAGTCGCTGCCTTCGATCCGGCTGGTGCAGGAGAACGACAAGTCTCTGGTCACAAAGATCAACTCGACGCTGGTGAACACCGTGCCGCTGTGGGAAACGCAACTGGCACAGGCCGTTACCATTCAGCGCAGCGCCGAAGCTGCCGCCGCGGTGCGCGACGCCAACGATCTGACCAACGAACTTTTGACCTCGAATGCTGCCAATCTGCGCCAGTCGAACAAGATGATACGCGAGGAAATGGAACGCGGCGTGTTCGATATCGAAGCTGTCAAAAAGGCCAACGCAGACCTGATCGGCACCATCAACGAAAGCCTTGCCATTGCGGATGAAGGAAAAGCCAAACGTGCCGCGGCCGAGGCCGAGCTGCAGAAGATGGAGGTGGAACTGCGCGACACTTTGGCGTCTGCCAAGGCGCGGCGGGATGGAATCGGCGATAACGCCGGCACGGCAGTTCCTGGCTAAAGGCGGGAGTGGCGTGAAGGCTTACGAATATCTGAAAAAGGCGCTGGGGATGGCGGCGTTGTTGGCTTTGGCCAATTGCGATGAAACACTGACTTCCTCGATTCCACCGCAAGCGCGCCCAGCGCCTGTTTCTGTTGCGGCGAATGCCTATGTACCGCCCTCTGCCGCAAGTCAGGATTTGGCGCGGTTTTACCAGCGTGTCGAACGCGACCTTCTGGTGCGGGGGTTATTGCGGACAGACGGGGGCGGCCCTGATACACCTTATGACGCCCAGGATCTGGCGCGAAATTTCGAAACGATTGCGTTCTACAGCGAATATCCGACCCAAAACGTTTCCATCGGTTCGCGCCAGACAGACGGGCAGCTCAGCCGGTGGTCGGGGCCGGTGCGCATCCAGACCGAGTTTGGGCCTTCCGTGCTGCCCGCCGTACGGCAACAAGATGCGGAACGGGTTCAATCCTTTGCGTCGCGCCTGGCGAGGCTGACGGATCATCCGATTTCCGTGGTCTCCCGAAACGCTAACTTCCACGTCTTCTTCGCGGGCAAGGACGACAGCGCCTATGTGGTGTCCCGACTGAAACAGCTGATCCCGAATATCAGTCAGGCTTCGCTTGATCTGGTCGCAAATCCGAGATCGAATTTCGATTGTTTTGTTTTTGCCTCGGCGACAACGGCCTCTCCGTATAAATATGTGCGCGCCGTTGCGTTGATCCGGGCCGAATTGACTGATCTGGTCCGTCGCAGCTGTATCCACGAAGAAATCGCACAGGGGCTGGGATTGTCGAACGATAGCCCGGCAGCACGCCCATCGATCTTCAATGATGATGACGAGTTTGCCCTGCTGACGAGCCATGACGAAAAACTGCTGACAATGCTTTATGACAAGCGGCTTGAGCCCGGCGTGACAGTCGATCAGGCCCGCCCCATCGTGCATGTCATTGCCCGGGAATTGATGGGGCAGCCGCTCTGACCCAAGGACAGGAGAACCCAAATGGGAATATTCGATTTTCTGACCGGAGAATTCATTGACGTCATCCATTGGGTTGACGACACTCGCGACACCATGGTCTGGCGGTTCGAGCGTGAAGGCCATGAAATCAAATACGGTGCCAAGCTGACGGTGCGGGAAGGTCAGGCGGCAGTATTTGTGCACGAGGGGCAGCTGGCGGATGTGTTCACGCCAGGTCTCTATATGCTTGAGACTAACAACATGCCGATCCTGACCACGTTACAGCACTGGGATCATGGCTTTCAGTCGCCGTTCAAGTCCGAAATCTACTTTGTCAACACGACCCGGTTCAACGACCTGAAATGGGGGACCAAGAACCCGATCATGCTGCGCGACCCCGAGTTTGGGCCGACCCGCATTCGTGCCTATGGCACCTATACCGTGCGCGTAAAAGACCCGGCCAGGTTCCTTGTGGAAATCGTTGGAACCGACGGCGAATTCACCATGAACGAGATCAGCTTTCAGGTCCGCAACATCATCGTGCAAGAATTCAGCCGCGTGATTGCGGGATCTGGCATTCCCGTATTGGACATGGCAGCAAACACGGCTGATCTGGGCAAACTGATCGCGGCCGAAGTTTCCCCGGTGCTGGAAGGCTATGGGCTGGAAATGCCAGAATTCTACATCGAGAATATTTCGCTTCCGCCAGCGGTCGAGGCCGCATTGGACAAGCGAACCTCGATGGGGTTGGCCGGAGATCTGGGTAAATTCACACAGTATTCCGCGGCGGAGGCGATGACGGCTGCGGCCAGCAACCCCAGCCAGGGCGGTGGCATGGGCGCAGGTCTTGGCATGGGAATGGGCATGGCAATGGCACAGCAGATGTCAAACATCGCAGCAGGCCAGCCAAGCGGCCCGTGGGGAGCGCCCGCCCCCTCTGCCCCGCGACCGGCAGCCCATGTGGCCCCGCCGCCGCCACCGGTCGAGCATGTTTGGCATATCGCCGTGGATGGGCAGACCAGCGGTCCGTTTTCCAAAGCCAGGATGGGCAGAATGGCCAGCGAGGGCGATCTGACGCGCGACACCTATGTCTGGACCGCGGGCCAGGACGGCTGGAAGAAGGCCGGAGACGTGCAGGAACTGGCGCAGTTGTTCACCATTCTGCCGCCACCGCCGCCGGGGGCCTGACCAAAACGCGACACTCCTCCATCTGTCCTGACACTATTGGGTAATGTATGACACACGCCCCTGACCTTGCAGAGCACCGCTTCCCCTGCCAGCAATGCGGCGCAGATTACCGGTTCAGCCCTGGCGATGGTACGCTGACATGTGATCATTGTGGTCATTCCGAACCCATCGGATCGGGTCCCTGGCAAGGTGCCAGCCTGCGCGAACTGGATTTTGACGCGGCCATTACGGATCGTCTGCCTGACAGCGAGCTGGAACAGACCCGCGTTCTGTCCTGTCCGAACTGCGCGGCGCAGGTTGAATTCGACCCCAATACGCACGCTGCGGAATGCCCGTTCTGTGCCACGCCGGTGGTAACCGACACCGGTGTGAACCGGCATATCAAACCGAAGGGCGTTCTGCCTTTTGCTTTCGACAAGCGCGAGGCGCATAAGGCGATGAGCGATTGGCTGGGGCGGTTATGGTTCGCGCCAAACGGGTTGAAGGATTATGCCCGCAAGGGCCGCAAGATGCAGGGCATCTATGTGCCTTACTGGACCTTTGATGCCGACACCAAGTCCACCTACCGTGGTGAGCGCGGCGTGATTTATTATGAAACCCGCACCGTGATACGGGACGGTAAACGGGTTCAGCAACAGGTGCCAAAAGTGCGCTGGTCGCCCAAATCAGGTCGTGTTGCGCGGTTTTTTGATGACGTTCTGGTGCTGGCCTCGCAGTCGCTGCCCAAGGCTTACACTGACGCGTTACAGCCTTGGGATCTGCCGGCACTTGAACCTTACCAGCCAGAATACCTCGCCGGGTTTCGCGCCGAGGCGTACACGGTTGAACTCAATGAGGGCTATACCGAGGCCCGCGCGCATATGGCGCGCGTGATCGAACGGGATGTTCGCTTCGATATTGGGGGTGACAAGCAGCGTATCCACGCGGTGGACACCGAGGTGCGCGATGTCACCTTCAAACATATTCTGCTGCCGATCTGGATGGCGGCTTACAAATATCGCGGGCAGACCTATCGATTTGTGGTGAACGGTCGAACCGGGCGGGTTCAGGGGGAACGTCCCTGGTCAGCCATCAAGATCACGATTGCCGTTGTTCTGGGCCTGCTTGTTGCCGGGGTTGTCGGCTATCTGGCAGCCAACGGGCAGCAATAGCAACTGCTTGTACATCTCGCGCGGCATGATCATCCTGAGGGTCGGAACATAACAACGAGGCGCTAGTGTCATTTGCAGAACTGAATAACCTTCTGGAGAAACGCCATTCCTGCCGGGCCTTCCTGCCCGACCCTGTACCAAAGGAGCAGATCGAACAAATCGTGGCCAGCGCGGCCCGGGTCCCAAGCTGGTGTAACGCGCAGCCGTGGCAATTGGTGATCACAAGCGGCGCAGAGACCGGCAGGTTCCGCGCGGCGATGCAAAACGAAGCTGAAACAGGCGCACCGGCCCCCGATCTTCCGTTTCCCGCGTCATATTCAGGCGTCTATCAAGACCGCCGCCGCGCGTGCGGTTGGGCGCTCTATGAAGCAGTCGGTGTGGAGCGCGGGGACCGGGCAGGATCGGCCCGACAAATGATGCGCAATTTCGCTCTGTTCGATGCACCGCATTGCGCCATCGTCTCAAGCCCGGCGGAACTTGGACCATATGGCGCAATGGATTGCGGAGGGTTTGTTACGGCTTTCTCGTTGGCAGCGCAGGCGATGGGTGTGGCAACCATTCCTCAGGCCGCATTAGCCGCGTATGGCCCGTTCCTGCACAGGTATTTTCGGATCCCGGAAGACCGCCTGATCCTGTGCGCGATTTCCTTTGGGTATTCGGACAGAAAGCACCCCGCAAATAACTTTCGCACAGATCGTGCCGCGCTGGGTGACTTTGTCGACTGGCGCGGCTAAACCATCGCTCAGGCAAGATAATCGCCAAGAGGGGGAAACCACGTGCGCGCGTTGCTGCAAAGAGTTTCGCAAGCCAAAGTATCGGTCGATGGCAACGTCATTGGCGCATCCGGTCCGGGGCTTTTGATTCTTGTCTGCGCCATGCAGGGGGACGATGAGGCTCAGGCTGAAAAACTGGCCCGGAAAACCGCCAGACTCAGGATCTTCAAGGACGACGCGGGCAAGATGAACCGCTCGCTTCTGGATGTAAAAGGGTCAGCCTTGGTGATCAGCCAGTTTACATTGGCGGCAGATACAACAAGCGGTAACAGGCCGGGGTTTTCAACTGCAGCACAGCCCGAACTGGGCGAGCATCTGTATAACACCTTCGCAAACTACCTTGCTGCGCAAGGTGTAGCGGTGGAAACTGGACAATTCGGGGCCGACATGGCCGTTGAACTTGTCAACGACGGACCGGTCACAATTTGGGTGCAGACTTGATGGATACTGAAAAGCAAGCCGTTCAACTTTGGCGCGCCGGAGTTGAGGCCGTTGACGGAAACATCGCCACCGAGGCCGCCCTGCGCGACATCCCGAAACCGGATCGTATTCTGGCCGTTGGCAAGCCTGCCGCCGCTATGGCACGGGCGGCGTTGGCGCAGTACGGCACGGTGCCCACGCTTGTCGTGACCAAGGACGATCACGGTCGGGACTTGCCTGACACTGTCGAGGTGATCGAAGCCTCGCACCCGGTTCCGGACAACCGCAGCCTTGCAGGCGGGCGCGCTCTGCGTGCTGCGCTGGAGCAGATGGAACCCGGATCACATGTGCTGCTTCTGGTGTCGGGTGGCGCGTCTTCGTTGGCCGAGGACCTTTTGCCCGGAAAATCGCTGAGCGATCTTGAAGCGTTGAACCGCAAGTTACTGTCAGAGGGAATGGACATCGGCGCTATGAACGCTGAGCGGCGCAAACTGTCCCGCATCAAAGGCGGGGGGTTGCTGTCGCACTTTGCGGGCGCGCGCGCGACCGTTCTGGCCATCTCGGACGTACCGGGCGACGACCTCAATGTCATTGGATCGGGTGTCGGCGCTTTGCCTTCCAGCCACACATTTGAGGCCGTCACGCGGATCGTGGCCTCGAACGCCCATGCCCGCAGTGCGGTTGTACAAGCCGCCGAAGCGGCTGGGCTAAAGGTTTGGGCCGATGAAGAGGCGCTGCATGACGACTATCTGAAGGTTGCCGCACATCTCGGCCAACTGCTGCGCGGCATGGAAAAGGGCGTGATGGTCTTCGGCGGAGAGCCGACAGTGGTCTTGCCCGATCACCCTGGGCGCGGTGGGCGAAACCAGGCGCTGGCACTTGCACTGGCGCAGGAGATTGCCGGGCAGCCAAACCTTACAGTTGTTGTCGGCGGCACGGATGGCACAGACGGGCCGACTAATGCGGCAGGAGGAATCATTACCGGCGCAACATGGAGCGAAAGCGGGATAACCGCCCTTCGAAATGCTGACAGCGGATCGTTTCTGGAAAAAGCCCAAGCCTTGCTGACAACCGGGCCAACCGGCACCAATGTCATGGACCTGGTTGTCGCAATACGTGGATGAATTGACGCATATCGCACCGCGCCGTACCGCAAAGGCTCGGAAACTGGCCTGAAACAGAATTGTATCATAGTATTCTTGTGGAAAGGGCATCGCGCCAAACAAGGTTACTTGCGCTTCGGCCTTCGGCATCTAGGAGAAATACCCTTGCCCGGTCCGCCGAAATAAGCCAACGTTGACTCATGCGTCAACAAAAACCCGAAAAGGGTTAAAACCACTCGATAGGGAGAATACTCGATGAACGAACAAATCACGCATATGGCCGGTCAGGTCACAGCCGGAAAAATGACCCGCCGCGAATTCATGGGGAAAGCCGCGGCTCTGGGTGTTTCGGCTGCGATGGCCAGCACAATGTTCGCGGACGCCGCTCGGGCTGCTGGGCCGAAAAAGGGCGGTGATTTGAAATTTGGTCTTCAGGGTGGTGAATCCACTAACTCTCTGGACCCAGCGACCTACGCAAGCTCGGTTCCCTTCCAGAACGGCAAACAGTTTGGTGACCAGCTTGTTGAAGTTGCACCAGACGGCTCGATCGAGCCGCGTCTGGCGGAAAGCGTTGAAGGCAGCGCCGACGCTAAGGTTTGGACTTTCAAGCTGCGTCAGGGTGTCGAATTCCACAACGGCAAGACTATGACCAGCGAAGACGTGCTGAAAACCATGCAGCGCCACTCGAACGAAGACTCCAAGTCCGGTGCCCTGGGCATCATGAAGGGCATTGAGTCAATGAAAGCTGACGGCGACAACTTCCAGGTCACCCTGACCGAGCCAAACGCCGACCTGCCCTATCTGATGGCCGATTACCACCTGATCATTCAGCCTGATGGCGGTATGGATAATCCGGGGGCAGGTATCGGGACTGGACCGTACAAATTGGAAGTTGACGAACCCGGTGTGCGTCACTTGTTTACAAAGAACGAAAACCACTGGAACAGCGATTACGGCAATTTCGACAGTGTCGAAGTCATCGTCATCAACGACGCAACTGCGCGTACCGCTGCCCTGCAATCCGGACAGGTCCACGCGGTCAACCGCGTGGAACCCAAAGTTGCCGACCTGTTGGGCCGCGCACCCAACCTGACCGTACATTCTACCGCTGGTCGCGGTCACTATGTCTTCATCATGCATTGCGACACGGCACCGTTTGATAACAATGAACTGCGCACCGCGCTGAAATACGCCATCAATCGGGCTGACCTGGTAGACAAAGTTCTGCGAGGCTACGGTTCGATCGGTAATGATATGCCGATCAACGCGGCCTACCCACTGTTTGACGAAACAATCGAGCAGCGCGAGTTCAGTGTCGAAAAGGCGGCCGAGCACTACAAAAAGTCTGGCCATGATGGCTCGCCGATTATCCTGCGTGTTGCAGATGGTGCCTTCCCAGGTGCTGTCGACGCCGCAGCTCTGTTCCAGCAGACGGCCGCTCAGGCTGGTATCCCGCTGGAAATCAAACGTGAGCCCAACGATGGCTACTGGTCCGAAGTCTGGAACGTCCAGCCCTTCTGTGCGTCGTACTGGGGTGGTCGCCCTGTACAAGACCAGATGTATACTACCGCTTACCTGTCAACTGCGGATTGGAACGACACTCGTTTCAAAGTTCAGGCCTTTGACGATCTGTTGTTTTCGGCGCGTGCAGAACTGGATGCAGAAAAGCGCAAAGGCATCTATAGCCAGATGGGCCGTTTGGTCCGCGACGAAGGCGGCTTGATCTGCCCGATGTTCAACAACTTTGTTGAAGGCGTCAGTAATCAGCTGGATGGTTGGGAATCAGATCCGAACCAAGAGATGATGAACGGCAATATGTCCCGCAAAATGTGGTTCGTCTAAAACGGGCCACGGATCATGCATCCTATCATCAAACTGGTTTCCCAGCGCCTCGCGCTGGGACTCCTATTGCTGTTTGGCGCTTCGGCCCTGATTTTTGGCCTGACCGAAGCCCTTCCCGGAGACGCAGCGCAAGCCGTCCTGGGGCAGTCCGCAACTCCAGAGGCCCTTGCAAACCTGCGCGAAGAAATGGGCCTGAACCGGCCTGCCCTGACCCGCTATTTCGAGTGGCTGGGCGGTATCGTTCAGGGTGATCTGGGTCAGTCCCTGACCAACAAGCTCGACATTGCGGAAAGCATTGGCAAACGGTTGGGCAACACATTGTTTCTGGCATGCGCCGCGGCCGTGGTTTCGGTTCCGCTTGCCATCTTCCTGGGCTTGCTGGCAGTCCGCTACCGCAACCGCTGGCCGGACAAGCTGATCTCAGCTGTCACGCTTACGACAGTGTCAATACCAGAGTTTCTGATCGGCTACGTGGTGATCTACTATGTTTCGGTAAAGCTGGGCTGGTTTTCCTCGCTTGCGATGATCAATGACTCGATGTCATTCGGGCAAAAACTCAATGCGATCGCATTGCCCGCTTTCGTGCTGACGCTGGTGGTCTTGGCGCAGATGATGCGCATGACCCGCGCGGCGATCCTCAACCTGATGCAGTCGGCTTATATCGAAACGGCGGAACTGAAGGGGTTGTCAAACTTTCAGGTCATTGCGCGACACGCCTTTCCGAACGCGATCTCACCCATTGTAAACGTGGTGATGCTGAACCTGGCCTATCTGGTCGTGGGCGTTGTCGTGGTCGAAGTGGTGTTCGTTTATCCCGGCATGGGACAATACCTGGTGGACTCGGTGACCAAGCGTGACGTGCCGGTCGTGCTGGCGTGTGGTGTGGTCTTTGCCGCCGTCTATATCGGGCTGAACATGGTGGCCGATATCGTGTCGATCCTGGCCAACCCAAGACTGAGGCATCCGAAATGATGAAGAATATTCCAATTTCGGCGATGATCGGTCTGTTTTTCACAGGTCTCTATTTCTTTGTCGCTTTAGCCGCGCCTTTGATTGCGCCCTACGGCATGGCCGAAGTGGTTGGCGATGTGTGGGAGCCATCAAGCGCCGAACACCTGTTGGGCACCGACAATATAGGTCGGGATCTGCTGACACGCATGATCTACGGCGGGCGTACGACGATCTTCATTGCGGCTGCGGCTACGATCCTCAGCTTTGTAACCGGCACGTCGCTGGGTTTGCTGGCTGCGGTTCTGGGCGGTTGGGCTGATCAGGTTCTCAGCCGGGCAGTTGATCTGGTCATGTCGATCCCGACCCTGATCCTGGCACTGGTCATTCTGGCCATTGTCCCGGTGACAGTCCCGATCCTGATCCTGGTGATGGGTCTTCTGGACGCGACACGCCCGTATCGCCTGTCGCGGTCGGTTGCCGTCGACATCAACGTGATGGATTATGTCGAGGCCGCCAAGTTGCGCGGCGAAGGCCGTGCCTGGATCATCTTCCGTGAAATCCTGCCAAACGCCCTGTCACCGCTGGTGGCCGAGTTTGGGCTGCGGTTTATCTTTATGGTCCTCTTCATCTCGACCCTTTCGTTTCTGGGGCTGGGCGTTCAGCCACCGCTGGCCGACTGGGGCGGCATCGTGAAGGAAAACAAGGACGGCATCGTTTATGGCATCGGCGCAGCTTTGTACCCAGCTGTGGCCATCGCGACGCTGGCGATCTCGGTCAACCTTGTCGCTGACTGGGTCCTGAACAGAACCACATCGCTGAAAGGAGGCCGGGGATGAGTGATACCCTTCTCAAGGTCCGTGACCTCAAGATCGGTGCAACGGTCTATCCACCGGGTGAAAAACCCCATGACATCGAAATCGTGCACGGGGTCAGTTTTGACCTCGAACGCGGCAAGGTGCTGGGCCTGATCGGAGAATCCGGTGCCGGTAAGTCCACCATCGGCCTCGCTTCTATGGCCTATGGCCGGGGCGGTGTTGAAATTACCGGCGGCGAGGTTTGGGTAAACGGGCGCGATATTCTGAAATCGTCGCATGGCGATATCCGCAATCTGCGCGGCGGTGAGGTTGCGTATGTGTCGCAATCCGCTGCCGCGTCGTTCAACCCGGCCAAGAAGATCATGGATCAGGTTGTCGAAGCTGCGGTTGAGCATAAGAAATTTTCGCGAAAAGAGGCCGAAGGCCGCGCGCGGGAACTGTTCGCCAAACTAGGCCTACCCGACCCGGATAATATCGGTGAACGCTACCCGCACCAGGTTTCAGGCGGACAGTTGCAGCGATGCATGACGGCGCTGGCGCTGTGCCCTGAACCCGATCTGGTGGTGTTCGATGAACCCACCACGGCACTGGATGTGACCACGCAAATCGACGTGCTGATGGCGATCAAAGAAGCCATTCGCGATACCGGTGTTGCTGCTCTCTACATCACGCACGACCTTGCGGTCGTGGCGCAAGTCAGCGACGAAATCATGGTTTTGCGGATGGGGAATACGGTTGAATACGGGTCAACCGATCAGATCATCAACAACCCGCAGGAAGAGTACACGCAGGCTCTGGTCTCGGTCCGTTCGATCGAGCACGAGGAAAAACAGCCCACAGCGGAACCGCTGCTGAGCGTTGACGGTATCACCGCGCGCTACAAGGGGTTGAATTTCGACGTGCTGCACAACGTCAATGTCGAGCTTCATCCGGGTCAGACGCTGGCGGTTGTGGGTGAATCCGGGTCGGGTAAATCGACACTTGCCCGAGTGATCACCGGCCTGCTGCCGCCGCGCGACGGCGAGATTACGTTTGCCGGACGCAAGCTTTCGCCTGACCTTGCCGGACGATCCCGCGAGGACCTGCGCGAGTTGCAGATGATCTATCAGATGGCTGACGTGGCAATGAACCCGCGCCAGACAGTGGGTACGATCATCGGACGCCCGCTGGAGTTCTACTTCAACATGCGCGGTGCCGAAAAGCGCAAACGGGTCGTCGAACTGCTGGACGAGATCGAGTTGGGCGAGAAGTTCATCGACCGTTATCCGGCCGAGTTGTCCGGTGGCCAAAAGCAACGCGTCTGCATCGCGCGGTCACTGGCAGCCAAGCCCAAGATGATCATCTGTGACGAAGTGACATCGGCGCTCGACCCGCTTGTAGCGGACGGTATCCTCAAACTGCTGCTGGATTTGCAGAAGATCGAGGATGTGGCCTATCTGTTCATCACCCACGATCTGGCGACGGTTCGGGCGATCAGCGACAGCATCGCGGTGATGTATCAGGGACGCGTGGCCCGTTATGGTCCAAAGAGTCAGGTGCTCAGCCCGCCATTCGACGACTATACAGACCTTCTGCTGAGCTCGGTGCCCGAGATGCATCTGGGCTGGCTGGAAGAGGTCGTTGCCCATCGCAAAATGGAAAGTGCGGGGAACTGATCTCTGCGCCTGTAACATCACTTTGAAGAAATGGATTCCCGGCGTTTTGCACCTTGGCTGACGTCGGGAATTTATTATTTGGGACGCGATTTGGCAGGCGCGTGGTTTCAACTCGCGTATCGTCCGCATGAAATACTCAGATCAAAGGGCCAAGCCATGGACCGTAAACTACTATTGATCATTCTGGACGGAGTACCATACCGGAATTTCCGCCGCCTGTTCGGCAACCTCGAAGGCTGGGTCGACAGCGGCGAAGCTCGGGTGTGGAAGCACCGCGCAGTGCTGCCTTCAACTTCGGCCAGTTGCTATGCATCGATCCATACGGGCGTAACGCCGCAAGAACACGGCTGCACCGGAAACGGCAACGTCTTTCGCCTGAGCCATAAGGATGTCTTTAGCCAGGTACGTGAGGCCGGCGGCGTGACTGGGGCTGTCACACACAGTTTTTGGTCGCAGTTCTTCAACCGTCACCCGTTCGACTATGTCCGCGACGTCGAATATGACGAGCCAGAGAGCCAGACCATCAATCACGGTCGCTTTCACAGCATGACCGGCTACGGCAAAGACAACCAGATGACCCCGTCCGACGTCGATCTATTTGCCACCTTGACCAATCTGTGTCTGCGCTTTGGGCTGGACTATGGCATCCTGCACACCTGTACACTGGACAGCATGGGGCACCGTTTCTATCACGACTGCGAAGAAATGGATCATGCCTGCTTTGTTGCAGACGAGATGCTGGCCCCGTTCATCCCTCGCTGGCGCCAATTGGGGTATGAGGTGATCGTCACCGCCGATCATGGCCAAGACGAGCGCGGACACCACGGAGGGCGCAGCCCCCTGCAACAGGAAACCGCGCTGTATTACTTCGGCGAGGCCGACGGGCCTGACGTAGAAACCGTAATCGACCAGATCCAATTGGCCCCGACCATTCTGAGCCGATTGGGTGCGCCCCTCGCAGACACGATGAGGGCTAAGCCGTTCCTGATGTAACTGACTGACTTCAGTCGTAGGGCCAGATCTCTTGCCCCAGTGCTTCGATAGCGACCGAGATCCGTTCGAAGCTGTCTGCTGCGCGCTTTACCGAGGTTCGCGCACGTAGGTACCCATGAACAAGGCCAGGTTCGTTGATCCAATGGGCCTGACCACCAGCCGCGCTTATCCGCTCGCAATAGACCTTCCCGTCATCGCGGAGCGGGTCACAGTCAGCGGTAATCACAACAGTTGGCGGCAGTTTCGAAAAATCATTGTCCTGTAGCGGCGCATAAGTCGGATCGCCTTGCGGCTGGGCGCCTGTGTATCGGACGGTTTCATAGAATTTGATGTCGTCCAGTGTCAGTAAAGGAGCATGGGCGTGCTCAAGATATGAGCCGCGCGATTGATCTCCGCCAAGGCCGGGGTAGATCAGGACTTGCCCCAGAATTTTGTCCAGCCGCCCGCGCGCATGGTGGGCAATAGCTGCTGACAAATTTCCTCCCGCGCTGTCCCCGGCCAGAACCAGCGGGTCGCCATACTCGACCGCCGCCCATTTCACAGCTGTCCAGCAATCCTGGAACTGCGCTGGATGCACATGTTCAGGACACAGCCTGTAGTCGACTGAAACGACGCGGTATCCCGTCTGCGCACAAAACTCGGCACAGACATCATCGTGGCTGTCCAACCCGCCAACGACAAAGCCACCACCATGAAAATACACAACAGTTCGGGTCGGATGCCCGGCGGTATAATGGCGGACCGGCACGCCATCGGCGTACAGGTCCTGGGTTTCGACACCGGCAGGGCGCGGTTGGCGAAACTGCTTGCACATCGTGTCATAGACCCGACGCTGGTCCTCGATGGACAAATCGACCGCATCATCCGGATAGCTTTCGGCCGTGCGGCGTATGAACGCCCAGGTTTCTTCGTCGATCAGGCGTTCATAGTCCATTGTTCCTCCGGCTTATTTGGACCACTCCCAGGGCCGGGTATATGCGCCCAGCACTTTCGAGACATCGTCTTCCGAAGATCCGTTCGCGTCAAGCTGCGCGACAAGGCCACGCTTTTTATCGTCGATCACCAGAACAACCCGCGCAGCAAGACCCGCAGCGTCAAGAGCACCGTTGTAGATGCGGGTGATGGCGTGTTTGCGCAGGTCCGGCTTGAAAACCTTGCCGACGGCAGTTTTCGGCAACTCGTCAAGAATGGTTATATGCTTGGGTTGTGCGGCTCGCTCATGCACGTGAACTTTGCAATATTCCAGCAGCTCATTTTCAGTGACCGACGCCCCATCAACCAATTCGACAAAGGCGCAGGGCACTTCGCCCGAATGCGCGTCCGGCTGACCGATCGCTCCTGCGAAGGCAACTGCATTGTGACCCAGCAGCGCCTCTTCGATTTCGGCAGGATCGATATTGTGACCACCGCGAATGATCAGGTCCTTGGCGCGACCGGTGATCCAAAGGTAGCCGTCTTCGTCAAACCGCCCCAGGTCGCCTGTACGCAGGTATTTGTCAAAGTGATAAAGACCAATGTTCTTTTCGGCCTCTGTATACGTGTTGCCTGCATACACACCGGGATTCGAGATGCAGATCTCACCAATCTGATCAGTGCCGCACTCTGTCGGCCCATCCGGCCCGTCCAGCAGGATTTTGACATCCGTATAGGGGAACGGAATACCGATCGAACCGATCTTTTTCTCGCCATCCACAGGGTTGCACGAGACCAGACAGGTGGCCTCGGTCAGGCCGTAGCCTTCGACGATGGTGACGCCCGTCGCCTCTTCAAAGCGGCGGAACAACTCCACCGGCAGTGGCGCCGAACCCGAAAAGGCGGTTTTCACACTTGAGATATCTGCGTCCACCGGGCGTTGCATCTTGGCTGATATGGCGGTTGGAACAGTGATGATAAAGCTCACTTTCCAGCGCTCGATCAGCTTCCAGAAATTGTCGAACACACCGTCACCGCGATAACCTGCAGGTGTCGGGAAAATCACATGTGCACCCGACGACACGGCTGCCATCACGATAACATGCACGGCAAAGACGTGGAACATCGGCAGCGGGCACATGATGACGTCATTCTCATCAAACAACAGCGTGTTGCCCAGCCAGCCATTGTAGATCAGACCCGAGTATTTATGCTGCGCCACCTTGGGCATCCCGGTGGTCCCACCGGTGTGGAAATAACAAGCAACGCGATCTTCATTGCTGTCCTCGAATGTCAGCGTCGTCGGTTGCTTGGCAAGTTCCTTGTTGAAGTTCTTGTAATCCGCGTGCGCCAGCTTTTCCTTTTCGCCCATCTTGGGGCGCAGGAAGGGAACCAGCCACGACTTGGGCGGCGTCAGGTACCGGTTCAGGTCGATTTCCAGAATGGTGTTGACCTTGGGCGCGTGGCGCACCGCCTCTTCTACCTTTTGGGCAACATCTGTTTTCGGGAAAGACTTTAGTGTAACAACCACTTTGGCGCCTGTCTCGCGCAGGATCGCCGCAATCTGCTCGGGCTCCAGCAACGGATTGATCGGATTCACGATTCCCGCAACTGCACCGCCCATCATTGTAATCAGTGTTTCGTTACAGTTTGGCAGCACATAAGCCACCACGTCTTTTTCACCGACACCCAGCGAGCGGAACAGGTTTGCTGCCTGATTGACCTTGCCCAGAAGTTCCGACCAGGTCAGGGTTTCAGCCTTGTCTGTGGGCCCGGACAGTAGCTGAAAACTGATGGCGTTGTGGTTGGGAAATCTCTCTGCCGTGCGCGACAGTAGCTGATGGAAGGTGACAGGCAGATCCCGATCCTCCCACGACATTTCCTGTTCCATGCGCGTCTTGTCTTCCAATCCCACAAAGGCCATGTGGTTCCTCCCGTTTTTCTCCCGTGTTTTTGCACGAGCTTGTTGTTCGCATCCAAGATGGAAGCAAAACAAACCTCGCGCAAGCGAGGCCTTAGCTTTGAAAGAGAGTAAACTGTAGAATGACGCTACGGCGAATTCACAAATGCCCGAGCGTCACTCCTATTCTGCTGCTACGCCATCGGTGAACTGCAACCGTGCGAGGCGCGCATAAAGCCCATCCTGGGACACCAGATCATCATGGCTGCCCTGCGCCACGATACGGCCCTCTTCCAGCACGACAATGCGGTCGGCTTTCTTTACGGTGGCCAATCTGTGCGCAACAATCAGGGTCGTGCGGCCGGCACGCATCTGATCCACGGCGCCCTGCACCGCTCGCTCACTCTCCGCATCAAGAGCCGAGGTCGCCTCGTCCAGCAGCAGCACGGGTGCGTCGCGTAAAATGGCGCGGGCGATTGCGATACGCTGCTTTTGCCCACCCGACAGCATGACACCGCGTTCGCCGACAAAACTGTCATACCCATCGGGCAATGCGGCAATGAAATCATGTGCGATGGCGGCACGGGCTGCGGCTTCTACTTCGGCATCCGTTGCGTCCAGACGACCGAAACGAATGTTTTCGCGGGCTGAGGCGGCAAAGATCACTGGATCCTGCGGCACCAATGACATGTACTTTCGGAAATCTGTGCGATCCAGTTCCCGCAGATCATGGCAATCCAACATCACCCGGCCCGAATTTGGGTCATAGAACCGTTGAATCAATTGAATGATCGTTGTCTTGCCCGCCCCTGACGGTCCGACAAAGGCAACGGTCTCGCCCGGGTTTACCTGAAGCGACAAGTGATCCAGCGCGATTGTATCGGGGCGCGCTGGATAGCGAAAACTTACATCTTCGAACCGAATCTCCCCTCGGACGTCCTTTGGCAAAGGAGCGGGTTTGGCCGGGTCCGAAACCGTATCTTCGGCGTTCAGCAACTCGACAAGACGCTCGGTGGCTCCGGCGGCGCGCTGAAGCTCGCTCCAAATCTCGGACAGGGCCGCGACTGAGCCCGCCATGATGATCGAGTAGATCACGAATTGAATCAGAACGCCCTCGGTCATCTCACCGTTGCGCACGTCATTTGCACCCATCCACAGAACGCCAACGATGCCTGAAAATACAAGAAAGATCACAATCACCGTCAGCACCGCGCGCGTCTGAATCCGACGCAGCGAAACGGTGTAGGACATCTCGGTCATCTCATCAAATTGCTGGCGGCTGGCCTGTTCGTGGGTAAAGGCCTGCACGGTCTGCACCGCCCCCAATGCCTCGCCCGCGTTTCCGGATGACGCAGCGATCCAATCCTGGTTTTCACGGCTGATCACGCGCAAACGCCGACCCAGAATCAATATCGGCACCACCACCACGGGGATAAGCAGCAAGACAAGCCCGGTCAGCTTGGCCGAGGTCAACAGCATCAGAACCAGCCCGCCGATAAACATCAGCATATTGCGCAGCGCGATGGAAACGGATGAGCCAAGAACCGATTGGATGAGTGTCGTGTCGGTGGTGATCCTGCTCAACACTTCACCGGTCATGATGCGTTCGTAGAATTCGGGGCTCATGCCGATCACACGATCAAATACAGCCTTGCGGATGTCAGCAACCACACGTTCCCCCAACCGTGTGACCAACGCATATCTGATACCGGTTCCCGCAGCCAGAACAGCGGCAATGCCCAACGCTGCCAAAAAGTACCAGTCCAGCAATTCACCGTCCTGAATGCGGAAATTGTCGACGACGCGCCGCACGGCCAATGGCAGGGTCAGCGTCATGCTGGCCGTCAGGATCAGCGCCAGTGTCGCCCCGATCATCAATAGCCTGTAAGGCTTCATGAAGGGCCAAAGCGACCCCAGCACCCCGATTTTCCTTGAGCGGGCCCGCTCTTCGCTAGCGCCAGGAGCCGCTGATTGTGCTGGTTTATTGGCGGTCTGTCTTGCCATGTCCGGCCCTTGTGAATTGAACGCTACAAAGTGAACGCTTTCTTGGCCCCAGCCGCCGTTCTGGTCAAGCATTCCTGCCAAAAACAGACAGCCATAAGGGCCATTTGACGCAGAAATTAGTGGGGATTGGAGCGGGTAGACGGAATCGAACCGACATAGCCTGCTTGGAAGGCAGGGGCTTTACCATTAAGCTATACCCGCACATGGTTTGCGCTGGTTAAGTCATGCGCCGAGGCGCGTCAAGCGCGAAGTGTGAAAATTCGCACGACCAAAACCGTGATATTTCCTGGTGGATGTATGGCCTTTAATCGTGACTGCGAAATATCCGCGTCGAGGAGAAAAACCGCTCAAGTTCCTCGATGCGCTCCTTGCTTTCTTCCCACCGTGCCTCTTGCACTTCAGCGATCAGGGTCTCCGATATCAGCTGTAGCGCTATTGTTGAATCCCAGCTGGATGGCGCCTCGACCAGTGCGTGAAAGGTGTAATTGGCGGTCTTGCCTATCGGTGATCCCCACTGGTCGGTGAACAGGATAACCGTCACGCCGCGGCTGGATGCGACCTGCGCCAGTTTCTCGAGATAGGCCTCGTATCGGCGGATGTCAAAAATCACCAGAACCGAGGTTTCATCCATATCAAGCAGGTACTGCGGCCAAACGTTTGCCGAGTTGCCCAGCATCGTCACATTGGGTCGAATAATCTGCATGTGATTGAACAGATAATCCGCATTTGAACGCGTGATACGCCCGCCCACGACGTAAAGATGGCGATCCGTATTTGCCAGAAGCTGGGCAACGGTGTCGAACATCTCTTTGTCCAGACGTTCCAGCGTGTGGCGCATATTTGTCCAAACGGCCTGCGCAAACCGCGTTGTGGGATGCTCCGCCTCGTCATCCGCAACCCAGGCATCCCGTTTCGAGATCGGCTTTTTGATCTGTGCCGCCACCTCTTCTCGCAGGGCGTCCTGCAGGGCGGGAAAACCGTCGAAACCCAGCTTGCGTGCCATACGTATGACCGTCGGGGTCGAGACCTGCGCGGCAGCGGCCAGCTTGGTGATCGATTGCAAGCCGGTCATTGGATAATCCTGCAAAAGTACCGAGGCCAGCTGCCGTTCTGACCGTGTCAGATCGTCAAGCTCTTCCTGTATCCGCTGTTTGACAAGTTTCGCAACGGTGGCCATCGGCACCTTCATTTCTCAAATTTTTTACAGGATATGATTGTTTGTAATTTTGTCTACAGTAATTTTCTTGACAGGTCTGAGGTTGCTGTAACAAATGCTACTTATGCACCACGATTCCGAGACACCAATGCTACTACCAACCGAAGCTCCGGCAGCCCGCGCGCAGAATGCCAACGGCCGGGCGCAGTGCGTTTTGGTATGCGAACATGCTAGCCGATTCATCCCAGCGTCATTGAACGGATTGGGCCTGACTGAAGACGCAGCATTGTCTCATGCAGCATGGGATATTGGCGCATTGGCGCTTTCGGTCGAATTGATGAAGGCTTTGGACGCGCCGCTGGTTCATTCCTGCATCAGCCGACTTGTTTACGACTGCAACCGCTCGCCTGAACGTGCAGATGCTATGCCGCAGGTAAGCGAAGTGTTTTCCATTCCCGGCAATGAGAACCTGACAGACACCCAACGCGCCCAAAGAATCCACGAGGTTTATGAGCCGTTCAAACAGCTTTTGTCGTCCACTCTGGACGCGCAGGACCGGCCGCCTGTCGTTGTCACGATGCACAGTTTCACGCCCGTCTACAACGGAAAGACACGATCAGTCGAACTGGGCATTCTTCATGACGAAGATGACAGGGCGGCCCAACTTATGCTGCGCTGTGCCAAGGGCTCGGGTCTGAATGCCGCGTTGAACGAACCTTACTCTGCCACGGATGGCGTCACGCACACGTTGCAGGAACATGCGATCAGTCGGGGGCTTCCGAATGTCATGGTCGAGGTTCGAAACGATCTTATCGACACACCAACGGGAGTAGACCGCATCGCCGGGATTCTGACGCCGATCCTGCAAACGGTAATTGATGCGTATTCGCACACAGAGGCGAAACAATGAGAGTTGAGGTATCGAGATGAAGTTCTTGCGGGGCTACGTGGCGGTCATTGATCGAACGAACCGCTGGATCGGACGCGTCGTCATGTACGGCATTTTCGTCATGATGGGTATTCTGTTCTGGTCTTCGGTCTCGAAAACCTTTTTCGTACCGTCGCTCTGGACACTCGAGATGGCTCAGTTCGCCATGGTGGCCTACTATATGCTTGGTGGCCCTTATTCGATCCAGATGGGGTCAAACGTGCGAATGGACCTGCTTTATGGCGAATGGTCTCATCGCCGCAAGGCCTGGACGGATGCCTTCACAGTCGTATTCCTGATCATTTATCTGCTCATCTTGCTGTGGGGTGGATGGGACAGCCTGATGTATTCTTTCCAATATGGCGGTGAGCGCAGCGCGACGATCTGGCGGCCCTACCTGTGGCCCGTCAAGCTGATCATGGTTATCGGTATCTTCCTGATGCTGCTGCAAGCCGTGTCCGAATTGTTCAAGGATATCTTGCGCCTGTGCGGCGACGATATCCCGCGTGAGGTAATCTGATGTCATACGAGATGATTGCCTTGCTGATGTTCGCATCAATGATGCTAATGATGCTGACCGGCCAGCGCGTCTTTGGTGCAATCGGCTGTGTCGCTGTGGTTTCAGCCTTGTTCCTTTGGGGGGATAGGGGCGGTTACGATCTGGGTTTTGCCGCTGCGATCAAGGTCATGAAGTGGTACCCGCTGCTGACACTGCCCATGTTCATTTTCATGGGATACATCCTTTCCGAAAGTCGGATCGCAGATGACCTTTACAAGATGTTCCATGTCTGGATGGGTGGCTTGTCCGGTGGTCTGGCTGTCGGAACCATCGGACTGATGGTTCTGATCTCGGCAATGAACGGGTTGTCCGTTGCAGGTATGGCGATTGGTGCCACGATTGCCTTGCCGGAGTTGCTGCGCCGGAATTATGACAAGCGCATGGTGACCGGCGTCATTCAGGCCGGATCATCCCTTGGGATTCTGGTGCCACCATCCGTTGTTCTGGTTCTTTATGCCATGATCGCGCGGCAACCCGTTGGCCAGCTATGGCTCGCCGGAGTGATACCCGGGCTAATGATGGCTGCCATGTTCATCATCTACATTGTCATCCGCTGCCGCATCAATCCGTCGCTCGGCCCGGTCCTGCCCGCAGAAGACCGCGACATTCCGTTGCGAGAAAAGCTGCTGCTGTTGCAAGCCGGATTGTTACCCTTGGGCATATTTATGGTGATGATGGTCCCTTTTGTTAACGGTTGGACATCATTGGTGGAATCCTCTGCCATCGGAGCCACCACGGCCATGCTGGCCGCCTTTCTGAAAGGACGGCTGACACGCACGGTTTTCGAGAATTCAATTCGGCACACATTGGGCATCTCGTGCATGTTCATGTGGATCATTCTGGCGGCTCTGGCTTTTGGCGCTGTCTTCGACGGGTTGGGTGCGGTCAAGGCAATCGAAAGCCTGTTCACCGAAAAACTGGGTCTTTCCCCGTGGATGATCCTGGTTCTCATGCAGCTCAGCTTTATCCTGATGGGCACGTTTCTGGACGATACGGCCATGCTGGTTATCGTCGCGCCGCTTTACGTTCCGCTGGTGGGTGCGCTTGGCTTTGATCTTATCTGGTACGGCGTACTTTATACGATCACCACGCAGATCGCTTATATGACGCCGCCATTCGGCTATAACCTGTTCCTGATGCGCGCGATGGCCCCCCCGGAAATATCGCTGCGCGATATCTACAGTTCGATCGTTCCATTTGTTCTGGTGATGGTCTGCGCCTTGGCCATAATCATCATCTTTCCTGAAATCGCGCTATGGCTGCCTAATTATGTCTATGGAAATTAAGTCACAAGACCCCGGCAAGGGGCGAAGTTCAGCAAGACTAAACAGAGGAGAAAAGACAATGACTACAAGACGCAGATTTCTAAGCTCCGCCGGTCTGGCGGGAGCCGCCACACTGGCCTCTCCTGCGATCGTCAAAGCGCAATCCGCCATCAAGTGGCGGTTCCAGACCTATGCCGGTGGCGCATTGGGCGAGCATGTGACCAAGCCAGCCATCGATTACATCAACGCCAATGCCAATGGCGAGCTTGAGATCGAACTGTTCTATGCGGACCAGATCGTTCCGACAGGTGAACTGTTCCAGGCCCTGCAACGCGGCACGATTGATGGTGTTCATTCGGACGACGATTCCATGGCTTCGCCTACTCCGCTGCGTCAATTCGGGGGCTATTTCCCCTTCGCTACCAAGCATATTCTGGACGTTCCGGTGCTGTTCAACCAGTACGGTTTGGCTGATATCTGGCGCTCGGAATATGAGAAGGTTGGTGTGACGTGGCTGTCGGCAGCGGGTCAGGACCCCTGCAACTTCAACACCAAAAAGGAAATCAAAAGCCTTGGCGACCTGGATGGGCTGAAGCTCTATACCTTCCCGACGGCCGGGCGTTTTCTGGCCAAGTTTGGCGTTGTACCGGTCAATATCCCCTACGAAGATGCGGAAGTGGCGGTGCAAACCGGTGAATTGGACGGAATGGCCTGGTCGGGCATCACTGAAGACTACACCGTTGGCTGGGCCAATGTGACCGACTACTTCCTGACCAACAACATCTCGGGCGCGTGGATTGGGTCCTGGTTTGCAAACCAGGAACGCTGGGCCGAGCTGCCCGACCACCTGAAATCGGTTGTGATGGCGGGCGTCGAAGCAGGCCACACCTATCGTAACCAGTGGTACTGGGGCGGTGAAGCGGCCTTACGCGCAAAAGGTGACAAGCTACAGCTGCGTCAGGTTCCGGCAGCGGAATGGAAAGAAGTGGAAAATGCCGCTATCGAATTCTGGGACGAGGTCGCACAGGAAGGCGAAATTCACCAGAAGATCGTTGGTATCTTCCGTGAGTATAACTCGGTCATTAACCAGGCCGGTGCCCCTTACACCTTCGATTGATATCAAAACAGGGGCGCTGTGATTCGGCGCCCCTACTCAACGCATGAGGTTTGTTTCATGACCGCAACTCTGACTTTCGAAACCCTGAAATCGCTTGTCGCAAACGGCGCGATCGACACTGTATTGGTTTGCATGGTTGACATGCAGGGTCGTTTGATGGGCAAGCGTTTTCATGCAGGTCATTTTGTGGCTGGCGCGTGGGAAGAGACACATTGCTGTAACTACTTGCTGGCCACGGACCTCGAGATGGCGACGCCGGATGGGTATGCCTCGACCAGCTGGGAGCGGGGTTATGGCGACTATGTGATGAAGCCAGACCTTAGCACATTGCGCCCGGTGCCCTGGCTGGAAGGCACCGCGATGGTCATGTGCGATATGCTGGATCACCACACCCATGAGGAAGTGCCACATGCGCCGCGTTCGATCCTGAAGAAACAGGTGAACCGCCTGAAGGCGATGGGGTATGAGGCGATGTGCGCCACCGAACTGGAATTCTTCCTGTTCGCGAAGAGTTTTGATGCAATCCGAAAGGAAGGGTTCCGCGATTTGGAGCCGATCTCGGGCTATAACGAAGATTATCACATTATGCAGACCACCAAGGAAGAGCATGTGATGCGCCCGATCCGCAACCACCTGTGGGATGCGGGCATTCCGGTCGAGAACACCAAAGGTGAGGCCGAGGCCGGGCAGGAAGAACTGAACATCAAATACGCACCTGCGATGGACACGGCAGAGTATCACTCGATCGCCAAGAACGCGGTGAAAGAAATCGCCTGGCAGCAGGGTCATGCGGCGACCTTCCTGCCGAAATGGCATCATGAAAGGGTTGGTAGCTCGTCTCATGTGCATCAGTCGCTATGGGCGGATGGCAAACCTGCCTTCTATGATGCATCGGATGAGCTGGGCATGTCGGCGCTGATGAAAAGCTATATGGCCGGTCTGCTGAAATACGCCGCTGATTACACGTATTTCATGGCGCCTTACATCAACAGCTATAAGCGGTTTATGAAAGGTACTTTTGCACCGACACGGATCATTTGGTCTGTAGACAACCGTACGGCCGGGTACCGCCTGTGCGGGGATAGCACCAAGGCGATACGGGTCGAGTGCCGTATTCCGGGGTCGGACATGAACCCCTATCTGGCGATTGCAGGAATGCTGGCGGCCGGGATCGCAGGAATCGAAGAAGGGCTGGAGTTGCAGCCGCCGACCAAGGGCGATGTCTATCAGGGCGAGACGGGAAAGATCCCGGGTACATTGAAGGATGCACGCAACGCTTTGCACGGATCACAGATGCTGCGCGCGGCGATGGGCGATGAGGTTGTCGATCACTATACCCGTGCGGCTGAGGTCGAAATCGAGGAATTCGAGCGCGTGGTAACCGATTGGGAAGTGGCCCGCGGGTTTGAGCGGGCTTGAGATGGAGGAAGCGAGGGGCCAGCCCCTCGCGCACCCCGGGATATTTATGGCCAGATGAAGCAGGGATCCTGCTCTCTTTAGAGATGGAGTAACTATGGGGCAGATGTTGCAATGTGTCTCGCCGATCGATGGATCGGTATTTGCGGAACGCGAGGTGCTGTCGCGGGAGGCTGCGTTTGAGGTCGCAGCGCGGGCGCGGGCGGCGCAGGGGGCCTGGGCAGCGCGACCGTTGCAGGAGCGGATTGATCTGGTGATGGCGGGCGTCGCTGCTGTCGGCGCGATGAATGATGAGATCGTTCCGGAACTCGCGCATATGATGGGCCGCCCGGTGCGCTATGGCGGCGAGTTTGGTGGCTTCAACGAACGTGCCAGCCATATGGCAAAGATCGCCGAGACGTCACTGGCCGATATTGCCGTGGGCGAGGATGAAACCTTCAAACGCTATATCAAACGTATTCCGCATGGGGTGGTCTTTGTAGTTGCCCCCTGGAACTATCCTTACATGACGGCGATCAACACGGTGGCGCCCGCGCTGATCGCGGGCAACACGGTTGTTCTGAAGCACGCAACCCAGACTTTGTTGGTTGGTGAGCGGATGGCGCAGGCGTTCCATTCGGCGGGGGTGCCCGAAGACGTGTTCCAGAATGTGTTCCTCAGCCACTACGTGACTAATGACCTAATCGCGGGTAACGCGTTCGATTTTGTGAACTTCACCGGTTCGGTCGGTGGCGGTCAGGCCATGGAGCGTGCGGCGGCGGGGACCTTTACGGGCGTGGGCACTGAACTGGGCGGCAAGGATCCGGGTTATGTCATGGACGACGCCGATCTGGACGCGGCGGTCGATACGTTGATCGACGGCGCGATGTTCAATTCGGGCCAGTGTTGCTGTGGGATCGAGCGGATTTACGTTCACGAAAGCCTGTATGATGACTTTGTCGCCAAGGCCGTTGAGATCGTGAAAGGCTACAAACTGGGCAATCCGCTGGACGCCGAAACAACCATTGGTCCGATGGCCAATGTGCGTTTCGCTGACGAGGTGCGCGCGCAGATTGCCGAAGCGGTTGAGGCCGGTGCGGTCGCGCATATTGAAGCCTTCCCCGAGGATGACGGCGGCGCGTATCTCACGCCACAGATCCTGACCAATGTCACCCATGATATGCGGGTGATGCGGGACGAAAGTTTTGGCCCGGTGGTGGGCATCATGAAAGTGTCCTCGGATGCTGAGGCCATCGCGCTGATGAATGACAGCGAGTTTGGTCTGACTGCCAGCCTCTGGACCCGCGATGTGGACCGCGCGGCGCGTGTAGGCGACCAGATCGAGACCGGCACAGTCTTCATGAACCGGGCCGACTATCTGGACCCTGGGCTGTGCTGGACCGGTTGCAAGAATACCGGACGCGGCGGTGGTCTTTCGGTCATCGGCTATCACAATCTCACCCGTCCAAAATCTTACCACCTGAAGAAGGTCACGGGCTAAGGACGACGGCCTGCTCGGGTCTGACCCCCTCGCCCGAGCAGGTCTCAAATCACAAAGGAAACCTGACATGTCACTTGTTGGAAACTGGTCCTATCCGACCGCAATCAAATTTGGTGCCGGGCGCATCAAGGAACTGCCCGCAGCCTGTGCCACAGCCGGGATGAAGAAACCCCTGTTGGTCACGGACAAGGGGTTGGCCGATCTGCCAATCACTGCGGCGACGCTGGATATCATGGAGGCGGCTGGTCTGGGCCGCGGTATATTCAGTGACGTGGACCCAAACCCGAATGAGAAAAACCTCGACGCAGGCGTTGCGGCATACAAGGCCGGTGGGCACGATGGTGTGATTGCCTTTGGCGGCGGCTCGGGGCTGGATCTGGGCAAGATGGTCGCCTTCATGTGCGGCCAGACGCGGCCCGTGTGGGACTTTGAGGATATCGGCGACTGGTGGACCCGTGCCGACGCGGATGCGATCGCGCCGATCATTGCGGTTCCGACGACTGCGGGGACCGGTTCCGAGGTTGGCCGCGCCAGCGTCATCACAAATTCCGAGACCCATGCCAAGAAGATCATTTTCCACCCCAAGGTGCTGCCGACGGTGGTGATCTGCGATCCTGAACTGACGGTTGGGATGCCCAAATTTATCACCGCAGGCACCGGTCTGGACGCCTTCGCGCATTGTGTCGAAGCCTATTCGAGCCCGCATTATCACCCGATGAGCCAAGGCATCGCACTGGAAGGTATGCGTTTGGTGAAAGAATATCTTCCGCGCGCCTACGCAGATGGCAGCGACATTGAGGCCCGCGCCCAGATGATGAGCGCTGCTGCCATGGGCGCAACTGCCTTCCAAAAAGGTCTTGGTGCGATCCACGCCATGAGCCACCCGGTCGGCGCGCACTTCAACACCCATCACGGCACCACCAATGCGGTCTGCATGCCCGCCGTCCTGGATTTCAATGCTCCCGCCATCGCAGATCGTTTCCAGCAGGCTGCCGCCTATCTGGGTATCAACGGAGGGTTCGATGGCTTCCGCGCCTTTGTGCAGGAATTCAACGACAGCCTCGGCATCCCGCGAAAGCTGGCAGACATTGGCGTTACCGAGACATCAATCCCAACGCTCGTCGAAGGCGCAATCATCGACCCGTCATGTGGCGGGAACCCGATTGAGTTGACCAAAGAAAACCTGACACAGCTGTTCAAAGCAGCGCTTTAATAATACGAGCGCCCGGCGGGGAACCTGCCGGGCGCGTTAAGAACTGTTCTGCGGGAACCGGATCAATGCCCGGTCAGCACCAGCGTGTTGACGGGCATCAGGATCAGGCGCAAACGCAAACCTGCCGCATGGACCACGCCAATTGTGTCGACCACGTGTAGGAAAGCAGCTTTCCAAAAGCCCAGATCCTCGTGTTCCAGACGGTCATGGTTGTCGGTGTAGACATTGGCCAGGCAGTTGCTGCCCGGAGGAAGGTCATCGGCCATACCTTTATACAGTGGCTCCATATAAACCAGAATCGAGCCGGGATTGGTGTTATTCTGCACATCCCGCAACTCATCTGATGGACGGATCTGGCCGGACGGTATGACATCCTGTACCTCGACCACTACAGTGGGAATTACGGTGAATGGCTTGGTCATGCAGCCCAACTCACCGATCATACCTGGTTTGATCACCTGAGCAGACAGCTGGTTGAAAGCAGCCTGAAAACGGTCATGTCCGGTATGCGACGGAACGAGGATGCCCGCAGGACGCAACAACGGGCTCACGTAATCACCAACTTGCAGGCTAAACTGCTCGACCCGACCGGTAACACCGGCGACAATCAGCGTTTTGTCCAACTCGGTCTGCGCGGCATCCAGCTGTGCAATGGCGCTGGCCAGTTGCGCGGGGATCAGCTCTTCGATCTGCTGTTCAACTGCCGCACGCCTGGATTCGGCCGCAACCACCTGCGCCTCACGCTCGGCAACAAGGTTTTCCAGTCGCTCGATCTCGGTCAGCCGGACAGCGCTTGAACCTTGGTCGCGCAGGGTCGTATTTCGTTCAAGATCGTCCAAGGACTGCGCCAAAGCCGCCTTGGCGCCGGCAATACCGGCATCAGCTTCGGCCAGATCAGTTTCAGCCACTTTCAGCGAGGCCTGAACCTGTGCGATCTGTGCATTTGCCGCCTGAACCTGTGCTGTCTGGCTGAAATCTTCGATCCTGAAAATCGGCTGGCCAGCGATCACCAGTTCGTTGTTCTTAACGAAAATTTCCGAAACACGGCCACCTAGCTGCGGCAGGATCGTCACGGTTCGAAAATAGGACGCTGCGGTTTTGCTGGCTGGGTGAAAATAAAACAGCGTGGTGATTACCGTCAGCGCCAGAATGGCACAGGTCGTAAGACCCCAGCGCAATTCGTACCACATGGTGAAAAGGGTGATCTCGTGACCGATACGTTTGCCCTGAACAAACCGGCGGAACAGATAATCGGGCAGCACCGTGATCAGGGCGCAAAGCAGGGTCTCAATCATGTGTTTTGTTCCTGAACGTCCGTGGATTCTGAAACGCCAGGGGTTGGCGCAGGTGCCTCGGGCACCGGTTCCGGAGCAATCGCACGTCCAAGAGAACGAATGGCATCGGCAATGTTTTTAAGCGGGGTTGCAAAATCCGGAAACTGGAACCCTGCGACTAGTACAGCGGCAATCCAGAATATCCCGTTATGAGTAAACAGGGCCAGCAGCGCCAGAATGCCCACCAACTGAAATTGCGGATGGTTGTTCTCGTGCGCCATTTTTTCCGGAACCGAATGAAGCGTCAGGTACCCAACACCGATCAGCACCACGAGAATGACAAAGAAGACGACCATAGCCGAAAAAAGGTAATCGCTTCCGTCAGCTGCGACGACGTATCGGGGAATGTGCCCAGTGGCCATTGGATGAAGATCTGCTGCGGTCACCTTGCCCTCCTGTTCGTTTTGATACTTCTTTGACCGGGTTGAAGCCCAAATTCAAGGCTGCATATATTTTGGAGAATCTTCGGAATGCCAAATGCTTGACCCAAAAAGCTAAATGAAACCCAGAAAACTTGTGGCGAACCTGCTGCGGAAGGAACACAAATAATGATCGATTTCCTCGTCATCGGGGGCGGAATTGCCGGGTTGAGCGCCGGAGCGCGCTTGTCGCAACATGGAACCGTGATGGTTTTAGAGGCCGAAGACGCCTTGGGGTATCACGCGTCGGGTCGCTCGGCAGCCCTGTTTGAAGAAAGCTATGGTCCGCCGTCCGTGGTGGCGCTGAACAGGGCTGGAGCGGAATTCCTGCGCACGCAAGACGGTGGGTACCTGACCCCGCGCGGACTGATGCTGATCGGTTCGTTTGACCAAAGCGAAGTTTTCGAAGCCGACCGCGTAGACCTGAACATGGAAAGAATTTCGATGGTTCAGGCGGTTTCGAGCGTTCCGATCCTGAACCCGGCCAAGGTGGGTTTCGCGGCAATCAGTGAAGCCGCATTTGACATCGATACTGATCGTCTGTTGCAGGATTTCGCGCGGACCATTCGCAAGAACGGTGGAACCGTTGCAACAAAAAGCAAAGTAACCGGCATTCGAAAAGAGCGGCATTGGCTGGTCGAGGCCGGGCAGATCTTCGAAGCCCGCAACCTGGTGAATGCGGCCGGTGCATGGGTGGACGAAATCGCCATGCTTGCCGGGGTACCACCTATCGGCATCTCTCCTCGCCGCCGATCAATGGCGCGGCTGCCCGCCCCCGGAGGCCATGATGTATCCGGATGGCCCATGATGCTGGGCACAGGCGAAACATGGTACGCCAAACCGGACGCGGGCAAGCTGCTTGTTTCGCCTGCCGAAGCCGACCCCGTACCACCTCAGGACGCCTATGCCGACGACATGGTGCTGGCCGAAGGTCTGGCGCGCTACGAAGAATTGATGACCGAGGCAGTAACACGGGTCGAAACGAACTGGGCCGGATTGCGCAGTTTCGCACCGGACGGAACCTTGGTGCTTGGGCCCGACCCGATTGACCCGTCGTTTATCTGGTCTGCGGGTCAAGGCGGGTATGGTTTCCAAACAGCACCAGCGGCTTCGCAGTTGTTGTGTGATCTGGTGGTTGGAAACACGCCGGTGCTGGATCCTGACAGTGTCAAGTCGCTGACCCCAAACAGGTTGAACAGATGATCAAACGCTATCTACCGCCCTCTGCGAGTGTCGCCAACGTGGGGGAGGATGGTAAACTTGTTGCCCCGGCAGCAACTCGGAACTCCGATGCGCTTTGTGCGGTGCTACAAGACTGGGCACCGCGCCGCGGGCACGCACTGGAGATTGCAAGCGGAACCGGTCAGCATGTCTGTGCGTTTGCTGATTTGCTGCCCGATCTGACGTGGCATCCCACCGAACCTGACCCTGAACGCCGCAATAGCATCGACGCCTATGCCAGCGCCTTACCCAACGTGGCAAGCGCCGAACATCTGGACGCAACGAATTCGGGCTGGCATGCGCGCTTCCCATCGCAGGACCTGATCGTCTTGATCAACCTGATACATTTGATCAGTTGGCAGGATACCAGAACCATTTTCGCCGAAATCGCTCAGTCCCTGACTGAAAACGGGAGGTTCGTTTTGTACGGCCCATTCAAACGCTCGGGCCAATTGACAAGCGACGGGGACAAAAGGTTTCACGAGGCTCTGATCGGACAAGATCCCGACATTGGCTACAAGAACGACAAAGATATGCTTGGCCTGTTCCAGCAGGTAGGGTTGCGCGTGCTGAAAACCATCGACATGCCCGCAAATAACCTTGCATTTGTTTCCGAGCGCCCTGCCAACTGATCGAGATCAAGGTCAACTTACCACTGCCCGCACATATTCCCGTTATCTTATATGAAAAAGGCACTCAAAATGGCTTGGCAAGAAAAGCTCTCGGCAACTCGTACAAGTTTGCGCAATCTCAACGGGGCCATTCCCGACACGTCGCGCGCATTCGGCGCACTTGGGAAGGCTGTGAAGGAAGGCGGAACGCTCGACTATAAAACAAAGGAATTTATAGCGTTGGGCATGTCGGTGTCGCTCCGCTGCGAGCCCTGCATTACCCTGCACACCGACGCGTTGGTCAAAGCAGGCGCAACACGCGAAGAGGTGTCCGACGTTTTGGGTATGGCCATTCAGATGGGTGGTGGACCAGCCATGATGTATGCTGCCAAGGCGTTGGAATGTTTCGACGAACTATCCGCGTAACCAACAGAAAAGGCCCCGGAAATTCCGGGGCCTTAGATTGATCAACCGTCCTTGCGGATGGTTTCGTTTTTCGGATCATAGGGGCTGTCGCATGTCACGACAGCATCCCACAGCTTGTCCTGCATCTTGACCTTCAGCTTGGTGCCTTCGACTGCCAGATCAGGCTTCACATAGCCCATCCCGATCGACTTCTCGAACGCGACAGAATAGCCGCCCGAGGTCAGACGGCCTACACGCTCGCCTTCTGGCGTGTACAGCGCCTCGCGGCCCCACGGGTCAGCATCGGCTGGACCGTCGATCAACAAGGTGCAGCACTTGGCGCGCACACCGGTCTCCTCCAGCTTGGCCTTGCCGTGGAAGTCCTTGGACAGGTCGACAAAGCGCGGCAGGTCGGCTTCCAACGGGGTCGCATCGCGGCCCAGTTCGGTGCCAAAGGCGCGGTAAGATTTCTCCTGACGCAGCCAGTTCTGGGCACGGGCACCAACCAGCTTCATGCCGTGCTTCTCACCGGCCTTTTCCAGCAAATCGAACAGGTAGTTCTGCATCTCGATCGGATGGTGCAGTTCCCAGCCCAGCTCACCGGTATAGGCCACGCGGATCGCGTTGACCGGGCACATGCCCAGCTCGATCTGACGGGCCGACAGCCACGGGAAGCGTTTGTTGGACAGCGCGGTTTCCGGGTCGGCGTCCTTGATGACTTCTTTCAGAACATCACGCGACTTGGGTCCGGCTATAGCGAAGACGCCCCATTGCGTGGTCACGTCCTGGATTTCGATGTAACCGAACTCCCCCATCTTGTCCTCGGCTGCTTTACGCAGGTAGTCGGCGTCGTACTCGGTCCATGCACCGGCAGAGACGATGTAGTAGTTGTTCTCGCCATTGCGGACGATGGTGTATTCGGTGCGGGTGGTCCCGTGCGAGGTCAGCGCGTAGGTCAGGTTGATACGACCGACCTTAGGCAGCTTGTTGCAGGTGAACCAATCCAAGAATTGGGTGGCACCGGGGCCTTTGACGACATGCTTGGTGAAGGCCGACGCGTCGATCAGGCCAACACCTTCGCGGATCGCTTTGGCTTCTTCGACGGCGTACTGCCACCAGCCGCCACGACGGAACGAGCGTGCTTCCTTGTCGAAATTCTCGGGCGCGTCCAGCGGGCCGAAATAGTTCGGGCGTTCCCAGCCATTCACCCAGCCGAATTGAGCACCGCGTGCTTTCTGGCGATCATAGGCCGGAACGGTGCGCAGCGGACGGCAGGCTTCACGCTCTTCATCCGGGTGGTGCAGGATGTAGACATGCTCATAGCATTCTTCATTCTTACGCGCCGCGAACTCGGTGGTCATCCAGTTGCTGCTGTAACGCTTGGGGTCCAGCGAGGCCATGTCGATCTCGGCTTCGCCATCGACCATCATCTGTGCCAGATAATAGCCGGTCCCGCCCGCAGCGGTGATGCCAAAGCTGAAACCTTCGGCCAGCCACATGTTACGCAAACCCGGAGCCGGACCAACCAGCGGATTGCCATCCGGTGTATAGCAGATCGGGCCGTTGAAATCATCCTTCAGGCCGGATTCGGCACAGGACGGCACGCGCTCGGCCATTGCCATGTACTGCTCGGCGATCCGGTCCAGATCCAGCGGGAACAGGTCGGCGCGAAAGCTGTCCGGCACACCGAATTCGAACTGCGCGGGGGCGCCGTGTTCATAGATACCCAGAATCCAGCCACCGCGTTCTTCACGCGCATAGGATTCGTTGTCGGCATCGCGGACAACGGGGTGCTCGGGGTTGCCTGCTTCGCGCCATTTGACCAACTCGGGGTCTTTGTCCATGACGATAAAGGTATGTTCCACCGGGATGGCAGGCATCTTGATGCCCAGCATCTTGGCGGTGCGCTGCGCGTGGTTGCCCGACGCGGTCACAACATGTTCGGCGGTGATCACGACCTGCTCGTCGGAAGGCACCAGGTTGCCGCCCTTTTCAACCATCTTGGTGCAGGTCACTTCCCAGTGCGTGCCGTTCCAGTGGAACGCGTCAGCCTGCATCTTGCGCACGATCTCAACCCCGCGCTGGCGGGCCCCCTTGGCCATCGCCTGGGTCACATCGGCAGGGTTAATATAACCGTCCTCGGTGTGATAGATCGCGCCCTTCAGATCCGATGTCTCGATCAGCGGCCAGCGTTCCTTGATCTGGTCCGGGGTCAGCCATTCGTATTTCACATCACAGGTTTCGGCGGTCGAGGCATAGAGCATGTATTCGTCCATACGCTCTTGCGTCTGTGCCATGCGCAGGTTGCCCACAACCGCGAAGCCTGCATTCAGGCCAGTTTCTTCCTCAAGCGTCTTGTAGAAATCCACCGAATACTTGTGGATATGGGTCGTCGCATAGGACATGTTGAACAGCGGCAACAGGCCCGCGGCGTGCCAGGTGGACCCGGACGTCAGCTCGTCCCGTTCGATCAACATCACATCGTCCCAGCCTGCTTTGGCCAGGTGATAGGCAATCGAGGTCCCAACGGCGCCGCCGCCTACGACCAATGCTTTGACTTGGGTTTTCATAACCGGGCGTCTCCCCTTGAAATCAGTTGACACCATATGGCGTACTTAAGGGGGATAGCGCGACATTCATCCGACCAGTGATATGAAAAAAACGACCCGAATATCGAAAGCGGGTCGCATTTCATTCGCCGCACCGCTGCCCTCAACCACTGGAGCGACAGCGTTTGCTTGTTCCGACCGAGACGCAGACCATTTTGCCAATTTCTTCCGAGGGATTCTTCACCGCCGGTTCCCGTGATGGCGAAGCCTGCGCCTCTGCCGCGAACCAGCCGTCAGAAAGACCGACACGCGAGGATACCGAGGCAAGATATTCCTTCATGCCCAGACCATTTTCCGATGCTTTTGCTTGCTGAACATAGTCCAACCCTGCAACGGCCAACCCGCAGATGGCTACAAACCTCGCCAGATATTTTGCGCTCATGTCGCCCATCCTCTGTCCTCAACCCCGTGAAACCAGAACATGTGGACGTTTTGAGGGCGTAAACACGGAACAGAGGCGAATACGGCTACGTGTCGTCCGACAAGATCTTGCCAGGATTCATGATGTTGTCTGGGTCCAGCGCGGCCTTGATCGCTGCCATGTACCGCGTGGCGGCGCCCAGTTCCCTGGTCAGATAAGGCCGCTTTCCCTGCCCGATGCCATGTTCACCGGTACATGTGCCTTCCATGGATATCGCCATGTCGTTCAGCCAGCCGACAAACGCCTCGGCCTTGGCAACTTCTTCAACGTTTTCCATGTCGATCAGCAGCAGCGTATGGAAATTGCCGTCCCCCACATGGCCCACGATGGGCGCCAACAAGCCGAGGCCAGCAGCTTTTTTCTGCGTTTCGGTCACACACTCGGCCAAACGCGAGATCGGTACGCAGACATCGGTCGAGATGCCCCGCGCACCGGGGCGCAATTGCAGACACGCCCAATACATATCGTGCCGTGCCTGCCAAAGTTTGTTCCGTTCTTCGGTGGTCGAAGTTGCTGCAAAATCTGTGCCACCAAACTCTTCGGCGATCTGACCAAAGGTTTCAGCCTGCTCTACGGCACCGCTTTCCGAGCCGTGAAATTCCAGCAACAACAATGGTGTATCCGGCAGACTCAGCCCGGAATAGGCGTTGGCGGCCTGAACCGACAACTCGTCCAGCAACTCGATCCGGGCAACCGGGATGCCGTACTGAATTGTCATCATCACCGCACGGCACGCGGCGTCAACGGTCGGAAAGGAACACCGGGCCGAACTGATCGCTTCGGGGATACCCTGCAACCGCAATGTCAGCTCGGTGATGATTCCCAACGTGCCTTCCGCCCCGATCAGAAGACGGGCCAGATCATAGCCGGCTGAAGATTTCTTGGCCCGGTGCCCGGTACGAATGATCTGACCGTCTGGCATTACGGCTTCAAGGCTGAGAACGTTGTCTTTCATCGTCCCATAGCGCACTGCATTGGTGCCCGACGCGCGGGTAGCGGCCATCCCACCCAGCGACGCATTCGCCCCGGGATCAATCGGAAAGAACAGGCCCAGATCGCGCAAGTGTTTATTCAACGCTTCGCGCGTGACACCGGGCTGCACGACACAATCCAGATCCTCGGCATGAACTGCAAGCACACTGTCCATCTGTGTCAGATCGACCGAGATTCCCCCCGCCGGCGCATTTACATGCCCTTCCAGCGATGTTCCTGTTCCGAACGGGATCACTGGCACCCGGTGCGCCGCACAAGTTTTGACGATGTCCGAAACCTCTTGCGTCGAATGCGGGAAAACCACGGCATCGGGGCTTTGGTTTTCGATCCAGGTCGTGGTGTGCCCGTGTTGTTCACGGACAGCGGCACCCGTTTGCAACCTGTCGCCAAAGCGCTGCTTGAGAATGCCTATTACGGTTTCAATACCAGCTTCATTCCTTGGTAATACGGTTGCCTGTACCATTGTCATCCTCCCCAGCCCCAAAAACGTTTTGGGCCTTTCAGCCTATGACTAAAAGGCCCGTTAAAAGCAGGCAATCCCCACAAATACCGAGGGCCTATTCGCCCAGCGCAATCCCTTCGCGGCGCGGGTCGGCACCACCGCTCAGCCTGTCACCGATTTCGATGGCGTGCAGCCCCGAAGTCAGGTCGCGCGCGTTGACTTCGAAACCCAGCTGAGCAAGCGCGTCCGTAAATCCTTCTGCCAAAGTCGCAACCTCGACATCATATGTTCCGAACCGGTTGACCAGATGAGGCAGGGAAACCGCTTGCTGCACATCCATTCCCCAATCGGCCCAGGCGATGATGGACTTGGCGACATAGCCGATAATCCGGCTGCCGCCCGGAGACCCGATAGCCAGAACCGGCTCACCATCCTGCAACACGATAGTCGGGCTCATGGATGAGCGCGGACGCTTGCCGGGCTCCAGCCGGTTGGCAATCGGCACGCCGTCGCTGTGTGTCTTGAACGAGAAATCTGTAAGCTCGTTGTTCAGCAGGAACCCGTTTGTCATCAGGCGCGACCCAAAACCATTCTCGATCGTCGTCGTCATCGACAACACATTGCCATAGCTGTCCACGATCGAGATATGCGAGGTTGACGGCAGTTCCAGCGACACGTCGTCAGCCCAAATCAAAGCATGGTCAAATTCCGGTTTACCCGGTGCAACCTCGGACAAGGCCACTTCGCTTTCCAGCAACGCCGCCCGCTGGGACAAGTAACCCGGATCAACCAGCCCCATGGTGGGCATGGGTATGAAATCGCTATCGGCCATGTACCGCCCACGATCCGCAAAGGCGAGGCGCGAAGCATCGCCGATCAGGCGCCATGCCTCGGCACTTTCGGCGCCCATTGCTGCAAGATCATAGCTGTTCAGCATCCCCAGAATCTGCCCGACGGTCAGGGCACCCGACGACGGCGGGCCCATGCCGCAAACATCGTAGGCGCGGTAATCGGCACAGACCGGTTCACGTTCGATCACCTGGTAGAGCGCCAGATCCGCCCCCGCAAGAACGCCGGGATTTCCGGGGGCGTTTCGGACTGTTCGCACAATATCCGCAGCGATCTCACCTCCGTAAAACCCCGCAACGCCATCGCTGGCCAACACGCGCAATGTTTCGGCATAGTCGGGGTTCATCAAACGCTGTCCCTGCTGCAACGGCTGACCATCAGGCAGGAAATATGCGGCTGTTTCCGGAAAGCGCGACAGGCGGTCAGCATCGTTTTCAACAAGGCTGGCCAGACGCGGGGACACCAGAAACCCTTCATCCGCCAATCGGATGCCATCGGCAAACAACCCGGGCCAGGACGCGCGCCCCCATCTTCGGTGCGCCTCTTCCAGCAGTGCAGGCGTACCCGGTGTACCCACCGACAATCCGCCCACCACCGCATCGAAGAATTTCAGCGGCTCGCCGTTTTCGTCCTGAAAGAGCGTCGGGGTTGCGGCAAGCGGTGCTGTTTCGCGGCCGTCCAGCGTCGTCATTTGCCCGCTGGCCGCGTCGTACCAAACCAGAAACGCACCCCCGCCCAGACCAGAGGATTGCGGCTCGACCAGCCCCAGCACGACCTGCACGGCCACCATCGCATCCGCGGCAGACCCGCCCGCGCGCAGCACTTTGGCCCCGGCCTCCACCGCCAGCGGATTGGCCGCAGCTATCATCCAGTTTTCGGATGTGACCGGAACTCCCTCAAGCTTGGCTTCGAGGGCCGCAATAACCTCGTCGGTCATCGCCTGAACCTGCCCTTCTGTCGCGGCTTCGGGTGCAACAGCATCGGCTGTTTCCTGCGCGAACCCCGGTGTCGAAATAGTAAGTGCGGTAGTAAACAACAGTGCTGAAACATGTCTCATCTGTTCTAACCCTCCAATACAATCTTTATTTTCAATCCTGTAAGGATTTTGCCCCCTCTGCAATGATCAGGCATGGCAGCGTGTTATCACAGCGAAGTTTCGCCATATCCGCTATGGTTCGGTTTCTTCGGCGCGACGATCCTGATCATAGCGGGTCATTCCGGTGAATTCGGGCAGCCACGCCTCGCGCCGGGTGGTCCAGCATTCATATGTCGGTGTGAATTGGTCAGGCGCATCAAGGCTCCCCAAATGCACTTCGACTTCGGCACCGCTTCGGGCAAATACCGGAGATCCGCAATCAGGGCAAAAGTACCGGTCGGAATAGCTTTTTGCCTTGCCGATTATCCTAACCGCATCCGCCGGGAAAATGGCTGCCGCATAGAACAACGCGCCATGGTGTTTGCGGCAGTCCAGACAATGACAAATCCCGACGCGAAGAGGACGGCCCGCGGCCTTGACGCGCAGATTTCCACAGCGGCATCCCCCTTCAAACACGCCCATCCATGATCCTTTCCGACGCGTCAGAGCATCGCAGGCACAACCTGATCCGGTGGGCGGTGGCCATCTTCGAAGGTTTTGATGTTGATGATGACCTTTTCACCCATCTCAACCCGGCCCTCCAACGTGGCCGACCCCATATGCGGCAGTAGAACCACGTTGGGCAATTGCCGCAAGCGCGGGTTCACACTGGTTCCCTGTTCGTAGACATCCAGCCCCGCGCCCGCAATTTCCCCCGTACGGATCATCCGGGTCAAAGCGTTCTCGTCAATAACCTCACCCCGCGAAGTATTTACGATCACTGCCGAGGGTTTCATTAGCTTCAGGCGGCGCGCGTTCATCAGGTGGAAGGTCGACGGCGTCGATGGACAGTTGATCGATATCACATCCATACGCGCCACCATCTGATCCAGACTTTCCCAATAGGTCGCCTCCAGTTCTTGCTCAATCTCTGGGCGCAATCGGCGGCGGTTGTGATAATGGATCTGCATACCAAACGCCTTGGCGCGGCGGGCCACGGCCTGTCCGATCCGGCCCATACCCAGAATTCCCAGTCGCCGCCCGCCAATGCGACCACCCAGAAACGCGGTGGGTGCCCACCCGGTCCAGTCGCCTTGCTGCATGACGCTCAACCCTTCGGGAATGCGCCGTGTGACAGCGAGAATCAGGGCCATGGTCATATCTGCCGTGTCGTCGGTCAGCACACCGGGCGTGTTGGACACCAATATGCCGCGCTGCCGCGCCGTCGCCACATCGATATTGTCGACACCAGCCCCGTAATTGGCGATCAGCCGCAACTTTTCACCCGCCTGACCCAATAGCCCGCCATCAATGGTATCGGTCACCGTGGGCACCAGCACATCGGCATCCTGCACCGCTGCTACTAATTCCTCACGCGTCATTGGGGTGTCGTCGTCGCGCAGGCGCACGTTAAACAATTCGCTTAACCGGGTTTCTACTGCCTCAGGCAACCGTCGCGTAACAACAACACTTAAACGTTCTCTTGGCACCTCGGCTCTCCCACTGCTTTGCAAACGGACGCGCGCCATGGCATCGTGGCGCAGGATAAGGCGGGGCACAAGAACCCCAATGGCATTGAGTCGACCTTTTTTCAAAACCGGATCAACAGGCATAAGAGCGGGCAGTCAGTGAGTGGCATTCTACCTGTAAAACGCCGATCTCTGGCGGCAGTTTCCGTATTTCTGGTCATGTTCGGTGTCTGTGCCGCACATGCCGAGGTAAAACGCGGTTCGGTCACCAACCTACCCCTGCCCCGCTATGTTTCGATGAAGGCAGCCGAAGGCAACGTGCGACGCGGACCATCCCTAACCCACCGAATCGACTGGGTATTCAAACGGCGCGGCATGCCGCTGCAGGTCACCGCCGAATACGGAAACTGGCGCAAGGTTCAGGACCGCGACGGCGCGGGTGGCTGGGTTCACTATGCCTTGTTGTCTGGCGTTCGAACGGTGCTGATCGAATCCGAGATGCTGCCTGTTTATGCCCGCCCCGATCTAGCCTCGCCCGTGAACGCTCATTTCGAGACCGGAGTAGTGGCGCGCCTTGGAACCTGTTCGCAGGACTGGTGCCGGATCACCGCTGGCGGATACCGTGGCTGGACATTGAAATCGAACCTTTGGGGCGTCGATCCTTCCGAAATTCGGGAATAGGCGAAAGACTAATTCCGGTATCCGCGGTTGCGCATCGCCCTGAAAAAGCGCGACAAGGTGTTTGAGTTACCGGCCCAATCGCCGCTTAACTCGACCTAAATGGAGGACGCTATGCGCGCAGTCACTTATTCAGCCTTCGGAGACGCTGTCGATGTCTTGCGTATACAGGATATTCCCCTGATCCAGCCTGAACCAGGTGAAGTCACGGTCGAGTTGTCCTATTCCGGCGTAAACCCCTCGGATATCAAGGCCCGTGCGGGAACCCGGCCGGGTGTCACGGAACCCCCGTTTCCGCTGATCGTTCCGCACAGCGACGGGGCTGGAGTCATCACAGCGGTTGGCGATGGAGTACCCGCGGCGCGGATTGGCCGGCGCGTGTGGATTTGGAACGGGCAATGGCAGCGCGCATTTGGTACAGCTGCCAGCCACATCACCCTGCCCGAATCTCAGGCTGTCGAACTGCCCGAGACAGTGTCACTTGAAACCGGGGCAATTCTTGGAATTCCGGGCCTAACCGCAAGCCATGCGGTGTTCTCGGGCGGCGCACCGGGCGGGCAAACCATATTGATCCATGGCGGGGCGGGCACCGTCGGGTATCTGGCTGTGCAGCTTGCCAAATGGGCCGGAGCCAAAGTGATCGCAACGGCCAGCGCCCGCAACTTTGACCGGGTCAAGGCAGCTGGTGCGGATGTCGTGCTCGACTACACCGGTGAACACCTTTCGGATCAGATCCTCGATGCAAATGATGGGCATGCAATCGGTCGAATCGTCGATGTCGAATTTGGACAGAACCTTGCCACCAACATTGCCGTCATCGCCGAAAACGGCCGTATCAACGCATATGGATCTGCCCGGAATATGACACCTGTCTTTCCCTTTGGACCCATGATGTTCAAGGCCGTGACGCTCGAAGCGGTTCTGATCTACCTGCTGCCCGCGGACTTGCGCGCCACCGCAATAAAGACATTACACAAGGCACTGACTGATGGCGCACTGATCTGCCCCGTTCACAAGGTCTTTACGTTGGAAGAATGCGCTGCGGCCCATGCGCTGGTACAAGAAGGCAACCGTACCGGAGCGGTGTTGATCGATACCAAATGAGGGGCCTTCAAAAAAAATTTACGGCGCTCGCTTTTTTTGCAAAACGCTCTTGAACCCTGCCATCAACAATCGTAGATAGCCGCTCACCGTTGGGGTGTAGCCAAGTGGTAAGGCAGCGGTTTTTGGTACCGTGTATCGTAGGTTCGAATCCTACCACCCCAGCCAGATCATCAGAACATAGAACGACGACAGGATCTTGGGTCACCGATACCCGAGGAATGCCCCCGTTTATGCCCCAG